>JOAZ01000004.1 GCA_000720535.1 Streptomyces halstedii
CACCCACCCCGCCGTCCGCTCCCCCCGCCACCCGCCGCCGCTCCCGTAAGGGACCTCTCTCCCGCGCCGGGGCGGTACTCGCCGCCGCCGCGCTCCTCGTCCTGGTCCCGGCCTCCGCGGCCCACGCCGACCCACCGCACAACCTGCCGCAGAACGCGGGCGGTTACGAGCAGACGTTCTCACCCGCCTACGACTACGACGGCGACGGCTGCTACGCCACCCCCGCCATCGGCCCGGACGGCGCCCTGGCCACCGGACTGAAGACCACCGGCGCGATCAACGGCAGCTGCCGCGACCAGTGGGACCTGGACAACTCCCAGACCTACGCCCGTTCGCTGTGCGACCACGGCTGGTGCGCGATCGTCTACGCGAGCTACTTCGAGAAGGACCAGGCCGTGCACGGCAGCGGCCTCGGCGGCCACCGCCACGACTTCGAGCACGTCATCTCCTGGGTGAACCAGGGCTCCGACCAGGTGGAGTACGTCTCGACCACCCAGCACAGCGGGGTGAAGACCTACCCGCGCTCACAGGTCCGCTTCGACGGCACGCACCCCAAGACCGTCTACCACAAGGACGGGGCGAGCACGCACTTCTTCCGGCTCGCCAACAACAACGACGAGCCGCCGGAGAACCACTACCACACCTGGCGCTACCCCCCGATCGTGGACTGGAACGGCTTCCCGACCACGGAGTTGCGCGACACCCTGATGAACGCCGACTTCGGCGCCGCGACCATCAAGGTCACCGACAAGGACAACCGATTCCGCAACCTGCTCGCCAACTCCAAGCCGTCCGGCATCCCCTTCGACCCCTGGGCCTGACCGCCACGGCCCGCTCCCGACGCCCGGGTCCCGGACACGGGGGGACCGCTCCCCGCCCGGGACCCGGACGTCACGGTGAACGGGGCGGCGCCGGGTCGGAGACCACCCGCATGCCCAGCCCGCGCACCCGGTAGATGCACGTGTCGTCGCCCCACAGCGTCGCGTCCGCCGTCGCGTACGGGCCCCGCGCGTCCGTACCCGACTCCACGACGGTCAGGTCCACCCTGATCAGCCGGTTCGCCGGGGTGATCTGGCCCCGGTACGTCCAGGTCGTCTCACGGCCCGGCAGCACCGGCTCGAACCGGGGGTGCGGTACGGCGTCCGCCACGCCGCTCTCGATCAGGTGGTACTGGAGCAGCTGGCACACCGCCTCGATGCCCAACGACCCCGGCTGCACCGGGTCCTGGAAGAAGTGCGCCCGGAAGAACCACTCACCCGGGTCCACGTCCTTCTCCGACCGCAGCCGTCCCAGCCCGGCCCCGCCCCCGTCCGGCCAGGAGCCGGTGACCCGGTCGAGCATCAGCAGCATCGGCCCCGGCAGCCGCGGCGCCCCGCCGAAGTACCGGGCGGGCCGGGCGGTCAGATCGACAGCCCGGTCGCACGGTTCCTCCAGCCGGGCCCGGTCCTCGGCCGGCACCGGGAGACCGGGCTGGTCGTCGAAGGCCGAGGGCGGGAAGTAGCCGAAAGCGGTGGTGAGTTCGAACAGCGGGACACCGGCGGCCGTACAGCTCACCCGGAACGACTCGATGATCATGTCCCCGCTGCGGGAGACACGGATCAGCTCGGCACGGGTGCGGACCGTCCCCGTCGCCGGGGTGACCTCGCCGGTGACCGTCCCGGACCCGTCGAGGTTGCGGAACAGCAGATCCGTGTCGGTACCCGCCGCGCTGCCCACGTACGCCGCCAGCCACCCGCAGGGTTGCAGCGCGACCTCCATGAGGACGGCGAACGGCATCGTACGCCCGCCGCTCTGCTCGAAGTACCAGGCCCGCTCGGGCACGTCGTACTCCGCGACGACCACGCTCCCCTCCCGCACACCGCCCTGCGGACCGTCCACCGAGGCGATCCGGCTCATGAAGTGGTACGGCGGACCGGGCAGCCTGGCCACCCTGCGGGGGCCGTCGAACCGCTCGTAGCCCGCGCCGAACGCCTCGCTCGGCCGGCCCCAGGCGCAGGCCAGCAACGACGCGTAGTCGAAGGGGAGTCCGTCGGCCCCCGTCGCCACCGGCCGCCGCTCCCGGTGCCCGGCCAGCCCGCCGAGCCGGGGGAGCGGCACCGGGGCGCCGGTGGCCTGCGTGAGGGGCGGGCCCGAGTGCCGCCAGTGCGACAGCGGCCAGTCGGGCACCAGTCGCAGGGCCACGTCCCGGCCGAGGAACGCGCCGACCCCGTCCACCGAGCCCAGCACATCGGCGTACAGCGTCGGCACCGGGCCCGAGGAGACACCGCGTACGAACACCTCGTAGACGACCCGGTGATGGTCCGGGGTGGCCTGGCCCCGGCAGATCGTCCGGCACGGGCGGTCCGGCACCGGCTCGAAGCGCCACCCGTCCCGGCCCAGGGAGAAGCCCATGGCCACCAGGTAGAACGCCATCGCCTGCTGCGCGCCCTGGAGCATCAAGGTGCCCGGCATGCAGGGGTCGTTCTTGAAGTGCCCCGCGAAGAACCAGTCGTCCGGCGTCAGAGCGGTCTCGGCCCGCAGATAGCCGCGGCCCCACGGCCCGCCGGACGGGTCGAACACGGTCACCTCGTCCAGCAGCCGCATCCGGCCGTCCGCGAGGGCCGGTGAGCGGACGTGGGCCGCCGTCGCCTCCCAGCCGGGACCGAAGCAGTCCCAGGGCCGCCCCTGCGCCAGGGCCCCCACGTGTTCCGCGTCGAAGCGGGACGACGCGCAGCGTACGGCGGGCGGGTCGCACGGCAGACCGGCGCCGGGCGGATGCGCGGCGGGGTCCCAGCGCACACCGCCGCCTCCGGCGAGTTCGGCCGGGGTGAAGAACCCGGCCTGGCCCTCGCGGACGCTGAGCCGGAGCTCGCCGTCGACGAAGCAGTCGTAGTGGAAGAACGCCAGCCGGACGCCGTCGTACTCCGCGTGGCCGTCCACATGGATCTCGTAGCACAGGGTGTCGCCCGCCTCGGGCGGACTGCCGTGGTGGGTCACCTCGCAGCCGAGCAGCCGGTAGGCGCGCTCGCCCCGGTTGAGGAGATCGACGCCCAGCCAGCTCAGCAGGAGGAGGTCCGCCTGGCCCGCCTCGATGACCAGCGCGGGCGGCATACGCCCCGTGGGGTCCAGATACCAGCTGTCGGGCAGGACGTCGGTCTCCGTCCAGATCGTCCCGTCCGTGCGCGCCGCCCCCGGCTCGGCGAGCGCCGCCGGTACCGCGTCGATGCCGGTGACCCGGTCCGCGAACAGCATGGGGGGTCCCGGCATCCGGGTCTGCACCGCGTACCCGTCCTGCTCGGCGAACCGGGGCCCGAACAGCGCGGAGACCTCCCGGGAGGCCAGGTGCTCCAACTGCGCACGGTCGAACGCCGGCCCCGGCCTCGGGGGACGCCCCGGTACCGCGTCCGGCGACGGGAGCCGGGGCGCGGGCAGGCGCTCCGGCCGTACGGGGACACGCGGCGGCCCCGCGGGCGGCCGTACGGGAGCGGGCGCGGGGCCCGTCGGTCCGGCGGACGCCAGCGCGTCGAGTGCCAGCGCCGAGACCCGCAGGAAGCGTCGATGGGCCTCGGTGTGTCCCGCCATGACCTCCTGGTGCAGCGCGGCCACCCGCCCGCTCTGCCGGGCGACCACGGCGGCGATGCCTTGGGCGTGGGTCGTGGGCACCGGCCCAGAGGCCGACACCGGTCCCGGCGCCGGCGTCGGCCCAGGAACCGACACGGGCACGGGCGGCGACTCCCGCAGCGGACCCGGCCCCGACCCCGGCAGCGGCTTCGGCCCCGGTTCCCGTTCCACGGGTACGGGCTCCCGGTCCAGGGCTTGTGCCGGTACGGGCGCGGGCTCCCGGTCCAGGGCTTGTGCCGCCACGGGCGCGGGCTTGCGGGGCGGGCCCTGTTCCGGTGCGGGATGCACGGCCCGTGCGGGCTGCCCGTCCGGTACGGGCGCCAGTTCGGGGGCCCGGGGCAGGGTCACCACGGCCGGTTCCGGGGGCGGCAGACGCGGAGGCCCGGGCACGGGGACGGTGACCGAGGGACCGGGCTCCGGGACCAGGTGGGCGGCCGCCGCGAGCCGGGCGAACAGTTCCCCGGCCTCGACCGGTACCCCGGCGGCCACGAGTTCGGCCACCGCGAGGGACAGCTGTCGCAGCCCGGTGTGGCCCGGGGCGTCCAGGGCGACGGACACATGGTCCCGGTCGCCCAGCACCCGCTTGATCCAGCCGGTGCACAGCCGGCGCGGCCCGTGCTCCACGAAGACCCGGACGCCGTCGGCCCACGCCTGCTCGACCGTGGCCGCGAAGTCGATCGTGCCCACCGCCTGGGCGGTGAGCGCCTCGGCGGCCCGCTCGGGCGTCGGCCGGTAGGACCGCCCGGTCGCCGCGCTGTAGAACCGCACTCCGGGCACCTCGACGGTGGGGCGGCGGTGGACCGCGCGCCACACCTCCTCGACCTCCGCCAACTCCGGCGCGTGGGCGGCCATGTCGTAGTCCAGCTCGATCGCGTGGTCGGCGCCGATCCGGGCCACGACCGCCGCGCAGGCCCGGGACTCGCCGCCGATGACGCACACCCCGGGCGCGTTCACCGCCATCAGGTGGACCGCGACCTCACCGGCCAGCTCAGCGCGGACCGTGTCCAGCGGCGCGTTGACCAGATAGCCGGCCCAGCGGGAACCGCGTACCCCCAGGCGCTCCCAGTGGCGCCGTACCGCGCGGAGTTCACCGGTGAGTTCCGTCGTGAACAGGCCGCTGTCCCGGGTCGCGTCGTACAGCCCCGCCGCGTCCGGCCAGACTCCCAGCGCGACCAGGGCGGCCGACTCGCCCGAGGAGTATCCGAGGGCCGCGTCCGGCCGCAGCCCCAGCACGTCCCGGGTGAGCACGGTGTGGAAGACGGAGAGTTCGGCGGCGCCCCAGATCTGGTCGAGCACCCCCCGCTCCCGGCGCGCCCGCAGCCGGGTGCCGATCGGCCCGTACCGGTCCCGGACCGCCTCACCGAGCGACGGCAGCGCGAGCATCAGCTCATGGCCCATCCCCGGGTAGGCGGCCGAGCCGTTGGTGTACACGAACGCGGTCCGACCCTCGACCGGGCGGTCCCGGTACACCACGTCGGCCGGCCGGATCCCGCCCTTGGCCAGCCACCGCCGGGCCGCCTCCCTGCGGGCCGGGAGGGCCGCGCCGCCGTCGACCACCAGCGCCAGCCGGGCCGGCCCGTCACCGGACTCCGTACCGGACTCCAGTGCGGCCAGCACCCCTTGGCGGTCGGTCCCGGAGTAGACGTGCAGCCGGGGGGCCGGACCCCGCAGCCACGGCAGGGGATCCCCGGCGCGCAGCCGTACGCTCGCGGCGGGACCGCCCAGCGGGGTCACCTCGGCCCGTGCGGTGAGCGGCAGGGCGGCGGTGTCCGCGGGCCCGCCCGGACGGGGAACCGCGCGGTGCCGGAGCGCGAGCGCGGCCACCGCGACGGAGACCAGCCCGGACGCGGCGTGCGCCCGTCCGAAGGCCGACGCGGGGTCGAACACCGCGTCCGGGCCGTCCCCGACGACCAGGTCGGGCGGGCCGGCAACGTCGGACGCCCCGGCTCGGGACGCCTCGGGCCCGGACTCCTCGGCCCCGGACTCCTCGTCGAGCAGGGCGATGACGGGATCCCCGTCCTCGCGGGCCGCGGCCAGCGGCTTGAGGACCAGGACGACGGCGGCGTCCCCCGGTTCGCCCTCGTACCCCAGCTCGCGCAGGGCCGCCCGGTGGACCTCCTCGCAGGAGAGGTCGGTGGCGCCGACGAGTGCCGCGTCGGCCTCGCCCGCCCGGATCGCGCGGGCCGCCACCTCCAGCGCCACCAGTCCGGACGCCTCCTCCGCCGACACCGCGAACCCTGGTCCCGCCAGGTCGAGTTGGGTGCTGATGCGGTTCGCCACCAGATTCGGCATGCTGCCCACCACGCCCTCCGCGTTCATGGGCGGCCCGAAGGTGTCCTGGGCGGGGGCCGTGGACGTGCCGGGGACCCCTCCGGCCCGTTCCAGCCAGTACGGCACCCGCCAACGGGCACCCGAGCGCGCCACCTCGGGGTCCACCCCCATCCCGATGACCACCATGGTCCGCTCGCGGGGCAGCGACAGCGTCCGTACGGCCTCGCGGGCGGCCTCCAGCACCAGGAGCTGATGCCGCGCCGTCCGCTCCAGGGTGAGCGGGGGGAAGCACAGGTCCGTGAGCCCCACGGCGACCTCCGAGGCCGCGCCGCGCCGCTCGCCGCCCAGCACCGCCCGCCGGAAGTCCTCCGCCGAGGTCCCGTCACCGACCCGGGCACCGAGGGCGACGACCGCCACCGGTGTACGGCCGCGCGCACCCTCCCGCACGGCGGCCGGAGCGGCGGACGGCTTCCCGGCCGGGCGGGACACGGAAGTCAACGGGCGGGGTACGGAAGCCACCGCGCGGGACATGGGGGCCGCGGGCCGGAACCGCCCGCGCGCACCGGAGCCCCCGTCCTCGTCGAGGTCCACGATCAGATGGGCGTTGGTCCCGCCGAACCCGAACGCGCTCACCGCCGCCCTGCGCCGCCCCTCCCACCGCTCCGGCGCGGTCAGCACCCGCAACGGCGTGCCCGCCAGCACGTCGAGCGGCCGCCCCGCGCCGAGCGTCGCCGGGCGGATCCCCGTACGCAGCGCGCCGAGCACCTTCAGCAGCCCGGCCGCGCCCGCCGACGCCAGCAGATGCCCGATGTTCGACTTCACCGAACCGATGGGCACGTCCTCACCGGCCGCGAACACCCGGGCCGTGGCACGCGCCTCCACGGCGTCCCCGACCGGGGTCCCCGTGGCGTGGCACTCCACGAGCGACACGGTCTCGGGCGCGACGCCCGCCCTGGCGTACGCCAGCCGCATCGCCCGGACCTGGCCCTCCTCCGCCGGACTGATCAACCCGGCTCCACGCCCGTCGTTGGACAGCCCGATCCCCCGGATCACCCCGAGCACGGGCAGCCCGGAGGCGCGGGCCTCGGACAGCCGCGTCAGGGCGACGAATCCGGCCCCTTCGCCGTGCACCAGCCCGTCCGCCTCCCGGTGGAAGGGCCGGCAGCGTCCTGTCCGGCTCGTCGCGGACAACCCGCAGAACCCCACGTGCAGATAGAGCGGATCGGCCCGGCTGACCGCCCCGGCCACCATGAGGTCCGCCGTGCCGTCGTGCAGCCGGTCGCAGGCCAGCTTGACGGCGTACAGCGAGGAGGCGCAGGCGGCGTCCAGGGACCACGCCCCCGCGCCGAGCCCCAGCGCCCGCGCCGCGAGGTGGGCGGGCAGCCCGGACGAGAAGCGGTTGCGGGCGTCCGGGCGTTCCCGGCGCTCCCCCGTCAGCAGGGCGTCACGCACCCGGGGCCGCTGGGCGGACAGCCAGACGTGCTCGGCGAAGGCCGCCCCGGTCGGCGTGGGATACGACAGGTTGCCCAGCACCAGCCCCGCGCGGGGCAGCGGCTCCTCGCGGCCCGCCTCCGCCAGGGCCTGCCGGACCCCGTACAGGACCCAGTGGAAGAGGGGGTCCAGTGACAGGATCCGCTCCGGGGCGATCCGGAAACCGCCCGGGTCGAAGACGGACTCGAACCCCCGTACGTAGCCGCCGACATCGGTCCAGGTGCGGTCGAGGTGGTCGTCGACCGGGCCCATGGCCCAGCGGCGCGGCAACCGCCACCGGCCCTCCGGGGCGGCCACCAGGCTGCTGCGGCCCTCGGCGACGCCGTCCCAGAACGTGTCCGGGTCGAGCGCGCCGGGCAGCACACAGCCCCGGCCGACGACGGCGATCGGTTCGCATTCCATACGGCTCTCACTTCACGGCGGGGGAACGGGGGGTGCGGTGGCCGGGGGCTTCGGGACCTCGGGGAGCGCGGTGGTCGGGGCCTCGGGCTTCGGGAAGGGCGGCTGCCCGGGGCCTCAGGAGGGGCGGCGGACGAGTTCCACGCCGAGCAGTTCCAGACGTACGGATCCGTCGGGGTCGATCAGCGCCGCGTCGCAGCGCGCCCCCGTACCGTGCGTCTTCCGCCCGCGCACCACACACCGCACGGTGCCGTCCACCGGGCCCCGCCGGTGCACCCTGCACTCGGCGACCGCCATCGGCAGCGTCGCCGCGCCGAGGACCTCCCGCGCCCAGATCAGGGCGAGTTGGAGCGCGCCGTCCACGGCCGCCGGGTCCAGCGGGCCGTACCCGTCCGCCCAGCCCAGGACCCGCAGGCCCGCGACCGTGGCCTCGGCACCGTGCTCCGACACACCACGCACGGTCCGCACGGCGTGGAACCGGGGGCCGTGGAAGAGGAGGCCCCCGTCGTACCACGCGCCCTGTCCGAGCGGCTTCAGGTCGTCCGGGCTGTTCCACGCGGCCGGGTCCGGGGCCGTGGCGTCGGCGTCCAGCTCGGCCCGGAAGTGGACCACGCCGTCCGCGCCGCGCAGCTCGGCCTCCAGCCCGGACGGCGATCCGGCCGCGCTCCGGGTGCCGCGCACGGTGAGCCGGTGGCCTACGCCGGCCAGTTCCGGCAGGGCGAACTTCCGGTACACCCGCAGATCCCGCAGGACGAGCGGACCGGAGCCCGGACGCCAGGCGGCGCCCGCCGCCGCGAACCAGTTCAGGACCATCGCCACAGGCAGCACGGGGACCCCGGCGGGCGCGTGGTCGGCCAACTGCGGCAGGGTGTCCGCCCGCACCAGGATCTCGGCCGGGTGCGGACCGCCGGCCGGGGACAGGGCCGCCGGATCGTCACCGGCCACCAGGACGACACGCGCCTCACCGGGCGCGCCGTCCAACTCGGCGGTGAAGGCGGCCACCCCCCGCTCCAGGGGGATGAGCGGCACCCCGGACCGGCCGAAGTGCCCGGCGAGGGCGGGCGTGACCATCCCCCCGCGCCACGGGCCCCAGGCCACGGACCGCACCAGGCAGCCGGGCCGGCGGGCCTGTTCGGCGGAGGCCACCTGGTTGAGCACCTCGTTGGCCAGGGCGTAGTCGGCCTGCCCCTCGTTGCCGAACACGGCGGCCACCGAGGAGAAGAGGCAGATCACCTCCAGCGGGTCGCCCGCCGTCGCGGCCAGCAGCGCCCGCAGACCGTCCACCTTGGTGGACACCACCTGCTCGAACGCCTCGTCGCCCTTGTCGGCGATCCGCTTGTCGGCGAGCACCCCCGCGCCGTGCACGAGCCCGGTGACCGGCCCCCACTCCTCCCGCACGTCGCGCAGCGCGGCGGCGAGCGCCTCCCCGTCGCGGGCGTCGACCTGGACGTAGCGGGCGGCGGAGCCCGCCGCCTCCAGCGCGGCCAGCGTCGCCCGTACCTCGCGCGCGGCCAGGATCTCCCGGGCCCGCGCCGCGATCCGGGCGGGCGACGTCGCCGCGTCCCCGGTGGAGCGCTCCGCGAGCAGCCGGGTGAGCGCCGGTTCGTCGGTGGCCGACGCGAGCCCGGCGGGCTCGGCGGCCGGTGCGGTCCTGCCGAGCAGGACGATCCGGGGACGGTGGGTCCGCGCCAGCTCCAGCAGCGCGGCGGCGGTCACCCCGCGGGCCCCTCCGGTGGCCACGACCACCGATTCGGAGCTGAGGCGCGCCCGGTCGCCGGGCACCAACGACACCGGCACCAACCGTGGCGTCGTACGGCTGCCGTCCGCGCGCAGCCCCACCTCCGACTCCGGCCCCCCGTAGAGCAGTTCACACACGAGCGCCTCGGCGACCGCCTCGTCGTCCCGGCCGCCCCGTTCGCAGTCGACGGCCTTGACGGACGCGCCCGGCCACTCCTTCGCCGCGGTCCTGGTCAGACCGGCGACACCGCCCAGCCAGGCCCGGCCGGGCGCGTGGCCGCCGAGCCCGAAGTCGCCCCCGGTGTCCTGCACGGTCACGAACAGCCCGCCCTGCCCGGCCGCCCGTGCCGCCACGGCACGCGCCGCCCGGAACACCGACCGGTGGACCTCCCGCGCCTCGTCCGGCGCGCCGGACGCGGTCAGGCCACCGAGGTGGACGACAGCGCGCGCGTCCTCGGGCACCTCGGCCACGGCGGTGGCGTCGATGCCGCGCTCCGCCAGCTTGTGCGCGACGAGGCCGGTGATCCCGGAACCGCCCGGGCCTTCGCCGGTGACCACGACCGGCCCCTCCAGGAGCCCCGCCGTCATCAGCCCGGACGCCGGTGCCTCCACGGTGCGCGGTACCAGCCTGGTGAGTGCCGTCGCCTCCTGCCCGGTCCCGGTGCGCCTGGCGGGGATGTACGGGGCGGCGGGGGTGTACGGGACCCTGGTGGCGGCGGGGATCTCCGGGACGGCGGGGGCGGCGGAGATACCGGGGGTGGCGGAGGCAGCGGGGGCGCCGGGGGTGGTCGTGCGGCCTGGGGCCTCGCTGTCGTTGTGCGCCCCAGGTCCGGCCGGGGGCGCGGCCGGTGCCGGGGAATCCGGCCCTGGGGGCTCGGACGGCGCCGCACCGGCGGCCGCCGTGAGCGCGTCGACGATCTCGCGCAGGGTACGGAGCTTGCCCAACCGCCCGACGTCCTCCGTCGCCAGGTCGCCCACCCGTCGGCGTACGGCGGAGAGGATCTCCACCCGCTTGATGGAGTCGACCCCCAGATCCGCCTCCAGCTCCATGTCCATGTGGAGCATCTCGGTCGGGTAGCCGGTGAGTTGGGCCACCACCGAGAGCAGCAACTCCTCCAGTTCGGCGGCCGACAGCGGCGCGGTGCCGGCGTCCGGGGCGGGCGCCGGGGCCGCGTCCTCCGGGGCGGACGGCGCGGGCGTGGAGTGTCGTTCGGCGGCGGTGGGCCCGGGGGCCCCGGCCGGTACGGGAGTGCTGAGCGCGGCCAGGGGTGCCGGTGCCCGGCGGGGTGACGACGGGCGGGGGAGCGGCAGCGGCACCGGGGGAGCCGGGGGAGCCGGGGCGTCGAGCACGCCACCCGCGTCGTACGGCCCTCCCGCGTCGTACGGCCCGACCGCACCGTACGTCCCGCCTGCGTCGTACGGCCCGTCTGCCTGGGCGCGGCTGACATGGGTACGGCTGACGGGGACACCGCCGGCGTGGTCCTCGCCGCCGTGGACACCGCCGCCGGGGACACCGCCGTGGCCGCCGCCGTGCACGCCGAGCATCGCGGCCAGGGTGTTCTCGGTCATCCGCAGGAAGGCCATATGGCTCTCGGTCAGCATGCGTTGGCAGGCCGCGTGGGCCTCGGCCGTCTGCCGCTGCACACTCTCGACCGCGCCGTACCAGCCGGAACCGGCGACGGCCCCGGGCTCGGTCACATGGGCGTACGCGGGCTCGGACTCAGGGGCGTACGCGGGCTCAGGTGTGTGGGAGTACGCGCGGTCCGGTGCGGGGGCGTACGCGGGGTCCGGTTCGTGGGTGTGAGTCGGTTCGTACGCCGGCGGCTCCGGGGCGTGGGTGGGCGCGGGGGCGTACGAGGGCGCGGAGGCCGCCGGGAAGTCGAGCGCCGGTGCGTGCCCGGAGGCGGGCGTGGAGGCGTACGCAGGGGCGTGCGCGGGAGCGGGCTCGGGCGGCGGTGGGGCGGCGGCTGTGGCGGGCGGCGGGTAGAGCTGACCGTAGTTGGCTCCGCTGATCTTCACGGTCATCCGGGGCTCGCGCTCCTTCGCTGAGGGTCCGGGCACGGCGTACGGCGCCCAGAGGTGGTCGAGGTCGAGGGGGACACCGCGCACCGCCAGCTCGCCGAGCGCGGTGTGCAGGGGGACGGTGGCGGACCGGCCCGGCCGGTCCAGGGGGACGGCCGCGTGCTCACGGTCGCCGAGGATCTGCCCGACCAGGCCGGTCAGCGACGCACCCGCGCCGACCTCGACGAAGGTCCGCACCCCCGCCGCGTACATCGCCTCGACCTGGTCCTGGAAGAGCACCGGTGAGGCGAGGTGGGAGGTGATCCGGCGGCGCACCTCGTCGGGCGCGGACGGATACGGGGCCGCGTCCGCGTTCCCGTAGACGTCGATCCGGGGTCCCGCCAGCGGGACGGTGTCCAGGTAGGCGGCGAGCGGGTCACCGGCCGGGGCGACCAGCGGGCTGTGGAAGGCGGCCGAGGTGTCCAGCCGGCGCGTGCCGACGCCCTCGGCCGCGAACGCCCGCTCGGCGCGGCCGACCGCCTCGGCCGTCCCGGACAGCACCACCTGGAGCGGGGAGTTGAAATTGGCCGCCCACACGTCACCGAACCGCCCGTCCGCGAGGACCGCCGTCACGTGCTCACGGCCCGCCGCCACGGCCAGCATCGCGCCCGGGGTGGCGGCCGCGTCCCGCATCAGCTCACCGCGCCTGCGGGCCAGACCGACCAGCGCCCCGGCGTCCAGGACCCCGGCGCAGTGCAGCGCCACCAGCTCACCGAAGCTGTGGCCCGCCACACAGTCCGGCCGCAGCCCCAGCCCCCGTACCACCTCCAGCAACGCGAGGGCGTGCACCGCCAGGGCCGGTTGCGCCCATTCGGTGGCGGCCAGCCGGGCCCGCCGGGCCGCGTGCTCCTCCTCGGTGAAGGCGGGCGGCGGGAACACCACCCGGTGCAGGGGGCGTCCGTCGAACCCGGCGCCCCCCAGCCGGTCCCACACGGCCTGGGCGGCCGGGGACAGCATCGCCAGATCGGCGCCCATGCCGACGTACTGGGCGCCCTGGCCCGGGAACAGGAAGCCGATGCGGCCGGGAGCCGGGGGCCCGGAGGCGTACCGGACCCCGGTGGGCGTCGAGAACGCGGTGCCGGGCCGCCGCCGGATCAGCGCGAGGGCCTGCGCGTACTTCTCCCGCAGGTCATCGGTGTCCGTGGCGACGACCGCCAGCCGCACCGGGTCGGCGGGCGAGAACGCGCGGTGGCTCTCCCGCGCGAGCGCGGCCAGCGGACGGCCGCCCGTGGTGTCCGGGGCCTCCAGGTCCTCCGGTGACGCCCCGCTGAACAGGACGAGTTCGCTCGGGGCGGTGCGATGGCGCGGTGCCGTACGGTCAGGAGCCCCGGAGGGCGGCACGTACTCCTCCAGCGTGACGTGGAAGTTGCTGCCCCCGAAACCGAAGCTCGACACGGACGCGCGACGCGGGTGCTCGTCGGGCCGCACCCAGGGACGGGCCTCGGTGTTGACGTAGAACGGGCTGTCCGGGGCGGTGACCGCCGCGCTGGGGCGTTCCACCTTGATGGTGGGCGGCAGCACCTTGTGGTGCAGCGCCATGACCGCCTTCAGCAGCCCCGCCGCCCCGGCCGCGCACTTGGTGTGGCCGATCTGCGACTTGACCGACCCGATCGCGCACCACGGCCCGTCCGTGCCCGCGGGGGTGCCGAAAACCTGGCGCAGGGCCGCGAGTTCGGCGGCGTCACCGGCTTTGGTGCCCGTCCCGTGCGCCTCGACCAGCTCGACGGTGTCCGGACCGTAGCCCGCCTGCTCGTACGCGCGCCGCAGGGCACGGGCCTGCCCGTCGGGCAGAGGCGCGTAGATCGCCGGGCCGCGCCCGTCCGAGGAGGTGCCGATGCCCCGGATCACCGCGTGCACCCGGTCGCCGTCCCGCTCCGCGTCGGACAGCCGCTTCAGCGCGTACATGATGACGGCTTCGCCGAGCATCGTGCCGTCCGCCGCCTCGGAGAACGGCCGGCAGTCACCGCTGGGGGACAGGGCCGGGGTCTTGGAGAAGCACAGGAACATCCCCACGCCGTTGCCGGTGTCCACACCCCCGCTGATCACCAGGTCGGCCCGGCCGAGCGCCAGTTCACCGACCGCCGTGGACAGCGCGGCCAGGGAGCTGGCGCAGGCGGCGTCGGTGGTGTGGTTGATGCCGTGCAGGTCGAACCGGTTGGCGATGCGGCCCGCGACCACGTTGCCGAGCAGACCGGGGAAGGACGACTCCCGCCACGGGACGTAGTGCGCCGAGATGCGGTCGCACACGGCCCCCGCCTCGTCCTCGCCCATCCCGCTCTCTCGCAACGCCTTGAGCCAGACCGGACGTTGCGCCCGCCCGTACATGTGCGGAAGCAGCTCCAGGGCGGCCGCCCCGAGGACCACACCGACCCGGCCCCGGTCCACGCCCGACAGCCCACCGGTGTCGGCCAGCACCTGGTCGGCGACCATCAGGGCGAGGAGCTGGGAGGTGTCGGTCGCGGGCAGGTTGGCGGGCGGCACCCCGTAGGCCATCGGGTCGAAGTCGACCTCCGGCAGGAACGCGCCCCGGCGGGCGTACGTCTTGTCGGGGGCCGACGGGTCGGGGTCGTAGTGGTCCTCCACCCGCCAGCGGGACGGCGGCACTTCGGTGATGAGGTCCCGGCCGCCGGTCACGGTCCGCCAGAACGCGGCGGCGTCCGTCGCGCCGGGCGCCAGGGCACCGACACCGACCACGGCGACGGGCACCTGCTGAGGGGTGGCGGACACGGTCTCTCCTCGGGGCCGGACGACGGTCGGGGGCGTCTGCGGGGTGCCGGAGCCGCTCATGCCAGCTCGCGCGGGGCGAAGGCGAACGCGTCGGACGGCAACGGGACTCCGTAGGTGCGTAGTTGATGGGCCCGGGTGAGCACGGCGGCGCCTTCGAGCAGATTGAGGGCGATCTGTGTGACGGACCGGTTCGCCGGGTCCGCCAGGAACGACCCCGCCACCCACCGGTTGAACGCGCCCATGGCCGGACCGCACCAGATCTGGTAATCGGCGCGCCGGGCCGTCTCCCCGGTGATCGCCCACCGGCTGGAACTGCCGAGGTACCAGCGGAAGACCAGGGCCATACGGTGCTTGGGGTCGGCCTCCGCCCGCGCGATCTCCGAGGGATCACGGCGCTCCCAGAACGCGCGGGTGCGCTGCCAGACCTCGTCGAACGGGGCCCGCAGCACCTCCCGTTCGATCGAGGCGCGCGCGGCGGGCGGGATCTCCTCCAGCGAGCCGTGTTCCCGGTACGCGGTGTGGAGGCGGGCCGCCCGCCGGGCGAACAGGGTTCCCCGGGAGAGGACTTGCAGTGTGACGCCCAGCTCGAACATGTCCGCCGCGGGAGCCATGGCCACATCGGCGACGTCCGCCTCGCAGAGCATCGCCTTGGCCTCGTCGGACAGGCCCGCCTCGACGGCCGTCTGGTTCACCGAGCCGACGACCACGTACGACGCGCCGAGGGCGAAGGCGGAGGCCACCGCGTCCGGCGTGCCCAGCCCGCCCGCCGCGCCGAGCCTGACCGACCGCCGGTAGCCGAACCGCCGGCAGAGCGTGTCGCGCAGAAGGGCGATCCTCGGCAGCAGGACCGACAACGGCCGGTTGTCGGTGTGCCCTCCGCTGTCCGCCTCCACGGTGATGTCCTCGGCGACCGGCACCAGGGCCGCGAGGCCCGCCTCCCCGGGCGTCAGCCGCCCCTGGGCGACGAGACCCTCCAGCAGGGCGGCCGGGGCGGGCGAGAGGAACCGCTCGGCCACCTCGGGGCGGGAGACCTTGGCGAACAGCCGTGCACCACGGACGATCCCGCCGTCGGCGCCTCGGCGCAGGCCCCGCGCCGAGCACAGCACGACGGCAGGGGTCAGCTCCATGAACGCCGAGGCCGAGATCCGGGGCACACCGCAGCGCAGCAGCAGCTCCGCGACCCGGAGTTCCAGGGCCGGTTCGGCCGGGGAGTGGATGAGGTTCACGCCCCAGTTCGGGGTGGAGCGCAGCTCGTCGGCGAGCGTGTGCACGGCCCGCTCGACTTCGGGGTACGCCAGACCGCCGGCTCCGAAGAACCCGAGCATCTCGGCACGGGCGGTCGCGGACACCATCCGGGTGGTGGCGATACCGTTCGCCATCTCGCCCGCGACGTAAGGGAATCGCACGCCGTGCGCCTCGCAGAAGGCGCGCCCGCCGAGCCACTCGGGGTACAGCGGGGGCAGCGTACCGAGCACCCGGGCGTCGGGCACGGGCCCGGTCGCGAGCCCCAGTTCCCGGCCGCTCGGCCCGCTGACGACGTGGACGGGTTCCCGGATCCGCCGGGCGAGGGCGGCGATCCCCTCGGGCGAGAAGACCGGCGGGTGCGTGGTGGCGGAGTCGGGAGCGGCGAGCACGGACACGGAGGAGGCTCCAGCGGGGGAGGGGACGTCTACGGAGGGGGGGCGGCCACCGGGCCGGGGCCGGGATCAGGCGTACCGGTCGGACGGAACGGCGGTCGGGGACGCGGGCGGTGGCGTCGGGGCGGGGACGGGTTCCTCGGGGCCCAGGCCGGACCACAGGTAGCCGAGGTCCACCGGGGCGGAGACCGCCGAAGGCCCGAGCAGGGTCCTGACCCGGGTGTCGTCGAAGCGCCGGCGGTGGCCGAGGTAGGCCGTCATACCGGGGTAGAAGTCGAGCAGCGCCTCCAGCGCCGACGGGGCGTCGGGCTTGCCGGCGACGAGGTCGATCGACATCCCCGCCAGCCCTTCCAGCAGGGACACCACCGTCCGTACGGGCACGTCGCGGTCGTGGACGACGTGATAGGTGTCGACGCCGCCCGAGGGCGTACGGCCCGCCAGCCGCACCATGACCTCGGCCGCGTGTTCGACCTGCGTCAGGTTCAGCCGGCCGTCCGGCTGACCCACCAGCCGGATGCGGGGACGAGGGACGGTCGTGCGGAGGCGTCGGCGATCGGGGCCGGGGCCGTGGGGGTGGCGGGCCGCCGGGTCCGCGTGCTGCGGACCCTCGTGCTGCGGACGCTCGTGCTGCGGACGCTCGTGCTCCGGACCGGCCGTGCGCCGGACGTCGCTCAGGATCCGTTCGATGACCTGGAGCGGGTGCGAGGGGAGGTCCGGGTGTGGGGGCAGGTCCGTGACCAGGATGCTCGGACGCAGCACCACCACCGGGCGGCCGTGTTCCCGCGACCACGCGTGGACGAGCTTCTCCGCCTCGTACTTGGACCGTTCGTAGGCGTTCTCGAAACCGGACGCGTCGTCCAGCTCGTCCTCGTAGGCCACACCGTCACGCCGGGCCCCGGCCACGAAGGCCGTGCTCACGTGGTGAACCACCGGCTTCCGGCGCCCGGCGGCGGCCAACTCCAGTACCCGCCGGGTGCCGTCCACATTGGTCCGGCGTAACTGGGGGAGGTCCCCCTCCAGATTGATGGAGCCCGCGCTGTGCCAGATCGCGCCGAGTCCGTCGGCCAGCTCGTGGAAGGCCGGGGCGGACAGGCCCAGCCGGGGCCGCTCCAGGTCGGTCTCCACCACCCGGATGCGGGCGGGGAGTTCGGCGACGAGCGGCTCCGGGGCGCCGGTCAGTTCGAGGAACCGGGTGATGCGGTGCAGCGCGTCACCCGAACCGGCGTGGGCCAGTACCGTCACCGACCGGTGTGCGCCGAGCAGTTGACGTAACAGGCGGAGTCCGAGGAATCCGGTGGCGCCGGTGAGGGCGACAGGCACGACCATGGCTCCAAGGGCATTCGGAAGGGACGGGAACGGGCGGCGGGAGAGACGAAGGTGAGGTCTCGGCGGAGGGGGATCGGACTTCGGGCGGACGGGAGGGGGCGCCGCGCGCGGGGGTTGAGGTCGGCCTGTCGCGGTGGGCGGCCGGGGGAGAGGACTGCGTCGGCCGTCGCGCGGCACGGCGTGACACTCTGCGGATCCCGCCGCGCACGGCACGGTCGGTCCGGCGGGTCCCCCGTGGTGGGCACGGGCCGGGACTCCGGTTCCTCCAGCCTCGCCGGGGGTTCCTCAGGCCCTCCCCCGGGCCCGGTGACCGCCGACGCAAGGCACAGAGTGTCAGACGGTGGGCGGTGTCGGGGCCCTGGATTCACCCGCCTCACCTGAACGGATTACGTCCGCCGGTATCCGTAACAGCGCTTCGGAACCCCCTCGCAGGCCGGGGGCCTGGGAGTACGGGCACGACGCGGCGGCCGCGCGGGTACGAGCGGGCCGGCGGGCCGTAGCCATTTCGGGTGATCCCGCAGTCGGTGCCCGGCGGCGGAGGGGAGGCCGGAGCGACGGCCCCGTGGTGTCGTGACCGGGAGTTGGCGGGGCGGCGGGGCGTCCGGCACGAGGCCACGGCCACGCCGGGCCGGTCTCCGGGAGCGTACGACTGACCCCACGGCCCGGTGTATACCGTCCGGGTCCGATGCGGGTCAGGTCCTGAGGCTCACGCCGATCGACCGATCGATCGTGCGGGCTTCCGGCGGGACCGTAGGGCCGGGCAGGGCCCCTGCGGGTCGTCCGGCCACGCGGACCGGTTCCGGGCCCCCTCGGCGCGGTTCCGGGCCCCTCGGCGCCAGGCCGAGTGCGCCCAGCCGCCCCTTCCCTCCCGTTTCCCTCCCTCCCCCCTGACCTTCCCTTCCCCGTCCCCGTACTCCCCGCCACGAACTGGAGCCCTCGATGCCCGTGTCCGTCGCGTCAGCGCAGACCGTCCCCGGCCAGCGGACCCACTCGGTCGACCGCGCCTTCCTCAGCATGGAGCGCCGCCGCCCCGACGTCCGCTGGGAAGCCGGGGGCGTCGCCTATCTGAGCGGTCCGCCGCCGAGCCTGGCGGACTTCCGCGCGTACGTGGGGTTCCACCTGCCCCGGCTGCCCCTGCTGACCAGCCGGGTCGAGGGCGGCTCCCGGCGCCCCCTGTGGAGGCCGAACGCGGACTTCGCCCTCGACCAGCACGTCCACGAGGCGGTCGCGGACGGGCCCGGGGGGTGGGAAGCCGCCCTGGACAGCGCCCTCAACGCGCCGTTCGCGCCCGGGACCTACTGGGGCGTCTGGCTGGTCCACGGGCACACGCCGGACACGTACGCCGTGTGCTACCGCTTCCACCACGCCTGCCAGGACGGTGCGGCGGCCGCGCTCACCTTCCGTTCCCTGCTGGGCGAGGGGGAGCCCTCGGGGCGCCCGGTGCCGGAGAAGGGCCGTCCGGCCGATCTGCCCCGCCGGGTGGGCGCGGTCCTCGGGCTGACCGTGCGATTCGTGGCCGGCGCGCTCGTCGTCCGGCGCCGCCGTCCGGCCCTCCCCTTCGTGCCCACGGGAGAGCGGCAGTTGTGGCGGGGCCGGGTGCGGGCGGACACGCTCCGCCGGATCGGCGCGGCGCACGGCGGGTCGGGCCACGACGTCCATCTGGCGGCGCTCGCCGGGGCGTTGGCGGACTGGTCGGCACAGTCAGGGGCGGCCCTTCCTCGGGTGACCGCGCTGGTGCCGTTCGACGCGCGCCGCCCCGACGAGGAGCAGACCTGGGGCAACCGCTGCTTCGCCCTGCCGCTCGAACTGCCGTTGGAACCAGCGCCGGTGCGGGGGGCCGCCCCGGGGCGCCCGCAGGACTCGGCGGACGGACACCTGCCCCTGTGGCGCCTGGAGCGCGTGGTGGCGAGCACCCGGAAGCTGAGGGGCCGGGTGTGGCGGCAGGCGATCCAGGACCTGGTCCGCTTCATGCCGGCCCGCCCGACCGAGTGGTACATGCGAGGGATGCTCTCCCCCCGTGTCACCGACGTCATGGCCACGTCCATGCCGTTGGCCGACCAGGGCAGCCTGGGGGACACCCAGGTCACCGGCACCGCCCTGCTCCCCCTGGTCGTGCCCGGCCACCTGTTCGCGGTGGGCCTGTCGTTCTTCGGCGGCTGGGCGGAGGTGTCCTTCGTGGCCGACCGGGCCCTCCCCCTGGGGGAGTCGCTGCCCGAGCTGTGGGAGCGGGCCGTGGGAGACCTGGAGCGGGCGGCGCACGTGTGAGCGAGGCCGCGGCACGCCCAGGATCGCCGCGCCACCCGGCCGTGTCCTGCGGGAGCCGGTGATCGTTCAGTAGCCAGGCGCCGACATGCGCCCGAACCCCACATTCTTCACAGAAGGAGCACCATCCTCATGATCCTTTCGCGTACGGTCCGGAGCACGGTCGTCACCGCGGCTCTCGTCTCCGCCTCCGCCCTTGCCGTGCCCTCGACGGCGCAGGCCGCCCCGCTGCCGCCCGCGTGTCAGGAAGCGCTGCTGGAGAGCCTGGACAAGTTCCCCGTCCAGAACTTCGAGGTGCCCGAGAAGGCCAAGAACGCCCTGCTCGGCGAGGTCCTGGGGCTGAGCGACGCCGACCAGGCGGCGTTCACCCAGGAGGCGTGCGCGGCCTGGAACACCTGGGCCACCAAGAACGGCCAGGCGGTCGCCACCGACCTGGACACCCGCTACCAGAACGCCGCCGGACCCGCGTGCAACAAGTTCGCCACGTCCGCCCTGGCGACCATCAAGAAGTACGCCCCCAACGTCCCCGCCCAGACCCGGGAGCTGGAGAAGGTGGCCAAGAAGGTCTGGGTGAACTCCATGCAGAAGCTCGCCACGCAGGCCACCAACGCCGACTGCCGCAAGGCCTACGACGCCGCGAAGGCCGGTTGGTAGGGCTCCCGAGCCGCGACACGACACGGCGGCACGGGACGGGCGTGCGGCACGCACCGGTGGGACGTGCCGCACGCCCGTCCTCCCGTCTGAGGGCCTGTCCCCGTCACCGTCCGTCCCGCGCACCCCCCCCAGCCGCGCCGATCGTGCCGAGCGTGTGCACGAGGGCCGATTCCGCGAGCGGGGGCAGCGCCTCCGGGGCGAGCCGGGGCAGCAGCGGGAGGGCGTACCGCCAGTGCTCGCCCGCCAGCACCTCCCGTACGAGACGGCGGGCCTCCCGCTCGTCGCGGGACGCGTCCGCGCCGAGGGCGTACGCCAGCGCGAGGAAGCGCAGTACCGAGGTGTCCTGCGCCGCCCAGCCGTCCGCCGCCGGGACGGTCACCGGGTCACCGGCGAGATACGTCGCCACCGCGGCCAGGGCCGCCGCCCGCCTGCCGGGCGTCTCCGCTCGCCCCGCCGCCTCCCGCGCCGCCCGGACATCGCCCCGGAAGGCGTGCAGGACGGCCAGTTCGGCGAAGGGGAACACCCCGTTGGGCAGGGGGGGCGCCTCCATGTACCGCTCCCAGTGGGCCAGTTTCCCGCCCAGCTCCGGAACTTCGAGATCGGTCCCGTGCGCCGACCGGGCCGCTTCGAGCAGCCCGTGGACCAGCACGGCGTGCGGGTCCCGGCCCCGGATGTCCTCCTCCACGCGTGCGCACAGGGACCGCACCGCCGTGCTCAGGGCGGGGCCCGGCCGCCGGGGGTCGGGCAGGGCGAGCAGGAGGCCGGAGACCCGGGCCAGGTGCCGGCCCCCGCCTCCCGTACGGGCCATCCGGTCCACCCCCACCAGCTGCTCCGCGACGATCCGGGCGGCCGCCTCGGGATCGTACGGGGCGAGGCCCACGGCCACGGCGGCCCGCGACCGCAGGGCCCGCTCGCGCCTCATGCCTCTCAGGCCCTCCCGGCCCGCCCAGCTCTCCGCGGGCTCGGTGGCTCCGGTGTGCGCGAACGCCTGTGCCACGAGGCCGCGTACCGCCGGGTCGGTGACCTCCGTGGCCGCCTCGGCCGCCTCCTGGGCGTATCGCAGGGCCTCTGCGAGGTGTCCGCCCGCCGCGCAGCCCATCGACACGACGGCCAGGGTGCCCGCCCGGTCGGCGGGATCGGACGAGCGGACCGCGAGCCGTACCGCGTCCTCCGCTTGACCGGTGGAGGCAAGCGCCCCGGCCAGCGGAAGCCCCCACCCGTGGGCGCCCACCCTCGTCGCGTGACCCTCCCAGCGGGCGAAGGCCTCCGTGAGGAGCTGCCGGCCACGCATGGGATGGGTCTTCAACGCCGCCTGGATGTACGCGAACTCGTCGTCCCCGCTCTCTTCCTTGGCTCTTTCCGCCTCGGCCTCGGCCTCGGCCTCTTCCTCCGCCTGCCGCCCGGTGGAGCGTGACGTCACCGTACGGGCCTGTGCCGTGACGTCCTCGCCAAGGACGTCACGGCACAACTCGACCGGAACCGTGTCCAGGAGCTTCTGCGCACCCGCAGGCCGGTCTACGTTGTAGAGGGCCTGCACGACGCGTACCAGGGTGGTGGACAGTTCGAGGTCCAGATGGGCCCGGTCGGCGGGGGAACGCGACCCAGGGTCGGTGAAGGCGTCGTCCAGTGCCTTCTCCGCCCTCCTGATCAATGTGCGTCTCTTGTGCCGCCGCGGACCCCACGACACGGCCGTCGCGCCGAGGGCGATCAGATCCACGTGCGTCAGGTCCGACTCGGGGGACAGCTCGGCGCAGAAGGTCTCCACGACGTTCCGGAACGCAGGGTCGTACCGTCCCAACTGAGTCCAGATCTCCAGCGCCTCGGCCTGTTCGGCGAACCCGCCCTCGGCCAGTGACGCGGCGTACCGCGCGACCCCGGCGAGCCAGTCGGCCCGCTCCGGACCGAGGGCCTTCGCCGCCTTGACCCTGCCTGTCCAGCCCACGGCCTCGCAGGGGACGACGGCACGCAGGATCGCATGTCCCGCCTCGGCCTGCTCCCTCGCGAGGAACGTGTGCCCCACCCCGGCCAGTTCCTCCAGGAGCGGGTCCGACTCCGCCACGGGCCCCACGGCGGCGGTGGCTCGCGCCGCCCACACGGCGGCCTCCCCCGCGGCCTCCCCGGCCTCCGTGCCGGTGAGTGCCAGGGCCACCTTGGCGAGCCGTATCGCCTTGGCCGCTTCCCCCGGCGCCGAAAGGGCCAGCTCCCGGGCCCGGTTCGCGTCACCGGCGCGCGCGAAGAGCGCGGGGAACTGCATCGGTACCGGCCGGGCCCGGCCGGTCAGCACGGACCGGGAGAGGGCCGCCCGTGCGGCCACCCCGAGGTCGCCGTCCTCCGCCTGGGGCAGAAGGTCCAGGTGTGCCAGCGCCTCGTCGAGCCGTCCCGCCGCCACCATCCTCAACTGCCGGTGCGGATCGAGCACCACGCGCTCAAGGCGCTCGCCGTCACAGAGCTGGTGCGGATAGTGCGACAGAAGGTAGCGGGGCAGCGGCCCGGACCGCTCGCCGGTGTGCCAGGACTCGGCCCAGGCGTGCAGCCGCCGGGAGTACTCCGTGCGCAAGCCCGGACCGCTCTCCTCCCACACGGCGTGCCGCAGCTCTTCGTCGGCGAGGACGAACGCGCCGGAGCCGGTGCCGTCCGGTACGAGACCGTGGCCCCACGCGCGTTGCAGTAATCCCTCGATCTCGACGGGGCCCGCGTCCGTCAGCTCGGCCAGGTCCGATGCGCCCAGCCCAGCCCCCGCGACGGCGAGCAGGCCCAGCACGGTGCGCCCCGGCTCGGAGCCGCGCAGGCGGTCCAGCCCGTCCGCCGGGTCATGCCCACCGTTCTGCGCCAGATACGGCGACAGGGACATCCGGAGCACGGAATCCCCTCCCCGTAACGGGTGTTCGGCAGGCACGTCGGCCGGCGGCGCCCCAGCGGGGCGGCTCGTCACGATGACGCGGATCGCTCTCTTTCCGTACCGCCTCCGGGGCCCGAGAGGCACACCGCATGTCGCGTCGGGGAGCAGGGACGCGATGCTGGCGCGGGGCCGCAGGTCCTCCGGAACCCCGCCCCGCCACGCGGCGTCCTCGTGCAGCCCGTCCACCACGACCACCAGCCGGCGGCCTCTGCGCGCGGAGCGCTGCGCGGCGAGACGGTAGAGCTTCTGGAGCCCGGCGGGCGGGACGGATGCGGGGGCAGGCGGGGCCTTCTCGCCGTTGACGGACAGAAGAGCGGCCAACTGCCGTGCCATTGCGGACGTGAAGTGTGTGTCCCGGTCCCAGCCGCCCGCCTCGGAGACGAAGTAGCCCACGACATCGAACTTCTGGGTCGCCCGCACGTGCTGCGCCACCCGGCCCAGGAAGGCCGACTTCCCAGCCATCGGCGGCCCTTGGAACCAGAGGTAGAGGGGCGAGGCGTCGTTCGAACTCAGGAATGCGTCCACGGCCCGCAGCTCGGTGGCGCGGCCGTCGAGGGGCTTCTCCAGATACTTCTCGGCACCCAGCCGCCGCATGAAGAGCGCGGTCTCCCGGCGCTGCGCGGAAGCCCCACGGCGGCCTTCGGCCCCCTGCTGGGCGGCTTCCAGCGCCCGCGCCCACGCCTCGTCGAACCCGCCGCTCTCCCCGGCCGCCTGCCGAAGGGAGACCACCAGCCGCCGCACGTCGTCGGTTTTGGTACGCAGAGGGGCCGCTTTTCCCCCGTGCCAGTTCCGGATCGTCTGCACACCGACGTCGGTGCCGGCAGCTGCGACCCGTGCCGTGAAGCCGGTCTTCCCCGACACTGCCTCCGCCCTGTCCCACAGCTCTCTCAGCATGCGGCCGAACTCCACGCACGCTTCCCGGCCGGGCTGCTCCAGGTCCCCCACCGTGCCTCCCCAAAGAAATCCAGAATCGCTGACCTGCGGATACATGAGTAATCGTTGGGGTACCCCATCGTTTGCCCCCCACCTGACCGGACAAGGTGAGACCACTCGGCGGCCCTACGCC
The DNA here is from genome assembly GCA_000720535.1 of Streptomyces halstedii. Taxonomy (GTDB): domain Bacteria; phylum Actinomycetota; class Actinomycetes; order Streptomycetales; family Streptomycetaceae; genus Streptomyces; species Streptomyces halstedii. Next base: position 24,131 of record JOAZ01000004.1, read on the forward strand.
GGGCACCGACCGGAAGGACAATCCCATGCCTCTGCTCCCCGCCCTCCTCGACGCCGCGACCCTGGCCGCCGTCGGCGCCACGGCGTACACGGCGGTCCTCGCCGCCGTCGCCCTCACCTCGGTCCTGTCCCCGGCCCCGGAGATCCGCCGGGACGCCAGGGCCACCCTGACCATCCTGCTGCGACGTCGGCGGCGGGGGTAGGCGGGGGCGGGTGCGGCCGTCACAAGCGCTCGCAAGTTTCGACGTAACTTGTGAGCGTATGTGGTTAGCGAGCGGGCTCAGCCGTAGCGTGCAGCTCAAAACCACCCGAATGGTCGTGAGTTGCTCCTACGGCTTCCGGCGAACTGAGGCATTGTGCTCTGTGGTGGGGAGAGAACCTCCCTGGCGGAAAGAGCAGATCAGGACAGGAGCGTCCGATTCCTATGCGATCGACCCCTCGCATGTGTCGCCAATGTGGCTCGCGACTGCCAACGCGTTGTAAGAAACGGAGCCGTCGAAGCGCCTCTCTGCGCCAACTGGCCTGTGTGGTGCTCACTGCGACAGTGGCGCCCTGGGTTGCCGAATTGAGTAGTCGCGCGGTGGCATGGTCGGCCTCGGCGGGATAAGACCGCCGAGGACGACCGCACCGGGTGGCCTCACCGCCTGAGTCCGCTGCCACGGACTTGGGCGGAGTCCAAGGCCGAAAGTTGCCCGCGGACGCCTCTGTTCAACGAGGCACGCGCGCTCCGATGGTGCAGCATCCTACATTTCGTTATGCGTGGTTTGCCCTGATGTTGGGAGACCTATAGCCTTTCCCTGTCAGCATCGGTCCCGCTGTTGCGGGAATGGTCCGTTGTGAGCGTTTGTGGCCCACCTCGGCTCTCCTTCTCCCCGCGCGTGCGGGGATGAATCCTCGTCGTGGACCCTTTTTTTGCGGGGTATAGGCTCGTAACAGGAACACGCCAGGGCGCATCCGGGTGCTGCACGCGGTAACGGCTCTGGCACCATCGGGCAGATGAACCATGCGAACGATCCAGGGAGTTCGTCCGGAGGTGCCTGGGTTTTCGGCCTGGAGGAGATGTGCGCCACTGACGCGGGCGAAGACGGCACGCTGCATCAGGTCGCTCCGGCCTTCGGTATGACTCTGATCAGGGCCCCGGAGGGCACGCCTCAGGCTTTGCGGTGGGCAGCGGAGGAAATCGTCGACCAGTGTGGGCCGGACCGCGTAGTCTCCTCTGTCCTTCTGCAATGGCTCAGGATCGAGGCCGGCGACGAGCTACGACTGGGCGTGGAGAGCTGCCTCCTGGAGCGGATCTCTGACGATCAGGTGCGCCTTCACGCCCACTACAACCAATGGGACGATCTGGTCGTTCCCCTCTCGGCTGTTCGACGCATGCTGATCGACATGATGCACTTCCTTCTGACAGAGGCGCATCACCCGTTGCCTGCCTGGCGAATCAGGCGACTGGGAAAGCGGGACTGGAGTCGCAGGCGCGACGCCGAGTAGATCGGAGCCCCTGACTCCCGAGCGTGACGCCAAGCTCAACCGGATCGAGTACGTCCCGGACCCGCGTCCGCAGCGAGAAGCGCATCCGCAGGGACAGTCGGCCGGCTCTCGCCGCCCATTCAAAAGACCGGGTCTGCGCCCTGCCTCGCGAGGGCGATTGCTGCCCGTCGATTCGGAGCGCGCCGCACCTCCTGAACCTTGTCTTCCGTGCGCTCAGAACCCCGCACCACCCGCTGCAACGTGCGCTCCGACTCTTCGAGGGACGTCTGAATCGCGACAGATTCCTCTCGGACGGCGGCGTTCCAATCCCTGACGGGACCACCGGACCTGAGGAAGTCGGCCAGCGCACTCCGCTTCTGGTAAACCGATATCTGGAGATCCACGAGAACATCCGACACCTGCATGGCGGCATCGCGGCGTCTTGCCACGAGACAGGACGGCAGTCCTGCCCCCATTGCCCGATCAGTCAACTTGGCGAATACATACGCTCACAGCACGGGCCCTGTCCCTTTAACGGGTACCAACGCCTCCGGCGATACGTGTCCCGCCGAGGCGTGTGGGTGTCCGCACCTGCCTCCAGCCACGGGGTGAGCTCCGATGGAAGTCGGCCCACCAGTCGAACTCCTTCGAACGAGATCTGCGGTCCGTGACAGGCGTCGATGGCGACGGCGGCCAACGTCCAGTCCTCCGAGCGGTAGTAGGCGTCGACACCCAGACGGGAGAACTGCACCCACTGCTCGGTCAGGTTCCGTCCACCGGTCGGCTACCCAAGTGCGGCGGAGACTTGCCCGGCTATGTCCGGGACTATCGTCCGCTCCAGCCACATGGATGTCTTCTCCTGACAATCGAACGTGTACGCCGGGGATTGTCGCAGGTCCGCTATTGCTCCACTTCTGGTCGACGTGCCCAGATGAGGATGGCCGCGAGGTGTAGCCCGGCTGGGTGGGCGATGGTGATTCTGTCGGTGCGCGTGACGAGTTCCACGTGTGATTCATTGAATCGCGTGCGCGCCCCGATGCTCGCTGCTAGCGTCTCGTTGTTCACCGCATGTGGCTCTCGATGAGAGTGGTAGCGAAAACTTGTCCGACGTGGTCTCTTCAGTTGAGCGGCATCCCTCCTGGGACCCCCGACACGAGCCCTGTGTCCCCGTAGTCTCGCTCGAAGGTTCGACCACTCAAGCCTCTCTGGTCGAAGTATTACGCTGGGCCGACGAGTTGAGCGCCCTCTTCTGCCCGACACCGGGCGAGGGGGTCGCTGTGATCGAGTACCTGCTGGCCCTCTGCTTCGCCTCCGGGACCTTCCCCTCGTGCGACGAGGAGTGGCAGGCCTGGGTCGTCGAGGAACACCCACTTGATGAGGTCGCGAAGTGGCTGGTCGATGAGCCCGACGACGCATGGGATTTGTTCCACCGGGAGCATCCCCTCGCGCAGAACGCCGAATTGAGAGATCAGTTCGACGAAGACAGTATGGGCCCCGCACAGCTCGTCCTCGAACGGGTCGGTGACTACAGCCAGTTCTTCGACCACCACCACCTCGAACACCCCGTCCCCCTCCCGGCAGCCGAGGCCTTCCGGGCGTTGCTCGCCCAGCACGTCTACGGGCTGTCGGGCCGAGCCCGGATCTCAGGCAAGACGCTCGGCCCTACCCTGACCAACCTCGCCGCGGGGCGCCTCCAGGGCCGTATCAAGGTCGTGGTTCAAGGCCGCACGGTCGGGGACACGCTGCGGCTGAACCTCTACCCCGCCGCCGGAGGAAAGGCGGGGCACTTCAACCATTCGTGGACCGCCGAAGAGAACCCGCGCCGGAAATTCAAGACGAAGCCGTCGGGGCGCCGCACCTCCGGCCCCGCCGACCTGCACAGTTACCTCGGCCGTTCCGTGCTGCTGCGGCCCGTTCCGGCGGCACCGGGCGAGCCCGTCCACGTCGACCGGGTGCTGATCGGAGCTGGTGAACTCCTCGACCTCGACCCCGAGCGCGACCTTGAGGACGCCGTCTTCCACAAGAAGCTGAACAACCACCCCAAGCCGCTCTGGCCGTCGCCCACCCGCGCCCTGTGGCGTGAGGCGCACGCGCTCTACAGTGCGGCGACCAGGGAGACGAAGGGCGTCTTCGGGCGGCTGCGGTATCTGCGGTTCCCCAAGGACGGCGAAGGTCCGCCCTGCGTCCTCTGGGCCGTCGGGCTCCTCGCCGACAAGACCCTGGCCTCCACCTGGACCGAGGGCCACTTCCCGTACGCACCGAGCCAGGGGGAGGCCCTGTGCACGGCGTCCCGGCGCGGCTCGGACATCGCCGAGTACGTGGCGCGGGCCCTGGAACGCGCGGCGTACGCGGCCTGGAAGATCGTCTACCCGAACCCGAAACCCGCCGACCGGTCCGCGCAGATGGCCCGCTTCGACGCCCGGCAGGAGTTCTGGCCGGCCGCGGAGGACCCGTTCGGTTGGCTGCTCGACGCGACGGTCCGGGGCGACGACGTGCCCCTCGCCCTGCTCGACTACGCCGCCGAACTCCATCTCAGGGCGGCCGACTTCCTCAAGCACCGGCTCGACGCCCTTCCGCGCGACACGAAGGGGCTGCTCGCCCGCGCGCGTGCCGAACACCGCTTCGGCGAGGACATGGCCGCCGCGAAGGCCCCCGCAGAAATCCGAGGGGAGACGTACACATGACCGAACGGGCGGAGCCCGGCCCGTACCGGCCGGGCGGTGAACAGCTCACGGCCTGGCTCATGAGCCTCGTACACAACCGCGAGTACGGAAAGCTCGCCGAACTGCGCCGCACCAGGCCGACCGACTCCCACATCCGCGCCGGCTGGTACGCCCCGGAGGAGCACCGCGAGATCTACGAGAAGGTCGCGTTCCTCTTCGGCGTCTACCACCAGGGCAGGCCCGTCCCCTCACGGGGCAAGGGCAGCCTCGGCGCGGCGGCCCGCGGGATCGGCGACAGCAGGGGGCGGGGGCCCGACGACCCCGGTGCGCAACGGCTGCTGTCACGCGTGGTCGCCAGCCGCCGTATCCCCTGGCGCCACCTCCAGCACACGGTCACCCGGCTGCGGTCCTGCGAACAGCCGCCGCCCTCCTGGGCCCAGCTCACCGAGGACCTGGCCCGGTGGCACGACCGGAAGGCACGGATCGCCTACGAGTGGACCGTGGACTTCCACCAGCCGCCCACGCGGAGCCGAGCCGGTGCGCCCGGCCGGAGCGCGGCCGACAGCCGCACCGGAACGACCAAGCAGCCGACGCGGAAGGACGCGAGTACGTGACCGAGGCCCCCCGAAACCAGTTCCTCTCCCTGCACGTGCTGGAGACGCTGGTCGCCGTGCTCCCCGTGCGGGACGAGAACGGCTCGCCGAAAAGCCTGGTCTACGGCGGTGCCGAGCGGCACATGATCAGCAGCCAGGCACGCCGCCGGGCCGAACGGGTGCACGCGCGCGACCGGGCCAACGCCGGTGTCGGCGCCCTGGCCGGCCGGAGCACGGGCCTGCGCACCCGTGAATGGGCGCTGATCACCGCCACGTCGCTGGTGGACGACCACGGCTGGGACCGGGACGAGGCCCTCGTCACCGCCCGCGCGGTCATCGAGGCCACCGGCCTGAAGTTCGGCGACCCCAACAAGAAGACGGTCGCCCATCTCACCAAGGTGCTCCTCTTCGCCCCGGCGGACACCGGCGTACGGATCGCCGCCCACGTCGCCGGACACGCCGAGGAGCTGCGCGACTGGCGGGACGGCTATCTCCTGGCCCAGGCCGACGCCGCGAAGAAGTCCGCCCGCAAGGGCGCCCGGAAGGCCGGACCGGAACCGGAGGAGGCGTCCGCGGCCGTGCCGCTGCCGCCCCTGCCCAAGGAGCACCGTGACGCCGTGCTGTTCGCGCTCGCACCACGCGACGCCATCGACATCGCGCTGTACGGCCGCTTCCTGGCGGAGATCGCGGACTCACCGAACGTGGACGGCGCCGTCCAGAGCGGACACGCCTTCACCGTCCACGAGGCGGAACAGGTCGACGACTTCTACGCGGCCGCCGACGACGCCAAACTCCACCGGAAGCGGAACGCCCTGGACTTCCTGGACTCCGCCGACGACGCCGGGGCCGGGATGACCGGTTACCAGTCGCTGATCTCCGGCACGTTCTACCGCCACGCGGTCCTCGACCGCAGGCAGTTGGTGAACAACCTCCGTGCCGCCGGAATGACCGAGGCGGAGGCGGCGGACACGGCGCTCGACGCCGAGAAGGAGTTCGTCAACGCGTTCGTGGAGGCGTTCCCCGAGGCGAAGAAGAACTCCACGGCCTCCACCGGCTCGCTCCCCGCCCTCGTCCTCGCGTTCGAAGGGGAGCGCCCCTACAACTACGCCGCCGCCTTCCAGCTCCCCGTCGACGAGACGCCTGTCGGGGCGGGCGGCGAGGGCCCGGCCGGCCCGGCGGCGGTCCGCAGGCTGCTGCGCCACCACGCCTTCGTCGGCGAGCGGCGTCCCGACCTGACGTCCGCCCGGGTCCTGACCTACGACCCGCAGGTCGATGCCGTGCTCAAGGAGTTCGGCGGGGCGGGCGAGGCCCGGGTGACCCCCGTGACGGCGATCGAGGAGCTGACGCCGTGAGCCATGTGCTGCTGGTCCGGCTCGCCGCACCGCTCCAGTCCTGGGGTGTGGCCGGCCGGTTCTGGCGGCGCGACACGCACAGCAGGCCCACCAAGTCGGGGGTGATCGGGATGTGCGCCGCCGCGCTCGGCCTGCCGCGTGAGCCGCCGCCGGACGATCCCGGCAGCGACCCGCTCGCCGAACTGGCCCCCCTGCTCTTCGGCGTACGCGCCGACCGGCCCGGCACACCGGTGCGCGACTACCACACCGTCGGCGCCGGACGGTATCCGCTGCGGCCCCGGGACCTCGTCACCGACCACCGGAGGGCCGCCGCGGCCGCCCCGTCGGTGGACGCGGCGGGCGGGAGCGTCTTCGGCCACCACGAACTGGAGGGCTGGTACGGGGCGCCGAAGAGGATCACCGCCGATCCGCGTTCCGGCGCCCTCGTCTCCGCGGAGGTACGCCGGAAGGCCCTGATCACCGAGCGCTGGTACCTGGCGGACGCGGCCTTCCTGGTGGGCCTCCAGCACACGGAGAGGGAACCGCTGGAGCGGATCGCCCACGCCCTGGAACACCCCGAGCGCCTGCTGTGGCTCGGGCGGAAGTCCTGCCCGCCCTCCGGCCAGCTCGCCCTCGGGATCCGGCCCGGCACGCTCGCCGAGGCCTTCGGGGCCGTGGCGCTGCTGCCCGCTCCCTCCGAGACGCCCCGGCCCGCGCGGGACGACCGCCCCTGGGCCTGGATCGAGAGCCGGCTCCCGGTGCCCGGGACCGGCCCGGTCATGGACCAGCCGGTGGCCTTCCACGCCATGGGCCCCCAGCACGCCGCCCGCTGGGAGACCCGGACCCGCGTCACCGTCGACCCGCACGCCCGCGATTGGGACATCATCCTGTGACCGCACCCCGTACCCCGGACGCCAGGTTCGTCGCCACGCACACCCTGCTCACCCTGGACGCCAGGCACCCCTACGCGGCCAAGTCACTCATCGACGCGCAGGACATGCACCGGACCGTCATGAGCGGCTTCCGGGGCTGGGTGGACGACGGCAGCCGCGACGCCCGAGCCCAGATGGGCGTCCTGTCCACATGGACCCTGAACCTCCGCGAGGCCCGGCTCTCGCTCGTCGTGCAGTCCCTGGTCCCCGGTGACTGGAGCCGGCTGCCCAGAGCGGCCCTCGCCGGGGAACCCGAGACCCTGACGCTCGACCGCACCTTCGGTGTAGGGGACACGGTCGAATTCCGTACCGTCGTCAATCCCGTGTACAGCCGTCCGCCCGCACCGGGTTCCCCCGAGAAGACCCGTGGCACCAGGGTCGCGCACACCCGGCCCGACCACGTGAAGTCCTGGTTCGCGCGCCGCCTCCAGCCGTCCGGTGAACCGGCCACCGCCCCGGACGGTGTGACGCGGCTGGGCGCCGACAGCCGGGCCGACGACCTGGCCGTCCGCATGCTCCCCCGGATCTCCAGCCCCGCCCCGCACAAGGGCCTGCGCCTCGTCCGCGCGGAGATCAGGGGCACGCTCACCGTCACCCACCCGCAGAGTTTCGTGGACGCCCTGACGAAGGGGCTGGGGCACGGACGGGCCTACGGATGCGGACTGATACTGGTGCGGTGAGGCGGACGGACGGCCGCCGTGCCGGGCACCCGTGGACCGTGAGCCGGTACCTGCCCCATGTCATGTCTGGAGCCCGTCGTCCCGGAACCACGGGTCGATGGGTACGCACTCCGCGCGCCGTCCCAGGGAGTCGAGGATCCAGCCCTGCCGTTTGACCGTACGCAGCACGATCGCGTGGTCGACGATCTCGAAGCCGGGCAGTGCGGAGCTGATCCGCTCCTCCAGCTCCAGGGCGTCGTCGACCGAGTGCAGCCAGGTCGAGGCGAGGATGTTGGCGCTGCCGCTGGTGGCGACCAGCTGGCGGACCTCGGGCATCCGGGCGAGCTGGTCGGCGGCCCCCTTGCGTTCGGTGTAGGGGACACGGCCGCGCAGCATCGTGGTGACCGGCCACCCGGTGAGGTTCTGCGAGATCTCGCACCGGAAGGAGACCGCGCCCGTGCTCACCAGCCGTGAGAGCCGCCGCCGGGTCGCGGTGTGGCTGGCACCGGTGCCCTCGGCCAGCTCGGTGACCGTACGCCGGCCGTCGGGGGCCAGCGCGAGCAGCAGTTCCCGGTCGGCGGCCGGGAGGCGGCCCGGCTGCGCGTCGGGTTCCGTCACGGGCGCACCCGGTCTGAGCTGTTCGCGCTGGGCGCGGGACAGCGCGTTCAGCCGCCATGAGTCGCCCGCCTGATAGATGCGCGTCCCCACCTGGGTGGCGACCTTCAGCACACCGGGCAGCAGGCTGACGTGGTCCAGCGCGAACCGGGAGAGCGCCGACAGGTCCCGGGTGATGACGTTGACGTGCAGGTCACAGCCGCTGGTCAGTTCGAGCACCGCTTTGGTCCGCGCGTCGCGGGCGAGCGCGAGGGCGACCTCGCGGCGCTGCGAGGGCACGCAGTCCACGTCGAGGAAGGCGTTGCAGAAGGACCGCCACAGTGCCGGTGACCCGGTCGCGGTCACCCACGCCTGGCCCGTCTCGCTCAGCCGGCCCCAGCGGCGTGCCGCCGTGGCGGCGCTGAGCCCCAGGACCGCGCCCAGCTCGGTCCAGGTGGCCCGTGGCGCGATCTGCATGGCATGGGCCAGCGCGAGATCGGTCTCGTCGAGCCCCGGCTCGGCCTCATCGGCGAAATCCTGCATGGAGGGAGCCCTATCGGTGATTTCCTTCGATTTCATCCCCCGGAGAGGGAGCGTAAGCATGATGTTCCACAACTTCGAGGCTGTATGCCAGCCCTGGCCGGTTTTCGCCGGTCCAGCCTCGGCCAGCCGTGCCACACCTCCTCGGAAGGGTTGAGCCCAGATGTCTCCGACAGAGCAGCAGCCGTGGGAATGGGACGAGCCGACCTGGCGCCGTCACGTCGGCCGGGTCCGGGCCGGGCGTCCCCTGCTTCCCGGGCATCTGCCCGACCGCTGGCCCGGCGGCGCCCGGTGCGCGGTGGCCGTCTCCTTCGACTCGGACCACGAGACACCGTCGCTGCGGGACGGCGAGACCAGTCCCGGAAAGCTCGCCCAGGGCGAGTACGGAGCCCGGGTCGCCGTACCGAAGATCCTCCGGCTGCTGGACCGCCACCGCGTCCCCGCCAGCTTCTACATGCCGGCCGTCTGCGCCCTGCTGCGCCCCGAGGAGGCCAGGAACTACGTCGCGGCGGGGCACGAGGTGGCGCTGCACGGCTGGATCCACGAGCGCAACACCCTGCTGTCCGCCGCCGACGAACGCGAGCTGCAACTGCGCAGCGCCGACGCGCTGGAGCGGGTGACCGGAACCCGCCCCGTGGGCATCCGCACCCCGTCCTGGGACTTCTCCGACAACACCCTCGACATCATCCGGGAGATGGGGCTGCTCTACGACTCGTCCCTGATGGCCGACGACGAGCCGTACGAACTGCTGGCCGACGGAGAGGCCACCGGCGTGGTGGAGATCCCGGTGGAGTGGATCCGCGACGACGCGCCCTACTTCATGATGGACCGTTTCGCCTCGCTGCGCCCCTACATCGCGCCCCGTGACGTACTGCGCGTCTGGCAGGACGAGTTCGACGCCGCGTACGCCGAGGGCGGGCTCTTCCAGCTCACCCTGCACCCGCACATCATCGGCCACCGCTCCCGTCTCACCGTCCTCGACGAACTGCTCGGGTACATCGCCGGCCGGGAGGGCGTCTGGTACACCACCCACCAGCAGCTCGCCGAGCACTGCCTGTCCGACCGTCCACCGCACCCGGCCTGACCCGACCCGACCCCCGCCGTCCGAGGCCGCGCATCCGATCCCGTACCGCGCGTCCGACACCCCTGTCGCGCCCCGACACCCCGTACTTGGGGCGGCGCACCCAAGCCGCCCCCCCGCTCGCACCACCGCCTACGCGCGGCACGGCCCGACCCACCGCTCGACCGCCGCTCGACCCACCGCACGACCCTCACGGCGTGATCACCGCTCGATCACCGTCCGTACCACCGCTCACCCCCGGGGCCGACCGCCCCTCCCGCTCCGTACCCCGACGGCCGGCCCCGCGCACCGCGTGCCCGCCGCGCCCCTGCCGCCCCGCCCCACCCCACGCCCCGCCGTTCTCCCGGCCGCGTGGCCCCGTACGTCCCCGAGCGCGATCCGCTCCCCGGACGACCGGGCGCGGACGGCCGGTACGACACCACCGGCCGTACCCCGTACGTCACTTCCCCTCGTTCCTTCCCACGACGAAACAGTGGTAGCGCCATGACGACTTCATCCCCGGTGTCCCTGGAGCCACAAGGAACCGGACTCACCCCGCAGCAACGCAAGGCGATCATCGCCGGCACCATCGGCAACACCGTCGAATGGGTGGACTGGGCGCTGTACTCGATCTTCGCGAAGATCATCGCGGATGTGTTCTTCCCGAGTTCGAACGGCGCGGCCGCACTCCTCTCCACGCTCGCCGTCTTCGCCATCGGCTTCGTCATGCGGCCGGTCGGCGCCGCCGTGCTCGGCGCGTACGCCGACCGGCACGGCCGCAAGAAGGGGCTGACCCTCACCATCGGGCTGATGGCGGGCGCGGGCTTCGTCATCGCCCTGACCCCCGGCTACGCGACGATCGGCATCGCCGCGCCGATCATCCTGCTGGTGGCCCGGCTCACCCAGGGCTTCTCGGCCGGCGGCGAGTTCGGCTCCTCGTCCGCCTTCCTGGTGGAGAACGCCGGACGGGGGCGGCGCGCGTTCGCCGGTTCCTGGCAGCAGGTCTCGGTCGCGGGCGGCGTGCTCATCGCCTCCCTGCTCGGCACCCTGTTCACCTCGGTGCTCAGCGACAGCGCCCTGCACTCCTGGGGCTGGCGGGTGGCCTTCGGGATCGGCGGGCTGCTCGGGCTGATCGGCCTGTGGCTGCGGGTCACGGTGGAGGACACCGAGTCCTTCGCCCGCGCCCAGCACGAGCAGCGGGCCAAGAAGAACCCGCTCAAGGCGATGATCGTCGAGCACCCCCGGGCGGCCCTGCGGGTCGCGGGCATCACCATCGCCGGCACCCTGACCTACTACATCTGGGTCAACTACCTCCCCACGTACGCCAATGTGACCACCGGCATACCGCTGAACCAGGCGCTCCTGTCGCAGACCCTGTGCCTGGTCGTGTTCATCGTGCTGCTGCCCTTCGCGGGGCTGCTGTCCGACCGGTTCGGCCGACGGCCCACGATGATCGCCTTCGCGGGCGGGTTCGTCGTGCTGGCGTGGCCGCTGCTGCACCTGCTCGACGGCGGCTTCTGGAACCTGTTCGTGATCCAGCTCGTCGGCATGCTGCTGATCCTCGGCTACTCGGCGAACTGCGCCGTGATCATGGCCGAGCAGTTCCCCGCCGAGGTGCGGGCGACGGGCATCGCCCTGCCGTACGCGCTGGCCGTCGCCGTGTTCGGCGGCACCGCCCCCTACTTCATCACCTGGCTCAACGACGTCGGACTGCGCGACATGCTCTGGCTGTACGTGTCCGTGGCCGCGCTGGTCTCCCTCGTCGTCTACTTCCTCATGCCCGAGACCAAGGACAAGGAGTTCTCCTGATGCGGCACGTCCTCGTCACCGGCGCGGCGAGCGGCATCGGCCGCGCCGTCGCGGAGGCCTTCCACCAGGACGGGGCCCGCCTCAGCCTCGTGGACATCGACCCCGAGGGGCTGCGCGCCACCGCCGGACGCCTGGGCGCCCACTCCCTGGTGTCGGACCTGACCGGACCCACCGCCCCGGAGGAGATGGTGGCCCACTGCTGGGAGACCACCGGCCCGGTGGACGTCCTGGTCAACGCGGCCGGCCTCTACCCCTCCCTCGACACGCTGGAACTGCGGGCCCCCGAGTGGGACCGGGTCTTCGCCCTCAACACCCGGGCCCCGGCGCTCGCCACCGCCGAACTGGCCCGCCGGGCCGTCGCGGCCGGGCTCCCCGCCTCGGTCGTCAACATCTCCTCCGGCGCCGCGCTGCGCTCCCGCCCCGGCGGCGGACCGTACGCGGCGTCCAAGGCGGCCCTGGAACTGGCCACCCGGGCCGCCGCCCTGGAGCTGGGCGAGTACGGCATCCGCGTCAACGCCGTCAGCCCCGGCTTCGTCACCGTCGACAGCACCTGCAACCCGGTCGCGCCCGCGTACGCGGCGGCGGCCTCCGGCAACCCGCTGGGCCGTCCCGGCACCCCGGCCGACATCGCCGCCGCCGTCCGCTGGATCGCGGGCCCCGAGGCCACCTGGATCACCGGTGAGGTGCTGAGGGTCGACGGCGGCTCCTCCACCGGTGTCCGCGACCTGCCCCGGATATGGCCGCCCCGGCCGCCCGGGGACGACGGCGGCACCCGTACCACCCGCGACACGAAGGAACAGCGCTGATGAGCCACACCCCGTACACCGTCGTGGGAGGGGGCGCCATCGGCGGCACCCTCGCCCACGCCCTGGCCCGCGCCGGACATCCGGTCACCCTCATCGACAGCGACGCCGACCACGTGGCGGCGATCCGGGAGAACGGCCTGGCGCTGGACGGCGCCGACGGGCGCGCCCTCGTCCCGGTGGCGGCCCACACCCCCGAGGAGTACGAGGGGCCCCCGCTCGAACGGGTGCTGCTCGCCGTGAAGGCGCAGGCCACCGACCCCGCCATGCGCTGGATCGCGCCCCGGCTGGCACCGGACGGCTACGTCGTCTCCGTACAGAACGGCTTCAACGAGGGGCTGATCGCCGAGCACATCGGCCCGCACCGCACCGTCGCCGCGTTCGTCAACATCTTCGCGGACGTGACCGGGCCCGGCGTCGTCCGGGACGGCGGGCCCGGCGCCTTCGTCATCGGGGAGCCCGGCGGCGGACCGGTGTCGGAGCGGGTGACCGCACTCGTGGCGGACCTCCAGGCGTGGGGTCCGGCGCGGGCGCACGACAACATCGAGGGGTTCCTCTGGGCCAAGGCCGCCTTCGGCGCGATGCTCTCCGCCACCGCGCTCGCCGACGCGCCGATGGCCGACCTGATCGACCGGCACCGCCCCACCATGTACGCGCTGGCCCGCGAGGTCTTCCGCGCGGCCGACTCGCTCGGGATACACGCCGAGTCGTTCGACGCCTTCGACGCGGAGGCCTTCCACCCCGACGCCGGACCCGGGACGCGGGACGCGGCCTGCGACGCGCTGACCGCCTGGCTGCGCACCCAGCCCAAGGACCGCAGCGGCATCTGGCGGGACCTGGCCGTACGCCGCCGCCCGGTGGAGGTGACGACGCACTACACGACCGTGTTCGACACGGCGGACGCCGCGGGTCAGACCACCCCCGTGCTCCGGGCCGTGGTCGCCGGGCTGCGGGAGCTGGAGTCCGACCCCGCGGGGATGTCCGAGAGCCGGCTGGACGCCCTGGACCGGCGCGTGGCGGCGGGCGGCCTGCCGGACGCCCCCGCGCTCACCGAGGAGCAGAGCAGGGCGGTACGCGACTGGCTGGCCGGCCACACCGACGCCCTAGTCGCCGATCTGGCCGCGTACACCGGGCTGGAGAGCCCCAGCGACGACCCCGCCGCGCTCGACCGCTGCCTGGACTGGCTGCGCGGCTGGCTGGACGACTCCCTCGGCGCCCCCGCGTCCGAGGAACGCCTCAGCCGCCCGGAGTCCGGCGACGTGCTGATCCGCCGGTACGCCGCCACCGGGCCCGGGGCGGACACCGCGGCGCCGGTCCTGCTGCTGTGCCACTACGACACCGTCTGGCCGCTGGGCACCCTGGAGGGCTGGCCCTTCCACCGGGACGGCGACCGGGTCACCGGGCCCGGGGTGTTCGACATGAAGGCCGGACTCGTCCAGGCGGTCTGGTCCCTGCGCGCCCTGGCGGCTCTCGAACTGCCCCGGCCCGCCGTCACCTTCCTGCTCAACGGCGACGAGGAGACCGGCAGCCTGCACTCCCGGGAGGCCATCGTCGCCGAGGCCGGTGTCTCCCGGGCCACGCTGGTCTTCGAGGCGAGCGCCGAGGGCGCCGTCAAGACGAACCGCAAGGGCGTGGGGATCTTCCGGCTCGTCGTCGACGGGAGCGAGGCGCACGCCGGGCTCGACCCGAAGGCGGGCGCCAGCGCCGTCAGCGAACTCGCCCACCAGATCCTGCGCCTGGAGGAGCTCCAGGACCACGACGCCGGAACCACGCTCAACGTCGGGGTGGTCCAGGGCGGCACCCGCGGCAACGTGACGGCGGGCCGGGCCACCGCCGAGCTGGACGTCCGGGTGGCCACCACCGCCGAACGCGCCCGGATCACCGAGGCCCTGGCCGCCACCGCGCCGTACGACCCACGCACCCGGGTGACCCTCGAAGGCGGCTGGAACCGCCCGGTCTTCACGCGCACACCGGAGGTCGCGCACCTGTACCGGCTCGCCCACGCGTGTGCCCGGCCGCTGGGCCACGACCTGCGGGAGATCTCCGTCGGCGGCGCGAGCGACGGGAACTTCGTGCAGGACGCGGGTGTTCCGGTGCTGGACGGCCTGGGTGCCGTGGGCGCGGGGGCGCACGCGCGCAGTGAGCACGTGACGGTCAGCGGCATGGTCGAACGCGCGGCCCTGGCCGCCGGCCTGCTCGCGGCCTTCGCTACGGGCTGACCCCGGCCCACCCCCCGCCTGACGCCCTCCGCCGTCTCTCTCGGGAGCCGGTGGAGGGCGTCCGCCCGCCCCGAAGGGCCGGTGCGGGGCAGGCGTGTACTTAGGGTACCCTAAGTGCATGTCGAAAGCCCCCCGGCTCACGCCGGAAGAGCCTGGTCTGTTCCACGGTGAGGTGCTCCGCACCGAGCGCCTCACCCCGTCGATGCACCGTGTGACGGTGACCGGCCCTGATCTCGCCAACTTCCCGTGGCGGGGCTACGACCACTGGTTCCGCCTCTTCCTGCGACTGCCCCACCAGGAGGAGTTGCTGCTTCCGGAGATGTCCGGCTCGCGGTGGTGGGAACCGTACCTGGCGATGCCGGAGGACGTCCGGCCGCACTGCGCCAACTACACGGTGGCGGACTTCCGTCCCGCCGCGGCGGAGATGGACATCGATTTCGTCGTGCACCGCGGCCCGACGGGTGAGCTCGACGGCGCCGCGGCGATCTGGGCGTGCTCCGCCCGGCCCGGCGACCCCGTCGCGCTGCTCGACCAAGGGGTCATCTTCAACTGCCCGGACGACGCTTCGGAGGTCCTCGTCGTCGCCGACGAGTCCGGTCTGCCCGCCACGGCCGGAGTCCTCCGCTCGCTGCCCCGGGACACCGTCGGCCGGGTCATCCAGGAGGTCCCGTTGGACGGCGACCGGCGGGACCTCGACGCACCGGACGGAGTGACCGTGACGTGGGTGGTCCGCGGTGACACCGCCACGGTGCCCGGTGCCGGCGCGCTGGCGGAACTGCGGCGCCACCGGTCGGCCCACGAGACCGGTTACGCGTACGTGGTCGGCGAGTCGACACTCGCCACCGAAGGCCGGCGCCATCTGCACCGCGCCGGCCTGGCGAAGAGCCGCATCACGTTCTCCGGCTACTGGAGACACGAAAGCACCCGGACTTCCCGGTGACACGCGGCGGCCTCCCGACGCCGAACGGGGGGCCGCCGACATGTTCCGGCCGGTCGGCGGGTCCGGTTTCGCCTTGAGCGGCCGTACAACCGTGGTGCCCGGTGCGATCCACGGCAGCTCGTACTCGGCCCGCCGACGGGTGACGCCGAGTGGGTCCGGCCGTACGGTGCGGGGCCCGGAGGTCGCTCCGGGCATGCGCCGAAAGGGGCCTGTGCCGCGTGGGGAGCGGCACACCTCAACGTTGAGGTGTGGTTCCCGGACGGGACCGGACTCGGTCCTCCAGGCGCATTGCCTCACGCCCTGGGGCAGATGAGTCACGCTGCCCTCGGTGGCTGCTCCGGCCCGCGTCAGCGGGTCAGCCGTGCCGCTGATGTGTGTGGCGCCCCCGGCAGGACTCGAACCTGCGGCCAAGCGCTCAGAAGACGCCCATTGCATATAGCTCAGATCCCGTTTGACCTGCAACTTAGCCCTTAGCTGACAGGTGATCGGGCGTCTTGTGGGACGCATGTGGGATTCGTCCGTACGGGGGACCGGTGGGTCAACGACGGCGGCTACGGGGTTCTGCGCGAGTACATGACCGACGCGGTCGGCGCCACCACCCATACCGAGCTCGTCCGCCCCTACTTCACCGCTCTCGCCGAGTCTTTCGGCATCCCGGCCACACTGTTGTCCCCCGCCACCCCCAGGCTGACCACGCGTAGTCCCTCGCCACCCCGGCCCCTCCGTCGTCGTCCTCCCAGCGGCCCTGAAGCTCTTCGCCCCGACCCGCCTCTGAGCGCAGCTGGACCAAGATCCCCCAAACCCTCCCGCCGGACCGTCCCGGACGGTATGTTCCGGTCCGCGGGGGCGGCACCGCAGGCCAGGTGCCACCCGCCGGGCCGATGTCAGAGGCCACGACTAGGCTGAATGCGGAGAGGAGGACGGTGTGCTGCTGAGATTCCGCGTGGCGAACGTGCGGTCCCTGCGTGACGAACAAGAACTGTCCTTCATCGAGCCCGAGGGCGAGAGCGGGGTCGACGGGTCGGCGAACCCGGTGGAGCTGGCGGGCGGCGGAACCGTGGGAGTCTTCCCGCTCCTCGCCGTTTTCGGAGCGAACGCTTCCGGCAAGTCGAACGTGCTCAGCGCCCTCGGCGACATGCGGCACGCGGTGCTCAACTCCTACGCTCGCTGGGCGTCCTACGAGGGCGTCCCCCGCCACGTTTTCGCGCTGAACCCGAAGAGCGAGGATGAACCGTCCTTCTTCGAGGTTGACATCGTCATCGACTCCATCCGCTGGACGTACGGCTTCGAGCTCGGCGCCGACCGGGTCGAGTCCGAGTGGCTGCACAGCTACCCGCGCGGCCGCCGCCAGGAGTGGCTGGACCGCGACGCGTCCCGGACCGAGGTCTACAGGTGGCCGGGCGGCCGAGTCCGCGACCGATCCCAACTCGTGCGCCGCACCCGGCCGAACGCCCTGCTGCTCTCCACGGCCGGCACGGACAACCATCCGCAGCTCTCCCCGCTTTTCCACTGGTTCCGGCGCAATCTGTGGTCGATCGACCCGGAGGCCGAACGCCCTCAGCGCGAGGCGTTCACGACCAGGGAGCTCGCCGGGGACCGCGCCCAGCGGATCCAGGAACTGCTCAGGGTCGCGGATCTCGGCATCACAGGGGCCTCTGTCGTGCAGGAGGACCCGGGGAAGAGCTCGGTGAAACTGACCCACCGGTCGGCGGGCGGGGACGTAGCCTTCGACTGGTCGGAGGAGTCCTACGGCACCCGCTCCTGGTTCGCCCTTCTGGGCCCGCTGCTGCTGGCCCTTGACGAGGGCGCGGTGCTGCTCATCGACGAGCTCGACGCCAGCCTGCACTCCCGGTTCGCCGCCGAGGTTGTGCGGCTCTTCCACGACCCCCTCGCGAATCCCAGGGGTGCGCAGCTCGTCTTTACCTCCCACGACGCGACGATGCTGACCACCCCCAGCGGGGGGCGGCTGCTGGAGCCCGGGCAGGTGTGGCTGACGCAGAAGGACAAGGACGGGGCGACCGAGCTCTACCCGCTGACGGACGCGGAACCGGGCGAGGAGGAGGACCTCACCCACTCCTACCTCGCGGGGGCATTCGGCGGCGTTCCGTCCCTGCTCGAGGGGCAGATCGCGCGGCGGTTGGCGACGGCGCGGGAGACCGGGGCGTACGAAGGGGCGGGACAGAGCTGATGGCGAGGCCGCAGCGGGGAAACGACGCGTTGGGACGGTCCTCGAGGGGGGCGGGACAGCGGAGACGGGTGGTCTTCGTCTTCACCGAGGGCGAGGTGACCGAGCCCTCGTACCTCGACATCATCACCGAGGTGGGGGTACTGAAGAACCCTGCCGCCAAGGTCGAGCTGCGCATCGCCAACCGAAAGAAGAAGAGCGACCGCAAGCCGATCGACCTCGTCGAGATGGCGGCGGACTTCCTGCGCGAGAAGACCCGCGAAGCCAAGCGCGCGAAGCTGAAGGGCGCCGCCGCCCAGCCGCAGGTCTGGTGTCTCTTCGACCACGACAACCACCCGCGTGTCCCCGAGGCGATGAAACTGGCCAAGGAGGCCGGTGTCCATGTCGCCTTCTCGCATCCGTGCTTCGAGGTGTGGCGGCTTGCCCACTACAAAGCGGTCACCGGTTCGTTCGAGGGGGTGTGCGATCTCGCGGCCGACCGGCTGCCCTTCCAGCGTGGCAGTGAGGACGCTGCCAATCCGAAGCTCGTCCTTCCCGACCAGGTCCTCGGCAGGTTCACACAGGCCCGCGACAACGCCCGACGCATGAACGACCAGCACGGTGACCATGTGCCCAGGTTCGACCGTGACCCGTACACGGACATGCATACCTTCGTCGAGGACGCACTCGGCATCGCCTCCTACTGACGTCCCCTGCAGACCGGCCTCCGCTGATTTCGGGATGGGGCCAGACGGCCATAAGGTCGGACCGTCATCTCAGGTCGTAGGGAGTCATACGTGGCCAAGCTCACGCTCGCCCAGTTGGAGCGGCACCTGTTCGCCGCAGCCGACATCCTCCGGGGGACGATGGACGCCTCCGAGTACAAGGACTACATTTTCGGGCTGCTCTTCCTGAAGCGCGCCAATGACGAGTTCGAGGCGGCCCGGGAGCGGATCAAGGAGCAGGCGAAAAGGGACTGGGGCTTCGACGGCGAAGAACTCGACGCCTTTCTGGAGCAAGAGGCCCCGTACCGCGAACGAGACGTGCTGTTCGTCCCCGAGAAGGCCAGGTGGCACGAGATCTCGGGCGTCACGCGCAACATCAACGAGAGTGTGCTGCGCCCTGCCCTTCAACTTCTCGAAGCGCAGAACGAGAAGCTCACGGGTCTCTTCGACCATCTGGACTTCAACCGCATCGGCGGCTCCGGCGCGGCCGCGGGCACGGCCACGCTGGCCGACAAGCGCCTGGAACTCCTCATCGCGCACTTTGGCCGGGTCCGGCTGCGCACGGACGACTTCGAGTTTCCCGACCTGATCGGCGCAGCCTACGAGTACCTGATCAAGGAGTTCGCTGACTCGGCCGGCCGCAAGGGCGGCGAGTTTTACACCCCGCGCGCCGTGGTGCGCATGATGGTCGAACTCCTCGCACCCACCCAGGGCATGCGGATCTACGACCCGTGCGTGGGCTCGGGAGGCATGCTCATCCACGCCGCGGAGTACGTGGAGGAGCACGGCGGGGACACCTCCGACATGTTTTTCGCCGGCCAGGACGCCAACAGCGGCTCCTGGATCATGTCCACGATGAACATGGTCCTGCACGGCGTGCGCCGCTTCGACCTGACCACCGGCGACACGCTGGCCAGGCCGACCCATGTCCCGACCTCGGACGCGGACCGCTTCGACGGCGTGCTCAGCAACCCGCCGTTCTCGATGGACTACACGGCCACGGACCTGGCGCACAGGACCGAGCGGACCTACTACGGCCTGACCAGCGAGCGCGGCAAGGCCGACCTGATGTTCCTCCAGCACATGCTCTGGGAGACCAAGAAGGAGGGGCGCGGCGGCATGGTCATCACCGTCATGCCCCACGGGGTGCTGTTCCGGGGCGGCGGCGAGCAGCAGATCCGTACGAAGCTGCTCGACGAGGACGCCGTGGAGGCGGTCATCGGCCTCGCTCCGAACCTCTTCTACGGCACTGGCATCCCGGCCTGCATCCTGGTGCTGCGCCCGCCGGGCTGCAAGGGCCGGGACCGGTCGGAGAGGGAGCCGGAGCGCGCGGGGAAGGTCCTGTTCATCAACGCGGACCGCGAGTTCCACGCCGAGCGGGCGCAGAACGTGTTGCTGCCCGAGCACGCCGAGAAGATCACGACCACGTTCCGGACGTTCGCAGAGGTGCCCGGCTTCTCGCGCGTCGTGACCCGCGAGGAGCTCGCCGAGAACGACGACAACCTCAACATCCGCCGCTACGTGGACAACACGCCGCCACCCGAGCCGCAGGACGTCAGGGCGCACCTGGTCGGCGGGGTGCCGCGCGCGGAGATCGAGGCGAAGGGCGAGCTGCTCGGCGCGTACGGGATCGGGGCGGACGACCTGTTCGCGGAGCGGTCGCCCGCCGACACCGACTACCTGGACTTCCGGCCGGCCGACGCCCGCCCTGACCTGGGCGCGCTCGCCCGGCCGCGCGAAGAGGAGCTGCGGGCCGCGTTCGCCGAGTGGTGGGCGGCGGAGGCGAAGCACCTGGAAGCGGTGGCCGCGACACCGGAGCTGCTCGCCGAGTCCACCGCCTCCGAGCGCAAGGCCGCGCTGATGAGGTTGCGCGGCTCGCTGATGGGCTCCTTCGTCGACCGGCTCACCCAGGTCGGTCTCCTCGACCGGTACGCGCTCGCGGGCGCGGTCGCCGGGTGGTGGCACGAGGCCAAGTACGACCTGCTCGCCCTGTCGGAGAACGGGTTCGCGGGCGTGATCGACGGCTGGGTGGAGAACGTCGAGACCCTGCTCGCCCCCGAGCAGGACCCGCGCACCCAGAAGGAGCGCAAGCGAACCGCCGCGGAGCGGCGTCAGGCATACGACCACAAGCTTGTCGCCGCGATCGCCCCCGACTTCCTGATGGAGCTGAAGGAAGCGGACGCGCGCAAGGCGGAACTCGACGCGAAGTGGAAGGAACTCAACGGACGGTTGCCGAAGGAGCCGGTGGCAGGGGGTGGCTCGGCGGGTTCGGAGGCCAACGCCGATGCCGACGCTGACGGCGGCGAGGAGTCCGACGTCGACGTCGAGGAAGTCACCCTCTCAGTGGAGGAGTTGGCGACACTTTTGGCGGAGATCGCCGTCGTGAAGAAGGACCGTGCGAAGGCGGGCGCGGTGGTCAAGCGTCTGGAAACGGACTTCTGGTTCCCCTACCCGAGTGACCCGCCCACCCTGGGCGAGGAGCCGCCCCGGCTGTTCCGCGCCCGCGCGGCGCTGGACCCGGCCGCGGAGCGCCGGGTCGTGCTCGCTCTCCTCCGCGACGACCTCGCATCGAAGCTGAACGGCCATGTGGTCCGCTGGCAACGGGAGTTGGCGACGTCCTACGAGACGTGGGAGCACAAGTACGCGGTCTCGCTGGCCGAGATTCGCGCGGACCGCGAGCGGGCGACGGCGAAACTGGACGGGTTCCTGAAGGAGCTGGGTTATGTCGACTAGTGCCGACGTGCAGTGGGTCCCAGTGCGGGAACTCGGTGAAGTCCGTATGGGCAAGCAGCTTTCGCCGTCCAGCCGTGAGGCCGCAGGCCAGTTCCCGTACTTGCGCGTCGCGAATGTTCATCTGGGCCGGATCGAATATGCCGACGTAAATGAGATGGGTTTCACGTCCGCAGAGCGGGTGACATACGGGCTCAAACCCGGTGACATCTTGCTCAATGAGGGGCAGAGTCTGGAACTCGTAGGGCGTAGTGCAATCTATGACCGCGCAGAGGGTGAGTTTTGTTTTCAGAATACACTGATTCGATTCCGGCCGAATGGTTGCATCCTCTCGGCTTACGCGCAGGTGGTTTTCGAACACTGGCTACGGTCTGGCGTGTTCGCTGCGATCGCCAAGCAGACGACCAGCATTGCACATCTGGGCGGTGATAGATTCGCGGCGTTGAAATTTCCATTGCTCCCAACCGGTGTGCAGCAGCGGATTGTCGCCGTGCTCGATAGCCTTGCGGAGCTGGAACGCCGCATCGAGGCGTCGATCGTCAAGTTGCGAAGCGTGCGGAAAGGGATCATCTCGGAACAATTCTCTCGGGCGGACGTGGAAGATGGGTCGCCGGCATCCCGACTTCGTACGCTGGATTCCCTCGCTGATGTGGGTAGTGGCCTCACTCTCGGCGGTATCTCCTCCGGTGGCACCCTACTGGAGGTTCCATATCTGCGCGTGGCGAACGTGCAGGACGGTTTTATCTCGACGCTCGAAATGAAGTCGGTGCGCGTCACGCCCAGTGATATGGAGCGATTTCGGGTAAGGCGCGATGACGTCCTGGTCACGGAGGGGGGGGATTTTGATAAAGTGGGACGCGGTGCCGTCTGGGATGGGCGGATCGATCCTTGCTTGAATCAGAACCACGTCTTCCGTGTTCGCTGTGACAAAGAAGTCTTGGACCCCCACTTCCTCAGTCTGTATATGTCATCAGCGGCTGGCCGCCGATACTTTCTACGAGTTGTCAAGCAGACGACGAATTTGGCCTCGATCAACTCATCTCAGCTCAAGGCAATGCCTGTTCCTTGTCCCCCTCTGGAAGAGCAGCGACGGACGGTCGAACTGGTCGGCTCGTGTGATGAGCAGATCGCTCAAGAGGAAGGTGGGCTTACGAAGTTGCGCGAGCTGAAAGTGGGACTCGTGGACGACTTGCTGTCCAGGCGGGTTGCCGTTTCGGTGGCCGGAGACTGAGGAGTAGGGGCCCCCGCCGGGGGGGCAGGCGAGGAAGACGCCGGACCGTAGGGCTGTGACGAAGGTGGACTAGCTCGTCGCGGGGGACACGGCCGCTGCCCTGTCCGGGGTGTTCGAGCCGCGGACGGCGAGGCCCGAGGGGAGAGCGTCCAGTATCTCCACCCAGCTGCCACCCTCGAGGTTGCTGTAAAGAGGACTTGCGACAACCCACGCAGAGCTGTTGAGATGCTGCGCTCAGTCATGGTGTTTGTCGTCTCTGCTGTCGCCCGGGAGAAGGGCGCGTGTCAATGTGCGGTCGGCTCGGGGCGAGGTGACGACGTTGCCGTCGTTCCGCTTTTCGAGCCAACCGCACAATTTCACTACCTCCTCACCGGTGAGGAGCACTAATGTCGAGCGGGGGCCCGACGGCAGCGCGAACGGCGTTCGCGCTGTGCCTCGCCGTGCACAGTGTCGACATCGGGTTCCGCTTTATCCACGGCGTGGAGGTGACTGCGTGCCCGGCCGCGCAAGGCAGACTGCCGGGACAGACCCCCCACGCACACGACCCGGTCGGCCGCAGACGCGGGACGGCTCCTGCCCTGGACCACGCTCGAGGGCAGGTCTTGCTACGTTATGGGCGGCGCCACCGGATGCATCTCCCGCGTCGCCGACACCGTCGAGGGCCTCGTACTCGACATGGCCGCCGAGCTGCTCGCCCACGCCGCCGACCTGCTGGCCGACCACCGCGCCTCCTCCGTGTAACTCCGCTTCCTGGGCGACCGGATGACCGAGGCCCGGCGGGACGTCGTCCGGATGACCCACAGCAGGGGCGCCCGCCTTCCGGCTCCGGAGCGGGAAGACAAGGAGGCCCGGGGGCCCCTGCGGAAGCGCCGCCGAGCGCTGACCGGAGCAAGCCTCCGCGCGGACGCACCACCGCAATCCGGTACGTTTACACCCCTGTTCACCGCTCTCTCTCCTGTGCTCCTGGCGCGCCCCCATCCCGCCGCGCAGAATGGATCTCCAGGGGACGTACGGGAGAGGCGTGGGCTCGTGGTGATGCAGGTGGAGCGGGACGAGGTGGAGCGGCCGCTGGTCGCGCAACTCAAGGCGATGGGGTGGACGCACCGGCCGGGTCGCGAGATCGGCACCCTCGACGTCGACACGCCCCTGCTCGCCGACCTTCTCGACCCTGCCCTGCGCCGGATTAACACCCGGGCCCTGGACGGCGTGCCCTGGATGGGCGCGAGCGACGTCGATCGCGCCATCTCGGCGCTCGCCCGTGTTCCGCTGGGCGAGGGGGTCGTCAAGGCCAACCTGGCGGCCACCGGACTGCTGCTCAGCGGACTCGTGCTGAGTAAGCCCTCCGCCGGGCACGGCGGGGCATCGGCCACGGTGCAGTACATCGAGTGGCATCCTGACCGGCTCGGTCTCAACGACTTCACCGTGGTCGACCAGCTCCGGGTCAGGAATCGCGCGGGCAAGGACTCCGTCCTCGACGTCGTCCTCTTCGTGAACGGCATCCCACTCGTCGCCGTCGAGTGCAAGAGTCCCGACCTCGCCGAGCCCGTCCGCGAGGCTGTTCTCGACCTTCGGCACTATGCGGGCAACCCGGTCAAGGAGGAGGGAGCGCGGGCCCGTCCAGGGGAGGGAACCCGGCCCGCCGGCGTACCCGAGCTCTTCCGCACCGTGCAGCTGCTCGTTGCGGCGACCGGTGAGACCGCCCACCTGGGGACGGTCACCTCCGGTCCCGAGCACTTCCACCCCTGGCGCAGCGTCGAGCCCGAGGACGGCGGCACCCTGCGGCGTGAACTCCTTACGGCGGGGCCCGTGCCGGACGCCGACGGGTCCGCGCCGGCAGCACTCGGCGAGCAGCAGAAGCTGGTGGGCGTGGTACTGCGTCCCGCGGCGCTGCTCAACATCGTGCTGCACTACGTGATCGAGCTGCCAGTCGAGACCGACTCCGGCGCCACGGTGACCGTCAAGGCCGTCGCCCGTCACCAGCAGTACCGGGCCGCCGAGAAGGCTGTACGGCGGCTGCTCGATGGGCGGGCCCGGAGCGGGCCGACGACCGAGGACGAGCGCGGCGGCGTCATCTGGCACACCCAGGGCTCCGGCAAGAGCCTGACCATGACCTTCCTCGTCCGGCGGGTCCACTCGCACCCGAGGCTGAGCGAGTTCACCGTCGTGGTCGTCACCGACCGCACCCAGTTGCAGACGCAGCTCACCGAGGCGCTGGACACGAGCGGGTCCGAGGTCGTGACGGCCGACACCCGCACCGAACTGGAGGGCCTGCTGCGGGCGGGCGGTCGGCGGGTCGTGTTCGGGATGATCCAGAAGTACGGGGTCGGGCTCACCTTCTCCGGGGACGCCGAGCAGGACGAGGACGGCCGCGACCTGGCGGAGGAGTACGCGGAGGCTGAGCGGACCCGCGCCGGTACGCGCGCCGAGGTGGCGCCGCCCGTGCCTAACTTCCCGGAGTGCAACACGTCCCCCGCCATGCTCGTTCTGGTCGACGAGGCGCACCGCTCGCACACCAGCGTGCTGCACGCCGCTCTGCGCAAAGCCATCCCGAACGCGGCGAAGATCGGGTTCACCGGAACGCCCATCACCACTGGGCGGGAGGAGGACACCCGCCGGATCTTCGGGCGCGGTGACTCCCCGCGCGGTTTCCTGGATGAGTACCGGATGGAGGACGCCGAGCATGATGAGGTCGTCGTCCGCATCCGCTACGAGGGGCGCACCGGTGAGGGAGAGGTCAAGGACGGGGCAAGCCTCGACCGCCGGTTTGACGACCTGGTCCGTGACCGCACACCGGAGGAGAAGACCGCGCTGCTGAAGCGCTGGCCCACCGGAAGCGACGTCGCCGAGTCCGAGCCCATGATCGCGGCCAAGGCCGAGGACATGCTGAAGCACTGGGTGACCACCGTGCTGCCCGGCGGCTTCAAGGCGCAGGTCGCGGCCGTCAGCCGGAAGGCCGCCGTGGAGTACCACCACGCGCTGCGGGCGGCCCGCGACCGGCTCCTGGAGGAACTGGACGGCTACGACCCCGAGTCGGTCGCCGGCACTCCGCCGGAGAAGCTGGAGGGCCGGCTGCGCTATCTCCACCAGGCCCACCAGTTCCGGGCCCTGCTGCGCCGTGTCGACTTCGTGCCCGTCATCTCGCCGAGCACCGGCAGCAAGCACGGCCAGTGGGCGGAGTGGACCGACTCCAGGCGGCAGGAGGCGTACATCGCACGCTTCCAGAAGGCGTTCCCACTGCTGCCCCCCGACTCAGTGTGGACCCCGACGACTGCGGTGACTCCGCCGGCCCCGACCCTTGAAGCAGAGGCGGCCGACCGGAACGCGGACCATCCCTGGTCCCACGCCGTCACAGAGCCCCCTGCGTCCCCGCGCGGGATCGTGCCCGACCCGGTGCACCCCGACAGCCCCATCGCGATGCTGATCGTGAAGTCGATGCTGCTCACCGGCTTCGACGCCCCCCGAGAGCAGGTCCTCTACCTGGACCGCCCGATCCGCGGCGCCGAACTGCTCCAGGCCGTCGCCCGCGTCAACCGGCCGCACCCGGGCAAGGAGATCGGCTACGTCGTCGACTACTACGGCGTCTTCGGCCATCTGAACAAGGCGCTGGCCGGATACCGGGAGGCCGACCAGCACGACACGATGCGCAGCATGTCGGTGGAGATCGAAGGTCTCGAACCCGCCGCCGCCGTCGTGCGAGGCCTCCTCCGGGACCTCGGTGTCACGGACGCCGACCTGACCGACCCGGTGCGGCTGCGTGCCGCCCTGGACCGGTTCGAGGACGAGGACACCCGGCTCGCGTTCGACACGGCACTGCACGACTTCCTGGACACGATGGAACGCGTACTGCCGCACGAGGCTGCCCTCGACTACGTGAACGAAGCCCGGCACTGGGGGCTGCTCCAGAAGCGCGTGCGCCGCCTGTTCCGGGACGCCGAGGGCGGCACGTTCACCCTCCGCAGGTACGGCCGGAAGGTCCGGGCCATGATCGCCGAGCATCTGGAGGGGCCGGAGATCGAGGAGGCGATTCCGCCCGTCTGGATCACCGCGGACGGCTTCGACGACGCGGTGCGCAGCCTGCCGCCCCGCGAGGCGGCGGCCGAAATGGGGCACGCGCTGCGGTTCCACCTGGAGGAGCGGGTCAGGCGGGAGGACCCGGAGAAATACCAGCGCCTGTCGGAACGCCTTGAGGAGATCCTCCGGATGACTCCCGACCGGTTCGAGGAGCAGGCCGAGAAGTTCGCACGCCTGATCGAGGAGGCCAGGCAGGAGTACGAGGAGGACCCGGAGGTCGCCGGCCTCAGCCCGCTGGAGCAGAGGACCTACCGCCTGCTGGTCCAGCTCATGGCGGACAGCAGTGAGGTCAGGAACACCGGGGACGACATCCGCCCGCTCGTCGGTCAGCTGTGCGACGTGGCGGCCGAGACGATGGTGAAGGTCTCCTACCAGGGGCAGAGCCAGGACCTGGCCACCTTGGCCGGGGTCATCCAGGGAAGGCTGCTGGCGGGCGGGCTCCGGCCCGCGGGCAAGGACTGGGCTCCGCTGAAGGCAATGGCCGAGCGACTCGCCTCCTTCGCGAACGACAACCGCCGCCAGTTCCTGGGCAGGGCGAGAGGAGAATAGGCGGGTGACCGCACCCGCCGAGAAGCACGCCGACAGTAGCTGGGACACCCCGGCAGACGTCTCCCTCCCGGGGGGCGCGTCGATCGACGTCGACGGGTTTTCGCTGCGGGTCCGCGCCCACCCCCGGCGCAAGCGGTTCGCGCTGACCGTGGAGCCCGACGCCACGTTGACCCTGCACACTCCGCCGGACCGCACGGCGGAGGAGGCCGAGGACTTCGTCCGGGCCCACCGCCGTTGGCTGGTGACCAAGCTCGGCGAGCGGGAGCGGACCAGGTCCCTGCATCCGGCCAAGCACTTGGCCGACGGAGAGGTGTTCCGCTACCTGGGCAGGACCTACCGACTGGCGATCTCCGACGGCTCCTCCGAAGACGGCCGGGTGCGGCTGGTGGCTGGGCGGCTCGTGATGGCCGAGCACCTCGCCGAGCATCCACCGGCGGGGCGGGCGGCCCTCGTCGACTGGTACGCCCGGGTCGGCCGCGCCTGGGCCGTCAACCGGTTTCAGCCATGGGCGGCTCGCATGGCGGTGGCCGAACCGCAGCTGGAGGTGCGCGACCTCCAAGACCGCTGGGGATCGTACCGGCCGGATGCGCGCGAGGGCGGGCCGGGGCTGATGGCCTTGGGCTGGCCGCTCTTCCAGCTGCCCATGCACCTGGTCGACTACGTCATCGCGCACGAACTCGCACACGTCCGGGTTCCGGACCACGGGGACGCCTTCTGGCGGCTCCTGGGCCTGGCCCTGCCCGAGTACGCGGCCCGGCGGGCCGAGCTCGACGAGGTGGGGCGGCGAATGTGGATGGGAGACCTGCGCTGAAGGGGGCTCTCTTCATGGCGGCACAACTGGTCGGCGCGGAGGGTGAAGCCCGCCGAACCGCTGGGGCCGGAGAGGATCCACCAGCGGTCGGACGTCCAGGCGGGATCCAGCGGAGGACGAGCTGGTCCGGGCCGCCGAAGTCGCCGCCGGCGATGGTCCGGGCCGGGCGCTCGCGGGGGGACAGGCTTTCCCGCGTGGCGCGCCGGGCCCAGCGCGCCGACGCGGCGCGGCCTGGTGACGTCGGGGCCCCGCCGGGCCACGCTGGCACGATGGCGACGCCTTGTTTGCGCTACGTGGCATTCATTTGTCACCGCAAAGGACGGGGCGCGTCACAGCTCGAAGCCCCGTGTTCTCGTCCGTCACTCGTTTTGCTCGTCCTCCATGCTGTTGAGCAGCCGCCGGGCGAGGATGGCGAGGGTCTCTCCGTCCTGGGTGGCCCAGCGGGCGGTGCCCTGGTTCGAGACGGGGCGCCCTTCCCACTCGGCCAGCTCCCACATCCGTGCGATGAGACCGCTGGGCGAGTAGGCGTTGCCGTCGGCGGCCCAGACGATCGGGCGTGCCCGATTGGTGTTGGTCCATTTCGCGAGTGCCCGCCGCGGGTTCGAGTCGAGCCATGAGGCGAGCGCATCCTTCTCCGGCTGCAGGTACAGGGCCAGATGCAGCGGTGCTCCTTCCTCCAGAGCGCCCTTGTCGACGATGACGTGCACCGCGTTGGGTCTGCGGCGCTTGCGAGTTTTATTCTGCTCCCGCCGGTACTGCGCGGCGGCATCCTCGGCTCCGTCGCCTTCGAGGGCTGCCAGGGCCGCGGTCACGAGGTCGGCGGCTTGCCCCAGATCAGCGCACACGCGCTGCAGGCTCGACCGGGTTCCCACTCCATCCAGAGCCTGCACTAGAGCCGGGATGACATGCTTGACCAGGTCGGGCACCTGCTTCTTGGCTTCGGTGGCCCAGGTGAGGGACTGGTCCGGCTCGCCCATGCCGGCGTCCTGGGCGAGGAGCTGCCGGAACACCAGGTGGGTGATGAGGAACGTGCCGTCGTCGATGACGGCGGCTGCGCGTCCGGCGTACTGTTCGCGTTCCGCACGCAGCGCCGTGCGCACCGCCCGCAGGACGTTCACGGCGTTCCAGGTCTCGTACACGCTGGGCACGGACCGGAAGAGGAGGTCGTAGATGCCGCTGCCGCCTCGTTCCCACAGCACATCGGTGGTGCCGGACGCGACGAGCCGGGCCGCGAACCGGCTGCCGCTGTGGGCACAGGCGAGCGCGCACGTGGCTTCCACGACGGAGCAGCCCTCGTCGTCCTGGGGTTCGAGTTCGCTGCGGCGCACGCTGTACACGAGGCCCAGTTCTGCACGGAACTCCTTGATGAGCACCGCCTGAACGGGCTCGAGCGCGATCCGGTCACGCTCGGTGATGTGGTTCTGCCGGTTGGTGGCCTGGGTTGTGCGGTTGGCGAAATCGGTGTCGCCGCCGGTGACGATGAACCGGACGGTGACCTGAGCGAGCCCCGCTTCATCGGACTGCTCGGCTGCGTCGATGACGGAACGCACCGTCTGGGCGCCGTTCACGACACTTGCGCCTTTGGCGGTGATGCGGACGGGATGGCGCTCGGGGAACTTCTGCGATCCGGGGACTGCTTCGAAGGAATCGCACAGGACGGTGATGCCGTTGTTGAAGTACCAGAAGTGGGACGGCTCGCTGACGAGTGTGTTCAGCAGTTCCTTGTTGATGGGGGTGAGCCCCAGCGGATCGCGGATGTTGCGGGCGAACAGTGCATTGCCGTGCTCCGCCCATGCCGCGACTTCTTCGGCTTGTATGACGCCTTCGTAGGAGAGGTAGGGCGAGGACACGCTGAACCAGGGGTGGAGCGTCGCTGTCAGCGTGACGGGCTCGCTCTGCTGGTCCTTCAACACCAGGGCGTGGACGCCGGGGGCATGCAGGAAGCGGTGATCGACGTATTCGCCGTGGGAGTTGAACTCGTTCTCGCCATTCTTGATGACCTGCAGCACACCCGGCGAAGGCGGCTTGACGCCCATTAGGGCGATCACCTGGGTGATTCGAGTGCTTTTCTCGCCAATCAGGTCGTGTGCCCGCTTGGCGAGTATCTGTCCACGGGGGTTGAACTGGGCGGATTCCCCGGAGTCGATGAGGGTAAGTCCTGCGAAGAGCTTGTGCACAGCGGTCTCGTCCGCCTTGGCCGTCCCTTCAGGGCTCCACTTTGCCTGCACGAGGTAGACGTGCGCGTTCGCCTCGTCGATGGCTATGGCGTCGATCCCTTGGTCCTGGCCACCGTCGATGACGCAGTCGGCCGCCTGCTCGGGGGTCCACCCGGTCATGATGCGCACGGCATGCGCTGCCAGAGCGCGGGAGCGGAACGCTGGCTGGATCTTGTCAGGCGGCCGGTTCCCGAAGTCACTCATGTCGATGAGGCCGGAGTACGTCATGTCGAAGGCGCGCGCGGTCTGACGGACCGGGGCAGGCACGACGGGCTGCTGGGGAGTCGCGTTCATGAGCTTTCCTGTAAGCCTAATGGGGAGCGAGAGCGGCGAAAGAGGGCGGCATAGGGAACGAGCGTCAGCTGAGCGAGTTGAGCACGACCTGGAAGCTCCTCTGCGCCTGGACTCGCTCGTGGTCGAGTTTGAGGAAGAGTAGATATGCGATGTGCTCGGTGAACTCCAGCCGGATCAACCCTCTTAGGCTCGGCTTCTGTTCGAAGAACCGCTGCCAGCGTCGGCAGATTCCGTTTGCAGTCCAGTGGCCTTCGGGCCCGCTCGCCCCGATGTGCTCGCGCTCCGTCGCCATGCCCCACCCGCTCTCGAACGTTCTTGTCCGAGTTGATATACCGTCAGGTCGCACCCCTGTTCCGGCGTGTCTGATCCGGTGACATAGTGTTCGACAGTGCATCGAAACCGGACGATCGGGTCGCAGGCGATCAACTCCCTCCCAGGGTAGGCGCAACGTCGGCTGCTAGAGCCCCGACCAGTAACTTTTTCGGCCTGCCATAGCATCTTCTCGTGCCGAGGCGGAACCCAGCAGCGCACATGTTTGCCGACCGGCGCTACCCCCGTGACCCGCCACCGTGGTGCGAGCAAGCGACCAATGGCAGCCCGCGCCCCGACTGCACCTCGGGGTTGTCGAGGCACTCGTCTCCCCGCCCTGGAGGCGCCGAGGGTACGGATCGTGCAGTCTGCCCCGACACCCCGCCTTCATGGCCTCGCGGCACCACGACGACATGACCCCCACTTCAGTGAACAGCAGCCAGGGGTTGTTGGTGAACCACCAGCCTGTCCGTTGGCTTTAGCTCTCGTCGGCCGGCGGTGGCATGCCTTTCCCCACAAGTCATCTCATTTGGGGATTCGGTGGTAGTAGACGAGGGTAAAGGCGAGGAAGTACTCGGCTTTGCGCTTGTAGCGGCGGTGGAGTCGGCGGCAGCCCGCGAGCCAGTCCATGGTCCGTCCGATGGTCTAGCGGTCTCGGCCCAGCCGATGTGAGGTTTCGACGCCCTTGCGGTGCGGGATGCCGCGCAGCGACAACTATTGCCTCAGGTGGCGGTAATCGTAGTTTTTGTCGCAGTGAAGCTTGCCGGCCTTGCGCCGCCGAGGGCTGCGGCGGCACCGGATCGGGGGTATGCCCTTGATGAGTGGGGTCAGCGCTTGACTGTCGTGGACGTTGGCACCGGAGATTCCGACGGGCAGGGGCAGACCGGTCCGCTCGTTGATTGAATTGATCTTCGAGCCGTACTTGCCCGGTCGACAGGATTCGGACCTGCCATGTCCCCCTTTTCACGGCCCGCACGGTGACCGAGACGGTCGCGCACCGCGCGACCAGTCCAGATAGATCGCCTCGGGAGCCGAGCTCGTTGAGGAATAGGCGGTGGAGCTGGGCCCACACTCTGGCCTTCATTCATTTAGCGAACCGACGATGGGCCGTCGCGCGAAACACGCCCCGAACGAAGCTGCCAGTAGCTGCTTCCATGTGCAGCCCGGAGGTCGCGACGAACACGATCGCGGCCAGAACCTCTCGGTCGCCGTGGCGACGCCGACCGAGAGGTTCTGGCCGCGACGGCACCTCCGGCAACCATCCGCTCACGAATCCTCGCCACAGCAGCCCCCTTACCGGCTAGGTGCCGCATCAGACAACGTTCGCCCCGTGTGACGTGCCGCCCGGTTGCTGTGCCAGGCGGCACCGGACCGTCAGAATGATCACCTGGCTGAACGCGTGCAGGTCCGTGAGATCGATGACGACGAGGGCAGACGGCTGCTGCGGATCGTCCGCCGGGGCACCGGGTCCGTGGTGACCTGGCGCCGGGCCCAGACGGTTCTGCTGTCCGCCCAGCGCATGCCCGTGGCGAAGATCGCCGAGGTCACATTCACCAGCGCGGACCGGGTCCGCGACGTGATCCACAACTTCAATGCCGACGGCTTCGACTCGCTCTACCCGAAATACAAGGGCGGGCGGCCGAGGACATTCACGCTGCTCGAACGCCGGGAGATCAAGAAGATCGCGAAGTCCAAGCCAGCCGAGCACGGCCTGCCGTTCTCGGCCTGGAGCCTGGCCAAGCTGGCCGACTTCCTGGTCGCCGAGGGGTGGTCGACGACATCAGCCACGAGGGCCTTCGGGTCCTGCTTCGCGAGGAGGGCGTCTCCTTTCAACGCGTGAAGACCTGGAAGACCTCCCGAGATCCCGACTACGCCACGAAGAGGGCCCGCGTCGAGCACCTCTACGCGATCGCCGACGGCGAGGTCATCCCCGAGGAGGGCGAGCCCGAAGTCGTTTTTTGCATAGATGAGTTCGGGCCGCTCAATCTCCAGCCCCACCCGGGCCAGCAGTGGGCGGAGCGCGGTGGCCGGCACAAGGACCCCGACCGCGAGCCGAGGCCCCGCCGGCGGGCGACCTACACCCGCCCGCACGGGGTGCGGCACTTGTTCGCCGCATACGATCTTGGCAAGGGCCAGCTCTATGGGCACATCAAGATGACCAAGAACCGGTCGAAGTTCCTGGAGTTCTGCCGCTACCTGCGCTCGCTGCACCCGATGGATGTGCCGATCGCGATCGTGGCCGACAACTACTCGCCGCACCTTACGACGAAGCGGTGCCAGCCGGTCGGGACGTGGGCGGAGGCTAACAATGTCGAGATCGCTTACACCCCGACCAACAGCTCCTGGCTGAACCGGATCGAGGCCCAGTTCACCGCCCTGCGCTACTTCGCTCTCGACGGCACTGACCATGCCAGCCACAAGGAGCAGGGGAGCATTATCCGCTGGTACATCATCTGGCGGAACAGGCACGTCGCCGACGAGCGCCTACGCGAAGTCGTCACCAGGGCGAATGTCGCTTGACGCAGCGCCAACTCCGCATCGCAAGCCGCCACCTGTCAGCTACTGCGTACTCCCGTCGTCGAGTCCGGCGATGACTCTGACGTCCGCTTCGGACATGTCCAGGATCCCGGCGATCAGGCGGGCCTGCAGCAAGTTCGGATTGTGTCCGCGGCGGAGCATGTGGATGGTGGACATCGACAGTCCGGCGGCCCTGGCCATGTCCCTGACCGGAATCCCGCGCTGGTCCATCAACCCGGTGAGCATCCGTCCGAACGGATGGGGCTCCGACCGCCCGGCAGGGGCAACGGCCGGGCCGATGACAACGTCACCGATCTTGGCCTGGAAGCGGATGAGTTGGTCGCCCGCGAACCCGACTTTCGCGACGAACGGCAGGCTCTCGCCATTGCCGGAGGCGACCGTTCCCGGGATCGACACCTCGGTGAACCTCACGGCGGGATCGCAATGGTGATCCCCGGTCTCTGCGGGATGTCCCGGCTGGACGCGGTCGACTTTCCAGTCGCGGTTCCACCACGGAAGGTCCTGCAGCGTTTGGTTGAAGAAGGGCAGCAGGACGGCCATGTCCACCGGGTCCGGAGGATTCTTCTGACCTCCCCATATGACACCAGGCCAGTACCTCAGTGCCGCGATCACGTCCGCCGTCAGCGCGCGGTTGGCAGTCTCCATGGCCCACACCCTCCCCCCCCGTCGACGGAGCAGTCTCCCATGACGAGGCCAACGTTGTCTGATGCGGCACTAGATGAGATGACCTGTTAGGAGGGGGAGCTTGATCGTTTCACGCTGTGTGGGTCTTGAACTGCGCATTTGTCGACTTCTGATGGCCTGCCGGACGGGTGTGGGTCGCATGTGGGATGCGCGGGTCGGGCGGGGCTTCGCGGTTTCGGGTTGGTGAGCGAGTGGTCCGCGGTGTCGTCGGCCGAGGTGTTGGCAGTGCGGTTCGCGGCAGGTCTGCTGGAGTGGGTCGGGCGTCGGGTGCGGATGGGCCGCTGCTATCGGGCGTTCTTCGCGACGCTTTATTACGCGGGTCTGCGTCCGGAGGAGGCGAGGGCCTTACGGGTGGGCGAAGCGGTGCTGCCGGAACGGGGCTGGGGTGAGGTGCGGGTGCGTGCCGCGACGCCCGAGGTCGGCTCTCGCTGGTCCGATGACGGTGCGGTGCGCGAGAGCCGGTGTCTCAAGGGGCGGCCTGAGGGTGAGACTCGCGTGGTGTCGCTGCATCTCGAGCTGGTGGAGACCCTTCGTGACCTGATCGACGGCGACAGCCTGGCTCGTGGGGATTTGCTGTTCGCGGGTGAGCGGGGCGGGCCCCTGGCTGGATCGGTCTACCGCAGGGTGTGGGGCAAAGCACGTGCAGCGGTGCTGTCCACATTCGAGTACCACTCTTCGGCTGGGCGGCGGGTGGCCGACCTGCGTGATACCTGCTTGACGGTGTGGCTGAACAGCGGAGTGCCGTCGGCTCAGGTGGCCGAGTGGGGCGGTACCAGCGTCGCGTTGCAGTTCGCGGCGTACACACAGTGCGTCTCCGGGCAGGCCCAAGAAGTCCTCCACCGCGTCGAGGCCGCGCAAGCGCTGCCCTGTGTAGAGACGGACGCCTGACAGTCCGGCGTGGCGCGTCCTTAAGAACGGCGACACGGATCCGGCGTGTGGCCTGATCTCGGGGAGGACGATTGTGAGCTCGCCGGTCACTGCCATGGGCTTCCATGACGTGGCGGCCTGGGCGGGCTGGTCGTCCGCCAGGTTGGGGTAGTCGGTGCGCATGACCGGGTCGCCTCGGAGATCCGCAGACGTTCGGGAACTCGGGCCTTTCGGGAAGCTCACACCATCTAGTCCGAGCAGTACCGAACCGTCCGCCCGCTCTCGAAGTTCCTCGAGCGGCGCGAGGGTGACGGGGCGATGACGGGAGTGCGCTCTCGCAGCAGGCTGCGGCCCTGGAGAAGGTAGCGGCAGCGCCGAACACTTCCTTCATCCGCTGCCGCTGGGCGATCTGCGAGAACTGATCCTCGTCGAGACCGCCCCGGCCGTCGCGGACCGAGTGAGGAGACGTCCAGCGCCTTCTCCTCCCTTAACGCGACGCCTTGGGCGGCGGCCACCAGCATGACGAACTTGGCCGTGCCCATGAACCGGGGGTCGAACATGTCCTGGTGTCACCCGGCACGCTCCGCGGGGGCGACCTCGTGGGGCGCCTGCGGGCTGTTGGACCGGGGGTCGAGGATCCCGTCCGTTTCCAGGAAGTCGACCAGAGCGGTGACGGCCGCGGGCGCGTCCACGCGCTCGTCGGTGAGCGCCGCCGTTCGCCGCTTGACGAGAGGGAGTTCTTACTCGCCGCTCTCGGCCGGGGCGGGCCGGAGCAACCAGTCGGCCAAGTGGCCCGTGTACACGCTGGTATGGAGCAGGTGTCCGTGCAGCGCCTGCCCTGTCCGTTCAAGGATGCCTTCGAGGGCCTCGGTGACCTGCGCTTTTCTTCGCGTTGAAGGGGGCGTGGCTCCGACAGAGGGGCGTCTGGCGTGGGACGCATTTGGGATGAATACCCGTAGACAGCCGGTGCCTGTCGGACGCGTCAGCCTCGCAATATCTTGACCACGGGCTTTGACCAGGGAAAACGCGGTAAACGGAGCCCATATGAACGCTCCGGGCCAGGGGGTCCAGCGGAAGGCACTCGCGCCGCAAACATGGACAAACGCCCTCCCGGGAGGCGTGAAGCCGCTGCTTGGGTGATCTCATGCAGGGCTCCGCAGGTCGCTGACCTGCGAAAATGCTGGCGCCCCCGGCAGGACTCGAACCTGCGGCCAAGCGCTTAGAAGGCGCCTGCTCTATCCACTGAGCTACGGGGGCCGGTGTGTGGGCCTCGACGGGCCCCGGAAGGCGCTGGAACAAGCCATCCGTGACCTTGCCGGGACAAGGATAGGGCTCTTGGGACCCTGTCCCGGTTGCTTCACCTGCGTGGCACGATGTGGAGGTTCGGTGAAGCGAACCGATAATCGCAGGTGGGTGCGAATCGTGCATCGCTTTTCACGCCTCGCGCCCCGGGTGTTGTGCACTCGTTATGCCTGCGCCCCACTCGTCCGCTCTGTCCCCGGAGCGGATTCGCCGTCTCCAGGGTGGATTCCCCGTCTCCCGGGGTGGATCCGCCGTCTCCCGGGGTGGATCCGCCGCGCAGAGAGGGCTATACGCTTCAAAAAGCCTCCAAAATTGGGCATTCTTCACATGTGGTAACCATGGATGTACGGCCCCAGCTCATCGACGCACTGACCGCCCTGCGCGACCGTGTCGCTGCCGTGCGTCTTCCCCTCCCGCTCCCCGGGGCCGAACGCGCCCGGCAGACGCGGGCCGAACTGCTCGCCCAGCTCGACGACTACCTCGTCCCCCGGCTCAAGGACCCCGAGGCCCCGCTGCTCGCCGTGATCGGCGGGTCCACCGGAGCGGGGAAGTCGACCCTCGTCAACTCGCTGGTGGGGTGCGGAGTCAGTGAGGCGGGCGTGCTGCGCCCGACCACCCGTACGCCCGTGCTGGTCTGCCACCCCGACGACCACCACTGGTTCGCCGGGGTACGGGTGCTGCCCCAGCTGACCCGGGTGTGGCTGCCCCCGGGGCGTACCCACGAACGGGACGCGTTCGACCACCCCGGGGCGGACGGGGAGCAGGACGGCACCGTGCTCCGGGTGGAGACGGCGGCGACGCTGCCCCGGGGGCTCGCGCTGCTGGACGCCCCGGACATCGACTCGCTCGTCGTACGCAACCGGGTCCTGGCCGCCCAGCTCATCTGTGCCGCCGACGTCTGGATCATGGTCACCACCGCCTCCCGGTACGCCGACGCCGTGCCCTGGCACATGCTGCGTACCGCCAAGGAGTACGACGCCTGCCTCGTCACCGTCCTGGACCGGGTGCCGCACCAGGTGATCGGTGAGGTGTCGCGGCAGTACGCGGCGCTGCTCACCCGGGCGGGCCTGGGGGACGTGCCGCGCTTCACCATCCCGGAGCTTCCCGAGTCCGCCGGCGGGGGCCGGGGCCTGCTCCCCACCACCGCCGTGGCACCCCTGCGCGCCTGGCTCACCCACCGGGCGCAGGACCCGGCGGCCCGTCAGCAGGCCGTGGGACGCACCGCGTCCGGCGTCATCGACTCGCTCGACGCCCGGATGCCCGAACTGGCCGCAGCGGTCGCGGCGCAGTACGCGGCCGCCGTACGGCTGACCGGGGGCGTCGAGGAGGCGTACGGGACGGAGTCGGAGCGGGTACGGCGGCGCCTGGCGAACGGCGCGGTGCTCGCCGGGGCCGCGCGCACCCGGTGGCGCGGCTACCCGCTCTACAGCACCGCCGGGGAACTGCTGGACGCCCTGGTCGAGAGCCTGGTGGCCCTGCTCCAGTGCGCGGTCGCCGCCGCCGACGAACAGATCCGCACCCGCTGGCAGCGCGACCCCGCCGCCGGGAACTTCCGCTACGGGCACGCCGGGCGGGAGGCCGGGGGCTGGGGGCCCGCCGAGGACGTCCAGGGCCGCATCGCCGTGACCGTACGGCGGTGGCGGCGCGTCCTGGAAGAGCTGGCCGAGGAGGAGGCGCGGCTGCTGGAACGCAACGCCGCGCCGGACGCCGAGACGGTGGCGGCCCTGCTGGCCGCCACCCTGCTCGGCGGCCGCCGCGCGCGGGGCGCCGGGGAGCAGCTCGCCGAACGGATCGGCGCCCAGGGCGCGCTACGGCTCCGCGACAAGGGCGGGGCCCTGCTCACCGACTGCCTGGACCAGGTCCTGCACGGTGAACGCGACCGGAGACTCGCCCCGCTGGACGCGCTGGAAGTCGCACCGGAACCCCAGGCGGAACTGATCGCCGCACTGTCCGTCATGAAGAAGGAGAGGAGCCGGCGATGACCGCCGTCACCGACCAGAACCAGGACCAGGACCAGGACAGGAGCCGCGACCACGGCCAGGGCCGCGACCCGGAGTCGGAGAGGGCGCGGGAGGGCGCGGAACGGCACTGGGACGACGGGCTCATCGCACGGCGCGCCGCCGCCGTCGTACGCGAGGCCGAAACCGGCGTGCGGCCGCCGGAGGAGGACGTACGGCCCCAGGTCGAGGCGTACGGGCTCCAGACCGGCCCCCTGCGGCCGAGGCTGGACGCCCTGCGGGAACTGGTCGGGCTGTCCCGGGCGCGGCTCGACGGGGACACGCTCACCGAGGCGGGCCGGGTGCTGGACGAGGCGTCGGCCCGGCAGCGGCTCTCCTCACGGCACACGGTCGTCGCCATCGCCGGGGCCACCGGCAGCGGGAAGTCCACCCTGTTCAACGCCCTGGCCTGCTCGCAGATCAGCGAGACGGGACTGCGCCGGCCGACCACGTCCGCGCCGATCGCGTGCAGTTGGACCGACGGCGCGGCCGGGCTGCTGGACCGGCTGGCCATCCCCGGCCGGCTGCGGCGGCGCCCCCTCCTGGGCGGCGCGCGGGCCGACGAGCCGTTGCAGGGGCTGGTCCTGGTGGACCTGCCCGACCACGACTCGGCGGCGACCGGGCACCGGGACGAGGTGGACCGGGTGCTGGCGCTGGTCGACGCGGTGATCTGGGTCGTGGACCCGGAGAAGTACGCGGACGCGGCCCTGCACGAGCGCTATCTGCGGCCGCTCGCCGGACACGCCGAGGTCACCTTCGTCGTCCTCAACCAGATCGACCGGCTTCCCGGGGAGGCCGCGGACCTCGTCCTGGACGACCTGCGCAGGCTGCTGGACGAGGACGGCGTGGCGGTGGGGGAGCACGGCGACCCCGGAGCCACCGTCATGGCCCTCTCGGCGCTCACCGGAGAAGGGGTCGCGGACCTGCGGGAACTCCTCGGCCGGTTCGTCCAGGACCGTACGGCGGCGGCGCGCAGGCTCTCCGCCGACGTGGACGCGGCCGCCGCGAGGCTTCGGCCTGTGTACGTCGCCGAGGGGCGCCCCGGACTCGGCGAGCGGGCCCGCGACGCGTTCACCGACCGGCTGGCCGACGCCGTGGGTGCCACGGCGGCGGGGCAGGCCGCGGAGCGCGAGTGGCGCAGGAACGCCGGACGGGCCTGCGGGACGCCGTGGCTGCGGCTGTGGCGCTGGTACGAGTCCACCCGGCAGCTCGGCGGCGGCCTGGACCTGATGGCCCAGGCGCTCGCGCCGCCCGAGGAGGAGCTGACCGCCCGGCAGCGGGTGGAACAGGCGGTGCGCAAGCTCGCGGACGACGCGGTCGAGGGGCTGCCCGAGCCATGGGCGCAGGCGGTGCGCGAGACGGCGGTGAACGGGGCGAAGGGGCTGCCCGAGGCTCTGGACGAGCTGTCGCGGAAGGCCCAGGCGGGCGCGCGGCCCGCCGGGGGCAAGGAGCGTACGGCGGACGGGGACGGGGACGGGGACGGGGACGGGGACGGGACGGGCACCGAGACCGCGACCGGGACCGGGACGGGCACCGGGACCGGGAAGAGGCGGGGGAGCGGCGCGGAGGGCCGTTCCGTGCGGCAGCGCCCCGGATCCGGGCCGGAAGGGGCGGGGACGCCGGGCGGGCCGGAGGCATCGGAGGGGCCGGACGCCTCGGACGCCTCGGTCGTGTCGGGGGCTTCGGGGGCTTCAGGGGGTTCGAGGCCTGCGGGAGCTTCGAGACCTGCGGGGTCGGCGGGCGCGCGGGCGGTGGCCCCGGCCGGGAAGCGTGGTTCCGGGGCGGCGGCCGGGCAGGTCAAGGCCGTCAGGCCCGCGGTGGGCGCGCTCGGCGGACGCGCCGCCAAGCCGCCGCGGCCCGGCTGGTGGCCGGCCGCCGTGCTGGTGCAGGCGTCCATGACCCTGCTCCAGATCTTCGGCGGGCTGTGGCTGCTCGGCCAGATCGTCGGGGTACTCGAACCCGGGCTGATCGTCCCCGCCCTGCTCATGCTGGCCGGAGTGGTCGGCGGGCCGCTGGTGGAGTGGTCGTGCGCGGCCGCCGCCCGCGGGCCCGCGCGACGGTACGGGCAGGAGGCCGAACGGCGGCTGCGGGACGCGGCCGCCGCGTGCGGCAGGGCCAGGGTCCTTGACCCGGTCGCCGCCGAACTGGCGCGCTACCGCGAGGTACGGGAGCGGTACGTGACGGTGACGGAGTTCTCCACAACCGGCCGGTAGTCCACAGGCCCCGGCGCTATCCGCCGCCCTCGTCCAGCATGGAGAACACGGACGGCGGCGGTCGGCGCCGCCGAAGGGACAGGACCGGGGGACGGGCATGAACGAGACGATGGTGACGCTGGTGGGCAACGCGGCCACGGCGGTGGACTACCGGGAGACGGCGACGGGCCCGATGGCCCGCTTCCGGATGGCGGTGACGCCCCGGCGGTGGGACCGGGGGAAACAGGAATGGGCGGACGGCCACACCAGCTTCTACACCGTGTGGGCCTGGCGGACCCTGGCCTCCAACCTGGCCGGATCGGTCTCGGTGGGAGAACCACTGGTGGTGCACGGCCGGTTGAAGGTGCGCGAGGACGAGCGCGACGGCGGGCGGAAGACGTCCGTCGACATCGAGGCCGTGGCGGTGGGCCACGACCTGACCAGGGGCACGGCGGCCTTCCGCAGAGTCCTCCGCGCGGACCCGGCCGCAACCGAACCGACGCGCCGTCAGGAACCCGCCACCGTACTGGCGTCGGTGTCCTGAACAAGTGCGGCGCGCGGGCGGGCTATAACGATTCCGAGTCGGAATGGTTATCTGATGGCCGGATGGGGGACTCTCCTCCGCTTGATCCATACGATTCCTCAGTACTCATGCGGCACTTGAGTTTGCTGGCGAGGCACCTCCCACACGCGCACCACGTGCGTGCAGGTCTCGCCCGGAGGGGAATTCTGTGTTTTCAGCGTCTTCAGCATCCGCTCCGTCGTCGCCCAAGGCGATGACGGAGCAGTCCATACAGGCTCGGACCGGAGGTCGCCGGCACGGCCAGGAGCCAGGCCGGAGCGGACGGGGTCGCGGCCTCGCCCGGGTCGGCGCCGCGGTGCTCGCCTCAGGACTGGTCGCGGCCGGCACGCTCGTCGGCGCGACGGCGGCGGCGGCCGACGATGTCACCCAGCACCAGGGTGGTGCGGTCGCGGTGCTGGACGGTCTGAAGACCTACGGCATCGCGCAGCTCAACAACGGCAAGGGCAAGCCCCAGGACCTTCCGGCCGGGCTGTTCGAGATGAACGTCGACGGCGGCGGCACGCTGAAGACGTACTGCATCGACATCCACAACCCCACGCAGGACCGCGCGAAGTACCTGGAGACCCCCTGGGACCAGTCCTCGCTCGGCGCCAACGACGACGCGGGCAAGATCCGCTGGATCCTCCAGCACTCCTACCCGCAGGTCGACGACCTGGCCGGGCTGGCCGCCAAGGCCGGGACCGGACCGCTCACCGAGAAGACCGCCGCCGCCGGTACCCAGGTCGCCATCTGGCGCTTCTCGGACAAGGCCGACGTCACGGCCAAGGACAAGAACGCCGAGAAGCTCGCCGACTGGCTCCAGGAGAACGCGGCGAACGTCGCGGAGCCCAAGGCCTCCGTGGCGCTCTCCCCCGCCGCGGTCTCCGGCAAGGCCGGTGAGCGGCTGGGTCCGATCACCGTCCACACCGACGCCGGCCAGGTCTCGGTGGCGCCGCCCGCCGACGCCGCCGCCAGCGGTGTCCAGGTCACCGACAAGGACGGCAAGGCCGTCACCGAGGCCGCCAACGGCAGCGAGCTGTACTTCGCCGTGCCCGAGGACGCCGCCGACGGTTCCGCCTCGCTCTCCGTCCAGGCCTCGACCTCCGTGCCCGTGGGCCGGGTCTTCGCCGGGCTGACCAAGAGCCAGACGATGATCCTCGCCGGTTCCAGCGAGTCCACCGTCACCGCGACGGCGACCGCGACCTGGGCGAAGAAGGGGGCCGTTCCGGCGGTCACCGCGGAGAAGAACTGCGCCAAGGGCGGCGTGGACATCACCGCGAGCAACTCGGGCGACGAGGCGTTCACCTTCGAGCTCGCCGGTACCGAGCACACCGTCGCCGCGGGTGAGACCAGCACGGTGACCATCCCGGTCGGCGAGGACGAGGCCTACGACTTCACGATCACCGGCCCCGGTGGTTTCAAGAAGAACTTCAAGGGCGTCCTGGACTGCGAGACCGCCGGTACCCCCGCACCGGGTGACGGTGACGGAACCGACACCCAGACCGGCGCCAGCCCGTCGCCCGTCGCCTCCACCGGCACCGGCACCGGCACCGACAACGGTGGCTCGACCGGCACCGACGGTGACCTCGCCGCGACCGGTGGCTCCAGCGCCACCCCGATCATCGCGGGCGTCGCGATCGCCCTCGTCGTCGTCGGCGGCGGCGCGGTCTTCATGCTCCGCCGCAAGAAGCCGCAGATCAGCGGTGAGTGAATGAGCCAGTGACCACCGGCGCCTCGTGGGAGTGCGCCGGTGACGGGCCCGGTACGGACATCCGTACCGGGCCCTGTCGCGTTCCGGACCCTTCCCGGCCCTTCCCGGGCGGTTCCGGGCGGCTCCGGGCGGTTCCGGAGGGGTCCGGGTGGTTCCGGGGCGTCCCGTGGGGTGGGACATCCGGTACCGGGGACCGAACGGGTTTCCTTCCGGGTGCGGACGTCAGGCAAGATGGGTGTATCTGCCCACACCTCTATTGCTGCCGGACGGTTTCTCTTGGCTGAGTACATCTACACCATGCGCAAGACGCGCAAAGCGCACGGCGACAAGGTGATTCTCGATGACGTCAATCTGAACTTCCTGCCCGGCGCGAAGATCGGTGTCGTGGGGCCCAACGGCGCCGGTAAGTCCACGGTGCTGAAGATCATGGCGGGCCTGGAGCAGCCGTCCAACGGCGACGCGTTCCTGTCGCCCGGCTTCAGCGTCGGCATCCTCATGCAGGAGCCGGAGCTCGACGAGAACAAGACCGTCCTGGAGAACGTCCAGGACGGTGCCGCCGAGACCATGGGCAAGCTCAAGCGCTTCAACGAGGTCGCCGAGCTGATGGCGACGGACTACTCCGACGCGCTCATGGACGAGATGGGCAAGCTCCAGGAGGACCTGGACCACGCCAACGCCTGGGATCTGGACGCCCAGCTGGAGCAGGCCATGGACGCCCTGGGCTGCCCGCCCGGCGACTGGGCCGTCGTCAACCTCTCCGGTGGCGAGAAGCGCCGGGTGGCGCTCTGCAAGCTGCTCATCGAGGCCCCGGACCTGCTCCTCCTCGACGAGCCCACCAACCACCTCGACGCCGAGTCGGTGAACTGGCTGGAGCAGCACCTCTCGAAGTACGCGGGCGCCGTCGTCGCCGTCACGCACGACCGGTACTTCCTGAACAACGTCGCCGAGTGGATCCTCGAACTCGACCGCGGCCGCGCCCTGCCCTACGAGGGCAACTACTCCACGTACCTCGACAAGAAGGCCACCCGCCTCAAGGTCGAGGGCCGCAAGGACGAGAAGCGCGCCAAGCGGCTCAAGGAAGAGCTGGAGTGGGTCCGCTCCAACGCCAAGGGCCGGCAGACCAAGTCCAAGGCACGTCTCGCCCGTTACGAGGAGATGGCGGCCGAGGCGGACAAGATGCGGAAGCTGGACT
Source organism: Streptomyces halstedii (assembly GCA_000720535.1). Lineage (GTDB taxonomy): Bacteria > Actinomycetota > Actinomycetes > Streptomycetales > Streptomycetaceae > Streptomyces > Streptomyces halstedii. The sequence goes on from JOAZ01000004.1 coordinate 67,885, forward strand.
TCGAGGAGATCCAGATCCCGCCGGGCCCGCGGCTCGGTTCCATCGTCGTCGAGGTCGAGCACCTCTCCAAGGCCTTCGGCGACAAGGTCCTCATCGACGACCTGTCGTTCACGCTGCCGCGCAACGGCATCGTCGGCGTCATCGGTCCGAACGGCGCGGGCAAGACCACGCTGTTCAAGATGCTCCAGGGCCTGGAGACGCCGGACTCCGGTTCCATCAAGGTCGGCGACACCGTCAAGATCTCCTACGTGGACCAGTCCCGCGCCAACATCGACCCCAAGAAGACCCTCTGGGCCGTCGTGTCGGACGAGCTGGACTACATCAACGTCGGCCAGGTCGAGATGCCCTCGCGGGCGTACGTCTCCGCGTTCGGCTTCAAGGGCCCGGACCAGCAGAAGCCGGCCGGGGTCCTCTCCGGCGGTGAGCGCAACCGGCTGAACCTGGCGCTGACGCTGAAGGAGGGCGGCAACCTGCTGCTCCTCGACGAGCCCACCAACGACCTCGACGTCGAGACGCTCTCCTCGCTGGAGAACGCCCTGCTCGAATTCCCCGGTGCCGCCGTGGTCATCTCCCACGACCGCTGGTTCCTGGACCGCGTCGCCACGCACATCCTGGCGTACGAGGGCGACTCCACGTGGTACTGGTTCGAGGGCAACTTCGAGTCGTACGAGAAGAACAAGGTGGAGCGCCTGGGCGCGGACGCGGCCCGGCCGCACCGTGCCACGTACAAGAAGCTCACGCGAGGCTGACCGTGGCGCGTCACCTCTACAGCTGCCCGCTGCGCTGGTCGGACATGGATGCCTTCGGCCACGTGAACAACGTGGTCTTCCTCCGCTACCTGGAGGAGGCGCGCATCGACTTCATGTTCCGGCTGGCGCCGGGGGACGGTTCGCCGTCCTTCGCGGGCGGGTCCGTCGTGGCCCGGCACGAGATCGACTACGTGCGCCCGCTGGTTCACCGGCACGCCCCGGTGACCGTCGAGTCCTGGGTCACGAAGATCGGCGCCGCGTCCCTGACGATCGCCTACGAGATCAAGGACCCCGAGCAGGTCTACGTACGGGCCTCGACGATCGTCGTGCCGTACGACCTGGCGGCGGAGCGGCCCCGGCGGATCACCGCCGAGGAGAAGCTCTTCCTCCAGGAGTACCTGGATCAGGAGCCCGCTGCCGTATGACGGTGCCCGTACGGTCGCTGGGGTTCGCCGACACGAGGGAGGCGGCCGATCTCGCCGCGTTCCTCGGCCGGCTGCTCCACTACGACCGGGCCGCCGCCGTCCGCCTCCAGGCGGGCGGCGGCGCGCTCGCGGTGTTCGGCAGGCCGCCGTCGTTCGAGGTCCTCGCGATCCGTACGGCGCGGCTGTCCGGCAGCCACACGTTCGACGTCACCGTCTCCGCCGGTGAACTCCTCGAAGCGCTCGACCCGCAGGGCGGCGACGGACCGGCGGCCGATCTGCCCGGCCCCGTCACCGGCCCGCCGTGGACCGGGGTGCTGCCTCCGCGCGGCGGATGGCGGCCCACCGACGGGCTGCCGTCCCCCGTCGACCTGGGTACCGCGCTGGCCGACGCCGTCGCCGAGTTCCGGGCGCGGGACGCGGCCCTGCCCGAGGAGCGGCGCACCCGGGCGGAGCGCGATCTGATCGGGCACGACATCTGGTCCCGCACCCTCGGCTCCACCGAACTCCCGCTGCGCGCCGTGCACGCCGCCCAGTGCCTGGGCTTCCTGCGCGCGGCACCCGGCTTCCCGGTCGCTCTGCTCACGGCCGGTTCATGGCTGCGGCTGCGTACCCCGTTCGGCTCGGTGGCCCTCAGGGGCGCCGGCGGCGGGCTCGGCACGCTCGCGGTCACCGTCCAGAGGGCCTGAGGAGCCTGAGGGGCCTGAGACCCGAGCGCCTACGGCCGCCCCGACGCGTCCGGCCTCTCAGAGGTCTCCCGCTTCTCCGACGCGTCCGGCCACACCCCGATGTGGTCCCGTTCCAGCTCCAGCATCACCCGGTGCTCCATGCCCAGCGCCTCGGTGTAGTCGGCCGGCAGTTGCAGCCGTCCCGCCCGGTCGAGCATCGCGTACTCCCGGGCCACCTGGGACTCCTGGCCCGTCGCCGCGTCCACCTCGGTGTGCCGCAGCACCTCGGAGGAGGTCCGGCCGTCGCGGATCGCCACCGTACGCCGTACCTCGCTCGCCACCGCCTGGTCGTGGGTCACGATCACGATCGTGGTGCCCAGCTCGTCGTTGGCCCGGCGGAACGCGGCGAAGACCTGCTCGCCGGTGGCCGAGTCCAGCTCACCGGTCGGCTCGTCCGCCAGCAGGACCGAGGGGTTGTTGGCCAGCGCCACCGCGATCGCCACCCGCTGCTGCTGGCCGCCGGACATCTGCGCCGGGCGGCGGTCCCGGCAGTCCTCGACCTCCAGCATCCGCAGCAACGACTCGGCCCGCGCCGCCCGTTCGCGGCTCCGGCCGCCTCCGCGCAACTGCATCGGAAGGGTGATGTTCTGAGCGGCCGTCAGATACGACAGCAGGTTGCGGGCCGTCTGCTGCCACACGAACCCGACCACGTCGCGGCGGTAGCCCAGCCGCTCCTTGGCCCCCATCGCCAGCAGGTCGCGGCCCGCCACCTTCGCCGACCCCGCCGTGGGCACGTCGAGCCCCGCCAGGATGTTCATCAGGGTGGACTTCCCGCTGCCGGAAGCGCCGACCAACGCCATCAACTCGCCCTCGGCGACGAGCAGGTCGAGCCCCTGGAGCGCCTGCACCTCCACCCCGTCCAGGGAGAAGATACGGACCAGCCGGTCGCAGGCGATCAGGGCGTCGTGGCCGTACGAGGGCCGGTCGCGGCGTGCGGCGGCCCGCTGTTCGAGCTCCGCCAGGGTGGTCTCGGTCGACGACGTCATCGGGTGTCTCCTGCCCTGAGTTCCTTGATCGAGCCCCGGCGGCTCGCCCACCAGGCCTGTACGCCCGCCACGGCGGCGGTGAGGAGGACCACGCCGAGCGCCGGAAGGACCAGCGAGACGGCGTCCGTCCGCAGGGTGGCGGAGCCCTGTGCCGCGGTGCCGCCGCCGGTCAGCGCCAGGGCCGCCAGGTCCACCCCGGGTGCCAGCAGGGCGATCGTCGCCCAGCCGACGAGGAGGCCGCCAGCCGCAGCCAGGAGCGCCTGCGGCATCGCCTCGTACGCGAGCAGCCTGCGGCCCTGCCGGGTGGTGAGCCCCATGGTGCGCAGCCGGGCCAGCAGCGTGGTGCGCTCCGGCGCGGACTGGAGCAGGGACAGCAGCACGGCCAGCAGCGCGTAACCGGCGCCCGCCGCCACCGCGGCCGTGTAGATCTGCCCGGCACCCGACTGGAGCGGGCTGTCCACCAGTGTGGCCCGTTCCTCCGACCGCAGCCGCACGGTGAATCCGGGGCCCGTCTCCGCCGCCGCGGCCCGCAGCGCCTTCGCGTCCGGCGAGGCTCCGCCGACCAGCAGCGTCGTCGGGTCGGACACGGGGAGGCCCGACGCGTCGACCACCAGGAAGTCGGGGGAGTCCACCGCCGAGGTGCGCGCCCGGACGGCGACCACCTCCACCTGGATCTCCCCGCCCGGCCACCGGACGGTGTGCGCACCCCCGCCGAGCCGCTCGGCCACCGACCGCGAGGCGAGGGCCGGCAGCACCGTGCCCTTCCCCCCGGCCGCCTTCAGCTGTCCGGCCGGGACGGAGGGCAGACCGCTCTCGCGGGCCAGCCGGGCATAGGGTTCCGGATCGACGCCCAGCAGCGTCGCCCGCTTCGCGTCCGCCGTGCTGCCCGTGACGGGGTCCAGCGCGACCCCGTACTCGACGCGGACGGGCTGCGCCTCCCGTACCCCGTCCACCGCCCGCACCTTCCGGACGAGTGCGTCCGTGAGCGGGGTGGGGGCGCCCTCCCCGCTGATCCGGGCGTCCGCGCCCACCGCCCGAAGCGCCGCGTCGTCGCGGGCGTCGGCGATCCCGGCGAGCACCGAACCGCCGAACGCCGCCGTGGTCAGCGCGACCAGCAGGGCCAGCAGCGGCAGCATGCCGCTCGCCGACGCCCGGCCGGCGCGGGCCAGGGCGAGGAAGCCGACCGCCCCGCGCAGCCGTGCCACCGACCGGGAGGCCAGCCGCAGCGGCAGCGGGTACAGACGGACGAGGACCAGCGCGGCGATCAGCCCCACCAGGACCGGTGCGGCGCTGATCAGCGGGTCACCGGCGGAGTCCGCCCCCGTGCCCCGGCGGCGCAGCGCGGCGACCGCCCCGGCGGCCAGGACGAGCAGGGTGAGTTCGACGACCGTACGCCGCCGCGAGGGACGGGCGTCCACCACGTCGTCGCGGGCGCCGTGCAGCAGCGGTCTGCGGTGGTTCAGCGTCGTGCGGAGCGGCAGGACCAGGCAGACCAGGGCCGCGACCGAGGCGGCGCCCACGGCCGCCGGCCACGACCGGGCCTCACCGATCAGCAGGACCGCCACGAGGAGACCCAGGGCGGCGGCGGGCACCACGGCCACCGCGGTCTCGGCGAGCAGCCGGCCGCCGATCCCGGCCAGGGAGCCGCCACGGGAGCGCAGCAGGGCCAGCTCCCCGTGCCGGCGGGCGCCGATCAGCCCGCCCGTCATCAGCAGGACGACGGCGGCGACGGCACCGATCCCCACCGCGGCGACCGTGACGACCGGGCTGATCGCGGTGCGGACCGCCGTGTACGTGTCGAGTACGGCGTCCAGTCCGGTGGACACCGTGGTGGTCGGGCTCACCAGGTCGCGCACCTTGAGGAGTTCGGGCCCGCTCTTCAGCGAGGTGACGGCCGTCCGCAGCGCGGGCGCGTCGGCCGAGGTGAGGCCCGAGGCGTCCGGCGCGAGACGCCAGTACAGCTCGGGCTCCCCCGTCGTGGCCAGCAGGGCCGGCCCGGAGCCGGGGGCCAGCAGCAGTGTGGCCGCCCAGTAGAAGACCGGGTTCGAGGAGCCCGGGTCGGGGACCAGGGAGGGGGCGCGGTAGAGCGGATCGACGGACCAGTAGCCGCTCTCCGGCCGCAGCGGGGTGACGACGCCGGTGACGCGTACGGTCAGCGGCTTCCCGTTCTGGGTGGGTACCTCGATGGTGGATCCGGGCTTCATGCCCAGCTCACGCGCCGTCTCCTCGCTGACGGCCGCCTCCACCTCACGGGTGTCGAGGGTCACCGTGCCGTGCGTCTCGGGCCAGCGGCCCGCGCTCAGTTCACCGTGCTCGGCCAGCGCCGACGGGACGGCGTAACGGAACTGCGGGGGGAGGGCGTTGGGGCGGGGCAGCCACGGCTCGTCCGCCACCACCGGCTTCGTGGTGTGCACCCCGAACGAGGACCGGGGCACATCGGCCCGTACCGGCTCGGGCAGCACCTTCACCAGGGAGCGGTAGCTGTCCGCCAGGAACTCCTCCCGCAGCGCCTTCTCCCGCGCCTCCCGCGGCAGCCCGAGCGACGGCGGCGGGGTGCTGACCTCCAGCACGCTCCGGGCCGGTGACGCGGAGCCGATGTCGTGGCGCAGCGCCTTCGTCTCGTACGCGTCCACGGCGCGCGGGAACGCGGCGGCGAGGAACGCCGTCAGGAACACCAGGAGCGCGAGGGCGACGGAGACGCCCGGGGCGGTACGCAGCCGGGTACGCACCCACGGGGCGCAGGCGGCCGGGATCTTGGTGGCGGTCATGTCAGTTGTCCCCCTGGTGGCGCAGCGACACCGCGGGATCGGCCCGGCGCAGCGTGAGCGCGGCCACGATCAGCAGCGGCAGCAGGGCGACCCCCGCCAGCAGTACGGCGATCCGCCCGGCCGGGAGCGTCACCAGCACGTCCGGCACCGGTCGGGCGGCCTGCCCGGTCAGGACGACGAGCGGTACGACGGCCCGGGTCAGCACCGCTCCCAGGGCCAGCCCGATCAGCACCCCCAGGGTGATGAGCACCCCTTGTTCGGCGGCGGTCATCCGGGCCAGCCCACGCCGTGAGGCACCCAGCGCCCGCAACACCGCGAACTCGGCCGCCCGTTCGCGCTGGGAGCCGACCAGCCCGACCGCGAAGCCGACCGCCGCGAGGGCCGCGGCGACCACGGCGACGGCCAGCAGCGCGGACTGCGGTCCGGCTCCCAGCGGGTCGTCCGCCAGCTCGCGCGCCGTCTCGTCCCGCACGAGGACCTGCGCGGGATCGACTCCCGGCAGCTCGCGCAGTTCCGCCGCCACCTTGGGCCCGTCGCCCGGCGCGGTGCTCAGCCACCACTCGGTGGGCACGAGCGTGGCCCCTGACCGGTGGGCCAGCACCTCGGACACGGCCCTGAGGTCCAGCAGCAGGCTCCCGCCGGGCCGTGTGGCGGGGCCGGCGGTCCCCGCCGCGACCGTGCCGGCCGGACCGGTCGTGGGCAGATGCCGCACCGCCTTCACCAGGGTCACCCGGACCGTGTTCCCGGCCAGGGTGAGGTCGATCCGCTGTCCGGGCTTCGCCCCGGAGTACTCCAGATACGCGTCGGTGGCCACCGCCTTCAGCGCAGGGGCCTTCGCCCGCGCCGCGGTGATCCGGAGGGTGTCCGTCCGCTCGTCGGTATGGCCTTCGGGCGGAAGGGACCCGGTGGTGTACCGGAAGGAGGGCGCCGCGCCCGTACCGGAGAGCGTCACCGGTGTCTCACCGGCCCGTTCGCCGCCCCCCGACGTGACGGCCGTCGCCGCCCGCCAGCGCGCGGCGTCCGAGGTCGGTACGGGCCGTTCGCCGTCGTCCGTGAGCGTCCTGAGCCCGGTCACCGACAGCAGCCGCGTCTCCGGGGTGCTCCCGGGGACGGCGCTGTCCAGCTCGAAGCCGGTGACGGCAGGGCCGTTCGCGGCGGAGACCGGGACGGACACCGGGTGCGGGCGGCCGTCCACCGGGATCTTGCCGGCGGCCACCCGATAGCCGGTGCCGTACCGGTCCTCCAGCAGCACCGTCACCACCGGCGCCGCACCGGTGGCCGAGCGGCCGTCGCCGGCCGTGGCGTCGCGCAGCCGCACGTCGAACAGCAGCCGGGTGCTGTGCGCGGGCAGGACCACCCCGGCGCGCTCGCTCCTCGGCGGGGCGATCGCCTCGAACAGCTTCTCCGGCGAGGTGCCGGAGAGGTCCTCGCGCATCAGCATGTGCTCGCCCGCGTGGGCCGTGTCCAGGGCCAGCACGTCGGTCGTGCGGCCGCCGGAGATCTCCACCGCCGTACGGAACGCCGGAGCGGCGTCGCGTACCCCCGGCAGGTCCGTGTACTCCACCGCGTCGTCGCCGACCCCGGCCGTCACCCGCACCGACGCGCCCGACCGGAAGTCGGCCTGGTCGCTCTGCGAACGGTCCCACGACGCGGCCTGACCGATGGCCAGCATGCCCGTCGCCACCGCCAGTACCAGCAGCAGCACCGGGCCCGCGCCGCGCAGCGGGCGGCGGCTGAACTGCCAGCCCGCCAGCGCCGCGGACAGCCCCCGGCCACCCGCCGCACGGCGCTCCGCCAGCCGGGCCGCGGGCGGCAGCAGCCGCAGGGTCAGCACCGTGCCCGCCAGCAGCGCCAGCGCGGGGGCGGCCACCAGCAGCGGGTCGATGCCCAGGTCACCCCGCCGGTCACCGCTGAGCGCGCCGCTGCCGGACGTCGCGGTCTGCCGGTCCAGTTGCCAGTACGCCACCCCGGCGATCAGCAGCAGCCCGATGTCCGCGCCCGCGCGCACCGGCGTGGGCAGCGCCGCGGACCGGGCGCCCCGGCGCCCTCCGGCGCTCGCGGCGAGCGCCGGCGCCACCACGGCGAGCGCGCACGCCAGCGCCACGGCCACGGCCACCAGCCACACCGTGCCGCTCGCGCCGCCGTCGAGCCGCAGCCCGATCCGGGTGAGCCCGCCGTGCTCCGCGAGCAGCCGGGTCAGCGGGCCGGCGAGCAGCGGGGCGGCCACCGAGGCGGGCACCGCCAGCAGCAGCGCCTCGACGGCCGCCAGTGAGGTGATCCGGCCCCGTGAGGCGCCCCGCGCCCGCAGCAGTTCGGTCTCCCCGGCGCGCTCGCTGCTCAGCAGGCGGGCCACCAGCAGCAGCGCGTACCCGGCGAGCAGCACCAGCTGCACGGCGACGATCGCGATCGTGGAGCGGGACACCAGCAGGGCACGCTCGATCTGGTCGATGACGGTGGGCAGCGAGGTGTGGACCGTGGCCCCGTCACCGAGGGACGGGACCGCCTTCAACTCCTCCGGGGCGCGGGCCGACGCCTCCCGCAGGGCGCCGGTCCGGTCGGTGGTCAGCGTCCGGAAGTCGGCGGTGGCCAGCCAGGACCGGTCACCGGAGCTCAGCCGGTCCGCGCCGAACACCGCGGGATCGGTGAGCAGCGGACCGTACGTGGTGAAGTCGAGCGTGCGGGCGCCCCGCCCGGCGAGCGGGTCCAGCCGCCAGTAGGAGTCGGCCAGGTCCGCCGCCTCGTACAGGCCGGTGACCTCGATCCGCAGGGACGCCCCGCCCAGCCGGTCGGTGAGGGTCAGCCGGGCGCCCGGCCTCAGCTTCAGGACGTCGGCGGCGGCGCGGGGCAGCGCGACCGGCACCGGGTCCCCGTCCTTTCCGGCGCCCCCGGCGGGCAGCCGCCCGGCGGTCAGCCGGACCTGGCCGGGGTCCAGCGAGGCGAAGTGCGTGAGATCCGGTTCGCCTCGCCGGGCGGCCGGGGTCTGGAGCCCGCGCGGCAACGCGTACGGTCCCGAGCTCTCCAGCGTCCGCACGGTCACCGGCAGCCCGTCGAAGGCCGCGCCCGCGGCCCGGCGCACCGCCGCGTCCGCCTCGTCGCGCCGCTCCCGGTCCGTTCCGGCGGTGACGAACAGCGAGGCGGGTTCGGCGGACCGGTGGCTGAGGGTGTGCCGCAGGGCGGCGTCCCCCATGGAGCCCGAGAAGGCGGTGAGCGCCGCCAGCACGCTCGTGGTCAGCAGCACGGCCGACAAGGCGGCGGCGAGCAGGAGCCGGTGCGCCCGTACGCGCAGAAGGACGAACCCCGTCACCTGATCCCCCGAACCTCAGCAGTCCCACGCCCCCCGACGCTGTCAGGATGTTTTCAGAGGACACCGGCTTTGGAAACGGCTGGTGGACGTGGGTGATGGGATCGTGACCGTTATCCGGTGGCGGAGTACCGGATTCCGGGTGCGGCGGGACGCGCGTGGGCACGGCCGGGCTCCCGCGTGGACGCTGCCGGTGCCGTGGGTGTGGGTACGGCCGGAGCCGTGGGCGCGGACCGCGTCAGTCGGCGGTGTTGATCATCGACGCGGCGGCGTACGTGAGGTAGTCCCACAGCTTCCGGTCGTGCTCGGGGGAGAGGTCCAGCTCGTCCAGCGCCACCCGCATGTGGCCGAGCCAGGCGTCGTGCGCCGCCCGGTCCACCCGGAACGGGACGTGCCGCATCCGCAGCCGGGGGTGGCCCCGGCGGTCGCTGTAGGTGCGCGGACCGCCCCAGTACTGCATCAGGAACAGGGCGAAGCGCTCCTCGGCCGGCCCCAGATCCTCTTCGGGGTACATCGGCCGCAGCAGCGGGTCGTCCGCCACACCCTGGTAGAAGCGGTGGACCAGGCGCCGGAACGTCTCCTCGCCGCCGACCTGCTCGTAGAAGGTCTGCTCCTGAAGCGTGTCGCGCGGAATCTCTGTCACCCGTCCATGGTCGCAGACGCACCGGCCGAGTACGGAGGTCGTACGACCCTCCCGCACCCGGCCGGTGCCCCGGACGTTCAGTCGCGGCGGACCGTGATCGTCGTCCAGGCGCCGACGTGCACCTGGTCGCCGTCCTGGAGCGGGACGGGCACATAGGGCTGGATCGGGTCCTCGGCGCCGTTGAGCGTGGTGCCGTTGGTGGAGTTCTGGTCGACCACGGCCCAACTGCCGTCCGGCTGCCGCACCAGCACCGCGTGCTGGTGCGAGACGCCCGGGTCCTCCGGCGGCACGGCGAGATCGATGTCGGGCGACTCCCCGGTGCTCTGCCGGCGCCGGCCGACGGTGACCTGGTTGCCGGTCAGCGCGAGGCGCTGCTCGGGGGAGTACGCGGGCAGGTTGAGCCTGGTGGCCTCCGGGCCGCTGCGCTGCATCATCGCCAGGAAGTAGTCGCGGTCCGGGGCGACGACCGCCGTCCAGCTCGCCTCGTCCCGGTCCGGGCCCGGCCCGGCACCCTGCGGGCCCGTGGCCTGCTGGGCGGGACCCTGCGGATCCGGCCCCTGCTGACCGGGCACCGGGCTCTGACCGGGGAACTGGGGTGCCGGGGCGGCCGGAGACGACTGCGGGCCCTGCTGGAAGGCCTGCGGGGTCTGCTGCCGCGACGGCGGGGGCAGCATCCAGTCGTCGTCGCCGGAGCGCGGCGCCTGGGGCCGGGGCGGCGCGGACTGCTGCGCCGACTGCTGCTGGAACGACGGCGGGGGCGGCGGACCCTGGCGCTGCGGCTCGAACGGCGAGGGCGCACCGGGCGGCCCCTGCGCACCGGGCTGTCCGGGCTGTCCCTGCGGGCCGGAAGGCCCCGGCTGCCCCGCTTGTCCCGGCTGTCCCGGCCGGTTCTGCGGGTCGAACGGCGAGGGCCTGCCCTGGCCGTCGAAGGGCGACGGCGACTGCTGCTGGAAGGCGGGCGGGGGCGGCGGGCCCTGCCGGAAGGGATGCGGCGGCGGCGCGTCGCCCCGCTCCGGCGCCAGCGGCTCGGCGGGGCGGTTCACCTGCGAGGGCCGCGAGCTCTGGTACTCGAACGGGTCACGCTGCCGCTGTGACGACGGGCCCGTCTGCGCCGTGAAACCGGGCGGCAGGCCGAGACCGGGCGCCGGGGAACCCGGGCCGGGCTGCGGCGCCAGCGGGGTGTACGAGGTGGCCGTGTTCGTGAGGTAGTTCCAGCGGCACTCCTCGCAGAACGGCGCCATCGCCTCGCGCGGGGTGCGGCACTGCGGGCACAGCTCCGCCTGCGCGGTCGGCTCCCCGGGGCCGGACGGGCCCGGCGGCGGGTAGCCGTAACCGCGTGCGGGCGGCGGAGGGGGCACGGCGCCCGTGGGCGCACCCGCCCCGGCCATGCGGTGTCCGCAGACCTCGCACCAGTCCTCGGAACCCGACTGGTGTCCGTTCGGGCAGGTCGGCATGTCGGCGCTTCCCCCTCTCCTGCTCCGGCCCGCAGGCCGTCATGCTCTGTCGACTGTGTCGTCCGTGGCGCTGTTCGTGGTCACTTCTTGACGCGAACAGTCTTGGTCGAGCGGGTTTCGAGCGTCATCTCGTCCGCTTCCGCCACTCTCGCTTTCAGTCGCACAGTACCGGTCGCCGCGTCGACGACGTCCACCACCTTGGCGAGCAGTTTCGCCGTATCCGCGTTTCCGGAGGCCGACGCGAGCTGCACCGCACGGCCCAGTTTGGCGGTCGCGCCGTCGACATCTCCCGATTTGCGTGCTTCCAGGCCTTGTTGGATGACCTGTGCCAGTTCGGCCTGCCCGGTGTAGTGCGCCACCTGCGGATTGATCGAGGTGGACGCCACCATGTCGTCGGTCCAGACCGCGCGGACGAGCCCCTGCGAAAGCGTCCGCGGAGGCTCCCCGGCCGAGGCGGACGGCAGGATCAGCGAGACGCGCGCCGCCAGCATCTCCTGGCCGATTCCGGCCTCGGGAACCCTGACGCAGATGTGGTAGTCGCGGGACTCGTCGCCCCAGGAGCCGGTCGGGTAGTCCCCCGCGCGGGGGCCCGCCTCGGTGCGGCGGCCGGTCAGGTCGGCGACGGTGGGAGCGACCTGCTTGACGAAGACGATCTCCACCCCGACGGGGTTCCACAGCCGCAGAGCCACGTCCGCGACCTCCTTGCCCATCGCGTTCTCCATCATCCGCGTGAAGTCGTCGGCCAGGCCCGCCGGATCGGCGACGATGTCGGCCGAGCCGAGCAGGGCGGACGCGATGGCTGTGACTTCTTTCACCTCCCAGTCCGTGCCGACACCCCGGGCGTCACAGGTGAACCGGCCCGCGCAGGCGTCCAGCGCGGCCCGCAGATCCTCCGGGGACTCGTGCTCGTTGCGGCCGTCGGTGAGGACGATGCCGTGCCGGATGTCCACGTCGACGGAACCGAGCAGCCGGTCGGCCAGCCGCAGCCAGGTGCCGATCGCCGTCCCGCCGCCCGCGGTCAGCCGGCGCAGGGCGTCCTTCGCCTGGGCCCTGGTCTGCGCGTCGGCGGTCGCCAGCCGTCCGTTGCCCGGATACACGTCCTTGGCGAGATGCGTCCCCGCCACCACGGCGAACCGGGTGCCGTCGCGCAGCGTGTCGAGGGCCGCGGCCGTGGCGTCCCGGGCGTTGCGCAGCTTCGTCGGCGGATAGTCCATCGACCCCGAGCAGTCGACCATGAGCACCACGGCGGCGTCCGGTCCCTGCCCGGAGCGCACCGGGCGCTGGCCCGCGTCGGCCGGCGTCACGCCCCCGGTGGTGCCGCCGCCCGTCGAGGTGACGGTGATGATCGCGTTGACCTCGCGCCCGCCCTCGGGCAGACAGGCGTTCTGGTACACCTCGACGGAGAACTGCGGCACGTGCGACTTGGAGAAGTTGGCCATCTGAACGGCTCCTTGATGCTCCTTGTTGCTCCACATGGGTCAGGTGAAGACAGCGGTACGTGCGGGTCCGGGCAGCGGAGGGACGCGGGGCGCGCGCGGAGGGCGGCGGGCGCGGCTCAGCCGGCCGGGCAGGCCGATCCTGCCCCGTGCGACGGCACGGCGAACGGCAGCAGCGCCACCGTTACGTTGTCGTGGCCCCCGCCGTCCAGCGCGTGACCGACCAGCACCTGGGCCCCGTGCAGGGGCCGTTCGTACGCGTCGTGCGGCACGGCGGCCGCCATCTCGGCCGCCGCCTCCGCGTAGTTCCACAGTCCGTCGGTGCACACCACCACCAGGCCCGGCCGGTCCGGTTTGAAGGACGCGGTGTGCGGCTCCAGTTCGTAGGCGTCGGCGCCGAGCCACCCCGTGATGGCGTGGGCGCGCTCGTCCGCGTACGCCTCCGCCTCGCTCATCAGGCCGGTGGCGACCATCTGCGCGGCCCAGGAGTCGTCCTCCGTGAGCCGGGCGGGCGGGTGGGCGCGGTCCTGGGGCACCCAGTAGACGCGGCTGTCGCCGACCCAGCCGACGACCAGCAGGTCGCCGGCCACGACCGCGCCGACCAGGGTGCAGGCCGGGGCGTTCTGGTGGCGGTGCTGATCGTGTTCCGTCGCCCGGCCGGGGCCCTGGGCCAGCGCGTTGACCGCCTCGGACGCGGCCAGGATCGCCTCGTGCATCGCCTGCTGCGGATGCGTTCCGCGCGGCAGCGACTCCAGCAGCGACGCGTCGGCGGCGGCCGCCGCGGCGGCGGACGCCTCGTCCGGGCGGCTCGCGGAGGAGACGCCGTCGCAGACGATCGCGACGACGGCGGGGGAGCCGTCCGGCAGGGCGGTGCCGGAGACCGCGAACGCGTCCTCGTTGCGGTGGTGGCGCAGCCCCCGGTCGCTGACCGCCGCCACCGTGCCCAACTCCCGCTCCATGTGGTCGCGTTCACGGGGCTGGGCGTGGCCGCAGTTCTCGCAGTAGCCGTCGGTGTCCACGCGCCCGGAGCGGCAGGCGACACAGACCGTGCCGCCGGCCGGGACGGCCGCCGCCGCGTGCTCCGCCTGGCGCGGGTCCGGTGCCGCCAGCTCGAAGTCACCGCCGCCGCCGAGGCGTTCGGCGTCCGGGCCGTCCACCCGGACCGCCGACGAGACCGGTGCGGGCGCCGCCGAGGGGGCCTTGGAAGAAGCCGGCGCGGGCGTCGTCGCGGGCAGGGGGCGGCCGCCCGAGTCGGTCCCCGGGAGGTCGCTCGGGCGGTGCGTGGGCGCGGGCAGGTCGGAGCTGTCCACCTCGGACGCGGCCGGCCACTGGACGGCCCCGGCTTCGGACGGGCCGCCGAGGGGCGTGGCCGTACCCGGCGTGGGCGTTCCCGAACCCGGCGTGGCGGTACCGGTGTCCGGCGTGGCCGGGTGCCGCGCGGGCGGCGTGATCGCGACCGTCGGGCGGTCGGCGGGAGGCGCGGGGACGGCCGAGAGGTCGTACCCGCACGCCCCGCAGAACCGGTCGCCCGACTCCAGCGGTTCCTCGCAGCTGGGGCATCCCGGCAAGGAGGCCCGCTGGTGGCTCTGTGACATCTTCACACCCAGGTCCGTGGGCGGAGGCGGTTGGCCCGCTCCACCAGTTCGATCCGCTCGTCGCCCCGCTGCGCGAGCCGGGCGAGCATCCGGTACGAGCGTTCGAGACCGAATCGGAGACCCCGCTCGTCCAGCTCGCTGCCCAGCAGCTTCCCCGGGGCCGAGGCCGCCGGGTCCGCCGTCCGAGGCGCGGGACCACCGGAGAGTACCCAGTCCAGCGCCGTACCCAGCACCTCGGTCGACAACCGCTCACGGCGCACCGCGTCCAGGCCGTACCCCCGCAACGCCGTCACCTGGGCGGCGGCGGCCGACAGGTCGTCGAGCAGCGGCTCCTGGGGTGACCGCCCGCGCAGCCGGGCCCGCACCGACGCGACCCGCGCCGCCGTGTAGTGGATCGACGCCTCCGGGACCGACTCCAGCGCCCGGACCGCACCGGCCCGGTCGCCCACCGCGATCCGCACCCGCGCCAGCCCGAACGCCGCGCTCACGAAGCTCGGATCGGTCGTCCACACCAGGTGGTAGTACTCGGCGGCGTTGTCCAGCTGGCCCAGCACCTCCGCGCAGATGCCGAGCGCCACCTTCGGCGCGGGCTCACCGGGGAACGCGTCGTACACCGCGTCGAAGGCGAGCGCCGCGTGCTCGTTCTCCCCGGTCACCAGGGAGGCCAGGCCCCGGTACCACACCACCCGCCAGTCGTCGGGATGCCGCTCCTCCACGGCGGCCAGCGCCCGGACCGCGGAGTCGAGTTCGCCCATCTCCAGCCGGGCCCGCAGCTCACGCAGCCGGGTCTCCAGCGACGGCGCGGGCACGGAGTGCAGCGCGGAGATCAGCTCGGCCGGCGCCGAGGCCATCACACCGGCGAGGAAACCGGCGTTGGGGTCGTTCGCGTCGACCCGGGGGACCGGCAGGGCGAGCGAGGTGGCCCGCGCGTCGAACGCCGCGAGCCGCGGGCGTCCGCCGGACACCATGACGGCCGGAGCGGGACCGGGGGCCGCGCGCGGGGCCGGCACCGCCGTCCGCGCCGGGGCGTACGCGGGCGCGCCGCCCGGCCCGCCCGCGCTGCCGCCCCGGACATGGGTGTCGGGGGCGTGGACCGGCCCGGCACCCGGCGCGGGGAGCGCCGGGGCCGGTACGACCGGGGGCGGGGCGGCGGCGACGGGGCCCGGCGGCACGCCCGCGGGCCCCCCGGCGGGCACCGTCCGGCCCCGGCGCCGCACCCGGCCCGCCGGAGCGGCCCGGACACCGAGCCGCGAGACCTCCTCGGTCAGCTCCGCGAACAACTCCGTGTCGGTGACGCGGACTTCCGTCCCGAAGAGCGTCGAGAGCGCCGGGCGCGGGCGGCCCGTCTGGAGGGCCACCACCTCACGCAGTACCCCGGTCAGCTGCTCCGCCATCTCGGCCGCCGAGGCGAACCGCCGTGCCGGATCGGGGTCGGTGGCCCGGACCAGCAGCCGGTAGAAGGACTCGTACCGCCGGAACACCTCGATGTTGTCCGGGTCGGGCAGCGAGTCCACGAAGATGTTCGTGTACCCCTGGAAGTCGAAGGTGAGCACCGCGAGCGTCCGCGCGACCGTGTACAGGTCCGAGGCGACGGACGGGCCGACCTCGGCCACCTCCGGCGCCTGGTAGCCGACGGTGCCGTAGATCGCCGACTCGTCGTCGTCCATCCGCCGCACCGCACCCATGTCGATGAGCTTGAGCTGGTCCTCGGTCTGGATCGCGTTGTCCACCTTGAAGTCGCAGTAGAGCAGATTGCGGCTGTGCAGATGGCCGAGCGCCTCCAGCGCCTCGATGCCGTACGCGCAGGCCTGCTCGACCGGCAGCGGGTCCCGCTTCCCGTCCGGGGCGCGGCGGCCGTTGGCGATCTCCTTGAGCGCCTTGCCGCCGACGTACTCCATCACTATGTAGCCGTCCAGCGACCCGGTCCGCTGGTCCAGGTGCTCCACGAAGTTGTAGATGCGGACGATGTTGGAGTGCTCGATCTCCGCCAGGAAGCGCCGCTCGGAGATGGCCGCCGCCATGGCGTCCTGGTCGCCCGTGTCCAGCAGGCCCTTCAGGACCACCCAGCGGTCCGACACCGCGCGGTCCACCGCGAGATACACCCAGCCCAGCCCGCCGTGCGCCAGGCAGCCCGCCACCTCGTACTGCCCGTGCACGACGTCACCGCCGCGCAGCTTGGGCACGAAGGAGTACGGGTGGCCGCACTTGGTGCAGAAGCCCTCCGTACGGCCCGCCCGCTCGCCGCGCGCCCGGCCCACCGGGGCGCCGCAGTCGGAGCGGGAGCAGAACCGCTTCCGCTCGGGGACCTCCGGGTTCTCCATCACCGCCGTGCGCGGGTCCGGGCGCGGCACGTCCGGGACGAGCACCAGACCCGCGCCCAGCCGGTTGCGCCCGGACGCCGTACCCGTCGTACTGCCCGACGAACGCACCGACACCGGGCGGGAGGTGGACGCGCCCGACAGCCCGCGCGAGAGCCGGCCGGAGACCGACCGCCGTGACGTGGACGAGCGCGAGGAGGACCGCGCGGACGCGCCTGAGGCCGAGCGCTGCGAGCCGCTGTCACCGCCCCGGGTGCCCGCCCCGCCGCCCCCGGCGACGCCCGTGGGCGGCGAACTCACCATCCCCGTCGGCGACACGACCGGCGCAAGCCCGCACGTGTCGCAGTACAGCTCACCGCCGCCCATGTCCTCGTAGGCGCCCTCGCACGCGGGACGCTGGCACTGCGTACTCATGATGTCTCCCCGTCCCCGTAGCCGCCCCGGCCGCCCGCGCGGCGCGGTGCCGGCAGATCCGCGGCGGCCCGCTGGTAGCGCAGCACCGCCTGCTCGGCGACGCGCAGATCGCACGGAGCGCTCCACAGCATCCGGCGGGCCGTGTCGTACCGCTCGGTCAGCAGCGGGTCCTCCGCCATTCCGTGCCGGGCCACCTTGGCCCTGTACGCGTCGAGCCGGCCGCGCAGCTCCGCGCGGACCGCGAGCGGCGCCGTGACCGAGGTCAGCGACTCCCGGGCCCGCATCAGCTCGTCCTCGGCCTCCCGCTCCAGCGAGTCCAGCAGCGGCGAGAGCCGGCTCCACTGGGCGTGCCTGCGGTACGCCGCCGCCGTCGCGAGCCGCTCCTGCAACGCGGTCGGGGGCCCGCTGACCGCGGGCACCTCGCAGGCGGCGATCTTCGCCAGCACCTCGCCGCGCGCCAACCGGGCCTCGGCGAGCGTACGGGTCGTGCGCGACAGCAGGTCACGCAGCTGGAGCAGGCGCCGCTCGGAGTCCTGCCGGACCGCGAGCACCGCTTCGATCTCGCGGCGCACGTCCTCCAGGGCGAGGGCCGCCCGGTCGTAGCGCGTGGTGTCGGGCCGCCCCCCGCCGGGCGCGGCACTGCGGGGGCCCGGCACCCAGAACGCCAGGGGATCGGAGACCACCCGCGCCCGCAACGCGGTCAGCTCCTCGGTGATCGACTCCAGGTCGTCACCGGCCGGATGCTCCCCGGGCCGCACCCCGACGGAGTGCGCCAGCGAGCGGGTGCGGCGCAGCTCGGCCGTGAGCAGGTCGATCCGGGCGGGCAGCGCCGACCACACGGCGTCCGACGAGAGGACCATGTCCAGCGCGTGGGCGTACAGGTCGTTCATCCGGGCGACCAGGTCCTCCAGCGTGAACCGCTCGGAGAGCCGGGCCGGGCCGGTGAGCGAGGCGCCCGGACCCGCCGTCGCCCGGTTCGCCACGGTCACACCGTCGCCGCGCAGCAGCTCGGTCAGGGCCAGCAGGTCGCTCCTGCCCGGGTAGCGGCGCCTGGCCCGGATCTCACGGGCCGAGGCCAGCGCCCCGGCGTAGGCCTCGAAGTACCTCCAGAGCAGCGTGATCGACCGCGTGGCCGAGGCCCAGCGCTCCTTGGTGACGCCGGTCAGCTCTGCGCCCTCCAGGAGACGGCGGCCGGCGTGTTCCTCCAGGGCGAGGAGCGAGGTCTCGATGGCCTCGTGCTCCGCGGCGAGCCGGGCCAGCGTACGGTCCGCCTCGTCCCGGCCCATCACCCGGCCGGGGGGCCCGCCCGCGTAGCCGGGGAAGGATCCCGCCACGCCCATCGTTCACCTCTCCGTTCTCTCGTCCCGGCCGGGGACCCGGCGGGTTCAGCTTCCCGGCCGGGGCCCGGCGGGGTTCAGTCGCTCCGGTACACGGCCGCCGGTTCAGTCGCTCCGGTACGTGGCCGCCGGGGTTCAGTCGCTCCGGTACGTGGCCGCCGGGGGCCCGGTGACGCCGGGCAGCCCCTCCTCCAGCCACTCCTGGTACGACCGCATCCAGGGACTGCTCGCGCCGCCCCGCCGGTACTCCTCCAGCACGTGATTGACCCGGGCCACCAGGTCGTCCGCGCCGAGCTTCGCCGCGACGCCGTAGTACTCGGTGGTGAACGGCTTGTCGCCCTTCAGCTCCACCGCGGGATCCTGGGCGGCCTGCCCCGCCGCCAGCGCGTTGTCGGTGACCACCGCGTCCACCTTGCCGAGCTGGAGCCGCACCAGGCAGTCCAGCTGGTTGGGGACGGTCAGCAGGTCCGGGTCGTCCGCCGTGCCCTCGTGCTCGTCCTTGAACACCGCGCCGTACGACTCCTTCTCCAGCGCCTCGTACGCCGTGGAGCCCTCGGCGGTGCACACCCGCTTGCCGGCCAGCGAACGGTCGTACCCGGTGATGTCCGACCCCTTCGAGGCCAGGACCTGCTGCCCGGCCTGGAAGTAGGCGGTGGAGAACGACACCTGCTTCAGCCGGTCGCAGTTGATGGTCATGGTCCGGACGACGATGTCCACCCGGTCGTGCTCCAGCGCGGTGATGCGCTGGTTGGTGGGGATCGCCCGGAAGATCACCGCGTCGGGGTCACCGAGGATGTCCTTGGCGACCGCCCGCACCAGGTCGATGTCGAAGCCCTCCAGCGTGCCGCTCTCCGGATCGCGGTAGCCCCACCGGAAGCTGTTCTGGTCGACACCGGCGATCAGCTTCCCGCGCGCGCGGATCTTGTCGATGTTCGGCCCGCCCCCACCGGACGGCGGCAGGCTCGCCTCCGGGTCCACGCACGACTCGGCCGTGGTCCGCACCGCCGACGTCACCCCCCGGCCGGTGTCCCGCACGCCGTGGGAACCGTCCCCGTGCGCCAGCGGAAGCAGGGTGACCGCCGCCGTGACCGCGCAGGCCACCGCCATGCCCGTCACTCCGCCCCAGCCGCGCATCCGCACACGCGCCGACCGGTGGCCCGTCCCTCTCATCGCTCCCCCTTTCACCGGTACTCCGAGAGCCTGCGGTTGATCCCGGCGATCGCGGCGACCGCGCCCAGCACGGCGAGGACACCGGCCCCCACCGGCAGTCCGCCCAGCGCCCCGCGTCCGTTCCTCGCCGCGCCGGTGAACTCGCTCTGCTCCTGGCCGAGCGCCTCCTCCAACGCCGTGTCCACCTGGGCGAAGGACTCACCCGTGGAGTCCTTCGCACCGATGATCTGCTTCAGCGCGCCGTCGTAGTCGCCCTGGTCGTCGGTGGTCCGCGCCCTGCGGTGGCGCTCCTGCCACTCGGACACGGCGTCGGCCGCCCGCGCCACCGGCGCCCTGCCCCGGGCGTCGTCGGCGAGCCTCTCGGCGGTCGTCAGCTGCTCGCCGAGGGCCTTCATACCCGCGCCGTAGTCCGTCTCGTACTTGTCCTGGGTGCCGTCGGCCGTCAGGACCGCGCCGCGGGCCACCAGCGTGAGGTTCTCGTTGGCGCGTGCCTTCAGCGAGTTGATCCGGGCCTTGTTGAGGACGTCGAGCGACTCCTGACCGTGCGTCATCGCGGCGCGCAGCTCCGCGCGGGCGACCGTGTGGCCCACGGCCAGCCACAGCAGCACCACCGAGGCCGCCGCGGTCGCCGCGAGCAGCCCCCGGTTGAAGACCCGGTTGGTACGGCGGTAGGCGCGGCGCTGCGTCCACACCAGCGCGGCCAGCGCCACGACGCCCGCGCCGAGCGCGAGGAGGGGCCAACGCCGGGCGTCGGCCGTGTCGGTGGAGAGCCGGCCGGTCTCCGCCGCGTACAACCGCTCGGCGGCCGGGAGGAGGTCGTTGGTCATCCGCTGGTTGGCGTACCGCAGGTAGGCGCCGCCCAGCGGCAGCCCCTGGCGGTTGTTGGCGCGGGCCCGCTCGACCAAGCCGGTGTATTCGGGGAGCAGTTCGTTGAGGGTCCTGATCTCCCCGGCGGACGAGGACGAGGCGTCGGTGCCGGCTGCGGCCTTCACCAGCAGCCGGGACGCCTCCTTGATGTCCTTCTCGTACTGGGCGTGGACGTCCTCGGGCTCCTCGGCGCCGGCCAGGAAGCCGCTCGCCGCCATCGTGTCCGCGTCGGCCAGGGAACGGTAGATGTCCGCCGCGTCCGCGCTCAGCGGCTGACTGCGCGTCACCACGTCGTCGGCGGCCGAGGCCCGCCCGGACACCTCCAGGGCGGTCACCGCCCCGAACGCCACGACCAGCAGGGCCAGTACGGCACCGATGACCTGGAGCCGGCCCGGCTCCGTCGTCGCCACGGCCCGCAGCCGCTCGGCGGCCACCGACCGGACACCGCGCTGCGCGGGTACGGCCGGGGACGCGTCCGGCCGGTCGGGCGCAGGCTCCCGCCGCGGGTCCGCGTTCGGCGGATATGTCACTTGACCTCCCCCTCGGTCACTGGCGGCTGCCCGGTCCTCCGGCCGGTCGGAGGAAAGGTCCCTGGCCAGAAGTATGGCCGCAGGAACCGTCATTCACCAGGAACGCCCGGATCCTCACCCCGGTCCCCGTATTCGATCAGGACGAGCACAGCCGATCAAGGCGCGTCGCCGGACGGGCCCCGCGGGCCCCGGAACGCGCCGATCCCCCACCATGAACACGTTCGGGACATCTGATCGGTTCCCGTACGGATGAGGCGATTCGCGCGGCCGGTGCCGCCGGGGCACCGCACGACGACGGGGGCACCGGGGCGACACGCGCCGCCGGTGCCCCCGGTGCCTTTCGGTGCGTCAGGCGTAGTGCGCCCGCAGCGTGCCGTGCACCCCGGGCGCCGCCCCGAGGTGGTCCAGGCCCAGCAGTCCGGCCCCCAGCACCGGCGGCTGGGCGACGACCCGGATCACCGCCTTCGGCGCCCGCTCGGCCAGCAGCGCGCCGATCCGCTCGTCCAGCCGGGCGTGCCGGGCCGCGAGCACACTGCCGCCCAGCAGGACCGGGACCTCCTCGTCCAGCAGTCCGAGCCGCTCCAGCGCCACCGAGGCCATCGCGACCACCTCGTCCGCCAGCCGGTCCACCAGCGCGGACGCCACCGGGTCGCCCGCGGCGCTCGTCGCGAACAGCACGGGGGTCAGCTCGTGCCGCGACTCCTGCGGTATCCGGCCCCGGTGCAGGGCCTCGATCAGCGCGTACATCGAGTCCAGCCCGAAGTGGCCGGGCAGCGCGCGCGCCAGCTCCGTCGGCCCGCCCCGCCCGTCCTCGGCCCGCGCCGCGTACCACAGGGCCTCCTCCGCGAGACCCGAACCGCCGCCCCAGTCCCCGGATATCCGGCCGATCGCGGGGAAGCGGGCGGTACGGCCGTCCGGCACCATGCCCACGCAGTTGATCCCCGCGCCGCAGACGACGGCCACCCCCCTCGGCTCGTCCACCCCGGCCCGCAGGATCGCGAAGGTGTCGTTGCGGACCTCGACCGTGCGGCCCCACCCCCGGCGGAGCAGGGCCTCGGTCAGCTCGGCCTCCTCCACCGGGAGATCGGCGTTGGCCAGACACGCCGAGACGTGCTCGACGGTGTCCACCGGCCGGCCGGCCCCGGCCAGGGCCCGCCCGATCGCGGAGGCCAGCACGTCGACCGCCGCCTCCACGCCGACGACCGGCGGCTGGAACCCGCCGCCGCGCGCCGTCGAGAGCACCGAGCCGTCCTCGCCGATCAGTGCCACGTCGGTCTTGCTGTTCCCCGCGTCGACGGCGAGGACCGAAGCGTTCACGCCCACGCCAGGTGCTCCCGGTTGTGCGCGATCAGCCGGTCGGTGAGCCCTTCGGCGTACTCGGACTGGCCGATCAGCGGGTGCGCCAGCAGTGCCTTGAACACCCGGTCGCGGCCGCCGTGCAGCGCGGCCCGGAGCGCCAGGTCCTCGTACGCCGTCACACCGGCGACCAGCCCCGCGAACAGCGGGTCCAGCGCGGGGACCGCGAGCGGCACGGCCCCCGTGCCGTCCACCCGCGCCTGTGTCTCGATGACCGCGTCGTCCGGCAGGAAGGGCAGCGTGCCGTTGTTGTACGTGTTGACGACCTGGATCTCCGAACCGCCGCCGCCGAGCAGGGAGGCCGCCAGGTCCACGGCCGCCTCCGAGTAGAAGGCGCCGCCGCGCTTGGCGAGCAGCGCGGGCTTCTCGTCCAGCGCCGGGTCGGCGTACAGCGCGAGGAGGTCCTTCTCCATCGCGGCGACCTCCGCCGCGCGGGACGGCTTGGTGGCCAGCTCCCGGACGACCTCGTCGTGCGCGTAGAAGTACCGCAGGTAGTACGAGGGGACGACGCCGAGCCGGTCCAGCAGCGCGGGGGACATCCGCAGGTCGGCGGCGACCGCCTCGCCGTGCTCCGCCAGCAGCCGGGGCAGCACGTCCTCGCCGTCCGGGCCGCCCAGGCGCACCCCCAGCTCCCACGAGAGGTGGTTGAGCCCGACGTGGTCCAGGTGCACCTCGGACGGGGCGACGTCCAGCAGCCGGGCGAACTTCCGCTGGAAGCCGATCGCCACGTTGCACAGGCCGACGGCCTTGTGCCCGGCCTGGAGCAGGGCCCGGGTCACGATGCCGACCGGGTTGGTGAAGTCGATGATCCAGGCGTCGGGGTTGGTGCGCCGGACCCGCTCCGCGATGTCCAGGACGACCGGCACCGTGCGCATCGCCTTGGCGAGGCCGCCGGCCCCGGTGGTCTCCTGGCCGACGCAGCCGCACTCCAGCGGCCAGGTCTCGTCCTGCTCGCGGGCCGCCTGCCCGCCGACGCGCAGCTGGAGCAGCACCGCGTCGGCGCCGTCCACCCCCGCGTCGAGATCGGCGGTCGTGGTGATCCGCCCCGGGTGGCCCTGCTTGGCGAAGATCCGCCGGGCCAGCGGACCGACCAGGTCCAGCCGGTCGGCCGCCGGATCGACGAGCACCAGCTCCTCGATGGGCAGCGTGTCCCGCAACCGTGCGAAACCGTCGATCAGTTCGGGGGTGTAGGTGGACCCGCCACCCACTACTGCGAGCTTCATTTCAGCCCTTCACTCCAGTCAGTGTGACGCCCTCGACAAACGCCTTCTGGGCGAAGAAGAAGACGGCGATCACGGGGGCCATGACCAGAACGGTCGCGGCCATGGTCAGGTTCCAGTCGGTGTGGTGCGCGCCCTTGAAGGACTCCAGCCCGTAACTGAGGGTCCAGGCGCCCGGGTTCTCCGAGGCGTAGATCTGCGGCCCGAAGTAGTCGTTCCAGGCGGCGAAGAACTGGAACAGGGCGATCGCCGCGATGCCGGGCTTCGCCATCGGCAGCACGACCCTGATCAGGGTGCGGAACTCGCCGCAGCCGTCCACCTTCGCCGCGTCCAGGTACTCGTCGGGGATGGTCAGGAGGAACTGCCGCAGCAGGAAGATGGAGAACGCGTCCCCGAACGCCATCGGGATGATCAGCGGCCAGAGCGTGCCGGACAGGTCCAGCTGCTTCGCCCAGAACAGGTACATCGGGATGATGATCACCTGGGGCGGCAGCATCATCATGGAGATGACGAGCATCAGGGAGAGCCGGCGCCCCCGGAAGCGGAACTTCGCCAGCGCGTAGGCGACGGGCACCGAGGAGACCACCGTCAGCACGGTGCCCACCCCGGCGTACAGCAGGGTGTTGCGCCACCAGGTCAGGAAGCCCGGGGTGTCGAACACGCGCCGGTAGTTGTCCCATTCCCAGGTGCGGGGGATCAGGTCGCGGGTCAGCGCCTGCTGGTCGCTCATCAGCGAGGTCAGCACCACGAAGACGAACGGCAGGACGAAGAAGAGGGCGGCTGCCACCCCCAGGGAGTGCACCGCGATCCAGTGCAGCACCGCCTTGCGGCGGGCGGCGCGCAGGGCGGGCGAGGGCGCCTCGGGGGAGGCGGCCGGCGGCCGGGGCGGGTCGAGGAGTTGGGTCATGGCTCAGTCACCGGCCTGGATGAGGTTGTTGCGGCCCCGCATCAGCAGTGCGGTGAAGGCCATGGCCAGGGCGAACAGGACGAGGGCGACCACGCAGGCGGAGCCGTAGTCGAAGCGCTGGAAGCCCAGGTTGTAGACGAGCTGGGGCAGCGTCAGGGTCGACTTGTCGGGATAGCCGGGCTCGAACTGCTGGCCGGAGCCCCCGATCACCCCCGAGGCGACCTTCCCCGCCACGAGCGGCTGGGTGTAGTACTGCATCGCCTGGATCACCCCGGTGACCACGGCGAAGAGCACGATCGGCGAGATGTTCGGCAGCGTGACGAAGCGGAACCGCTGCCAGGGCGACGTACCGTCCAGCTCGGCCGCCTCGTACTGCTCCTTGGGTACGTCCAGGAGCGCCGCCATGAAGATCACCATCAGGTCCCCGATGCCCCACACGGCGAGCATGGTGAGCGCGGGCTTCGACCAGGTGGCGTCGTTGAACCAGCCGGGCGTCGGCAGGCCGAGGTCGCCCAGGATCGAGTTGACCGGGCCCGTCCCCGGGTTGAGCAGGAAGACGAACGCCAGCGTCGCGGCGACCGGCGGGGCCAGGTAGGGCAGGTAGAAGAAGGTGCGGAAGAGCCCCGTCCCCGTCTTGATCTTGGTGATCAGCATGCCGATCCCGAGCCCGAACACGACCCGGCAGGTGACCATGACGAGGACCAGCCACAGGGTGTTGGCCAGGGACGGCCAGAACATCGGGTAGTCGGAGAAGACGTACGTCCAGTTCGTCAGCCCGTTGAAGGACGGCGCCCCGAAGCCGTCGTACTTCATGAACGAGAAGTACACGGTCGAGACCATCGGGTACGCGAAGAAGACGCTGAACCCGATCAGCCAGGGCGACATGAAGGCCGCTGTCCGCAGCGCCGATCTGCGGCGCTTGGAGCGGAGGGTGTGCGTGGTCATCGGACTACTTCGCCTTGGCGATGTCGGTGTCGATCTGGGCGGCGGTCTTCTCCAGCCCCGCCTTGAGGTCCGTGACCGCGCCCTTCTCGTACTGGAAGCCGAAGTCCTGGATCGTCTGCTGGTAGGTCGCGCCGTTGACGGCACCGTCCGGGGTGTTGGACTTCGGGTGCTGGGCGATGTCGAGGAAGGTCTTGAAGCGCGGGTCGAACTTCAGGCCGGGCGACTTCAGCGCCTCGAAGGTGGAGGGCACGTTGCGGATGCCGTTGGCGAAGTCGACCACCGCCTGGGTGTCGCTGGTCATGAACTTCACCAGCTCCCAGGCCGCGTTCTGCTTCTTGCTGGACGGCGCGATGCCCATGATCGTGCCGGACAGGAAGCCCTTGCCGTAGCTGTCGGCCTCGTCGTCGGCGACCGGCATGGGCGCCACCCCGATCTCGAACGGCACCTTCGCGTCGGTGGCCATCCCCAGCCGCCACTCACCGTCGAGCTGCATCGCGACCTGCCCGGTGTGGAAGGGGTGCTTGGAGCCCCACTCGTCACCGAACGTGCCCCGGTACTTCTCCAGCTTCGCGTAGCCGCCCAGGTCCTCGACCAGCTTCTTCTGGTACGTGAACATCTCGGCGAAGGCCGGGTCCTTGGCGATGTTCGACTTGCCGTCCGCGTCGAAGTAGGTGTGGTCCCACGAGGACAGGTAGTGGTCGGCGACCGTCTCGTAGCCGTGGAAGGTCGGCATGAAGCCGAGCTGCTCGTAGCTGTCGCCCTTGGTGATCGTCAGCTTCTTGGCGACGGAGGCCAGTTCGGACATCGTCTTCGGCGGCGCGGTGATCCCGGCCTTCTCGAAGGCGTCCTTGTTGTAGTAGAGGCCGTAGGCGTCCGCGAGCAGGGGCAGGGCGCAGCGGTCGCCCTCGAACTGCGTGTAGTCGAGGAGGACCTTCGGGAAGGTCTTCTCCAGGTCGAGCCCCGACTTCTCGATGAACGGCGCCAGATCGGCGAAGGCGCCGGAGGAGCAGAACTTGCCGACGTTGGAGGTGGTGAAGGAGGACACCACGTCGGGGCCGTTGGAACCGCCCGCGCGCAGCGCCTGGTTGAGCTTGTCGTCGTTGATGTTGCCGCCGACGTTCACGGTGATGTTGGGGTGGGTCTTCTCGAACCGGTCGATGGTGTCCTGGACGGCCTTCACCTCCGAGGGGGCGCTCCAGCCGTGCCAGAAGTTGATCGTGGTCCTGGCTTTCGGGTCGTCGTTCGCACCGGACTCGGCCTGGCCCGTACAGGCGGTGGCGAGCACCGAGATCGCGGCGACGGCGACGGCGGCGGTGGTCATCGTGCGGCTTCTGCGCATGACAAAGCTCCCAGGGGCGGGTGATGAGGAGGTGAAGGCGGTGAAGGCGGTGAAGCGGGGAGGGACGGGTGGGGCGTGAGGTGTTCAGCGTGAGGTGTCGAACACTTCGTCGCGGGTGTCGGCGAGGGCCCGTTCGAGGGCGCCCCGCAGGACGGGGTGGTGGTCGATGCGGCCGAGCACGAGGCGGGGCCGGGAGGCGGCCAGCTCGGCCAGCTCGGACTGGACCAGGGAGCGCAGCAGCTCGCCGCCGCAGGAGACCAGTCCGCCGGAGAGGACGATCAGCCCGGGGTCGAGGACCGCGGTGAGGGAGGCGAGGCCGGTGGCCAGCCGCTGGGCGTACTGCCGCAGCAGCTCGGTGAGCGCCGGGTCCCGCTCCCAGGCGGCGACGGCCCGGGTCAGCAGTCCGGCCGCGACCTCGGCGTACGGCTGGTGCGGGGTCTCGATGCCGAGCGAGGTGGCGAGCCGGGGCACCGCCTGGGCGCCCGCGAGCTCCTGGAAACCGCCGGCGTTGGCCTTGACCACCTGGCGTACCAGGGGGGTGCCGGGCACCGGCAGGAAGCCGACCTCGCCCGCGCCGCCGGTGAAGCCGCGGTGCAGCCGGCCGTTGATGACGAGGGCGGCGCCGAGGCCCTCCTCGTTCCACAGGAGGACGAAGTCCTCGTGGTCCTGGGCGGCTCCGAGCCGCTGCTCGGCCACCGCGACCAGGTTCACGTCGTTCTCGTACTCCACCGGCATGGGCAGGCACGCGGCCAGCTCGTCCAGCAGGGTGGGGGAGTGCCAGCCGGGCAGGTGCGAGGCGTAGCGCAGCCGGCCCGTGCCCGGGTCGAAGGCGCCCGGGGTGCCGATGACGACCCGGTGCACCTCGGCACGGGTGATCCCGGCCTCCTTCACGGCACCGTCCAGCGCCTGGGTCACCTGGGGGACCACGCCGTCGGCGCGCCGTCCGCGGGTGGGCAGCTCGTACGTGCCGACGGTCTCCCCGGTCACGTCCGCGACGGCGGCGACGATCCGGTCCGCGGTCACGTCGAGGCCCGCGACGTGCGCGGCTCGCGCGTTGACCGCGTACAGCTGGGCGTTGGGTCCCGGCCGTCCCTCGCTGGTGCCGGTGGCGACGACGAGTCCGGCCGCCTCCAGGCGGGCGAGGAGCTGGGAGGCGGTGGGCTTGGACAGGCCCGTCAGCTTCCCGATCTTCGTCCGGGTCAGCGGACCGTGCTCCAGCAGCAGGTCCAGGGCGGCCCGGTCGTTCATCGCCCGCAGCACGCGCGGGGTGCCCGGAATGCCTGGTGTGGTGCCGGCCATGGAGGATGCGCCCCGCCCTCTGTTAGGAAAGTTTCCTGTTCGTTGGGAGGACGGTAGGACGCGTGTCACCCGGTCGTCAATGGGTCGGCGCCCTGTACTGCCGAAGCGTTGTCCGCGCCAGGCCACGGGAGCCCCCGTGGGCGCGGGACGCGCCGGAGCCCCCGCACGGTGGGTGCGGGGGCTCCGGTGGATGGTCGTGCTTCGCCAGGGGCCGCGGGTCGCGGTGGGGACGTCCTACTTCGCCAGGGGCGGCGGTATCGGCGTCGCCGCGAGGGACTGCGGGGAGGTGGCGGAGGCGAAGGCCGACGGCGCGGACATGCCGGCGGTCGGGTCCGCGGACGCCTCGCCGTCCGGCTCGGCGGTGGGGCCGAGCATCCGGATGCCCGCCTCGTCCAACGCCTGCTTGATGCGCCAGCGCAGCTCGCGCTCCACGCTCACCGACTTGCCCGGCATCGTCTTCGCGGTGACCCGGACGGTCATCGAGTCCAGCAGCACCGCGTCCAGGCCGAGGATCTCCACCGGGCCCCACAGCCGCTCCGACCAGGGCTCCTCCTTGGCCAGCGTCTCCGTGGCCCCGGCGATCGTCTCGCGCACGCGCCCCAGGTCCTCCGTGGGGCGGACCATGACGTCCACACCGGCCGTGGACCAGCCCTGGCTGAGGTTGCCGATCCGCTTCACCTCGCCGTTGCGGACGTACCAGATCTCGCCGTTGTCGCCGCGCAGCTTGGTGACCCGCAGGCCGACCTCGATGACCTCGCCGGAGGCGACCCCCGCGTCGATCTGGTCACCGACGCCGTACTGGTCCTCCAGGATCATGAACACCCCGGACAGGAAGTCCGTGACGAGGTTGCGCGCACCGAAGCCGAGCGCCACCCCGGCGACTCCGGCGGAGGCCAGCAGCGGTGCCAGGTTGATCTGGAACGCACCGAGGATCATCAGCGCGGCCGTGCCCAGGATCAGGAACGAGGTGACCGAGCGGAGCACCGAGCCGATGGCCTCCGAGCGCTGGCGGCGGCGCTCGGCGTTGACCAGCAGACCGCCGAGCGCGGTGCCCTCCACCGCCTGGGCACTGCGGTTCATCCGGGCGATGAGGTTGGTCAGGGCACGCCGGATCACGTACCGGAGGACCAGGGCGATCGCCGTGATGAGCAGGATGCGCAGGCCGGTGTTCAGCCAGGTGGACCAGTTCTCCTGGACCCACCCCGCGGCGTCGCCGGCCCGCTCGGCGGCTTCGTCCAGCGAGCCGCCCGGCTCGGGCGACGGGGTCGCGGCCAGGAGCACGGACAGGGGCACGGCGGGGACCTCCAGGAGGGGGCGACGGGGAGACCGACAAGAGTAACGAAGCCGAGGTGGTGGCCGACGGCCGTCCGGGGGCGGAGAGACACGTCTCACCCTCCCCGGAGGGCGGCCCCGGGCGGTGTGGCCGATCACACAGCGGCCGCGGCCGCCTGACCGAACCGCCTGCTGCGGCCCGGTGCGGGGGCGCGCCCGGCCGGGTGAGCGGAAAAATCCTCCCGGCCCGTTACCCGTACGTGGTGGCGCTACGACCAGCCATGAGGGGAGACTGAGACCGGATCGTCCCGGCGCGAGCCACGCGCCGCCGGCGTACAAGGAGGCATCCACCGTGCCGCACGTCCTGGTTCTCAACGCGTCGTACGAGCCGCTCGGCGTCGTACCGCTCCGCCGCGCGCTCGTCCTCGTCCTGGAGAACAAGGCCATCAGCCTTGAGGAGTCCGGCGCCTTCCTGCACAGTGCCACCCGTGCCGTGGCGGCCCCCAGCGTCATCCGGCTCAAACGGTTCGTCCGGGTGCCCTACCGGGGTCCGGTGCCGCTGACCCGGCGCGCGCTCTTCGCCCGGGACGGCGGCCGCTGCATGTACTGCGGAGCCGCCGCGACCAGCGTCGACCACGTCATCCCCCGCAGCCGTGGGGGGCGGCACGCCTGGGACAACGTGGTGGCGGCCTGCCGCCGCTGCAACCACGTCAAGGCGGACCGCCATCTGCCCGAGCTGGGGTGGCGGCTGCGCCACCAGCCCGCCCCGCCCACCGGTCTGGCCTGGCGGATCATCGGCACGGGCCACCGTGATCCGCGCTGGCTGCCCTATTTGCAGCCGTTCGGCGCGGACGACGTGATGGCCCGGATCGACGGCGTGTGCGCCAAGGAGTCCGGGCCCGCGCCGTCCGGGGGCACGCGGCACTACTCGGCGACGGCGTAGCACGGGCAGCGGCCCCGGACACGCTCGACGTGGCGCCCGGCGTGGGCCCGGACGCGGCGCCCCGGCGTGGGCCGCGACGCGGCGCCCCGACACCCGCGTGGACGCGCCCCTCACGCCCCGCCGCGCGGCTGGGAACGGTCCCTGTGTGGCGTACGGGCGAACGGAGTGTGACCTACGGCACGATGAGGTCGTTGTCATAACGCCTGTGTCACGTCCGTGCCTGCTCCCGCGCCCGCTGGGTAGGCCTGCTGTGTCCTGTTGTCCACGGCCAGGAGGCCACCGTGCCCGCATCCGCACAGCTTCTTCTCTCCGCGCTCTCCAAACAGGTACCGGGCCCGGCGGTCCCCGCCCCGGCCACCGCGCCGCCGATGATCAGCGAGCTGCCGCTCGCCCACGTCTCCCACCACCTGACCGGTGAGCCCGGCCCCGCCGAGACCACCACCCCCACCGGCGAGCCCCCGCTCACCAGCGAGCCCCCGCTCGCCGACGCCACCCCCCTCACGAGCGAGCCACCGCTCGCCGCCGTCGCCCCTCTCACCAGCGAGCCGACCGCACCCGGCACCGCGGGGGGCATGGAGCTGCCAGGAGTCTGAATGGGCTTGTCCCGGCTCGCCGCGCTGCACGGCGTCGCCACCTCCTTCTCCCCGTCCGCGGGCGTCACGGTGCCCGTCCCCGAGCGCACGGTCGTCGCCGTGCTCGGCGCGCTGGGCGTCGACGCCGCCACCCCCGCCCAGGTGGCCAGGTCGCTCGCCGCGGCCGAATCCGCCGCGGCCTCCCGGCTGCTCCCGCCGACGGTGGTGGTCTGGTCCGGGGAGCCGCTGCCGCCCGCCCTGACCGCGCTGCCCCCGGACGCGGCGCTCACCGTCGAACCCGAGCGCCGTCCGGGCGCCACCGAGGAACCACCGCCGCTGCGGATGCGGATCCCGAAGACGCCGCAGGCCACCGGCGAGGGGACGCCGTCCTGGTGGAGCGAGCCGCCGCCGGGCGTCCACCGCGTGACCGTGCGCGCGTCGGGACACCGGCGCACCACCGCCACCCTCGTCGTCGCTCCCGACCGCGTACCCCGGCCGCCCGCCCGCACGCACGGCTTCCTCGTCCAGCTCTACTCGCTGCTCTCCGCCCGCTCCTGGGGCATGGGCGACCTCGGCGACCTGGCGGATCTCGCCGCCTGGTCGGGCCGGACCCTGGGCACCGGATTCGTCCAGGTCAACCCCCTGCACGCGGCCGTGCCCGGCAGGCCCGGCGACCCCTCGCCGTACCGCCCCTCCTCCCGGCGCTTCCCCGACCCGGTGCACCTGCGCGTCGAGTCCGTCCCGGAGTACGGGCACGTACCCGAGCGGGCGGCCCTGGGCGACCTGCGCCAGGACGCGGCGGCCCTGAGCGACACCGTGCTGAACAAGGGCGCCCTGATCGACCGGGACGCCGTCCGGGAGCTCAAGTGGCAGGCCCTGGAGCTGATCGTCCGGGTCCCGCTCACCCCCGGCCGCCGCGCCGCCTACTGCGACTACCTCGCCGAGCAGGGCCAGGCCCTGGAGGACCACGCCCTGTGGTGCGCGCTGGCGGAGACGCACGGCCCGCGCTGGCGCGACTGGCCCGCCCCCCTGCGCGACCCGCGCTCCCCGGAGACCGCCCGCGCCCGCACCGAGCTGATGGACCGGGTCGACTTCCACTGCCGGCTCGCCTGGCTCACGGACACCCAGCTCGCCGCCGCGCAGCGGGCCGCGCGCGAGGCCGGGATGGCCGTCGGGATCGTCCACGACCTCGCCGTCGGCGTCCACCCCGACGGTGCCGATACCTGGGCCCAGCGGGACGCCTTCGCGCACGGCATGTCCGTCGGGGCGCCCCCGGACGCCTTCAACGCCCAGGGCCAGGACTGGGGGCTGCCCCCGTGGCGCCCCGACGCCCTGGCCGCCTCCGGCCACGCCCCCTACCGGGAGCTCCTGCGCGGCCTCCTCGCCCACGCGGGCGCCCTGCGCATCGACCATGTGATGGGCCTTTTCCGGCTCTGGTGGGTGCCCGAGGGCCGCCCGCCCACCGAGGGCACCTACGTCAGCTACGACGCCGAGGCGATGCTCGCCGTCCTCGTCCTGGAGGCGCACCGGGCCGGTGCCGTCGTCGTGGGGGAGGACCTCGGCACCGTCGAGCCCGGCGTACGCGAGGCGCTGGCCCGGCGCGGGGTGCTCGGCACCTCCGTGCTCTGGTTCGAGCGCGACTGGGACGGCGGCGGGCGGCCGCTGGCCCCCGAGCGGTGGCGCCGGGACTGCGTGGCCACCGCGAGCACCCACGACCTGCCGTCCACGGCCGCCCGGCTGACGGGCGAGCACGTGACGCTCCGCCACCGCCTGGGGCTGCTGACCCGCCCCCTGGAGCGGGAGCTCGCCGAGGACGCCACCGGTACCGCCGAGTGGCTCTCCTTCCTGGCCCGGCTCCGGCTGCTGCCCGAGGGGGACGGCGACGAGGAGGCGGCCGTCCGCGCCGTCCACCGCTTCCTGCTGCGCACCCCGGCCCGGATGACCGGGATCTGGCTCCCCGACACCGTCGGCGACCGCCGCCCGCAGAACCTCCCGGGCACCTGGGACCAGTACCCCAACTGGCGCCTGCCCGTCGCCGACGCCGAGGGCCACCCCGTCACCCTGGAGGAGATCACCACGTCCCCGCGCCTGCACCGGCTGATGGAGGTCTTCCGCGCCCCCGAAGACCCTCCCGGGGCCTCTACGGCACCCCCGGGCGCGCGTCGCCCTTAGCCGTTCGCTACGTTTGCACCGTGGACAAGAAGAACGCTATGCGCGCCGGCGCCGTCGCGGCCGGTACGACGCTCATGATGCTGCTCATGTCGTCCCCCGCGCTCGCACTCACCCGCGACGACGGTGACGACCCGGGCCAGGGGATCGGGGCACTGGAGACCGTCGGTGTCTTCGTCGTGCTGCCGATCGTCGTCTTCCTGGTGATCGTCGGTCTGGTCATGGTCCTCGACAAGTCCAAGAAGGCCTGAGGGCTGTCACCACGCGCCGCCGGTACCCGCCCGTACCGCGCGGCGCGTCCGTGTGTCCCGGCACCGGTAGGTTGCGGCCATGACCGAGTGGGACGTCAAGAAGCTCCGCATCCTGCGCACCCTGCGCGACCGGGGCACCGTGACCGCGACGGCCGAGGCCCTGCGGATGACCCCCTCGGCCGTCTCGCAGCAGCTCACCAATCTGGCCGGGCAGCTCGGCGTGACGCTCCTGGAGGCCCAGGGCCGCAGGGTCCGGCTCACCGACGCCGCGCACCTCGTGCTGCGCCACGCCGAGGCCGTCTTCGCCCAGCTGGAGCGGGCCGACGCCGAGCTGACGGGCTATCTGCGGGGCGAGGCCGGCCAGGTGCGGGTCGGCGCCTTCTCGACGGCCGTGCCCGCCCTCGTCGTACCGGCCGTGCGGCTCATGCGGGACGAGGACCGGCCGGGGCCCGAGGTGCGGGTGCACGAGGCCGAGGCCGCCCAGGCCTACGAGCTGCTGTCCGCCGGTGACGTGGACCTCGCGCTCTCCCTCGCGGCGCACGCCCCCACGGCCCGCGACCCCCGCTTCACCGTGCTCCCGCTGCTCGCCGACCCCCTGGACGTCGCGCTGCCCGTGGGCCACCCGCTGGCCCGCGCCCCCGGCCTGCGGCTGGCCGACCTGGCCGGTGAGCCCTGGATCTTCGGCGGCTCGGGACCCTGGTCCCGGATCACCACGACCGTCTGCGAGGCGGCCGGTTTCGTCCCCGAGCAGGCGCACAGCGCGTCCGGATGGACCGCCATCCTCGCCATGGTGGAGGCGGGCATGGGCGTCGCGCTCGTGCCCCGCATGGCGGCCGCCTCCGACCGGGCGCACGGGGGTGTGGCCGTGCGCGTCCTGGAGGCCGACCGCCCGCGCCGCCATGTGGTGGCGGCGGTTAGGCGGGGGGCGGAGCGGGGACCCGCCGTGGCGCGGGTGCTGGCGGCCCTGCGCCGGGTGGCGGAGACGACCGCGCAGCGGGACTGAGACCGCTCGGCAGGTCGTCGTTCAGCAGATCGTTCAGCAGGACTGAAAGGACTGTGCGAAAACTTTCGATGGACCTGACGGGTCCCGGTGGGCGACAGTCGGAGCATGACCACCGACGCGAGCGAGACGGCATTCCAGGACACCGACCCCCACGCCCATGACGCGGCCCCGTACGGCGGCGGCGACCCGTACGCGGACTACCGCGCGGCCACCGGCCTCCCCTTCACCGACCTGGTCGACCTCGCGGACCGCCGTCTCGGCGCGGGCGTGATGGCCGCCAACGACGAGTTCTTCGCCGAGCGGGAGAACCTCCTGATCCGCGAACCCGCCGTCTTCGACCCGGAGCGCTTCGGCCACAAGGGCAAGATCATGGACGGCTGGGAGACCCGCCGCCGCCGGGGCGCCGACGCCGGCCACCCCTTCCCCGCCCCCGAGGAGCACGACTGGGCGATCGTCCGGCTCGGTGCCCCGGGCATCGTCCGCGGCCTGATCGTGGACACGGCCCACTTCCGGGGCAACTACCCGCAGCGCGTCTCCGTGCAGGCGACCGCCGTCGAGGGTGCCCCGAGCGCCGAGGACCTCCTCGCCGACGACGTGAAGTGGGAGGAGATCGTCCCGTCGACCCCCGTACGCGGCCACGCGGCCAACGCCTTCGAGGTCACCGGCGGCCGCCGCTACACCCACCTGCGCCTCTGCCAGCACCCCGACGGCGGCATCGCGCGGTTCAGGGTCCACGGCGAGGTCGTCCCCGACCCGGCCTGGCTCGCGGCGCTCGGCACGACCGACCTGATCTCCATCCTCAACGGCGGTACCTACGAGGACGCATCGGACCGCTTCTACTCCTCACCGGCCCAGATCATCCTGCCGGACACGTCCCGCAAGATGGACGACGGCTGGGAGAACCGCCGCCGCCGGGTCCGTGACTCGAACGACTGGGTCCGCTTCCGCCTCCCCGCCCAGGGCGCGGTGCGCGCCGTCGAGATCGACACGGCCTACCTCAAGGGCAACGCGGCCGGCTGGATCGCCCTGCGGGGCCGCGACGGCGAGAGCGGCGAGTGGTTCGACATCCTCCCGCGCACCCGGCTCCAGCCCGACACCGCGCACCGCTTCGTCCTGGACGCGGAGGCCGTGGTCACCCATGTGCGGCTCGACGCGTTCCCCGACGGCGGGGTGGCCCGGATGCGGCTGTACGGCTCCCTGACGGAGGCCGGAACGGCCGAACTGACCCGCCGCTACGAGGAGTCCGTGGCGTAACCCCGGCCCCCCTCGGTCTCCGCCCGGCGGACGGCAGCGCCTTCGCGCCCGTCCGCCGGGCGGTCTCCACGCACCGGCGGGGTCCCGCGTCCGTGGAGGGGAGTCAGCGGGGGCGCCTCGTCACCCTCCGCCGGCTCGCGGCCGTGCACACGTACCCGAGCGTGAAGAAGAGCCCCACCACGCCGATGCCGAGGAACGCCAGCAGGCCGAGCACCCCCGCTCCCTCCGAGACGGCGGCGACGGACCCCGTCACACCCGCCAGGGTGCCGAGGATTCCGATGACGACGATCCTGTGGTTCCCGAAGAAGGCGCGCACCAGGAAGCTCGTCCGCCGTGGCATCTGCTCCATCTGTCTTCCCCGACTCCCTACTTCCAGTGGACCCTGCCCGGATCCTTGGGTGCCATGATCTTCGCGTCGGGGCGCTCCGAGGCGTGCATCCCCGGTGTGTAGTAGAAATCCAGCCCGGTGGCGACCACGGCGGCGGGAAATCCGAACACCTTGCCGCCGAACACCCCCGCCTTGTTCAGGATGGTCGGCTTCCGGTGCAGCCCGCCGCCGCCCGAGGTCTCCAGCAGCCACGACCCCTGGCCGGCGGCATAGGCGGGTGTGCCCCCGATGAAATTCGCCTTGGCACTCTCCCAGTCGCGTTTCTGGATGCCGTCCGCGCTGTTCATCCATGCCCGGTACGAGAGGAACTCGGCCACCGGCTTGAGGGTGCTGTTTCCGAACTTGCCCTCGGACGCCTGGTCGATCCGGGTCTGGATCTCCTTGTCGGACAGCTCCTTGAGGGAGATGTCCTCGCCGCTCTTCTTCCCCTGGTCCTCGCGCATCCGCCGGGCCTCGGCCAGCGAGGCCGGGGCGGTGGGGAGGAACCCGATGTCGTACCCGTGGCTCATGTCCCGCAGGGCCCAGCGGAGCGTGGAATCCGCTTCGTCGGCGTCCGCCAGGGCCTGACGGGTCCGGTCCTTGTACGAGGTGACGGTGATCTCGTACGCCCGGGTGAGGTCCGCGAGGTCGTCCGGTCCGACCTTGGCCGGGTCCACGAAGACCGCCCCGGTGTGCGGGTCGAGCGAGAGGTGCTCGTGTCCCTCGACGCCGTTGGCCATGTTCTGGAGCTCGCCCCTGGCGGAGCGGAAGGCGTCGAGCGCCGAGTTCAGGAGCTTGTGGACGCTTCCCGCCTCGTTCTCGGCGTTGTCGATCTGGAAGGAGATGCCGTTGAGCGAGGTGAAGGCGGCCTGGGCCGCCTCACCCTCCCAGTCCGACTCCCTCAGACCCTTCGCCACCTCGTTCTTGAACGTCTGCCCGGCCCCGTGGACGAGCTTCGGCAGGTTCGCCCACGCGTCCACGGCCGTGGAGAGCTTCTCCAGGTTCACGTTTCTGAGATGGGTGTACGTCAACGACATGGTGGCCCCCTAGATCACGTCGCCCGGTTTGTACACAGGTACACTCCCGATTTTCTTCTCGCCGTCGGTGTCATCGGTGTCGAAGGTGTCGGCCGCGGACCTCAGGTTCTTGGCGAGGCCGTCGTTCCCGATCAGACCGGTCACCCGGCGTACTCCCTTCTTCCAGGAGTCGACGAAGGCGGTGAGAGCCTCGTCCGAGGCGAATCCCTTCATCGACCCCGAGACCTCCGAGGTCCTCGACACGGCCGTGGAGTGCGCGTCGTGGAACTCCTTCGCCGCCTTGTCCTCCGCGATGCCCGCCCGTGCGCGGAGCACCGCGGGTGTCACATGCAGCTTCTGCCCAGGTCCCGCACCCGGTCCGGCTCCGGCCTCGTTCAGCCGCATCTGTGTGGACCGTCTGGCCAGAGCGGCTTCCTTGAGCTGAGCCCACTCCTCGTCGAAAGACACTTCTCCCCCGTTCAACTCGTGCTGATCGCGGCCCCGTTCGCGTCGTCCGGGCGAAGGGGCCCGCCTGTGCACGGTATCCGACACGCTGTCCCGCCCGCTCTCGGGCCACCGGCTCCCACCAGCGCGTGGGGGCTCCCGGGCCGAGGGCTCCGCACCGACGAAGGGGACGCCTCCGGTGAGAGGCGTCCCCTTCGTCGGTGCGGGCGGGACCCGCTACGCGGAAGCCGCCGCCGCGTCCGCCGCCTGGGCCCTCAGGGCGCGTTCCACACCCGAGCGGGACTCCGAGATCAGCCGGCGCAGGGCCGCGTTCGGCCGCGCCGACTCCAGCCAGGCGTCCGTGGCGTCCAGGGTGGCCTGCGAGACCTGGAGGGCCGGGTAGAGGCCGACCGCGATCTGCTGGGCCATCTCGTGGCTCCGCGCGTCCCAGACGTCCTTGACCGCCGCGAAGAACTTCTCCGTGTACGGCGCCAGCAGCTCACGCTGGTCGCTCTGCGTGAAGCCGCTGATGACCGACTCCTGGAGGGAGTTGGGCAGCTTGTCGGACTCCACGACCGAGGCCCACGCCTCGGCCTTCGCCGCCTCGGACGGCTGCGCCGCACGCGCCGCGGCCGCGTGGCGCTCGCCCGCCGCCGTGCGGTCGCGCTCGTACTCGGCGGCGATCTCCTCCTCGTCCAGCAGCCCCGACGCGGCCAGCCGCTGCACGAACGCCCAGCGCAGCTCCGTGTCGACGGCCAGGCCCTCGATCTCCTCGGTGCCGTTCAGCAGGGCCTGGAGCAGGTCCAGCTGGAGCGGGGTGCGGGCCGTCGCCGCGAAGGCGCGGGCCCAGGCCAGCTGGTGGTCGCTGCCCGGCTCCGCCGCGCGCAGGTGCGCCAGCGTCGCCTCCGTCCAGCGCGTCAGCCCCGCCTCGCGCCACTCCGGTGCCGCGTACTGGTCGACGGCCAGCTTCACCTGGCGGTGCAGCGACTGCACCACACCGATGTCGGACTCCTTGGCGATGCCCGAGAGGACCAGCTCCAGGTAGTCGCGGGTGGCCAGCTCGCCGTCGCGCGTCATGTCCCAGGCGGACGCCCAGCACAGGGCGCGCGGCAGGGACTCGGTGAAGTCGCCCAGGTGCTCGGTGACGACCCGCAGGGAGTCCTCGTCCAGCCGCACCTTGGCGTACGACAGGTCGTCGTCGTTGAGCAGGACGACCGCCGGGCGTGCCGTGTCCGCCGGGAGCGGGACGGCGGTGCGCTCGCCCTCGACGTCCAGCTCGATCCGGTTCGTCCGGACGAGGTGGCCCTCGCCGTCCAGGTCGTAGAAGCCGACCGCGATCCGGTGCGGACGCAGCGTCGGCTCGCCCTTGGCGCCCGCGGGCAGGGCCGGGGCCTCCTGGACGACGGTGAGGGAGGTGAGGTGACCCGCCCCGTCCGTCTCGATCTCCGGGCGCAGGACGTTGATCCCGGCCGTCTCCAGCCACGCCTTCGACCAGGCCTTCAGGTCCCGGCCCGAGGTCTTCTCCAGCGCGCCCAGCAGATCGGCCAGCCGCGTGTTGCCGTAGGCGTGCGCCTTGAAGTAGGCCTGCACACCCGTGAAGAACTCGTCCATGCCGACGTACGCCACGAGCTGCTTGAGCACCGAGGCGCCCTTGGCGTACGTGATCCCGTCGAAGTTGACCAGGACGTCGTCCAGATCGCGGATGTCCGCCATGATCGGGTGCGTCGAGGGCAGCTGGTCCTGGCGGTAGGCCCACGTCTTCATCGAGTTGGCGAAGGTGGTCCAGGAGTGCGGCCACCTGGAGCCCTCGGCGTACGCCTGGCAGGCGACCTCGGCGAACGTGGCGAACGACTCGTTCAGCCAGAGGTCGTTCCACCACTCCATGGTGACCAGGTCGCCGAACCACATGTGGGCCAGCTCGTGCAGGATCGTCGCGGCGCGCACCTCGTACGACGCGTCCGTCACCTTGGAGCGGAAGACGTACTGGTCGCGGATGGTGACCGCGCCCGCGTTCTCCATCGCGCCCGCGTTGAACTCGGGGACGAAGAGCTGGTCGTACTTGGCGAACGGGTACGGGTAGTCGAACTTCTCCTGGAACCACTCGAAGCCCTGCCGGGTGACCGCGAAGATGTCGTCCGCGTCGAGGTACTCCGCGAGCGAGGGGCGGCAGTAGATGCCCAGCGGCACCACCTGGCCGTCCTTCTCGTAGGTGCTGTGCACCGCGTGGTACGGACCGGCGATCAGGGCCGTGATGTAGGTGGAGACGCGCGGCGTGGGCTCGAAGGACCAGACGCCGTCCGCCGGCTCGGGCGTCGGCGAGTTGGAGATCACGGTCCAGCCGGCCGGCGCCTTCACGGTGAAGCGGAAGGTCGCCTTCAGGTCGGGCTGCTCGAAGCTGGCGAACACCCGGCGGGCGTCCGGGACCTCGAACTGGGTGTACAGGTAGGCCTGCTCGTCGACCGGGTCGACGAACCGGTGCAGGCCCTCACCGGTGTTGGTGTACGCGCAGTCGGCGACGACCTTCAGCTCGTTGGCGCCGGCCCTCAGGTGCTTCAGGGCGATCCGTGAGTCGCGGAAGACGGAGGCCACGTCGAGGGCCTTGCCGTTCAGCTCGACGTCGTGCACCGCCGGGGCGACCAGGTCGATGAAGGTCTCCGCGCCGTCTTCGGCGGAGTCGAAACGCACGGTGGTGACGGACCGGTAGGTGCCGCCCTCCTGCGCTCCGGAGAGGTCGAGATCGATCTCGTACGCGTCCACGGTCAGCAGGCGCGCCCGCTCCTGTGCCTCTTCGCGGGTCAGATTCGTGCCAGGCACGCGGTCATCTCCTTGATCTGTGACGTTTCCCGTCATCCTTCCACGTGGGGCGGGCCCGGCGCGATGTCCCTTTTTCCGCCGGGCCCGCGGCGCCGTGCGGGCGGCGGGGACGCGGCGGGGGCGGCCACCGGAATCCGGTGGCCGCCCCCACGGCGTACGGCGTACGGGTCAGGCGGTCAGCTCCGCCGCGACCAGCTCCGCGATCTGCACCGCGTTCAGTGCCGCGCCCTTGCGCAGGTTGTCGTTGGAGACGAACAGCGCCAGGCCGTTCTCGACGGTCTCGTCCACCCGGACACGGCCCACGTAGGACATGTCCTTGCCGGCCGCCTGGAGC
Source organism: Streptomyces halstedii (assembly GCA_000720535.1). Taxonomy (GTDB): domain Bacteria; phylum Actinomycetota; class Actinomycetes; order Streptomycetales; family Streptomycetaceae; genus Streptomyces; species Streptomyces halstedii. The sequence continues at coordinate 108,108 of JOAZ01000004.1, forward strand.
GGGGTCGGGATCTCCGAGAGCTCGACGCCCTCGGCGTCCTTCAGCAGCTCCAGGGCGCGCTCGACGCCGATCGGACGGGCGAAGCGGGCGTTGATCTGGAGGGAGTGGCCGGAGAAGACGGGCACGCGCACACAGGTGCCGGAGACCTTGAGGCCGGGGATCTCCAGGATCTTGCGGGACTCGTTGCGGAGCTTCTGCTCCTCGTCCGTCTCGAAGGAGCCGTCGTCCACGATCGATCCGGCCAGCGGGAGCACGTTGAAGGCGATCGGCCGCGCGTAGACGTCCGGCGCGGGGAAGTCGACCGCGCCGCCGTCGTGGGTGAGCTTGTCCGCGTCGGCGACGACCTCGGACGCCTGGCCGTGCAGCTCCGCCACGCCCGCCAGACCGGACCCGGACACCGCCTGGTAGGTGGCGACGGTCAGCGCTTCGAGCCCCGCCTCGTCGTGCAGGGGGCGCAGCACGGGCATGGCGGCCATCGTGGTGCAGTTCGGGTTGGCGATGATGCCCTTGGGGCGGTCCTTGACCGCGTGCGGGTTGACCTCGGACACGACCAGCGGGACGTCGGGGTCCCGGCGCCAGGCGGAGGAGTTGTCGATCACGACGGGGCCCTGGGCGGCGACCTTCTCGGCGAGCGCCTTCGAGGTCGCGCCGCCGGCCGAGAACAGGACGATGTCCAGACCGCTGTAGTCGGCGCTGGAGGCGTCCTCGACGGTGATGTCGGTGCCCTCGTAGGTGAGCGTGGAGCCCGCGGAGCGCGCGGAGGCGAAGAGGCGCAGTTCGGCGACGGGGAACTTCCGCTCGGCCAGGATGCTGCGCATGACTGTGCCGACCTGACCGGTGGCGCCGACGATTCCGACCTTCACAGGAACTCCCTCTCATGAACGAACAGGCGCGTTGCCGGTCCATGATGCGTCTGTCCACGGCTTTATTGTCCAATCCATTGTCCGGCAGGCGGACAGGGGGCGGACAGGACTGTGGGGCGGGAGCCCTTACGGGCGCCCGCCCCACAGCCGCGGTGTGTCGCGGGGATCACACGGTCAGCGGTGTGCCGTTACGGCGTGACCTTCCCGATCACGACGCTGCCGGTGCCCGCGGCGGTGCCCCGCGCGTTCACCAGCTTGACCTCGCCGAAGAACTGCCGGCCCTCGGGAGCCGCTCCGGCGACCACGACCTCGGCGCCGACCTGGGCGGACGCGCCGTTGGCCAGCTTCACGGCCTTCGACGCGTCGACCTTGATCTGACCGAGCGACGCGGAGTAGTACACGTCGCGGTAGTCGTACTCGGTGGTTCCGGTGGAGACCGAGTAGCCGTGGACGAGGACGGTGTAGGTGCCGGCGGCCGGCTTGGCCAGGCTCACCGTCTCCTCCGAGCCCGCCGTCGTCGAGGCGCCGACCTGGGTGGCGCCCTTGAAGACGTACAGGTCGAGGTCGGCGTTGGCGTCGGCCGTGTTGCCGATGGTGATGTCCAGCTTCTCGACACCCTCACCGATGGTGACCGTACGGGTGTACTCGTCGCCGGTGGAGATCGACGGACGATCGACGTCGGCCGAGCCCAGCGAGCCGCCCTTCAGCGTGCCCTCCAGGTCACCGGCGTTGTTGGTGACCGTCCAGTCCACCGCGGCCGGGGTGCCGATCTTCGCCTCGGGGATGGTGCGCACCGCCGGGTCGAAGGAGGCGCCCAGCAGCGAGACGTCCAGCTTGTACGGGTTGTCCAGCAGCGGCGAGGTGCGGCGCGCCTCGACCTCGATCTCCCAGACGCCGGGCTGCGGGTCCTCGTAGGAGCGCACGTCCGGGCGGCAGGTGTTGGCCGGGTTCTCGTAGTTCGGGTAGCAGTTGACCGTGGAGCTGTTCTCCACCGGGACCCCGTAGGGGTGGAGGGAGATGAACCGGGTCTGGCTGCCCGAGCGCAGGGCGCTCATGGCGACCTCAAGGGTCTTGGCGCCCTCCGGGACGTTCAGGAAGTACGACGTGGTGCCGTTGCGCTGCACCGAGCCGGACGCCTTGAACGCGTAACCGGGCTTCACCAGGTCGTCGGCGACGACGACCGTGGTGAGGATCTGGTGGTCGGTCCCGCTGGTCTTCTTGTCGTCGACCTGGAGGATCGCGCTGTGCACGCCCGCGGTCTTGGCCTTCGCCTGCACCTGGACGGTGACCGGCTTGCCCAGGGGCAGCGAGACGTTCTTCTTACCGGTCAGCTTGAACGTGCCGTCGTCGTTCTTCCACGACAGCGTGTGCTTGACGTCCTTGTCCGGGCCCGTGGTGCGGGTGATGACGACGTCGTACGTCTTCTTCTGGCCGGTCTTGAGGCCGCCCTCGCGGTCGTACAGGCCGGTGCCGAAGCCCGGGGTCTTCAGCGCGAAGTCGATCGCGGTGTCGACCGGGGCCTTCACGGTGTACTCGTGCGCCGGGGAGCCCTTCTGGGAGATCTGCTTCCAGGCGGCGACGATGTCGATCAGACCGGCGCCCTGGGCGTGCGCGGGCACGCCGTCGATGTGCGAGGCGGTGCTGGTCAGCGCGGTCCGCAGATCGGCCGGGGGCAGCTCGATGTGCTTCTGCTTGGCGGCGGACAGCAGCAGCGCGGTGGCGCCGGCGGCCTGCGGCGAGGACATCGAGGTGCCCTGGAGCATCGAGTAGCCGGCCGGGAGGGAGTAGCCCGCCTCCTTGACCGGGCCGCCGGGCAGCCAGGTCTGGGTGGTGTTGATGGACGCACCCGGGGCCGTCAGGATCGGCGCGAAGCCGCCGTCCTCACGCGGACCGCGCGAGGAGAAGGGCAGCATGTCGTACTTCTTGGTGACGTTCGAGCCGTAGTTGGCCGCCCAGGTCTCCTTGGAGATGGACGCGCCCACCGAGATGACGTGGTCGGCGAGACCGGGGTCACCGATGGTGTTCACACCCGGGCCGTCGTTGCCGGCCGAGATGACCAGCTGGACGCCGTAGATGTCGATGAGCCGCTTGTAGAGCTCGGCGCGGGCGTTGTTGCCGTCGTTGAGCGGCGGCAGACCGCCGATCGACATGTTGACGACGTCGACGCCGCGGTTGACGACGAGGTCGATCATGCCCTCGGTCAGCGCGATGTTGGTGCAGCCGCCGGACCAGGTGCAGGCGCGCGAGGAGACGATCTTGGCGCCGGGCGCCGCGCCGTTCATCTTGCCGCCGAACAGGCTGTTGGCCGCGGTGATGCCCGCGACGTGCGTGCCGTGCTCGCTCTCGATGACGCCGATGTTGACGTAGTCGGCCTTGTCGCCCGCCGCGTTGTAGACGACGTTCTGGCGGGTCTCGACGACGAACGGGATGCGCTCGGCGACCTCGGTCTTCGGGTTGTCCTTGCCGAAGTAGCCGATCTGGTGGCCGTCCTTGTACGGCTTCATCACGACGTCGTTCGTGAAGTCCGCGTCGTTGTCGAGGTCGACGCGGACGGTGCCCTTGACCGGGTCGTACAGCACGGCCCACACGTCGGTGGTGTCGCCGTCCCGGTTGAGGTCCCCGGCCATGTCGCCGCCCTTGGTGGCGGCCTCGGCGAAGAGCTGCATCTTGTAGGTGCCCTTGGGCGCCTTGTAGGTGCGGCCCCCGGCGGTGAAGGCCGGGCCGGTCACCGTGGTGCTCATCCGCAGCCAGGTGCCGTCGCCGTCGCTGACCGGGTCGGTGGCGGTGACCCAGTCGACGATCTTGCGCTCGCCGGTGGTGGTCTTCTGGAGCGCGGGGTGGGCGACGTCCACACCGGAGTCCAGGATCCCGATGGTGATGCCGCGGCCGTCGGCCTTCGGGTTCTTCTTCACGAAGTCGACGGCGCCCGTCTCGAAGGACGGGTTGTACGGGTTCTTCGCCGGGGTGTTCTTGCCCGGCGCCGGGTAACTGCCGGTCGCCTTGAGCTGCTTGACGCCCGCGGCCTGGTCGGCCTTCGGGGTCGGGTCGTCCAGCTTGATCTCCTGCTTGAGATCGATGCCGTGGACGCTCGACAGCTTCTGCGTCGCCTTGATGGTGGCCTCGGCCGTCGAGGTCGGCACGGTCGCCCGGACGTACCCGAGCTTGTCGTACGTCTGGCCCAGCACGGAGCCCTTGACGCCGTCCAGCTGCTTGACGACCTGCTGGGTCGCACCCGGTGTGGTGGCGACCATCATCGTGATGTTCTTCTCGCCCTTGGCCTGGGCCTTCGCCAGCAGTTCGGCGTCGGCCCCACCGAGCTTGTCGCCCGGGTCTCCGGTGGCGGCGGGTTTGACGGGGGCGGTGGCCGGGTCGTCCGCGGCGAAGACCGGGGCGGCGCCGGTGGCGGCCAGGGCGGCCGCCAGTCCCGCTGCGGCCGCGATCCGCGCCGCGCGTCTGGCCCCGGGTATGGAGCTGGGGGATTCCTTGGTCATCAGCATCCCTGTAAGTGAAAGAGAGAGTCCGGAATTCGGTACCGGATGACCGCTCAGCCTTTCGTAAATGACAGGGGTTTGTGGAGACTTGAAGGCCGTTAGACATGCACATGGCGTAGATCCGCCACGGGTTCCGATGCGTCACACGGGACGAACAGGGTGAAAGCCAAGCCCCCGAGGTCACCTGGGCAGGACCACCACCGGGACGGCCGGTTCACGGTCCTCGGCCGCCGACATCGCCGTACGCACCGCCACCGCCTGCTGCGCCGTCGCCCCCCGCAGCTTCGCCGGCGTCACCCGGACCACCGTGACCCCCAGCCGCTCCAGATGCTCCCGGTCCGCGGGCCCGGCCGCGCCGGCCGGGCGGGGCGAGCGGGTGACGATCTCCAGGGCCACCGCCCGCTCGGGCCAGTACGCGTCCACCCCGCCCAGCAGCGCCCCGCCGGGCAGGCACAGGTCCACGTTCCACAGCGGCTCCGGCAGCCCGTGGCGGCGCACCATCGCGTAGAGCCGGCCCTCCGCGACGGCCCGGCCCTCGGCCAGCAACTCCTCGACCGCGTCCACCACATGAGGCCGGCCCAGCAGCTTCGCCGCGCTCAGCTCGCGGACCACCGACGCCGGCTCGCAGTACCCGGCGCGGACCGACTCCGTCAGCAGCCGCCGCACGGCGGAGGCGTCGGTGAGCGAGGCCACCGCGTCGGCCAGCGCCCGCTCCACCGGGGCCACCGGCGTCCCGAGCCGGGTCTCCGGCCGGTAGGGCACCGAGGCCCGGACCACCTGGACGAAGCCGGTCGAGCGCAGCCGCCGGGTACGCGGCACCAGCACGTCGATCCGGTGCCGCGCGTCCAGCGGCGGGACGGACGTGAAGCCGTGCAGGGCCAGCGCCGCGGGCCCCGTCACCATCGCCTCCCCGTACTCCGGGCCGGGCCGCGCGGGGGCGGTCCGCCGCGCCGGCACGGGCGGCCGGCCCGCGTACAGCAGGGCGCCGTGCACCCGCTCCCGCGCGGTCGGCGGATGCGGATGGAGGAGGAAGACGCCGGGGAGCAACTGCTGCCACGGGCCGCCGGGCAGGCACGCGGCGGCGGTCCGCGCGGCGCTCACCCCCGCGGCCCGTAACTGCGCGGCCGACCGCACGCGGTGGCGGACGTCATGGAGGGGGTGCGCGGAGAGCGGGGTGTTCCGGTTCATGCACCGCAGGTTCCCCGCCCGCCCGCCGGATCGTGACCGGTGTTACACGTCCGTCGACGTACCAGGACAACGCCGTACGGATACGGGAGCCCGACGGCCGGGACGGGCGGCCCGCCGGAGCCCGCACGGCCGCGCGCCCCGCACAGGTGTACGGGGCGCGCACGGGTGTGTCAGGACGCCGCGTCGCACTCCTGCGCCCGCAGCGCGCGGGCCAGGTCGTCCCGCGCCTCCAGGACGAGGCGCCGCAGCGCCGGGGCCGCGTCCGGGTGCGAGGTGAGCCACGCGTCCGTCGCGGTGAGCGTCGCGGGGTCCCCCTGGAGCCCCGGGAACAGGCCCTTGACCACGTCCATGGCGATCTGGATGGAACGCTCGGCCCACACCCGCTCGATCGCCTCGAAGTACGCGGACGTGTACGGCGCCAGCAGCTCTCGCTGGGTGGGCTGTCCGAAGCCCGCGAGGGTCGCCTCGACGAACGCGTTGGACAGCTCGTCCGACTCCACGACCGACGCCCACGCCTCGGCCTTGACCGCCGCCGAGGGGCGCGCGGCCAGGCACCGCACGTGGTGCCGCTTGCCGGACGCCGTGTCGTCGCGGGCCAGTTCGGCGTCGACCGCCGCCTGGTCGGCGACGCCGTGCGCGACCAGCGGGGACAGGAACGCCCACCGGAGCTCCTGGTCGACCTCCAGGCCCTCGATCACGGCCGAGCCGTCCAGCAGCCCGCCCAGCAACTGGAAGTCGGCGCCCGAGGTGGCCACCGCGGCGAAGAACCGGGCCCACGTCAGCTGGTGCTGGCTGCCCGGCTCCGCCCGGCGCAGCTCCCGCAGCGCGCCCTCGGCCAGCATCCGGCCGCCCTCCTCGCGCCAGCCGGGGGCCGCGTAGTGGGTCAGCGCGGACTGGGCCCAGGCGTGCAGCATCTGGAGGACACCGATGTCGCTCTCCCGGCCGGCGTGCGCCAGCACCAGCGAGACGAAGTCCCGTGCGGGCAGCAGCGCGTCCCGCGTCAGGTTCCACAGCGCCGACCAGCACAGCGCGCGGGCGAGCGGGTCGTCGATGTCACCGAGGTGCCGGCGCAGGGTCTCCAGCGACCTCGCGTCGAAGCGGACCTTGCAGTACGTCAGGTCGTCGTCGTTGACCAGCACCAGATCGGGCTTCTCGGCCCCGGCCAGCTCGGTGACCACGGTCCGCTCCCCGGCCACGTCCGTCTCGGCCCGCGCGTAGCGCGTCAGCCCGCCGTCGGGGGAGAGGCGGTAGAGGCCCACCGCGACCCGGTGCGGGCGCAGCTCGGGGTGCGAGGCGGCGGCCTCCTGGGTGACGGCCAGCTCCGCGACGCGGCCCTCGTCGTCGTACGTCACCACCGGGGTCAGCACGTTGACGCCCGCCGTCTGGAGCCAGGAGCGGGACCAGGCCGTCATGTCGCGGCCGGACGTCTCGGCCAGCACCGACAGCAGGTCGCCCAGCTCGGTGTTGCCGTAGGCGTGCTGCTTGAAGTAGCGGCGGGCGCCTTCCAGGAACGCGTCCCGGCCCACGTACGCCACCAGCTGCTTGAGCACCGAGGCGCCCTTGGCGTACGTGATGCCGTCGAAGTTCAGCTTGGCGTCCTCCAGGTCGCGGATGTCGGCCGTGACCGGGTGGGTGGAGGGCAGCTGGTCGGCGCGGTAGGCCCAGGCCTTGCGGTTGTTGGCGAAGGTGATCCAGCCGTTGGTGAAGCGGGTCGCCTCCACCATCGAGAACGAGCCCATGAAGTCCGCGAAGGACTCCTTCAGCCACAGGTCGTCCCACCACCGCATGGTGACCAGGTCACCGAACCACATGTGCGCCATCTCGTGCAGGATGACGTTGGCGCGGCGCTCGTAGGAGGCCGAGGTGACCTTGGACCGGTAGATGTACTCCTCACGGAAGGTGACGAGGCCCGGGTTCTCCATGGCGCCGAGGTTGTACTCGGGCACGAACGCCTGGTCGTACTTCCCGAACGGGTACGGGTAGTCGAAGTGGTCGTGGAAGAAGTCCAGGCCCTGCTTGGTGATCAGGAAGACGTCGTCCGCGTCGAAGTACCGCGCCAGCCCCTTGCGGCACATCGCGCCGAGCGGGATCTCCAGCGTCGAGCCGTCGTCGGACGTACGGGTGTAGAGGTCGCTCACGCAGTGGTACGGGCCCGCGAGGACCGACGTGATGTAGGTGGAGATCGGCTTCGTCTCCGCGAACCGCCACACCTCGCCCTCGTGGAACTCCTCCGCGCCGTTGGAACGGACCGTCCAGCCCTCGGGCGCCGTCACCTCGAAGCGGTACGGGGCCTTGAGGTCGGGCTGCTCGAAGTTGGCGAAGACGCGACGGGCGTCGGCCGGTTCGTACTGGGTGTAGAGGTAGACCTCGCCGTCCTCCGGGTCCACGAAGCGGTGCATGCCCTCACCGGTCCGGCTGTACGCGCAACGCGCGTCGACCACGAGCACGTTCTCGCCCTCGGCGAGGTCGTCCAGCGCGATACGGGTGCCGTCGAAGACGGCCGCCGGGTCCAGCGCCTTCCCGTTCAGCGTCACCTCGGCCACCGACGGGGCGAGCAGGTCCGCGAAGGTCGAGGCGCCCGCGCGGGCGGCCCGGAAGCGGATCGTCGTCAGCGAGCGGAAGGTCCGCGGGCCGGCCGCCTCCCCGTCGGGATCGCCGACGGCGGAACGCAGGTCGAGGGCGACCTCGTAACCGTCGACGGTCAGCAGCTCGGCCCGCTGACGGGCCTCGTCGCGGGACAGGTTTTCACCGGGCACGGGAACACTCCTTTGTGTCTCGGACCGACCGGCGACCGGGGCGGTGCCGCGGCGCCCGGCCATCGGTCGGTCCCGATTCGAACGGCTTTGATCCTCGCATGCGGCCCCGGACGGCCGCGCACGGGAATGGCGGGAGGCCCCGGTGGTGTTTTCGCACACAGGTACAGCCCCGCTCATGAGGAGAGACATGCCCGAGAACAGCACGTCGAACGGCAGGACCCCGGTCGACTTCTGGTTCGACCCCCTCTGTCCTTGGGCCTGGATGACCTCCCGCTGGATGCTGGAGGTGGAGAAGGTCCGCGACGTCGAGGTCCGGTGGCACGTGATGAGCCTGGCCGTCCTCAACGAGGACCGGCTGGACGACCTGTCCGAGCAGTACCGGGAGATGATGCGGACCCAGGCCTGGGGCCCGGTCCGGGTGGTCGTCGCCGCCCGGCAGAAGCACGGCGACGAGGTCGTCGGCCCGCTGTACACCGCGATGGGCACCCGCTTCCACAACAAGGGCGAGGGCCCCACCCGCGAGGCGATCGCGGGCGCCCTGGCGGACACCGGCCTCCCCGCCGGCCTGCTGGAGTACGCCGACTCCGACGCGTACGACACCGAGCTGCGCGCCTCCCACCAGGAGGGCATCGACAAGGTCGGCCAGGACGTCGGCACGCCGGTCATCGCGGTCCCCGGCCCCGACGGCGAGCAGATCGCCTTCTTCGGCCCGGTCGTCACCCCCGCCCCCAAGGGCGAGGAGGCGGCGAGGCTCTGGGACGGCACCCTGCTGGTGGCCTCGATCCCCGGCTTCTACGAGATCAAGCGGACCCGGACGCGGGGGCCCGTCTTCGACTGACGCGCACGGACGGTGACCGGCCGGCCGCACGGGGGTACCGGGCGGCCGCGCCGGGTCGTCGGGCGACCGGGCACGGCGGCGGGCCGGGCACGGGGGTCTGCCGGGCGCCCATGGGAGAACCCCCGCGAGTCACGTCCTCGCGGGGGTTCTCCGGTGATCCGCCTGCCAGGTGAAGGTGGAGAAGACGATCACGAGGCAGGACGTCTGCGAAACCGTCAGGGGGCGAGCAGGAGCACGTCCGCGCGCTCCTTGGCGGCGGCGTACCGCTGAGCCACGTCCTGCCAGTTGACGACGCGCCACATCGCCTCGATGAAGTCCACCTTCTGGTTCTTGTACTGAAGGTAGAAGGCGTGCTCCCAGGCGTCGAAGACCAGGATCGGCACGGAGCCCTGGCCGATGTTGCCCTGGTGGTCGTAGACCTGCTCGACGATCAGCTTGCCGCTGACCGGCTCGTACGCGAGGACGCCCCAGCCCGAGCCCTGGGTGGTCGCCGCGGCCTTCGTCAGCTGGGCCTTGAAACCGGCGTAGGAGCCGAAGGAGTCGGCGATGGCGTCCGCCAGGTCGCCCACACCGTCCGCCGCGAGGGGCTCGCCGCCGCCGTCGCCGCTCATGTTGTGCCAGTAGATCGAGTGGAGGATGTGGCCGGAGAGGTGGAAGGCCAGGCTCTTCTGGAGGCCGTTGATCGCTCCCCAGGTCCCCTTGTCACGCGCCTCCTCCAGCTGCTCCAGGGTGTCGTTCGCCCCCTTGACGTACGCCGCGTGGTGCTTGTCGTGGTGGAGCTCGATGATCTGCGGGTTGATGACCGGTTCGAGCGCCGCGTAGTCGTACGGGAGTTCCGGGAGCGTGTAGGTGGCCATGGGTGCGAACCCTCCAACTGCTGGCTGGTTGTTATTGCAACTCTGTCGCAATTGCAGGCTAGCAGGAGGAGCGTGGGGAAGTGATCAGCCGATGGTCCTAGGCCGTGTCCGCGGAGGCCCGGCCCCGGAGGCCGGGCCGCACGCGCGCCGTGTGTGTCGCGGGAGGCCCGGCGGGGCCGGCGGTCCGTGCGTAGGCTGGACGCGCCGGTCAGGCGGGCGGGACACGTACGGACGACGGTGAGGGACGCGGGATGAGCGCCACGAGCACGACGGCCACGGCACTCGTGGTCCAGCACGGACCCCAAGGAGGGCTCGGCCGCTGGACGGGCTGGCTGGAGGAGCGCGGCGTCGCCGCACACGTCGTCCGGGCCCACGAGGGCGCGCCGCTGCCGGACCGCCTGGAGCACCCCGCGCTCATCGTCCTCGGCGGCGGCTACCTGCCCGACGACGACGTCCGCGCGCCCTGGCTGCCCGCGACCCGCGCTCTCGTGCGCCAGGCCCTCGCCGCGCGGACCCCGGTGTTCGGCATCTGCCTCGGCGGCCAGATGCTCGCCCAGGTCGCGGGCGGGGAGGTGCGCGGGCGGTACGGGACACCCGAGTTCGGCTCCACCCGGCTCGACCTGCGCCCCGAGGCGGCCGACGACCCGCTCTTCCACGGGCTGCCCGCGCACCCCCGGGCCATCGAGAACCACGTCGACACCATCACCGCGCTGCCCCCCGGCGCCCGTTGGCTGGTCGGCGGTGAGGACTGCCCCTACCAGGCGTTCCGGGTCGGTCCCTCGGCCTGGGGCGTGCAGTTCCATCCGGAGACGACGGCCGGGACCATCCGCCGGTGGGACGCCGGCCGGCTGGCCGGACACGGCGCCCCCACCCCCGAGGTGCTGCACGGACGCGCGCTGCGGGACGAACCGGCCGCCACCGCCACCTGGCGTACGGTGGCCCACCGCTTCGCCGGTGTGGTCACCTCGGCGGACCGGGCGTGAGCCGGGAGAAAACCCGGTGGACGACGGGGCGTTCAGACCTAGGCTCGGGCGGAGCGGCATGACCGGGACGAGGAGGACGCCGATGACCCACGTACGGGACGGACGGCCCGACGACGCGGCGGCGCTGACCGCGCTGGCCCTGCGATCCAAGGCGCACTGGGGGTACGACGAGGAGTTCATCGCCGCCTGCCGCGACGAACTCGCCGTGTCCCCGGACGAGGTGGCCGCCCGCCGCACGGCGGTGGCGGAGCGGGACGGCAGGATCCTGGGCTTCACCATGCTGGACGGGGAGCCGCCCCGGGGCGCCCTGGGCATGATGTTCGTCGAACCGGACACCATCGGGCAGGGCGTGGGCAGGCTGCTCTTCACCCACACGACGGCGCGGGCCCGGCGGTCGGGCTTCCGGGCGCTCACCATCGACGCCGACCCGAACGCCGAACCCTTCTACACGGCGATGGGCGCGGTGCGCGTCGGCTCCACCCCGTCCGGGTCGGTCCCCGGCCGTGTGCTGCCCCTGCTGGAGCTGGCCCTCACCTGACCCGCCTGAGACGGCGGGCCCCCGGCCCCGGTGCGCGGGCGGACGTGTGTGAGGGTGTCCCTCTGCTGAACCGTACAGCTGTACATGGGGGGTGTTCGTGAGCCAGGTGCTCTATGGCGAGCGGTCGTGGAATCCGCTGGCGCAGACCGTGGAGTTGACCGAGGACCGGCTCCGCAGGGGCGGCAGGGTCACACCGCTGGGCGAGCTGAACCTCGCCGCCATGGCCGACGCGTACCTGCGCGGCCGCTGGCTGGGCGGCGGCGGGACGGAACGCCCGCTGGACGGCCTGGCGAAGGCCGCCGGGATCGTGCCGGTGACCCGCGTGACCGGCACCGCCACCCCGGTGAAGGCACGTCGGGCGGCGGAGTTCGCCCGCGCGCTGGGGGAGTCGGCGGTGCGCGGGTGCGGGGGGCCCGAGCAGGTGGCCGCGCTGGCGGCACGGGCCGGGGCCGAGGGCGTACCGCTGTGGATGGCGCGGAGAACCGTGCCGGGGCCCGCCGGACCGGTCACCGTCGCCGTGGACCGCCGCCTGGTGCGCGTGGACGTGTGGGGCCCGCACGCCCCCGCCGTACGGATACGGGCCCCGCACGGCTTCCGGCCCGACGCCGCCGACCCGGACAAGGGCCTGTGCGTGACCGTGGGCGAGGCCACCGCGGAGCTGGAACTCAGGAAGGAGCGGCGCAAGTCCAAGAGTTCGGTGGAGGTGCGGCTGCCCACCACGCGCTGGGTGCTGCGGCGGGAGAACGCGACGCGTTCCCGGCTCCTGCGCGACGAACGGCGGGTCGCCCTGCTCACGCGTCCCCCGCGCCGCCCGGCCCGCGAACCGGGCACGGTCCTGGCGCCGCTCGCCCCGGTGCGGTACGAGAGCCCCGACCCGCTGGACGCCGTCATGGCCCATGTCTTCGCCGTCACCTTCGGCATAGGGGACACGACCGGCACGGCGCGCTTCCGCCCGGCGCCGTACCCGGCGAACACCAGCGGCGGCGAGCCGCTCGCGCCCGACACGGACTGGGGCCGCCCCTGGTTCAGCAACCTCGGCAGCGGCGGCGACGACAACGAGCGGGGCGGCGGCGACGGCTGGGGCGCGGACGGCGGTGACGGCGGGGACTCCGGCGGGGGCGGTCACGGCGGCGGGGGCGACTTCGGCGGTGGTGACGGCGGCGGGGGCGACTCCGGCGGTGGTGACTAGCCGGTCCGTCCGGCCGCGGGGACGCCCGGCGGTCCGGAGGGTCAGGCGCGCCCGTCGGCCGGTGCCGGTGCGGCCCCGGCCTGACCCCCCTCGCGCCGCAGCCCCGGCGCGAGGGCCAGGGTGACCGCGATCGAGGCCGCCGCCATCAGGGCGATCGCCGTCCCGGCCGGTACCCACTGCGCCACGGCACCCGCGACCGAGGCCGCCACCCCCTGCGCCGTCAGCATCCCGGAGGAGTGCAGGCCGAGCGCCTGACCCGCCAGGGCCCGTGGGGTCAGCGCCACCAGCCGCCCCTGGAGCAGCAGACTCGCCGAGAAACCGGTGGAGGCCACGGCGGCCAGGGCGAAGGCCCAGGGCGGGCCCGGCCGCAGGGCGAACAGGAGATACGGCGCGGCGAGGAGCAGGAGCAGCCAGGTGGACGCGGCCCCGCCCCGGACACGGGCGGGGAGGAAGCGGCCCGCCAGGGTGTCCCCGGCCAGCATCCCGAGCGCCGCGCAGGCGAACAGCGGCCCCGCCCGGTCCGGGGCGTAGGGGACGAACAGCGATTCGCAGCCGACGACCAGCCCGTTGGGCAGCCAGAGCGCCAGGTAGACCCGCCGGCGCGGCACCGACGACCAGAGCAGCGCGTTGGTCCGCCAGGTCGCGGACACCGACGGGCGCCCGGCGGACCGGGGCGGGACGCGTGCCAGGCCGCACCGGACGGCGAGGGCGCCGGCCAGGTACAGGGCCGCCGCGACCAGGAGCGTGCCGCGCGGCGACAGCACGGCCACCAGGGCGCCGCCCACGGCGTATCCGGCGACCTGGGCGGTTCCCGCGCACATGTTGAGGAGCGAACGCCCCAGCAGATAGGCGTCCTCGGGCAGGATCTCGGTGAGCAGCCCGTACCGCACCCCACCGGCCACCGCCGCGACGGCGCCCTGCCCGAGGAGCAGGGCGAACAGCACCGGCAGCGGCAGACCGGGAAGCGCCAGGACCGCCGTGCCGACGCCGAAGAAGAGGGCCGAACCGGTCAGCGCGGCACGCGGCGGCAGCCGGTCCGCCGCCGACATCAGCAGCGTCGCGCCGAGCAGTTGGGCCAGCGAGGAACCGAACATCGACAGGGCGGACAGCAGCGGCGACCCGGTCGTCGTGAACACCAGGACGCCCAGGGCCAGTCCGCTCGTCGTGGAGGCGGCGCCCTGGAGGGCGCCGGCCGTGAAGAGGGGGCCGAAACGCGGGACCCGGAACACGTCGCGGTAGGTGAGCATGCCCGGAGTCTTGGCCGGGCCGCCGCGTGGCCGTTACCGTTTCGCGGGGAGGCGAAACCATGGGCTGGTGGCACATCGGCGCGGACACCCTCGCGGCCGGCCGCTTCCTGGTGTCCGAGCTGGTCGAGACGACCGCGACCCTCCAGGCCCTGGAGCGCGGCACGGCCTCCCATCCCGCCGAGCGGGCGTGGTTCGACACGCACCGGCCCGCCTACCGGGCGCGGCTCGCCGGGGACCCGGCCACCGCGCAGCTCGTGGCGACCGGCCTCGGAGGTCTCTGGAACGCGGACTTCCTCACCCCCACCCCCACCGGCACCCGCACCTTCGCCGAAGACCTGGCCCTGGTGCGGCGGACACCGCCCGACCAGGCGCGCGCCGACCTGGAGGTGTCCCGGGGCGGCCCGCTGCCCTCCCCGCTGCGCCGCCCTGACCTGCCGGCGAAGGCCGCGGACCTGCTGGAGTGGGTGTGGGAGCGGATCGTGGGCCCCGACTGGCCGCGCCGCCGCCGGATCATGGAGGCGGACATCGTGGCGCGGGCCGCACGGGTGAGCCAGAGCGGCTGGGCCGCCGCGCTGGAGTCCATGAACCCCGGCATGCGGTGGCTCGGGGACAGCCGGCTCCAGGTCAACCCGCGTCCCTACCCGCCACGCGAACTCGCCGGTGCCTCCCTGGTGTTCGTCCCGGTCACGCCCCGCCAGGGCTGGGTGTCCTGGGACGCGGAGGAGCGGCGGTACGCCGTGGTGTACAGCAGCTCCGGCGTCCTGTCCGGCACCGAGCGGCCCCCGGTCCCCGACAGCCTCGGCCGCCTGCTCGGACCCGCCCGCGCCGGGGTCCTCGTCCTGCTCGACACCCCCAGGAGCACGACACAGCTGGTGGCGCTGACCGGTCAGGGGCTCGGGTCGGTGGGCCGTCACCTCAAGGTCCTGCACGACGCGGGACTGGCCGGGCGGCGGCGGTCGGGCCGGTCGGTGCTGTACTTCCGGACGGAGGCGGGCGAGGTCCTCGTCCGGGCCGGACGCCCGCCGGACGCCCCCTGACCGGGCCGGCGCGTCCCGGCCGACGCCCCGGCCGGTCGGGGTCGGGGTCCGGCCGACACCCCGGCCGCCCGGGGCCCTGCCGGCCGCCGACCCGGACGCCCCCGCTCAGCCGGGCTGCGGAGCGGCCGCCTCCAGCGCGTCGACGCTCCCCGCCATGAGCGTGCGTACATGCGCGGTGAGGTGCTCGGCGGGCCAGTCCCACCAGGCGAGCGCGAGCAGCCGGGCGATGTCCGGCTCGGTGTACCGGAGGCGGATCAGCCGGGCCGGATCGCCGCCGACCACGCCGTAGTCCGGCACGTCACGGGTGACCACCGAACCGGCCGCGACGATCGCGCCGTTGCCGATCCGTACGCCCGGCATCACGGTCGCCCCGTTGCCGAGCCACACGTCGTGGCCGACCACCGTGTCACCCCGCGCCGGCAGATCGCTCAGCAGGTCGGCGTGGTCGGCCCAGGCGCCGCCCAGCATGGGGAACGGGAAGGTGGACGGGCCGTCCATACGGTGGTTGGCGCCGTTCATGAGGAAGCGCACCCCGGTCGCCAGCGCGCAGAACCTCCCGATGACGAGCCGCTCCGGGCCGTAGTGGTACAGCACGTTGTGGGTCTCGAAGTCGTTCGCGTGGTCGGGGTCGTCGTAGTACGAGTAGTCGCCGGCCTCGATCAGCGGCGAGGTCAGCAGCGGCTTCAGCTGGACCACCCGCGGCTGGCCGGCCATCGGGTGCAGCACGGTGGGGTCGGGAGGCGAGGAGTTCATCCGGTCACCGTCTCAACCCGGGCGCCCCGTCGGCCACCGGAATATCAGGCGCCCGGACCGCGCTCCGCCCGCTTCTGCCGTACCAGACCGACGGCGACCAGCAGCGCCGTCAGCGCACCCGTGGCCAGCAGCTGGTCACGTGTGTCCGGCTGACGCAGCATCAGCAGGAAGATGCCGGCCATGGCGAGCAGCGCCACCACCGTCAGGACCGGGAAGAGCCACATGCGGACGACCAGCTTCTCCGGCGCCTCCCGCTCCGTCCGGCCCCGCAGGATCAGCTGGGAGACGGCGATGAAGATCCAGACGACCAGGATCACCGCGCCGATCATGTTGAGCAGCCACGGGAAGACGTCGTCGGGGCGCCAGTAGCTGAGCAGCACGCACAGGAAGCCGAAGAGCGAGGAGACCAGCACCGCGGTGCGCGGGACCCCCGAGGAGACCGTGCCGAGCCGCTTCGGGCCCTGGCCGCGTGCCACCAGGGAGCAGGCCATGCGCGAGGCGCCGTAGATGTTGGCGTTCATCGCGGAGAGCAGGGCGATCAGGATGACCACGTTCATGATCTCCGCCGCGCCGCCGATGCCGAGGTGGTCGAGGGTCGCGTAGAACGGCCCGACCTCCGTGACCTTCGGGTCGTCCCAGGGGACGAGGGCGACGACGACCGCCATCGAACCGACGTAGAACACCGCGATCCGCCACATCGCCGTGCGTACGGCCTTGGCGACGCCCCGGACCGGGTTCTCGGACTCGGCCGCCGCGATGGTGACGGTCTCCAGACCGCCGTACGCGAACACGGACGCCAGCAGCCCGATGATGAAGCCCTCCGAGCCGTTCGGCAGGAACCCGCCCCCGCCGGTGAGGTTCGAGGTGCCGGGGGAGTCGTGGCCGGGCAGCGCGCCCAGGAGCGCGAGCACCCCGAGCACCAGGAACAGCGAGATCGCGATCACCTTGAGCGCGGCGAACCAGAACTCGAACTCGCCGAAGTTCTTCACGGCCGCGAGGTTCGTGCCGAGGAAGACCACCATGAAGAGCGCCACCCAGGCCCACTCCGGCGTGCCTGGCAGCCAGCCCGTGACGATCTGCGCGGCGCCGATGCCCTCCAGTCCGACCGCCACGCAGAGCAGGACCCAGAACGCCCAGCCCGCCGTGAACCCGGCCCACGGGCCGATCGCCCGCTCGGCGTGCACGGAGAAGGAGCCGGAGGCCGGGTCGGCGGCCGACATCTCGCCCAGCATCCGCATCACGAACATCACCAGCAGGCCGGAGATGCCGTAGGCGAGGACGACGGACGGGCCCGCGGCGGCGATACCGGCGCCGGAGCCGACGAACAGCCCGGCCCCGATCACACCCCCGAGGGCGATCATCGAGAGGTGACGCTGTTTCAGGCCGTGGGTGAGGGCGGAGTCGGCGGGGGGTGCGGCGTCCGTGGGGGGCGGCGCGGAGGTCCGGGACATGAACGGCTCTGTTCGCTGGGCGGTACTCGGTCGTCCCACAGTTTTGGCACGCGCACCGCCCACAGGGAACGGATGTCCGCAATACGGTCACCAGGCTCACACACGGTGCACACCCGCGTACCGCCGCGGCGCCCGCCCGCGTTATGGGGACCCTACAGTCGCGGCGTCGCGGGGTCATGAGCGTGTATCAGGTGAATCTCCGCTCCCACCACCGTGACCAGCATCACGCCGACGGATGATTGCGCCGGGGTCTTTGTGCGAACCCCACCAACCCCTCACCGGCCGCTTTGTGGGCGGCTGACGGTGATCGCGCGAGGCCGGGTCGGCTAACGTCGCCCTCAGTCCCCTGCCGACCCCTCACCCGCGGAGTCCCGATGAGTACTGCTGCCGCCCCCGTCCGCTCCGGAGCGGTCCTCGCCGACCTGCTGCCCGCCGCCCGGCACCGCTACGCGGTGGACACCGCGCTGATCGTCGGCGGCGCCGCCCTCACCGGCATCGCCGCCCAGATCGCCGTGCCCGTCCCCGGCTCCCCGGTCCCCGTCACCGGCCAGACCTTCGCGGCGCTGCTCATCGGTACCGCCCTCGGCGCCCGCCGCGGCTTCCTCTCCCTCGCCCTGTACGCGCTCGTCGGCATGGCCGGCATGCCGTGGTTCTCCGAGGGCAGCTCCGGCCCCGGCGGCGCCTCGTTCGGCTACGTCCTCGGCATGCTGCTCGCCGCCACCGTCGTCGGCGGCCTCGCCCGCCGGGGCGGCGACCGCTCGGTGCTGCGCACCGCGGGCACGATGGCCGTCGGCTCCCTGGTCATCTACGCGGTGGGCGTGCCGTACCTGGCGCTGTCCACCGGGATGTCGATGAGCGCCGCCGTCGCGGCCGGCCTGGTGCCGTTCCTCATCGGCGACGCCCTGAAGGCCGCCCTGGCGATGGGGGCCCTGCCCGCCTCCTGGAAGATCGCCGGGCGTCGCGGCTGACGCCGTACCGACCGCCGAGGAGGCTCGCCGGACCGTGGTGCGACACCCGGCCGGCGGGCCTCCCGGCCGTCCGGGCACCGGGCCGGCGGCCCCCCGCGCCCCGGCCGGGCCCCGACCCCGCCGACGGCCGCCCCGCCCGGTCCGTGTCACACTTCGCACATGCGCGTGTACCTCGGCTCCGACCATGCCGGCTACGAACTCAAGAACCACCTCGTCGAGTGGCTCACCGCCCACGGCCACGAGGCCGTCGACTGCGGGCCCCACATCTACGACGCCCAGGACGACTACCCGCCCTTCTGCCTCCGCGCCGCCGAGCGGACGGCCGCCGACCCGGACAGCCTCGGCGTCGTCATCGGCGGCTCGGGCAACGGCGAGCAGATCGCCGCGAACAAGGTCAAGGGCGTCCGCGCCGCACTCGCCTGGAGCGAGCAGACCGCCGCGCTCGGCCGCGAGCACAACGACGCCAACGTGGTGGCCGTGGGCGGCCGCATGCACACGGTGGAGGAGTCCACGAAGTTCGTCGAGATCTTCCTGAACACCCCCTACTCGGGCGAGGAGCGCCACACCCGCCGCATCGAGATGCTCACGGCGTACGAGAACACCGGCGAGCTCCCGCCGGTCCCGGCCCACCACCCGCAGCAGGGCTGACAACCGCCGCGTAGCCCGCGGCCACCACCCCGTCCTCCCGTGCCGCCGGCCCGTCGCCCGGCGGCACGGTCGTTCCACCGAGGAGACCCGCCGTGCCCGAGGGGCATACGATCCACCGCCTCGCCGAGGACCACCGCGCACGGTTCGCGGGCGGCCCGGTCCGGGTGAGCAGTCCGCAGGGCAGGTTCGCCGCGAGCGCCGCCCTGCTCGACGGCCGGACCCTCACGGACACCGACGCCCACGGCAAACACCTCTTCCTCGGCTTCGACGGACCGGACTGGATCCACGTCCACCTCGGCCTCTTCGGCAAGCTCGGCTTCGGCACCACCCCGGCGCCCCCGCCCACCGACACCGTCCGGCTGCGCCTGGCCAACGCCTCCGACTACGCCGACCTGCGCGGCCCCACCACCTGCGCCCTGATCGGCGAGGACGAGAAGCGGGCGATACACGACCGGCTCGGCCCCGATCCGCTGCGCGAGGACGAGGACGGCGAGCGCGCCTGGCTCCGGATCTCCCGCAGCCGGGTCACGGTGGCCGCCCTGCTGATGGACCAGAAGGTCGTCGCGGGCGTCGGCAACGTCTACCGCGCGGAGGTCCTCTTCCGGCACGGCATCGACCCGTACCGCCCGGGCAAGGAGCTGACCAGGGGCGATTGGGAGGCCGTGTGGGCCGACCTCCGCGTGCTGATGCGCGAGGGCGTACGCGCCAACCGCATCGACACCGTCCGCCCCGAACACCTGCCCGAGGCGATGGGCCGCCCGCCGCGCGTCGACGACCACGGCGGCGAGGTCTACGTCTACCGCCGGGCCCGGCAGCCCTGCCACATCTGCGGAACCGGGATCCGCACGGCGGACCTCGCCGCCCGCAACCTCTTCTGGTGCCCGGCCTGCCAGCGCCCCCGCTGAACCCCGCCCGTACGACGGCCGGGGAACGGGCCGCCCGGCGGCCACCGGTCAGAACTCGTGCGGACACCACGGGGCGACGTCCCAGGAGAACGCCAGGGCCGCCTGGGCCACCGCCCCCGGCCGCTCCTCCCGGACCAGCCCCGCCGACGCCAGGGTGCTGAGCGACACCCCGCCCAGGTAGGCGGCCCCCAGCTCCCGTACGGACAGCGCCAGATCCGCCGGGTCCTCGGTCGGCCGGCAGGACGCCGTGCCCTCCCCGCCGCTCGTCAGCCGCCAACGCCCCGTGTTCCAGGGGCAGAAGGTGTCCTCCACCTCCAGCACCACGTCCACCGGGGCCCGGTAGCGCCGGGCCTGGAGCGCCGCGGGCAGATCGACCAGGCGGACGTACAGTCCGTCCCGCAGCCGCACCTCGCAGCGCCGGACGTCCGAGACCAGCTGGAGCACGGCGTCGTCGGCCGGCCGGTTGCCGCACTCGACCGCCGAGGTGAGATCGATCCCGAACAGGAAGCGCCACAGCGCCGCGTACGAGGCGGGGTCCAGGGCCGCGAGATCGCGGACCGCGACCGTGCCGCGGGGACCGGCCTCCTCCCAGGCGGGCCGTACGCGGTAGGTGACATAGCCGGTGACCTCACCGTCCCGCTCCGCCAGGACGCAGATCAGCGGGGAGCCGCCCTCCCGGTGCGCGGCCGGGTCGTTCACCGGCATCCTCTCCCAGCCGGGCTGCCGGACCGGGGTGCCGGGACGGCCGGCCGCCAGCCGCGCGTACACCGCCTCGCAGGCGTCGAGCGCCCCGGCCGGTGAGGCGCGCCGCAGCCGGACCCCGTCCGTGCCCGGCGGCAGGGCGAGCCGCACCCGGTCGGTGTCGATCCGCAGCGCCGCCTCGGGGGTGGCCGCGCCGTAGCCGAACCGTCCGTAGATGGCCGGTTCCGACGCCTTCAGTACGGCGATCGGCTCGCCCCAGGAGCGGACGTCGTCCAGCTGACGGCGCATCATGGACGTCAGCAGGCCCTGCCTGCGGTGCGTGGCGGCGACGCTCACCATCGTCACCCCGGCGGCGGGCACCGCGGCGCCGCCCGGCACGGTCACCTGGAACGCGTACGCCCCCGCCGTACCCACGCACTCCGCGCCGTCCCAGTGACCGAGCGAACGGTCCGGACGCGACAGCGTGGCGTACATCTCACGGGACTCCGGGGTAAGCGGAACCCCACCGAACGCAAGTTCGAGACAGTCGAGCCAGGTGTCCCAGTCGGCGACAGACGGAATCCGCAATTCTGTGTTCATGTGACCTGCTTACCAGGGGCGCTTCGCTCGGTCGACACCGGTTCGGGCACTTTGTCACGGGGTCCCCCTGCACCGGAGGCCGCCGGATGGATAGGGTCCCGACAATGGCCCGTCGCGGAGGAGCAGACGCATACACGGCCCGGTGGCGAAGATCGGCACACCGGGCCCGCGTCGCGCTGCGCCGGTCCGGGGTCGACTCCTTCCGCGGCGACGGCTCCGACCGGATAGCCCTGGCCGGTCTGCTGCTGCTCGTGCCGGCCATCACCTTCGCCACCCTGATCGACCCGGTGTGGTTCTCACCCGCCCTGCTGGCACTGCCGATCGTCGTCGGCGGTCTGCTGCTGCGGCCGGCCAGCCTGCTGGGCCTCTACGCCACCGCGGCCGCCGCGCTGATCGTGGAATCCGTCCGCCTCGGCCCCTACCTGAAGGAACCCGCCGCGGTCACCCCCGGGACCGTACTGACCATCGCGGCCTGCGGCTCCTTCGGACTCGTCCTGGCCCAGTTCCGGGCGAGGGTCGGGGTGCCCTGGCGGCGCGGCGGCACCATGCTCTTCGACCTGCGCGAGCGCATCCGGGTACAGAGCGCCCTGCCACGGCTGCCCCAGGGCTGGCACCGGGAGATGGCCCTGCGGCCGGCCGGCGGCCAGTCCTTCTCCGGGGACTTCGTCGTCGCCGCCCGCACCAACGGGGGCCGCACCCTGGAAGTGGTGCTGACCGACGTCTCCGGCAAGGGCATGGACGCCGCCTCCCGCGCCCTGCTGCTGTCCGGCGCCTTCGGGGGCCTGCTGGGATCGCTCCCGCCGCACGGCTTCCTGCCCGCCGCCAACGGCTACCTGCTGCGCCAGGACTGGGACGAGGGCTTCGCCACCTCGATCCACCTGGTCCTGGACCTGGAGTCCGGCGACTACGAGATCCTCTCCGCCGGACATCCCCCCGCCCTCCAACTGCACGCGGGCAGCGGCCAGTGGGAGGAGATGGCCGCCGGGGGCCCGCTGCTGGGGGTGTACGACGGCGCGGAGTTCGACGCCGTGAAGGGCTCGCTGGCCCCCGGCGACGTCCTGATGCTCTTCACGGACGGCCTGGTGGAGACCTCGGAGAGGGACCTGTCGGAGGGCATCGACCGGCTGACCGGCGAGGCGGACGGCTACGTCGCCACGGGCTTCGAGGGCGCGGCCTGGCACCTCATCGAGGCCTGCGCGAAGGACGTCAACGACGACCGCGCGCTGCTGCTGCTCTCCCGGCGCGCCTGAGCCGGGCGGACCGGCCCGGCCTGAGCCGGGCGGACCGGCCGGACCCGGGCTGGGCCTGAGCCGGGCGGACCGGCCGTGCCTGAGCCGGGCGAAACCGTACAAACGGATCGGTCGTCAATGTGGCGTCCGCTTCCCACTCGAACGTGGGTGCCCGGGTGCGGGAGGGGGGAGGCGCCGCACCCGGGACACCCTCAGACCGGCGCCGGCTCTTTCTCCGCCTCCCGCTCTTCCGCGCGGCCTCCGGGCAGGATCCGGGCCAGCCACTGGGAGCGCCCGGCGGCCAGGGGGGAGAGGACCGCGAGCACGAGCACATAGCCCGCGATGAACGGCGAGAGCCGCTCGTCCAGCCCGGCGCCCGCCGCCATGGTGGCGAGGATCAGCGCGAACTCGCCGCGCGCCATCAGGGTGGTGGAGATGTTCGACGCGGCGAGGGCCCCGAAGCCGTACACCCGCGCCGAGAACATGCCGGACAGCACGTTCATCGCCACCGTCAGCACGACGGCGGCCAGCACCGGCCACATCACGCTGGGCAGGTCGCCCGGGTCGATGGACAGACCGAACGCGAAGAAGAAGATCGCCCCGAAGGCGTCCCGCAGCGGATGGACCAGCTTCATGATGCGGGCCCCGGAGGTCGTGCTGCCGAGCATCAGACCCACCATGAACGCGCCGATCGCGTCCGCCACCCCGAACCACTCGGAGATGCCGGCGACGAAGACCGCCGCACCGAGGAAGGAGATGACCAGGAGTTCGTCGTCCCGGGTGTTGATCAGCTTGCTGATGACCCTGGTCCCGAAACGGGCGGCCAGCGCGAGCAGCAGGAGGAAGCCGAACGCCTTGCCGCCGTCCCACAGCGCCGCGCCGACGCCGTCCGAGTGGGACAGGACCGGCTGGAGGGCGGCCAGGTAGAGGGCCAGGAAGATGTCGTCGACCACGATGATGCCGAGGATCGGCTTGGTCTCCGGGCTGCCGAGGCGTTTCAGGTCGACCAGGATCTTGGTCACGATCGCCGAGGAGGAGATGCCGATGACACCGGCCATGACCAGCGCCTCGGACGTGCCCCAGCCCAGCAGGAAACCGAAACCGAGACCGGCGCCGACGTTGAGGATCAGATAGACGGTGCCCGCGAGCACCATCTTGCGGCCACCCGCTTTGAGGTCGTCGAGGTGGAACTCCAGTCCCAGGTAGAAGAGCAGCAGGACGAGGCCGAGCGCGGAGAGCATCTCCAGCTCGTGGGGGTCGTCGACGATGACGGCCCCGGGGGTGTGCGGGCCGAGCAGGATTCCGGCCAGGATGAACAGGGGGATGGTCGGCAGTCCGATACGGCCGCCGACGCGGGCGAGGACGGCGGCGGCCAGGAAGGCGCCTCCCATGGCGATGAGGATGTCTGCGTGTCCGATGAGCCTGATCCTTTGCTCGGTCAAGAGGGCGTCAAGAAATCGTCAGTAATTAGTTTACCGAACGATTGACTCGGCAACTCTGCACCCGTCGAAGTACCGGAACAGGGGGCTACAGTCGCCGCATGACGCCCCCGTACCTGACCCTGGCCGAGGTCGAGGCGATCGCCCACGAGGCCCATCGCGCCCAGCGGGACAAGGCGGGGCGCCCGTACACCGAACACCTGGCCGCGGTGGCCGAGGGGGTACGGGCGCGGGGCGGCGACGACGGGCAGATCGCCGCGGCCTGGCTGCACGACGCCGTCGAGGACGGGGTGCTCACGCGGCGGTGGCTGGACGAGGCGCCGCTGCCGGCGCGGGTCAAGCAGATGGTCCTCGCCGTCACCAAGCGGGACGGCGAGGACCTCGGTGCCTACACCGGGCGGATTCTCGCCACCCCGGGCGCCCTGCTGATCAAGGAGGCGGATCTGGCGCACAACACGGATCCGGCCCGGCTCGCGGTGCTGGACCCGGCGGTCCGTACCCGGCTGACGGCGAAGTATGCGCAGGTGCGCGGGTTGTTGGGGCTACCGGGGGCGAAGTGACCCCAGGACGGCGGAATTCGGCCAACCCCGCAGGCCGCCACGTCGAGCGCGGCGGTCCACGGGGTGGGGGACGGTACCGATCCGGACAGGCTCAGCGCCGGGCCGGCTCCCGGCGGAACATCCGGTCCAGGTTCGGTTCGGTGGCGAAGCGCAGCGCCCGGCGGACCGGCGGGGTGCAGAGCAGGGTCACCGCCGCGGCCGCGACGACCGAGACGACCACGAGCCCGACGGGGTTCGAGAGCCATGTGTAGCGGTCGAACAGCCCGAAGTACCCGGCCCCCTTCACCAGGAAGCCGTGCAGCAGGTAGCCGCAGATCGTCCCGGCGCCCAGCACCGTGAACCACAGGGGGCGGCGCGGGGTGAGGGCCAGGAACCCGATCGTGAGGACCAGGGCGCAGGCGAGCATGGCGAGGTAGATCACGACGCCCGACCACCAGGGCGCGTCCAGCTCCTGCGCGCTGCTGCTGTGGTAGAGCCAGCCGAGCTGCGTGCGCGGCGCGAGCCAGTAGGCGAGGGCCAGGGCGCCGGCGAACAGCGGCACCGCCAGCACGCGCACCTCACGACGCCTGACCAGCTCGAAGTGCTCGGGCCTCAGGACGAGCCCGAGGACGAAGAACGGCAGGAACTGCAACACGCGTTGCAGGTCGAGGTCGTCGCCGATCTCCGGGGTCGTCACGGCCAGCAGGCCGATGGCGACGGCGATCGGCAGGGGATGGCGCAGCGACCGCCACAGCGGGGTGGTGACGCGCCAGATGAACAGGGCGACCAGGAACCAGGTCAGGAAGAGCGGGTCGAGCAGCGAGATCGGGGTGTCGTCGTACCCCCCGGCGTACCGCCGGAACAGCGAGTACGCCGTCTCGAACAGCACGTAGGGCACGACGACCGTGCTGACGAGCCGCTTGACCTTGCGCGGACTCATGTCGAACGAGCGTGAGAAGTAGCCGGAGACGAGGATGAAGGCCGGCATGTGGAACGCGTAGACGACCATGTACAGCGCCCGTGTGGTGCGGCTGCCGTCCATCACCGGCTCCCAGGCGTGGGCCACGGCGACGAGCACGATCGCGAGGTACTTCACATTGTCGAACCAGGCGTCGCGGTGCTTGGCGGGAGCGGGAGCGGGGTCCGAGGCGCGGTCCGGTGCCGTCGCGGTGGCGACCGCGCCCTCACCCGTGGGCCGGGGGTGTCTGGGCTCCGGCTCCTGGGAGTCCGGCGGGACGGCGGCCCTTTGAAACGCGCTCGGAGCACTGAACATTTAAGGCACCTTAGACCCGTCGATCGGCAGCGGTAAAACTCCTGGGAGATAACGCGTGTTCCCGGCTGATCAAAAGCGAAACCAGCGCCCGGTGACCGCTATGGCGCGATTGACCCCCACCAAAGGGGACATAACGGACCGTAGTTGGCGGGTGGACAGGTGAAGTGAAATTCCTCGCACGCATTCCGGACGGTGACTGACGAGGGGCTGGAGAACACCTGTGGATGAACTGTGCGGATATGGAAACGGTCATGTCGAGCGTTAATTCGACTGCTTTCGTACACAGCGAATCCACAGCTTTCCCGGCGCGGGGGCGGCACCCCGCGCGGCGCCCCGTGTGGCACCCCGTACGGCACCCCCGCGAAAGGCCCGTGCTCCCTCCCCGCGCCGGAGCACACCGGGCGCACGCGGGCGCGAGGATGGCGCGATCCGATCAGTACGGCGTGTCAGCCGACAGCGGGCCGGGGGGAGTTGGTGGCACGATGGACCCGACGGGGGTGTGCTCGGCCGCACACCGCCGGGCCGGCAAGGCGGACCGACCGAGGGTGTGATCAGTCGTGGCCATTTCACTGTCTGTGGTGCTTCTGCTGGGGATCGTCCTGGTGGTGCTGATCCGCGGCGGATCACTCAAGGGCGGCCCCGCGGTCGTCGCCGTGCTCTTCGGCTTCTTCCTGGCGTCGACGGGCATCGCGCCCTCGATCAGCAGATTCATGGACTCGATAGCCCAGACGATCAACCAGATCAGCTTCTGACCCGGCGCCCGGGATCCGCGGATCCCGGGCGGGCCCGGCGGTCAGGACGCGCCCCGGTGAAAGCGTTCAGGGCCGGGTCGGAGGACGAACCTCCGACCCGGCCCTGAGCCGTTGGAGCGGGCGACGGGAATCGAACCCGCGTAGCTAGTTTGGAAGACTAGGGCTCTACCATTGAGCTACGCCCGCGTGCACCGCACCGCCGGTCCGGGGACCGCGGTACGGGAAGCATCGTAGCGGGTCGGAGAAGGTGCGCGCACACCCGTATCGGCGTGCCCCCCGGCCGGCGCCCGCGAGCCGCCCCGTGAACCGTCCGGCGTGGTGCTCGCGGCCATGTACCCTACGTGTCGCACCGACGGGGTGTGGCGCAGCTTGGTAGCGCGTCCGCTTTGGGAGCGGAAGGTCGTCGGTTCGAATCCGGCCACCCCGACCACCAGCCAGATCGCACGGCGGGATCGCGTTGTGGGAGTCATCGCGCTTGCCGTTACTATGCAAATTGCGTGCCCGCGTGTCTGATGTACCGGGCTCGATCCGCGAAGCCGCCGCTCGGCGGCCCAGCAGAACCCCAAGAAGTCAGCCACCAAGGAGACCGAACCGTGAAGAGCGCCGTGGAGACCCTGAACCCGACTCGGGTTCGGCTCAGCATCGAGGTGCCCTTCGAGGAGCTCAAGGACAGCCTCGACGCGGCGTACAAGAAGATCAACCAGCAGGTCACGGTGAAGGGCTTCCGTAAGGGCAAGATCCCCAACCGGGTCATCGACCAGCGGTTCGGCCGTGGTGCTGTGCTGGAGGAGGCCGTCAACGACGCCCTCCCGAAGTTCTACACCGAGGCGGTCAACGAGGGTGAGCTCAACGTCCTCGGCCAGCCCGAGGTCGACATCACGGAGCTGAAGGACGGCGAGCTGCTGGCCTTCACCGCCGAGGTGGACGTGCGCCCCGAGATCGAGATCCCGGACTACTCCGGCATCGAGGTCACCGTCGACGCCCTTGAGGTCAGCGACGAGGACGTCGACAAGGCCGTGGAGCAGCTCCGCGAGCGCTTCGCCTCCACCGAGCCGGTCGAGCGCGCCGCCGCCGAGGGCGACGTCGTGACGATCGACCTGGAGGCCAAGGTCGACGGAGAGGTCCTGGAGGACGGCGTGGCCGCCGGTGTCTCGTACACCATCGGCTCCGGCGAGCTCCTGGACGGCATCGACGAGGCCGTGACCGGCCTGGAGGCCGGTGGCGAGGCCACCTTCACCTCCGAGCTGAAGGGCGGTTCCGCCGAGGGCAAGGAAGCGGAGGTCACCGTCAAGGTCACCGCCGTCGCCTCCCGCGAACTGCCTGAGCTGGACGACGACTTCGCGCAGATGGCGAGCGAGTTCGACACGCTGGCCGAGCTCCGCGAGGACAGCCGCAAGCGCCTGGAGAACACCAAGCAGTACGACCAGGCCACCCAGGCCCAGGAGCGCGTCCTGGACGAGCTGCTCAAGCTGGCCGAGGTCCCGATCCCCGAGAAGCTCCTCGCGGACGAGGTCCAGACCCGCAAGCACAACCTGGAGCACCACCAGCTCGGCCAGATGGGCCTGGACCTGGAGAAGTACCTGGAGATCCAGGGCAAGACGCTGGAGGAGTTCGAGGCCGAGACCTCCGAGCAGGCGGTCAAGGGCATCAAGACCCAGTTCATCCTGGACGAGCTCGTCAACAAGGAGAAGCTGAACGTCAACCAGGAGGAGCTCACCGAGCACCTCATGCGGCGCGCGGCCTCCTCCGGCATGAGCCCCGACCAGTTCGCCCAGGCCGTCGTCGAAGGCGGCCAGGTGCCGATGCTCGTGGGCGAGGTCGCCCGCGGCAAGGCGCTCGCCGTCGTCGTCGAGGCCGCCAAGGTCGTCGACACCAACGGTGAGGTCGTCGACCTGGAGGACGAGGAGGAGGAGGCCACCGAGGCCGCCGCCGAGGAGAAGTCCGAGGCCGCGACCGACGAGGCGTCCGCCGAGAAGGCCGAGAAGGCCGACGAGAAGAACGAGGCCTGAGGCTCGCCCCGACCGGCCCGGCCGGTTGGAGCTGAACCACGCGGCGGGCCCCGGACGCAACCACGTCCGGGGCCCGCCGTCGTACCGGCTCCCGAGCCCCCACAACCCTTGTGCCCTCTGCTGACCTTGCGCTCCCAGCGAACAGTTGGAGAAGCGGGATGGCGTTGTCCCACCTGCGCGTTAGGGTCCATGAAGAGGAAGGGTCGGGTAGTCCCGGCCCACCCGGTACGAAGACGCTGAGACGGCCGGAGCCGTCAGAGACGAGCAGGTGGATACGTGACGAATCTGATGCCCTACGCCGCCGGAGAGCCGTCCCTCGGTGGAGGCCTCGGTGACCAGGTCTACAGCCGACTGCTCGGCGAGCGCATCATCTTCCTCGGCCAGCAGGTCGACGATGACATCGCCAACAAGATCACCGCACAGCTCCTGCTCCTTGCCGCCGACCCCGACAAGGACATCTACCTCTACATCAACAGCCCCGGCGGCTCGGTGACGGCGGGCATGGCGGTCTACGACACCATGCAGTACATCCCGAACGACGTGGTCACCATCGGTATGGGCATGGCGGCCTCGATGGGCCAGTTCCTGCTCACCGGCGGCACGGCGGGCAAGCGCTTCGCGCTCCCGAACACCGACATCCTCATGCACCAGGGTTCGGCCGGCATCGGCGGTACCGCCTCGGACATCAAGATCCAGGCCGAGTACCTGCTCCGGACGAAGACGCGGATGGCGGAGATCACCGCCCACCACTCCGGCCAGACCGTGGAAACGATCATCCGTGACGGCGACCGCGACCGCTGGTACACCGCCGAGGAGGCCAAGGACTACGGCCTCATCGACGAGATCATCACGTTCGCGTCGGGCATCCCGGGCGGCGGCGGCACCGGCGCCTGATCCGGCCCGTCCGGACCGGCACCGCACCGCACCCTCTCGTACGCCTCTCGTACGCCGAGACCCCAGCCCACTGAACGCCACCAGGATGGTGAACACCCACATGACCAACTTCCCCGGCGCCTCCGCGAGCGGCCTCTACACCGGCCCGCAGGTGGACAACCGCTACGTCGTCCCGCGCTTCGTGGAGCGCACCTCGCAGGGTGTGCGTGAGTACGACCCGTACGCGAAGCTCTTCGAGGAGCGCGTGATCTTCCTCGGTGTCCAGATCGACGACGCGTCGGCCAACGACGTCATGGCGCAGCTGCTGTGCCTGGAGTCGATGGACCCGGACCGCGACATCTCGATCTACATCAACAGCCCCGGCGGCTCGTTCACCGCGCTCACCGCGATCTACGACACGATGCAGTTCGTGAAGCCGGACATCCAGACGGTCTGCATGGGCCAGGCCGCCTCCGCCGCCGCGGTCCTGCTCGCCGCCGGCACGCCGGGCAAGCGCATGGCCCTGCCGCACGCGCGCGTCCTGATCCACCAGCCGTCCTCCCAGACCGGCCGCGAGCAGCTCTCCGACCTGGAGATCGCGGCCAACGAGATCCTGCGGATGCGCACGCAGCTGGAGGAGATGCTGGCCAAGCACTCGACCACCCCGCTGGAGAAGATCAGCGAGGACATCGAGCGCGACAAGATCCTTACCGCGGACGACGCACTCGCGTACGGTCTGGTGGACCAGATCGTGTCGACCCGCAAGACCACCGCGGGCGCGTCCGTCTGACGCCGGTCTTTCCCCTTGGCACATGCGCCTCGCACGGCCCCGGCCGTGTGAACCGTGCCAAGGGGGGCCCGAACGGGGGGCCAGGCAAGGTACCGTCGGATAGAGGCACCAGGAGCCGCTGAACCAGGCTGCTCCCAGGCGAAGGGGAAGCACCTCGTGGCACGCATCGGTGATGGCGGCGACCTGCTCAAGTGCTCGTTCTGCGGAAAGAGCCAGAAGCAGGTGAAGAAGCTCATCGCGGGACCCGGTGTGTACATCTGCGACGAGTGCATCGATCTCTGCAACGAGATCATCGAGGAGGAGCTCGCGGAGAGTTCCGAGGTGCGGTGGGAGGAGCTTCCCAAGCCGCGCGAGATCTACGAGTTCCTTGAGGGGTACGTCGTCGGGCAGGAGCCCGCGAAGAAGGCCCTCTCGGTCGCTGTGTACAACCACTACAAGCGGGTCCAGGCCGGGGAGAACGGCGGCGGCGCGAATCGCGACGACGCGATCGAGCTGGCCAAGTCGAACATCCTGCTGCTGGGCCCCACGGGCTCCGGCAAGACGCTCCTCGCGCAGACGCTGGCCCGTATGCTCAACGTCCCGTTCGCCATCGCGGACGCGACGGCGCTGACGGAGGCCGGCTATGTCGGCGAGGACGTCGAGAACATCCTGCTGAAGCTGATCCAGGCCGCGGACTACGACGTCAAGAAGGCCGAGACCGGGATCATCTACATCGACGAGATCGACAAGGTCGCCCGCAAGAGCGAGAACCCGTCGATCACCCGCGATGTCTCCGGGGAGGGCGTCCAGCAGGCCCTGCTGAAGATCCTGGAGGGCACCACCGCCTCCGTACCGCCGCAGGGCGGACGCAAGCACCCGCACCAGGAGTTCATCCAGATCGACACGACGAACGTGCTGTTCATCGTGGGCGGCGCGTTCTCCGGTCTGGAGAAGATCATCGAGTCGCGGGCCGGCGCCAAGGGCATCGGCTTCGGCGCGACGATCCGCTCCAAGCGGGAGATCCAGGCGAGCGACCAGTTCCAGGAGGTCATGCCGGAGGACCTGGTGAAGTTCGGGATGATCCCCGAGTTCATCGGCCGTCTCCCCGTGCTGACCTCGGTCCACAACCTGGACCGCGAGGCCCTGCTCCAGATCCTGGTCGAGCCGCGCAACGCCCTGGTGAAGCAGTACCAGCGGCTGTTCGAACTCGACGGCGTGGAGCTGGACTTCGAGCGCGAGGCGCTGGAGGCCATCGCGGACCAGGCGATCCTGCGGCAGACCGGTGCGCGCGGGCTGCGCGCGATCATGGAGGAGGTCCTCCAGTCGGTGATGTACGAGGTCCCGTCCCGCAAGGACGTGGCCCGCGTCGTCATCACCCCGGACGTCGTCCGCGACAACGTCAACCCGACGCTGGTCCCGCGCGAGCCGCGCACGATCGGCACGAACGACGGCGGCCGCCACGAGAAGTCCGCGTAGCGGCACCAGGACACACGCGAAGGGGCGCCCGGCCACCGGCCGGGCGCCCCTTCGCGTGTGCCGCGTGTCAGATCTTGGTGCGTGAGGTGTTGTAGAGCTTGGTGGCGAGGTCCGCCACCTCGTCCTGCGACATGGACTTGTTCGTCATGGCCGCGCCGATGTCGAAACCGATGACCACACCGACCGTGCTGTAGTCCGCCCAGATGCAGACCGGCATGGTCATTTCCTTGGGGCCCTTCTCCGCGGAGCCGTCGGCCTTGTCGTTGACGATCTTGACGTCCTGGCACTTCATCAGCGCCCCGTCGAGACCGGCCGGGGTGACCTTCCGGGGGCTGCCGACCAGGGAACCCTGGGCGTCCTCGCTCGTCGCCGCCTCCCGCTTGGCGTTCTCGAAGGAGCCGTCGATGGCCTTCTCCGGGTCCCCGACCTCGCCCCAGGTGCCCTGCAGCATCAGCATCTTCGTGGTCAGCGGGTTCGTCGCCAGGTCGCCGCTGAGGTACTGGGCGCCGACCGTCTGCGGGTCCTTGATCCCGGCTGCCTCGGCCTTGGCCTTCTTGTCGCCCGTCAGCGCGGACGACGGCTCCGCCTCGGAGGGATCCTGCTTGTACTCCTCCACCGACGCGGCGGGTGTCAGCTTGTACCCCTTGGTGGAGTCCGCGACATCGCTGTTGCCGCCCCCGCCGGCCGTCAGGAAGTACACCCCGCCCGCGACGACCGCCAGGGCCACCACGCCCACGCCGATGAGCAGGCCCGTCTTCTTCTTCGGCGCCTCCGGCTGCGGGGGCGCCCCGCCGTACCCCGCCTGGCCGCCGTACGGCGGGGCGGGCGGCTGCTGGCCGTACGGGCCGGGCTGCTGCGCCTGCGGGTAGCCGTAGCCCGGCTGCGGGGGCTGCTGCGGCGGGACACCCTGCGGGGCCTGCTGCGGGTAGCCGTAACCGGGCTGCGGAGCGCCCTGCGGCGGCGGGCCGCCGTACGGGTTCGGCTGCTGGCCGTACGGCCCCGGCTGGCCCTGGGGCGGCGGGCCGCCGTACGGTCCCGGCTGGTTGTGACTCATCAGGATGTCCCCTCCGAATGCTTATGCGTTGCGGACATCCTGACGGAAACGGCGCTGACATGGGGTGTCGCGAGGCACACCGTTACTGAACGAACCCGTTTCAGTGCAGGACTGTGACGGGCCTAAACTGTCCCCCGTGACCGAGAACACTCAGCAGCCGAATGCCAGCAACCCCGAACTGCCGACCCAGTACGTGCCGGCCGACGTAGAGGGGAAGTTGTACGAGCGCTGGGTGGAGCGCGGGTACTTCGAGGCGGACGAGCACAGCGACAAGCCGCCGTACAGCATCGTCATCCCGCCGCCCAACGTCACCGGGTCCCTCCACCTCGGGCACGCCTTCGAGCACACCCTGATCGACGCGCTGGTCCGGCGTAAGCGGATGCAGGGCTTCGAGGCCCTCTACCAGCCGGGCATGGACCACGCCGGCATCGCCACCCAGAACGTCGTCGAGCGGGAGCTCGCCAAGGAGGGCAGGTCCCGCCACGACCTGGGCCGTGAGGCCTTCGTCGAGCGCGTCTGGCAGTGGAAGGACGAGTCGGGCGGCCAGATCTCCGGTCAGATGCGCCGCCTCGGTGAGGGCGTCGCCTGGTCCCGTGAGCGCTTCACCATGGACGAGGGCCTGTCCGAGGCCGTCCAGACGGTCTTCAAGCGCATGTACGACGACGAGCTGATCTACCGCGCCGAGCGCATCATCAACTGGTGTCCGCGCTGCCTGACCGCGATCTCCGACATCGAGGTCGAGTACCAGGAGGACGACGGCGAGCTGGTCTCCATGACGTACGGCGAGGGGGAGGAGACCATCGTCGTCGCCACCACCCGCGCCGAGACGATGCTCGGTGACACCGCGGTCGCCGTCCACCCCGACGACGAGCGCTACCGGCACCTCGTCGGCCGGCGGATCAAGCTGCCGCTCACCGACCGCACCATCCCCGTCGTCGCCGACCACCACGTCGACCCGTCGTTCGGCACCGGCGCGGTCAAGGTGACCCCCGCGCACGACCCCAACGACTTCGAGATCGGCCGGCGCCACGACCTGCCGAACATCGCGGTCATGGACGAGCGCGCCGTCATCACCGTCCCCGGCCCCTTCGAGGGACTGGACCGGCTGGAGGCCCGCTCCGCCATCGTCGCCGCCCTGCGCGCCGAAGGCCGGATCGTCGCCGAGAAGCGGCCCTACGTCCACTCGGTGGGCCACTGCTCGCGCTGCAAGACCACCATCGAGCCGCGCCTGTCCCTCCAGTGGTGGGTCAAGGTCGCCCCGCTGGCCAAGGCCGCCGGTGACGCCGTCCGCGACGGCAAGGTCGTGATCCACCCGCAGGAGATGGAGAAGCGCTACTTCGACTGGGTCGACAACCTCCACGACTGGTGCATCTCACGCCAGCTCTGGTGGGGCCACCGCATCCCCGTCTGGTACGGCCCGAACGGCGAGGTCGTCTGCGTCGGCCCGGACGACGAGGCGCCCACCGGCGAGGGCTGGACGCAGGACAACGACGTCCTGGACACCTGGTTCTCCTCCGGCCTGTGGCCGTTCTCCACCCTCGGCTGGCCCGAACGGACCGACAGCCTCGCGAAGTTCTACCCGAACTCGGTCCTGGTCACCGGCTACGACATCCTCTTCTTCTGGGTCGCCCGGATGATGATGTTCGGCCTGTACGTCAACGACGGCGTCCCGCCGTTCGGCACCATCGTCCTGCACGGCATGGTCCGCGACGAGCACGGCAAGAAGATGTCGAAGTCCTTCGGCAACGTGGTCAACCCGCTGGACTGGATGGACACGTACGGCTCCGACGCGCTGCGCTTCACCCTCGCGCGCGGCGCCAACCCGGGCACCGACGTCCCGATCGGTGAGGACTGGGTCCAGGGGTCGGCGAAGTTCTCCAACAAGATCTGGAACGCCACCCGCTTCGCCCTGATGAACGGCGCCACGATCGAGGGCGAACTGCCGTCGCCCGAGGAGATGTCGGTCACCGACCGCTGGATCCTCTCGCGCCTGAACCGCACGGTCGCGGACGTCGACGCGTACTACGACGACTTCCAGTTCGCCAAGATCAGCGAGTCCCTGCGCCACTTCGCCTGGGACGAGGTCTTCGACTGGTACGTCGAGCTGTCCAAGACCACGTTCTTCGCCGGCGGCCGCCCGGCCGAGGTCTCGGGCCGGATCCTCGGCGAGGTCCTCGACGTGATGCTGCGCCTGCTGCACCCGATCGTGCCGTTCGTCACCGAGGCGCTGTGGACCGCGCTCACCGGCCGGGAGTCCGTCGTCGTCGCGGACTGGCCGACCGACTCCGGCTTCCGCGACGACGCGGCCGAGAAGGAGATCGAGCTCGTCCAGCAGGTCGTCACCGAGGTCCGCCGCTTCCGCAACGACCAGGGCCTCCAGCCCGGCCAGAAGGTCCCGGCCGAGCTGACCCTGACCGGCACGGCGCTCGCCCCGCACGAGGCGGCCATCCGGCAGCTGCTGCGCCTCCAGCCCGCCGGGGACGGGTTCCAGGCCACCGCCTCGCTGCCGGTCGCCGGGGCGACGGTCGCCCTCGACCTGTCCGGCACCATCGACGTCGCGGCCGAGTGCAAGCGACTGACCAAGGACCTGGAGGCGGCCGGCAAGGAGAAGGCGCAGGCCACCGGCAAGCTCGGCAACGAGGCCTTCCTGGCCAAGGCGCCGGACAACGTGGTCGACAAGATCCGCGGCCGGCTCGCCAAGGCCGAGTCCGACATCGAGCGGATCACCGCCCAGCTGGCGAAGCTGCCGCAGGGCTGACGCCCGTACACGGAGCCCCCGCGCGCCCGGCCCCGGCCGGGAACGCGGGGGCTTTGCCGTGGGGGAACGGGCCGCGCGCCGGGCGCCGCGCACCCCGGCGGCGCCCATCCGTAGACTGGCCCCGTGAGTGAGCCCCGCCCTTCAGACCGGCACGACGCGTCCGATCCCGACGACACCTTCGCGGAGATCGTCGACGAGGAGACCCAGCGCGACCCCGACCTGGCGGTGATCGAGGCCGGGAGCCGCACGCTGCGCACCCAGGGAGGCCCGGCGCCGGCCGACGCGGTCCCCGCCCGCCCCGCCGATCCCGAGACCGACAGGGCGCTGCGCGCCGTGGAGGAGGAGCTCGCGGGCCGCTGGGGCGAGACCAAGCTCGAACCCTCGGTGACCCGTATCGCGGCCCTCATGGACGTGCTCGGGGAGCCGCAGCGCGCCTACCCCTCGATCCACATCACGGGGACCAACGGCAAGACCAGCACGGCCCGCATGATCGAGGCCCTGCTCGGCGCCCTCGACCTGCGCACCGGCCGCTACACCTCGCCGCACGTCCAGTCGATCACCGAGCGGATCAGCCTGGACGGCGCCCCGATCACGGCCGAGCGCTTCATCGAGACGTACGAGGACGTCAAGCCGTACGTCGAGATGGTCGACGCCCAGCAGCCCTACCGCCTCTCCTTCTTCGAGGTGATGACGGGCATGGCGTACGCGGCGTTCGCCGACGCGCCCGTGGACGTCGCCGTCGTCGAGGTCGGCATGGGCGGCACCTGGGACGCGACCAACGTCATCGACGGCTCGGTCGCCGTCGTCACCCCCATCGCGCTGGACCACACCGACCGCCTGGGCTCCACCCCCGCCGAGATCGCCGGCGAGAAGTCCGGAGTGATCAAGCAGGGCGCGACGGTGATCCTCGCCCAGCAGCCGGTCGACGCCGCTCAGGTCATGCTGAAGAAGGCCGTCGAGGTGGACGCCACGGTGGCCCGCGAGGGCATGGAGTTCGGCGTCGTCTCCCGTGAGATCGCGGTCGGCGGCCAGCTCCTGACGCTCCGCGGCCTCGGCGGCGAGTACGACACCGTCTTCCTGCCGCTGTACGGCGCCCACCAGGCGCACAACGCGGCGGTCGCCCTCGCCGCCGTCGAGGCGTTCTTCGGCATCGGCGCGGAGCAGGCCCGCGGCCTCGACATCGAGGCGGTGCGCAAGGCCTTCGCCTCGGTGCTCTCGCCGGGCCGCCTCGAAGTCGTCCGCTCCAGCCCGACCGTGGTGCTGGACGCCGCCCACAACCCGGCCGGTGCCCGCGCCGCCGCGGAGGGCGTCTCGGAGGCGTTCAGCTTCTCCCGGCTGATCGGGGTCGTCGGCGCGAGCGACGGCAAGGACGTGCGCGGCCTGCTGGAAGCCTTCGAGCCGGTCTTCGCCGAGGTCGTCGTCACACAGAACTCCAGCGGGCGGGCCATGGACGCGGACGCGCTGGCGGCCGTCGCCGTCGAGGTCTTCGGCCAGGACCGCGTCCAGGTCGAACCCCGTCTGGACGACGCGCTGGAGGCGGCCATCACCCTCGCCGAGGAAGAGGCCGAGTACGCGGGCGCCGGGGTCCTGGTGACCGGATCCGTGATCACGGTCGGCGAGGCCCGTCTCCTCCTGGGAAGGCACTGACCTGTGCGTACGCTCTGTGCATCCACGCTGATCAGCGAGTTCCTGGTGATCGGGTTCGCCGGACTGGTCGCGATGAAGTCCGACGACCTGTCCATGGGCACCGTCTGGACGGTCTGCGGCGTCGGCATGCTGCTGTCGGTCCTGCTCTGCGGGATGCTCACCCGGCCCGGTGGTCTCCAGCTCGGCTGGGCCCTCCAGATCGCCCTGCTGCTGAGCGGTTTCTTCGTCCCGGTGATGTTCATCCTCGGTGTGGCCTTCATCGCCCTGTGGTGGGCGTCGATCCACTACGGCCGGAAGATCGACGAGGCGAAGGCCCGCTGGGCGGCACTCGCCGAGGAACCGGAGAACACCGAAGCCCCGGCCTGAGGATGACGCGGGGTAAACCCGGTCGTCCGCCCGTTTCCGTACCCCTGTAATCTCAGGGCGCTCACCCGCACCGCCACGTACGCCAGGAGCCGCACATGACCCAGCGCACCCTCGTCCTTCTCAAGCCCGACGCCGTCCGGCGCGGACTGATCGGCGAGATCGTCGGCCGCATCGAGCGCAAGGCGGGCTGGACGATCACCGCGCTGGAGCTGCGGACCCTCGACCAGGAGACCCTGGAGCAGCACTACGGCGAGCACAAGGGCCGCCCCTTCTACGAGCCGCTCCTCACCTTCATGTCCTCCGGCCCGGTCGTCGCCCTGGTCGCCGAGGGCGAGCGGGTCATCGAGGGCGTCCGCGCGCTGGCCGGCCCGACCGACCCGATCGCCGCCGCGCCCGGGTCCATCCGCGGTGATTTCGGCACGATCACCCGCGAGAACCTCATCCACGCCTCGGACTCCGAAGAGTCCGCGGAGCGAGAACTGAAACTGTTCTTCCCGGGACTTTCCTGACACCGGCTCGGCCAATCAGCGCTGGGTACCTGGGGCGACCGAAGGAATTCGGTCGCCCTTCGGCATAGGGTCACGTGTCGCGGGAACGCATCCCCCCGACGTAACGTCACCATGGGTGGAACGAGTAGCTGTTCCACCCGCGAAAGGCGAAGGACCCTCGCGCTGTGTCCGTGCATACGGCACTACGATGGAAGCTTCCACGCCCGCAGCGCCAACCCTCGCCTACCTGGAACAAGCCATTTTCCGCTTCCTGGGAAGGCCCGACGCATCCTCATGGGGAACAAGGGGAACTCAATGTCGTTCATCGGCCGTGACATGGCTATCGACCTCGGGACTGCCAACACGCTGGTGTACGTCAGGGGGCGCGGCATCGTGATGAACGAGCCGTCCGTCGTGGCCATCAACACCAACACCGGCGGAATCCTGGCGGTCGGCGCCGAGGCCAAGAAGATGATCGGGCGGACGCCGGGCAACATCGTTGCCGTACGCCCGCTGAAGGACGGCGTGATCGCCGACTTCGAGATCACGGAGCGCATGCTCCGCTACTTCATCCTCAAGGTGCACAAGCGCCGCTACCTGGCCCGCCCGCGGGTCGTCGTCTGCGTGCCCTCCGGTATCACCGGCGTCGAGCGGCGCGCCGTCATCGAGGCGTCCACCCAGGCCGGGGCCCGCCAGGTGCACATCATCGAGGAGCCCATGGCCGCCGCCATCGGCTCCGGGCTGCCGGTCCACGAGGCCACCGGCAACATGGTCGTCGACATCGGCGGCGGCACCACCGAGGTCGCCGTGATCTCGCTCGGCGGGATCGTCACCGCCCAGTCGATCCGGGTCGCCGGTGACGAACTGGACAACGCGATCATCCAGCACATCAAGAAGGAGTACTCCCTCCTCCTCGGCGAGCGCACCTCCGAGCAGATCAAGATCACGATCGGTTCGGCGTACGACCTCGGCAAGGACGAGCACACCGAGATCCGGGGCCGCGACCTCGTCTCCGGGCTGCCCAAGACCGTGGTCGTCTCGGCGGGCGAGGTCCGCAAGGCCATCGAGGAGCCGGTCAACGCCATCGTCGACGCCGTGAAGACGACCCTCGACAAGTGCCCGCCGGAGCTGTCCGGCGACATCATGGACCGGGGCATCGTCCTCACCGGCGGCGGCGCGCTCCTGCGCGGCCTCGACGAGCGGCTGCGCAACGAGACCGGCATGCCCATCCACATCGCCGAGGACCCGCTGGACTCGGTGGCGCTCGGATCCGGCAAGTGCGTCGAGGAGTTCGAGGCGCTCCAGCAGGTGCTGGACGCCCAGCCCCGACGCTAGAACCCGGGCGTTCCGCCGTACGGGCACCGCCGTGCCCCTACGGCGGAACGCCGCCCTCCAGCACGAACATTCCGACGAGGAAGGCACGGCCGCCGCACGTGAGGGACACACGAGAGAGCCGGCTGCTCCTGGTGCTGCTGATCGCCATCGCATTCGCCCTGATCACGGTGGACATCCGCGGAGGCGAGGCGTCACCGGTGGACGGTGCCCGGCAGGCAGCCGCCACGGTCTTCGGACCGGTCGAGAACGGTGTCGCGGCGGCGGTGGACCCGGTGGGCAACGCCATCGGCGCCGTACGGGACTCCGGCGACCGGCACGACCGGATCGCGGCCCTGGAGCACGAGAACGCCGCACTGAAGACCAAGCTCGGCAGCGACGACCGCAACAGCAGCAAGGTCCGCCAGCTCGACTCCATGCTCAAGACCGCGGGCGCCGGCCAGTACGGCATCAAGGCCGCCCAGGTCGTCGCCATCGGAGCGGCCCAGGGCTTCTCCTGGACGATCACCATCGACGCGGGGGCCAACGACGGCCTCAAGCGCGACATGACCGTACTGAACGGGGAGGGGCTCGTCGGGCGGGTCACGACCGTCGGTCCGAACACGGCGACGGTGCTGCTGGCCAACGACCCCGACTTCACCGTGGGCACCCGGCTGGAGAAGACCGACGAGCTCGGCTTCGCCAACGGACAGGGTTCCCGGCCGCTCTCGGTCCAGTTCCTCAACGGCAAGGCCGACGTGAAGAAGGGCGACCGGCTCGTCACCTTCGGGTCCAGCAACGACAAGCCCTTCGTGCCGGGCGTCCCGGTCGGCGAGGTCGTCCGTGTCGACCCCTCCGGCGGCGACCTGACCCGCACCGTCTACGTCCGCCCGTTCGTCGGCTTCACCAAGCTCGACGTCGTGGGCATCGTGGTCCAGGCCCCCCGCGAGAACCCCCGCGACCTCGTGCTGCCGGCCCAGCCCAAGAAGCCCGCGAAGCCCAAGCCCACCCCGACCGTCACCGTCACCCTCCAGCCCAACGGCGACCTCGTCGACGGCAACGGCAAGGTCGTCGGGAACGCCAACGAGAAGCCCGGCACGGACACCTCGGGCGACACCGAGGCCGCAGCGGGCGGCGACGCCGACACCGCCGCCGGTGACACGGCGAACGAGCAGGAATAGAGCTGATCCCCATGCGCATCCAACGGACCGTGCTCTCCGTCGTCCTCGTCGTGGTCGCCCTCGTCGTCCAGGTCTCCGTACTCGCGCGCCTCCAGCTCCCCGGCGCCACGCCCGACCTGCTGCTCCTGGTCGTCCTTGGCCTGGCCTTCGTCTACGGGCACGTCGCCGGGGCCCTCACCGGCTTCGGCGCGGGCCTGCTCGCCGACCTGGCCCCGCCCGCCGACCACGCCGCCGGACGCTACGCCCTGGTGCTCTGCGTCATCGGCTACCTCGCCGGGCTGGCCCGCCCCACCAACGGCCAGCTCAAGTCGGCCCTCACCCCGATGGCCGTCGTCGTCGCGGCCGCCCTCGGCTCGACCCTCCTGTACGCCGGGGTCGGCGCCCTGGTCAACGACACGGCGGCCCGCCACGTGGGGCTGGGCAGTCTGATGCTCACCGCCGCGCTGTACGACCTGCTGCTCGCGCCCTTCACGGTCCCGCTGATCATGGCGCTCGCCAGACGGACCGAGAGCGACCCGGTCACCGAGAGCTCCCGCGGCGACGTCGCCGCCGGCTGGCTGGCCTCCGGCACGGGACTGCGGATCGGCGGCCAGCAGAACGGCCTGCGGGTGAGGGCGGCCCGCGGCCGCGCCGCACGGGCGGGCAGGATCAAGGGGGTCAAGCGGCTGTGACACCCCCTCAGCACCGGACCCCGGCCCCCGGCCGGCCCGTAGGCGGCCCCCGGCCGGTCCACCACCACCGGGGGCGCCCCGTGAGGCTGTTTTCTTCCGGGGGCAACCCCCGTACCCCCGGCCGACCCACCACCGGGGGCGCCCCGTGAGGCTGTTTTCTTCCGGGGGCAACCCCCGTACCCCCGGCCGACCCACCACCGGGGGCGCCCCGTGAGCAATATTCCGGAGACGGGCCGGACCCAGCGGGTCCAGATCCGCCTCGTCGTCATCCAGATCCTCGTCTTCTCCCTGCTCCTCACCCTCGGCGGCCGGCTCTGGTACCTCCAGATCCGCAACGGCCAGGAGTACACCGACGAGGCGAAGAACAACCACGTCCAGCAGGTCGTCCAGCCCGCCGTCCGCGGGTCCATCCTCGACGCGCGCGGCGTGCCGCTCGCCGACAACGAGACCCGGCTCGTCGTCTCCGCCAGCCGCACCGAGCTGCTGAAGATGAAGGACGACGGCGTCGGGGTACTCACCCGGCTCGCCGCGGTCCTGCACATGGAGCCCAAGGACGTCCTGGACAAGGTCCGGCTCTGCGACGCCAAGACCCCGCAGCCCTGCTGGAACGGTTCGCCCTACCAGCCGATCCCGGTCACCGACGAGGCCACCACCCAGCAGGCCCTCCAGATCCACGAGCGCGCCGAGGACTTCCCCGGCATCACCGCCGAACCCACCGCCGTACGCCGCTACGCCGCGCCCGGCAAGGCCAACACCTCCCAGGTCCTCGGCTACCTCTCGCCCGTCACGGACGAGGAGCTGACCAAGGCCCAGGACACCGACTCGCCCTACCTCCGCTCCGACCAGGTCGGCCGCTCCGGCCTGGAGCGCACCTACGACAAGGAGCTGCGCGGCAAGGCGGGCGTCACCCGCTACGAGGTGGACAACCTCGGCCGCGTCATCGGGCAGGCGCAGAACGACGAGGCCGAGCCCGGCGCCAGCGTCATCACCTCCATCGACGCCCGCGTCCAGGCGGTCGCCGAGTACGAGCTGAACGGGGCGATGGAAGCGGCCCGCAAGGAGATGGACCGCAACACCAACGAGCTGTACAAGGCCGACTCCGGCGCCGTCGTCGTCATGGAGGCCAAGACCGGCCGCGTCGTCGCCATGGCCTCCCTGCCCACCTACGACCCCAACTCCTGGGTCGGCGGCATCTCCGCCAAGGACTACGCCAAGCTCACCGGCAAGAAGTCCAACTTCCCGCTGCTGAACCGGGCCATCCAGGGCACCGCGGCACCCGGCTCGATCTTCAAGGTCATCTCCTCGACCGCCGCGGTCAACGCCGGATACCCGTTCGACGGCAACTACCCCTGCCCGAGCTCGTACTCCATCGGCAACCAGACCTTCAAGAACTTCGAGTCCCAGGGCTACGGCGACATCACCATCGGCCGCGCCCTGGAGGTCTCCTGCGACACCGTCTACTACGGCCTCGCCCACAAGGAGTGGGAGAAGGATGGCGGGAACAAGCCCAAGAAGAACCCGAACGACTGGTTCTACAAGACCGCCCACCAGTTCGGCCTCGGCAAGGAGACCGGCATCGACCTCCCCAACGAGGTCTCCGGCCGCGTCCCCGACCGCCAGTGGAAGCAGGACTTCTACGACGCCAACAAGGACGCCTGGTGCAAGCAGGGCAAGAAGGACGGCACCTACGTCGAGAAGATCGCGTACGAGGGCTGCGCCGAGGGCTACAAGATGCGCGCCGGTGACTCCGTCAACTACTCGATCGGCCAGGGCGACACCCTCGTCACACCGATCCAGATGGCCACCATCTACGCCGCCATCTCCAACGGCGGCACCCTCTACGACCCGACCGTCGGCAAGGCGATCGTCAGCGGCGACGGCAAGACGGTCCAGGAGATCAAGCCCCAGGCACACGGCAAGCTGCCGTTCACGGGCGACACGCGCGACAAGATAGACCAAGCCCTCGCGGGAGTCGCGACCCAGGGCAGCGCCGCCTGGCGATTCGGCGGATGGCCCCAGGACAAGATCCCGATGCACGCCAAGACGGGCACGGCGGAGGTCTACGGCAAGCAGACGACCTCCTGGTTCGCCACCTACACCAAGGACTACTCGATCGTCATGACGATCTCCCAGGGTGGTACCGGTTCCGGTGCCTCCGGCCCCGCCGTGCGCAACATCTACAACGCGCTCTACGGACTGGACCCCTCCGGCAACCAGGACCCCAAGAAGGCCCTGCTGCCCCAGCCCCAGAAGGGACTGCCGACGATCAGGTCCGACGGGTCGATCGTCGCCCCGAAGATCAAGCCGTACGCCCCCCAGCGGCCCGCCGACGACACCCAGACGCTCGCCCTCGCGGGGACCCCGGGGAGGCGGGACTGATGGCAGGCTTCTCCGTCTCGCGCTACGCCCCGGAGCGTTCCACCTGGGGCAAGATCGTCGCCCGCGA
Organism: Streptomyces halstedii; assembly: GCA_000720535.1. Classification (GTDB taxonomy): domain Bacteria; phylum Actinomycetota; class Actinomycetes; order Streptomycetales; family Streptomycetaceae; genus Streptomyces; species Streptomyces halstedii. The sequence continues at coordinate 151,382 of JOAZ01000004.1, forward strand.
CTCCGTCGTCCGGCGGCTGGACTGGCCGCTGCTCGGCTCCGCGGTCGCGCTGTCCTTCGTCGGGTCGCTGCTGATCTGGTCGGCGACCCGCGGCCGTGACTCGCTGACCCACGGCGACCCGTACTACTTCCTGTTCCGGCACGTCCTCAACACCGGTATCGGCCTGGCGCTGATGATCGGCACCGTCTGGCTCGGGCACCGCACCCTGCGCGGCGCGGTCCCGTTCCTCTACGGCATCTCGATCCTGCTCATCCTCGCCGTCCTCACCCCGCTCGGCGCCACCGTCAACGGCGCCCACGCCTGGATCATCATCGGCGGCGGGTTCTCCCTCCAGCCCTCCGAGTTCATCAAGATCACGATCATCCTCGGCATGGCGATGCTGCTCGCCGCCCGCGTCGACGCGGGCGACCAGCTCCACCCCGACCACCGCTCGGTCGCCAAGGCACTCGGCCTCGCGCTCGTCCCGATGGCCATCATCATGCTGATGCCGGACCTGGGCTCCGTCATGGTCATGGCCGTCGTCGTGCTCGGTGTCCTCCTCGCCTCCGGGGCGTCCAACCGCTGGATCTTCGGTCTTCTCGGGACGGGCACGGCCGGAGCGCTGGCCGTCTGGCAGCTCGGGCTTCTCGACGACTACCAGATCGCCCGGTTCGCCGCCTTCGCCAACCCGGCCCTGGACCCCGCCGGAGTCGGCTACAACACCAACCAGGCCCGTATCGCCATCGGTTCCGGCGGACTCACCGGGACCGGCCTCTTCCAGGGCTCGCAGACCACCGGCCAGTTCGTCCCCGAGCAGCAGACCGACTTCGTCTTCACGGTCGCGGGCGAGGAACTCGGCTTCGTCGGCGCCGGTCTGATCATCGCGCTGCTGGGGGTCGTCCTGTGGCGCGCCTGCCGGATCGCCCGCGAGACGACCGAGCTGTACGGGACGATCGTCGCCGCCGGGATCATCGCCTGGTTCGCCTTCCAGTCCTTCGAGAACATCGGGATGACCCTCGGCATCATGCCCGTGGCGGGCCTGCCACTGCCCTTCGTGTCGTACGGCGGATCGTCGATGTTCGCCGTCTGGGTCGCGGTCGGGCTGCTCCAGTCGATCCGGGTGCAACGGCCGATCACGGCCTGAGCGGCTCCTCCGCCCGTGGCGGGACCCCGGACCCCGGGGAAGGATGAACCCCATGGCGGACTCGAAGCGCGGGGCCGGGCCGGCGGACGACGACGGCCCCGCGCTCCCCGACGCCGTCGAACGGCGCCCGCGCGAGGCCGGCGTACGCCCCTCCCGGCCGGCCTCCGAGCCCGGCAGGGCCCTCGCGGAGACCGCCCCGAAACCGGGGCGGCGGCCGGAGCGGAAGCGGAGACACGGGCGGGAGAGGGCCCCGCGCACCGCGGGCGACCATGTGCTCGCCTACGTACGCCACCAGGCCGAGGCCCTCGTCCGGCTCGACCCCGCCGTACGCCGTGACCTGCCCGACTCCGTGCACCGGATGCGGGTCGCCACCCGCCGGCTGCGCGGCACCCTGCGGACCTACCGCACGGTGCTCGACCCGGACGCCACCGGGCCGGTCCGCGACGAGCTGAAGTGGCTGGCCGCCGAACTCGGGACCGAGCGCGACCTGGAAGTCCTCGACGCGCGCCTCCACGCCCGGCTCGACGCCGCGCCCCGCACCGACCTCCTCGGCCCCGTACGGGCCCGGCTGACGCTCTCCTCGGCCGCCCGGCGCGCCGAGGCACGGCACCGGCTGCTGTCCGTCCTGGACGGGGACCGCTACCTCGCGCTCCTCGACGCCCTGGACGCGCTCCTCGCCGACCCGCCGCTGCTGCCGCGTGCCGACCGGGCCCCCGAGGACGTCCTGCCCCGCGCCGTCCTGAAGGAGTACCGGCGCCTGGCCGGAAGGATCCGGCACGCCCAGGAGCAGCCGCCTGGCCCCGGCCGCGACACGGCCCTGCACGACGCCCGCAAGGCCGCCAAACGCGTCCGGTACGCCGCCGAGGCCGCCCGGCCCGCCCTGGGCCGCCCCGCCGAGAGGTTCGCCGCGCGGATGACGACGGTCCAGAAGGTCCTCGGCGACCACCAGGACAGCGTCGTCGCCCGGGACGCCCTGCGCGCCCTGGCCGCCGAGGCGCACGGCGCGGGGGAGTCCGCGTTCACCTGGGGCCTGCTGTACGGGCGGGAGGAGGCCGCCGCGGCCGCACGCGAACGCGAGCTGCCCCGGGTCTGGGCCCGCGCCTCGCGCCCCGGGCCGCGGAAGGCGCTGAAGGGCTGAGGCGCACGGTACGCTGAATGGTCACCCCTGCCAGCTCACGAAGGTCCTCAGATGTCTGCCGAGTCGGTCTTCCCACAGCTCGAAGCTCTGCTCCCGCATGTGCAGAAGCCCATCCAGTACGTCGGCGGCGAGCTGAACTCCACCGTCAAACCGTGGGACGAGAGCGACGTCCGCTGGGCGCTGATGTACCCCGACGCCTACGAGGTGGGGCTCCCCAACCAGGGCGTCATGATCCTCTACGAGGTGCTCAACGAGCGGGACGGTGTGCTGGCCGAGCGCACCTACAGCGTCTGGCCGGACCTCGAAGAGCTGATGCGCGAGCACAAGGTGCCGCAGTTCACCGTGGACAGCCACCGGCCCGTCGGCGCCTTCGACGTGTTCGGGCTGAGCTTCTCCACCGAGCTCGGCTACACCAACATGCTCACGGCCCTGGACCTGGCGGGCATCCCGCTGGACGCCAAGGACCGGACCGTCGACCACCCGATCGTGCTGGCCGGCGGCCACGCCGCGTTCAACCCCGAGCCGATCGCGGACTTCATCGACTGCGCGGTCATCGGCGACGGCGAGCAGGCCGTCCTGGAGATCACCGAGATCGTCCGCGCCTGGAAGGCCGAGGGGCGCCCCGGAGGCCGCGAGGAGGTGCTGTTCCGGCTGGCGAGGACGGGCGGCGTCTACGTCCCCGGCTTCTACGACGTCGAGTACCTGCCGGACGGCCGCATCGGCCGCGTCGTCCCCAACCGGTCCGGTGTGCCGTGGCGCGTCTCCAAGCACACCGTCATGGACCTCGACGAATGGCCGTACCCGAAGCAGCCCCTCGTCCCGCTCGCCGAGACCGTCCACGAGCGGATGTCCGTCGAGATCTTCCGCGGCTGCACCCGCGGCTGCCGTTTCTGCCAGGCCGGCATGATCACGCGCCCCGTGCGGGAGCGAAGCATCACCGGCATCGGCGAGATGGTCGAGAAGGGCCTCAAGGCCACCGGCTTCGAGGAGGTCGGCCTCCTCTCGCTCTCCTCCGCAGACCACACCGAGATCGGGGAGATCGCCAAGGGCCTCGCCGACCGGTACACCGAGGACAAGATCGGCCTCTCGCTGCCCTCCACCCGCGTCGACGCCTTCAACGTGGACCTGGCCAACGAGCTGACCCGCAACGGCCGCAGGTCCGGGCTCACCTTCGCCCCCGAGGGCGGCTCCGAGCGCATGCGCAAGGTCATCAACAAGATGGTCTCGGAGGAGGACCTGATCCGCACGGTCGCCACCGCCTACGGCAACGGCTGGCGCCAGGTGAAGCTGTACTTCATGTGCGGCCTGCCCACCGAGACCGACGAGGACGTCCTCCAGATCGGTGACATGGCGGTCAACGTGATCGCCAAGGGCCGCGAGGTCTCCGGCCAGAACGACATCCGCTGCACCGTCTCCATCGGCGGGTTCGTGCCGAAGCCGCACACCCCCTTCCAGTGGGCGCCCCAGCTGGGCGTCGAGGAGACCGACGCCCGGCTGGCCAAGCTCCGCGACAAGATCCGCGGCGACAAGAAGTACGGCCGCTCCATCGGCTTCCGCTACCACGACGGCAAGCCCGGCATCGTCGAGGGCCTGCTCTCCCGGGGCGACCGCCGGGTCGGCGCCGTCATCCGCGCCGTCTACGAGTCCGGCGGCCGCTTCGACGGCTGGCGCGAGCACTTCAGCTACGACCTGTGGATGAAGTGCGCCGAGCGGACCCTGCCGGACGCCGGCGTGGACGTCGACTGGTACACCACCCGCGAGCGGACGTACGAGGAGGTCCTGCCCTGGGACCACCTGGACTCCGGCCTCGACAAGGACTGGCTCTGGGAGGACTGGCAGGACGCCCTCGACGAGACCGAGGTCGAGGACTGCCGCTGGACGCCGTGCTTCGACTGCGGGGTGTGCCCGCAGATGGACACCAGCATCCAGATCGGCCCCACCGGCAAGAAGCTGCTGCCGCTCACCGTGGTCAAGTAGCACCCGCGGAACACCCGGGCGACGGCCCGGTGACGAACGCCCGGCCCGGCACCGCCCGGTCCGGGCGTTCGTGTCCCGTACGGGTCCGGACCGGTCCGGGTGTTCGTGTCGCGTACGGTCTGGACAGGTCCGGGCGTCCGTGTCGCCGCGCGCGGCCCGTGAAGCGCCTGCCTCCGCACCGGGCACGCGGCACGCCGGGACGCCCGCCGGGTCCGGCTGGGAACGCCGCAGGTCACGCCAGTGCGGGAACGCGACGGGTGTGCTGCGCGTACCCTGGGTAGGACAACGACTGTCCCCAGTGCGGCGCCCGCACCAGAGTTCTCCCCGACCGCCAGGCGGGGGTGAGCCGGAGCGGCACCCCGGGGAACCCCGTACTTCGTGGGCGGTACGCCACCGCGTCCGCCCCGCACCGAGGAGAAGAACCACTGGGCAAGCGACAGCCCGAAGGCCCGCCGCCCGCACCGGCGGTGCAGCGCATCCGACTGCGCTACACCAAGCGGGGCCGCCTCCGGTTCACCAGTCACCGAGACTTCCAGCGTGCCTTCGAGCGGGCGCTGCGCCGCTCCGAGGTACCGATGGCCTACTCGGCGGGTTTCACCCCGCACCCCAAGGTCTCGTACGCCAACGCCGCCCCCACCGGCACCGGCAGCGAGGCCGAGTTCCTGGAGATCGCCCTGACCGAGGCCCGCGACCCGGCCGTCCTGCGCGAGCTGCTCGACGCGTCCATGCCCGTGGGCCTCGACATCACCGACGCCGTGGAGGCCCGTACCCCGGGCCTCGCCGACCGGCTGACCGCCTCCGTGTGGGAGATGCGGCTGGACCGGGTCGCGGTCGAGGACGCGCTCGCGGCCGTCGAGGCCTTCCTCGCGGCCGGGACCGTCGAGGTGCAGCGCCGGGCGAAGAACGGGATGCGCAGCTTCGACGCCCGCGCCGCCGTCGTGGACCTGAAGGTGCTTGATCCACAGCCTGATAGGTCCGGGGACGCGCCTTGTGCGATACTGCGGCTGGTTGTGCGGCACGAGACACCCGCCGTGCGACCCGACGACGTCCTGTCCGGTCTCCGAGCTGTGGCCGACCTGGCGCCGCCGGTCCCCGCAGCGGTGACCAGGCTGGCGCAGGGGCTCTTCGACGAGGAGTCCGGCACGGTGACCGACCCGCTCGCGCCCGACCGCGAGGCAGCCCCGGCCGTTTCCATTCCGGCCGACCGGGCCGCCGTCGCGACGGCGCCTGACGGTGCAGTTTCCGCGTAAGGCGGTCGTTGTAGCGCAGCCCTCGGACCCGGGAACCACCTGGGTCGGGCCGCGCACCGCCCCATAAGACTTTCGCCAGGCCGTGCGTGACCGCGTACGGAACCGGCGAGCCATACATCAGCTCCCGTGCGGCGCCCGCGCCCCGGAGGGCGCCTCGCGCACATCACGCGAGGTGTTCCGACCGGAATCAGACGCGGCGCCCGGGAGCGCGACGGGAGAACCGCCCGCATGCACGAGCCGAACGAAACCGGTACGCCCGGAATCACCGACGACACCAGCAACGCCCCCGGGGACAAGCTGCCGCCGCGCCGCAGGCGCCGCGCCGCCTCCCGCCCGGCCGGGCCGCCGACCGGCGCCCCGGGCGCGGCCGCCGCCGAGGAGACCACGCCGGCCATACCGGCCGAGGACAGCCCGACGGCCGCCGCCGACGCCCCGGCCGAGGCCGCGCCCGCGGCCCGCCCGCGCCGCCGCGCCGTACGCAAGGCCACCGCCCCGGCGGGAGCCCCGCAGACCGCCGAGACCGTGGAATCCGCCGCACCGGCCGCCGACGGCGACGGACAGGACACGCCGACCGGGGCCGTCGAGCGGAACGAGGTCGCGGAGGCCGTCGAGGCCGCGCCCGCCGCCCGTCCGCGCCGCCGCGCCACCCGTAAGGCGACCGCCCCGGCGGGCGCGCCGAAGCCGGTCGGGGAACCGGCCGAGGCCGTGGCCGCTGAAGAGGCGGCCCCCGTGGAGGCGGCCCCCGAAGAGGAGGAGACGGAAGAGACCGAGGAGGCCGCCGTGGAGCCGGCGCCCGCGGCCCCCCGTGCCCGCCGCCGAGCCGTTCGTAAGGCGACCGCCCCGGCCGGTGCCCCGCAGGCCGCCGAGGAGACCGAGCCGGTCCCGGCCGCCGAGCCCGCCACCCCCGAGCCCGCCGCCACCGAGCCGGTCGCCCAGGCCCCCGTGGCCGAGCCCGCCGCCGCCCCGCGCGGTCGTGGCCGGCGCCGCGCCTCGGCCCCGGCCGGGACGCCGCAGGGCGTACGCCCGTCCGCCGAGGCCGAGAGCGCCACGGCGGCCGAGCCGGTCGCCGAGCCCGCCGCCCCCGCCGAGGCACCCGCGGCCGAAGCGGCCGCCGGGACGCCCGCCGCCGAGGCGCCCCGGGGCCGCCGCCGTGCCGTCCGTAAGGCCACCGCCCCGGCCGGTGCCCCGCAGGCCGCCGAGGAGCCCGTCGAGACCCCGGCCGCCGGGACCGGCGAGAGCCTGCCCGCCGCCGTGGCCGAGGAGCTGGCCGCCGAGGCCGACGAGGTCGAGGAGGCGGCACCGCGAGGCCGCCAGCGCCGCCGGGCCACCGCCCCCGCCGGTCGTCCGGAGTTCACCGCCAAGGCCGAGGAGCCGGTGCGCAAGGGCCGCCGCGCGGCGCGCCCCGCCGTGGCCGTCTTCCAGGCCCCGGTCTTCGCCGAGCCGATGTTCCAGACCCCGGAGACCGCCGCGGCCGCCGCGGCCGCGTCCGGTTCCGCGTCCCCGTACGACGAGAGCGACACGTACGAGGACGAGAAGCCCCAGGAGCGGACCCCGCGCGCGAGCGGCGGACAGCAGCCCGCCGCCGAGCCGGCCGCCGAGACCGCCGCGCCCGCGCAGGAGACCGAGACGGCGCCGCAGGGCGGTTCGCGCCGTCGCCGCCGCCGTCGCGGTGAGACCGTCGAGACCGAGCCCGCCGCGACCCCGGTCACCCTCCCCGCCGAGCAGCGCGAGGAGACGGCCGAGGCCGAGGCGGAGACCGACACGGACACCGAGCACGAGGGTGACGAGTCCGACGAGTACGGGGACCGGCCCTCACGCCGTCGCCGCCGCGGTGGCCGTCGCCGCCGCCGGGGCGAGAGCGGCGACACGGAGGACGGCGAGCAGCAGGAGCAGCACGACGATCAGGCCGCCGGGTCCTCCGAGGACGAGCGGACCTCCCGGGACGAGGACGAGGACGAGGACCACGAGTCCTCCGCGTCCGGCTCCAGCAGCAGCCGTCGCCGTCGCAGGCGTCGCCGCCGCAGCGGGGACGCCTCGGGCGAGGAGGTCAACACGGGCGCGGACGACCCGGAGCGTACGGTCGTCAAGGTCCGCGAGCCCCGCAAGAAGGAGGCCGAGCGCGAGCCCGGCACCGGCTTCGACGAGGTCCAGTCCATCAAGGGCTCGACCCGCATGGAGGCCAAGAAGCAGCGCCGCCGCGAGGGCCGTGAGCAGGGCCGCCGACGCGTCCCGATCATCACCGAGGCCGAGTTCCTGGCCCGCCGCGAAGCGGTCGAGCGTGTGATGGTCGTCCGCCAGAGCGGTGAGCGCACCCAGATCGGTGTCCTTGAGGACAACGTGCTCGTCGAGCACTACGTCAACAAGGAGCAGGCCACCAGCTACGTCGGCAACGTCTACCTGGGCAAGGTGCAGAACGTCCTGCCGTCCATGGAGGCCGCGTTCGTCGACATCGGCAAGGGCCGCAACGCCGTCCTGTACGCGGGCGAGGTCAACTTCGAGGCGCTGGGCATGGCTCACGGGCCGCGCCGCATCGAGAGCGCGCTGAAGTCCGGCCAGTCCGTCCTCGTGCAGGTGACGAAGGACCCGATCGGCCACAAGGGCGCCCGTCTGACGAGCCAGGTCTCGCTGCCGGGCCGCTACCTGGTCTACGTGCCCGAGGGCTCGATGACCGGCATCAGCCGCAAGCTGCCCGACACCGAGCGCGCCCGGCTGAAGACCATCCTCAAGAAGATCGTCCCCGAGGACGCGGGCGTCATCGTGCGCACCGCCGCCGAGGGCGCCAGCGAGGACGAGCTGCGCCGCGACGTCGAGCGGCTCCAGGGCCAGTGGGACGAGATCCAGAAGAAGGCGAAGGGCACCACCGGCTCCAACGCGCCGACGCTGCTCTACGGCGAGCCGGACATGACCGTCCGGGTCGTCCGCGACATCTTCAACGAGGACTTCTCGAAGGTGATCGTCAGTGGTGACGACGCCTGGGACACCATCCACGGATACGTCTCGCAGGTGGCGCCGGACCTCAACGACCGGCTGTCGCGCTGGACCTCCGAGGTCGACGTCTTCGCGACCTACCGCATCGACGAGCAGCTGATGAAGGCGCTGGACCGCAAGGTCTACCTGCCGAGCGGCGGTTCGCTGGTGATCGACAAGACCGAGGCGATGGTCGTCGTCGACGTCAACACCGGCAAGTTCACCGGTCAGGGCGGGAACCTCGAAGAGACCGTCACCAAGAACAACCTGGAGGCGGCCGAGGAGATCGTGCGCCAGCTGCGGCTGCGCGACCTCGGCGGCATCGTCGTCGTCGACTTCATCGACATGGTGCTGGAGTCCAACCGGGACCTGGTGCTCCGGCGCCTGCTGGAGTGCCTGGGCCGTGACCGTACGAAGCACCAGGTGGCCGAGGTCACGTCGCTGGGCCTCGTCCAGATGACCCGTAAGCGGGTGGGCCAGGGACTGCTGGAGTCCTTCTCCGAGACCTGCGTCCACTGCAACGGGCGCGGTGTCATCGTCCACATGGAGCAGCCCACCACCACGGGCGGCGGCGGTGGCGGCGGCAAGCGGTCCAAGAAGCGCGGCCGCGGCGGCGCCGGACACGAGCACGAGCACGACCACGAGCAGCAGGCGCCGCAGCACGAGCACGCCGACCACCCGGGCGAGAGCGAGGCGGAGGTGGCCGCCGAGGTGGCCGCCCCGGTCGCGCTGCCCGAACCGGAGTTCGGCGCGGACGAGGAGCTGTACAGCAGCCCGGCCGAGGCCGAGGCGGCGGCGTCGCGCGGCCGTGGCCGCCGACGGGCCACCCGTAAGGCGACGGCCCCGGCCGGCGCCCCGCAGGCGGCCGCCGCACCGGCCCCCCAGGCCGGGCAGGTCCCGGCCGAGGCGGAGCCGCAGCGGCCCGAGCCCGTGGAGGAGGCCCCGCGGGCGGTACCGGAAGCGGCAGCCCCTGAGGCGGCTGAGGCTCCCGAGGCTCCCGAGGCCGCGCCCCCGGCCCGTACGCGTCGTCGCGCCACCCGCAAGGCGACCGCTCCGGCGGGCTCGCCGAAGCAGGCCGACGTCCCGCAGCCGGTCCAGCCGGTCGAGCCCACGGCCGGGCCGGTCGCGGCCGAGGACCCGGTGGCCCCGCCGCCGCCCGCGGCCGAGGCGCCCGCCGCCGAACCGGAGGCTCCGGCCGTCGAGGAGGAGCCGGCCCCGGCCGCCCCGCCGCGCGCCCGCCGCCGGGTGACCCGCAAGGTCACCGCTCCGGCCGGTTCGCCGGAAGGCGCCGAGGCGGCCGAGGTCGTCGTGGTCGCGGACACCCCCGCGGACACCCCCGTGGCCGGACAGGCAGCTGACGGAGTCTCCGGTGAGCCGGAGGACACGGCGGCCGAGGAGGCGGAGGCACCGGTCAAGAAGACGGCGCGCAAGACCGCCAAGAAGGCGCCGGCGAAGAAGGCCCCGGCGGCGAAGGCTCCGGCGAAGAAGGCCGCCGCCAAGAAGACGGCTGCCAAGACCACCGCGAAGAAGACCACGGCGAAGAAGACGACGGCCAAGAAGGCGGCGACGAAGAAGACCGTCGCGGCCGAGCAGGCGTCGCCTTCGGTGACGGCCTCGGCACCCGCCGAGGACGCGTGACCTCCGGCCGGCCGGCCGGTTCGTAACCGGTCGCACGTCGGTCCGTGTCCCGCTCTCACGCTGTGAGGGCGGGACACGGCTTTGTTTCAGAACTGATGCACAGGTGGGTCGGCGGGCCCGAAATCACCTGAGAAATCCCTGATAATCTGACGACGGTCGCTGACTGTGAGGCTCCGGAGGGGGGTGACGGTCGGTGACCGATCCGGTTCAGGACAGGCCGGGCCCAGATTCCTCGGTAGGGCGTCGGCGTTGTGCCGGTGGGGTACGCGCGGCCTCGTAAGACGTCCCGCACCCCAGACCTCTGCCTGTGAAGAGCTCTTGCGGTGTTCAAGGAGGACGTCCATGACGAGCATCAACGAGCAGCCGATACCCGCTGCCCGTCCGGTCATCGGTGAAGAGGAGATCGAAGCCGCGGTCCGCGTGCTGCGCAGCGGCCGTGTGGTGCAGGGGCCCGAGGTCGCCGCGTTCGAGGAGGGCTTCTCCGGACTGGTCGAGGGCCGTCACTGCGTCGCGGTCAACTCCGGTACCTCCGCCCTGCATCTGCTGCTGCTCGCCCTCGGCATCGGACCCGGCGACGAGGTCATCGTTCCCTCCTTCTCCTTCGCGGCCTCCGCCAACGCCGTCCGCCTCGTCGGCGCCGACGTCGTGTTCGCGGACATCGAGCCCGGCAGCTTCGGCCTGGACCCGGCCGCCGTCGAGGCGGCCGTCACCCCGCGCACCGCCGCGATCATGCCCGTACACCTCTACGGTCACCCGGCGGCCATGGACCGGCTCATGGCCGTCGCCGAGAAGCACCAGCTCGCCGTGGTCGAGGACGCCTGCCAGGCACACGCGGCGGCCCTGCACGGCACCCCGGTCGGCGCGTTCGGCGCGGGCGGGACCTTCAGCTTCTACCCGACCAAGAACATGCACTCCCTCGAAGGCGGCATGGTCACCACCGCCGACGCCGAACTCGCCCGCACCCTGCGCCTCCTGCGCAACCAGGGCATGGAGCAGCGGTACGCCAACGAGATCGTCGGCGCCAACATGCGGATGACGGACGTGGCCGCCGCCGTGGGGCGCGTACAGCTGGGCAAGGTCGAGGGCTGGACCGAGCAGCGCCGTGCCAACGCCGCGTATCTCGACGCGCACATCAGCGCCCCGAACGTGACGACGCCGCCGGTCGCCGAGGGTGCCCGCCACGTCTACCACCAGTACACGATCCGGGTGCGCGGCGACCGCGACGCCGCGATGGCGAAGCTCACCGAGGCGGGCATCGGCAACGCCGTCTACTACCCGACGCCCATCCACCGGCTCAAGCCCTACTGGGAGCCGGACCAGAAGGCGGGCCGGAACTGGGACCTGCCCGAGACCGAGCGGGCCGCCGCCGAGGTCGTCTCGCTGCCCGTCCACCCGTCGCTCGGCGAGGGCGACCTGGAGCGCATAGCCGCCGCCGTGAACACGCTGGGGGAGAACCTGTGACCGCCGCCGCACTCAGGGCCGGACTGATCGGCCTGGGCTCCATGGGACGCCACCACGCGCGCGTCCTCGCCGGGCTCGACGGCGTGACCCTGGTCGGCGTCGTCGACCCGATGGGCGACAAGAACGGCTGGGCGCAGGGCGCCCCCGTCCTGTCGACCGTCGAGGAACTCATCGCGCTGGGCGTCGACTACGCGGTCGTGGCCTGCCCCACCGGCCTGCACGAGGAGATCGGCCTGCAACTGGCCGACGCCGGGGTCTGCGCCCTGATCGAGAAGCCGCTGGCCGACACGGTCGAGGGCGCCCGCCGTCTCGTCGACGCCTTCGAGTCCCGCGGCCTGGTCGCCGGTGTCGGCCACATCGAGCGGTGCAACCCGGCACTGCGCTCGCTGCGCAGCCGCCTGGAGGCCGGCGAACTCGGCGACGTGTTCCAGGTGGTGACCCGCCGGCAGGGCCCGTTCCCGCACCGTATAGCGGACGTCGGCGTGGTCAAGGACCTCGCCACGCACGACATCGACCTGACGGGCTGGGTGACCGGTCAGCGGTACACCTCGATAGCGGCCCACACCGTGTCCAAGTCCGGCCGCCCGCACGAGGACATGGTCTCGGCGGTCGGCCAGCTCTCCGACGGCACGATGGTCAACCACCTGGTCAACTGGCTGAGCCCGCTCAAGGAGCGCTTCACCTCGGTCACCGGCGCCCGCGGCTGCTTCATCGCCGACACCCTCACCGCCGACCTCACCTTCCACTCCAACGCGTCCGTGACCACGGAGTGGGAGGCGCTGCGCGCGTTCCGCGGTGTCTCCGAGGGCGACATGATCCGCTACGCCATCCCGAAGCGCGAGCCGCTGCTTGTCGAGCACGAGTTGTTCCGGGACGCTGTGCGGGGGGAAGAGGCCGACATCTGCACGCTGCGGCAGGGCCTGCGGACCGTGGAGGTCGCGGCGGCGGTGCTGGAGTCGGCCGCGAGCGGACTGAACGTACGGCTGAACGAGGACGAGACAGCGCGTGAGGACGTGTCCAGTTGACTGACCCCGATGTCACCGTCGTCGTAGCCGTCTACAACACGATGCCGTACCTCACCGAGTGCCTGAACTCACTCGTGGGGCAGAGCATCGGTCTCGACAGGCTTGAGGTCATCGCCGTGGACGACGGCTCGACCGATGCGAGCGGTGACGAACTGGACCGGTTCGCGCAGCGGTATCCGGGCACAGTCAAGGTCGTCCACCAGCGGAACTCCGGCGGCCCGGCCGCACCGAGCAACCGCGCGCTGGACATCGCCACCGGCCGGTACGTCTACTTCATCGGGTCCGACGACCACCTCGGCGCGGAGGCGCTGGAGCGCATGGTCACGTGCGCGGACGAGCACGGGTCCGACGTGGTCGTCGGGAAGATGGTCGGTACCAACGGCCGTTACGTCCATCAGAAGCTCTACGCCAAGAGCGACCCGGACATCAGCCTGTACGGTTCGGCCCTTCCGTTCACGCTGGCCAACACGAAGCTGTTCCGGCGCGAACTCGTGGAGAAGCACAAGCTGCGCTTCCCCGAGGACCTGCCGGTCGGAAGTGACCAGCCGTTCACCATCGAGGCGTGCGTCCGCGCCCGCAAGATCTCGGTCCTCGCCGACTACACGTATTACTACGCGGTGAAACGCGGGGACGCGAGCAACATCACCTACCGGGCGGACCACCTGGCACGTCTCCGCTGCACCGCCAGGATCATGGAGCACGCGGCCGGTCTCATCGCCCCGGGCCCCGACCGCGACGCCGTCTTCAAACGGCACTTCGAGTGGGAACTCTCCAAGCTGCTCCAGAAGGACTTCCTGCTCCTCGACACCGACACGCGGCGCAAGGTCTGCGAAGGGATCGCGGCCCTTCTGGACGCGTACTTCACCGACGGGCTGCGTGACCGTACGGGCGTCGTGCGACGGGTGCGGTTCGGACTGGCCTGGCGCGGAGCCGTCGACGAGCTCTCCCGCGCCCTGTCCGACGAGGCCGAGCGCGGCGCCCCGCCGTTCCTCCTGGAGGACGGACGGGCCTTCGCGGCCTACCCGGGGTTCCGGGACGGCGCCGTCGGACTGCCCGACCACTTCTACGAGGTCCTGGGCGAAGGGGTGGCGGGCCGGCTGGCCAAGCACACGCGGCTCGAATCGGCCGAGTGGGAGCAGGAAGGCGAGGACCTCACGCTCGCCCTCACCGTGCGGATCGGTGTCGTCGGCGACACGGCCTCGGCGGTGGTCGTGCCGGCGCAGGGCGCGATGCCGGCGAGCGCGGACAAGCCCGGGGCCCGCAGGCTTCCCGGTGACGCCCGACGACCGGACGCGGTGGGAAGCTTCGTCCGCGAAGCAGCCCCGGACGGCAGGGGGACCCTGCTGACCGCCCGCATCCCGGTCCGGCCCGGCACGGTCAAGCGAGGCCTGCGGGTCTACGTGGACGTGGCGGGCTCGACGTACGAGATCCCCGTGCGGGCCGACGGCACCGCCATGCCCCTGGCCCGCCGCTGGGTCCGCACCGACCCCCACCGCGCCTCCGTCAACGTGAACTCCAAGGGCCGCCTGGTCCTCTCGACGGCACCCCTGTGGGAGCCCGAGACCGGTGCGTTCAGTCGCCTGCGCTCCAAGGTGTCCAGGCAGAAGAGGAAGTAACCCCGATGAACATCTGTGTAGTCGCGCTCGGCAAGATCGGCCTTCCGCTCGCCGTGCAGTTCGCCGCCAAGGGCCACAAGGTCATCGGCGCCGACGTCAACGAGAAGGTCGTCGAGCTGGTCAACGCGGCCACCGAGCCGTTCCCCGGCGAGTACGACCTGGACGTCAAGCTCAAGGAGACGGTGGGCGCCGGCCTGCTCACCGCGACGACGGACACCACGGCCGCGGTCGCCGCGTCCGACGCCGTCGTGATCGTCGTGCCCCTCTTCGTGGACGCCGAGGGCACCCCCGACTTCGGCTGGATGGACTCGGCGACGCGGGCCGTCGCCGCCGGTCTCAAGCCCGGCACGCTGGTCTCGTACGAGACGACCCTGCCGGTCGGCACCACCCGTACCCGCTGGGCGCCGATGCTCGCCGAGGGCTCCGGTCTGACGCCGGGCCGCGACTTCCACCTCGTCTTCTCCCCGGAGCGCGTCCTGACCGGCCGCGTCTTCTCCGACCTGCGCCGCTACCCCAAGCTGGTGGGCGGCATCGACGAGGCGTCCACGCGGCGCGGCGTGGAGTTCTACGAGTCCGTGCTCGACTTCGACGCGCGCGAGGACCTGCCGCAGGCGAACGGCGTCTGGGACCTCGGCACCGCGGAGGCCTCCGAGCTGGCCAAGCTCGCCGAGACCACCTACCGCGACGTCAACATCGGCCTGGCCAACCAGTTCGCCCGGTTCGCCGACCGGAACGGCATCGACGTCAAGAAGGTCATCGAGGCCTGCAACAGCCAGCCCTACAGCCACATCCACCAGCCCGGCATCGCCGTCGGCGGCCACTGCATCCCGATCTACCCGCGGATGTACCTGTGGAACGACCCTGAGGCGACCGTCGTGCGCTCGGCCCGCGAGGCCAACGCCGCGATGCCCGAGTACGCCGTGGACCTGCTGGCCGCCGCCTACGGTGACCTCGACGGGGTCGGGGTCCTGGTGCTCGGCGCCGCCTACCGCGGCGGCGTCAAGGAGACCGCCTTCTCCGGCGTCTTCGGGGTGGTCGAGGCGCTGAAGGCCCGAGGCGCCGTGCCGTTCGTGTCGGACCCGATGTACACCGCCGACGAGCTGACCGCGCACGGCCTGGTGCCGCACGAGGGCCAGACCGTCACCGCCGCCGTCCTCCAGGCCGACCACGCGGAGTACCGCGAGCTGGCCGCCACCGACCTGCCGGACGTCCGCGTCCTGGTCGACGGACGCCGTACCACGGACCCGGCCAACTGGCCGGGCGTGCGCCGCGTCGTCATCGGCGGCTGACATGCGGAACCGGAACAACAGAGGAACTGAAGAGATGTCAGGAAGCCGTCCCGGACGAGTCGTGATGCTCGTCGACAACACCATCGACGGTGACTCACGGGTGCAGAAGAGCGCCCGGGCCATGGCTGAGGCGGGCTGGGAGGTCCACCTCATCGGGCGTGCTCCGGCGTCGGGGCCCGACACCTACCAGATCGGTGACGCGCAGATACACCGGTTGTCACTGAAGCGGCTGCCCCCCCGTACCACGCTCCGGAAGAGAGTGGCCAAACTCCGCTATCCCCTGGCCTACAAGAACCAGGAGAAGGCCCTCCTCAAGACACGGACCATCAAGGTCCAGTGGGCCGAGCTGGAGATGAGCAGCGCGGGCCCCGACGCGCGCACCGGCATCGCCCGGAGCCCGCGGACCACACAGCTGCCGTTGCTCGCGCAGCGCACCGCGGGAAAGCTCCGGCGAGGCGCGATCAAGGCCCGTGTGCAGCAGACGAAGCACCGTGCCGCGAACTGGGGGGACAAGGACGGCGCCTGGGAGGAGGTGGAGCGGCGTTTCTGGAGCTCCACGATGGGGGACCGGGCGTGGCGGCGTCTGGACCCACTGCCGCTCCGCTACGAACTCAGCTACCGGGACAAGATAGAGGAACTGCGCCCGGACCTGATCCACGCGCACGACTTCCGGATGATCGGCGTCGCGGCCCGTGCCGCGGTGCGGGCGCGCAGGGCGGGGCACAACGTGCGGGTCGTCTACGACGCGCACGAGTTCGTGCCCGGCCTCGCGCAGGCCAACCGGTCGAAGAAGTGGCTGGCCTCCCAGGTGGCCTACGAGCGTGAGCACATCGGTTACGTCGACGCGATCGTCACGGTGTCCCCGGCGCTGGCCGAGATGCTGGAGACCGCGCACGGGCTCGCCGAGCGCCCGATCGTCACGCTCAACGCGCCGCCGAAGCTCGTGCCCGGGACGGACGACGGGACCGGATGGACCACGCCCGAAGGAGCGCGGGACGTCCGCGACGCCTGCGGGCTGGGACCGGACACCCCCCTGGCGGTCTACTGCGGCGGGGCGGCACCCCAGCGCTGCCTCCACACCATCGTGGAGTCGTTGCAGTACTCCCAGGACATCCACGCCGCCTTCATGATCAACAACCTCGACGGCGACTACGTGAACTCGCTTCGGGAACTCGCCGCCGGCCTCGGTGTGTCCGAGCGGATACACCTCATGCCGTACGTGCCGTACGACGTCCTGGTGCGTTTCCTCTCGACCGCCGATGTGGGCATCCACCCGCTGCGCAAGGGCCCGGTCAACCACGAGGTGGCGCTGAGCACGAAGTTCTTCGAGTTCATGCAGGCCCGGCTGCCCGTCGTCGTCAGCGACGTCAAGGCCATGTCCGACGAGGTCACCCGCGTCGGCAACGGCGAGGTCTTCCGGTCCGAGGACGCCAAGGACCTGGCCAGGGCGGTGGGGATGGTCCTCGACGACCGGGACCGCTACACCCAGCCGTACGACCGTCCGGGCATGCTCGACGAGTGGAGCTGGGAAGCGCAGGCGGAGAAGTACGTCGTTCTCTACGAGAAGCTGCTGAAAGACCTCGCCTGACCGTCGGCCGTCCGTCCGGACCAAGGCCGGGACGGACGCGCCGAAGGCGAGCCGACGACGGCGAAGGGCTCACCCGTGTCTTGACGCGGGTGAGCCCTTCGTGCGGAGCGGCCCTCAGCTCTGGTGCTGAGGTGCCCTCTGCTCCATCAGCTTGACCACGCGCTGTGCCGCGGTGCCGTCGCCGTACGGGGCCCCGTGCGGGGCCTCCGGAGCGCGACGGGTGACCAGGGCGGCCCACTCGTCCCGGGCCATGTCGTGCGGGTCGGGAACCAGATGGTTCCACCCGCCCTCCAGCGTCTCGATCCACTCCGTCTCCGGGCGGATGGTGGTGCAGACCCGGTCGAGCAGGTACGCCTCCTTCTGGAGGCCGCCCGAGTCGGTCACCACACCGGAGGAGGCCAGCACCGCGGTGACCAGACCGGCGTAGGGCAGAGGGCGCCCCACGTGGATCGAACCCTGGGCCAGGTCGATACCGTGCTGCTCCGCGCGCGCCGTCAGGCGGGGGTGCGCCAGCAGGGCCACGGGCATCGGCAGAGCGGCCAGCGCCCCCACGACGGCCGCCAGACGGGCCGGGTCATCGGTGTTGTCCGGCCGGTGCAGGGTGGCCAGCAGGAACGGCTTGGCCGGGTCGATGCCCTCGGGCAGCAGCGGAGCCGGGTGCTCCCCCGCCAGGACCGCGTCGCGGATCCGCAGGCAGATGTCGACCATCACGTCGCCGGCCAGCTCGGCCCGCCGCGCCAGCCCCTCGTTGGCCAGATGACGCATGGCCTCCTCGGTGGGGGCGAGCAGGAGATCCGCGCAGTGGTCGGTGAGCACGCGGTTGTGCTCCTCCGGCATCCGGCGGTTGAAGGACCTGAGGCCGGCTTCCAGGTGGGCGACCGGGAGATGCTGCTTGACCGCTGAAAGCGCCCCGGCGATCGTCGAGTTCGTGTCGCCGTACACCAGGACCCAGTCGGGCTGCTCGGCTTCGAGGACCGGGTCGAGCGCGGAGAGCACGGATCCGGTCTGCACGCCGTGGCTGCCGGAACCGACACCCAGATGCACATCCGGGTCGGGAATCCCCAGCCCCGAGAAGAAGACGTCCGAAAGGTCCGCGTCGTAGTGCTGTCCGGTGTGGACGATGACGTGCTGGTGGTCGGTCTGGGCGAAGGCGGCCGCCACGGGCGCCAGCTTCACCAGCTGAGGACGGGCACCGACGATGCTGATGACTTTCATTGAATACTCTTCTTCTCGGTCATGGGGCTTGGCCCGCTGGGGATCGCGGCTTCGGACTTCCCGCGGCGCCGCGTCCTTGGCCTCGGGGGCGCGGGCGAACGGTTGGCACCGCCCGGTCCGTTGCGCCGAAGCAGACGTTCGAGTGGATGTTCCACGCAATGGTAGGCAACGGCCGCGACGGCCAGGCTCACGACCAGGACGACGAGCCAGAGCGCGGCGGTCTCCCCGCGTGTGCCGGGGCGGCCGGTCTCTCCCAGCAGCGCTCTGATCACGATCTCGTGGAAGAGGTACCAGGCGAACGACCAGTGGCCGAGCCGGATCATCCAGGGGCCGGTGAGACCGGTCCGCCTGCCCTCCAGGTCGGCTGTCGCCGCCGCTGCCACCAGCAGGGTGAAGAAGGGGGCCGACAGCAGATGAGAGGCGCTGTACGGGCTGTACCAGAGCGCGTCCGGGACGGCCCGGGACCACGGTACGAGCACCACGTGCCACGCCACGACCAGGGCGACGGCCCAGCCGAGGCCGACCGGAGGACGCCATCCCCGTTTCACGGCGAGGCCCGCGGCCACACCGAGGGCGAACTGCAACGTACGAGTGACCGGGAAGTAGTCCAGGGCCCAGAGGCGGAGGGCCGGCTCGGCGATCAGCGCCCCGGCGAACCAGACGGCCACCGAGGCGGCGCACAGGACGACCACGCTCCACCGGCGGGCTCGTGCCGTACGCAGGACGGGCAGCACCAGCAGGACGGGGAAGAGCAGGTAGAACCACGCCTCGTCGCTGAGGGACCACGCGGCCGGGTTCCCGCCGACAAGGTATTCCCGTTCGGGAATCCAGGAGTTGACCAGGCCCAGAGTGGCGGCGACGCCCTTGAGGGAGACGTCCGTCCCCAGCATCCGCCACACGATGACGGAGACCGCGGTCGAGACGGCCAAGAGGGGCCAGATCCTCGCGAACCGACGCCAGAGGAAGACCGCGGCCGGGACCGTCTTGCCGTCGTACGTCCAGGCCAGGACGAAGCCCGAGAGCACGAAGAAGAAGGTGACACCGCTGCGTCCGTACCAGGTGAGGTCACTGATCCAGGGCAGTGTGCCGGTCTGCCGGGACAGGTGGTAGAGGACGACGGCCAGGGCGGCCCAGAAGCGCAGTCCGGTGAGGGAAGCCAGCCGGTCCCGTGTGCCGGGGCCGGACGCCCCCGGCGCACGCACCGAGGTCACCATGTTCTTCGAGCGGGCCTCGGGCCCCGCGACGGCGCCGGTATGTCCGGTCTGTGCTGACCAACGCCCATCGGCTCAGATCTCCCGCTCGGAGAGGACACCCTCGCGCTCCTCGTACACCGCGCCCGTCTGCGGGCACTCCCACGTACCGGGAGCGTCCGCGCTCTCCACCAGGCGTACGCCACTGCGCCCCACCCAGCCGATCCGGCGGGCCGGCACGCCGACGACCAGGCCGAAGTCCGGTACGTCCTTGGTGACCACGGCGCCCGCCGCGACCATGGCCCAACGCCCGACACGCACCGGCGCGACGCAGACGGAGCGTGCGCCGAGGGAGGCGCCCTCCGCGACCTTCACACCCACGGCCTCCCAGTCGCCGCCGCGCTTCTGCTTGCCCTCGGGGTCCACGGAGCGCGGGTTGTGGTCGTTGGTGAGGACGACCGCGGGCCCGACGAAGACGCCGTCACCCAGCTCGGCCGGCTCATAGACCAGGGCGTAGTTCTGCAACTTGACGTTGTTCCCGATCTGCACGCCGGTGCCGACATAGGCGCCACGGCCGACGACGCAGCCCTCACCGAGCCTGGCGCCCTCCCGGATCTGAGCCAGTTCCCAGACACTGCTCCCGTCGCCGATCTCGGCACTCTCGTCGACCTGGGCGGTGGGCTGGACCTTGTAGTTCACGTGCTGCGCCTTCCTGGCGGGCGGATCATCCCGCCGAGCATACGATCTCAGGATCCGGGCGCGCGGCGGACTGTCCGCCGCACAGGCGCCAGCACGGCAACTGCGCGTGTGTGACGTGTGGTTGAACGCACATACACGGCATCGGCACGAGTACTTCGCAATCCCCGTACTATGAGCAGCCGTCGGCGGGGGGCGGGGTGGAGCACCTACGGCCTTCTCGACACGCACATGGTGGCGCGAGAGGCACGAGGCCTGGCGCCCAGGCGTCGGAGGACCCGTGTCGAAGGTGTCGCGTCGGACCGCACTCGGTGCTATCGGAATCGGGGCGGTGGGGGTGGTCGGCTACCAGCTCCGCGGTGAGGCGGCGTCCTCCCCGGTCGTCCGGCCCGCGCCCAGGACGGGTGACAACCCCGTCGTGACCGAGAACCGCGCCCCGGGTTCGGACGCGTGGACCGTGGGGAACGCCGGTACGAAGGGCGTGCGGGACGAGGGCGCGCAGATCCAGGGGTACGCGTCGGCCACCTCCGTGTCCCCGGGGGAGTCGATCGGCTTCCACATCTCGTCGCACCGGGAGCAGACCTGCACGGTCGCCGTCTACCGCGTCGGCCATTACGAAGGCGTCGGAGCGCGCCTCATGGTGACCGGCGACGACGTGCGCGTGGAGCCGCGTAAGAAGCCGGAGGCGGACGCGGAGACCGGGCTCATCGCGTGCGACTGGCCGGTCTCCTGGACCCTGGACGTGCCCGAGACGTGGGTGTCGGGCCTCTTCCTGGCCGTCTTCACCTCCCATGACGGGTACCGCAGCTACACGCCGTTCGTCGTAAGCGACACCGGGCGGAAGTCCGACATCCTGCTGGTCGTCCCCTTCACCACGTACCAGGCCTACAACATATGGCCGCTCGACGGGCACACCGGCAAGAACCTGTACAAGGGGTACGCCTCCGAGGGGGTGCTGGGCGGCAACGAGGTACGCGCGTTCCAGGTGTCCTTCGACCGGCCCTACGCGGAGTCCGGCATGGCGCGCTGGCTGGACATGGACATGAGCGCCGCCAGATGGGCGGAGAGCCATGGGTACGACGTCACGTACGCGACCAGCGTCGATCTCCACGAGGGGCGCGTCGACCCCTCGCACTACACGGCCATGGTGTTCTCGGGGCACGACGAGTACTGGTCCAAGGAGATGCGGGACCGCGCCGAGGAAGCCGTTGCCGTCGGTACCCATCTCGCGTTCCTGGCTTCCAACAACATCTACTTCCACATACGCGTGGAGGATTCGGCCGACGGGCGGCCCGGCCGGGTGGTGACCTGCTACAAGGAGGCCCCGGACCCCGAACCGGGCGAGACGGGCCCCACCGTGCGGTGGCGCAAGCTCGGCAAGAAGCACCTCAGGGCGGAACAAGGGCTGCTGGGAGTCCAGTACAACGGGATCCTCCACGAACCGGCGCCGCTCGTCGTCCGCGAGAGCAAGCACTGGTTCTGGGCCGGCACGGGGCTCCGGGACGGCGACGAGATCCCGGATCTCGTGGCCGTCGAGGCCGACGGGTTCAACCCGTCCATGCCCCGTCCCGAGGACACCGAGCAGACCCTTCTCTCCGCCTCCCCCTACGGGGACAGCATGGGCCGGGGCCGGAAGGTCCAGAACTCCAGCCTGTGCGTGCACGGCGACGGCACACTGGTCTTCGTCGCGGGGACGTTCCACTGGCCCCTGGCTCTCCACGCGCCCGCGCACGCCAACGAGCACGT
The DNA here is from genome assembly GCA_000720535.1 of Streptomyces halstedii. Lineage (GTDB taxonomy): Bacteria > Actinomycetota > Actinomycetes > Streptomycetales > Streptomycetaceae > Streptomyces > Streptomyces halstedii. Next base: position 173,301 of record JOAZ01000004.1, read on the forward strand.
CCAGCGGGCGACGAAGAACCTCGTGGACCGGATGCTGACGCCGCGGGGCTGAGACCGGGACGGGGCCCGGTTTGACCCCCGTACCCCGCCCCCGTAACCTTGACCCTCGGCGTGTCTGTGTGCGTCTGCCCCTGAGCACATCCCTCCCGGTGATCCGTCCCCGGGGGAGGCCGCTCATCCTTCCGGACTGTCGTAGGCCCCGGCCCGCGCGGGCGGCTGGCATCAGGGGATCCGTTCCGAGTGAGAGAGAGATCCGCGTGTACGCCATCGTGCGCAGCGGTGGTCGCCAGCACAAGGTTGCTGTCGGCGACATCGTTGAGGTTGACAAGATTTCCACCGCCAAGGTTGGCGACACGGTCGAGCTCTCGACCCTGCTCGTCGTCGACGGCGACGCCGTGACCAGCGACCCCTGGGTCCTGGACGGCATCAAGGTCCAGGCCGAGGTCGTGGACCACCACAAGGGCGCGAAGATCGACATCCTTCGCTACAAGAACAAGACCGGCTACCGCCGTCGCCAGGGTCACCGCCAGCAGTACACGGCGATCAAGGTCACCGGTATCCCCGCGGCTGCGAAGTAAGGGACTGAGAACACATGGCACACAAGAAGGGCGCATCGTCCACTCGGAACGGGCGCGATTCCAATGCTCAGCGGCTCGGCGTGAAGCGCTTCGGCGGTCAGGCCGTCAACGCCGGTGAGATCCTGGTCCGCCAGCGCGGTACCCACTTCCACCCGGGCACGGGCGTCGGCCGTGGCGGCGACGACACGCTGTTCGCGCTGACCGCCGGTGCGGTGGAGTTCGGTACGCACCGTGGCCGCAAGGTCGTGAACATCGTTCCCGTCGCCGCCTGATCCAGGCGCCGACCGAACGACACAGCACCTTCCGAGGGCGGATCCCAGCTTTCCCGGTCAACGGGGAAGCGGGTCCGCCCTCGGCGCGTTAGCTCAAGAGACACACCAGAGCTCAAGAGACACCAAGCGACATTTCCGTACGTACCGGCAGTACCTGGAGGCACCAACCATGACCACCTTCGTGGACCGCGTCGAGCTGCATGCCGCCGCGGGTAACGGGGGCCACGGCTGCGCCTCCGTCCACCGTGAGAAGTTCAAGCCGCTGGGCGGCCCCGACGGGGGCAACGGCGGGCGTGGCGGCGACGTGATCCTCGTCGTCGAGCAGTCGGTCACCACCCTGCTCGACTACCACCACAGCCCCCACCGCAAGGCCACCAACGGCCAGCCCGGCGCCGGTGACAACCGCTCCGGCAAGGACGGCCAGGACATGGTGCTGCCCGTCCCGGACGGCACCGTCGTCCTCGACAAGGCCGGCAACGTCCTGGCGGACATGGTTGGCCAGGGCACCACCTTCGTCGCCGGCCAGGGTGGCCGCGGCGGCCTCGGCAACGCCGCGCTGGCCTCCGCCCGCCGCAAGGCGCCCGGTTTCGCGCTGCTCGGTGAGCCCGGGGAGAGCCGCGACATCGTCCTGGAGCTCAAGACGGTCGCCGACGTCGCCCTCGTGGGCTACCCGAGCGCCGGCAAGTCCTCCCTGATCTCCGTGCTCTCCGCGGCCAAGCCGAAGATCGCCGACTACCCCTTCACCACCCTCGTCCCCAACCTGGGCGTCGTGACCGCCGGCTCGACCGTCTACACCATCGCGGACGTCCCCGGGCTCATCCCCGGCGCCAGCCAGGGCAAGGGCCTCGGCCTGGAGTTCCTGCGGCACGTGGAGCGCTGCTCCGTCCTCGTCCACGTCCTGGACACCGCGACGCTGGAGTCGGACCGCGACCCGGTCTCCGACCTCGACATGATCGAGGAGGAGCTGCGGCTGTACGGCGGCCTGGAGGACCGGCCGCGCATCGTCGCCCTGAACAAGGTGGACATCCCCGACGGCCAGGACCTCGCCGACATGATCCGCCCGGACCTGGAGGCACGCGGCTACCGCGTCTTCGAGGTCTCGGCCATCGCCCACAAGGGGCTGAACGAGCTCTCGTACGCCCTCGCCGGGATCATCGCCGAGGCCCGTGCCGCGAAGCCCCTGGAGGAGTCGACGCGGGTGGTCATCCGGCCCAAGGCCGTCGACGACGCCGGGTTCACCGTGACCGTGGAGGACGACGGCATCTACCGCGTGCGCGGCGAGAAGCCCGAGCGCTGGATCCGGCAGACCGACTTCAACAACGACGAGGCCGTCGGCTACCTCGCCGACCGGCTCAACCGCCTCGGCGTCGAGGACGCGCTGCGCAAGGCGGGTGCCCGCGCCGGCGACGGTGTGGCCATCGGCCCCGAGGACAACGCGGTCGTCTTCGACTGGGAGCCGACCGTGACGGCGGGCGCCGAGATGCTGGGCCGCCGCGGCGAGGACCACCGGCTGGAGGAGCCGCGCCCCGCCGAGCAGCGGCGCCGTGAGCGCGAGGCCGACCGTGACGAGGCGGACCGCGCGTACGACGAGTTCGACCCCTTCTAGACCCTTGTGCGCGGCGTGACGGGTGCCCCTCCATGAGCGGCGGGGCACCCGGTTCTCACAGGGAACGCCCAGCTCGGGGCGGGTATCGGGTCCCGTGATGTGCGGATTGCGTAACACGTCTGTGGAGTCGATCACCCCGTGCGCGGGCGCGCGGGGCGGCAACCTGCCTGGCCAGACGGTGAACACGGGGTTTCCCAGGGGAGAGCGGCGCTAAACGTCCACCTTGCGAGACGGTCACGGAGAGTGCGACCATCACACTGTCTCCCCCCTGTCATCGCAAGGTAGGTCGTCTGTGTCTGTGCCTCAGGAAGCCAAGCCCCGGACCACAGCGGTCGTGCTCGCGGGTGGCACCGGTCAGCGTGTGGGTCTGTCGATCCCCAAGCAGTTGCTGAAGATCGCCGGTAAGGCCGTCATCGAGCACACGCTGACCATCTTCGAGCACGCCGAGGACATCGACGATGTCATCGTGCTGATGGCGCCGGGTTTCGTGCCCGACGTCGAGAAGATCGTCGCCAAGGCCGGACTGACCAAGATCACCAAGATCATCGAAGGCGGCAGCACCCGGAACGAGACCACCGAGCGGGCCATCGAGGCCCTCGGCGAGGGGCTCGCGGAGGGGGAGGACCGCAACGTCCTCTTCCACGACGCCGTGCGCCCCCTGCTGTCACAGCGGGTCATCAAGGACTGCGTCGAGGCCCTCGACCGCTACCAGGCGGTCGACGTCGCCATCCCGTCCGCGGACACGATCATCGTCACCCGCACCCACGGCGAGGACGGCGAGTTCATCACCGACGTCCCGGACCGGTCCCGGCTGCGCCGCGGCCAGACCCCGCAGGCGTTCAAGCTCTCCACGATCCGCAAGGCGTACGAGATCGCGGCGGGCGACCCGAACTTCCAGGCCACCGACGACTGCTCGGTCGTCCTGCGGTACCTCCCGGACGTGCCGATCCACGTGGTCGCCGGCGACGAGTACAACATGAAGGTGACCCAGCCGGTCGACGTCTTCATCACCGACAAGCTCTTCCAGCTGGCCTCCACCGCCGCCCCGCAGCAGGCCGACGAGGCCGCCTACCGCGAGCTGCTCTCCGGCAAGACGCTGGTCGTCTTCGGCGGCTCGTACGGCATCGGGGCGGACATCGCGACGCTGGCCGAGAGCTACGGCGCGAAGGTGTACGCGCTGGGCCGCTCCACCACCGGGACGCACGTGGAGAACCCGGAGCACGTCGACGACGCGCTCTCCAAGGCCTACGCGGAGACGGGCCGGGTCGACTACGTCATCAACACCGCGGGCGTGCTGCGCATCGGCAAGCTGGCGGAGACGGACAACACGACGATCCAGGAGGCGCTGAACGTCAACTACCTGGCGCCCGTCCAGATCGCCCGCGCCTCGTACAAGTACCTGGCCGAGACCCAGGGCCAGTTGCTGCTCTACACCTCCAGCAGCTACACCCGCGGCCGCGCCGAGTACAGCCTCTACTCCTCCACCAAGGCCGCGATGGTGAACCTCACCCAGGCGCTCGCGGACGAGTGGGCGGGCGAGGGCATCCGGGTCAACTGCGTGAACCCGGAGCGCACCGCCACCCCCATGCGCACCAAGGCGTTCGGCAAGGAGCCCGAGGGCTCCCTGCTCTCCTCGGAGGCCGTCGCGCGCACCTCGCTGGACGTCCTCCTGTCCGCGATGACGGGCCACGTCATCGACGTGAGGCAGCAGGACCCGACGCGGGAAGCCGCCGGGTCCTCGGGCTTCGAGCAGGCCCTGGCCTCCGTGCTGGACCGCCAGGAAGATGTGTAATAATCCTTGACAAATGCGCATATGTGCATGTACGGGCCTCTGTGATCGCCGAAAGGTGACCGCGGGGGCCTGTATGCGTACAGCCGCATCATCGCATTTCTCTTTAATCCCTCAATATGTGAAACAACCGGCACCCCCTGGAGCAGGTTCTTCGTGATTTCGACAGCCATTCGCCTGGCCCGTGTGGGCAGTCGGTCAGAACTCGCGGCGGCGATACTGATGATGCTGGGCTACCCCTGCATCATGGTCGCGGCACTTCTTCCCGACATCTGGTTCTTCGCGGCGGCCACGGCTGTCACGTACGTCAGCGACTGGTACCTGCACCAGCGCGGCAGCTATCTCGTCAACCGGCTGAGCAAGGTACGGGCGGGACTGCCGATCCGCTTCCTGCTCCGCCAGCTGATGGTCATCCTCCTGCTGGCCCGGCTGGACCTCGCCGAGGAGCCGCTCTTCTTCGTCGCGGTGGCCTGCTTCCTGGTCTTCTACGGCCTCCAGGCACCGCACGGCGCGCTGACGACCCTGCTGCGGCTGCGCCGCACCATGCCGATCGTCACCCGCAACGTCGACCTGCACGCCGTCCGCATCCCCGACGCCCCGCCGCAGCGGCTGCTGCACCGGTCCGCGGAGAAGATGCTCCACCTCGACATCCCCGCGATGGCCGGGTTCATCGTCGCCGCGCAGACCGGCAGCGTCGTCTTCGGATACGCCGGCGCGGGCCTGACCCTGCTCCTGGGCGTCGCCTACAACGCGGTGCTGCTCCCGTACGTGCGGCGCGGCCGTCTGGCGCCTCCGGCCCCGGCGGTGCTGAAGGCGCTGGACACCTGGATGCGCGAGTACCGGCCGACCGTCGTGCTCTACTTCTCCGGCTCGGCCGAGTCCGCCTACCAGGGCAACATGTGGCTGGAGACCATGGCCGCCGTCGAGGGGCGTCCGCTGATCGTCATGCGGGAGCGCAACCTCGTCTCCCAGCTCGCCGACACCTCCGTCCCCGTGGTCTGCGTCCCCGCCGGGACCCATCTGATGAACCTGGACCTGTCCACCGTCCGGGTCTGCCTGTATCCGGCCAACGTCGGCAAGAACATCCACATGCTGCGTGTCCCGACCATGAAGCACGTCTTCATCGGGCACGGCGACAGCGACAAGCTCGCCAGCGTCAACCCCTTCTCCAAGGTGTACGACGAGGTGTGGACCGCCGGCCGTGCGGGCCGCGACCGGTACGCCCTGGCCGACGTGGGCGTCCGCGACGAGGACATCGTGGAGGTCGGCCGCCCGCAGCTGGCGCCCATCGAGACCTGGACCGGCACCACGAAGAACCCGATCCCCACGGTGCTGTACGCCCCCACCTGGGAGGGCTGGGACGACAACCCCGGCAACACCTCCCTGCTGCTGGCCGGGGAGAACATCGTGCGCGGACTGCTGAACGCGGACCGGCCCGTCCGCGTGATCTACAAGCCGCACCCCTTCACCGGTATCCGCAGCGCCAAGGCCAAGGCCGTCGACTTCAGGATCAAGGCCATGATCGGCAAGGCCGCCCAGGAGCGCGCGGCCGACCCGCGCTGGGTGAAGGAGGCGTCCTCCGCCGCCGCCGGACTCCGCGCCGCCCGGGCCGAGCTGGCCGGCATCGAGGCCCGGCTGGACGAGCTGGTGAAGCCGGGCCGGGCGGGCGGCGACGACGCGGAGGAGTCACGCGTCTCGCTCGCCGACCCCGCGCGGCAGGCCGAGCTCGCCACGCTGCGCGCCGAGTGGGACGACGCCTACTGGCGCACCTTCGGCTGGTGGGAGCACCGGACGGTGGACGGCGCGCAGCCGAAGCTGTACGACTGCTTCAACCAGTCCGACGCCATGGTTTCGGACATCTCCAGTGTGGTGTCCGACTTCCTCGCGAGCGGCAAGCCGTACGCGGTCACGGACTCCGCCCAGCTCGGGGCGGAGGAGTTCAAGCGGCAGAACACCGCCGTACGGGCCGCCGTCATCCTCTCCAACGGTGCCGAGGAGCTGGGGCAGCTGCTGGACGCCGTCAGCGACCCCGCCACCGACCCGCTGGCCGGGCCGCGCCGGGAGCTGAAGCGCTATCTGCTGGGCCCGGACGAGCCGACCTCCATGGAGCAGTTCAACGCCGCCGTGCGGGCGCTGACCGCGAAGGCCGAGGCGCGCAACGCGGGCGTCGCCCAGCGGATCGGGGAGCAGGCCGGGCCGACGCCGGACCCGGAGGCGTCCTCCAGCGGGGCGGGCGACGGCGAGGCGGAGAGCGTGGCCGCGGCCACGGCGGCGGCCGACCCGGACGTGCCGTAGGCGGACGCGGGCAGCGGCGGCAAGACCCCGTCGGTGCGCTGATCCGGAGATAATTCTGGCCTGATATCGATTATCGGGCAGACGTCCGAAAAAATCCTCGATCGTGAGGCAACCCGCGCCACGGCCCGTCCGTCTCCTCCTGCGGGAGGGGAACGGACGGGCCGTTTCGCGTGTCTGTCCACGAGGTGCGGCATGAATTGTCGTTTCATCGTCTCTCCTGATCAATATGGAAATCACGGACCGGGGAACGATGAGCAGCAACGCACCGGATGTCAGCGTCGTCATCGGCGCCTACCAAGCGATGCCCTATCTGATCCGCTGTCTGGAATCCGTCGAGGCGCAGACGCTCGGCGCCGGGCGCCTGGAGATCATCGCCGTCGACGACGGGTCCACCGACGGCACCGGGGAGTACCTGGACGCCTTCGCCGCGCGGACCGCCATCGACACCAGAGTCGTCCACCAGGAGAACTCCGGCGGCCCCAGCGGCCCCCGTAACACCGGCCTCGGCCTCGCCCGCGGCCGCTACGTCTTCTTCCTGGACGCCGACGACTACTTCGGCGAGGAGGCGCTGGAGCGCATGGTCGCCATGGGCGACCGGGCCGGCACGGACGTGGTGCTCGGCAAGGTCGTCGGCGTCAACCGGGGCGCGGCCAAGTCGATGTGGAAGCAGACCGTCGAACGCGCCGACATCTATTTCTCCCAGGTCAAATTCACGCTGAGCGCCCAGAAACTCTTCCGGCGCGAACTCCTCGTCCGGCTCGGGATGTCGTTCGACGAGAAACTGAAGACCGGCGAGGACGCCCTCTTCACACTGGAGGCCTATCTCCGGGGCAACGGCGTTTCCGTCGTCGCCGATTACACCTGCTACCACCTGGTGGGCCGCGAGGACGGCAAACACGTCACCAAGAGCGGGAGTTACGAACTCCGCTTCGATTCCGCCCGCGCCCTGACGGGCCTCATCGCCGAGCACGTCCCACCGGGTCCCAAGCGGGACGCCCTGATGGTGCGCCCGTTCGTCATCACCCTGCTTCCCCAGTTCGGGCCCGGGTTCCTGAAGCAGTCCGCGGCGGTGCGGAAGAGGAAGATGGAGCTGGCCGCCCCGCTCATGGCCCAGTACTGGACGCGTGGACTGGCCGGCTCCCTCAAGGTCCAGGAGAGACTGCGCCTGATCTGCGTGGCCAAGGGCCGGCCCGACCTGCTCATGGACATCCTGCGCTTCGTCAAGGAAGGCCGGGAGCCGGAGATCGTCCGCGGGGAGCGCCCGGCCCGGCTCTGGCTGGCGTACCCGCACTTCCGCGAGGGCACCGAGCTGCCCGAGTCGGCCTACCAGGTGCGGGTGACCGAGTGGCGGAACGGCAGAAGGATCGATCCGCCCGTCCCGGCGGCTTCCTCCCTTGTGCGCCGTTTCGTCCGCAAGGTCCGAAGGGTCCTGCGGACAGTCCGGCCCGCACCGCTGACACGGCGGGCCTGAGGGGGCGCGGGAGATCCCTCACCGCCCCCGAGCAGCGGATCACAACCGAGGGCGGCTGTCATGTGAGGGGGGTCACGGCTTACTGTGGAGCAACGATGAGGCCCTATTATGCGTCTCAGTCACGCCCCGTCTTCCTGGGGTTCATCTCTGCAGTCCCCTCGGAAAGGCCCTCTCGCCGTGGCGTCCCGAACCGTCGAAACCATTCCTGAAGAGCTCAACCGGCTCATGAAGTACTTCCCGGAGACGCCGGTCGAGGAGCGCCCCGCCTTCCACAGCGCGGCGAAGGAGTTTCTGGCGCAGGCCGCCCCCAAGCTCGTCCGGAAGTTCTCCCCGATCGCACGGGTCAAATGGCACCTCGCCGCCACCGGACGCGGTGACGAGCTCGTCCGGCTCCTGGAGTACGAACGCGCCAACCCCGGGGCCTTCGCCGTACGGGGCCTGCGGCGCGCCCGCATCGAGCTCCCGGGCATAGAGAGCTCCTCACTGCCCCCGGCGGTGCGCAACTTCACGCGCAAGGAACTCCCGGTCCGCAGCAAACTCCTCGGCCTGGCCTGGCGCGACGGGCGTCTGGACGTCCGCGGGTACGCCTACATCCCCAACGTCCCCTCCGCCACCGGCAAACGGTCGCTGCGCGTCGCCGTGCTCCGCCGCCAGGGAAGCAAGAGCGCCATCCCCCTGCGGCTGCGCACCGTCCTGGAACCCAGGGCGACCACCGAGGCCAAGAGCGCCCACCACCACTACGACTGGTCCGGATTCGAGCTCAGCATCGACCCCGCGCGCCTGCGCACCCGCGGCCACTGGCAGCCGGGCACCTGGCGCCTGGGCATCGGCATCCCCCGCCCCGGCGGCATGTCCGTGGGAAGCGTCCTCAAGGGCAACGCGGGCGCCACCGGGCACAGCTCCGTCCGCGTCGTCGACGACGGGGTGCGGGTCGTCACCGGATTCGACCGCAACCGGCTCAAGCTCACCGTGGACATCGTCCCGGCCGAGGTCGAGTCCCAGGAGGCGGACACCGACGGCATGTCGGTGACCCTGCGCTCCCGCGCCCTGGCCACCGCGGGCAAGACGCCCACCGCGCTGCGCCTGGACCACGAGCCCACCGAGTACGCCGCGGACTTCCCGCTCCAGGAGCTCGGCCCCGGCGCCGACGGCTGGATCCGGTTCACCGGACGGGTGCCCTTCGCCCAACTGCCCGTCGACGGAGTCGTCGCGGGCAAGGCCAGGACCTACCGCGCGTTCATCGTCTTCGCGGACGGCACCACGCGCCGGGCCACCATCGGCCAGGGACTGCGCACCGGCGTCCGGAAGCTCGCGGGCGGCCTGGAGTTCGCCGTACGCACCGACGGGGCGGGCAACTTCTCCCCGCAGATGCGCGTCCCCCAGCCCCTCGTCGACCGGGCCGAGTGGTCCGAGGGCGGCGAACTGGTGCTCTCCGGCACCTACTCCGGGCCCGCCGAGACGATGAAGTTCGTCCTGCGGCACAGCGGCCGCAACGAGGACAAGCCGTTCCCGGTCGAGTTCGCCGACGGACGCTTCACCGCCCGCGTGACCCCCGACGTCATGCCGGCGCACGAGGGCACGCTCTCCCTCCGCGCCGGACGCTGGCTCCCCTTCCTGCGGGCGCGGGACGAGTGGGACCACCGGCACGACGTCCCCGTGACGATCCGCCCCGACCTCATCGGCAGCCTGCCGGTCGGCCACCAGGGCGCGCACCGCGCGTACACCGTCGAGCGGTTCGAGTACGACCGGATCTTCCTGGAGTCGGGCCCGGTCCTGGACGACGAACTCCGGGGCGCCTACCGGCAGGCGCAGATGCGCCGGCGGTTCTCCACCGAACTGCGCAAGCTGCCGCTGCGGGAGGCCGTGCTCTACAACAGCTTCGGCGGAAAGCAGTTCTCCGACTCCCCGCGCGCGGTCTACGAGGAGCTGGTGCGCCGCGGCGCCGACGTCGAGCACATCGCGATGGTCCACGACCAGCAGGTCGTCCTGCCGCCCGGCGTGCGCGGCGTGGAGTGGGCCAGCGAGGAGTGGTACGAGGCCCTGGCCCGCAGCCGCTACATCGTCACCAACGGCGGCATCCGCGAATGGTTCGTCCGCCGCGAGGGCCAGGTCGTCGTCCAGACCTGGCACGGCACCCCGCTCAAGCGGATCGGCGCCGACCTCCTCGGCACCCCCCAGGCCAACCTCGCCTACATCGGAAGCCTGCCCCAGCGGTCCTTGCAGTACAGCCTGTTCATCACGCCCAACGCGTTCACCACCCCGATCATGACCAACGCCTTCCGGCTCCGGTGCGAGGTGCTGGAGGCCGGATACCCGCGCAACGACGTCTTCCACGCCCCGGACAGGGTGCGGCGGGCGGCGGCCGTCCGGGAGAAGCTGGGCATCCCCGCCGGCAAGAAGGTCGTCCTGTACGCGCCCACCTGGCGCGACGACCAGCGGTACGGCGGGCGGCGCTTCAAGCTCGACAACCGGATCGACGTGGACGCGGCGCGCAAGCGCCTGGGCGAGGACCACGTGCTGCTCTACCGCAAGCACCACAAGGTCCTCGACAGCATCCCCGGCGCCGGCCAGGGCTTCGTCTGGGACGTCACGTACTACCCGGACATCGCCGACCTCTACCTGATCGCCGACGTCCTCATCACGGACTACTCCTCCGTGCTGTTCGACTTCGCGCACTCCGGCCGGCCGATGCTCTTCTTCACCTACGACCTGGAGCACTACCGGGACACCCTGCGCGGGTTTTACTTCGACTTCACCTCGCGGGCCCCCGGGCCCCTGCTCAAGACGTCCGACGAACTCGTCGACGCGATCCTGAACATCGACGACGTGACCGAGAAGTACCAGGAGAAGTACGACCGGTTCAAGGCCGACTTCTGCGAGCCGTCCGACGGGCGGGCCTCGGCACGCGTCGTCGACCGGATGCTGGCCCTCGGCAACGAGTGACCGGTGTCCGGTGCCCGGCACCGGACCACCGGCCTCCGGCCTCCGGACCACCGGCACCGTCCGGCGCCCCCCTCCGCTGTCCACCGAGCGGAACAGGAAGGCGCCGGGCGGTGCCGTTCGCGTACTGTGCTGTGCCGGGGAGAGGCCGCTCCGGTCCAGGACGCGGACGAGGCCCCTGACGTGGGACCCGGCTCCGGCGCGGTCCCGGCGCCGGCCGCCGGTCCTCCGGGCGGTGTCGCCGGGCAACCGGGCGGCGGGCCCCTCCGGGAGGCTCCGGGCGAGCCAGAGTGTGAGGAAGTACGTGTCAGCTGCCAGGCCGGGCGTGACCGGTGCCCGCAGGATCGTCGTCAAGGTCGGGTCCTCCTCACTCACCACCGCGGCGGGCGGCCTCGACGCCGACCGGGTGGACGCCCTCGTGGACGTACTCGCCAAGGTCAGAGGCGGCGGGGACCGCGAGATCGTCCTCGTCTCCAGCGGCGCCATCGCGGCCGGGCTCGCCCCGCTCGGCCTCGTCCGCCGACCCAAGGACCTGGCCCGTCAGCAGGCGGCCGCCAGCGTCGGCCAGGGACTCCTGGTCGCCCGCTACACAGCCTCCTTCGCCCGCTACGGCGTACGCGTCGGACAGGTGCTCCTCACCTCCGACGACACCAGCCGGCGGGCCCACTACCGCAACGCCTACAGCACCCTCGACCAGCTCCTGGAGATGGGGGCGCTCCCCGTCGTCAACGAGAACGACACCGTGGCCACGGACGAGATCCGGTTCGGCGACAACGACCGGCTCGCCTCGCTCGTCGCCCACCTCGTCCACGCCGACCTCCTGGTCCTGCTCTCCGACGTCGACGGCCTCTACGACGGCGACCCCAGCACCCCGGGCACCTCCCGCATCGCCGAGGTGAACGGCCCGCAGGACCTCCAGGGCGTCACGATCGGCAGCGCGGGCAAAGCGGGAGTCGGCACCGGCGGCATGGTCACCAAGGTCGAGGCCGCCCGGATCGCCACCGCCGCCGGCGTACCCGTCGTCCTGACCTCCGCCAGCCGGGCCGCCGACGCGCTCGCCGGCCGTGACACCGGGACCTACTTCCACCCCACCGGACGGCGCTCGGCCGACAGGCTGCTCTGGCTGGCCCACGCCTCGACTCCGCGGGGCGCCCTCACCCTCGACGACGGAGCCGTACGGGCGGTCGTCGACCGGCGTACCTCGCTGCTGCCGGCCGGGATCTGCGGGGTCGAGGGCGAGTTCTCCGCGGGCGACCCGGTGGAACTGCGGGACCTGGCGGGCAGCGCGGTCGCCCGGGGCCTGGTCAACTTCGACGCCAAGGAGATCCCCCAGCTGCTCGGCCGCTCCACCCGCGACCTGGCACGGGAACTCGGCCCCGCGTACGAACGCGAGGTCGTACACAGGGACGATCTCGTCGTCCTCACGTCCCGTCCGACCCCCTGAAACGGCCGAAAGTCCAGCCTTCGGGCGGAGACCTTCACGAAAACCGCCCCAAGCCGGGCCCTGGCCTGGTCAACTTTGTCACGGGGACACAAGGGGTCAGCACAGCTACACATTCACAGGAGGCCGCCGGTGAGACGAGCGCGCCCGGGGGCGCCGCCCCGCGGAACGGGCAGCCGCGCCCTGACCAGTGTCGGAGCGGGACCCGATTTCGTCGGCCCACGCACCGACCAGAGCCTTGAGCAGGAACCGGTGGTGACGGACGAGCAACAGACCCGGTCCAAGCTGTGGCACATCACCCTCAGCGTCTCCGGCGGCGAGGTCCCGCTCAAGGAGGTCAGACGGGGCCTCGAACAGCTGGCGCACGATCACCCCTTCCTGCTGACCAGCCGGTACGCCAACGACCACGCGGAGATCCGCTACTGGGAGGAGGCCCGCGACCTCCACGACGCCGCGGCGGTGGCGCTGCGGCTGTGGGGGGAACACCGGTCCAGCGCGGGGCTGCCGCCCTGGGCGATCGTCGGGCTGGAGGTCATCGACCGGGAGACCTACCACCAGCGCGTCGCCGAGGGGTACGGGCCGCCGCCGGCGGCCCCGGTCGGGGTGCATCCGTACTGACCAGGCCGCCGGCCAGGCACCTGGCCGGGCGGGGAGCCGGGCCAGGTGCCTGGCCGGCGCCGGGGGAGTGCCCCTCCGTACGGCCCCGGCCTGGCCTGATCCGTCCTTGCGTCGCGTCGCACGTCCTTGCGCCGCGACGGGCGCACCGCGGACCGGATGCGCGATGTGCCGGGGGTCCCGGACACCTCCCGGACAGGAGCCCGGCAGGAGTCCGGGCGCAGTGCGGGCGCGTCCAGGCGCAGACCGGGCGCGTCCAGGCGCGGTCCGGGCACCGGGACGCCCGTCTCGTATCACGAAATGCGGGGCTGCCGCCCGCGGCGGGCGCACTACCCTGCGGGCATGACCACGCTCTCGCCGTACGACAACATGTCCCCGGTCGTCCAGGCCGCCTACCGGGCCCGTGCCGCCGCCGCCGAGATCGCGCCACTTCCGCGCGCGGCCAAGGACGACGCGCTGCTGGCGATCGCGGACGCCCTGGAGGTGCGTACCGCCGAGATCGTCGCCGCCAACGCCGAGGACGTCACACGGGCCCGCGAGGCCGGGACGAGCGAGTCGATCGTGGACCGGCTGACCCTCACCCCGGAGCGGATCCGGGCGATCGCCGCCGATGTGCGGGACGTGGCGGCACTGCCCGACCCGGTCGGTGAGGTGGTCCGTGGCTCGACCCTTCCCAACGGCATCGACCTGCGCCAGGTACGGGTGCCGCTCGGGGTGGTCGGCATCATCTACGAGGCCCGGCCGAACGTCACGGTCGACGCCGCCGCCCTCTGCCTGAAGTCCGGCAACGCGGTGCTGCTGCGCGGCTCGTCCTCGGCGTACGCCTCCAACACCGCCCTCGTGCGGGTGCTGCGCGACGCGGTGGGCGGATCCGGTCTGCCCGCCGACGCGGTGCAGCTGGTGCCGGGCGAGAGCCGCGACTCCGTACGCGAGCTGATGCGCGCCCGGGGCCTGGTCGACGTGCTGATCCCCAGGGGCGGCGCCTCACTGATCCGGACCGTGGTGGAGGAGTCCACCGTGCCCGTGATCGAGACCGGCACGGGCAACTGCCACGTGTACGTGGACGCGCGGACCGATCTGGACATGGCCGTCGAGATCCTGATCAACTCCAAGGCGCAGCGGCCGAGCGTCTGCAACGCCGCCGAGACCCTCCTGGTCCACCGGGACGTCGCCGCCGACTTCCTGCCCCGGGCCCTGGACGCGCTGGCCGAGGCGGGGGTGACCGTGCACGCCGACGAGCGGGTGCGCGAGTACGCCGAGGGGTCCAAGGCCACCGTGGTGGCGGCGGTCCCGGAGGACTGGGAGACCGAGTACCTCTCGTACGACATCGCCGCCGCGGTCGTGGACTCGCTGGACGCGGCCGTGGCGCACATCCGGCTGTGGTCCTCCGGCCACACCGAGGCGATCGTCACCACCTCACAGGCGGCGGCCCGCCGGTTCACCCAGTTGGTGGATTCCACGACGGTCGCCGTGAACGCCTCCACGCGCTTCACGGACGGCGGCGCGTTCGGCTTCGGCGCGGAGATCGGCATCTCCACGCAGAAACTTCACGCCCGCGGCCCCATGGGCCTGCCCGAACTGACATCGACGAAGTACATCGTCACGGGCGACGGCCACATCCGGTAACCCGCGTCCCGGGCCGGAGCGGTCCTGGGCCGGGGCGGTCGCCCCCGGCCCGTGCACAGACGGGGGGCGAGTTTGCGGGGTCCCTGCCCAAAACGCCCCGCCGGGGCTACGCTGAACCCGTGCCGGACGACGTGGGGGGCGGGCCGTTCCAGGACGGCCGGGAGCCCGACGACGACCGCGGGGGCGCGGACAAGGACTTCGCCTCCGTGGTGTTCGACGAGGACTTCGTCCGGTCCGCCGAGATCCATGAACCCACCGCAGTCGAGCGGCTGCTCGCAGCCGCGCAGGCACGTGCCGAGGCGGAAGCCAGCCGGGCACGCTCCGGTGGCGGCTCCATGGACGACGACCCCTACGACGACGGCTACGGGCCGGACGGCCCGTACGGCCGTGAGAGGGGCTTCGACGGCGCCTTCGACCCCGACGGCCTGGACGAGGACGAGGACGGCCCCTACGGCCGCCACGGCGGTGCCCTGCGCCCGTACCGCGGCACCGCGCGCTGGCACCGGCCGATCGCCTGGATCCTCGCTCTGCTGATGGGGATCGGGATGGTCGCTCTGGCCTTCAGCGCCGTCTACCGGGGCGCCTCGGAGAACCGGCGGGAACCGATGCCCCAGCCGACGACGAGCGGGGTGGACAAGCCGGTCGTGGCCCCCTCCGCCTCGGCGGACTACTCCCGCCCGGCGGTCTCCGCCGTTCCCCGTACGCCCTGAGGGGCCTGCCAGTCCGGTGGCCTAACCAGACGCCTTCCCGACTGCGCTCCCACCTGCGCCGCGTTTACCTTGAGGACGATCGACCCACCCTCAAGGTAGGACCCTCGTGGCCCTCCCCTCCTCTCCTCCCGCTCCCCGCCCCACCCCCCCACCTCAGGTCCCAACCCCCGTCCCCGCAATCGCACGTCCCTGCAATCCAATGCCCCTGTGTCGACCCCCGTGACGGACAGGTCCGCTCGACGCCTTTCGGCTGAGGCGGAGGCGGAGACGGATCCCGCGCCGCCCCCGCCGGCGGCGCGGAGATCGGGAGAAGCCATGACAGGCCGCGGAGAACCGCCGGAAGGACCCCCGGAGCCGCCGGGCGGCGAGGACGAGTACCGCTCACTCGTCTTCGACGAATCGTTCGTACGCGCTGCCCGGCTCCAGGAGTTCTCCGCGCGGGAACGGATGGGCGAACCGGCCCGCGCCGTGCGCTCCGTGGGCTCCCTCACCGGCCGGAGCACCCGCCGGCGCTCCAGGGCCGCCATTCTTCTCGTCCTGCTGATCACCCTCGCTTTCGCCACCGCCGTCTACATCGGCTTCCGCAACCCCTATCCCAAGCCCGTCGGCCGGCACGTCGAGCCGCTGAGGACCACCGTGATCCCCCTCGCCCCCCAGGACGCCGTGCCCGGGGGGACACCCGGCGACCTGCTCTCCGGGGGGCCGGCCGCGCAATTCCCGACCGGCGCCTCGGGCGTCAACCTGCCGCCGGTCCGGCGGACCGAGAACTTCTCGAACAGCCAGGTCACCGCCGCCCTGGCCACGGTCAAGGACTACCTGGTGGCGTCGTCACTCGACCCCGACGTGCTCAGCGGCCGGGTCGTCCGGCCGGTCGGACGGCTGCTCGACCCGGACCAGACCGCGCAGTTCGACCGGAGCATGAGCGCACCGGCGGACGACGGCCGCCACACCGCGACCGGCTGGCTGGTGCGCTTCGATCCCGCCGACGTGGAACTGGCCGACACCGACATCCGGGTCCAGGGCAGCCTGTCCTACGCCGAGACGGGCTCGGACACCCTGGAAGTGGTGTCCGACCACACCTTCACCTACGCGCTGCGGCCCGCGGCCTCCGGCCCGCACCGGTCCGACGACGCCTCCCTGTTCACCGTGCGGCGTGAACTGCACTTCGTCATCGACCGGGAAGACCTCAGGCTGCACCGGCTGGAGGTGCACAGCGCCTACGTACAGGCCGGGCCGCAGTCCTGTTCGGCCGACGCGGCGGGTGCCCTGCGTCCGCTGCTCGCCGGTGAGCGCGCGGACGACAGGGGACCGGACGGAACCGACCCGTACGCCACGGGCCTGCCCAAGGCCGGGCTGTGCGGGACCCTGACGGTCAGCTCTCCGCCCCAGGGCCCTCCTCCGGGTCCGCACGCCGCCACGTCCCGTCCGGGCCGTCCGTAGCGTCCTTGGTCGTGGCCCCGCCGCCCCTGGCACCGCCGCCGCTGCCGCCGGCCGCGCCGGTGAACTTGTCACGGAGCTTGCCGCCCAGGTCGCCCGCGCCCCCGGCGATGTCACCGACCAGCTTCATCAGCGGGTCCTTGCTGGTGCGCACGGTGTCGGCGTAGTGGGCCGCGGACTCCCGGAAGGAATCGGTCACCGAGGTGTCCTTGTCCTCGTCGCGCCTCGGGTAGTGGCCGTCCACGATGCGCTGGTAGTCCCGGGTCTCGGACCACTTCTTCAGCTCGGCGGCCCGCACCGTGGTGAACGGGTGGGAGCGAGGCAGCACATTGAGGATCTTCAGCACGGAGTCCCGGAGGTCCCCGCCCTTCTCGTACTCCTCGGCCTGGGCGAGGAACGCGTCCACGTTCATCTCGTGCAGGTGGTTGCCACCGGCGATCTTCATCAGTCCGCGCATCGAGGCCTTGATGTCCTGCCCGACCAGCAGCCCCGCCCGGTCCGCCGACAGCTCCGACTTGCGGAACCACTCGCGCAGGGCCGTCACGATCGCCATGATCGCCACATTGCCCAGCGGGATCCACGCCACCTTGAGGGCGAGGTTGGTGAGGAAGAGCAATATCGTGCGGTACACCGCGTGCCCGGAGAGCGCGTGGCCCACCTCGTGGCCGACGACGGCGCGCATCTCCTCCTCGTCGAGCAGCTCCACCAGTCCGGTGGTCACCACGATGATCGGCTCGTCGAGGCCGATGCACATGGCGTTGGGCCGCGGGTCCTGGTTGACGTACATCGGCGGGACCTTCTCCAGGTCCAGGATGTAACAGGCGTCGCGCAGCATGTCGTTGAGGTGCGCGAACTGGGCGTCACTCACCCGGACGGAGTCCGACAGGAACAGCAGCCGGAGACTGCGCTCGGGCAGCAGTCCGCTGAGGGCCTTGAACACGGTGTCGAAACCGCTGAGCCTGCGCAGGGCCACGAGGGCCGAACGGTCCGCCGGGTGCTCGTAGGCCCGGGAGGAGATTCCCGGGTAACGCCTGCGCTGCCTGCTCGGCACGCTCTCGTGACTGTGGTCGGTCATGGATGCCCCCTGTTCGTACGAGATGACGCTCGTCCCCCTGACAGATGCCAGCGTAGGCGCTGGCGCTACGGTGTGCGGGGGGCTGTGGACAACCTTGAGGAGCGCCCGGAATGTCGCACACCGCCGTACTGCTCGCCGCCGTGTCCGAGGACCAGGGGCCGGGCAACACACTCCGCGTCGTGCTGCTCGTCTCTCTCCTGGGAGCGGCCCTGCTCGCCTGGTTCCTGCTGCGCGGATACCGCAACGACGACAACAACGACTGAGTCGGCGTGAGGGTGCCCGTGGCCCCCGCATACGATGTGGGCGATGTCGTCCTTCCGACCCCCGATCGATAGGTCCCGAAGAAGATGAGCCTCACGAACACCGCCCAGCAGCTGGTCACCCTCGCCGAAGGCGAGGGCGGCGGCAACCACGAAAGCCTCAGCCCCTACGTCACCGGAGCGGGCGCGTTCCTCGTGCTGATGTTCCTGCTGTGGATCACCACGCGCTTCAACCGAGACCGCTGAGGCAGAGGGCGAACAGCCGTGCCAGTAGGGTCTGCACGCATGGGAGAGCAGCAAGTGCCTACCGGCGGCGGCAAGCGCAGACTCGGCGTGATGGGCGGGACGTTCGACCCGATCCATCATGGACACCTGGTGGCGGCCAGTGAAGTGGCCGCCCAGTTCCACCTCGACGAGGTCGTCTTCGTCCCGACCGGGCAGCCGTGGCAGAAGAGCCACAAGACGGTGTCCCCGGCCGAGGACCGCTATCTGATGACGGTCATCGCCACGGCGTCCAATCCGCAGTTCTCGGTCAGCCGCAGCGACATCGACCGTGCCGGGCCGACGTACACGATCGATACACTGCGGGATCTGCGTGACGTCCATGGCGACGCGGACCTCTTCTTCATCACCGGCGCCGACGCGCTCGCCCAGATCCTCACCTGGCGGGACGCCGAGGAGCTCTTCTCGCTTTCCCACTTCATCGGTGTGACCCGGCCGGGTCACCTGCTGACGGACGACGGACTGCCCGAGGGCGGGGTCTCGCTCGTCGAGGTACCCGCGTTGGCGATCTCGTCCACGGACTGCCGCGCCAGGGTCGCGCAGGGGGAGCCGGTCTGGTATCTGGTGCCGGACGGTGTGGTCCGCTACATCGACAAGCGCCAGTTGTACCGCGGCGAATGAGCCACGGAGAGGGGCACCGGTGAACGACCGACCAAACCCGTACGACCCGTACTACCCGCAGCAGCCGCAGATCGTCGGCTACGACGAGTACGGTCAGCCGGTCTATCAGCAGCAGTACGACCCGTACGCGCAGCAGCCCCAGCAGGCTCAGCAGTCCCCACAGGACGGGCAGACCCAGCAGGGCTACGGGACGGCCGAGGGCTACGGCTACGACCCGTACGGGAGCACACAGCAGCAGTACGACCCCTACGCCCAGCAGGTCCAGTCCCCGCCGGCGCAGCCCGGATACGGCTACGACGACGGCGGCCACGGCGGCTACGGGCAGGACACCGGCGGCCAGGCCGCCGTGGACACCACCCAGCAGTGGGAGGCGGGGGCCGTCACCGCCCCGGCAGCCGCCCCGCCGCAGCCGGAGCCGCCGCGCGAGGCCGAGCCGGCTCCTGACGCCGTCGTCCCCGAACAGCGGCGCGCCGACCGCGACTACCGCACCGAGCAGTTCTCCTTCATCGAGGAGCCCGACGAGGACTCCGAAGACGTCATCGACTGGCTGAAGTTCACCGAGAGCCGCAGTGAACGGCGTGAGGAGGCCCGGCGCCGGGGACGCAACCGGTTCGTCGCGCTGATCGTCGTCGCCGCCCTCGTGGTGGCCGGCGGGGTCGGCTACCTCTGGTTCGCCGGCAAGATCCCCGGCCTCTCGGGCCAGGACGAGGGGAAGACCACGGCCGCCGGGCCCCAGCAGCGGGACGTCATCGTCGTCCACCTGCACAACACCAAGAAGGGCGGCACCTCCACGGCGCTGCTCGTCGACAACGTCACCACGAAGCGGGGCACCACCGTCCTGCTGCCCAACTCGCTCTCCGTGGCCGCGGACGACGGTTCCACCATCCCGCTCGGCGAGTCCGTCGACGACGACGGGTCCGCCGGTACCCGGGAGGCGATCGACACCCTCCTCGGCACCCGGATCAGCGGGACCTGGCGGCTCGACACCCCCTACCTGGAGAACCTCGTCGAACTCGTCGGCGGCATCGAGATCGACGCCGACACCGACGTGCCCGACACCAAGAAGAACGCCGACCCCCTGGTGACCAAGGGCGAGCGCCAGACGCTCGGCGGCCCGGCCGCCGTCGCCTACGCCACCTACCAGGGCGCCGACGAACCGGAGACCAAGCAGCTGACCCGCTTCGGTGAGGTCATGCGCGGCGTGCTGCGCAAGATGTCCGAGGAGCCCGAGGCCGCCACGGTCACCGTGGCGACACTCGCGCAGATCCTCGACCCGTCGCTGCCCGAGAAGGACCTTGGGGCCTCGCTCGCGAAGCTCGCCGGTCACGCCAAGGTCGGCGACTACAAGACAAGGCTGCTGCCGGTCCAGGACGACGGCACCCTCACGGCCGAGGCGACGGAAAGCGTCGTCAAGGACATCCTGGGCGGCAAGGTCACCAGCCCGGAGAAGGGTGACACGGTGCGTGTCGGCGTCCAGAACGCCACCGGCGTCGCGGAGGCCACCCAGAACGCCCGGGTGCGGCTCGTCAACGGCGGTTACGCCTTCGTCGACGGCGGCACGGCGGACACCGAGCCGTCCTCCGAGGTCCGCTACCGGACGGAGGAGGACAAGGCCGAGGCGGTCGAGGTCGCCAAGACCCTGGGCCTGCCGGCGAGCGCGGCGAAGAAGGCCGAACCCGCCGCCAACGCCGACGTGTCGGTCGTCCTCGGCCAGAACTACAAGATCCCGGATTAGGCGTCGTCAGGCTGTCGGCGGTCCGTGAGACCCTAGGGGTTGATCTGACCGCCGACGAAAGCCTGCATGTGACCGCCACGGACCGCTCCATCGAGCTCATCAACGCCGCCGCCCAGGCCGCGGCCGACCGGCTCGCGCACGACATCATCGCCTACGACGTCAGCGACGTCCTGTCGATCACCGACGCCTTCCTGCTGGCCTCGGCTCCCAACGACCGCCAGGTCAAGTCGATCGTCGACGAGATCGAGGAGCGGCTGCAGAAGGAGCTCGGCGCCAAGCCGGTCCGCCGCGAAGGCGACCGGGACGCCCGCTGGATCCTCCTCGACTACGTCGACATCGTCATCCACGTCCAGCACAGCGAGGAGCGTGTCTTCTACGCCCTCGAACGCCTGTGGAAGGACTGCCCCGAGATCGACCTCCCCGAGGACGCGGTCAAGACCCGGGGCAAGGCCGAGGAGCACGCCCAGCTCAACGGCCGCGTGGAAGGTGACCAGAGCTGAACGGCAGCGGGAGCGGCAGGGGCCGCAGGATCGTCCTCTGGCGGCACGGCCAGACGGCATGGAACCTGGAACGCCGTTTCCAGGGTTCCACCGACATCGACCTCACCGGGACGGGCGTCGGCCAGGCCCGCAGGGCCGCCCGGCTGCTCGCCTCGCTGAGGCCGGACGCCATCGTCGCCTCCGACCTGAGGCGGGCCGCGGACACGGCGGCCGAGCTCGCCGCGGTCACCGGCCTCGCGGTCGTCCACGACTCCGCCCTGCGTGAGACGTACGCGGGCGCCTGGCAGGGGCTCACGCACGAGGAGATCGCCGAGCAGTACGGCGGGCAGTACGCCGCCTGGAAGCGCGGCGAGCCCATCCGCAGGGGCGGCGGCGAGCTGGAGACCGAGGTCGCCGACCGGGCCGCCCCGGTGGTTCTGGAGCACGCCGGCGCGCTGCCCGACGCCGGGACGCTGGTCGTGGTGAGTCACGGCGGCACCATCCGGACCACCATCGGCCGTCTGCTCGGCCTCGAAGCGCACCACTGGGAAGGCCTCGGCGGCCTCTCCAACTGCTGCTGGTCCGTGCTCGGCGAGGGCGCGCGAGGCTGGCGCCTGCTGGAGCACAACGCCGGGACCCTGCCCGAACCGGTCCTCGGCGACGACGACTAGCGGGTGCCCGCGGGCCGCTCCCGGGCGGCAGGGGCCGGATTTCACTTTCCGGCAGGTCACAGGCTAAAGTTCTTCTTGTTCGCAGCGCGGAAACGCAGGGAAACACAGCGGACAGCGGGGCTATAGCTCAGTTGGTAGAGCGCCTGCATGGCATGCAGGAGGTCAGGAGTTCAATTCTCCTTAGCTCCACAGTCAGGATCCCGTCCCCGGCAGGGGGCGGGATCTTTTGGTACGCGTGTGGCTTCCGCCGGCGCGGTACACGCTGCCAACGCCTGAGGGCTGTCCCGTGATCCGTCGTGCGCCCGCCAGGATTACGGGACAGCCCTCAGGGGTCCGGTTCCCGGCCGTTCTTCACGACAAAGGTGGTCACCGGTCCTCGGCGGGCTGACCCGCTCGCGGGGTCATGGCAGAATCGGAGCGCCGGAGGGGCGACGGACCGATCGGGAGGGAGCGCGATGCCTGCGAGCCGCGTACGGGTCCCTGACCTGCCCCTCGCCCCCACGACATCACCGGGCTCGGCCGCCCTGCCGGAGGACTCCTCCGCGTGTACGGCCCGCGGCCGCTCCCGGGGCTGACCGGATGGGTGCACACAGGCGGAAGTGCGACTGGTGCGGCAGCGGTACGCCCATCGTCAGGGACATGGACCCCGTCAATACGCGGTACCAGTACTGGTGCGAGGAGTGCGCGCGGGCGCTGATCATAAAAGGCGACCCCATCGAGACCTACCGGGAGCTGGAGGGGGAGCCCATCTACGGCAGGCTCCTGGAGGAGCACTGCACCCTCAAGCGCTTCTACTCCTTCGCCACGGCCTGAGGCGGGGGGCCTGAGACGGACGGGCCGAGGCGGGCGGCTTGAGGCGGGGGGCTTGAGGCTGACGGGGCCGACGGGAGCTTCGGGCGGTGGTGGATCCGGGCGGAACGGAATCGATTTTTGATGCACCGGGTGGACCGTGTAATGTTCTCGATGTCGCCGGGGGAACCGGGTGGCAAAAGCGAGGGGCTATAGCTCAGTTGGTAGAGCGCCTGCATGGCATGCAGGAGGTCAGGAGTTCAATTCTCCTTAGCTCCACAGTGAAGAAGCGGGTCATCCGAATCGGGTGGCCCGCTTCCTGCTGTCGTGACCCGCACCTCGGCGTCACGCCCCGCTCCCCGCCCTGTGCGCCGTTCCCTGTCGTGGTGGACCGGTTCGGCCCGTGGGGGAGGCGGGCCGGGCGGCTCGGATATCGCGGACGCCGCTCCGGGCCCGTGCGGTACCCTGGCGCCATGCGTGCCGTACGCCTTCTGCTTAGCGAGCCGCGCTGACGACTACCGACCGGTGAGAACGCCTGGTCGGACTCGGCGCGGCGTCCCCTCCTGTGCGAGGGGATTTTTCGTTTCCGTAGACGTGTGTCCGTAGACGTGTGTCCGTGGACGTGGGTGCCGGCAGATGACGATCGATGGAGCTTGAGGATCATGAGCGAGACGAACAACGCGGCCGAGGTGGCCGCGCCGCACCGCTATACGGCTGCGATGGCCGCCGACATCGAGGCACGCTGGCAGGACTTCTGGGACGCCGAGGGGACCTACGAGGCCCCGAACCCGACCGGTGATCTGGCGGGAGACCCGGCGCTGGCCGCCAGGCCCAAGAAGTTCATCATGGACATGTTCCCGTACCCGTCGGGAGCGGGCCTGCACGTCGGGCACCCCCTGGGGTACATCGCCACCGACGTGTACGCCCGCCACCAGCGGATGACCGGCCACAACGTCCTGCACACCCTGGGCTTCGACGCCTTCGGCCTCCCGGCGGAGCAGTACGCGGTGCAGACGGGCACCCACCCGCGGACCTCGACCGAGGCCAACATGCGGAACATGAAGGCGCAGCTGCGCCGGCTGGGCCTGGGCCACGACCGGCGCCGCTCCTTCGCGACGATCGACGCGGAGTACTACAAGTGGACCCAGTGGATCTTCCTGCAGATCTTCAACTCCTGGTACGACACCGAGGCCGGCCGGGCCCGCCCGATCGACGAACTGGTCCCCCAGTTCGAGAGCGGTGAGCGTGCCACCCCCGACGGCCGCCCCTGGGACGCGCTGAGCGCCGTCGAGCGCGCGGAGGTACTGGGCCACTACCGCCTGGCGTACGCCTCGGACGCACCCGTCAACTGGTCTCCCGGGCTGGGCACCGTACTGGCCAACGAGGAGGTGACGGCCGACGGCCGCTCCGAGCGGGGCAACTTCCCGGTCTTCAAAGCGAAGCTGCGCCAGTGGAACATGCGCATCACCGCCTACGCGGACCGCCTGCTGGACGACCTGGACGGGCTGGACTGGCCCGAGGCCATCAAGTTGCAGCAGCGCAACTGGATCGGCCGTTCCGAGGGCGCGCGCGTCGACTTCCCGGTCGACGGGGCCGGTGACATCACCGTCTTCACCACCCGCCAGGACACTTTGTTCGGCGCCACCTACATGGTGCTGGCGCCCGAGCACGAGCTGGTGGAGCGGATCATCCCCGCGGCCTGGCCCGAGGGCACCCACCCGGTGTGGACCGGCGGGCACGCCTCCCCGGCCGAGGCCGTCACCGCGTACCGCAAGCAGGCCGCGGCCAAGTCCGACGTGGAGCGGCAGGCGGAGGCCAAGGACAAGACCGGTGTCTTCACCGGTGCGTACGCGACCAACCCGGTCAGCGGCGAGAAGGTCCCCGTCTTCATCGCCGACTACGTGCTGATGGGATACGGCACCGGCGCGATCATGGCCGTACCGGCGCACGACGCGCGCGACTTCGCCTTCGCGCGCGCCTTCGAGCTGCCGATGCGCTGTGTCGTCGAGCCCTCGGACGACCGTGGCACGGACGCCTCGACCTGGGAGGACGCGTTCGGCTCGTACGAGGCGAAGCTGGTCAACTCCGCCAACGACGAGGTCTCGCTGAACGGCCTGGGCGTCGTCGACGCCAAGGCGAGGATCACCGAGTGGCTGGAAGCACACGGCGTCGGTGCGGGCACCGTCAACTTCCGCCTGCGCGACTGGCTGTTCAGCCGCCAGCGCTACTGGGGCGAGCCGTTCCCGATCGTGTACGACGAGGACGGCGCCGCCCACGCGCTGCCCGAGTCGATGCTGCCGCTGGAACTGCCCGAGGTCGAGGACTACTCGCCGCGCACCTTCGACCCGGAGGACGCCGACACCCAGCCCGAGACCCCGCTGTCCAGGAACGCCGACTGGGTCCACGTCACCCTGGACCTGGGCGACGGGCCGAAGAAGTACCGCCGCGAGACCAACACCATGCCCAACTGGGCGGGTTCCTGCTGGTACGAACTGCGCTACCTGGACCCGACCAACGAACGGCGGCTGGTCGACCCGGAGGTCGAGCAGTACTGGATGGGCCCCCGGGAGGGCCAGCCCAGTGGTGGCGTCGACCTGTACATCGGCGGCGCCGAACACGCCGTGCTGCACCTGCTGTACGCCCGCTTCTGGTCGAAGGTGCTGCACGACCTGGGGCACATCTCGTCCTCCGAACCGTTCCACAAGCTGTACAACCAGGGCATGATCCAGGCCTTCGTCTACCGGGACAGCCGCGGCATCGCGGTGCCGGCCGCCGAGGTCGAGGAGCGCGACGGCGCCTACTACCACCAGGGCGAGAAGGTCAGCCGTGTCCTGGGCAAGATGGGCAAGTCGCTGAAGAACGCGGTCACCCCCGACGAGATCTGCGGCGAGTACGGGGCCGACACCCTGCGGCTGTACGAGATGGCGATGGGACCGCTGGACGTCTCCCGCCCGTGGGACACGCGTGCGGTCGTCGGCCAGTTCCGGCTGCTGCAGCGTCTGTGGCGCAACATCGTCGACGAGGAGACGGGCGAGGTCACCGTCGTCTCCACCGAGCCCGACGAGGACACGCTGCGGGCGCTGCACAAGGCGATCGACGGCGTCGGCCAGGACATGGCCGGAATGCGCTTCAACACGGCCATCGCCAAGGTCACCGAGCTGAACAACCACCTGACCAAGGCGGGCGGCCCGCTGTCCCGCTCGGTCGCCGAGCGGCTGGTGCTGCTGGTCGCGCCGCTGGCCCCGCACGTGGCGGAGGAGCTGTGGCGGCGGCTGGGCCACACGGAGTCCGTGGTGCACCAGGACTTCCCCGTGGCCGACCCGGCGTACGTCGTGGACGAGACGGTGACCTGTGTGGTGCAGGTCAAGGGCAAGGTCCGGGCCCGTCTGGAGATCTCCCCGTCGATCTCGGACGAGGAGCTGGAGGCGCTGGCCCTGGCCGACGAGAACGTCGTCGCGGCACTGGGCGGAGCGGGTATCCGCAAGGTGATCGTGCGGGCACCCAAGCTGGTCAACATCGTCCCCGCGTAACGGCGCTTTCCGGCCGCCGAACGGCAGGCCAGGGCTTTCCCCTACGGGCAGGTTGGGGGTTCCGCAGGAACCCTCGGCCTGCCCGTTCCGTTTACGGTAGAAGGGCGACCGCACACCGGCAGCCGCAGATACCCGAGGGGCGTTCATGGAAGCCGCGATCCTGATCCTGACGCTGCTGTTCGTCGCGTTCGTGGTGCTCGCGGTGTACGCGGGGGTCAAGGCGGTGCGGGCCGCCAAGCGCGGTGTGGACCGCACGATCACCCAGGCCCGCCGCTCCGTGGAGGACACCACGCTGCGGGCCAAGAGCTACGGGCAGCCGGGTGTGCAGGGGGAGCTCGCACAGCTGCGGCTCAGCCTGCGGACCTCGATGCGGGCCACCCAGGACGCGCTGAACGCCGGGGTCGCCGAGGACGCCTCCCTGCGTGAGTCGCTGGAGCTCTTCGAGCGGCTGAGCGTGCACGGGCGGGAGCTGGACGACGACCTCAGGCGTCTGGAGCGCGAGCCGGACCGGGCGACCGTCGCCACGCTGCTGCCGGGGCTGAAGGAGCGCACGGGGCGGATCACGCACTCGGCGGAGTCGCTGCGCTGGGCGGCGCGTGACCGGGCGCGGCGGTTCGCCGACGACGACCTCGCCGCGCTGAACGCCGAGATCGATGTGGAAGCGGGAGCCCTGCGGCACTGGACGACGACGGACGGGACGGGCGGGGACGCCGGTGGTCCTTCCAGGGGCGAGGCGGCGGGTCCCGCCACGAGCGGCGCGGCCGGTCCCACGGTGGGTGGCGCCGGGCCGGGCCGGAGCGGCCCGGCCGGCACAGACACGCCACAGGCGCTGACGCCGCCGGACCCCCGGCGGACCGGTGGGTACCCCTGGCAGAAGACGGCCAGGCCGGAGACCACGAACTGACACCGGCCGGCCCGGTCCGGACCGGCGGGCCCCGGACCGGACCTTGGACCGGCCGGGTACGTTCCGGAACGTGTGGCGCGGCGGGCCCGGCCTGCCCCGCCCCCGGCCCGGAGGGTAATCTCCGGCTCATGTCCCGCCATGTCGCGATCGTCACCGATTCCACGGCCTACCTGCCGCCTCAGACGATGGAACGGCACGGCATCACCGCTGTGCCCCTCACCGTCGTCCTCGGCGACCAGGCCTACGAGGAGGGCACGGAGATCTCGGCCCGGTCGCTGGCTCTGGCACTGCGGAAACGCCACTCCGTGACCACGTCCCGGCCCAGTCCCGAGGTCTTCGCCGCCGCCTACCGCACCGCGGCCGAGGCGGGAGCGTCCGGCATCGTCTCCCTGCACCTGTCCGCGGAGATCTCGGGTACGTACGACGCGGCGTGCCTCGCCGCGAAGGACGCGCCGGTCCCGGTGCGCGTCGTCGACACGGGGATGGTCGCCATGGCGCTGGGCTTCTGCGCGCTGGCCGCCGTGGAGGCCGTCGAACAGGGCGGCGGACCGGACGACGCGGTCGCCGCCGCGGAGAAGCGGGCCGAGGGCACCTCCGCCTACTTCTACGTGGACACACTCGACTACCTGCGCCGGGGCGGCCGCATAGGCACCGCACAGGCCTTGCTGGGGTCCGCCCTCGCCGTGAAGCCGCTGCTGCAACTGGACGGCGGGCGCATCGAGCTGCTGGAGAAGGTGCGGACGGCCTCCAAGGCCATCGCGCGCCTGGAGGAGATCGTGGTCGAGCGGGCCGGGAGCGGAGCGGTGGACATCGCGGTGCATCATCTGTCGGCACCGGACCGCGCGGACGGGCTCGCCGAGCGCTTGCGCGAGCGGGTACCGGGTCTGGCGGACCTGCATGTGAGCGAGGTGGGCGCGGTGATCGGCGCGCACACCGGGCCGGGGCTGGTGGGCGCGGTCGTGTCACCGCGCTGAGAGCTCACCCCCACGAGTGGCGGGATTATCCACAACCAGCTGGTTATCCACCGGAATTGGCGCAGCTCAGCGCATTTCCGCAGGAGTGTCTAGCGTCGGCGGCATGACTCTCCGAACACTCCATGTATCCCGTCGTGTCGTCGCGGTCGTGAGCCCGGTCGGCGGCACCGCCGACCGGCCGGCTCGGCCTCAGGGCCGGCGCCTGCCGGATCCGGCGGCCCGCGCGCGGCCGGGGCCGGGTGTCGCTCCCGGCGGCGGGGCGGGCACGGGGCCCGGCGGCCGGCATGCCCGTCGACGCCGTCCGGCGCGCGCGCCGGACGCGGCGGCTTCACGGCTGCGCGCGGACGCACTGATGGCCGGGCTCCGCGCCGTCGGGGGATCGGACGCGGCGGTGGGTCCGGCGGCGCGGCCGGGCGGGGGCGATCCTGCCGCGGGCCCAGCCGGGGAGCCCTTGGTGGAGCCCTTGAGGGGGCCGTCCGCGTCTGGGAGGCCGTCCGCACCTGGGAGATCGCCCGCGTCCGTGAGGCCGCCTGCGCACGTGGGGCCGCTGAGGGGCGTGCCACTGCCTGCGGGGGCGGAGGCGGGGGCGGCCGCCGGTGCGGGGGCCGGGGCGCGTAGGGGTGGGGGTGTGGACGTCGGGGGTGTCGGAGGTGGTGCCCGTGCGGACCTGGGTGCGGGAGCCGTGCCGGGGGTGGGCGGCCGAGCGGAAACGGGGGCACGGCAGGGGGCAGGAGGCGCGTCCGGTAGGGCGCGCGTTCCGGAGCTACGGGGAGAGCGCCCGGTCCCTTCATGGGCCTCCGCGGCGACATCCCTACCGAGGAGCGGCCCCGTTCCTGCCGGTGCCGAGGCCAGCTCCTATGCCCCTGCCCCTGCCCCTGCCCCTGCCGGTGCCGGTGCCAGTGCCCATGTTCACGCCGGCGCCGAGGCCAGTGCCCATGCCCCCGCCGGTGCCGGGCCTCGTCCCGGGACGGGGCTCAAGGCGGCTGAGCCGAGGGGGTCTGCCGGGCGGCGGCCGGTGTCTGGGCCCGAGATCCTGCCCACGGTGCCACCGCCACGACCGCGATGGTGGCGGTCGGTGGGCCCCGCCCTGCGCGACCGGTTACCGCTGTGGCTTCAGCTCCGATGCTCTCTGGAGCCGAAATCGCTGGCCGCGCTCGCCGTCGTCCTGGTCGGGGCGGCCGTCCTCGCCGGGGCGCACTTCTGGTCGGCCCGCCCTCAGACCGTGAGTGCCCCTGAGCGCGTGCGGGGGGCGGCCGCCGAAGCCCTGGTGCCCGCCATGGACTCCGGCGTCTCCGGTTCCCCCGGTTCCGGCCCCGGGGCGGCCGGAGGGGCCCCGGCCGTGGGTTCGGGCGGCCAGATCGTCGTCGATGTGAGTGGCAAGGTGCGCAGCCCCGGTATCCAGCGGCTGCCGTCGGGCTCACGGGTCGCCGACGCCCTGAGCGCCGCCGGGGGAGTGCGCAAGGGCGCCGACCTGACCGGGCTCAACCGGGCACGCGTCCTGATGGACGGCGAGCAGGTCGTCGTCGGCCTGCCAGGCGTGCAGCCCGCACCGGGCGGAACAGCGGGCGGCGGCCTCACGGGGACCGGTCAGGCGGGTCCTGCGGCGCCGCTGAGCCTGAACACCGCCACCCCCGAACAACTGGAGACCCTGCCCGGTGTCGGTCCGGTGCTCGCCCAGCACATCGTCGACTACCGCACCGAACACGGGGGTTACCGCTCCGTCGACGAACTGCGTGAGGTCAGCGGTATCGGTGACCGCCGGTTCGCGGACCTGCGCCCTCTGGTCGCGCCGTGAGCGGCCCCGCTGTCCACACCGCCTCGGGACGGCGGCTGGGGGTGGCTGATCCGAGGCAGGAGGGGCCGCTCGACCTCAGGCTCGTCCCGCCCGCTCTGGCGGCCTGGGCCGCCACCGCACTCGCTCTGGACGCGCCGGGACGCTGGGTCGCCGTGGGTGTGGCGCTCGCCGCCTGTGCCGCCCTGGGCATCGTGGGCGGAACCTGGGCCGCCGGCAGGGTGGACCGGGCCCGGGGCCCCGGGCCCGGACGGGCCGGCGGCGGCGCACCGGCGTACAGATGGTGGCGCGGCACCGCCGCCGCCGGAGTGCTGCTCTGCGCGGCGGCCGGTGCGGCGGCCGCCGGGCTCCATGGAGCCGATGCCCGGAGCGGGCCCGTACCCGGCCTGGCCCAGAGCTTCGCCCGTGCCGACGCGGAGGTGACGGTCACGTCCGACCCCCGCAGGACCCGGCCGCAGATCACGGGAGATCACAGCATGCCCGCCTCCCTGCTCGTGGATGCCGAGGTCACCCGGCTCACCACCGCGGACGGTACCGTCACCCGGCTGCGCACCCCCGTGCTCCTCATGGTCACACCGGGCGAGGCGGCCGACCGGTGGCAACGGCTGCTGCCCACCACCGGGCTCCGGATCGGTGGACGGTTCGCACCGCCGCGGCACGAGGGCGAACGCATCGCGGCCGTGGTCCGCGCGGACGCGGGCGGGCCACCCGAGGTGATCAGGGCACCCACCCTTGTGCAGCGCGTGGCGGGGAAGCTGCGGGCCGGTCTGCGCGAGGCCACCGACGGACTCGCGCCCGACGCGCGTGCGCTCCTGCCGGGGCTGGTCGTCGGTGACACCTCCCGGGTCACTCCCGAACTGGACGACGCCTTCAAAGCCACCGACCTCACGCACCTGCTGGCCGTCTCCGGGTCCAATCTGTCGATTCTGCTCTTCCTCCTCATCGGGCCCCCGGGGTCCGCCCTGCGCAGCGAACGCCGGGGCCTGGCACCGCGCCTGGGTCTCTCCCTGCGCCTGACCGCACTGACCGGAGGAGGTGTCGCGCTCGCCTTCGTGATCGTCTGCCGACCCGAGCCGAGTGTCCTGCGCGCGGCGGCCTGCGGACTGATCACCCTGCTGGCCATCGGCACGGGCCGCCGGAGGTCGCTGATCCCCGCCCTGGCCGCGGCGGTCCTGCTGCTGGTGCTCTACGACCCGTGGCTGGCCCGAAGTTACGGCTTCCTGCTGTCCGTGCTGGCCACCGGTGCGCTGCTGACACTCGCCCCACGGTGGAGCGGTGCCCTGCAACGGCGCGGGGTCCCGCCGGGACTCGCCGAGGTGCTGGCCGCGGCCGGGGCCGCCCAGGCGGTCTGCGCCCCGGTGGTCGTCGTCCTCGCCTCACGGGTGAGCCTGGTGGCGATCCCCTGCAATCTGCTCGCGGAGTTCGCCGTCGCGCCCGCCACCGTCCTGGGTTTCGCGGCGCTCGCCGTGGCCCCGGTGTCGATACCGGCGGCGCAGACCCTGGCCACGGTCGCCGGCTGGCCGGCCGGGTGGATCGCCACGGTCGCCCGTACCGGAGCATCCTTGCCCGGCGCCCAGGCCGACTGGCCCGGCGGGTGGCAGGGGGCAGGACTGCTGGCCGCCGTCACCGTCGTCCTGGTGCTGTCCGCCCGCCGCCTGGCCCGCCACCCCTGGGTCTGCTCGGCGGCCGCGCTGCTCCTGGTCCTCGCGGTGCTGAGGCCCGTGCCGCTCACCAGGATCATGAGCGGGTGGCCTCCGCCGGGCTGGGCGTTCGCGCTGTGCGACGTGGGGCAGGGAGACGCCATGGTGCTCGCGGCCGGACAGGGGAGCGGAGTCGTCGTGGACACCGGCCCCGACCCCCGGCCCGTCGACCGGTGCCTGCGTGAACTCGGCATCACGCGGGTGCCGCTCCTGGTGCTGACGCACTTCCACGCCGACCATGTGCGGGGTCTGCCGGGGGTGTTACGGGGACGCGAGGTCGGCGCCGTCCAGACGACGAGCCTGCGGAAACCGGCCGAGCAGGCGGCGTTCGTGAGGCGTACCGCCGCCGAGGCGCACGTCCCCGTCGTGCCGGCCGTGCCGGGGGAGCGCCGCCGGCTCGGGCCCCTCGACTGGCAGGTGCTCTGGCCCGCACCTCAGGTGGCGGGCGCGCCACCGTACTTCCTGACGGAGCCCAACGACTCCAGCCTCACCCTGTTCGTGCGGTCGGGTGCGCTGACCCTGCTGCTCCTCGGCGACCTGGAACCCCCCGCCCAGCAAGGGGTCCTGCGCAGATACCCGGCGCTGCCCCGGGTGGACGTCCTCAAGGTGGCGCACCACGGCTCCGCCTACCAGGACGCCGGACTCCTGCGCACCGCCCACCCCAGGCTCGCGGTCATCAGCTGCGGCACCGACAATCCCTACGGCCATCCGGCGGCCCGGACGGTCGAGGCACTCACGGCGTCGGGAGCACGGGTGTTGCGTACGGACATCGACGGGGCGATCGCGGTGTCCGGTGCCGGGGCCGGGCTGCGCGCGGTGGGCCGTTCATGAGCGGGGGCCAATTCGGACCTTCGGTCACACCTCGCCTCAACCCGCGTCGAGGTGCGTGTTTGCCTCGAACGTGGCAATGGTGGTCGAATGTTCATTCGTCGGCGGGCCGCTGCTCCGACAACGACGTCCAGCCGTCAGGGGTCCGAGGTGAGAACCGCCCTGGGGAGTACTGCGCATGTTCGGCCGTTTGCTAGGCAAGAAGGCCAAGTCGGGCCACGTGTTCGGCGGCGCCGTCGCGGGACTGCCGGTGCCGCACACCGCCGGTCTGCTCAGTTGCCGGGTACTGGACCCGGTGGGTGAACCGCTGCGGCAGGCCGAGTTCGCCGTCACCGACGCGGCCGGCCGCAAGGTCGTCGGCGGCGAGACGGACCCCTTCGGAAGCGTCGTCGCCACCGTCCCCCCGGGCGAGTACCGCCTGGCCGTCACGGCGGAGGGCTTCACCCCGTTCCACAGCCAGACCACGGTGTCCGAGGGCGGGCACACCGGCCTCGGGGACGTGACGCTCCAGATGTCCCAGCCGCCGCAGCTTCCCGTCCCGGGGGAGTGGGAGATCGAGCCGACGCACTCCCAGATCGGCTTCACCGCACGCCACATCGGGATGGCCCGTATCCACGGCAGGTTCAACACCTTCGCCGGGGCGGTCCGGATCGCCGACCGCATGGAGGACTCCGCCATGCACGTCGTCATCGACGCCGCGTCGATCGACACGAACGTCCAGATGCGTGACGACCATCTGCGGTCCTCGGACTTCCTGGACGTGGGCCGCTACCCCACGCTGGAGTTCTACAGCGACCGCTTCGTCCACCGGGGCGGCAGCCGATGGGGGGTCAGCGGTGCGCTCACCCTGCACGGAGTGAGCCGCACGATCACCCTGGACACCCGGTACCTCGGTCTCGGCAACGGCCTGGAGGGCGAGGTCCGCGCCGCCTGCCGGGCCACCACGGAGCTGCACCGGGAGGACTTCACCCTCACCTGGCAGACCATGCTGGCCCGGGGGATCGCCGTGGTCGGCTCCAGCATCTCGATCGACATGGACATACAGATCGTTCCCAAGAGCTGACGGCCGCCCGGCGACGACGCCGGCCGGGGACACCGTGACGGCGGCCGGGTGCCGTCAGGGCGCCTCCAGCCATCCCTCGTACTCCGCGGCGAACGCGTCGAGGGCCGTGGCGTCCAGCCGTCCGGCCGGGTCCTCCACGACCACGAGCCACTGGGCGTCCTCGGCGTCGTCCTCGCCGGCCAGGGCGTCCCGTACGAGCTGGGGCTCCTCGGTGACGCCGAAGCGGTCGGCCAGTTCGTCGGCCGCGTCCTGGGCCGCGTCGCGGTCGGGCAGCACCAGTACATGTCTCACATCGCTCACCCGGACATTCTCCGGCATCCGCGTCCCGGCGGATTCCCGCCCCGGCCGAGCGAGTCCGTGGGGACGGCCTCCCCGCGCGTCACCGGGCGGTGCCGGATGCGTCCGGGCCCCGGTTCCGGCGGGCCCGGCCCTGTGGTCCCGGGGGAGGCGAGCGGGGGGAGAGGGCGCTGTCACAGGTGCGTGGGATGCTGGAGGAGATGGCCACCAGAAGGAATTCCACCGACGATCCGCTCGCCCCCGTCACGCTCGCCGTGGGCCAGGAGGACCTGCTCCTGGACCGTGCCGTGCAGCACGTCGTGGCGGCGGCCCGCGCGTCCGACGCCGACACCGACGTCCGCGACCTGACCTCCGACCAGCTCCAGCCCGGCACGCTCGCCGAGCTGACCAGTCCGTCGCTCTTCGCGGAACGCAAGGTGGTGATCGTCCGCAACGCGCAGGACCTCTCCGCCGACACGGTCAAGGACGTCAAGGCGTACCTCACCGCGCCCGCCGAGGAGATCACGCTCGTGCTCCTGCACGCGGGCGGAGCCAAGGGCAAGGGTCTGCTGGACGCCGTACGGAAGGCCGGGGCACGTGAGGTCGCCTGCCCCAGGACCACCAAGCCCGCCGAACGGCTCACCTTCGTGAGGTCGGAGTTCCGGACGCTGGGGCGTTCCGCCACCGCCGAGGCCTGCCAGGCGCTCGTGGACTCCATCGGCAGTGATCTGCGCGAGCTGGCGAGCGCCGTCTCGCAACTGGCCGCGGACGTCGAGGGCACCATCGACGAGGCGGTCGTGGGCCGGTACTACACGGGCCGGGCCGAGGCGTCCTCGTTCACCGTCGCCGACCGGGCGGTCGAGGGCCGGGCCGCGGAGGCGCTGGAGGCACTGCGCTGGTCGCTGTCGACCGGAGTCGCCCCCGTGCTGATCACCAGCGCGCTCGCCCAGGGCGTCCGCGCCATCGGCAAGCTCTCGTCGGCGCGGGGCGGCCGCCCCGCCGACCTCGCACGTGAACTCGGCATGCCGCCCTGGAAGATCGACCGGGTGCGCCAGCAGATGAGGGGATGGACCCCGGACGGGGTGTCGGCGGCGCTCCGGGCGGTCGCCGTGGCCGACGCCGGGGTCAAGGGCGGCGGGGACGACCCCGAGTACGCCTTGGAGAAGGCCGTGGTCGCGATCGCGCGCGCGGCCCGTTCCGGAGGACGCTGAGCCGGCACCCGCCGTAGAAGAGTAGAAGACCGGCGTGCTCCGCGCCCGGGCGAGCTGGCGGCCCAGACACCTCGGGCACCCTGACACCCCCCGGCCACCTCGTGGCCCCGGACCATCAGCGCCCCGCCCCCACCGGCGACGCGAAGGCCCCCGCGGGCAACGCGAAGGCCCCGGGCCTGTCCTGGGGAGGACAGGCCCGGGGCCTTCGTGTTCATGCTCGGTGCGCCGCACCCGCGTGGCGAACGCAGGTTCGGTGTGCGGCGCGGGGTGCCGGTCAGGAGCGGGAGAGAGGGCCCGCTGAATCCGTTCCGGCGTTCACAGCACAAGCTCAGCCCTGGAGGCCGGCCACCTTGACTGCCAGCGCCGACTTCTTGTTGGCGGCGGAGTTCTTGTGGATGACACCCTTCGAGACAGCCTTGTCGAGCGCGCGCGACGCGTCGCGAGCGGCCACGGTGGCCTTCTCGACGTCGCCGGCGGCGGCAGCCTCACGGGCCTTGCGGATCGCGGTCTTGAGCGACGACTTGACGGCCTTGTTACGCAGGCGCGCCTTCTCGTTGGTCTTGTTCCGCTTGATCTGGGACTTGATGTTCGCCACGAAAGAGCCTTTGCAGGTTCGTTGGATCTTCATTGGGGTGCCACGCCGCTTCGGAGAGCCACGAGGCACAGCTGCCCACGGTATCAGTCACCCTCCGACCGGCCCAAACCGCTCGGTACCGCCCAGGCGTGGGACGATGGGAGCTACGTATCGATCCGTCCGACCCGACTTCGACCCGAGACACGGCGTCCGGCGTCTCAAGAATCAGGACCCTGCGTGCCCGCGACTCCTATCCACGTGCCCGAGCCGAGCCGTACCGACCCGGCGCTGATCCGTAACTTCTGCATCATCGCCCATATCGACCACGGCAAGTCGACGCTTGCCGACCGGATGCTCCAGCTGACGGGTGTGGTCGACCAGCGGCAGATGCGCGCCCAGTATCTCGACCGGATGGACATCGAGCGCGAGCGCGGTATCACCATCAAGTCCCAGGCGGTCCGTCTGCCGTGGGCGCCCACCGAGGGTGCGGACCAGGGCAGGACCCACGTCCTCAACATGATCGACACCCCCGGCCACGTGGACTTCACCTATGAGGTCTCCCGCTCCCTCGCCGCCTGCGAGGGCACGGTCCTGCTGGTCGACGCGGCCCAGGGCATCGAGGCGCAGACACTCGCCAACCTCTACCTGGCGATGGAGAACGACCTCACCATCGTGCCGGTGCTCAACAAGATCGACCTGCCCGCGGCACAGCCGGAGAAGTTCTCCGAGGAGCTGGCCAACCTCATCGGCTGCTCGCCCGACGACGTGCTCAAGGTCTCGGCGAAGACCGGGGTCGGCGTGGAAGCCCTGCTCGACCGGGTGGTCAAGGACGTCCCGGCCCCGGTCGGCGTCGCCGACGCCCCCGCCCGCGCGATGATCTTCGACTCCGTGTACGACTCCTACCGGGGCGTCGTCACCTACGTCAGGGTCGTCGACGGCCAGCTCAACAAGCGCGAGCGCATCAGGATGATGTCGACGGGCGCCACCCACGAGCTGCTGGAGATCGGCGTCTCCTCGCCCGAGATGACCCCGGCCGACGGCATCGGTGTCGGCGAGGTCGGCTACATCATCACCGGGGTGAAGGACGTCCGGCAGTCCAAGGTCGGTGACACCATCACCAGCCTCAGCAACGGGGCGACCGAGCCGCTGGGCGGGTACAAGGACCCCAAGCCCATGGTGTTCTCCGGCCTCTACCCGCTGGACGGCTCGGACTACCCGGACCTGCGCGAGGCCCTGGACAAGCTCCAGCTCAACGACGCCGCCCTGGTGTACGAGCCGGAGACCTCGGCCGCGCTCGGCTTCGGTTTCCGTGTGGGCTTCCTCGGCCTGCTCCACCTCGACGTGGTCCGCGAGCGGCTGGAGCGCGAGTTCGGCCTGGAGCTCATCGCCACCGCGCCCAACGTGGTCTACCGCGTCGAGATGGAGGACGGTACCGAGCACACCGTCACCAACCCGAGCGAGTTCCCCGAGGGCAAGATCGACAAGGTCCACGAGCCGGTCGTGAGGGCCACGGTCCTGGCGCCCAGCGAGTTCATCGGCGCGATCATGGAGCTCTGCCAGAACCGGCGCGGCACCCTGCTCGGCATGGACTACCTCTCCGAGGACCGCGTCGAGATCCGCTACACCCTGCCGCTGGCCGAGATCGTCTTCGACTTCTTCGACCAGCTGAAGTCCAAGACCCGCGGGTACGCCTCCCTCGACTACGAGCCCACGGGCGAGCAGGCGGCCCAGCTCGTCAAGGTGGACATCCTCCTCCACGGCGACAAGGTCGACGCGTTCTCCGCGGTCACCCACAAGGACAAGGCGTACGCGTACGGCGTCCGGCTCGTCGCCAAGCTGCAGAAGCTCATCCCCCGGCAGAACTTCGAGGTGCCGATCCAGGCGGCCATCGGCTCCCGGGTCATCGCCCGTGAGACCGTCCGCGCCATCCGCAAGGACGTCCTCGCCAAGTGCTACGGCGGTGACATCTCCCGTAAGCGGAAGCTGCTGGAGAAGCAGAAGGAAGGCAAGAAGCGGATGAAGATGGTCGGCAACGTGGAGGTGCCGCAGGACGCGTTCATCTCCGTCCTGTCGACCGACGAGTCGGCCGGCGAGAGCAAGGGCAAGAAGTAGCCCCACCCCCGCGCGGAACGCCGTTCCCACCCCCGCGCGGAACGCCGGCCGCTCTCCGCCCCGCGCGGCGGAGTACGCCGGGAGGCCCCTGG
Organism: Streptomyces halstedii; assembly: GCA_000720535.1. Classification (GTDB taxonomy): domain Bacteria; phylum Actinomycetota; class Actinomycetes; order Streptomycetales; family Streptomycetaceae; genus Streptomyces; species Streptomyces halstedii. The sequence goes on from JOAZ01000004.1 coordinate 211,049, forward strand.
GCTGCGGACACGTCCGCGGCCCAGGGGCCCGTTCGTTATCAAGCGGCGGCCTGTTGCCCCTTACGCCACGGACCCGCGCGCTCTAGTCTGAGCAGCACCCCGTTAGTTACTCGCCAGTTAAACAAGCAGGCCGCGCGGGAACGAGAAGCAGGAAGACAAGCAGCAGCACCGAGAAGCCGGTCGTAGCACATGCCGCAGGCCCGGAGGACGTCGTGAGCGACACACAGACCTTGATCGACAGCCGGCCGCCCTCCGTGGCGTCCCTTTTCATCGACCGCGTGGCGGCCACCCCGGACCGGGAGGCGTACCGCTACCCCGTGGCGGCGGCCTCCGGGCAGGGGCCGGACACCTGGAAGTCGCTGACCTGGGCACAGGCGGCGACCCGGGTGTACGCCATCGCGGCCGGTCTGATCGGTCTCGGCGTCCGGCCGGAGGAGCGGGTCGCGCTGGCCTCCTCCACCCGCGTGGAGTGGATCCTCGCCGACCTCGGTGTGATGTGCGCGGGCGCCGCGACCACGACGGTCTACCCGTCCACCAACAGCGGCGAGTCCGCCTTCATCCTGGCCGACTCCGAGAGCCGGGTCCTGATCGCCGAGGACGCCGCCCAACTGGCGAAGGCGCGGGAGAACCGGGCCGAGCTGCCCCACCTCGCCCATGTCGTCGTCATCGACCCGGCCGGCGCCGAGCCCGCCGAGGGCGACCCGGAGGGCTGGGTCCTCACCCTGACCGAGCTGGAGGCGCGGGGCGCCGAGCACCTCATGAAGAACCCGGACGCGGTCACCGAGCGGGTCGACGCGATCACCGCCGACCAGCTGGCGACCCTGATCTACACCTCGGGCACCACGGGCCGGCCCAAGGGCGTACGGCTGCCGCACGACAACTGGTCGTACATGGCCAAGGCGACCGTGGCGACCGGGCTGATCACCGAGGGCGACGTCCAGTACCTCTGGCTGCCGCTCGCCCACGTCTTCGGCAAGGTCCTCACCTCCGGGCAGATCGAGGTCGGCCACGTCACGGCGGTGGACGGCCGCGTCGACAAGATCATCGAGAACCTTCCGGTGGTCCGGCCCACCTACATGGCCGCCGTACCCCGGATCTTCGAGAAGGTCTACAACGGCGTCGCCACCAAGGCGCGGAACGGCGGGGCCGCCAAGTACAAGATCTTCCGGTGGGCGGCCGAGGTGGCCCGCGAGTACGCGCGCGTCTCCCAGGACAACTTCCGGCGTACCGGCACCGCGTCCGTGCCCTTCGCCCTCGGAGCCAAGCACAAGGTCGCCGACACGCTGGTCTACGCGAAGATCCGGGAGGCGTTCGGAGGCCGGCTCCGCGCCTGCGTCTCCGGCTCGGCCGCCCTCGCCCCCGACATCGGCTTCTTCTTCGCCGGCGCCGGTATCCACGTCCTGGAGGGCTACGGCCTCACCGAGTCCAGCGCCGCCTCCTTCGTGAACCCCGGCGAGTCCTACCGCACCGGTACCGTCGGCAAGCCGCTGCCCGGCACGGAGGTACGGATCGCGGAGGACGGCGAGATCCTGCTGCGCGGCCCCGGGATCATGGAGGGCTACCACCGGCTGCCGGAGAAGACCGCCGAGGTCCTGGAGTCCGACGGCTGGTTCCACACCGGTGACATCGGAGAGCTCTCCCAGGACGGCTATCTGCGCATCACCGACCGCAAGAAGGACCTGATCAAGACGTCCGGCGGCAAGTACATCGCCCCGGCGGAGGTCGAGGGGCAGTTCAAGGCGGTGTGCCCGTTCGTCTCGAACATCCTGGTGCACGGCGCCGACCGCAACTACTGCACCGCGCTCATCGCGCTCGACGAGCCCACCATCCTCGGCTGGGCCGAGGAGAACGGCCTGGGCGGCAAGCCCTACGCCGACGTGGTGGCCTCCCCGCAGGCCGTCGCGCTCATCGACGGCTATGTGCGGCGGCTCAACGAGGGGCTCCAGCGCTGGCAGACCATCAAGAAGTTCCGTCTGCTGCCGCGCGACCTGGACATCGAGCACGGGGAGCTGACCCCCAGCCTCAAGCTCAAGCGGCCGGTCGTCGAGCGCGAGTACGGCGACCTCATCGAGGAGATGTACGCGGGCTCCCGGGAGGCGTGACCGAGGCATGGCCGGCGGCGTGACCGAGACAATGACCGGAGGCGTGACCGAGGCGTGACGGTGGCGTGACCGGAGGTGTGACCCCCGGGGACCGAGGACGTGGCGCGGACGGCGCGCACGTCAGGGCCGGGACAGGCGAGTGCGCGGGCGCACGCCGGTCCCGGCCCGTTTCTGTCCGACGTGGATCGTTTTGGTCACTCGGTGCTTATGGGTACGCCCGGTCTGTCACTCTGTCCTAGGGTCTTTCGTCCTGCGCCGTGTTCCGGACGAGAGGCCCCGGACCGTCAGCGGCGTATCGCGAGACCGTCAGGAGCCGCACCGTGGGGCCCATTCCCTTGCAGCGGGACATCGTGCACCGTCCCGGAAGCGTCGTCGCCGGTCAGGGCGACGACCCTCGTTCGGTCGCCCGTACGAGCCTGCCCGGCATTCCGCTGGCCCCCTCCGCGGGCCGCCGCTTCGTCAGGGCCGCCCTCGCCGAGTGGGCCGCGCTCGGCCTGCCCGGTCCCGGTGGTTTCGGCGACCGGCTCGCCGACGACGCCGTGACCGTCGCCAACGAACTCGTCACCAACGCCGTCGTGCACGCCGGCACGGCGGTCGAGCTGCTTCTGCGCCTGGAGTGCGCCTCCGGCGCGGAACCCGCCGCGCTCGTGCTGGAGATCACCGACCACCACCCCGCCCGGTCGGTGCGTGACGACCCGGACCGGCGCCCCGACCCCGCCGAGTACGGCCGGGGGCTCCAGCTCGTCGCCACCCTCGCGGAGTCCTGGGGCATCACCTACCGCACCGGCCTCAAGACCGTCTGGGCCCGGCTTCCCGCGGACGACTGGGAGGACCTGCCCGCCGTCCCCGCGCCCGCGCCGTTCGGGAAGCCCGCGTCGCGGGTTCCCACGGCGGGCGCCCTCACCGCCGCCGGGGACGACGACGGGCGGGACACGGGTCTCGCCGGGCGTGGGGCGCTGTCCTTCCTGGCCGAGGCCTCCGACCTGCTCGCCGGTCAGCTCGACGAGGACCTGGTGGCCGCGATAGCGGGACAGCTGGTGGTGGACCGGCTCGCGGACTGGTGCGCGATCTGGCTGGAGAGCGAGAGCGGCGGCCCCGGGGCGGCCCCGCGGCTCGCCGGGGTCTGGCACCGCGACGAGGCCGCGGCCGACCTGCTGCGCCCCGCGCTGGAGAAGGAGCCGTTCCGGCTGCCCGACGGGGTCGGCCCCGGCGCCGTCCCCGTACCGTGGCCGCGCGAGGCCCGGGACGGACCCGGGGGCGCCGACGGCACGGTCCTCGCGCACGGCATCACCTCCGGCGGGCGGACCCTCGGAGCCGTGCTCGTGGGGCGGGAGGGCGTCGCGCACTTCCCCGGCGAGGTCGCGGCCCTCGTCGCGGACTTCGTGCGCCGCGTCGGCCTCGCCGTGGGCGCCGCGCGCGCCTACACCCGGCAGGCCACCATCAGCCGCATCCTCCAGCGCGGCCTGCTGCCCAGCAAGGTCGCCGACATACCGGGCGTCGCCAGCGCCCTGGTGTACGAGCCGGGGGACGACGGCGTGGTCGGGGGAGACTTCTACGACCTCTTCCCCTGCCCCGGCGGCCGCTGGTGCTTCGTCCTCGGGGACGTCCAGGGCAGCGGCCCCGAAGCCGCCGTCGTCACCGGGCTCGCCCGGCCGTGGCTGCGCCTGCTGTCCCGGGAGGGCTTCGGCGTCGGTGAGGTCCTGGAGCGGCTCAACCGGCTGCTGCTGGACGACGCCATGGAGGCCGCCGAGGCCGCCGCCCTGATGGTCGCGGCGGCGGGCGGCCGGCAGATCCAGGACGGCTCCCAGTCCCGCTTCCTCTCCCTGCTGTACGGCGACATCGTGCCGCTGCCCGGCGGCGGGGTCCGCTGCACCGTGGCCAGTGCCGGGCACCCGCTGCCGCTGCTGCTGCGCCCGGACGGATCCGTACGCCCGGCGGCCGAGCCGCAGGTCCTGCTCGGGGTGGTCGACGACGTCGCGTACGAGAGCCAGAGCTTCGACCTGGCACCCGGCGACAGCCTCCTGTGCGTCACCGACGGGGTGACCGAGCGGCGCTCCGGGCGGCTGATGTTCGACGACGGCGACGGCCTCGCGCTGGCCCTGTCCGCCTGCGCGGGGCTCTCGGCCGACGGTATCGCCGACCGGATCAGACGGGACGTCCACGCGTTCGCCGAGCAGCCGCCCGACGACGACCTCGCCCTGCTCGTGCTCCAGGTCGCCCCGCCGGAGGGCGGACAGGCCGCCCCGCCGGAGCGTGGAGGGGAGAACTCCGGCGCCGGGTGACAATGGACGGTATGCCTTCCGTACTGCCCGATGGTGAACCCGTGCCCGACGACGGGGCGCTGCCTCGCCACGCCCTGGAAGGCGCCGCCGGCCGCCCGCTCGGCTTCTACCTGCACGTGCCCTACTGCGCGACCCGCTGCGGGTACTGCGACTTCAACACCTACACCGCGACCGAGCTGCGCGGCTCCGGGGGTGAGCGGGCCTCCCAGGACACCTACGCGGACCACCTGGTCGAGGAGGTGCGCCAGGCCCGCAAGGTGCTCGGCGACGACCCCCGGCCGGTCCGCACGGTCTTCGTCGGCGGCGGTACGCCGACGCTGCTGCCCGCCGCCGACCTGGTCAGGATGCTGGCGGCGGTCCGTGAGGAGTTCGGGCTCGCGGACGACGCGGAGATCACCACGGAGGCCAACCCGGAGTCCGTCGGCCCGGCCTATCTCCAGGCCCTGCGGGAGGGCGGCTTCAACCGGGTCTCCTTCGGGATGCAGAGCGCCCGGCAGCACGTCCTGAAGGTCCTGGACCGCACCCACACCCCGGGCCGCCCCGAGGCCTGCGTCGCCGAGGCCCGCGCGGCCGGCTTCGAGCACGTCAACCTGGACCTGATCTACGGCACCCCGGGGGAGTCCGACGACGACTGGCGGGCCTCCCTGGACGCGGCGATCGGCGCGGGCCCCGACCATGTGTCCGCCTACGCGCTGATCGTCGAGGAGGGCACCCAGCTCGCCCGCCGCATCCGGCGCGGCGAGGTGCCGATGACCGACGACGACGTCCACGCCGACCGGTACCTGATCGCCGACGAGGTGATGGCCGACGCGGGCTTCTCCTGGTACGAGGTGTCGAACTGGTCCCGTACGCCCGAGGGGCGCTGCCTGCACAACGAGCTGTACTGGCGCGGCGCCGACTGGTGGGGCGCGGGCCCCGGAGCGCACAGCCACGTCGGGGGCGTGCGCTGGTGGAACGTCAAGCACCCCGGGGCGTACGCGCAGGCGCTCGTCGAGGGGCGCTCACCCGGAGCCGGCCGGGAGGTCCTGGGTGACGAGGACCGGCGGGTGGAGCGCATCCTGCTGGAGCTGAGGCTCGTGGAGGGCTGCCCGCTGTCCCTGCTCGCCCCGGCGGGGCTCGCGGCGGCGGACCGGGCGGTGGCGGACGGGCTGCTGGAGCCCGGACCGTACGCGGAAGGCCGCGCGGTGCTCACCCTGCGCGGACGGCTGCTGGCGGACGCGGTGGTCCGGGACCTGGTGGACTGACGGCCCTGGGCGGGGCCGGTCCCGGCGCGAGCCGTGAGGCGGGGCGGGGCGCACCACACGCGCCCCCGCGCGGACGGACGCGCCCCTGCGCGAACGGGCGGCCCCGGCCGCCCCGGCTCTCCGCGCCCCGGCCGCCCCGGCTCTCCGCGCAAGGGCGGCCCCGGCCGCCCCGGACCCCGAACTCCTGGACGGAAAACCCTCCAAGCGGCCCGAGGCGTCACGCGAAGCCGCCTCAGGCCGGAAGCGTCACGAAGTCGATCAGTTCCTCGACGCGCCCCAGCAGCGCGGGTTCCAGGTCCTTGTACGAGTTCACCCGCGACAGGATGTGCTGCCAGGCCGCGCCGGTGTTCTCCGGCCAGCCCAGGGCCTCGCACACCCCGGTCTTCCAGTCCTGGCCGCGCGGCACCGACGGCCAGGCCCGGATCCCCACCGACGACGGCTTCACGGCCTCCCAGACGTCGATGTACGGATGCCCCACCACGAGCACGTGCGCGTCCGTGACCTGGGCGGCGATCCGGGACTCCTTGGACCCCGGCACCAGATGGTCGACCAGCACCCCCAGCCGGGCGTCCGGCCCCGGGGCGAAGTCGCGGACGACGGCCGGAAGGTCGTCGACGCCCTCCAGGTACTCCACCACCACGCCCTCGATCCGCAGGTCGTCACCCCAGACCCGCTCCACCAGCTCGGCGTCGTGCCGCCCCTCCACGTAGATCCGGCCCGCGCGGGCCACCCGCGCCCGCGCCCCCGGCACCGCCACCGACCCCGACGCCGTACGGGCCGGACGGACCGGGCCGCCCGCCGAGGGGCGGACCAGTGTGACCACCGTGCCCTCCAGCAGGAAGCCGCGCGGCTCCATCGGGAACACCCGGTGCTTGCCGAAACGGTCCTCCAGGGTGACCGCAGGCCCCTGGGCCGTCTTCTCGCACCGGATCACCGCACCGCAGAAGCCGGTGGACACCTCCTCCACCACCAGATCGGGTTCGGCGGGGACCTCGGGGACGGGGGCGGACCTCTTCCACGGCGGGGTCAGGTCCGGCTGATAGCTGCGCATGGACCGACGATAGGCCGGGGCCCGTTCACGACACGCCGAAGCGGGCCGCCAGCCGGACCCGCTGCGCCCGTACGAACGCCGCGTCCACCACCGCCCCGTGCCCCGGGACGTACAGCGCGTCCTCGCCGCCGAGCTCCAGCAGCCGGTCCAGCGCGGCGGGCCAGCGGGAGGGTACGGCGTCGGGGCCCGCCTGCGGTTCGCCCGACTCCTCGACCAGATCGCCGCAGAGCACCACCACGGGCGAGCCGGGCACCAGGACCGCCAGGTCGTGACGGCTGTGGCCGGGGCCCACGTCGGCCAGCAGCACCTGGAGACCGCCGCCCAGGTCGAGCGTCCACTCGCCGCTCACCTGGTGCGCCGGGGCCACCAGGGCGTCCGTCGCCGAGGTCGCGTCGTGCTCGTCCATCCCGTGGCGCAGGGCGTCGGCGCGCAGCTCCGCGGCGCCCCGGGACAGCAGGTCCGCCGTGCCCACCGCCCCGTAGACCTCGGCCCCGGCGAACGCGGCGGTGCCCAGCACATGGTCGAAGTGCGGGTGGCTCAGTGCGATATGCGTCACCCTCCGGCCGAGCAGGCCCTCGGCCTGGGCCCGCAGCTCGGCGCCCTCCCGGAGCGAGGAGCCGGTGTCGTAGAGCAGCGCGCCGTCGGCCCCGGCCACCAGGGCGGCGGTCGCGTCCCAGCCGGGAAGGCGCCGGCGGCCCGTACCGTTGCCCAACCGCTCCCAGCCGAAGTCTTCCCAAGCGACGTCCATACGGCGACGCTATCGGCAACGACCCGCGCCGTCCCGCGACGGTGTGGCCGGTCGCCCTTGCCCCGGGCCCACCCCGCCCCCGTACACTGACCGGGGGATTGCTGGCACTCGAACGGACAGAGTGCCAGGCAGGGACCGAGAACCACCGCTGGAGGTGTGCGCGATGCTCAGCGAACGCAGACTCGAAGTGCTGCGCGCCATCGTCCAGGACTATGTCGGCACCGAGGAGCCCGTCGGCTCGAAGGCGCTCACGGAGCGGCACAACCTGGGGGTCTCCCCGGCCACCGTCCGCAACGACATGGCGGTGCTGGAGGACGAGGGCTTCATCGCCCAGCCGCACACCAGTGCGGGGCGCATCCCCACGGACCGTGGGTACCGCCTCTTCGTCGACAAGCTCGCGGGCGTCAAGCCCCTGTCGTCGCCGGAGCGCCGCGCCATCCAGAACTTCCTCGACGGCGCGGTCGACCTCGACGACGTCGTGGGCCGTACGGTCCGGCTGCTCGCGCAGCTGACCCGGCAGGTCGCCGTCGTGCAGTACCCCTCGCTGACCCGTTCGACCGTGCGGCACGTGGAGTTGCTGTCCCTGGCTCCCGCCCGGCTGATGCTCGTCCTGATCACGGACACGGGCCGGGTCGAACAGCGTATGATCGACTGCCCTGCTCCGTTCGGTGACACCGCTCTGGCGGACCTGCGGGCCCGGCTCAACAGCCGGGTCGTCGGGCGCCGGTTCGCGGACGTCCCGCAGCTGGTGCAGGACCTTCCGGAGTCCTTCGAGAGCGAGGACCGGGCGACCGTCTCCACGGTCCTGTCCGTCCTTCTCGAAACTCTGGTCGAAGAGACGGAGGAGCGGCTGATCATCGGCGGCACCTCCAACCTCACCCGCTTCGGGCACGACTTTCCTGTGATGATCCGGCCGGTGCTGGAGGCACTGGAGGAGCAGGTCGTGCTGCTGAAGCTGCTCGGTGAGGCCACGGACTCAGGCATGACCGTACGGATCGGGCACGAGAACGCCCACGAGGGGCTCAACTCCACGTCCGTCGTCGCGGTCGGCTACGGTTCGGGCGACGAGGCAGTCGCCAAACTCGGCGTGGTCGGACCGACCCGCATGGACTACCCCGGAACGATGGGAGCGGTACGCGCAGTGGCACGTTACGTCGGACAGATCCTGGCGGAGTCGTAAGTGGCCACGGACTACTACGCCGTACTCGGCGTGCGCCGCGACGCATCTCAGGACGAGATCAAGAAGGCATTCCGCAGGCTCGCGCGCGAGCTGCACCCGGATGTCAACCCCGATCCGAAGACCCAGGAGCGGTTCAAGGAGATCAACGCCGCCTACGAGGTGCTGTCGGACCCGCAGAAGAAGCAGGTCTACGACCTCGGCGGCGACCCGCTGTCCGCCTCGGGCGGTGGCGGTGGCGCGGGTGGCTTCGGAGCCGGAGGCTTCGGCAACTTCAGCGACATCATGGACGCGTTCTTCGGCAACGCGGCCCAGCGCGGGCCCCGTTCGCGGACCCGGCGCGGCCAGGACGCGATGATCCGGCTGGAGATCGACCTCAACGAGGCGGCCTTCGGCACGACCAAGGACATCCAGGTCGACACGGCGGTCGTCTGTACGACGTGCAGCGGCGAGGGCGCCGCCCCCGGCACCTCGGCGCAGACCTGTGACATGTGCCGTGGCCGCGGTGAGGTCTCCCAGGTCACCCGGTCCTTCCTCGGCCAGGTCATGACCTCGCGCCCCTGCCCGCAGTGCCAGGGCTTCGGTACGGTCGTGCCGACCCCCTGCCCGGAGTGCGCCGGTGACGGCCGCATCCGCTCGCGGCGCACCCTGACCGTGAAGATCCCGGCGGGGGTGGACAACGGCACCCGTATCCAGCTCGCGGGTGAGGGCGAGGTCGGCCCCGGCGGCGGCCCCGCCGGTGATCTGTACGTCGAGATCCACGAGCTGTCGCACGCGGTGTTCCAGCGGCGCGGCGACGACCTGCACTGCACGGTCACCATCCCGATGACGGCCGCGGCCCTCGGCACCCAGGTGCCGCTGGAGACCCTGGACGGCCTGGAGGAGATCGACATCCGGCCGGGCACCCAGTCCGGCCAGTCGGTCCCGCTGCACGGGCGGGGCATCACGCACCTGCGCGGCGGCGGACGCGGCGATCTGATCGTGCACGTCGAGGTGACCACCCCGATGAAGCTCGACCCCGAGCAGGAGCGGCTGCTGCGGGAGCTGTCCAAGCTGCGCGGCGAGGAGCGGCCCACCGGCCAGTTCCAGCCGGGACAGCAGGGCCTGTTCTCCCGGCTGAAGGACGCCTTCAACGGCCGCTGAGCCCACGGGCGTTCCCGCCCCGCGCCGCCCTCCCGCCCGGTGTCCGGCGGGCGGGGCGGCGTACGGCCGGGAGACCTCGCGGGGCGGGGCATGGCACGATGCCGTCATGTCCTTGGCGCTGACCGATCTGAGCCGGTATCCCGTCGTACAGGCCCCGATGGCCGGCGGGGCCTCCGGTCCGCCCCTGGCCGCCGCCGTCGCCGAGGCCGGGGGGCTCGGGTTCCTCGCCGCCGGCTACAAGACGGCGGACGGGATGTACCACGAGATCAAACAACTGCGCGCCCTGACCGGCCAGCCGTTCGGCGTCAACCTCTTCATGCCGCAGCCCCAGCTCGCGGACACCGGTGCCGTCGAGGTCTACCGCCACCAACTGGCGGGCGAGGCCGCCTGGTACGAGACCCCGCTCGGCGACCCGGACGCGGACGGTGGCGACGACGGCTACGAGGCCAAGGTGGCGACCCTGCTGGACGACCCGGTCCCCGTGGTGTCCTTCACCTTCGGCTGCCCGAGCCGCGAGGTCCTCGACGCGTTCGCCGCGGCCGGTACGTTCACCGTCGTGACGGTCACCTCCGCCCAGGAGGCGCGGAACGCGCAGTGGGCGGGCGCCCACGCGGTCTGCGTCCAGGGCGTCGAGGCGGGCGGCCACCAGTCCACGCACCGCGACGACCCGCAGGCAGGGCTCGGCGGGACCGGGCTCCTCGCCCTCCTCGCCGAGGTCCGCGAGAGCGTCCAGCTGCCGGTCGTCGCGGCCGGCGGGCTGATGCGCGGCTCGCAGATCGCCGCGGTCCTGGCGGCGGGCGCCGACGCCGGGCAGCTCGGGACGGCGTTCCTCGCCTGCCCCGAGTCGGGGGCCCACCGGCTGCACAAACAGGCCCTGACCAACCCGCTCTTCGTCACGACGACCCTGACCCGGGCCTTCTCCGGGCGCCCCGCCCGGGGGCTGGTCAACCGCTTCGTACGGGAACACGGGCCCTACGCCCCCGCCGCCTACCCCCAGGTGCACCAGCTGACCAGCGGGCTGCGCAAGGCCGCCGCCCAGGCCGGGGACGCCCAGGGCATGGCGCTGTGGGCGGGCCAGGGCCACCGGATGGCACGCGAGCTGCCCGCCGGAGAACTCGTGGAACTGCTCGCCGCCGAGACGGACGCCGCGCGCGCGGCAGTGAGTGGGAGGAGCACCCGGTGACAGCACCGGTCTTCGTCGTCGAAAACCTGCCCGGCGGGCTGGAGTTCGTGCTGGACGGGCCCGAGGGGCGGCATGCCGTCTCGGTGAGGCGGCTGACGGCGGGGGAGGACGTCGTCCTCACCGACGGGCGTGGCCACTGGGCGGACGGCGTCGTCCGCGCGGCCGAGGGCAAGGACCGGCTCGTCGTCGCCCTCGGGGCGGTGTGCGAGGAACCCGCGCCCGCTCCCCGGATCACCGTCGTCCAGGCGCTCCCCAAGGGCGACCGGGGCGAGGTCGCCGTCGAGACCATGACCGAGACCGGCGTGGACGCGATCGTGCCCTGGCAGGCCTCCCGCTGCGTCACCCAGTGGAAGGGCGACCGGGGGCTGAAGTCGCTGGCCAAGTGGCGCACCACCGCACGCGAGGCGGGCAAGCAGTCGCGCCGGGTGCGCTTCCCCGAGGTGTCCGGGGCGATGACGACCAAGCAGGTCGCCGCGCTGCTGGCCGGGGCGGACTTCGCGGGTGTCCTGCACGAGGACCGGGACACCCCCGGTGCCCCGCTGGCCACCGCCGAACTTCCCGCCCGGGGCTCGATCGTGCTCGTCGTGGGCCCGGAGGGCGGTGTCTCCCCGCAGGAGCTCGCCGCCTTCGCCGACGCCGGGGCACCCCCGTACCGGCTGGGCCCGAGCGTGCTGCGCACCTCGACCGCGGGGACGGCGGCCGCGGCGCTGCTGATGGGACGTACGGGCCGCTGGGGCTGACGTCCCCGGGGGTGCCGGTCACCGCGTGGGCCGTGAACGCGCGTACCGCCGGAGGGACATGGCGGGACGCGGCCGCCCGGTCACCAGGGACGGCGAGGCCGGTGGCCTGTCGTCCGCGGCCCAGGACGCCCGGTCGTCCGTCGCCCCGCCGCCCGCCGACCGGGCCCGTACCCGGCGGCCGCTCACGCCGCCCGCCGGGCCGGATAGCATGCCGGGAGCACGGACAACCACCGAGCGAGGCCCCGGGCGGGGCACGCTCACCCACGCGACCGAGGAGGCCGGGCCATGGCGGGAGAGCCGCAGACCGACTGCCTGTTCTGCAAGATCGTCACGGGCGACATCCCGGCGACCATCGTCCGGGAGAGCGACACGACCGTCGCCTTCCGCGACATAAACCCCCAGGCCCCCACGCACGTCCTGGTCATCCCCAAGGCGCACTACCCGGACGCCGCCTCCCTCGCCGCGGCCGAACCGGGCATCGCCGCCGACGTGCTGCGCGAGGCCGGGCTGGTAGCCGCCGACGAGAAGATCACCGAGAGCGGCTACCGCATCGTCCTCAACACCGGTTCGGGCGCGGGCCAGACCGTCTTCCACGCGCACGCGCACGTCCTGGGCGGACGCGGCATGCAGTGGCCCCCCGGCTAGACCGGCCGCAGACCCGTGTCCGTACGTGAGCTCGTCGTCCTCGGCACCGCCAGCCAGGTCCCGACCCGGCGCCGCAACCACAACGGCTACCTGCTGCGCTGGGACGGAGAGGGCATCCTCTTCGACCCCGGTGAGGGCACTCAGCGGCAGATGCTGCGGGCGGGCGTCGCCGCCCACGACATCGACCGGATCTGCGTCACGCACTTCCACGGCGACCACTCGCTGGGCCTGGCCGGGGTGATCCAGCGGATCAACCTGGACCAGGTCCCGCACCCCGTCACCGCGCACTTCCCGGCGAGCGGACAGCGCTTCTTCGACCGGCTGCGGTACGCCACCGCCTACCGTGAGACGGTCGCGCTGACCGAGGCGCCGGTCGCCGAGGACGGGATCCTCGCCGTCACGGACGCGTACACCCTGGAGGGCCGCAGGCTCTCGCACCCCGTCGAGTCCTTCGGCTACCGGCTGACCGAACCCGACCGCCACCGGATGCTCCCCGCGAAGCTCGCCGAACACGGCATCGCCGGGCCCGACGTCGGCCGGCTCCAGCGGGACGGGACCCTGCGCGGCGTCACGCTCGACGAGGTCTCCGAGCCCCGCCGCGGCCAGCGGTTCGCGTTCGTCATGGACACCCGGCTCTGCGACGGCGCGTTCGCCCTCGCGGAGGGATGCGACATGCTGGTCATCGAGTCGACCTTCCTCGACGAGGACGGCCGGCTCGCCACCGACCACGGCCACCTCACCGCCGGACAGGCGGCCCGGGTGGCCAGGGAGTCGGGCGTGCGGCACCTCGTGCTCACCCACTTCTCCCAGCGGTACCACGACCCCCAGCTCTTCGAGCTCCAGGCCAGGTCGGCCGGGTTCGAAGGGGAACTGACCATCGCCCAGGACCTCGTCACGGTCCCCGTACCCACCCGCCACCAGTAACCAGTTACGAGAACCACCGTGCACCTCCCCAAAGCGGAACTCCACCTCCACATCGAAGGGACCCTCGAACCCGAGCTGGCCTTCGCCCTCGCTGCCCGCAACGGCGTCGAACTGCCCTACACGGACACCGAAGAGCTGCGCGCCGCCTACCTCTTCGACGACCTCCAGAGCTTCCTGGACCTCTACTACGCCCTCATGGCGGTGCTGCGCACCGAGGACGACTTCGCCGAGCTGGCCGACGCCTACCTCGCCCGAGCCGCCGCCCAGGGCGTCCGGCACGCGGAGATCTTCTTCGACCCGCAGGCCCACACCGCCCGAGGCGTGCCGATCGGCACCGTGATCGAGGGACTCGGCAGGGCACTGGAGCGGGCCGAGGAGACGCACGGCGTCTCCACCCAGCTGATCATGTGCTTCCTGCGCGACGAGTCCGCCGAGTCGGCGCTCGCGACCCTGGAGGCCGCGAAGCCGTACCTGCACCGCGTCAGCGCCGTCGGCCTCGACTCGGCGGAGGCCGGCCACCCGCCCGCGAAGTTCCGCGAGGTCTACGAGGCGGCCGGCGCCCTCGGACTGCGCAAGGTCGCCCACGCCGGTGAGGAGGGCCCGCCCGCCTACATCCGCGAGGCCCTGGACGTGCTCGGCGTCGAGCGCGTCGACCACGGGCTGCGCTGTATGGAGGACCCGGAGCTGGTCGAGCGGCTGGCCGCCGACCGGGTGCCGCTCACGCTCTGCCCGCTGTCCAACGTACGGCTGCGCGCCGTGGACACCCTGGAGGAGCACCCGCTGCGGGCCATGATGGACGCCGGACTGCTCTGCACGGTCAACTCCGACGACCCCGCCTACTTCGGCGGCTACGTGGGCGACACCTTCCACGCCGTCCACGAGGCGCTGGGTCTGGACCGCGAGGAGCTGCGCACCCTGGCCCGCAACTCCTTCGAGGCGGCCTTCCTCGACCACGACGAGGAGCGCAGAGCGCGCTACCTCGCCGAGGTCGAGGCCTACGTGTTCGGCTGACCGGGCCCGCCGGCCGTCCGGAACGCGCTCCGCACCAGCCGCCTGCGCCGCAGGCCCGGCACGCTGATCTCCGCCACGGCCTGTTCGGGCGCGCCCAGTTCGGGCGCCGTTCCGGGCAGGCCGGTGGTGGTCGCGGCCAGCAGCGCGGCCGGGGCACCTCCCCTGCGCCGCACCGAACCGGGTACCAGCGGGCGGCCGCCGGTGTGCAGCGCGACCGCGGTGACCGGGGCGGCCACCAGCAGCGTGGCGGACCCCAGGATCAGGCCCATCACCGCGTAGCCCACCTCCTCGGAGAGCACACTGCCCAGCACCGGGCCGCAGGCCGTGCCCACGGAGGCCGCGGAGCCGGCCAGGACCGCCCACCGGCCGCGTACGTCCAGGGACGCCGCCAGCCCGATCAGGTACGACAGCACCACCGGGTAGAAGGTGTTCCACAGGATCTCGCCGGTCGCGAACGCGCCCAGGTCACCGGCCGACGAACTGAGCACGATGCTCCCGGCGATGACCGTCGTGCCGACGCCGATCGGCACCGCGCGGCCGAGCCGCGCCCCCAGCACCCCGGCGCCCGCCACCCCGAGCAGCCCGGCGCCGAGCGCGGCGGCGAACACCGCGCCGATCGTCACCTCGGAGAGACCGACCCGCTCGACCCCGATGCGGCTGCTCACGCCCCACAGCGCGTTCTGCGCCATGGACCACACGAGCATGCCACCCGCCAGCACCAGACCCGACCGCCGGTGCGGCAGCCGCCCCCGGACCGGCACGGCCGCCGCACCCTGGGCCGCGGCACCGTCGAGCCGCGCCGTGGCGGGCCACACGAGCAGCGCCACCAGCGCGATGGAGGCGAAGGGGAGCCGGTGGCCGCCGCCGAGGTGAGGCATCGTCAGGTAGAGCGCGCCCGCCGTCGCGGAGACGCTCAGCAGCCCCAGCGACGAGGTCCGGTGGGGATCGCGCTGCGCGGCGATACCGGCCACGGCCACCGCGGTCGCCGTACCGGAGCCGAGGCCCCCGACCACCACACCGGCGAGGACCAGCGGCACCGTGGCGGTCAGTGACGCGCAGCCGTAGCCCAGCGTCACCAGCAGCAGTCCGACGCGTGCGGGCCGGCGCGCCCCGTACCGTTCCACCCGCCCCGCCAGCGCGAGCCCGGCACAGGCGGAGCTGAGCAGGAGGGCGCTGCCGACCAGCCCGGCCTGTGTGGTGGTCAGCCCCAGATGGGCGTCGAGGCGGCCGACGACGGTGGGAAGCAGATAGGCGGCGAGGTAACCGGCGGTGAACACGGCGACCAGGGGCCACGCGGCGCGAGGGCGCGGGGACATGGGCGTTCCTGAAGACATGCCGAGAGGCAGGAGAAGGGCAGGGGAGGGTGAAGCGGAAAGGCAGGGGAGGGTGAGGGGAGGAGGGCAGGGGAGGGTGAAGCGGGCACGGCAGGGGAGGGTGAGGCGAGGGAGGCGAAAGCCGGAAACGCGGGGAGACGCGGCACTCGTGGTCAACCGTCCCGAACGGTGCTCGCGGGGCAATTTGTATCAAGCGCGCGCGGCGAACGGAAAGACAGACTTATGTGATCTGAATCACTATCGTGTTTAGTCGCGTCACCCCCGGGTAGCCGCACCTGTTTACGCAGGTGGGGGCGGTCGTGTCCGCGACGGCACCCGTCCCCCCCGGACGGGGAGCCGAATCGGGCACACTGGCCGAAATCAGCAAGTCCAGATCCGTTCGGGGCCGGGAGGCGCACGGTGAGCACACACAACCCAGGCATCGACCCGCTGCTGGGGCTGCGCGCCCCGCAGGACCCCGCCTGCGACGTCTTCCTCACCGGCACGGTCTTCCTGGACATCGTCTTCACCGGCCTGGACAGCGCCCCGGTCCGCGGCACCGAGTCCTGGGCCCGGGGCATGGGCTCCAGCCCCGGTGGCGTCGCCAACATGGCCACCGCGCTCGCCCGGCTCGGGCTGCGCACCTCGCTGGCCGCCGCGTTCGGCGACGACCACTACGGCGAGTACTGCTGGGACGCCCTCGCCCAGGGCGAGGGCATCGACCTGTCGATGTCGCACACCGTCCCCGGCTGGCACTCACCGGTCACCGTCTCCATGGCGTACGAGGGCGAGCGCACGATGGTCTCGCACGGCCACGAGGCCCCGCCCCCCGCCGCCGGAACATCCCCGGGGCACCCCTTCCCGCACTGCCCGCCCCGGGCCCGCGCCGCCGTCGCCTCGCTCACCCCGGGCCGCAGCGAGCCGTGGGTGGCCGCCGCCGCCCGCAACGGCGCCATGATCTTCGCCGACGTCGGATGGGACGAGACCGGCCGCTGGGACCTGGACGCGCTGCCCGACCTCGGCCACTGCCTCGCCTTCCTCCCCAACGCCGAGGAGGCCATGCGCTACACCCGCACCGACTGCCCCCGCGCCGCCGCCCACGCCCTGGCCGAACGGGTGCCGCTCGCCGTCGTCACCCTGGGCGCCGAGGGCGCGTACGCGGTGGACGGGGCGACCGGCACCGCCGCCGAGGTCCCCGCCATCGAGGTCGAGGCCCTGGACCCCACCGGCGCCGGTGACGTCTTCGTCGCCGGATTCGTCACCGGCACCCTGGCCGGCTGGCCGATGGCCGACCGGCTCGCCTTCGCCGGACTGACCGCCGCGCTCTCGGTGCAGGAGTTCGGCGGCTCGCTCTCCGCGCCCGGCTGGACCGAGGTCGCCGCCTGGTGGCAGCGGGTGGGCACCTGCGCCGGCCAGGACCCGGCCGCCCTGGAGCGGTACGCCTTCCTGGCGGACCTGCTGCCCGCCACCAGCCGGGCGTGGCCGCTGCGCCGGGCCGTGCCGACCATCGGCTTCCGCAGCGAGGGCCGGACGGCGGCGGGGTAAATCCCCTCTGCGTCACCGGCGGAGAGACGTACGCTGGTAGTCCGGTGGACGTCGACCGGCGACGCCCCTCAACGGGAGGTATGCGCAGGCCCGAGGGCCGGCCCATGACTCACTCACCCACACGTCCTCAGGCGCGTGCCCAGATCACGGTCCCGCCCGCACACCCCATGGTGATGCTGCTCGGATCGGGCGACTCGCTCCTGCGCGTGATCGAAACGGCGTTCCCGGCCGTCGATATCCATGTCCGGGGCAATGAGATAAGCGCGACCGGGGACGCGGCGGACGTCGCCCTGGTCCAGCGCCTTTTCGACGAGATGGTGCTGGTGCTGCGCACCGGTCTGCCGATGACGGAGGATGCTGTGGAACGGTCGATCGCCATGCTCAGGGCGAACGGCGACGGCGGTGACGGCGGCGAGACCCCCGCCGAGGTGCTCACCCAGAACATCCTCTCCAGCCGCGGCCGCACCATCCGCCCCAAGACGCTCAACCAGAAGCGGTACGTCGACGCGATCGACCGCCACACGATCGTCTTCGGCATCGGCCCGGCGGGTACCGGGAAGACCTACCTGGCCATGGCGAAGGCGGTCCAGGCCCTCCAGTCCAAGCAGGTCAGCCGGATCATCCTGACCCGGCCCGCGGTGGAGGCGGGGGAGCGGCTCGGCTTCCTGCCCGGCACCCTCTTCGACAAGATCGACCCGTATCTGCGCCCGCTCTACGACGCCCTGCACGACATGCTCGACCCCGACTCGATCCCCCGGCTGATGGCCGCGGGCACGATCGAGGTGGCGCCGCTTGCATATATGCGCGGCCGTACCCTGAACGACGCGTTCATCATCCTCGACGAGGCGCAGAACACCAGCGCCGAGCAGATGAAGATGTTCCTCACCCGCCTCGGCTTCGACTCCAAGATCGTCGTCACCGGTGACGTCACCCAGGTCGACCTGCCGAGCGGCACCAAGAGCGGTCTGCGCCAGGTCCAGGAGATCCTCCAGGACGTGGAGGACGTGCACTTCTCCCGGCTCACGTCCGAGGATGTCGTCCGGCACAAGCTCGTCGGCCGTATCGTCGACGCGTACGAGAAGTACGACCACGCACAGGGCCCGACCGGCCGCAACGGGAAGTAGTCGCAGCGCACCATGTCGATCGACGTCAACAACGAGTCCGGAACCGAGGTCGACGAGCAGGCGGTCCTCGACATCGCCCGCTACGCGCTGGCCCGGATGCGGATCCACCCGCTCTCCGAGCTCTCGGTGATCGTGGTGGACTCCGCCGCCATGGAGCAGCTCCACATCCAGTGGATGGACCTGCCGGGCCCCACCGATGTCATGTCCTTCCCGATGGACGAGCTGCGTCCGCCGGCCAAGGACGACGAGGAGCCCCCGCAGGGGCTCCTCGGTGACATCGTGCTCTGCCCGGAGGTCGCGAAACGTCAGGGCGAGGAGGCCCCGACCGGGCACTCCATGGACGAGGAACTCCAGCTCCTCACCGTCCACGGGGTGCTGCACCTCCTCGGGTACGACCACGAGGAGCCGGACGAGAAGGCCGAGATGTTCGGTCTCCAGGCGGCGATCGTCGACGGCTGGCGTGGCGAGCGCGGGCTGACCGGCCCGTCTCCCGCGCCCACCGTCTCGTGAGCGCCGGCCTCCTCACCGGCGCCGTCCTGCTGGTCGTCGTCGGCTGGCTGGCGGCCTGCGCCGAGGCCGGGATCGCCCGCACGTCGAGCTTCCGGGCCGCCGAGGCGGTCCGGGCCGGCCGGCGTGGCAGCGCCAGGCTGGAACAGGTCGCCGCCGACCCCACCCGCTACCTCAACGTGGCGCTGCTCGTCCGGGTCGCCTGCGAGATGGCCGCCGGGGTGCTCGTCACCTACGCCTGCCTCCAGGAGTTCGCCGAGACCTGGCAGGCGCTGGCCGTCGCCATGGCCGTCATGGTCCTCGTCAGTTACGTCGCCATCGGGGTGTCGCCGCGCACCATCGGCCGCCAGCACCCGCTCAACACGGCGACCGCGTCCGCGTACGTCCTGCTGCCCCTGGCCCGGGTCATGGGACCCGTCCCGCAACTGCTGATCCTCCTCGGCAACGCCCTGACCCCCGGCAAGGGCTTCCGCAAGGGCCCCTTCGCCAGCGAGGCGGAACTGCGCGCGATGGTCGACCTCGCCGAGCAGGAGTCGCTCATCGAGGACGAGGAACGCCGCATGGTGCACTCGGTCTTCGAGCTCGGGGACACCCTCGTACGCGAGGTGATGGTGCCGCGCACGGACCTGGTGTGCATCGAGCGCTACAAGACGGTCCGCCAGGCGCTGACGCTCGCCCTGCGCTCCGGGTTCTCCCGGATCCCGGTCACCGGGGAGAACGAGGACGACATCGTCGGCATCGTCTACCTCAAGGACCTGGTCCGCAAGACGCACATCAACCGGGAGGCGGAAGCCGACCTGGTCTCCACGGCGATGCGTCCCGCCGCGTTCGTCCCCGACACCAAGAACGCCGGTGACCTGCTGCGCGAGATGCAGAAGGACCGCAGCCACGTCGCGGTCGTCATCGACGAGTACGGCGGCACGGCGGGCGTCGTCACCATCGAGGACATCCTGGAGGAGATCGTCGGTGAGATCACCGACGAGTACGACCGGGAGATCCCGCCGGTCCAGGAGCTCGGCGACGGCTGCTTCCGGGTCACCGCCCGGCTCGACCTCGGCGACCTGGGCGACCTGTTCGGCCTCGACGAGTACGACGACGAGGACGTGGAGACGGTCGGCGGACTGCTCGCCAAGGAGCTCGGCCGGGTCCCGATCGCCGGGGCCTCCTCGGTCGTCGGCCTTCCCGACGGACGCAGGGTGCGGCTCACCGCCGAGTCACCCGCCGGCCGCCGGAACAAGATCGTCACCGTGCTCGTGGAACCCGAGGCGGCGGAACCGGAAGGGACACCAGCGGAATGACACCCGGAGCGGTGCGCGGAATGACGCCCGGGGAACTGCGCGCCTTCTGCCTGGAGTTCAACGCGAGCACCGAGGAATTCCCCTTCGGCCCCGAGGCCTCGGTCTTCAAGGTCCTGGGGAAGATGTTCGCCCTGAGCGCGCTGGACGCCAGGCCGCACACCGTCAACCTCAAGTGCGACCCCGACGACGCGGTACGGCTCCGCGCGGAGCACGCCGCGATCGCCCCCGGCTGGCACATGAACAAGCGGCACTGGAACACGGTGACCGTCTCCGGGCTCCCGGCGCCGATGCTCCGCGAGCTGATCGAGGACAGTTACGACCTGGTCGTCGCCGGTCTCCCGAAGGCCCAGCGCCTCCGTCTCGACCGGCCGTAGGGGGCTCTCACCGGGACGCGGGCGGGGACCTGCGAGCCCCCCGGTGGGCCCGTGCACCGGCGGGGGCGGAGGGGCACCACCCTGGTCCCCGGACCCGTCGCGGCGGGCGCGCCCCCGGGCTTCGTATGCTCAGCACATGACAGAGAGCACCGAACTCGGCCCCGAGGACCGCAAGATCGTCACGCTGGCACGCAGTGTCCGTGCCCGCAACGGCGTGCCCGAGGGCGCCGCCGTACGCGACGAGACGGGACGTACCTACGCGGCGGGCACCGTGGCCCTGGAGTCGCTGCGGCTCAGTGCCCTCCAGACCGCCGTGGCCATGGCGGTCGCCGGCGGCGCCACCTCGCTGGAGGCCGCCGCCGTCGTCTCCGACGCCGACACCCTCTCCGACCAGGACCGGGCCGCCGTACGCGACCTGGGCGGACCGGACACCCCCGTGCTGCTCGCCGGCCCGGACGGGACGCCGAGGACCTCGGTGTCCGCGGGCTGACCGCGGCGGCGGCGCCCTGCTGTGCACCGACGCCGCCGGGATCGGGGAGAATGGGCGTCATGAGCGCTCGACCGAACACTGAAGCCGCTGCGCGGCAGGCGGAGAACACGGCCCCCCACCGGGCCGGCTTCGCCTGCTTCGTGGGCCGTCCCAACGCGGGCAAGTCCACCCTCACGAACGCTCTGGTCGGGAGCAAGGTGGCGATCACCTCCAACCGCCCCCAGACCACCCGGCACACCGTGCGCGGCATCGTGCACCGGTCCGACGCCCAGCTGATCCTGGTGGACACACCGGGCCTCCACAAGCCGCGCACCCTGCTCGGGGAGCGGCTGAACGACGTCGTACGGACCACCTGGGCCGAGGTCGACGTCATCGGCTTCTGCCTGCCGGCCGACCAGAAGCTCGGCCCCGGTGACAAGTTCATCATCAAGGAGCTCGCGGGGATCAAGAAGACCCCGAAGATCGCGATCATCACCAAGACCGACCTGGTGGACTCCAAGACCCTCGCCGAACAGCTGCTCGCCGTCTCCCGGCTGGGCGAGGAGCTGGGTTTCGAGTGGCAGGAGATCGTCCCGGTCTCCGCCGTCCAGGACCGCCAGGTCGACCTGCTGGCCGATCTGATCGCCCCGCTCCTGCCGGAGAGCCCGCCGCTCTACCCGGAGGGCGACCTCACCGACGAACCCGAGCTGGTCATGGTCGCGGAACTCATCCGCGAGGCCGCGCTCGAAGGCGTACGGGACGAGCTGCCGCACTCGATCGCGGTCGTCGTCGAGGAGATGCTGCCGCGCGAGGACCGGCCGGCGGACAAGCCGCTGCTGGACATCCACGCGAACGTCTACATCGAGCGCCCCAGCCAGAAGGGCATCATCATCGGCCCGAAGGGCAAGCGGCTGAAGGACGTCGGGACGAAGTCGCGCAAGCACATCGAGGCCCTGCTCGGTACGCCGGTCTTTCTCGACCTGCACGTCAAGGTCGCCAAGGACTGGCAGCGCGACCCCAAGCAGCTGCGGAAGCTGGGCTTCTGAGCGAGGCACTTCCGAGTGAGGCGCTTCTGAGCGAGGTCCCGCGCGTCTCGTCACGGGGCGGCCCGCACCCCGTGACGGCCGGCCCGCACCCCGTGACCGCCGCCCGCCCCGCGCCCGCGGGCCGGGACCCGGGCGGCTGCCGGTCCCGGCCTGCGGCCCGCCGGGGCAGAGGCCACCGGGCGCGGGTCGTGCCGTGCGGGTCACGCGGTCACGCGCCCTCCTTCAGGATGCGGGTGATCAGCTTCCGCTGTGCCTCGGTGAGCCGGGGGTCGGCGCAGTGGACGGTGTGGTCGCCGACCGTGATGCGGTACCGGAAGCCGTCCGGCACCCCCGCGGGCGGGCCGTCCCCGCTCCCGGCGACCGCCGACCGGGCCAGGTCTTCCCACTCCGCGGCGTCGGCCCGTCCCGCGGTGTCGATCTCGCCGTGCCGGGCGATACCGGCGAACCCGCCGGTCCGGCTCACCTGAATGCGCATGCGTATGACTCCTGCCTGACCCGCCCGGACGGTCCCCGCCCCTGACCTACCCCCTCATCTCGTCGCCACGCCCACCTCCGACCAGGCCTTCAGCACCGCCTCCGCCTCGTCGCCCTCGCCGAACCTGCTGCGCGCCGCCGCGACGGTCAGCCGGGCGAAGGCCGCGAAGCCGGCCCTCTGGGTGAGCTCGCCGCCGGTCAGCACGTCGAACCAGATCTGCCCGGCCCGCTCCCACGCGTTGCCGCCGAGCGCGGTGGCGAGCAGGTAGAACGCGCGGTTGGGGATGCCGGAGTTGATGTGCACCCCGCCGTTGTCGTCCCGGGTCTCGACGTAGTCGTCCATCGAGGCGGGCTGCGGGTCCTTGCCGAGCACGTCGTCGTCGTACGCCGTGCCCGGGGCCTTCATCGAGCGCAGGGCGTCCCCGCTGACCCGGGGGGCCAGGATGTCGGCCCCGATCAGCCAGTCGGCCTGTTCGGCGCTGTGGCCGAGCGAGTACTGCTTGACCAGGGAGCCGAAGACGTCCGACACCGACTCGTTGAGCGCGCCCGACTGCCCCTGGTAGGCCAGGTTCGCCGTGTACTGGGTGAGTCCGTGGGTGAGTTCGTGGGCGATCACGTCGATGGCGAGGGTGAAGTCCAGGAAGATCTCGCCGTCGCCGTCCCCGAAGACCATCTGCTCGCCGTCGAAGAACGCGTTGTTGTACTTCTCGTCGTAGTGCACGGAGCCGATGAGCGGGAGGCCCTTGCCGTCGATCGAGCTGCGGCCGTACTCCGAGAGCAGCAGGTCGAACGTGGCGCCGAGGCCGGCGTACGCGCGGTTGACGCTGGCGTCCTGGGTGGGTTCGTCGCCCTCTGCGCGGACCTTGTGGCCGGGAAGGTCCGTGCCGTGGCGGCAGTCGTACAGGGTGCGGCGCGGCTTGGTCGGGACCGCGTCCGCGGTGCGGGGCGGGTGGGGTGCGAAGGCCAGCGCGGTCACCTGCCGCTGGTGGCGGCGGGCCCCGTCGGCCTCCAGGGTGCGGCGGGCGGGAGCGGCCAGCACGGGATCGTCGGCCTGGGACAGCTTGTCGAGGAGGTGGGGCGGGACGATGGTGCAGAAGACGGGCCGGAGCCCGTGGTTCGGTCGAGGCTGCATGGATACGACTGTGGCACTCCGTCACCGAACTGTCACTGGTTGCGATGGTGATTGACGAAATAGAGTGATGAGTCACTGTTTTCTCCCCCGCAAGGGCATGATCCCGCATACTGATACGGGCCGACGTGTCCGGAGGGTCTCCGTTAATGTGGCCGCATCATGCGTTTCGGGCTGCTTCTCCTTAGCTGCCGCGGCGAGGGCCTGTAGTCGTAGGCCGGCTCCCTCCCCGCGGAGTTCGCCCCTGCGGCGACACAGCCGGCCACCCCGCTGGACCTCCAAGGAGCCCTACGCCATGACTGCCGACCCTGCCGCCGTGAACGCCGTCGCACCCGTGGGCGGACCCACCCCGGTCACCAACACCACGCATCTGCAGAAGCCGTCCGGGATGCCGGTCCACAAGTACCGCGGCTACGAGGCCGTGGACATCGCCGACCGCACCTGGCCGGACAACCGCGTCACCAAGGCGCCCCGCTGGCTCTCCACCGACCTGCGCGACGGCAACCAGGCGCTGATCGACCCGATGTCCCCCGCCCGCAAGCGCGAGATGTTCGACCTGCTGGTCCGCATGGGCTTCAAGGAGATCGAGGTCGGCTTCCCGTCCTCCGGCGAGACCGACTTCGCGTTCGTGCGCTCCATCATCGAAGAGGGCGCGATCCCCGAGGACGTGACGATCTCCGTCCTGACCCAGGCCCGCGAGGAACTGATCGAGCGGACCGTGGAATCGCTGGTGGGCGCCCGCCGGGCCACCGTCCACCTGTACAACGCCACCGCCCCCACCTTCCGCCGCGTGGTCTTCCGCGGCACCAAGGAGGAGGTCAAGCAGATCGCGGTGGACGGCACACGGCTGGTCATGGAGTACGCCGACAAGATCCTGGGCGACGAGACGGTCTTCGGCTACCAGTACAGCCCGGAGATCTTCACCGACACCGAGCTGGACTTCGCCCTGAAGGTCTGTGAGGCGGTCTGCGACGTCTGGCAGCCCGAGGAGGGCCGCGAGATCATCCTCAACCTGCCCGCCACCGTGGAGCGTTCGACGCCGTCCACGCACGCGGACCGGTTCGAGTGGATGTCGCGCCACCTGACCCGCCGCGCGCACGTCTGCCTGTCGGTCCACCCGCACAACGACCGCGGCACCGCCGTCGCCGCAGCCGAGCTGGCCGTGATGGCGGGCGCCGACCGCGTCGAGGGCTGCCTGTTCGGCCAGGGCGAGCGCACCGGCAACGTGGACCTGGTCACCCTGGGCATGAACCTCTTCTCCCAGGGCGTCGACCCCCAGATCGACTTCTCGCAGATCGACGAGATCCGCCGCACCAGCGAGTACTGCAACCAGATGGAGGTCCACCCGCGCCACCCCTACGCGGGCGACCTGGTCTACACCGCCTTCTCCGGCTCCCACCAGGACGCCATCAAGAAGGGCTTCGACGCCATGGAGGCCGACGCGGCCGCCCAGGGCAGGACCGTCGACGACATCGAGTGGGCGGTGCCCTACCTGCCGATCGACCCGAAGGACGTCGGCCGGTCCTACGAGGCCGTCATCCGGGTCAACTCGCAGTCGGGCAAGGGCGGGATCGCCTACGTCCTGAAGAACGACCACAAGCTGGACCTGCCCCGCCGGATGCAGATCGAGTTCTCGAAGATCATTCAGGCCAAGACGGACGCGGAGGGCGGCGAGGTCACCCCCACCCAGATCTGGTCCGTCTTCGAGGACGAGTACCTGCCCAACCCGGACAACGCCTGGGGGCGCGTGCAGATCCGTTCCGGCCAGTCCACGACCGGCTCCGACGGCCAGGACACGATCACCGTCGAGGCCACCGTCGACGGCACGGACACCGTGCTGACCGGCACGGGCAACGGTCCGATCTCCGCCTTCTTCCAGGCGCTCCAGGCCATCGGCATCGACGTACGCCTGCTGGACTACACCGAGCACACGATGAGCGAGGGCGCGAGCGCCCAGGCGGCCTCCTACATCGAGTGCGCCATCGACGGCAAGGTGCTGTGGGGCGTGGGAATCGACGCCAACACCACCCGGGCCTCGCTCAAGGCGGTCGTCTCCGCGGTCAACCGCGCGACCCGCTGACCCGCCCGTCCGGCGTCCGGAACCCGTGCCGCGCACGGGCCCCGGGCGCCCGTTGCCGAGCCCCGTCCACCCGCGGAGGGTGGGCGGGGTTCGGCCATCTCCGGGCTTTGTGACAGCCGGGCTACTGACGCCACCTCGCCCATGTGGCTAACATCACGTCCAACACGGCAATGTTGCCGGAGCGTTACGGAGGTGTGCGACGTGCGGCCAGCCAAAGGACAACGCGCCATAAGACAGCGCATGTGCGGCGTCCGTACCGTCTGGGACACCGTGGGCGACGGCGAGTTCTTCTGTCCGGGCTGCGGGGGCGACCGCAACTACCGGCACCTCACCGGCCGCCACCGCTTCACCGTGCTCGGTCTGCCCCTGCTGCCGCGCGGCAGCGCGGGGCCCGTCGTGGAATGCGCCGCCTGCCGCGGGCACTTCCCGACCGACGTCCTCGACCGGCCCACCACGACGCGCTTCTCCGCCATGCTGCGGGAGGCCGTGCACACCGTCACGCTCGCCGTGCTCACGGCCGGCGGCACCACGTCCCGTACGGTCCTGGAGACCGCGGCGGCCACCGTCCGGGACGCCGGGCTGGACGACTGCACCCAGGAGCAGTTGTTCACCATCGTGGAGGTGCTCGCCGCGGACGCCGGGCAGGACGGGGGCGGCGACCCGGCCGCGGAGGCCTGCGGCGCGGCCCTCGCCATCGAGCTGCACGAGGTGCTGAAGCCCCTCGCCCCGCACCTGGCCGTGCCGGGGCGGGAGACGGTCCTGCTCCAGGGCGCCCGGATCGCGCTCGCCGACGGCCCGTACAGCCAAGCCGAGCGGGAGGTGCTGACCACCGTGGGCAGCGCGCTCCAGCTCTGCCCCGCGGACACCACGAAGCTTCTGGAAGCGGCCCGCACACCGTCGTAGAGGGGGCGTACGCCGTCGCGGGCGGGCGATCCGTCGGCCGCCGCGCGTACGCCCGCGTGGACCGCCTGTACGCCCTCAGGCGGCCCGCACGCCGCCGGGAGCGGCCCCCTTTGCCTTCGCCGCCCGTACGCCCTCACAGGCGCCGCGTACGCCTCGTCAGCGGCTCGCACGCCCGCGCGGCCGCCCGGTACGCCGTGCGACCGGCCCGTACGCCCGCGGGGACCGTGCCGCCCTACTCCCCGGCCTTACTCCCCCGGGAGTAGTCCACGCGCCGCACCGCCCCTCGCAGTAGCGGCGATGTCACCCCCGCGCCTGACGAACGGGCCCTCGCCGGACGGAAGTCTGGACGGAAAGCCGTCGTCCAGGAGGGGAGGGCCCACGTCATGGGGGCCGAAACAGACATGAGCGGTACGCGGCCACGAGGGGCGGGGGCGCGGCGAAGACTGCCCTGGCTGGTCGTGGCCCTCTGGGTCGTGCTGCTCGCGGTCGCCGCGCCGTTCGCGGGCAAGCTCGGGGACGTACAGAGCGACCGCGCCGTGGACTACCTGCCGACGAACGCGGACTCCACCCAGGTCGCGAAGATCCAGGACACCCTGCCCGGCGGCGAGTCCACCGACCTCGTCCTCGTCTACCACCGGGACGGCGGGCTGACCACCGCCGACCGGGCCACGGCCGACGAGCGGGTGGCCGCGATCGCCCGTGAGCACCCGCTGTCCGCCCGGCCCGAGGGCATCGGGTCGAAGGACGGCACGACCGTGATGTACCCGCTCTCCACGACCGAGCCGGGCCAGGACGACGAGGCCAGGACCGCGTTCGTCAAGGACGTGCGGGAGAACGTCGGCGGGGGCGGCGGGCTCGACGTCCGGGTCGGCGGACCGGGAGCGATGAACACCGACTCCATGGAGGTGTACAGCTCCCTGGACGGCCCGCTGCTCTACACCACGGTCGCCGTCGTCGCGATCCTGCTGATCCTGATCTACCGCAGCCCGTTCCTGTGGCTGGTGCCCCTGGTCGTCGCGGGCCTCGCCGACCTGCTGTCCATGGCGGTGGTCTACGGGCTCCACCAGGGCTTCGGCACCACCGTCAGCAGCCAGAGCGCGGCGGTGATGACCATCCTGGTCTTCGGCGCGGGAACCGACTACGCCCTGCTGCTCGTCGCCCGCTACCGCGAGGAACTGACCCGCCGCGCCCTCCCCCTGGACGCGATGACCGCCGCGTTACGCGGCTGCGGGCCGGCCGTCGTCGCCTCCTCCGGCACCGTCGCCGCCGGTCTGCTGTGCCTGCTCGCCGCGGACCTCAACAGCAGCCGGGGCATGGGGCCCATCGCCGCCGTCGGCGTGCTGAGCGCCCTCCTCGCGATGACCACCCTGCTGCCGGCGGTCCTCGTCCTCCTCGGCCGCCGCGTCTTCTGGCCGCTGGTGCCCGCGTACGGGCAGGAGCCCCGCAAGCGCCGCTCGGTCTTCGCCGCCATGGGCGGTGTCGCCGGGCGCAGGCCGGTGGCCGTGCTGGTCACCGGGGGCGTCGCGCTGGGCGCCCTGGCCCTGGGGATGTTCAGCCTGCCCGGAGAGCTCAAGCTGGAGGACTCCTTCACCAGCAGGCCGGAGTCGATCGTGGCGATGGAGACACTCGCCACCGCCTACCCCGAGCGCTCCAGCCAGCCGGTCACGGTGATCACCCCCACCGGGCGGGCCGACGAGACCCTGGCCGAGGTACGCGGCATCCGGGGCGTCGCCGGTGCCGAGCGCGTCCGCGACGGCGGCGGCTGGACCGAACTCGCCGTCACCGCCCAGGACCTGCCCGAGTCGGCGGGGGAGCGGGCCACCGTCCAGGCCCTGCGCGACGGGCTCGACGGCAGCCACGTCGGCGGACCCACCGCCCAGCAGATGGACCTGGAGAAGACCAACAGCCGCGATCTGAGGGCCGTCGTCCCGCTTGTCGTGGTCGCCGTCCTGCTGATCCTGATCGTGCTGCTGCGCAGCCTCGTCGCCCCGCTGCTGCTCGTGGCCGCCGTCGTCGCGGTCTGGGCGGCGTCGCTCGGGATCGCGGGCCTCGTCTTCGAACCGGTCCTCGGCGCGAAGGGCACCGACCCGGGGCTGCCGCTGCTGTCCTTCGTCTTCCTGGTGGCGCTCGGCGTCGACTACGGCATCTTCCTGATGCACCGGGTGCGGGAGGAGACCCTGGCCGGAGCGGAGCCCACGAACGCGGCACTGACCGCGCTGCGCACCACCGGCGGTGTCATCGCCTCGGCCGGACTGGTGCTCGCGGCGACCTTCTCCGTCCTCATGAACATGCCGATGACGAATCTGCTGGAACTGGGCTTCGTGGTCGCCGTCGGTGTGCTCCTGGACACCTTCCTGGTACGCACGTACCTGGTGACCTCGGCCAGTGTCGCCCTGGGACGCCGGATCTGGTGGCCGGGGGCGCTCAGCCGCCGCCCCCAGGACGAGGACCGCGCCCGGAAGGACGGGGCGGACCTCATGGCGACCCGCTGACGACGGCCCCGCGGGCGCGGCGCACAGGCCGCGCACCGGTGCCCTCGTAGCCGGGGGCGCCGGTGCGCGGGCGCGCCGTCCGGCGGTCCCCGCCCCTGGGCCCGTCACCGACGACGGCCCCCAGGGACGGGGACCACCGACAGGCCGCCGCCCCGGTACGCGACAATGGGCCCATGAGCTTGTTCCGGGACGACGGCGTCGTGCTGCGTACGCAGAAGCTGGGCGAGGCCGACCGGATCATCACGATCCTGACCCGGGGCCACGGCCGGGTGCGCGCCGTCGCGCGCGGGGTGCGCCGCACCAAGTCCAAGTTCGGGGCGCGGCTCGAACCCTTCTCCCACGTGGACGTGCAGTTCTTCGCCCGCGGCAGCGAGCTGATCGGCCGCGGTCTGCCGCTGTGCACACAGAGCGAGACCATCGCCCCGTACGGCGGCGGCATCGTCACCGACTACGGCCGGTACACGGCCGGCACCGCGATGCTGGAGACCGCCGAGCGCTTCACCGACCACGAGGGCGAGCCCGCCGTCCAGCAGTACCTGCTGCTCGTCGGCGGGCTGCGCACCCTGGCACGCGCCGAGCACGCGCCTGGCCTCATCCTCGACGCGTTCCTGCTGCGCTCCCTCGCGGTCAACGGCTACGCCCCCAGCTTCGACGACTGCGCCCGGTGCGGAATGCCCGGACCGAACCGGTTCTTCTCCGTCGCCTCGGGCGGGGTGGTGTGCGGCGACTGCCGGGTGGCCGGCAGCGTCGTACCCTCGGCGGAGGCCGTCGAACTGCTGAGCGCGCTGCTCACCGGTGACTGGGAGACGGCGGACGCGTCCGAGGCGCGTCATGTCAGGGAGGGGAGCGGGCTGGTGTCCGCCTATCTGCACTGGCATCTGGAGCGCGGCCTGCGCTCGCTGCGGTACGTAGAGAAGTGACACAGGGAGACGAAGAAGCCCATGGCAGTACGCGGGATGCTCGGCGGCCGTAACAAGCGTGAGTACAAGACCCCCGAGCCGCACCCCTCCGGCGCCGTCCCGCCGAGGATCCCCGGTGAGCTGGTGCCCAAGCACGTCGCCATCGTGATGGACGGCAACGGCCGCTGGGCCAAGGAGCGCGGTCTGCCGCGCACCGAGGGCCACAAGGTCGGTGAGGGCGTCGTCATGGACGTCCTCAAGGGGTGCATCGAGATGGGCGTCAAGAACCTCTCGCTGTACGCCTTCTCCACCGAGAACTGGAAGCGCTCGCCGGACGAGGTGAAGTTCCTGATGAACTTCAACCGGGACGTCATCCGCCGCCGGCGCGACGAGATGGACGAGCTCGGCATCCGTATCCGCTGGGTGGGCCGCATGCCCAAGCTGTGGAAGTCGGTCGTCCAGGAACTCCAGGTCGCCCAGGAGCAGACCGAGGACAACGACAAGATGACGCTGTACTTCTGCGTCAACTACGGCGGCCGGGCCGAGATCGCCGACGCCGCCCAGCGCATCGCCCGGGACGTCGCGGCGGGCAAGCTCGACCCGTCCAAGGTCAACGAGAAGACGTTCGCGAAGTACATCTACTACCCGGACATGCCGGACGTGGACCTCTTCGTACGCCCCAGTGGTGAGCAGCGCACGTCCAACTACCTGATCTGGCAGAGCGCCTACGCCGAGATGGTCTTCCAGGACGTCCTGTGGCCGGACTTCGACCGCCGCGACCTGTGGCGCGCCTGCCTGGAGTTCGCCCAGCGCGACCGGCGTTTCGGCGGTGCGGAGGAGGTCGCCTCCGCCTGACGGGCCTCATGGCGCCGAAGCCCTGACGGGCCTCACGGCACCGAAGAAGGGCGCCCCCGGGGAGGATCCCGGGGGCGCCCTCGGCCGTGTCCGTCACTTCCCGGCGGCCGCGCACTCCGCGCAGGTGCCGAAGATCTCCACGGTGTGGGCCACGTCCACGTAGCCGTGCTGGGAGGCGATGGTCTCCGCCCACTGCTCCACGGCGGGACCCTCGACCTCCACCGCCTTGCCGCAGACCCGGCACACCAGGTGGTGGTGGTGCTCCCCGGTGGAACAGCGGCGGTAGACCGCCTCGCCGTCCGTGGTGCGCAGGACGTCCACCTCACCCGCGTCGGCGAGGGACTGCAGGGTGCGGTAGACGGTGGTCAGGCCCACGGAGTCCCCGCGGTGCTTGAGCACGTCATGGAGATCCTGGGCGCTGCGGAACTCGTCCACCTCGTCGAGTGCCGCCGCGACCGCCGCCCGCTGCCGGGTCGAGCGGCCGCGTACCGGAGCCGCGTTCGTGCCACTGATCGGCGCCGTCGCCACAGCTGCCTCCTCATGTCGCCCGTACGTATGTCGGGCCATTGTGCCAGCCCGGCCTCTCCGTACGGTCATACCCGTGTGTCCTCCGATCCCGGGCGGGCCGCCGGTACCTCCAGGGTGCACTCCGCCGGTTCGGGTGCGCGGGAGCGGGCCTTCCTGCGGGCCAGTGGCGTGGCGAGCGCGGTCAGGGCCACGAACGCGGCGATGGCCAGCAGCACGATGGTCGCGCCGGGCGGTACGTCCTGGTAGTACGAGGTCACGGTGCCGGCCAGTGTCACGGCGGTGCCGAGGACGACGGACAGCGCGAACGTCACCTTGAAGGACCGCGCGATCTGCTGGGCGGCGGCGACGGGGACCACCATCAGCGCGCTGACCAGCAGCAGGCCGACGACGCGCATCGCCACGGTGACCGTGACCGCCGCCGTCACGGCGACCAGCAGGTTGAGCGCGCGCACCGGCAGCCCGGTGACGCGGGCGAACTCCTCGTCCTGGCTGACGGCGAACAGCTGCCGCCGCAGCCCGACCGTGACGAGGATCACGAAGGCGGCCAGAACGGCGATCGTGGTGACGTCCTCCTCGGAGACCGTCGAGAGCGAGCCGAAGAGGTACGACGTGAGGTTGGCGTTGGACCCGGTGTCGGAGAGGTTGATCAGCATCACCCCGCCCGCCATACCGCCGTAGAAGAGCATGGCCAGGGCGATGTCGCCGCGCGTGCGTCCGTACCAGCGGATCAGCTCCATCACGACCGAGCCCGCCACGGCCACCAGGGTGGCCATCCAGACGGGGTTGGCGGACATCAGGAAGCCGAGGCCGACACCGGTCATGGCGATGTGGCCGATGCCGTCGCCCATCAGCGCCTGCCGGCGCTGGACCAGGTAGATGCCGATGGCGGGCGCGGTGATCCCGACCAGCACGGCCGCGATCAGGGCCCGCTGCATGAAGGGGGGTGAGAGGAATTCCATGATCAGGTCAACAGTCCCGTCCGGACGGGCTCCGAGGCCGCGTGGGGGTGTACATGGTCGTGGCCGGGCAGCGCGTGCTGGCCGACGGCCTCGGGCGGCGGCCCGTCGTGGGTGACGCAGCCGTCCCGCAGCACGACCGCACGGTCGATCAGCGGCTCCAGCGGGCCGAGCTCGTGCAGGACGAGCAGGACGGTCGTCCCGGCGGCGACCTGCTCGCGCAGCGTCGTGGCCAGGATCTCCTGACTGGCCAGGTCGACGCCGGCCATCGGCTCGTCCATGATCAGCAGTTCGGGTTCGGCGGCCAGCGCGCGGGCGATCAGCACACGCTGGTGCTGGCCGCCGGAGAGGGCGTCCACGGAGTCCCTGGCCCGGTCGGCGAGACCGACCAGCGCGATGGCCCGGTCGACGGCCGCCCGGTCCGCCTTGCCCGGCGGGCGCAGCCGCGTACGGGAGAGCCGCCCGGAGGACACCACCTCGTGGATCGTGGCGGGGACACCGCCGGAGGCCGTGGTGCGCTGCGGTACGTAGCCGACGCGCGCCCACCGGCGGAAGCGGCGCAGCGGGGTGCCGAACAGTTCCACGGTGCCGCCGGTGAGCGGCACCTGGCCTATGACGGAGCGCACGGCGGTGGACTTGCCGGAACCGTTGGCCCCGAGCAGGGCCACCACCTCACCCCGGTGGACGGTCAGGTCGACGCCCCGCAGCACGGGGCGCGCACCGAGCGTCGCCGTCCCCGAGCGCATGCTGATCACGGGCTCCGGGCGCGTGCCGCTCATGGGTGGGGACGTAGCGGGCTCGGTCATGAGCGCCTCCGATGCTGCGGGGTGGGTGGTGGGGCCGGGGTCACTTCGCGCCGAGTGCCTTCTGCAGCGCGGCCAGGTTGGACTTCATGACCTCCAGGTAGTCAGCGCCCTTGGACTTGTCGGTAATTCCCTCCAGCGGGTCCAGGACGTCCGTCTTGAGGCCGAGGTCCTTGGCCAGGGTCGCGGCGGTCTTGTCGCTGGCGAGCGTCTCGAAGAACACGGTGGTGGCCTTGTTCTTCTCCGCGACCTCGTGGATCTCGCTGATCCGGGCCGGGCTGGGCTCGGCCTCGGGGTCGACGCCGGCGATGCCCTCCTGGGTGAGGCCGTAGCGCTCGGCGAGGTAGCCGAAGGCGGAGTGCGTGGTGATGAAGGTCTTGGTCGCGGTGTCCTTCAGCCCGCTCTTGTAGGCCGTGTCCAGCGCGTTCAGCTCGTCGACCAGCTTCGCGGTGTTCTCGCGGTAGTCGGCGGCGTGGTCGGGGTCGGCCTTCTCCAGGGAGGTGCCGACGCCCTTGGCGACCTCGGCGTACTTCACCGGGTCCAGCCAGATGTGCGGGTCGGCGCCCACGTGCTCGTGGCCGTGGTCGTCGCCGTCCCCGGCGTCGTGGTCCTCGGCCTCGTGGTCGTGGTCGTCGGCGTGCTCGTCCCCGTCGTCGTGTCCGTCGACCTCGGTGCCGTGGTCCTCCAGCGTGGTGAGGGAGGCCGCGTCCACGGTGTTCTTCACCCCGGCCTGGCCCACCGCGTCGTCGACGGCGGGCTGGATGCCCTTGAGGTAGAGGATGTAGTCGGCGTCGCTCAGCGAGCCGATCTGCTTGGGGGAGAGCTCCAGGTCGTGCGGCTCGACGCCCGGCTTCGTCAGCGAGGTGACGGACACATGGGATCCGCCGATCTCCTCGGCGAGGAACTGCATCGGATAGAAGGACGCAACGACGTCCAGGGTGCCGTCGCTCCTCCCGTCGGCCGCGTCGGACGAGGAACAGGCGGAGAGCGTCGTGAGGCCGAGGACTGCTGCTCCGGCGACGGCGGTGGCGGGTATGAGGCGGCGTACGTTCATGACATCCATTTTCAACAAAAGTGGAAACGATTGTCAACAAGGCTGATGAAATGACTGGATCCCGGTTCCCGAGCCGCCGGACCCCGCACCGATTTGATCGAAGGGGTGCGCCCGCCGCTAATCTGGGTCATTCGCCCGCCCGTCTCCCGAGTACCACCCCCCACCGAGGCGCCGCGCGCCGTCCCTGTCCAGTTCCGCCGTCGTAATGAAGAGAGCACCGTGGCCGCCGACAAGATCGACACCATCGTCAGCCTGAGCAAGCGCCGTGGCTTCGTCTACCCCTGCAGTGAGATCTACGGTGGTCAGAAGGCCGCCTGGGACTACGGACCGCTGGGTGTTGAGCTGAAGGAGAACCTCAAGCGCCAGTGGTGGCGCTACATGGTCACCTCCCGCGAGGACGTGGTCGGTCTCGACTCGTCGGTCATCCTGGCCCCCGAGGTCTGGGTCGCCTCCGGCCACGTCGCCACGTTCTCCGACCCGCTCACCGAGTGCACCTCCTGCCACAAGCGCTACCGCGCCGACCACCTGGAGGAGGCGTACGAGGAGAAGCACGGCAAGCTGCCCGCGAACGGCCTGGCCGACCTCAACTGCCCCAACTGCGGCAACAAGGGCACGTTCACCGAGCCCAAGCAGTTCTCCGGCCTGCTGTCCACCCACCTCGGCCCGACCCAGGACTCCGGCTCCGTCGCCTACCTGCGCCCGGAGACCGCCCAGGGCATCTTCACCAACTTCGGTCAGGTGCAGCAGACTTCGCGCAAGAAGCCGCCGTTCGGCATCGCGCAGATGGGCAAGTCCTTCCGGAACGAGATCACTCCGGGCAACTTCATCTTCCGCACCCGCGAGTTCGAGCAGATGGAGATGGAGTTCTTCGTCAAGCCGGGCGAGGACGAGGAGTGGCAGGAGTACTGGATGCAGCAGCGCTGGGGCTGGTACACCGGTCTCGGCATGCGCGAGGAGAACATGCGCTGGTTCGAGCACCCGCAGGAGAAGCTCTCCCACTACTCCAAGCGCACCGCCGACATCGAGTACCGCTTCCGCTTCGGCGGCAGCGAGTGGGGCGAGCTGGAGGGTGTCGCCAACCGCACCGACTACGACCTCACGGCGCACTCCAAGGCCTCGGGCACGGACCTCTCCTACTTCGACCAGGAGAAGGGCGAGCGCTACACCCCGTACGTCATCGAGCCGGCGGCCGGTGTCGGCCGCGCGATGCTGGCCTTCCTCCTCGACGCCTACAGCGAGGACGAGGCCCCCAACGCCAAGGGCGTCATGGAGAAGCGCGCCGTGATGCGCCTCGACCCGCGCCTGGCGCCGGTCAAGGTCGCCGTCCTGCCGCTGTCCCGCAACCCGCAGCTCTCCCCGAAGGCCAAGGGCCTGGCGGCCGACCTGCGGCAGAACTGGAACATCGAGTTCGACGACGCGGGCGCCATCGGCCGCCGCTACCGTCGCCAGGACGAGATCGGCACCCCGTTCTGCGTCACCGTCGACTTCGACACCCTCGACGACAACGCGGTGACCGTGCGCGAGCGCGACACCATGAAGCAGGAGCGGGTCTCCCTGGACCAGATCCAGAGCTACCTCGGCTCCCGTCTGCTGGGCTGCTGACACAGCGCCCCGCCTTGACGAAGCCCCCGGCCGCGACGGCGGCCGGGGGCTTCGCGCACACTGCCGGGCACACCCGTTCACAGGAGGCTCCGATGACGTCCATGTCCACGAGCAAGGTCAGCAGGCGGGACGAGGACGGCCGCGAACACGTCGTCCACGTCACGAAGGCGGGGCCGCGGCGGCAGCTGGCCTGCGACACCTGCGACTGGCGCCAGGAGGCGCAGTTCCTCCCCTGGCTGAAGGCCCAGGAGCACCTCGCCGAGGCCCACCGGGCGACGGCCGACCCGACCGCCTGAGCGCGGCGGCCCTCCCACGCCGGAAAAGCGGGTGAGGGCGCTCCCGTTTACGGGGTACCTTTTCGGCATGTCCTCGTTCTTCCAGATCTACGAGTGAGCGCACGGCGGGCCCGGACCGGACAGGGCCCGCCGGCCGTCGAACCGGTCCACCGGACCCCCGATCACTTCCGACCTCACGTCTCACCACGAATGGGAGAACGCCGTGGCCAAGAGCCGCAACAACCTCCTCGGCGTCGGAGGACAGCGCAAGAAGCTGTCCCGCGCCGACCAGCAGGGCAACGGCCCCGCACGCAACGCCGACCGCAAGGCGTCGGCCGACCAGAAGCAGGAGCTGCTGCGCAAGATGCGTGAGCGCGCCGGGGCCGCCGAGGCCACCGACGACGCGCCGGAGCAGGACGCGCCGCAGAGCTGACCCACCGGCCGGCGGCCGACGCCGGCCCCGCGGGCCCGGACCATTTCCACGGTCCGGGCCCGTTCCCGTGTCCGTACCCCGCGCCCGTGTCCGTGTGTACCCCGGTCCCGGTCCCGGTCCCGCGACCGTGTCCGGGACCGGGACCGCGTCCGTCCGTGCCGTGCCGTGTGCGGCGGTGGCCTCGGCCTCCCGGGCGGCGGGAGAGATCTTCGCGGGGTACGCGACAATGGGGGGATGACCACGTTCGCCCCCGCCCCCGCACCGCTCCGCATCGGCCCGCACACGGTGCTGCCGCCGGTGGTGCTGGCTCCGATGGCCGGCATCACCAACGCCCCGTTCCGCACCCTGTGCCGGGAGTTCTCCGGCGGCAAGGGGCTGTTCGTCAGCGAGATGATCACCACGCGGGCGCTGGTCGAGCGCAACGAGAAGACCATGCAGCTCATCCACTTCGACGCGAGCGAGACCCCCCGCTCCATCCAGCTGTACGGAGTGGACCCGGTCACCGTGGGCAAGGCGGTCCGGATGATCGTCGAGGAGGACCTCGCCGACCACATCGACCTGAACTTCGGCTGCCCCGTCCCCAAGGTCACCCGCAAGGGCGGCGGCTCCGCGCTCCCGTACAAGCGGCCGCTGTTCCGGGCGATCCTCAAGGAGGCCGTGGCGGGCGCGGGCGACCTCCCGGTCACCATCAAGATGCGCAAGGGCATCGACGACGACCACCTCACCTACCTGGACGCCGGGCGCATCGCCGTCGAGGAAGGCGTCAAGGCCGTCGCGCTGCACGGCAGGACCACCGCCCAGCACTACGGCGGCACCGCCGACTGGGACGCCGTCGCACGCCTCAAGGAGCACGTCCCGGAGATCCCCGTCCTCGGCAACGGCGACATCTGGAGCGCCGACGACGCCCTGCGGATGATGCGGGAGACCGGCTGCGACGGTGTGGTCGTCGGCCGGGGCTGCCTCGGCCGGCCCTGGCTCTTCGGCGACCTGGTCAGCGCCTTCGAGGGCACCGGTGAGCGGCGGGCACCGACCCTGCGCGAGGTCGCGGACGTGATGCTGCGCCACGCCACGCTGCTGGGGGAGTGGATCGGTGACGAGAGCAGGGGCGTGATCGACTTCCGTAAGCACGTGGCCTGGTACCTCAAGGGCTTCGCGGTCGGCTCGCAGATGCGCAGGAACCTCGCGGTCACCTCGTCGCTGGAGGAGCTCGGCGCCCAGCTGCGCGAGCTGGACCTGGACCAGCCGTGGCCGGACGGCGCGGACGGCCCGCGCGGACGCACCTCGGGCAACAACCGGGTGGCGCTCCCGGACGGCTGGCTGAAGGACCCGTACGACTGCGCGGGCGTCGGCGCCGAGGCCGAGCTGGACACCTCGGGCGGCTGAGTGGCCCACCCAGCAGGAGGCACGCAGTGCCCGCCACCGGAGCCCGCTCAGATGAGCGGGCTTTTGTGTGCGCTCCGGACTCGCGGCGCCACGATGCGCGGGGAACCGGCCCGTCCGGGATGCCGTCCGGCGGGAATCGTCACTCACCGGCTCGCGACGGGTACCGGAACGTGACCGGTGTGGGTGACGCGAGCGTCCGTATGGTGACATCTGAGCGCGCACCTGAGAGTGATTCTCGCCACCCTTGAGGGGGTGGCGGCTCAGATGAGCGCTCATTTGGTTGCTGCATTTCTCAAATGGCGGCACTGGGTGCCAGTCGCCCGCACTTTGATCGATCGACGCATCCACTACCGTCCGTGGGTGGACGGGCGAGATCTCGCCACGCTCCGTGGTGATGGCTTCGAGAGGTGAACGAGGACCCCGGCCGGCCCGGATCGGCCCGTCACTTTAGATCTGCTGGCGGACGGGTGGTCAGGCCCCCATGACGCGCACGTGGGCGTACCCAGGCACCTTCGATCTGGGTATGTTCCTCGCCGTCAGGGCAGCCACCGCGTCCTCGAGGAGTCGAGACCCGTGTCGGAAAACAAAGATTCTCAGAAGTTCGTCTACGACTTCACCGAGGGCAACAAGGATCTGAAGGACCTCCTGGGCGGCAAGGGTGCCAACCTCGCCGAGATGACCAATCTCGGACTGCCGGTCCCTCCCGGCTTCACCATCACCACCGAGGCGTGCAAGGTCTACCTCGACAGCGGCGACGAGCCGGCCGCACTGCGCGGTGAGGTGAGTGCGCACCTCGCCGCGCTGGAGCAGCGGGTGGGCAAGAAGCTCGGCCAGGCCGACGACCCGCTGCTGGTCTCGGTGCGCTCCGGCGCCAAGTTCTCGATGCCGGGCATGATGGACACGGTCCTCAACATCGGCCTGTCCGACGCCTCGGTGGCCGGGCTCGCCACCCAGTCCGGCGACGAGCGCTTCGCGTGGGACTCCTACCGCCGCCTCATCCAGATGTTCGGCAAGACCGTCCTCGGTGTCGCGGGCGACCTCTTCGAAGAGGCGCTGGAGGCGGCGAAGGACGCCAAGGGCGTCACCGTCGACGTGGACCTGGACGCGGCCGACCTGAAGAAGCTGGTCAAGCAGTTCAAGAAGATCGTCGCCCGCGACGCCGGGCGGGACTTCCCACAGGACCCCCGCGAGCAGATGGACCTGGCCATAAAGGCGGTCTTCGACTCGTGGCACACCGACCGGGCCAAGCTCTACCGCCGCCAGGAGCGCATCCCGGGCGACCTCGGCACGGCCGTCAACGTCTGCTCGATGGTCTTCGGCAACCTCGGCCCCGACTCCGGTACGGGCGTCGCCTTCACCCGTGACCCGGCCAGCGGCCACCAGGGTGTCTACGGCGACTACCTCCAGAACGCCCAGGGCGAGGACGTCGTCGCCGGCATCCGCAACACCGTGCCGCTGGCGGAGCTGGAGTCGATCGACAAGAACTCCTACGACCAGCTGCTGAAGATCATGGAGACGCTGGAGACCCACTACAAGGATCTCTGCGACATCGAGTTCACCATCGAGCGCGGTCACCTCTGGATGCTCCAGACCCGCGTCGGCAAGCGCACCGCCGGTGCCGCCTTCCGGATCGCGACCCAGCTCGTGGACCAGGGCCTCATCGACGAGGCCGAGGCGCTCCAGCGGGTCAACGGCGCCCAGCTCGCGCAGCTGATGTTCCCCCGCTTCGACGACGAGGCCACCACGGTGCTGCTGGGCCGGGGCATCGCGGCGTCCCCGGGCGCGGCCGTCGGCAAGGCCGTCTTCGACTCGTACACCGCCGTCAAGTGGTCGCGGTCCGGCGAGAAGGTCATCCTGATCCGCCGTGAGACCAACCCCGACGACCTGGACGGCATGATCGCCGCCGAGGGCATCCTCACCTCGCGTGGCGGCAAGACCTCGCACGCCGCCGTCGTCGCCCGCGGCATGGGCAAGACCTGTGTCTGCGGCGCCGAGGAGATCGAGGTGGACACCAAGCGCCGCCGGCTGACGGTCGGTGACACCGTGGTGGAGGAGGGCGACCTGGTCTCCGTGGACGGCTCCACCGGCAAGGTGTACCTCGGTGAGGTCCCCGTCGTGCCGTCCCCGGTCGTCGAGTACTTCGAGGGCCGCATGCACGCGGGCGCCGACGACGCCGACGAACTGGTGGCCGCCGTGCACCGGATCATGGCGTACGCGGACCGGGTGCGCCGGCTGCGGGTGCGGGCCAACGCGGACAATGCCGAGGACGCCCTGCGGGCCCGCCGCTTCGGCGCCCAGGGCATCGGACTGTGCCGCACCGAGCACATGTTCCTCGGTGAGCGCCGGACGATGGTCGAGAAGCTGATCCTCGCCGACACCGACGCCGAGCGCGAGGCCGCGCTGGAGACCCTGCTGCCCCTCCAGAAGGCCGACTTCGTCGAGCTGTTCGAGTCGATGGACGGGCTGCCCGTGACCGTACGGCTGCTCGACCCGCCGCTGCACGAGTTCCTGCCCGACATCACGGAGCTCTCCGTGCGCGTGGCGCTCGCGGAGTCCCGCAAGGACGCCAACGAGAACGACCTGCGCCTGCTCCAGGCCGTGCACAAGCTGCACGAGCAGAACCCGATGCTGGGTCTGCGCGGGGTCCGTCTCGGCCTGGTCATCCCGGGGCTGTTCGCCATGCAGGTGCGGGCGATCGCGGAGGCCGCCGCGCACCGGAAGAAGGCCAAGGGCGACCCGCGCGCCGAGATCATGATCCCGCTCGTCGGCACCGTCCAGGAGCTGGAGATCGTCCGCGAGGAGGCCGACCGGGTCGTCGCCGAGGTCGAGGCCGCCACGGGGACCGACCTGAGGCTGACCATCGGCACGATGATCGAGCTGCCCCGGGCCGCGCTGACGGCCGGTCAGATCGCGGAGGCCGCGCAGTTCTTCTCGTTCGGCACGAACGACCTCACCCAGACCGTGTGGGGTTTCTCCCGCGACGACGTGGAGGCCTCGTTCTTCACCGCGTACCTGGAGAAGGGCATCTTCGGGGTGTCGCCCTTCGAGACGATCGACAGGGACGGCGTGGGCTCGCTCGTGCGCAGCGCCGTGGCGGCCGGCCGGGCCACCCGCCCCGACCTGAAGCTCGGCGTCTGCGGCGAGCACGGCGGCGACCCGGAGTCGGTGCACTTCTTCCACGAGGCGGGCCTCGACTACGTCTCCTGCTCGCCGTTCCGCATCCCGGTCGCCCGGCTGGAAGCGGGCCGGGCCGCCGCCGTGTCGAAGGGCAGCGACAGCCGCTGAGCGTCCCGTCCGGCGGCCGGTGACCCGGCCGCCCTCATTCCGGGTCCGCCGACCGGCCGTCCCCACCCTCGCCGGGCCGGCGGCGGACCCGGAAATCCGGAAGCGGCGGCGCCCTGTGCGGGGGTGCCGCCGCTTCGTCGTGCGGGGATGCCGCCGCTTCGTCATGTGAATACCGAACCATTCGGCGCCGTTACGTCTTTTCACCATTGGGCGAGCAAATCCGTGTCCGGCGGACCAGGGTGCGGTCCATGGATCCCCACCCATGGACCGCACCCGGCCGGGAGGACTGGGCAGTACTGCCCGGCCCTCTCACCCCCATCGGGTACGGAGCCGCTCCGTCGTCACCTCCGCCGAACGGGCGAAGCCCCCCACGGCCCTCACTCGCTCTTTCGGTGACGCCGGAATCGCACCCGACGCCGTACAGCCTTTCGGGTGGCGACGGCGTGGGCGAGACGTTTCAACTCTGGCCGAAACCCCGTGGTGACCTCCTGTGACGATATGCATACCCTTTGATGGGGGAGATTGCGGTTGCAACAGTGGGGGTTCGGTGCTGCGTATCCATATGTCCGGGGTGGACCTTTCCAGGGTCCGGATGGCCACCAGGCCGGACGCAATGTGGGAAACCATTCTCAGTTTCCACCGGCTGCGGGACCGGCGGGGTTCCACGGTCTTCGGGAAATGGCGGACGGAATCCCGGGCCCGGTTGAATGGTGAAGCACGTCTGCTGTCCGCCGTCGTGCCACCTCGTGGCTATTTCCCGGACTTTCTGACGCCTTCTCGGGAAGGTACGGAGCCGTTCGGCCTCGACGCGGGAATGGAGGCGCTCCGCGACACCCCGGAGGACCGTTTCCGCGGGGAACTGGGGCTGCTGGCCCGGCACTCCCCACGCCAGCGGCACCCGGGGGAAGCGCGGCCGGCCACCGCCCTGCTGGAGGCGCTCGCGGAGGGGCGCACCGAGCCGCTCGGCCGGCTCATCGGCGCCCTGCGCGGCTACCACCGGGCCGCCGTGGAGCCGTACTGGGCGCACATCAGGGCCAGCGTGGAGGCGGACCGGGCGTTCCGGGGGCGGGCCCTGCTGGACGGCGGGGCGGAGGAGCTGCTGGCGACCCTGCCGTCCATGATCCGCTGGCGCCCGCCCGTGCTGGAGGCGGACTACCCGGTCGACCGCGAGCTGCGGCTGGACGGGCGCGGACTGCTGCTCCAGCCGTCGTTCTTCTGCCGTGGCACCCCGGTCGTCTACCGTGACCCGGCGCTGCCGCCGGTCCTCGTCTACCCGGTCACCCACCCGGCGGCCCCGGCCTTCGCCGAGGCCGGGCCCTGGCTCGGCCGACTGGTGGGCCACACCCGCTCGGCGGTCCTCCAGGCCGTGGGCCACGGCTGTACGACGAGCGAACTCGCCCTGAGGACCGGGGTGTCGCTGGCCTCGGCCAGTCAGCACGCCTGCGTCCTGCGTGAGGCCGGACTCGTCATGAGCCTGCGGCACGGCAGCTCGGTCCTGCACACGCTCACCCCGCTCGGCGCCTCGCTGCTGAGGGGCGGAGCGCCGCTCGCGCTGTCCTGATACGGGGCCGGGGTGCGGGCCGGGGCTGCCGGAGGCCACAGAGTCGTGGCCGTACCGGGCGGCGTCCCGTTCGCACATGTGTTCCCGTGAGACCGATGAGTTCCGCCCGTCGCGACCGTCTACCTCTCGACAGCGCTCGAACACGGCGCCGCGGAGCACATGACGTGCCAGGACGGAAGAATGGAACCATGACCATGCCACAGATGATCTTCGTGAACCTGCCGGTCAAGGACCTGGAGGTGTCGAAGAGCTTCTTCGGGAAGCTCGGCTTCGGCTTCAACCCGCACTTCAGCGACGAGACGACGGCCTGTCTGGTCATCAGCGACACCATCTTCGCCATGCTCATCACCGAGCCGCGCTTC
This sequence comes from Streptomyces halstedii, assembly GCA_000720535.1. GTDB lineage: Bacteria > Actinomycetota > Actinomycetes > Streptomycetales > Streptomycetaceae > Streptomyces > Streptomyces halstedii. The sequence continues at coordinate 254,049 of JOAZ01000004.1, forward strand.
AAGGAGTTCACCAAGAAGGAGATCGCCGACGCGGGGAAGACCACCGAGGTCCTCGTCGCCCTGAGCGCGGAGAGCCGCGCCCGGGTCGACGAGCTGGCCGACGCCGCGCTCGCCTCCGGCGGATCCCCGGCCAACGACCCGATCGACATGGGCTTCATGTACGGCCGTTCGTTCCAGGACCCGGACCACCACATCTGGGAGGTCATGTGGATGGACCCGGAGGCCGCCGCGAACGGCGGACAGGCCTGAGGACCGGGACGGCGGCGGGGGGAGCGGCACGGCCCCACCGCCGTCCGGCCCGGCCGGGGGACCGGCCCGCGCCGGTCGCGAGGCTCCCGCGGGCACACCGGCCTCGCCGCGGTCCGGGCCCCCGCGGCCAACTGGTTGGACGGGCCACGTGTCTCCTGCCTAGGGTCACCCCGTGCCCGACATATCGCTGACCACCCTCGTCCTCCTGTGCCTGGCCGCAGCCGTCGCGGGCTGGATCGACGCGGTGGTCGGCGGCGGCGGGCTGCTCCTGCTGCCCGCCCTGCTGCTGGGGCTGCCGCACACCCCGGCCGCCCATGTGCTCGGCACCAACAAGGCGGTCGCCATCGTCGGCACCACGGGCGCCGCCGTCACCTATGTGCGCAAGGCGCCGGTCCAGGTGGGCACCGCCGTGCGGATCGGGCTGATGGCTCTGGCCGGGTCGATGACCGGCGCCTTCTTCGCGGCCGGTATCAGCAGCGACGTCCTCCGCCCGGTGATCATGGTGGTCCTGCTGGCGGTCGCGGCCTTCGTACTGGCGCGGCCGTCCTTCGGCACGGCGGCGGGCGACGGGACACGGCGCCCGGTCACCCGGGCCCGGCTGGTCACCGCGATCGTGCTGGTCGGCGGCGGCATCGGCTTCTACGACGGGCTGTTCGGGCCGGGCACGGGCACCTTCCTCGTGCTGGCCCTGACGGCGGTGCTCCACCTCGACCTGGTCACGGCCTCGGCCACCGCCAAGATCGTGAACGTCTGCACCAACGGCGGTGCGCTGGCGATGTTCGCCTACCAGGGCACCGTGCTGTGGCAGCTGGCCGCGCTGATGGCCGTGTTCAACCTGGCGGGCGGCATGCTCGGCGCGCGGATGGCGCTCAGCCGGGGCACCGACTTCGTCCGGGGGGTCCTGCTCGTCGTGGTGTTCTCGCTGGTCGCCAAGCTCGGCTTCGACCAGTGGACGGGCTGAGCGCTCCCGCCCCCGGGGCCTCGCAGGTCACCGCACCCCGGTGAGGTGGGCGTACGCCACCACGTTGCCCAGGTAGCCCGTCTCGTCCGTGTAGCCGCCGCCGCAGGTGATCAGGCGCAGGGAGGCGTCCGGGGAAGGGCCGTAGACCCGTTCGTCGGGGAAGGCGTCGTTGGCGTACACCTCCACCGCGTCGATGGTGAAGACGGCCGTGCGGCCGTCCGCGCGGTCGATCTCGACCGCCGCCCCCTTCTTCAGGGAGCCCAGGGCGTAGAAGACCGCGGGCCCCTCGGCGTTGTCGACGTGTCCGGCGACGATCGCGGTGCCCTTCGCGCCGGGCGGGGTGCCGCCCCCGTACCAGCCCGCGAGGTTGGGGTCCCGGGCCGGCGGCACGTCGAGGCTGCCGTCCGCGCCCAGGCCGAGCCGGGTCAGGGGCGCGTCCACCTCGATGCGCGGGATGCGGATACGGACGGGCTCGGCGGCCCGCAGGGGCGCGGCGACCGTGGAACCCGCCCTCGGCCCCGGGTCCGCCTCGAAGGCCTGCGCGGCGGCCGGCTGGGGTGCGACCGTCCGGTCCGCCGCACCGCTCTGGACCAGCCAGAGCCCGCACAGTGCGACGATCCCCGCCGTCCAGGCCCTGGCGCCGAGCGTTCCACGGTCCATGTCTCGTCCTCGCGGGCCGGCCGGTCAGGCGCTCCGTGTGCCGTCCGCGCGGCTCCGGCGCGCGAGCCACACACCACCGACGGCCGCCGCGCCGAGGAGGCCGCCGCCCACCGCGAGCTGGGCGGTGTCGGGGGCGGCGCTTCCGCCGACCCCGGTCCTGACGTGGCCGGAGGGCCGGTCGGTGGGGGTGGTGGGCGCGGGCCGGGTCACCGGCGGCTCGGAGGGCGGCCGGCCCGGTTCGGGGTCGGTGCCCGGCGGGGGCACCGGCAGGGGACGGGTCCCGGGCTTCGCTCCCGGATTCGTCCCCGGGCTTGTCCCGGCGTTCGCCCCCAGGTCCGCCCCCGCGTTCGTCCCCGTGGGGGAGTCGCCCTCGTCGCCCGTACCGGACCAGGCGGACGATCCGGCGGCCAGTTCCGCGGCCGCCTCCTCGTCCAGCACCGCCCCGTCGTCGCAGAAGGCCTCGGCGTCCTCGGCCGTGAGGGAGTCCAGGCACTCCCCGGCGTCCGGTGCGGCCGTCGCCGCGGTGAGCGCCGGCCCCCTGCCGAGTCCGTCCGCGTACGCGGACGGCGCGGTGGTGAGGCCGAGCGCGGCGGCGGTGAGGGCCGCGGCGGCGGTACCGGTCACGAGGCGGGCGGGGCTGCGCATGGAAGTCCTCCGGGCAGACGGATGGGTCCTGCCTCCGAGACAACGGGCGCCGGGAGCCCGCCGCATGTTGACGGGCGGTCAGCTTTCACCCGTACGGCCCTGGGGAACGGACCCCGGGTCATGATCCTTCGCAGGTCGCGGCCCTCGTGGCGGCCGTCCGACCAGGGAGGTGCCGATCGGGTGACGACCTCACCACTCAATGTGATGCACGTCACATGTGTGGCGGGACCTGTGACGGGCACACGGTAGACACCCCCCACGGGACGGCATCCCCCCGCCGCCCCACGGCGATCGCCCCCACCGGCTCACCCCCCCCGGGCCGGTGGGGGCGAAGTCATGCCCCGCCCGTGGCGGACCACACGATGTCCGGTGGACGCACCCGGGCGCACCGCGGATGCCCCGCCTCGTCGCTCAGCCGCAGCCGGGCGGTGAGACGGCCGGTCCGGGCGGCGGCGGCGAGGACCTCCGGGTCGACGTCCGCCAGCATCAGCTTGGCCCGCCGGAACATGCTGAAGAGGCCTGTCGCGTCCACCGTCCCCCAGGACAGATAGACGAAGCGCCCGCCCAGCCGGTCCTGGACGTACGGCCCCGACACCTCGACGCCGTCCTCGGTGACCACCGCCGCGCAGTCCAGGGTCCAGACGGCGGACGGGGCGTCGCCCGGGTGCGGGCCGTACAGCTCCCCGGGCCGGTCCTTGCGCTGCACGCCGACGTGGACGTTGTCGTAGACGGGGGAGCCGGGGCCGGGGGAGCAACGGAGGCCCGGGAGCTCCGTCGCCTCGATACGGATCCGCATGGCGCCATGGTCCGGCACGGTCACACCTCCGTCCGAGGTGCGTCCTCGTACGTCCGGTCCAGGTCCCTCATCAGTGCCTCGTCCACCGCGAAGGCCCGGTCGTCGATCCGGTGGACGGGGACGACGCCCCGCGAACTACAGACGAACACCGCCTGGTACGCGCCCAGATCCTCCAGTGTCACCGGCCGCCGCACGCTCACCCGGCCGGTACGCGCCAAGCCGTCCTCCAGCAGCGCCATGGTCACCCCGGTCAGCGCGGGAGCATCCGGCCAGACCACCGAAGTACCGTCCCAGAAACCGACGTTGGTCGTCGCCCCTTCGGTCACCACCCCGCCCGTGGCCGTCAGCAGCGCCTCGTCGAAGCCCGCCCGCAGGGCACGCAGCCGGTAGTAGGTCTGCCCGAACTCGCCGGGCCGCTTCACCGGCGCCACGGCGCGCGCGTACGGGACGGACATCAGGGCCCATGGGTCCGGGGAGGGCCGGGCCGGTTCGCCCACCGTCACCATCACGGCGGTCTCCGGGCGGTCCGGCGGCGCGTAGCCGTGCACCCGGACCGACGCGTCCCGTACGCCCGCGCCGTCGAGCGCGTGCCCGATCAGCGCGCACACCCGGTCCCCGCCCAGGGGGACGCCGAACAGCTCGCGGTTGGCCGCGTCCAGCCGGTCCAGGTGGAGGGAGAGGCCGCGTACCGCCCGGTCCCTGACCTGGAGGGCGGTGAAGTGGCCGAACCCGGCGAAGGCGGGGATCCGCAGATCCTCGGCGGTCGCGGGGCGGCCGTCCATCTCGACGTACGGCGGGAAGGCGGGAGTCGTCATGGGGCCACGGTAGGGGTGCCGGCCGTGGCCGATTCCCACGACCGCCCCTCCGCCGCCGTCCTGGGAACGGCGGCGGGGCCGGAACGGGGCTGGGGCTGTGGGTGTGGTGGTGTGAGAGGGTCAGCCGATGGTCGGGTTCCCGTCGGGGAGGTCCTCGGCGCCTTTGCACAGTTCGATGTCGCGGGTGACCGCGCGGGCGATGTCGGCCGCCAGCGCGGACAGTTCCGCCATGGTCGCCGGGTCCTCGGTTTCGGGGCCGCCTCCGATACCGACCGAGATTCCCATGAGGTTCATGCGCTTCGGGTTCGGGCAGTCGACGAACAGCGCGGCGTTGTTACGAGTGACATATCCTCCGGCCGCTCCCCACGTGATCGGGTGGTGGCCGGGCTTCGACGCGAGACCCCGCACCCATTCGCGGTCGTACTCACGCTCCTGGATCCTGCTGTAACTGATCTCGAAGATCCGTCCGCCGCCGGACAGGTCGCACTTGCCCAGGCCCTTCGGCGTCGCGCCGGTGAAGAAGTTGTAGGCTCGCTCCTCCTCGAAGGCCTCACCCTTCTTGGGCAGCAGGGCCTTCACGTGGGTACTGGGTACGGCTTCCGCGCATACCCGGTCGGGTATGGAGAGGGCCGGTTCCCGGTCCGGCAGGAAGAGGGCGACCGCCGCTCCGGCGACCACCAGGGCGCCCAGAGCGGCGAGCGCGATCTTCTTCCGTCTGGTGCCGTGCGTCGGCGCCGCCGACGTGTCGGTACGCACGTTCACCGATCAACTCCCCGCCCGTTGGCGACCCATGGCGTAGCCCCTTACTCGTGCACGCTAGCAACGTGTGTGGGGTTCGCCCCGTCCGGGACGCCGGTGCGGCCGCCGGTCGCGTGGGTCAAGGCGCGGCGCTCGTACGGAGGCTGACGCGGCGACGGACAATCGTCGGGACACACACCGGCCGCACCGAGGAGAGACGCATGACCGAGCCCGCATGGCTGAGCGTACTGACCACCACGGACAGCGAGGACAAGGCCCGGGAGCTCGCCCGGGGCGCGGTGGAGGCGCGACTCGCCGCCTGCGCGCAGGTCTCCGGGCCCGTCACCTCCGTCTACCGGTGGCAGGACGCCGTGGAGACCGCCCAGGAGTGGCAGGTGACGCTCAAGACCACGGCCCTGCGGTACGACGAACTGGAGGCCCACCTCATGGTCGCGCACGACTACGACACCCCGGAGGTCATCGCCACCCCCGTCGTGCGCGGCAGCGCCCGCTACCTGGCCTGGGTGGCGGCCGAGACGGCGCCCCCGGCCGCCCTGTGACCGAGGACGGCCTGCCGTTCTTCGTCTACGGGACGCTGCTCCCCGGCGAACGGAACCACGAGCGCTTTCTCACCGGCCGTGTCCGAGGACAGTGCCCGGCGGTGCTGCCGGGCGCGCTCCTGTACCACGGTCCCGGGTACCCGTACGCCGTGGAGGGGCCCGGCGAGGTGCGCGGCGCGCTCGTCACCGCCGCGCCGGGCGCGTACGGCGAACTGCTTGCGTTGCTGGACGAGTTGGAGGGGTACCTAGGCCCCGGTAGCCCTCGCAACCTGTACGAACGGGTGGCCCGGCCCGTGGTTCCGGGACCGGACGGGCCGGATGCCTCGGACGGGCTGTACGTCCCGGACGGCCCGCACCGCGCGGATGTCCGGGCCGACCCGGCCCGCCCGGTCCGGGCCTGGGTCTACCTCGCGGGCGCCGCCGTGACGCGCTCCCTGCGCACCGGTGGCACGCCCGTCCCCGGGGGCGACTGGCTCGCCCGGCACCCTCGCCCCGGACCGGGCACCCCGTGATCCCGGGGCCTCAACCCGCCCCGTCCACCCCCGCGGGCTCGGCGGGCTCGGTCGCCGCCAGCGCCTCGGTCACGCCCGGCTCGCGGGGCCCGAGGAAGTGCGGATCCGGTTGGAACACCAGGTCCAGGACCGCCTTTCCCGCCGCGAACACCTCCCGGGTGCCGCCGTAGTACCAGGTCGCGTCGTGGACGGCGTCGACCCCGACCCCGTACGCGTCGATCCCGGCCGACCGGCACAGGGCGATGGCCCGCCGGATGTGGAAGCCCTGGCTCACCAGCACCGCCCGGTCGACGCCGAAGATCTTCTTGGCCCGGACACAGGAGTCCCAGGTGTCGAACCCGGCGTAGTCGCTGACGATCCGTCCGTCCGGCACGCCGTGCTCGGTGAGATACGTGCGCATGGCGTCCGGTTCGTCGTACTCCACACGGCTGTTGTCCCCAGTGACCAGCACCACTTTCACCTTGCCGGTGCGGTACAGCTCGGCCGCCGCGTCCAGCCGGTGCGCGAGGTACGGCGACGGCCTGCCCTGCCACAGCCCCGCGCCGAACACCACGGCCACCTGCTGGGCCGGCGCGTCGGCCGTGGTGCGCACCCGGGCGTCGGCCACCGTGTGCAGCCAGGTCGCGGGCAGCAGGGCCGCCACACAGGCGAGCATCACGGCCCGCACCAGCCGCCGCCGGCCCCGCCGGGTCCGCGGCAGCCGGGGCCGTAGAGCCCTCAGCCGTCCCGCGACCGCCGGCCCCCGCCACGTCACCGACCCCATGCGGCACCCCCCTCACGTCCACCGATGCCTCAGGGACAGGGACGGGCGGGGCACGGAAAGGGTTCGCCACCGGCCGTGTGACCGACGACGCACCCCGGGCCGACGACGCACCCCGGGCCGGCGGCGCACCCCGGGCCGGCGACGCACCCGCCGTCCGAGCCCTCCGCCGCCCCCACCGCCCCGGAGCGTGGCCCGCGCCCCTGCGGCTCCGCCGCCCGCCACGGGAAGGCCGTTACTGTCGGGTCCATGGACGGTACGTACGACACCCGGGACATCCAGGAGCGCGGCGCCGCGGAACACGGCGCCGTCTCCTACCGCGCCGAGGACACCGAACGCTGGGACGCCGAGGCCGACAAACGGCCCGGCCGCACCGCGTTCCAGCGCGACCGCGCCCGGGTGCTGCACTCCGCCGCCCTGCGCAGGCTCGCCGGCAAGACCCAGGTGGTCACCCCCGGCACCCGGGGCACGGCCTGGGACGCCAGCCCCCGCACCCGGCTCACCCACTCCCTGGAGTGCGCCCAGGTCGGCCGGGAACTCGGGGCCGCGCTCGGCTGCGACCCCGACCTGGTCGAGACCGCCTGCCTCGCCCACGACATGGGCCACCCGCCCTTCGGGCACAACGGCGAACAGGCGCTGAACGACTTCGCGTCCGACTGCGGCGGCTTCGAGGGCAACGCCCAGTCGCTGCGCCTGCTGACCCGGCTGGAGCCCAAGCGGTTCGTCCGCGACCCCCGTGGCGGCGAACTCGTCAGCGTCGGCCTCAACCTGACCCGGGCCGCCCTGGACGCCGCCACCAAGTACCCCTGGCCCCGCGCCGGGCACCCGAGCGACCCGGACTCGCCCAAGTTCGGGGTGTACGAGGACGACCTGCCGGTCTTCGCGTGGGTCCGCGAGGGCGCCCCGGAGGGACGTACCTGCTTCGAGGCCCAGGTCATGGACTGGTCCGACGACGTGGCGTACTCCGTGCACGACTTCGAGGACGGGCTGCACGCCGGGCACATCGACCCGGCCCGGCTCCTCGACGCCACGGAGCGCGAGGAGATCTGGGGCGTCGCGGTCGGACGGTACGTCCCCGCCGGCACCGACCCGGCGGAGCTGGCCGACGCCCTGGACCGGCTCGTCGCCCAGGAGTGGTGGCCGCACGGCTACGACGGCTCGGCGGTCGCCCAGGCCGGACTCAAGGACGCCACGAGCCAGCTCATCGGCCGCTTCTGCCAGGCCGCCGAGACGGCCACCCACCAGGCGTACGGCCCCGGCCCGCTCACCCGGTACGGAGCCGAGCTGGTCGTCCCCGCCCACGTCCGCAACGAGTGCGCCGTGCTCAAGGCCGTCGCCGACCGTTACGTCATGCAGCGCGCCGAGCAGGAGGTGCTCCGCGCCGACCAGCGGATCGTCATCGCCGAACTCGCCGCCGCGCTCACCGCCCGCGCACCGGACGGCCTGGAGCCCCAGTTCCGCGCGCTGTTCACCGCGGCCCCCGACGACCGGGCACGCAAACGGGTCCTCGTCGACCAGATCGCCGCCCTCACGGACGCCTCGGCCCGCACCCTGCACCGGTCGCTCACCGGCACCCGGCAGACTGGAACATGACCGGGTCACATGACCCGGGGCACCGGCGACGGGCCCCGGACGTGACCTGATCGGGGCACACCCCCTTTCGCCATCACGCCGCGTGCGGGACGCTCGCAGGTGGTGGCGCCGCGCAGCACAGCACCGAGGAGGCTTCAAGTGGTCGACGCAAACCGGACGTTCGTCATCGTCGGCGGTGGACTGGCAGGAGCGAAGGCGGCCGAGACACTCCGCGAGGAAGGGTTCACGGGCCGCGTGATCCTGATCGGCGACGAGCGCGACCATCCGTACGAACGGCCGCCCCTGTCCAAGGGGTACCTGACCGGGAAGGAGGAGCGGGACGGCGTCTTCGTCCACGAGACGGCCTGGTACGCGCGCGCCGACGTCGAGCTCCACCTCGGCCAGGTGGTCACCTCCATCGACCGGGCCGGCCGCTCGGTGCACCTCGGTGACAACACCGTCGTCCACTACGACAAGCTGCTCCTGGCCACCGGTGCCGAACCGCGCCGCCTCGACATCCCCGGCACCGACCTGGTCGGCGTCCACCACCTGCGCCGGCTCGCCCACGCCGACCGGCTGCGCCACGTGCTGTCCGCCCTCGGCCGCGACAACGGCCACCTGGTGATCGCGGGCGGCGGCTGGATCGGCCTGGAGGTCGCCGCGGCCGCCCGGGGATACGGCGCCGAGGTCACCGTCGTCGAGCCCGCGGCCACCCCGCTGCACCACGTCATCGGGCCCGAGCTGGGCCAGATCTTCACCGATCTGCACACCGCGCACGGCGTCCGCTTCCACTTCGGCGCCCGCCTCACCGAGATCACCGGCCAGGACGGCCTGGTCCTCGCGGCCCGTACCGACACCGGGGAGGAGCACCCCGCCCACGACGTGCTCGCCGCGATCGGCGCCGCCCCGCGCACCGCGCTCGCGGAGGCCGCCGGGCTCGACATGGCCGCCCCGGAGCACGGCGGCGGGGTCGCCGTGGACACCTCGCTGCGCACCTCGGACCCGCACATCTTCGCCGCCGGGGACATCGCGTCCGTGGAGCACCCGCTGTTCGGCACCCGGCTGCGCGTCGAGCACTGGGCGAACGCCCTGAACGGCGGCCCGGCCGCCGCCCGCGCCATGCTCGGCCAGGACGTGGTGTACGACCGGGTGCCGTACTTCTTCTCCGACCAGTACGACCTGGGGCTGGAGTACTCGGGCTGGGCGCCGCCGGGCTCGTACGACCAGGTGGTGATCCGCGGGGACGCGGGCAAGCGGGAGTTCATCGCGTTCTGGCTGAAGGACCGGCGGGTGCTCGCCGGGATGAACGTGAATGTGTGGGATGTCACCGACGGCATCCAGCGCCTCATCCGGGGCGGCCGGGAGACGGACCCCGAGGCCCTGGGTGACCCGTCGGTGCCGCTGGACTCCCTGATCTGAGCCCTGGTACGAGCCCCGGCCGGGGCGCCGCGCACCCGGGCGGCACCCCGGCCGGGCCGTCCCTCCGGGGACCGGGGGCCGACCCGTAGACTTCACACGTGGCAGGCAGGATCAATGACGACGACGTGAAGGCGGTCCGGGACGCGGTCCCGATCGACGCCGTGGTCTCCGAGTACCTCCAGCTGCGTAACGCCGGGGGCGGCAACCTCAAGGGCCTGTGTCCCTTCCACGACGAGAAGTCCCCCTCCTTCCAGGTCAGTCCGAGCAAGGGCCTCTTCCACTGCTTCGGCTGCCAGGAAGGCGGCGACACGATCGCCTTCGTGATGAAGATCGATCACCTCACCTTCTCCGAGACGGTCGAGCGCCTCGCCGGGCAGGCGGGCATCACCCTGCGGTACGAGGAGGGCGGCTACAACCCCTCCCACCAGCGCGGCGAGCGCATCCGGCTGGTCGAGGCGCACAAGATCGCCGCCGACTTCTACCGCGAGCAGCTGAACGGCCCCGAGGCCGAGACCGGCCGCCGCTTCCTCGCGGAGCGCGGCTTCGACCAGGACGCCGCCGCCCACTTCGGCGTCGGCTACAGCCCGGCCGGCTGGGACCACCTCACCCGCTATCTGCGCGGCAAGGGCTTCACCGACCGGGAGCTCATCTCCTCCGGGCTCTCCCAGGACGGCCGGCGCGGCCCCATCGACCGCTTCCGGGGCCGGCTGATGTGGCCGATCAGCGACACCTCCGGGGACACCGTCGGCTTCGGCGCCCGCAAGCTGCGCGAGGACGACAACGGCCCGAAGTACCTCAACACCCCCGAGACCGCGATCTACAAGAAGTCCCAGGTGCTCTACGGCATCGACCTGGCCAAGAAGGACATCGCCAAGGCCAGCCGGGCCGTCGTCGTCGAGGGCTACACCGACGTCATGGCCTGCCACCTCGCCGGGGTCACCACCGCCATCGCCACCTGCGGCACCTCCTTCGGCAACGACCACATCAAGATCCTGCGCCGGCTCCTGATGGACAACGGCAGCGCCCGGGTGATCTTCACCTTCGACGGCGACGCCGCCGGGCAGAAGGCCGCCCTGCGCGCCTTCGAGGACGACCAGAAGTTCGCCGCCGAGACGTACATCGCGATCGCCCCCGACAACATGGATCCGTGCGACCTGCGCCTCGCCAAGGGCGACGACGCCGTCCGCGACCTGGTCGAACCCCGCACCCCGCTCTTCGAGTTCGCGCTCCGCCAGATCGTCGGCCGCTACGACCTGGAGACCCCGGCGGGCCGCGCCGCCGCGCTCGACGAGGCGGCGCCCGTGGTGGCCCGGATCAAGAACAGCTCCTCGCAGCACGAGGTCGCCGTCCAGCTGGCCGGGCTGCTGGGCATCCTCGACACCCAGTTCGTCGTCAAGCGGGTCGGCCAGCTCGCCCGCTGGGCCCGCGACCGGGGTGAGCGCGGACCCCAGCCCGGCGGCCCCTCGCGCGGCGGTCCCGCCCGGCAGCAGGAGCCCGCCCCGAGGGCGCCCTCCGGCCCCGCGCTCAACCTCCGCAGCCCCGCCCACCGCACCGAGCGGGAACTGCTCAAGCTCGCCCTCCAGAAGCCCGCTCTGGTCTCCCCGGCCTTCGACGCCTACGGGGAGGACGAGTTCACCGCCCCGCCGTACGCGGCGGTGCGCCGGTGCGTCGCGGAGGCGGGCGGCACCGAACAGGGCCTGGCCGAGACCCGCGACTACCTCGCCGCCGTCCTGGACGCCGCCCCGGACGACACCGTGCGCAACCTCGTCACCGAGCTGGCCGTGGAGGTGTTCCACGGCAAGTCCATCGACGAGACGTACGCCGGCATGCAGCTCGTCCACGTGCGGCTGCGCGCCGTGGACCGCAGGATCCACGACGTCCAGGGCAGCCTCGCCCGCCTCGGGCACAACGTCGCCCCGGACCACCTCGCCGCCGCGCAGAACGAGGTGTGGGTCCTCCAGCAGTACGCCGAGTCCCTGCGCAGCCACGGCGCCGCGGCGCTCTGAGCCGACCAGGTCGTCCCGGCGGCACCCTGCCCCGAGCCGACCACGTGGTCCCGGCGCCGCCGCGCTCCGGGCGGCCGCGCCCCGTCACCCGCCGGGGCCAGAAAGTCACCGCACGCCCCTCGTGGCGGCGATGTGTCGTACCCCACACTGGTGGCGGTACCCCAGGCCTGTACGGCGCTCCGGGCAGGGCGTCGTGAGCCTGCCCGGACCTGGTACGGGCGCTGAGAGGGGCCGCTCACCTGGAGGTCGCCCCCGTGCAGACCCGGACCGTGACGACGACCGAGCACATCCCGGCCATCCCCGCGCAGAACCGGGCCGCCCGCCACCCGGAGAACACGGCCGCGCCCGGACCGGTGCTGGAGGAGCCGGTGGACGCGCCCGAGCCGCGCGGCCGACCGGAGCCCGGCGGCCCCTCGTCCGACCTCTTCCGCCAGTACCTCCGCGAGATCGGCCGCATCCCGCTGCTCACCGCCGCCGAGGAGGTCGAGCTCGCCCGCCGCGTCGAGGCCGGACTCTTCGCCGGGGAGCGCCTCGCCCGGACCCCCGGCCCGGATGACCGGCTCGCCCGCGACCTGGACCAACTGGTCGTCCTGGGGCGGACGGCCGAACGCCGGCTCATCGAGGCCAACCTCCGCCTCGTCGTCTCGGTGGCGAAACGGTACGCCGGGCGGGGGCTGACCATGCTCGACCTGGTCCAGGAGGGGAACCTCGGACTGATCCGGGCCGTCGAGAAGTTCGACTACACCCGGGGCTACAAGTTCTCCACGTACGCCACCTGGTGGATCCGCCAGGCGATGTCCCGCGCCCTCGCCGACCAGGCCCGCACCATACGGGTCCCGGTGCACGTCGTGGAGCTGATCAACCGGGTCGTCCGCGTCCAGCGCCGACTGCTCCAGGAACGCGGCCACGAGCCGGGCGCCGAGGAGGTCGCCGCCCAGCTCGGCCTGACCCCCGAACGCGTCGTGGAGGTCCGGCGCCTCGCCCAGGAACCCGTCTCCCTGCACGCCCCCGTCGGCGAGGAGGACGACGTGGCCTTCGGCGACCTCATCGAGGACGGCGACGCGCCCTCACCCGTCGAGTCGGCGGCCTTCCTGCTGCTGCGCGAACACCTGGAGGCGGTGCTCTCCACCCTCGGTGAACGCGAGCGCAAGGTGGTCCAGTTGCGCTACGGCCTGGACGACGGACAGCCCCGCACCCTGGAGGAGATCGGCCGGATCTTCGGCGTGACCCGCGAACGCATCCGCCAGATCGAGTCCAAGACCCTCGCCCGGCTGCGGGACCACGCCTACGCCGACCAGCTCCGCGGCTACCTGGACTGAGCCGGGCCCGACCCCGGGACTTAGCCCGGGACCGAACCCGGGACCGCGCCGGCCGGCTCCGTGGCCGTCAGGACCGAGCCCGGAGCCGGCCGGCGTGTCCGCGCCCGGTCAGTCCACCTCGGCCGGTGCCGCGGCGAACTGCGCCGCGTACAGCCGGGCGTAGGCGCCGTCGGACGCCAGCAGCTCGTCGTGCGTGCCCTGTTCGACGATCGACCCGTTCTCCATCACCAGGATCACGTCCGCGTCCCGGATGGTGGAGAGCCGGTGGGCGATCACGAAGCTCGTACGGCCGTGCGCCAGGCGGGCCATCGCCTTCTGGATCAGCACCTCGGTACGGGTGTCCACCGAGCTGGTGGCCTCGTCCAGCACCAGGATCACCGGGTCCGACAGGAACGCCCGCGCGATGGTGATCAACTGCTTCTCGCCCGCGCTGACCCCCGACCCCTCGTCGTCGATGACCGTGTCGTACCCGTCGGGCAGGGTGCGCACGAAGCGGTCGGCGTGGGCCGCCTTCGCCGCCTCCTCGATCTCCTCGCGGGTGACCTCGCGCGACGCGCCGTACGCGATGTTCTCCGCGATCGTGCCGCCGAACAGCCAGGTGTCCTGGAGCACCATCCCTATGCCGGAACGCAGTCCGTCCCGCGACATCTTCGACGCGTCCACCCCGTCCAGGGTGATCCGGCCGCCCGTCACCTCGTAGAACCGCATCAGCAGATTGACCAGGGTCGTCTTCCCGGCGCCGGTCGGGCCGACGATCGCGACCGTGTGACCGGGCTCCACGCTCAGCGACAGGTCCTCGATGAGCGGCTTCTCCGGGTCGTAACGGAAGGACACCTTCTCCAGCGAGACGCTGCCGAGCGGCTCCTTCGGCGACTCGGCCGGTACCGGGTCCGGCCCCTGCTCCTCGGCGTCCAGCAGTTCGAAGACCCGCTCGGCCGACGCGACGCCCGACTGGAGCAGGTTGGCCATCGAGGCGACCTGCGTCAGCGGCATCGAGAACTGCCGCGAGTACTGGATGAACGCCTGCACGTCACCGATCGACAGCGTGCCGGACGCCACCCGCAGCCCGCCGACGACCGCGACCAGCACATAGTTCAGGTTGGACACGAACATCATCAGCGGCTGCATGATCCCGCTGTTGAACTGGGCCTTGAAGCCCGCCTCGTACAGCGCGTCGTTCTGCTCGGCGAAGTCCTTCGCGGACTCCTCCTGCCGCCCGAAGACCTTCACCAGGGCGTGACCGGTGTACATCTCCTCGATGTGCGCGTTGAGTTTGCCCGTCACCTGCCACTGCGCCACGAACTGCGGCTGCGACCGCTTCCCGACCCGCGCCGCGACCAGCACCGAGAGCGGGATGGTGACCAGCGCCACCAGGGCGAGCAGCGGCGAGATCCAGAACATCATGAACAGCACGCCGACAATGGTCAGCAGGGAGTTGACCAGCTGGCCCATCGTCTGCTGGAGCGTCTGCGAGATGTTGTCGATGTCGTTGGTCGCCCGGCTCAGCACCTCACCGCGCTTCTGCCGGTCGAAGTACGACAGCGGCAACCGCGCCAGCTTCGTCTGGAGGTCCTCGCGGAGCTGGAAGACGACCCGGTTGATGACCCGGATCGACACCCGGGAGGAGACCAGCATCAGCAGCCCCGCGCCGACGTACACCGCCAGTGCCATCAGCAGGACGTCGCCCACCGCGCCGAAGTCGATGCCGTGGCCGGGGACGAAGTCCACCCCGCTCAGCATGTCGGCGAGCCCGCCGTCGCCGTGTTCGCGCAGGCCGTCGACGGCCTGCTCCTTCGTCGTTCCCGCCGTCATCTGCCGGCCGACGACCCCGGCGAAGATGAGGTCGGTGGCGCGGCCGAGGATCTTCGGCCCGACCACCGAGAGCGCCACGCTCAGCGTGCCGGCCGCCAGCATCAGGTACAGCGAGGACTTCTCCTTGCTGAACCGCCCCAGCAGCCGCTTGCCCGACCCCTTGAAGTCCGCGGAACGCTCGGCGGGCCCCATGGCCGCCCGTCCGCCCGGTCCTGCCATCAGGCGGCCTCCGCTTCCGTCAGCTGGGAGAGAACGATCTCCCGGTAGGTCTCGTTGCCGTCCATCAGTTCGCGGTGGCTGCCCGTGCCGACGACGCGGCCCTCGTCCAGCACCAGGATCCGGTCGGCGTCACGGATCGTGGACACCCGCTGCGCCACGATCACCACGGTCGCCCCGGCCGTCTCCCGTGACAGGGCGGCGCGCAGTGCCGCGTCCGTCGCGTAGTCCAGGGCCGAGAAGGAGTCGTCGAAGAGGTAGATCTCCGGCCGCCGCACCAGCGTCCGCGCGATGGCGAGCCGCTGCCGCTGGCCGCCGGAGACATTGGTGCCGCCCTGCGCGATCGGGGCGTCCAGACCGTGCTCCAGCCGCTCCACGAACTCCTTCGCCTGGGCCACCTCCAGGGCGTGCCACAGCTCCTCGTCGGTGGCGTCGGGATTCCCGTACCGCAGGTTCGTGGCGACCGTCCCGGAGAAGAGGTACGGCTTCTGCGGGACCAGGCTCACCGACTCCGCCAGCAGCGCCGGGTCCAGGGTCCGCACGTCCCTGCCGCCGACGAGCACATCGCCGCCGGTCGCGTCGAACAGCCTCGGTACGAGCCCGAGCAGCGTCGACTTCCCGCTGCCCGTGGACCCTATGACCGCGGTCGTCTCACCGGGGCGCGCCACCAGGTCCACCGCCCGCAGCACCGGTTCCTCGGCGCCCGGGTAGCGGAACTCGGCGCCCCGTATCTCCAGATGTCCATGGGTCCGCAGCTCGGTGACCGGGTCCTTCGGCGGGACCACGCTCGAATCCGTGCCCAGGACCTCCTGTATGCGCTCGGCGCAGACCTCGGCACGCGGCACCATCATGAACATGAAGGTGGCCATCATCACCGACATGACGATCTGCATCAGGTACGCGATGAACGCGGTCAGCGCGCCGATCTCCATCCCGCCGCTGTCGATGCGGTGCGCGCCGAACCAGATCACGGCGACGGACGAGACGTTCACCACCGTCATCACCGTCGGGAACATCAGCGCCATCAGCCGGCCGGTCGACAGGGCGACGGCGGTCAGCTCGGTGTTGGCGCCGCGGAAACGCTTCTCCTCGTAGGCGTCGCGGACGAAGGCGCGAATGACCCGGTTACCGGTGATCTGCTCGCGCAGCACCCGGTTCACCGTGTCCAGCCGGGTCTGCATCGTGCGGAACAGCGGCCGCATGCGCTTCACGATGAGGCTCACCGCGATCCCCAGCACCGGCACCACCGCCAGCAGCACCGCCGACAGCGGGACGTCCTGGCCGAGCGCCATCACGATGCCGCCGACGCACATGATGGGGGCCGACACCATCAGCGTGAACGTCATCAGGACGAGCATCTGGATCTGCTGGACGTCGTTGGTCGTCCGGGTGATCAGCGAAGGCGCGCCGAACCGCCCCACCTCACGCGCCGAGAAGGACTGCACCCGGGCGAAGACCGACGCCCGCACGTCGCGACCGAGCGCGGACGCGGTACGGGCGCCGAAGTACACCGCGCCGATGTTGCAGACGACCTGGACGACGCTGACGGCGATCATCACGCCGCCGAACTCCAGGATGTAGCCCGTGTCCCCCCGTACGACACCGTTGTCGATGATGTCCGCGTTGAGGCTGGGCAGGTAGAGGCTGGCGCAGGTCTGGAGGAACTGGAGTGCCACCAGCAGCAGAATCGGTTTTCTGTACGGGCCCAGAAAAGCCCGCAGGAGTGTTATGAGCACACGTGTCTCTCGGAGTCGGCGAAGGGCAGAGGCCGGTCCATCCTGCGGTACACGGCGCCACGACTTCCATCGCTTTTCCCCAAACCCCGGTCAAAACCAGGGTGATGCCCCAGGGGCCGGGCCCGTCAGACCGTGTCCCCGGCCCCGAACGCCCCCGGGTGGATCTGGTCCCGCGTCGCCGCGTACTGCTGGCGCACGGCCCGGCCCACCGCCACCTCGTCCCCGGGTTCCAGCACCTGCGCCGCCGCGCCCCGCCAGGCCGGAGGCGTACGCGGATCGAGCGTCCCGCGCGAGACCCCCAGCGCCCACGCCGCCTGGCGGGCCGCGCCCAGCGCCGCGTACTGCTCGGGCTGCGGTACGACGACCTGCGTACCGAACACCGCGGGGGCCAGGGCCCGTACCGCGGGCAGCTCGGCCGCCGCGCCCAGCAGGAACACCCGCCGCACCTCCACCCCCCGGTCGCGCAGCACGTCCAGCGCGTCGGTCAGGGAGCACAGCATGCCCTCGAAGGCGGCCCGCGCCAGGTGTTCGGGCCTCATCGACTCGCGCCGCAGCCCGCTCAGCGTCCCCGCCGCGTGCGGCAGGCGCGGGGTGCGCTCGCCCTCCAGGTACGGCAGCAGGACGAGCCCCGAGGCGCCCGGCGTCGACTTCAGCGCGAGCTCCGACAGCTCCTCCGGCCCGCCGTCCAGGCCCAGCATCTCGGCGGTGCCGCGCAGCGCGCGTACCGCGTTCGAGGTGTGGACCACCGGCAGGTGCATCCCGGTCGCGTCGGCGAACGAGGTGATCATCCCGCGCGGGTCGGCCAGCGCCTCGTGGTGCACGGCCATCACCGACCCGGAGGCGCCCAGCGACACCACGGCGTCACCGGCCGCGACCCCCAGCCCGAAGGCGGCGGCCATGATCTCGCCGGTCCCCGCCGAGATCAGCAGCCCCTCGGGCGTCGTCCCGGCGGTGTCGGCCGGGCCCAGCACCTCGGGCAGGGCGGCCTGGTGGCCGAGCGCCAGTTCCACGAGATCGGGCCGGTAGGAGCCGGACCCCGCCGACCAGTAACCGGTACCGGAGGCCGCGCCGCGGTCGGTGGTCCGGCGGGCCGGCCGGCCCAGCAACTGCCACACCAGCCAGTCGTGCGGCTGGAGGACGGCGGCGACGTGCCGCGCGTTCTCCGGTTCGGTACGGGCCAGCCAGCGGAGCTTCGCGACGGCCTGGGCGGCCTGCGGTACGGACCCGACGGCCTCGGCCCACGCCTGCCGCCCGCCGAGCCCGTCGATCAGGTCCGCGGCGGAGGCCTGCGCCCGCCGGTCGTTGCCCAGCAGCGCGGGACGTACGAGATTGCCCTGGCGGTCCAGCGGCACCAGCCCGTGCTGCTGCGCGGACACACCGATGGCCTCCACACCTTCGAGGACGCCCCCGGAGGCCGCCTCACCGAGGGAGAGCAGCCACGCCTGCGGATCCACCTCGGTGGCCTTGGCCTCGACGGGATGCGCGGCGTACCCCTGCCGCAGCACCGCACCGGTGTCCGTGTCGCAGACGACGATGTGCGTGAAAGCGGATGAACTGTCCAAGCCGGCGACTATGCCCATACCCGAGATTCTGCCGCACCGGCGGAGCCGGCCGGCACCGGGAGCCGTATTCGGCACGTATCCGGCACGTATCGGGCGTCACACCGGGCACCGTCCCGGTCGCCCTTCCGTCGCCCTCCCGTCCCCGGACGAGCCGCGCCGGGTCTCCCGCGCACCCGGCGCGGGGCCCGTCAGGTGCCGGTACCCGGCGCGGGGTCCGTCAGGTGTCGGTGGTGCCCCAGTCGTCGCCCCCGTGGCCGTTGTGCCCGCTGCGCTCCCGCAGCGACCGGACCCGGCCGGAGACCGACGCGGGCACCTTGTCGCCCACCTTCTCGCTCACCGAGTGGTAGGCCTTGCCCGCGAAGTCCCGTCCGCCCTGCGCGGCGGACTCCGCCGCGTTGCGTACGGCCGGATTCTCGGCCAGCCGCTGCACGGACTGCTTCAACTGCTCGTAACGCTCGCGCCCGGCCCGCGTGCCGAGCACGTATCCGAGGGCCACTCCGGCGATGAACGTGAGCCGGTACCGCATGGCTGCCACCCTTCCTACGCTCTGTGCGACGTGTGCCTGCCCGCCTACCCACGGGCACCCGAGATCACCCCGGCCCTACCGATTGGCGGAGCACCCCCCTGCTTGCGCTAATGTATGTGTCGCAGCGAACGTGCGCCGCTCGGCAGCAGCCAGGCAGGTACGTTTCGAGGCGCAGCAGCAATCCCCTGTAGCTCAATTGGCAGAGCAGCCGGCTGTTAACCGGCAGGTTACTGGTTCGAGTCCAGTCGGGGGAGCGCGATCCCCTGTAGCTCAATTGGCAGAGCATTCGGCTGTTAACCGGAGGGTTACTGGTTCGAGTCCAGTCGGGGGAGCGATCGGAAGAGGGCCTCTCGGGGCCCTTTTTCGCGTCCCGCCCGGCCCCGGCCGGGGCCCCCGCCGCGACTCTTTCGGGGCAATCTCCCGCAGGCCGGAACCGGGCAGCACGCAGCGCTGTCTTCATGGTCACGCGAAGCCGACCATCCGCAGCGAGAGATCGTATGACCGGCTATGCTGCGGCAGACGGCGCGCACAGGTGTACGCGCCACGCCGATACGGGGCGGTAGCTCAGCCGGTTAGAGCAGCGGACTCATAATCCGTCGGCCGTGGGTTCGAGTCCCACCCGCCCCACCGTGCTGAGGTAACGGTTCGCCCGTTTGACCTGCGGATACGGCTAGGCCCCCGCCTCGGCGGGGGCCTTCGTGCTCCTTCGCGATCATTTGCTCGGCCACGGCTCGGCCGAGTGGCCGGGAGGGGGACCCGTCCGGCGGCGGCTTGACGGTGCGTCGGGGGCAGGCCGATTCACGCGTGTGACTGCTCTCTGAGGAGGTCTGCGATTGTTCCAGGCGCAGGTCCAGCAGCAGCGGAGGCGCCTACACTCCGAGGCCCTCGCGTGAGCCTGGCTGCTTGGGGCTGTACCGGCGGATCGATGGGCCAGGCCGTCAGCGCGGGGGAGCGGGACGAGTTGTCGGGCAGCGTCAGGGACCGCTCCCTCATCGTGCTCTTGGGGCTCCTATGCGGCGGGGTTGCTGGACGGCCCGAACCTCCGCAGATTGCTTGCTCCCGAGTGGCAACGCCGTGGAGGGACCGGAGGCGGTCACTGCCGGTGTACAGGTGTTCTCGTCGTAGCCGGCTGCCTCCCGCCCGGAGGGCGGGTCGCCGCTCACCAGGCGCGTACAGCGACTGTGAGAAAGGCGGCGCCAAGGAAGCTGAGCAGTGGCCCAGGCGCATGCCTTCGATGAGATGACTGGAGGAGCGGTAGCCCTCTTATTACATCAGCGGTGTATGCTGTAGATGTAATAAAGTGCAGATGGGGTGACATGCATGGCGTGGAAGATCGTTGTGGTCGAGCCGGCTCTTTCGTGGTTTCATGCTCTGCGCCGGACTGACCGCGACACCCTGATCCAGGTCAGCCAGGCTGTCACCGCCCTGCAGGAGGAAGGCCCCGCGTTAGGTCGGCCTCTGGTGGACACGATCAAGGGCTCGGCGTTGCCGAACCTCAAGGAGCTCCGCCCCGGTTCAGCGGGGGCCACGGAAGTGCGGCTGTTGTTCGTGTTTGACCCGGACCGCCAGGCTGTGATCCTGGTCGGTGGCGACAAGGCCGGCAACTGGTCCGGCTGGTACCGCGGTGCGGTGCCTCAGGCAGAGCAGGCGTACGCGGAACATCTCAAGCGAATCGACGGAGAGGACGGAGCACGATGACTGAGCACCTCAAGGACTCGCAGGCCGTCTCGTGGGAGGACCTGACCAAGGAGTTCTCCTTCACCGACGCGGAGCAGGACCGGATCCAGAAGGGGGCGCAGGCACTGGTCCTGGCCTCCCGAGTCCACCGCCTTGCCGAGCTGCGGAAGCGGCAGCACACCACGCAAGTTCAGGTAGCCGAAGCCATGGGTGTCACCCAGGCCCGCGTCTCACGTATTGAGAAGGGCCAGCTGGAGCGCAGTGAGGTCGATACTTTGGCCGCTTATGTCAAGGCGCTCGGCGGCAAGCTGAAGATCGTCGCCGACTTTGGCGACCAGACGTACGTCCTTGGCTAGGCGAGCCTGAGGGGTCGGATGGTAAGAACCGTTCCGGATCCGGCGGAGACTCGACTCTTCGAGGGGATCGAGTCATGGCACGTTCCTCTCCCTGTCCCGTGAGCTGCGGCGTCGTGCGGCGGGTGCGCTTGGTCTTCGAGGCGCGCCCGGACTACGGGACCGAGCGGGCCAGCGGTGGAAGCTGCTGCGGGCAAGCTCCGCGTCAGCGCGTCCGAGACGGCGCGTCAGTGGGTCCGCCGGGAGCAGATCGACTCCGAGCCCGATCGGGGACGACAACGGAGGAATCAGTCCAGGTCAGCCCTTGAAGTAGGGAGTTGCCGAGCTTTGAGTAGATCTCGGTGATCAGCGCCTTGAGTTCGGCGTCGCCGCCCTGCCGAGCAGACGGTGACGCCTGCCGCTGCTTGTGGGTGCAGCAGGTGGTGGGTGCGGTGCTGCGGTCCGTCGCGCTCTCGGGCACCGCCACCTTCATGAACGCTGATGCCTCCGGGGCGCCCATGTCCTTGCCCCAGTGCGAGACCCGTCCGCCCGTCGCCCGGTGGTCACCCCCGTCGGCGCTCGAACAGGAGGTGAGCAGCAGGGCGGCCCCGAGGCCCGCGAGCAGCCGTGGCCGCAGGGCAGGCCGGTCATTCAACGGTTCTCCTCGCCGCCGCGCGAGACGTCCCCGCAGGACCCTTCGCGGCCCAGAGGCAGCCGGTGCCACTCTGGGCGCTGAGCCACTGTGCACATCCTGGGTGTAGGTGATGCTGCCACCCGCGCATGTCGAATTCCTGAGCGAGGTCTACCTTGTGCAGCCGCTCCATGTCATCGTCGGAAATGGTGATACTGCCGGGGAACGTAGTCGATTTACCGGAGTTCCAGTTGTATCGGTCCCACACGTTGACCTGGTAGTCGAGCGAGACCTGTGGCCATTGCTTGATCCTGCGTCAGGACTCGGAGCTCGTGGGGGGTGGGAACCTCCGTATCGAACGTTCCCGGGCGCGCGTCCCCCGGCCTCCACCCGTACAGCGGGGCCATGATCCCCACCTCATGGTCCCGTTCATGAAATCGACATCGACCACGACTGCTGCGAGGGGCCGGCCTGATGCCGTCGTCGGCGTCGGTGACGGCCTGGAACGCCTGGTCGAGGAGATCGGTCCACCGGGTCACCCGCGCGTGCTTTCCCGGGAGCCGGATCATGCGTGTACGCACTGGGTGCGAACCTGGTCCCGCCATCGCCAGGCGCACCGGCGCCGACGTTCTGCCACCAGGGCAGCCGTGAGCCTGGCCGTCCACTGTAAGCGGAAGGAACCCCCGTATGTCTCACCCCGCCGTCGCCCGTCTGCGCGAGCTGCTCCCGCCGCCCGGCTCCGGCGGCGACGCGGTGGACTGGAAGCTGATCGAGCGGACGACGGGCCTCGTGTTCCCCGCCGACTACCGTGAGCTCGTGGAGTTGTACGGCGGCGGCGAGATCAACGAGTACCTGTCTGTGAGCACGCCGCCGGTCCCCGGCTCACCGTACGGGGACCTCCTGGACAGAGGGGAACCCGCCCTTTCGGACCGGGACCGCGAGGAGTTGGGCGCCCTTCTACCGGGAGGCGCACTGCCGCCGCTGCTGCCCTTCGCGGGCACGGCGAGCAGCGATGTCGCGTTCTGGCTGCGCGAGGGCGCTCCCGACGACTGGCGGGTGGCTGTCTTCCGGAGGCAGACGCCGCACGGGACGAGCCGCTGGACCGTGCTCGACGGCGGAACGGCGGCGTTGTGCGTGGCGGCTCTGACCGGTGAGGTGCACCCGTTCAGCGAACGGCTCTCGGCGAGCGGAGGGCATGGGTTCGTGAGCTGGCGTGGCGTGTAGGGACCGGCAAGGGTGGGAGGTGGCTTCAGGCGGCACAGTCGTACCGTTCGGCGAGCCTGGTGGCCACTTCCCGCATCAGGGTCGCGTTGTCGCGCGTCGCGGTGTCCGGGTCGCTCCTCCTTCAGCCTGGCCGACCGCTCCTCATCCTGCGAGGGCACGCGATCTTGAGCTGGTTGAAGCCGGTGGGTCCGTCCATCTCCTCGCCGAGGATCTGGTGCACGTCGGAGCCGTAGGCGGCGATCATGTCGGCCATGGGCAGCCGCATGGACAGTGCCTTGTAGAGGCGGGCGTCGGCGCTGGAGGGCCGGCCGCCCGACTTCAGGCTGCCGACGAGCAGCAGCACGGCATCCTGTTGCTCGCGGCCCCGGTAGCTGAGGTCCGCTGCTCGGCTCGGGAACCAGGACATGCGGAGCCCGTCTCCGCTGCCTCTTCGGGCAACCCGGCGCACTGAGCTGCCACGGGAGGATGCCGGTGACGCGGCACCCTCGGACGACCGGCCACCGGCTTCGGCCCCGGGGCGGGCAACCACGGCTCGATCGGTGACCGAGCCGGGAACGGTCAGGAGCCGGCGGCGGCGTTGTGCGCGGTCTTGCGCACACCGATGGTGACCAGGGCCATGGCGGCGGCGGCCAGCATGCCGACGCCTCCGACGAGGGCGCAGGTGTGCAGCGCGTTGGTGAAGCTCGCTCCGTAGACAGCCCGGGCCTCGGCCGTGGCCGGGCCGGTGGAGAGGCGAAGGAAGGCACCGGCCTGGATGCCGGCGTCGGAGACCATGCCCAGCACCGTGCCCCGGTCGGTAGCGCCGAGGTCCGAGGCCGCGAGATGGCCCGGCAGGGTGCTCAGGGTGCGGTTGGTGAGCAGAACACCGAAGACCGCTGGGCCGAGTGCGCTGCCGATCTGGCGCAGGGCGCTGTTGGCGGCGCCCGCGGTGGGGGCGAGGTGGGGCGGCAGGCTGTTCACGGCGATGGTGGTGATGGGGGCCGTGGCCAGGGCGATGCCTATGCCGAGGATGCCGATGACCGCCGCGGAGACGGCGACACCGGTGGACGCGTCGAAGGTGCTGACGAGGAGGGCGCCGACGCCGCCCACGACGAGGCCGGCGACCAGGACGAGGCCGGGGGTGGTGCGGACCATGAGGCGTCCGACCAGCGGGCCGAGGACGACGGTGAAGCCGTTGAGGGCGATGAGACGGATGGCGATGTCGAAGGTGGAGTCGTGGTGGACGAGCCCGAAGTACTCGCTCAGGGTGAAGACGAGGCCGACCTGGGCGAAGAGGGTGAGGCACATGACGGCGGCGGTGCCGGAGAAGGCGAGGGAGGAGAAGAGCCGCATGTCGAGCATGGGGTGTGGGGAGCGCAGCTCGGTGACGACGAACGCGGCGAGGGCCGCGGCGGCGACGACGAATCCGATGACGACCTCGGCGGAGCCCCAGCCGGTGACGCCGCCCTGGATGACCGCGTAGACGAGGGAGGTGATGGTGACGACGGCCAGGAGCTGGCCGGGGAGGTCGAGGTGGCGTTCGCGGTCGGCGCGGGAGTCGGTCAGCAGGTACGCGCCGGCCACGGCGACGAGGGCGCCGATGATCACGCAGGGCAGGAAGATCCACCGCCAGGAGGTGTGATCGAGGATGAGCCCGTTGATCAGCGGGCCGAGCGTGAGGCCGAGACCGAGGGAGGCCGTCCACAGAGCGATGGCCTGTGTCCGCTGTCTGCGGTCGGTGCGCACGTGGGTGAGCAGGGCGAGCGTGGAGGGCATCAGGGCGGCGGTGCCGAAGCCGGTGAGGGCCTGACCCGCACAGAGCTGCACGACACCGTTCGCGGTGAGGCAGACCAGACAGCCGACGACGACAAGAGCCAGTCCGGCGAGGAACACCTTCTTACGGCCGAAGATGTCACCGAGCACTCCGAAGGTCAGCAGGAGCGCGGCGGTCGGCAGGATGAAGAGGGTGGCGATCCACTGGAGTTGTGTGGTGGAGGCGTTCAGGGCCTGCTGGATGACGGGCAGGGAGACCGAGACACCGACGACGGGCAGGTACGAGACCAGTACGCCCAGGCAGGCGAGCACCGTGGTGGCCGCCAAGTGCCTGGTCGGTGCGGTCTGTTGCGGTGACTGCTCTGATGCGGGCGACGTGATGGCAGGCATGGCACCTCAAGACAATTCTGGACAGCGGCGTCCGGCTGTCCGTGACGGGTGTCGGGATGGCCGACGAGTTGCGGCGGTGCGGTGGACGGGGGAGAAGCAGGCAGATCCGCGGTGCCCGCGAGGCAGGGGGGCGTCCGCCGCGTGGCACCGGTGAGGCGGCTCGCGCAGGGTCGGTGGCACGCGCTCCGCCCTGAGCTGCGGCCGACCGTAACCGCTAATCGTGTACGATCACAAGATGTCTGAACGGTAAAATTCCCTGCTCGCCTGTACGTCTGAATGAAATGTCGTACACGATGCGCCTTGAGCGGGGGGTGATCGTCGTTCGGCGGACGGGCGGACGGGCGGCCGTCCGTCCGGGCAGCCGGACAGCGGGCCTGGTGCCGAGTGGGCCGCTGGACGGCGGGGTCGCTCCGGGCTCGCGGGCGAGCGTCCCGGGTGGGGGTGCCGGTGATCGAGGACGTGCCGTAGGGGGGCGCCGACGGGCGGGCCGTCGCGGCTCGGCGCGGTGCGCGCCTGGGCCGTTCAAGAAGCGTCCGCTGTCCGAGGGGGCCCGTTCGCGCGGCGGACCGCCGGCGTCCCGTCAGGCCGCCGGCGTCCCGTCAGGCCGCCGACGTCCCGTCAGTCCGCCGACGTCCCGTCGGGCCGGCGCGTCCGGCGACGCCGGTGAGTTCGTCGGCGGCGTCTCAGCCGACGAGTTCGCTGATGGCCTTGGCCGCGGTGGACAGCCGCTGGGCGATCTCCTCCGCGGGTCGATCGCTCGTCACGTAGACCACGGCGATCGCCGCCTGCACAAGGCCGCGGGTGTGCACGGGTACCGCCACCGACGCCACGCCGGGGATCACCTCGCCTCGGCTGAGCGCGTAGCCCCGGTGGCGTGCTTCCTCGACCGCCTGTTCCGTCTCGGGATCACCGGGGGACCCGTCCCGTGCCGACAGGATCGCCACTCCCGGGGCGCCCTTGGTCAGTGAGTGGCGGGTGCCGGGGCGCTGCATCACCGTGGCCGAGGCGTGGCGGGGCTCAACGCTCACCAGGGTGACGCACTCGTGCTCGTCGTCGATGGCGACGAAGGCGGTCATTCCCAGGTCTTCGGCCACCGAAGCCAGTTCGGGCAGCGAGATGGTGTGCAGATCGCGCTCCACCGACTGTGCCAGCACCACCAGTCCGGCGCCGGGAGCGTAGCGCCCGCCGTCCTGCCGGCTGATGAGCCGGTGACTCTCCAGGGTCCGCAGCATCCGGTACGCGATGGAGCGATGTACCCCGAGCTCACCCGCGATCTCGTCGATGCTCAGCGGTCGTTGGGCGGCCGCGAGTACCTCCAGCACGCGGATGCCCCGAGAGAGCGTCTGGGATGCGGGCGCCTTGCTGTCCACCATGCCGCAGAACTATAGCGGCCGCCCCCCTTGCGGGCCGTCAGCTTCACCTCTATCGTTCTTTATTAGAACTACAAATTCGCATATAGAATTCTCACGATGTCACGGAGGCGTCATGGGCGCTGGCACCACGCACCCCGCGGGTCTTGACCGACGCTTTCGAGCCTCGCTGGCCCGCTTCGCCACCGGCGTCACGGTGGTGACCTTCGACGGCCCGGGAGGCCGGCGCGGCTTTACGGCCAACTCGTTCATCTCGGTCTCGCTGGACCCGCCGCTGGTTCTGGTGAGCGTGGCCCGGAAGGCCCGGTCGCACGACGAACTCGTCGACCGGCCGTTCGTGGTGAACGTGCTGGGCGCGGAACAGGAGGCCATGGCGATGCACTTCGCCGGGAGGCCCCAGCTGGAGCCCGGCTGGTCCGACAGTCCCGTCGGCCCCCGCCTGGACGGCGCGCTCGCGCACTTCGCCTGCGAGCCCTGGGCCGCCTACGACGGCGGGGACCACACCCTGTTCGTCGGCCGGGTCGTCGACTTCGACTACCGCCAGGGCGATCTGCTCGGCTTCTGCGGCGGCTCCTTCGTGACCATCCCCGAGCCCATGCTCGGCATCGAACACCTCATGTGACCCCACCCGTCCGCAAGGAGACCCCCATGGGCGCACGTTCCGGCCAGGACTTCACCGACCGCCTGGCTCAGCGACACCCTCATGTCCAGATCGACGGTGAGACCCTCACCGAAGGCGGGCTGGACCGCCACCCGGCCTTCGCCGGTCTGGCCCGCAGCTACGCCGCCCTGTACGACCTCCAGGTCAGCCCGGAACTGAAGGACACCCTGACCTTCACCTCGCCCACCTCGGGCGAGCGGGTCGGCACCTCGTTCCTGGTCCCCAGGACCTACGAGGACCTGGTCAAGCGGCGCACCGCGTTCAGCGCGTGGGCCAACTACAGCTTCGGCACGCTCGGCCGCACCGGCGACTACCTCAACAGCGGCCTCATGGCGCTCGCCGAGGCGTCCTCGTGGTTCGGCGAGTCCAACAAGGAGTTCGGCGAGAACCTCGTCCGCTACGTGGAGAAGGTCCGCGAAGAGGACCTTCTGACCACGCACACCCTGATCCCGCCGCAGGTCAACCGCAGTGTCGCCGCGAGCCAGCAGGCCGGCGGCATGCTGGCGGCCCGGGTGGTGGAGGAGGACGACAACGGCATCGTCGTACGGGGCGCCCGCATGGTCGCCACCATCGCGCCGATCGCCGACGAGATCCTCGTCTTCCCCTCCACGGTGCTGCGCAACACCCCGGAGGACGAGCCGTACGCCTACGCGTTCGCCGTCCCGATCGACACGCCGGGCCTGCGTCTGGTCGCCCGCCAGCCCGTGCTGCACGGCCGCGGCACGTTCGACGAGCCCCTCGCGTCCCGCTTCGAGGAGAGCGACGCGCTGGTGGTCTTCGACGACGTGCACGTGCCGTACGAGCGCGTCTTCGTGCTGCGTGACACGGCGATCTGCAACCAGTTCTATACGCGGACGTCCGCGACCGCGCACATGACGCACCAGGTGGCCACCCGCACCCTGGCCAAGTCCGAGTTCTACCTGGGCCTGCTCTCGGCGATGGCCGACGCGATCGGCATCGGTCAGTTCGGCCACATCCAGGAGGACCTCGCCGAGGTCATCAACATCGTGGAGATCCAGAAGGCCCTGATCCAGTCCGCGGAGACCCAGGCGGCGGTCAACGAGTTCGGTGTCTTCACGCCGAAGTGGGAGCCGCTGAACACCTCCAGGAACTGGTTCCCGAAGGTGGCGCAGCGCTTCCCCGCCATCGTCCGCAAGTTCGGCGCGGGCGGCCTGATGGGCCTGCCCGGTGCCGAGGACGTGTTCGGTGCCGCGGCCGACGACGTGTCCACGTATCTCCAGGGCAAGGCGATCGACGGCCCGGACCGGGTCCGCCTGTTCAAGCTGGCCTTCGACGCGAGCGTCTCCTCGTTCGCCGGCCGCCAGACGCTGTACGAGAACTTCTTCTTCGGCGACCCGGTCCGGATGGCCGGTGCCCTGGCGAACAGCTACGACCGCAGTGAACTCACCCAGCGCGTCTGGGACTTCGTGAAGCGCGAGGACTGATCCGCAGGGCCCGGCGCGTGGCACGGGCGGCCGCCCCCGCCGTCGGCCGCCGCGCGCCGGGCCCGGCCCCCCAAGGGGAGTCGGCCACCCCGTTCCCTGTCCGTTGCGCATGAATTCGTATACGATCGCGACTGTTCGTGCTGGACCGGGAGGCTCCGGTTTCCGGGGCCCGGTGCTCCGTACGTCAGAAGGAGACGATGATGTCCCTCGGAGACTTCCGTGACCACCTTGTCGCCGCCGACGCGGCGCGACTGCGCGAAGCGCGCGGGCTGGATCCGTGGACCTACGCCGAGCCGATCCGGCAGAGCGACAAGGCGACCGGCCTCATCGACTACTGGCAACGCCTCTACTCCGAACCCTTCAAGGGCATCACCGCCGACGGGCAGGTACTCGAAGGGCGCTACGCACTCGCCGACGAGGGATTCGACGTGGCCGGCGCCGTCACGGCCGCCAAGGGGGTCGTCGCCGCGCTGAGCGAGGGCGAACTGGCCCGGGTGCGACACCCTCTCGACGCCGCCGAATGGCGGGACTGGTACAACCCCGAGTGGCCGATGAACGCCCACGGCGTACGCCTCGACGAGGTCGCGCCCGAGGTCCGCGAAGCCGTGGCCGGCCTCATGCGTGCCTGCTTCAGCGACGACGGATACGTCAAGACCCGGCAGGTGCGCTCGGCCAACCTCTACCTCGGCGAGCTCTACGACCTGCGGAACATCATGAACGAGTGGAGTTACCACTTCCTGATGTTCGGCGAGCCCAGCGAGACCGGGCCATGGGGCTGGAACCTGTACGGGCACCACCTGGCGCTCAACTGCCTCGTCATCGGTTCGCAGATCGTGGTCTCGCCCACGTTCATGGGTGCGGAGCCGACCACGGTGGACCGCGGCGACGGCGGGAGCTTCGAGCTGTTCGAGCGCGAGGCGCTCACCGGCATCGAGCTCATGCGGTCCCTGCCGGCCGAACAGCGCCGGCTCGCCACGGCCTACCGCCGGATGAAGGACCCGGCGATGCCCGAGGGCCGCTGGCACTTCGCCGACGAGCGGACCCTCGGCGGGGCTTACCAGGACAACCGCGTCATCCCGTACGAGGGAGTCCGCGCCCGCGATCTCACGTCCGGGCAGCGGGAACAACTGCTCCGTGTCGTCGAGAGCTTCGTCGACTTCCTGCCCGAACGCCCGCTGCGGGCCCGGATGCGGCAGATCGAGTCGGCGCTCGACGACACCTGGTGGAGCTGGATCGGTCCCGACGACGGCGTCCAGCCCTTCTACTACCGGGTGCAGAGCCCCGTCGTCATGGTCGAGTTCGACAACCACCAGGGCGTGTGGCTCACCAATACCGAACCCGCCCGCTTCCACGTGCACACGGTCGTGCGCACGCCGAACGGCAACGACTACGGCAAGGACCTCCTGCGGCAGCACTACGCCGCGAAACACCGGGCGGGCGCGGACCAGGCGCACGGCGAGCCGGGTGAACGCGCCGGAGCGAACGGTCACGGACCCGCGCACGAGCACGGCACGCACCCGCACGCCGAAGAGCCGGACCGCACCGACGACCAACTCCGCTGAGCGGCCGGGGTCACACGGACACCGGTCCCGCACCGAACGGTCCGCGCCCGGCCCCGCCACGAGCGGCAGCCATGTACGAGACGAGACGACGGAGAAGCACATGGTGTCACCGATCGACCGCATACCGGACGGTGAAGGGAAACCGGGGCCGCTGACGTACGAGGCTCCGACGGCGATTCGGCAGATGCTGTTCGCCACCTGGGCGCTGCTCAACTCCCTGACCCACGGCCAGCGTGAGCAGGCGTTCCTGCCCATGGACGACGAGCGGCGCATCGACTGGGACTTCATTCCCAAGCCCGACCGCTGCGGTGTCCCGCTGTTCGCGCTGGACCGGCACCAGCGGACCGTCGCCCACACCCTGCTCAAGTCCGGACTCAGCATCCACGGCTACAGCCAGGCCGTCTCGATCATGGCGACCGAGAACGTGCTGCGCGAACTTGAGGCCGTCCCGCGGGGTTTCGGGGCCATCGCCGGCGACTTCCGTGACCCGGAGGGCTACTGGTTCAGCTTCTTCGGCCGCCCGGGCTTCGAGGACACCTGGGGCTGGCGGGTCATCGGGCACCACATCTCCTTCAGCTACACCGTCATCGGACAGCGGTACCTCACCGTCACGCCGCTCGCGATGGGAGCCCAGCCCTTCCCGGCCGGGGTGCTCAACCCCCTGGGGGCGAACGAGGAACTGGCCTTCCGGCTCCTGGGCGCACTGGACGAGGACAAGCGGTCCACGGCCCTGATCCACCCCGTCGCCCCGGCGGACTTCGCCACCCGGCAGGTGCCCCGGGTCGGCGCCGAGGAGTGGCCCGACCACGTCGACCTCGGCATCGTCGGCTACAGCATCACCGACGAGGACCGCGAGGCCCTGCGCTTCGTGAAGAGCGCGCCGTCCGGAAT
Organism: Streptomyces halstedii; assembly: GCA_000720535.1. Lineage (GTDB taxonomy): Bacteria > Actinomycetota > Actinomycetes > Streptomycetales > Streptomycetaceae > Streptomyces > Streptomyces halstedii. The sequence continues at coordinate 284,848 of JOAZ01000004.1, forward strand.
CAACGGCGCCGAGCTGTCACGGGCGGAACTCGACCTGGTGCACGAGCTGCTGTTCCGCTACTTCGACACCGTGCCCGAGGAACTCGCCACGCAGTACCGCGACGCGACGCTCGCGGAGGACCCGGAGCGCCTGACCTTCGCGTGGGCGGGCGGCACCGAGCCCGACAGCCCCCACTACTACCGGATCTCCACCGGGCGCGTCCTGGTCGAGTCCGACAACGCCGTGGCCCAGGGCCAGCACATGCACAGCGTCTGGCGCGACCTGGACAACGACCTGGGCCACGACCTGCTGCTCGACCACTACGAACACCACGGCCACCACGGCGCGCACCTGCGCCGCCGGCTGGAGAGCACCCGGCCGGAGAGCACCTGAGCGACGATCCGGTCGCGGTCACACGGACACACGGCGGTGTGGACGTGCGGCCGCGACCGGATCGATCCCGGCTCCGGGCCCGGGGAGGGGCACCCGCACAGGGGCGGGGAAACCAGGGAGGGGCGCACGGCCGGGCGTGGGCGCTCCGGGGAACCGGAGCGCCCACGCCCCCGCGCGCTCAGGCGGAGCTAGCCGCACCGGTCCTCGCCGGTCCGGCGTCCGCCGGTCCGGCCCGGTGCGCCAGCGAGGTCGTCAGAGCGGCCCGCAGAACGTCCTCCGGAGCCCCGGAGCCCTGCATGGCGCGGAAGGAGATGTGGTGGTCCGGCCGGACCAGCAGGCAGCCGTCCTCCTCGATCCCGCGTATCGAGGCCCAGTCGCCGTACACGTCCTCCACATCACGGCAGGGGCCGATCACCACGGTGTCCAGCGCGATCCCCAGCTCCTCGGACAGGACGCGTGCCGCGTCGCGCCATCCGTCGCCGCCGATCCCGGTCAGCACGGTGAAACGGCCGCGGCCGACCAGGTCCAGCGAGGACAGCTGCCGGCCACCGCGGGCGAGCCACACGTGGGGCAACGGGGCCCCCGGCGTCGTACAGGCCACGTGGAACAACTCCGGGTCCTCCACCGGCTGGACGACGGTCTCGTCCGGGACGATCGTCGCGGACGAGTACCGCTGTCCCAGTTCGACGCCGAGCGCGTTGAAGTTGTGGTCCTGCATCCGCACGGCCTCGGCGAGCCTGCGACGGCACTCCACGCCCTCCGGGGTGTCGGCCAGCCGGGCGTCGAGCCGCGCCTGCCCCTCCTCGACGGACTGGCCGGGCTCCAGACCCAGCGCCGCCGGGATCGCCATGAGTGCGGCCAGCGAGGTGTTGGCCCGCTGGACGATCTGCCGTGCGACGGGCGCGCGTTCCTCGGTGTAGGCGGCCAGCAGGGAATCGCCGCCCAGGCCGTCGAGCAGCAGGCGCAGCTTCCAGGCGAGGTTGAAGGCGTCCTGTACGCAGGTGTTCGCCCCGAGCCCGCCGGCGGGCGGGTGGCGGTGGGCCGCGTTGCCCGCGATCACGACCCGCCCCTGGTGCATCACTTCGGCGTGCGCCTCATTGATCGTCCACGTGGAGCTGGAGACCGGCCGCACGTCGAGGGCCTCGTCCCCGACGTACGCGCGTACCGTCCGCACCACGGCCCCGGTGCTGGTGTCGGGCCGGCCACCGGCCGGGTCGTACGGCACGGACATCACCCACTCGTCCCACGGGCGCACGTTGACGAAGACGGCGTTGTCCACCGTGGCACCGCCTCCAGGGCGGAACACCTGATAGAGCGCGCCCGGCCGGTGCGCCGTGTAGGGCGAGAGATCGGCCTTGATCCAGTGGTTGACCATGTGCCCGAGGCCCATCATCCCCTCGACCTCGAAGCCGATCTCGCGGCACACCGCGCTGTTGTCGCCGTCCGCGCCGACCGCGTACCGGGACACCACCCGCACCCGCTCGCCGGTGACGCGGTCCCGGCAGAGCGAGACGACTCGCTCGTCCTCCTGCCGCATGGAGACCAGTTCGAGGTTGAAGACCACGTCGGCGCCGTACTCGCGCGCCGCCTCGCAGAGGATCGGCTCCAGGACGTGCTGATGGATGTTGGTCAGGTCGCAGGGGCTCGCCCCCGCGTAGTCGGACCGCCGGTCGGCCGAGGCACCCCAGGCACGTCGCCGGGCGATCTCCGGACCGGTGAAGCTCTCGGCCCACACGACCTGGCCCATGAGCGTGGCCGGCATCGCGGAGGCGATGACCCGGTCCTCGACACCGAGGTCCCGGAACACCTCCATGGTGCGCTGGTTGATGATGTGCGCCCGGGGCGAGTTGGCCAGACCCGGGTAGCGGGTGATCGCCGTGACGCCCGCTCCCTCCCGGGCGAGCAGAGCCGCAGTCGTGAGTCCGGCCGGTCCGGCACCGACGACGAACACGTCCACATCGATGTTCTTCACAGAGAACCTCCACCCGATCGGGAGTCGTTCGAAGGAGACAGCCGCCCCGCGTATCGCCGCCGGGCGCGCAGGGGAGAAAGGTGACCGCTGCGGACAGGGGCCCGGAGCGGGCCGACCACCGCCCCTGGCGGCGTTCCCGGACCGGCGGCCGGGCCGCGCGGGAGCGAGGCGGCGTGATTCCGGGGACGGGACGTACCTTATGGCTTCGTACACGAAAAGCAACAGTGCCGGAAAGGCGACAGTGCCTGAGCCCGGCGAAGATCCCGCACGGCGCGGGGGCGTGTGGCGGTGCCCGCCGCCGCAACGCGGCGCCAGGAGGTGCGGCGCGGGAAGGTGCGGCGCGAGGGGGTGCGGCGGCGCCGCACACGCGGCGCCCTCCCCTTCCTCTGTCCTTGACGGCCGGGCGCCGGGCGCGGTGCGGTGCGGTCTCTTGCCTCACCCTCACGGGAACGTATATGATTTTTCAGTAACGATGCGACGAGGGGACCCATGAGCGGAGAACCAGTGACGGCAGGCGCACAGGCGGCGGAGGGGCCGGACCTCGGCTTCGGCGCGCTCCCGTCCCGTCCGGGAAAGATCATCGGCGTCCACCTGAACTACGCCTCGCGCGCGGACCAGCGGGGCCGGCGCCCCGGGCGGCCCTCGTACTTCCTCAAGCCGTCCAGCTCCGTCGGCACCGGTGGCGGCACCGTCGAGCGGCCGCCCGGCACCGAACTCCTCGCCTTCGAGGGGGAGATCGCCCTCGTCGTCGGAACACCCGCGCGCCGGGTGAGCCGGGAGGAGGCCTGGGAGCACGTCGCCTGGGTCACCGCGGCCAACGACCTCGGTCTGTACGACCTGCGGGCGAACGACGAGGGCTCCGGCCTCCGGGCCAAGGGCGGTGACGGCTTCACCCCGATCGGCCCGACGCTCCTCGACGCGCGCGAGGTCGATCCGTCCGCCCTGCGGGTACGGACCTGGGTCAACGGCCGGCTCGTGCAGGAGGACACCACCGCGGGCCTGCTCTTCTCGCCCGCGCAGATCATCGCCGACCTCTCCCAGCACCTCACGCTGGAACGGGGCGATGTCATCCTCACCGGCACACCGGCCGGAGCCGGCGTCGTCGTACCCGGTGACGTCGTCGAGGTCGAGGTTGACGCCCCCGCGACGGCGGGCGCACCCACCACGGGCCGGCTGGTGACCGAGGTGACCGAGGGCACCGTCACGTTCGACGGTGCGCTCGGCTCGCTCCCCTCGGCCGACGACACCCTGCGGACCGCCGCCTGGGGCTCACGCGAGGCGGCGGGACTCGGCGCGACGGCCGGCGGGACCGCCCTGACCGAGGTGCTGCGCGAGAAGCTGATGCGGGCGCCCGTCGCGGGTCTCTCCGCCCAGCTGCGCAAACGCGGCCTGAACAACGTGACGATCGACGGGGTCCGGCCCCTGCGCCCGGACACCAAGCTGGTGGGCACCGCCCGGACCTTGCGGTTCGTCCCCAACCGTGAGGACCTCTTCGCCAGTCATGGCGGCGGGTACAACGCCCAGAAGCAGGTCTTCGACAGCGTCCGCGCGGGCGAGGTCCTCGTGATCGAGGCGCGCGGCGAGAGCGGATCGGGCACCCTGGGGGACGTCCTCGCCCTGCGCGCGCACGCACGCGGGGCCGCCGGCATCGTCACGGACGGCGGCGTCCGCGACGCCGGAGCCGTGGCAGCCGTCGGCATCCCCGTCTACACCGCCGGTGCCCACCCCGCCGTCCTCGGGCGCAAGCACGTCCCCTGGGAGTCCGACGTGACCGTCGGCTGCGGAGGCACGGCCGTGCGGCCCGGCGACATCGTGGTCGGCGACACGGACGGTGTGATCGTCATCCCGCCCGCGCTCGCCGACGAGGTCGTCGACGCGACCCTCGCCCAGGAGGACGAGGACGCGTGGATCGCCGAACAGGTGGCGGCAGGCCACCCGATCAAGGGACTGTTCCCCTTGAACACCGAGTGGAGAGCGAGGTACGAGGCATGGCAGGCGGCCCGTTGAACAAGGTCAAGACGCTGAGCAAGTCCCAGCAGGCGTATCACTGGATCAAGGAGCGCATCGCGCAGCAGGAGTTCACACCGGGCTACCGGCTGGTGCTCGCGACGATCGCGGGTGAGCTGGACATGAGCGTGGTCCCGGTGCGTGAGGCGGTGCGCCAGCTCGAGGCCGAAGGACTCATCACGTTCGAGCGCAACGTCGGCGCCCGGGTGTCCATGGTCGACGACTCGCAGTACCGCACCACCATGCAGGTCATCAGCGTCGTGGAGAGCGCGGCGACCGCGCTCTCGGCACGCGAGCTCACCGAGGCCGACCTGCGGCAGGCCCGCGCGGTCAACGAGATCATGGCGAGCCGGCTCGAACGGTTCGATCCGCGTGCGTTCTCCGCCCTCAACCAGGAGTTCCACCACATCCTCTACTGCCGGTGCCCCAACGCGCGGTTGCTGGAGATCGTCGAGTCCGAGTGGACCCGCCTGGGCCACCTGCGGGACTCGATCTTCGCGTTCGTCCCGGACCGGGCGCGGGAGTCCGTACGGGAGCACGAGGAGATCCTCGGCCTCATCGAGCGGGCCGCCCCCCTCAACGAGATCGAGGAGGCGGTGCGGCGCCACCGCAAAGGCACGCTCTCGGCCTTCATCGAACACGAACACCCCGACGAGGCGGCCGGTTTCCCGGCGCTGTGAGACCACAACGGCCGCGGAACGCCGACGTACCGCCCGCGGCCTCACGACGAAGGAGCACGGATGCTGCCCGCCGAGACGATCGCCGCACTCGCCGAGGAGCTCGCCGACGCGGAGCGCGAACGCGGGGTCATCCCGCGTCTCACGGCCCGTCATCCCGAGGCGACGGTCGATGACTCCTACGCGATCCAGGGCGTGTGGCGCGACAGGAACATCGCCGCGGGCCGCCGCCTGGTCGGCCGCAAGATCGGTCTGACCTCCCGGGCGATGCAGGCCGCCACCGGGATCACCGAGCCCGACTACGGCGTCATGTTCGACGACACCGTGTGGGAGAGCGGGGCGGTCATCCCGTACGACACCTACTCGAACGTACGCGTAGAGGTCGAGCTGGCCTTCGTGCTCGCGGCACCTCTCGAAGGTCCGCACTGCACGCTCTTCGACGTCCTGCGCGCGACCGAATTCGTCACGCCCGCCCTGGAGATCCTCAACTCCCACTTCGAGATGGAGGGGCGCACCATCGTCGACACCATCGCCGACAACGCCGCCTACGGCGGGGTGGTGCTGGGCGGTTCGCCGATGGGGCCCGGCCAGGTCGACCTGAGATGGGTGTCCGCGCTGCTGTACCGCAACGAGAGCATCGAGGAGACGGGAGTCTCGGCCGGTGTCCTGAGCCATCCGGCCACCGGGGTCGCCTGGCTCGCCAACAAGCTCCACCAGCACGGTGCGCGCCTGGAGGCGGGAGAGACCGTCCTGGCGGGTTCGTTCACCCGCCCGGTGTGGGTCGAGCGCGGGGACAGCGTCCTGTGCGACTACGGAAAGATGGGAACGATCTCGTGCCGTTTCGTCTGAAGGCCCCGTTCCGCGACGCGCTGCGCGACGCCGCGCCCCGGCCGCTCGCCGGGATGTGGGTGTGCTCGGGCAGCGCGACCGTGGCCGAGATCTGTGCGGGCGCGGGCCTGGACTGGCTGCTGATCGACATGGAGCACGGCCCGAACGGGCTCGGGTCCGTGCTGGCGCAGCTCCAGGCGGTCGCGGCCCACCCGGTCGTCCCCCTGGTACGGGTGCCCGCCAACGACCCCGTGACGATCAAACAGGTACTCGATCTGGGCGCCCAGAACCTGCTCGTGCCCATGGTGTCCTCGGTGGCCGAGGCGCGGGCGGCCGTGGAGGCGGTGCGGTATCCGCCGCGCGGCCGCCGTGGCGTCGGGTCCGCCCTCGCGCGCTCGGCGCGCTGGAACCGCGTGGACGACTACCTCACCGAAGCCGACCGGTACACCTCGCTGTTCGTGCAGGTGGAGACGGTCGCGGGGGTGGAGGCCGCCGCCGGGATCGCGGCCGTCGACGGGATCGACGGCGTCTTCGTGGGGCCGTCGGACCTGGCGGCCTCGATGGGCCTCATCGGCCGGCAGACCCACCCGGACGTCACCGCCGCCGTACTGCGGGCCTTCGACGCGGTCCGGGAGGCGGGCCTGCCGGTCGGGGTCAACGCCTTCGACCCCGCCGTCGCGCAGGCCTACATGGACGCGGGGGCCACCTTCGTCCTCGTCGGCGCCGACGTCGCCATGCTGGCCCGGGGCTCGGAGGCCCTGGCCGCCCGTTTCACCGCCGCCGCCACCGCCGCCCCGGACGCGGACCGCGCGAGCTACTGAGCTCCCGCCGGGGCCGGGCCGCGAATCATATACATCTCCCTCCCTCCCGAGAGTGCCCGGCGACGGCTTCTCCGGCAGGGGTGCGGCATCTCTGTGCGGCAGCCATGAACCCGCTGTGACCTGGGTGAATCCTGTGCGTGGAGACCCGGGGTGTGCCGTTTTCCCGCCCCCGTCCGGAGCCCGTCGCACCCTTCCTCCGATGTGCAATATCGTGTACGATCCAGAAAAACGTGATCAGGGCCGAAGAGGGCGGTCGCCGGGAAACGGCGGCAGCAGTCCGTGTCCCGGCCCGTACGCCCTCGACGACACCTCCGAGCGAGGAACGGCGACATATGAGTGATCAGGTCTCACGAGACGTCCCCTACACGCACGACGGCACACGGATGATCGGACACCTGTGTGCGCCGGCCGCTTCCGAAGGCCTCCCCGTTGTCCTGCTCGTCCACGACGCCTTCGGTCTGGGCGACGAGATGATCGCCACGGCCGGCCGGATCGCTGACCTCGGGTACGCGGTGTTCGCGGCCGACCTGTGGGGTGACCGCACGCTTCCCAGGACGCACGCGGAGATCGGCCCGCTCATGGCAGGGCTGGCGGGGGACCGGCCACGCTGGATGGCACGGGTCGAAGCGGCCCGGGTGGCCGCGGCCGGGCAGCCCGAGGCCGACGCCTCCGCGATCGCCGTCCTCGGTTACTGCTTCGGCGGTTCCACCGCGCTGGAGTACGTACGCACCGGAGGCGAGGTGCGGGGCGCGGTGAGCATCCACGGCGGCCTCGACACCGTCGAGCTGGACTGGAGCGCGCCCACCCCCGGCGCGTCGGTCCTCCTGTGCACGGGGGCGGACGACCCCATGGCCCCCCTCGGGACGCTGGCCCGCCTCCGGACAGCCATGAGCGCGGCGGGCGTCGAGTGGGAGGTGGACCTGTACGGCGCCACCAAGCACGCGTTCACCAACCCCAGGGCGGCGAGCGACGACGCCGCCTACAACCCCCGCAGTGCCGCACGGGCGTGGGAGTCGTCCACCGGGTTCCTTCGCGCGCTCTTCCCCGGCACGCGGCCCGCCCCACGCTGACCCCGCACCGATCGCGCGGCACCGGACCGGCCGGTGGCGCGGGGCCGGTCACGTCACCACCCACCCGCAGAAGAACGAGGACGCCATGCTCGACATCGCCATCATCGGCGCCGGCCCCTGTGGGCTGGCCACCGCGCTGCGCCTGCACCAGCGGGGACTGCGCCCCCGCGTCTACGAAGCGGTCCCGGAGCTGCGCCCCCTCGGCGTCGGGATCGACGTCAAGGTCTACGGCACGCGCGAGCTGGACGAACTGGGCCTGCTCGACGGTTTCCGGGAGATCTCCGTCGACGCCGACGAGTCGATCTTCTTCAACAACCACGGCCAGGAGATCTACGCCGAGAAGTGCGGCGTCCACATGGGTTACGAGCACGAGCAGCGCTTCGTGCACCGCGGCACCTTCCAGATGTTCCTGTACCGCGAGGTGCTGGAACGACTCGGCGAGGACGCGGTCGTCCTGGGCGTGCGGACGACCGGCTACACGCAGGACGAGGACGGGGTCACCCTCCAGGTCGTGCACACGGACGGCACCGAGGGCGAGGTGCGCGCGGACGTCGTGATCGCCGCGGACGGCATCAACTCGGTGGTCCGCAGGCAGATGCATCCCGAGAGCGCGGACCCGAAGTACTCCGGTCTCACCATGTGGCGCGGCACGACGCTCATGGAGCCGTTCAAGACCGGGGGCACGATCCTGCACATCGGAGACCCCCGCGTCTCCAGCCTCATCGTCTACCCGATCGAGAACGACTTCGAGGGGACGGGTCTCACGCTCGTCAACTGGGTCGCCGAGGCCACCCGCGGCGAGTCCACCGAGGACTGGAACCAGCGCGGTTCCGTCGACGAGATCCTGCCGTACTACGACACGTGCGAGATCGACTTCATCGACGTCCAGAAGATGCTCACCGAGGCACGCGAGGTGTTCCTCTTCCCGCTCATCGACCACGACCCGCTGGACAGCTGGGTCGACGGCCGGGTCGTGCTGGTCGGTGACGCCGCGCACGCGATGTACCCGCGAGGCGGCAACGGCGCGTGTCAGGCGATCGTGGACACGCGCGTCGTCGCCGAGAAGCTCGGGACCGTCAGCGACCCCCACGAGGCACTCCTGGCCTTCGAGGCCGAGCGCCTGGAGGGCGTCAACCGGATCGTGCTGGCCAACCGTGGCGAGGGGTACGAGGTCATCCGCCGCATGGTCGCCGAGCGGACCGGCGGCGAACGGTTCGACGACATCGAGGCGGTCCTCCCGCTCGCGGAGGCCGACGAGATCTTCAGCAAGTACCACCAGCTCGTCGGCCAGCGGCGCACCGACGCGGGGGGCAAGCCGATGGCCGGCTTCCGCACCTCGGCGGCCGAGTCCGCCTGAAAGCCCCCGTCACCCACCGAAAGGAGCGCTCCGCATGGACCTCGGACTGACCGGACGGACGGCGTTCGTCGCGGCCTCGTCCCAAGGGCTCGGGTACGCGTGCGCCCGTTCCCTGGCGCGCGAGGGCGTCGCGGTCACACTCAACGGCCGCGAGCGGACCAAGCTCGCCGCCGCGGCCGAGGCGCTCCGTGAGGAGACCGGCGGCGGCGCGCGGATCTCCTGGGTCGCCGCCGACCTCACCACCCGCGAGGGCCGCGCCGCGATCGTGGCGGCCGTACCGTCCCCGGACGTCCTCGTCACCAACAACGCCGGTCCGCTCCCCGGCACCCTCGACGACTGGGACGAGGAGGCGCTCGTCGGCGCCCTGCGCGCCAACATGGTGCCGGCCGTCCAGCTGATGCGCGCCTACGTCCCCGGCATGCGCGAGCGGACGTTCGGCCGGATCGTCAACATCACCTCGGCGATGGTCAAGGGCCCCGCCTACGAGATGGGGCTCTCGACCTCCGCCCGGTCGGCCCTCACCGCGATCAGCAAGTCGATCAGCAACGACGTCGTGGCCGACAACGTGACGGTCAACAACCTGCTCCCCGAGCGGATCGACACCCCGCGGCAGGAGTTCATGGTCCAGCGGATGATGGCCGCGCACGGGATCGGCCGGGACGAGGCCCGCGGGCGTATCGCCTCGACCGTCGCGGCGGGCCGGCTCGGCCGGCCGGAGGAGTTCGGCGACGCCTGCGCGTTCCTGTGCAGCGCGCAGGCCGGATACATCTCGGGCCAGAACCTCCAGCTCGACGGCGGCTCGTACCGGGGGGTCCTGTGAGTACGGTCATGAGCGCGGACGCCGCGACCAGGGCCGAACTGCTCGACCTGGAGGAGCGCCGTCGCGCCGCCCTCGTCGCCGTGGACCTCCCCGCGCTGGAGGACATGTTCGACGAGTCGCTCGTACACATCCACGCCCCTGGGCTCACGCACAGCAAGGCCCAGTTGCTGGAGCACGTCGCGACCCGTCAGGCCTACCTCGACTCGGCGCGGGGCCGGCTGAGGATCCGGATCGTCGGCGACGTGGCCGTCATGACGGGCCGGCTGACCAACCGGCTCCGTTCCCCCGAGGGGGGCGAGCGGGTCCTCGGCGGGGTCGTCACCCAGGTGGTGCGGCGCTGCGAGGACGGCGCGTGGCGGTTCCTCAGCTTCCAGATGACGCCGGACGGCGAACACGTATGGCCCGCGATGCCCTCGGAGCTGGAGGCACGGGACGAGACCACAGGGAAAGACGGACACCCATGAAGATCGCACGATTCCGCGTCGCCGACGGCCCCGTACGGCTCGGACGGGTCGACGGCGACCGGGTCACCGACATCTCCGACGTCCCCGGTGTGGGCACGTCGCTGCGCGCGATCCTGCCGGCGCTCGGCACACTCCGGGACGCCGTCCTCGCGGCCGACGGCCCGAGCCTGCCGCTCGACGCCGTCGCGCTCCAGGCGCCGGTCGACGACCCGCAGAAGTACCTCGGCATCGGCATGAACTACAAGGAGCACGCGGAGGAGGCGCGCCTGGCGGGCGTACCGATCCCGACCAGCCAGATGTGGTTCAACAAGCAGGTGTCCTGCATCGCCGGACCGTACGACGCGATCCACAAGCCGGCGTTGTCGGACGAGCTCGACTACGAGGTGGAGCTGGGCGTCGTCATCGGGCAGCGCTGCCGGCACGTGGCCGTCGAGGACGCGCGCTCCGTGATCGCGGGCTACCTCGTGACCAACGACGTGTCCGTGCGCGACTGGCTGGCCAAGCGGTCGCCCACCTTCACGCTCGGCAAGTCCTTCGACACCCATGGACCGATCGGCCCGTGGCTGACGACGGACGACGAGATCGCCGACCCGCACGACCTGCGGATGCGGCTGTCCGTGAACGGCGAGGTCCGCCAGGAGTCGCCCACCAACGACATGATCTACGACATCTACGAGCAGATCGCCTACCTCTCGCAGGTCATGACGCTCATGCCGGGCGACATCCTCGCCACCGGCACCCCGGCCGGGATCGGCGCCCCCACCGGGCGCTTCCTCAGGGCGGGAGACATCGTGCGGGCCGAGATCGAGGGTCTCGGGGTGATCGAGAACCATGTCGTCGCCGCACCCTGACCGCGTGCCGCGCCGTGTCAGCGTCTACCTCCCCGGCTTCGGGCACGCCAACCCCATCCCGGCGGCGAGCCGCATCGGCCCTTTCCTCGCCTCGGGTGCCCTCACGGGCCGTGACCCGGCCACCGGTGAGATGCCGGAGGATCTTCAAGCGCAGTGCGCGAACGTGTTCGCCCACGTCCGCGCACTCATGGTCGCCGTGGACGGCGCGACGGACGACATCCTCAAGATGACGTTCCGGCTCGCCCGATACCGCGACCGCGACGCGCTCAACCGGGAGTGGACCACGATGTTCCCCGATCCCGCCCACCGGCCCGCGCGCCAGGTGGTCGCGGCGCGGCTGGACGGTGGCGCGCTCGTCCACTGCGACCTCATGGCGGTCCTCGGCGACCCGGGAGGCCTGTGACCGCAGGCCGCGGCGAGGGCCGGGCCGCGGCGCACGGGCACGTACACCCGTTCGGCGAACGGCTCCCGGTGAGCGGAGGGCACGGGTTCGTGAGCCGGCGCGGCGTGCGGGGACCGGCACGGCGGGAGGTGCTTCAGGCCGCGCAGTCGTACCGTTCGGCGAGCCTGGTGGCCACTTCCCGCATCAGGGTCGCGTTGTCGCGCGTCGCGGTGTCCGGGTCGACGGGCCGCTCCTCCTCCAGCCTGGCCAGGCGCTTCTCGTCCTGAGAGGGAACTTCGAGTGAGGCCGTGATGTACGGGGCGGTCGAGCCCATGCGGGCCGCGCAGCCGGCGGGCAGCGTGACCTCGGCCCGGTCGGGGAGTGCCCAGCCGGTGAACCCGGGACCGAGAGGGACGGCGCCCTTCTTGTTGTACGGGGCGCTCCGGGTGTCTTCGACGAGCAGGCTGTAGACGCCCCGGGGGGAGTCGCTGTCCGGGCCGGCGCGCAGCACGTGGCACGCCTTGAACACCGCGAAGTCGGTGGTCTTGCCCTTGCTCTCCCACTCGTCCGTGCTGACCTCGCCTCCCTTGCCGTCGTCGACCAGTTCCGCCGTCTCCCGGCTGAGCGCGCCGTGACACAGGGATTGCGGCAGCGGTGCCTTCTCCTCGTCGTCGGGCCAGAGACTCGCCGTCACGACGGCCACCCCGGCGGCGCCGAGCACGACGGTCAGCGGCAGCCACTTCTTGTCCACCGGTCACCGTCCCGTCCGCCGCGCGAAGCGGCCGCGGGCGAGCTGACGACCGCTGCCGCGCGGAGGAACACGGCGGGCGGGGCCGCGCCGCGCGCCGGTGCCGGCAGCCATGTCCCGGTCGGCTCCGTGGTGTTCGACGTCCGCCGAGGGCGCGTGGAAGTGTGAGCAGACCATGGGGGCACGCTACGGCACCGCGTACGGCCCACAGCCCTCGGTACGTAATCCGGTCGGCACCGGCCCGCCGCTCACAGGTATCGGCGGAGTTCGTCCTGGTGCCGCTGGAGCGCGGGGGACATCGCGACCCGGTGCTCTTCGAGGAGGTTGCGGGCCATGGCGGTGGACGCCCTCTCGCCCTTGCCGAAGGCCTCGGCGAGGCGCTGGGCGTGGACGGGCTTGAGGCTCTCGCCGAACGGTGCCTCGTAGGGGTCGGTGATCGCCTCGATCAGGCACGGGCCGTCGTAGGCCATGGCCTCGGCGAAGATCCGCGCGGCCTCGGCCGGGTCGTCGACACGGAAGGCGCGCAGGCCGCAGGCGCGCGCCACGGCCTGGAAGTCGATGGGATGCAGTTCGCAGCCGTACTGAGGGTTGCCCAGCAGGGCGGTCTGCTCCCACACCTCCAGGGCCAGGGAGTTGTTGTGGAGTACGACGACCTTGACGGGCAGGTCGTACTGGGCGAGGGTGGCCAGCTCGCCCATGCCCATCGACAGCGAACCGTCGCCGGTGAAGGCGATCACCGGGCGGTCGGGGTGCGCGAGCTGGGCTCCGATGGCGTAGGGCAGGGCGGCGCCCATGGTGCACAGGGTGCCGGAGAAGGAGTAGTTCATGCCCTCGCGCAGCCGCAGCCGACCGCCCCACGCGGTGACGGTGCCCGCGTCGCCCGTGACCACCGCGCGGTCGGGCAGGGCCTTGGACAGTTCCCAGGTGACCACCTGCGGCCGCATCGGGGTGCCCGAAGAGGCGGCCTGCTCGCCGATCAGGTCCCACCACGCCCGGTAGCTGCTCCGGGCGCGCTCCAGGAACGCGCGGTCGTCCTTGCGTTCCAGGTGCGGCAGCAGGGCCTGGAGCACCTTCCCGGCGTGGCCCACGAGACCGGCCTCGACCGGGTAGCGCATGCCGATGCGGTCGGCGTTCAGGTCGATCTGCACCCCGCGCGCCTGGCCGGGGCGGGGCCAGAAGTCGTAGTACGGGGTGGAGGAACCCACGATCAGGAACCCGTCGCAGTCCTCGAACGCCTCCTGCGAGGCGCTGGTGCCGATCAGGCCCATGCCGCCGGTGGTGTACGGGCTGTCGTCCGGTACGCAGTCCTTGCCCAGGCCCGCCTTGACGATCGGCGCCCCCAGAACCTCCGCGACCCGCTCCAGTTCGGCCCCGGCGCCCCGGGCGCCCGCACCCGCGCAGATCGCCACCCGGCGGCATGAGTTCAGGATCTCCGCGGCGGCCGCGATCTGCTCCTGCGGCGGCATCACCTCGAACCGCTGCCCCGCCGTCGAGGTGTGACCGGGGACGTTCTTGTCCGAGACGGTGTCCTGCTCAAGGGTCCAGGACTGTACGTCGATGGGGATCGCCAGGTGCGACGGAGTGCGGTTCATCAGCGCGCTGCGCACGGCCAGGTCGGTGGCGGTGATCGCGTGGGCCGGGCCCATCACGCGCTCGGAGAACATGCACGCGTGCTCGAAGAGCCGGTCGGAGGGCACGTCTTGCAGGAAGTGCGCGCCGACGGTGTCGTGGTAGGCGAGGCCGGTGATCGCGATGACCGGAGCCCCGTCGATGCGCGCGTCGTACAGGCCGTTCAGCAGATGGATCGCGCCCGGCCCCGCGGTCGCCACGCACGCGGCGGGCCGACCGGTGAACTTCGCGTAGCCCACGCACGCCAGCGCCGCGTTCTCTTCGTGCCGTACGTGCGTGAACCTCATCTCGGGGTGGGTGCGCAGCGACTCGAAGAACCCGTTGACCTGGTCACCGCAGATGCCGAAACAGGTGTCGACCCCCCAGGCCAGCAGGCGCTCGATGATCAGGTCGGAGGTGGTCTTCTTCGCTTCCGCACGTGCCACGGCGTGCCTTTCCCTCGTCGCTCGGCGCCCGCCGTGGCGGGACACCCTTCGGGTCCGGCGTTCAGCCAAGCCGACCGGGGCGGGGGCCGCACCCGTACGGCGTCCGTTCGGGCCGGGCGCCCCGCTGGGCCGGTGCCGGGAACGCGGGTGCCCGCCGGGCGCGGGCGTCTCCCCTCGGCCCCGGCGGCTTCGGCCCCGGGTCCGGGGGCCGCCCCGGGGCGCCGGGGCCCGGCGGCCGGTCGTTACCATCCCTCGTGACCGAAACAGCCGAACCACGTGTACCCCGCATACGTATCCTCGCCGACCTGACGCCCCTGCGGACCTCACTCGACTACCGGCGGCTCTGGTTCGGCAACACCGTCTCCTGGGTCGGGCAGGGCATGACGGCGCTGGCCGTCTCGCTCCAGGTCTACGACATCACCGGGTCCGCGTTCTCCGTCGGACTGATCGGTCTCTGCTCGTTCGTGCCACTGGTGCTGCTCGGGCTCTACAGCGGTGCGATCGCCGACACCGTCGACCGGCGCAAACTCGGTCTCTACAGCGCCGCCGGGTCCTTCGTCCTCTCCATAGCCCTGGCCGCCGTGGCCTTCGCCGGGATCGAGCACGTCGGATTCCTCTACGCGGTCGTCTCCCTCCAGGCCGTGTGCTTCGCCCTCAACTCACCGGCCCGCAGCTCGATGATCGCGCGGCTGCTGCCGGCCGAACAACTGCCCTCCGCCAACGCGCTCAACGCGATGACGTCCACCACCGGGGGCCTGGTCGGCCCCATGCTCGGCGGCCTCATCGTCGGATGGTGGGGCTACCGGGCCGCGTACACCGTGGACGCCGTCACCTTCACCGCCTCCCTCTACGCGATGTGGCGGCTCCCGTCGATGCTTCCCGACCGGACGGCGGGCAAGGAGGCCGAGCGGGCGTCGGTCGCGGACGGGCTGCGCTTCCTGGGGACCCGCCCCAATCTCCGGATGACCTTCTTCACCGACATGTGCGCCATGGTGCTCGCCCAGCCCCGCGCCCTGTTCCCGGTGGTCGCCGTCCTCTGGTTCGGCGGCGACGCGAAGACGACCGGTCTGCTGGTCGCCGCCCCCGCCCTGGGCGCCCTCCTCGGCAGCGTGTTCTCCGGATGGCTGGGACGGATCCGGCGGCACGGGCTGGCGGTCCTGATCGCCGTGTGCTGCTGGGGCGCGGCCATCGCGGTGTTCGGGCTGACCCGGCAGCTCTGGCTCGGGCTGGTCCTGCTGGCCGCCGCCGGATGCGCCGACTCCATCTCGATGGTCTTCCGCAACACCATGCTCCAGGCCGCGGCGCCGGACGAGATGCGCGGACGGCTGCAAGGCGTGTTCATCGTCGTCGTGGCGGGCGGCCCCCGCCTCGGTGACCTGCTGGCCGGTTCGGTGGCCGACCTCGCGTCCCCGGCCGTCGCGGTGACCGGCGGCGGAACGGCGTGTGTGCTGCTGGTCGTCCTGCTGGGGCTGCGCCGACGCGGGTTCGCCCGCTACGACGCCCGCGACCCGCAGCCGTAGCCGTAACCGACCCGCGACCGCAGCCCTGGCCGTGCCGCAGCCGCAGCCGCAGCCGCAGCCGCAGCCGCAGCCGCAGCCGTAACCGCAGCCCCAGCCGCGACCGTGGTCTGCGCCGTCGTGTCGTGGCAGCGCGACAGGACCCGCGTCGCTCAGCCGCCGGACGCCGGGCCCACCACCGAGCGGGCCACCCCCAGCTCCACCAGGTCCTGGGGGCGCAGCCGGAGCTGGCCGGCGGTGGCGTGCACCTCCTCCGGGCCCCGCTTCAGGATCGCCGCCGCCAGCTCCGGGGCGATGACCGAGAAATAACTGTCGGCGGTCACATGGGTGTTGCCCGGTGCGGCGAGGGCGAGCGCGCCGCCCGAACCGCCCTCGCCGATGACCAGGCTCGTCACCGGCACCCGGGCACCGGCCACGGCCGCGAACACCTCGGCGATGGCCGCGCCCGCCCCCGTACGCTCCGCCTCGGCGTCGTTGGCCGCGCCGGGGGTGTCGATCAGGGTGAGCACCGGCAGGCCCAGCCGGTCCGCGAGCCGGATCACCCGGGCCGCCGTGCGGTAGCCGGCCGGGCGGGTCGCGGTGCCGCACTGGGCCGCGTACGCCACCGGCCGCCCGGCCCGCAGTCCGACCCCGCACAGCATCCCCGGATCGACGCCCCCGCAGCGGTCGCCGCGCAGCGCCAGCCGGTCGTCGAAGTACGCGTCCAGATAGGCGCCGGCCCGGGGCCGAACCGCCGCCCGTGCCTGTTCCACCGCGTCCCAGCCGGTCTCCGGCAGCCCGGTGGCCGACAGCGCCTCCGGCACCGGGGCGGGCCGCGCCGGGCCCGTCACGGTGAGCGCCGCCAGCCAGCGGCCCAGCGTCCGGCGCAGCTCGGCCGGTGCCACCACCGCGTCGACCTGGCCCGCCGCCCACTGCCCCTCGGCGGTGTACGCGAAGGGGTCGGCGTCCGCCGGACGCACCCGCGACCCGGCGAACCCGGTCTGCGCGCCGGGCAGCGCCAGCACGACGTCGGCGCCCGCCCCCAGGGTGGCCCAGCCGCCCCCGGTCGCGGGGTCCCGCACCACGGCGATCTGCGGCAGCCCGGCCGCCCGCAGCCGCGCCGAGGCCCCGGCGACCCGCTGGAGCTGTGTCAGCGCGATCATGCCCTCCTGCATCCGGCTGCCCCCGGTCGCGACGAGCGAGACGAGCGGCAGCCGGCGCTCGGCGGCCAGCGCGTAGGCGGCCTCCAGCCGGTCCCCGGCGCGCCGGCCCAACGACCCGCCCAGGAAGCCGAACTCGAAGGCGACCAGGACGCAGCTCCGGCCGACGACACGGGCCGTGCCGTGGAGGACGGACTCCTCCTCGCCGGTCCGCGCGGCGGCGCGGGCCCTCGACTCCCCGTATCCGGCCCAGCCGATCGGGCCGTCGCCCGTCTCCGGGCCCCAGGCCGGGCGGTGTTCGGCGAAGTCCTCGGTCACGGCGGCGATCGCGTCGCGGGCCGGCATCCGGCCGCCGCCCGTCCCCTCAGACACCGAGCGACCGCTTCATGATCTTGCCCAGGTCGTTGCGGGGCAGCGCGTCGAGCAGCCGGACCACGCGCGGGCGCTTGTGCGGGGCCAGCAGTCCCGCCACATGGTCCGCCAACTCCCTTTCACCGGGCGGCGATCCGGCGTCGGACGGCACCACCCAGGCCACGATCCGCTCGCCCAGGTCCGGATCCGGCTCCCCGGTGACCGCCACCTCGCGTACGCCCGGGTGCTCCAGCAGCGCGTTCTCGATCTCACCGGCGCCGATCTTGTAGCCGCCGCTCTTGATCAGATCGGTGGCCTTGCGCCCGACGACGCGTACGTAGCCGTCGGGGTCGGCCGTCGCCATGTCGCCCGTACGGAAGAAGCCGTCCTCGGTGAAGGCGGCGGCCGTCGCGTCGGGCCGGTTGAGATAGCCGGTGAAGAGGTTCGGGCCGCGTACCTGGATCTCGCCGAGGGCGGCGGGGTCCTCCAGCACGGTCCCGTCCTCATCGACGAGGCGCAGCTCCACCCCGGCCAGCGGCGGGCCGACCGTCCCGGCGCGGGGGACGCCGTCCGCCCGTACCCCGGTGTTCATCAGGGTCTCCGTCATGCCGTACCGCTCGACGACCCGGCGGCCGGTGGCCGCCGTGATCCGCTCGTGGTCGTGAAGGGGGAGCGCCGCCGATCCCGAGACCAGCAGCCGGGCGCCCGCGAGCGCCTTCCTCAGCTCCCCGGAGTCCTCGGCGCCGTCCAGCGCCCCGGCCAGCCGGTGGTACATCGTCGGGACGCCGAAGAGCATCGTGCCCCCGGACAGCAGCTCACGGGCCACGCCCTCGGGGGAGAACCGGCCGAGGTGGCGCACCGAACCGCCCCGGCGCAGCGGCCCGAGGACGCCCAGGACCAGTCCGTGCACATGGAACAGCGGCAGGGCGTGGACCAGGACGTCGTCGGCCGTCCACGCCCAGGCGTCCTCCAGCGCGTCCAGCGAGGCGGCGAGCGCCCGGCGCGGCAGCACGGCACCCTTGGGCGGGCCCGTGGTGCCGGAGGTGTACACGACCAGCGCGGGGGACTCGGCGGGAGGCTCCGGGAAGGCCCCCGGGGCCCGCGCGGCCGGGTCCACGTCGAGGCGCTCCACCCCGTCCAGGGCGGCCGGCAGTTCGTCACCGGCCCCGGCCAGCACCAGCGAGGGCGCGCTGTCGGCCAGGATGTGCGCGAGTTCCCGCCCGCCGGTCCTCGGGTTGAGCGGTACGGCCGGGACCCCGGCCCGGAGCGCGGCCACCACCGCGACCACCGTTGCGGCGGTGGGGGTGGCCCAGACGGCCACCCGTCCGGCCCCCGCGATCCGGGCGGCCAGGGCGGCGGAGGCCCCGGCCAGCCCGGCGTAGCTCAGGGCGTGTCGGCCGAACCGGATGGCCTCCGGGGAGTCCGTGCGGCCGGAGGTCTCGTCGAGTGCGGGCAGCAGAGAGGTCACCCGGCGAAGCCTAAGGGTGTCCCGGGATCCCTGGCGGGCGTATGACGGCGCCGCCCCGGCTCAGCCCTCGCCGCGCGGGATCCGCATCCGGCCGTACGCGTAGACGCAGCCCGCCAGCGCCAGGTCGGAGAGCAGCATGAAGCCGATCGAATAGGAGTGCCTGGCGCTGTAGACGGCGCCCATCACCAGGGGTGGCACGAAGCCGCCGAGGCCGCCCATGGCGCCGACGATGCCCGTGACACTGCCCACCTGGGCCTGCGGGGTGACCTGGGAGACCAGGGCGAAGACGCTGCCGCTCGCGGTGCCGAGCCCCGCCGCCATGCAGAGCAGCGCGACGGTGCCGAGCGGATTCAGCGGCGGATCGAAAGCCTGTACGATCGCGAACAGTGCGGCCGACAACAGCGCCGCGGCTGTCACCAGGGCCGGGTGGACCCGGTCCGAGAGCCAGCCGCCGATCGGCCGGAAGACGACCGTGACCAGCGCGAACCCGGCGGCCTTGGCGCCCGCCTCGGTCGGGGACATCGCGTACCAGGTCTTCAGATACGTCGGCAGGTAGACCCCGAAGGCCACGATGCCGCCGAAGCCGATCGCGTACAGCGCGGACAGCTCCCAGGTGACCCGCAGCCGGCCCGCCCGCCCCAGCCGCCGGGCGAGCGAGGCCGTCGGCACCCGCCGGTCCGGGTGGTCGGTGACCAGGACCGCCGCCAGCAGCGAGTACACCACCAGGGCGGCGGCGACGAGCCAGAACGGCAGGTTCTTCCCGTGCTCGGCGATCCGGGGCGTGAAGTACCCGGACAGCGCGACCCCGCCCATGCCCATCCCGAACACCCCGAGCGCCAGACCGCGCTTCGCCGGCGGGAACCACGAGTTGACCAGCGGGATGCCGATCGCGAACGTCGTCCCGCCCAGACCCAGCAGGAAGCCCACGGCGAGCATCGCCCCGTAGGAGTCCCTCGCCGGGATCAGCAGCAGCACCGGCACGACCGTCAGCGCCGACACGGCCGGGAACATCAGCCGCGCCCCGAACCGGTCGGTCAGCGCGCCCGCCGGGACCCGGCCCAGCGAACCGACCAGCACCGGCACGGCGACCAGCAGCGACTCCTGGAACGAGCTCAGCCCGAGACGCGCCTTGAAGTCACCCGACAACGGCGAGATCAGGTTCCAGGCCCAGAAGGTGAGCGTGAACCCGGCGGTGGCCATGACCAGGTTCCGGTACGCGGCGGACGACGGCGTCCGTACCGGCGCGGAGGGCTGCTCGCTCGCTGGGTCCACACGGCAAGTCAAGGGTCCGCGGGAACCCGCGGCCCGCCGGATTACTCCGTCCGGGGCGCACGCGCCTCGCCCTGACGCCCCTTGGCCCCCAGGCCTCCCACGGGCCCCGGAACACCCGCTCGGCCGACCTTTCCGGCCCCCGGCTGCGACAATCGGGACATGGACCGTCTGGACAGAGAGATCCTCGGCATCCTCCAGGAGGACGCCCGGATCTCGTACCGGGACCTGGGTATGCGCGTCGGACTCAGCGCCAACGCCGCGGGCGACCGCGTGCGCCGCATGCGCCAGGAGGGGGTGATCCGCGGCTTCACGGTCATCATCGACCCGGCCGCCGACACCCGGTCGGGCCTCGTCGTCTTCATCGACGTCACCCTGCGCCTCGACACGACCGCCGAGGAGTTCGAGCGGTCGGTGCTGACACTGCCCGGCATCACCGAGGTGGTGCACGTGACGGGCGGCCACGACTACCTCGTACGGGCCACGGCCGCCGACTCCGGCGCGCTGGACGCGCTGCTGCGCCGGCTGAAGAAGGACGCGGGCGTCGCCCACTCCAACACCCGGATCGCCCTCAGAGCGGCGCCTGCCAGATGACGGTCGGCGACCGGCCGCCGCTCTCGGTACGCCCGTCGTCCGCCACCACCAGCCGTACCGCGGCCCGCCCGTCGGGCAGCCGGGCCGTCGCGTCCACCTCCACCTCGACCGACGAGACCCCCGCCCGGCGGTGCGCGGTGGCCAGCGCCTCGCGCAGCACCGCGAGCAGGTCCCCGGCCACCGGGTCCGGCACCAGGGCGTCCACCGCCCCCGCGAACTGCACCGACGGCTGGAAGCCGAGCAGCCCCGCCGCGGCCGCCGTCTCGCGCAGCACCCGCCCCCGGAAGGTGGCGGGCGCGTCGGCCGGCGGCTGCTGCAACGCGAAGATCGCCGTCCGGACCTCCTGGATGGTGGAGTCCAGCTCGTCCACGGCCCGGGTGAGCAGGTCGCCGGTCCCGGCGTCCCCCGACGGGTCCTTGCGCCGGGTGGACTCCAGCATCATCTCCGTCGCGAAGAGCCGTTGTACGACGAGGTCGTGCAGGTCGCGGGCGATCCGGTCCCGGTCCTCGTACACCGCGAGCTGCTCCCGGTACTGCTGGGCGTCGGCCATCACCATGGCCAGCGCGGCCTGCGAGGCGAACTGGGTGGCGAGCTGCCGCTCCGCCTCCGTGTAGAGCCGTTCCCCGCGCCGCCGGGGCAGCGCGAGAGTGCCGATGAGCCGTCCGCCGCTCTGCAACGGGAGCATCATGCTCGGCCCGAAACGGGACCGCACATGGGTCGTCATCCGGGGGTCGGTCGCCGAGTCGTCGAGGAAGACGCCCTCACCGCCCAGCAGTTGGACCAGGACGGGGGCGCCGGGCTCGATGACCGTGCCGACCAGGCCCGCCGGGTCGTCGAGGGTGGACGCGGCCACGATCTCCATCCCCCCGTCCGCCGTCGGCTGGAGGATCACCCCCGCCGCCGCCCCGGCGAGGACCCTGGCCCGCTCGGCGACGGTCATCAGCGCGTCGGTCGTCCCCGTGCCGGTCAGCAGCGCCCGGGTGACGGCGGCGGCCCCCTCGATCCAGTGCGCCCGCTGCCGCGCCGCCTCGTACAGGTGCGCGCCGCCGATCGCCGCCCCGGCCTGGGAGGCCAGCAGCCGCAGCAGGGAGAGATCCGTGTCGGTGAAGCCGCCCGACCGCTTGCCGGTGACACAGAGGCTCCCCAGCACCTCGTCACGCACCTGGACGGGGGCACCGGCGAAGGTACGCGCCTTCGGATGGCCCGCGGGGACGCCGCAGGAGCGCGGGTCGGCCGTCAGATCGTCCAGGCGCAGCGGCCGGGGGTCGTCGGCGAGGGCCCCGACCACCCCCCCGTGGGTGTCCGGGAGGCCGGCGAGGTCACGGCGCTCGGCGTCGCTCATCCCGGTGGTGAACAGGTCGGTGACGCGGCGGCGGTCCCGGTCCAGCAGGGTCAGCGCGCCGTGGCGGGCACCGGCCAGCCCGGTGGCGGTGTCCACGATGTGCTGGAGGATGGTCCCCAGTTCGAGACCGCGCCCGGACACGGCGAGCCCTGCGGCCTCAGCCGGCCAGCGGGTCGAGGATCATCGGCTGGACCTTGCCGTCCAGCATGGCCCCGAGCCCGAGGACCGCGCAGACGTCGGGCCGCTCGGCGATGCGCACGGGCACGCCGGTCGCGTCCCGGAGCATCTGGTCCAGGCCCGGCAGCAGGGCGCTCCCGCCGACCAGCACGATCCCGGAGTCCGCGATGTCGGCCACCAGGTCGGGCGGGCAGTCGCGCAGCACCTTGCCCAGTCCGTCGTGCACCGCCATGAGCGGCGCGTGGATGGCCTGCCGTACGGCGGCGGTGTCCACCGCCACCGTACGGGCCAGTCCGGTGGCCACGTCCCGGCCGTGGATCTCGGTGACGGCGGGGCCGCCCGGTGTCAGGCCGTTGCCGCTCAGGGCCAGTTGGAGCGGGCGCACGGACTGGCTCGGCAGCATCAGCTGGTGGTGCTGGCGCAGGTACTGGATCACCGCGTGGTCGATCGCCTCGCCCCCGACCGGGACGCGGACGGCCGTCACGATCGAGCCCAGCGAGAGCACGGCGATCTGGGTGGTGGCCGCGCCGCACACCATGATCATGGTCGCGGTCGGCTGTTCCACGGGCATCCCGCTGCCGACGGCCGCCGCGATCAGGGTGTCCACCAGCTCCACCCGGCGCGCCCCGAGCCCGACGAGGGTCTCGACGGTGGCGCGCTGGGCCAGTGGATCGCTCTCGTGCGGGGTGCAGGCGGCGGCCCGCAGCCGGGGCTTGCGGCGCAACTGGCGGCGGAGCTTCTCACCGAGCAGGTGGCGCAGCATGCGCTGGGCCATGTCGATGTCCACCACGGTCCCGCCGGAGACCGGGCGGGCCACCCGGATGTAGCCGGGCGTACGGCCGGTCATCTGCTCGGCCAGCGCGCCCACGGCGATGAGTGAGCCGGTACGTGTGTTCACGGCGGCGACGCTGGGTTCGTCGACGACGAGGCCCAGTCCCTTGACGTACACACGGGTCCTGGCGGCCCCGAGATCGACGGCGACATGGCAACGGCGCAACTGATCGAGACTGACGGTCACGGCAGGTTCTCCCGGAGCGCGGACGGGGCACCGGCGGCAGCCGGTCTTCCTGGCATCGTCCCGCCGGGCCGGGGGCGGCGCGCGCTGGGCGGGTCCGTAGGGGGGACCTGGAACTGACGGCCCGCCAGGTGCCCACCAGATGCCCGTCAGGTGTCAGACGCGGCCGGGAAGCACCCGCTGGAGGAGGCCCCAGGTGAACTCCGCGACGTACGGGAGCCGGTCGGCCGGGTCGGTGAGGGCCAGGGCCCAGCGGGTCGGCGCGCTGCCCTCCATCGGCCGGACCGGCGCGAAGGCGCGGGCCACCTCGTCCACGGTGCACGACCAGGGCCGCAGGTCGCGGACCGTCCGCAGACCGGGGGCGGGCGCGCCCGGGGCACGGACCAGCCACTCGTTCCAGACGGCCCCGCCGGGCCCGGCCATCACCTCGAAGCGGAGGTCCGGCCAGAGGGGCAGCCGCCACAGGAGCGCGTCGCACTCCAGGTCACCGACCACGCGGCGTACGGAGGACTCGGGCTCACCCAGGGCGGAGCGGTAGCGGCGCAGCGCGCCCCGGCCGCGCGGGGCCCGGACCATGGCCTGCCAGCGGCGGTTGGCCTCCCGCATCTCGGCGAGCGAGGCGCCGAGATGCGGCGGGCGTCCTCCACGAGGTCCGGCTGGTGGTCGGCCATCCGGCGCAGCAGCACGAGCTGGAACTGGAGGGGGCCGAACGGGGCGGGAGCGGTCATGGCGCTCATCCTGCCGCGTCTGCCGCGTATCGGACGGCGGACACCGGAATCCGTACTTCCACACAGGATCCTCACCTGGGCGGCTTCCTGCGGTGTCGCCCGCGCGTCTAGTCTGCGGGCGCCATGGATTACTGCCACCCGTGCCGACGCCACCTCAACGGCGCCCTGGTGTGTGCCGGTTGCGGTACGCCCGCCGAGGCTCCCGCCCCCTTCGCGGCTCCGGCACACCCGGACCACCGAGACCCCGGACCGCCGCCGGACGACCACGTCCTGCCCGCGGAGCCGGCGCCGCGGCGTGGTCGCGGCCGGCGGGGGCACCGCAGGCGCGGGCGCGGGGCGCTGCTGGCGGTGGGCGGTGTGGTGCTGGCCGCCGGAGCGCTGAGCCTGGCCGAGCTGGCGACCGAGACCGAGCACCGGGACAACGCCTCCGAGTACGTCACCGACGCCTCGGACCCGGCCGCGGGCGGTGCCGAGGTGCCCGTGACGCGTACGGAGACCGGCGGCCCGGGGCCGGTGGCCTCACCGACCGGGGACCCCGTGACGGCCTCGCCCTCCGGGGAGCCCGGGAGCGCCGAGGCCACCGGGTCCGCGACCGCCGAGGAGTCCCGGCCGTCCACCGCCTCCACCGCCTCCGCCTCCCTCACCGCGTCCGGTGCGGCCGAGGCTCCGTCCTCCACGGACCCGGGCGCGGACCCGCGGGACAGCGACCCTCCGGGCGAGCCGACGAGCCCCGGACCGAGCGGCGCTCCCGCGCCGCCGGAGCCCACGGAGACGCCCTCGCCCACCCCGTCGCCCACCGAGACCTGCACCCGGTGGCTCTGGTTCTGCACCTGAGGTATCTGGGGCACCTGGGGCACCTGGGGCGCCAGGCGGCCCGAGAGACCCGAGAGACCCGAGAGACCCGAGGGTCCGGGGCTCCCGTGGCGGGCCGGCGGGCTCAGTCCGTGCCCAGCATCCGGCGCAGCAGATCACGCAGATGGGTCCGCTCCGCCTCCGACAGCTCGGCCAGCGGTTCCCGGGCGAAGTCCAGGGCGTCCCGCAGATGTCGCGCGGTGCGCGCGCCCTCCTCGGTGGCGGCGGCCAGTTTGACCCGGCGGTCGGCCGGGTCCGGGCGGCGTTCCACCAGGCCGCGGAGCTCCAGCCGGTCGACGATGCCGGTGATGTTGGAGGGCTCGCACTTCAGCCTGCGGGCGATCTTGCGCATGGGCATCGGTTCGAGGGAGAGGAGAGCGAGGACCCTGGCCTGCGCGCCGGTCAGCGTGTGCGCGGCGGCGGCCCGGTCGTACTCCTCGTGGTAGCGGGCCACGACGTCACCGATCAGTTCTATGACGTCCAGGGTCAGCGGGTCCGTGCGAGAGGTGGCCATGACACTCAGAATACCCAATTACTTGACAGTATGAAATATTAATGCGCATGGTTGTTTCAGGTAATGAAGCAATCCGCGCTTTCCGTCCACGAGCCATCGAGGAGACACCCGACCATGTCCGACGCACTTCCCACCTCCGGCCGCGCATGGCACCTCGTCGCCCGCCCGCACGGCTGGCCCGAGGCCTCGGACTTCGCGCTGCGCGAGGCGCCGGTGAGCGCTCCCGGCGAGGGCCGCGTCCTCGTGCGCAACCTGTACTTCTCGGTCGACCCGTACATGCGGGGACGGATGAACGACGTGAAGTCGTACGTCCCGCCCTTCAAGCTCGACCACCCCATGGACGGCGGCGCGGTCGGTGAGGTCGTCGCGTCGGAGGCCGAGGGCTTCGCCGTCGGTGACCACGTGCTGCACGGCAAGGGCTGGCGCGAGTACGCGGAGGTCCCCGCCGAGCACGCGGTGAAGGTGGACGCCTCGATCGCCCCGCTCTCCGCCTACCTCGGCGTGCTCGGCATGACCGGACTCACCGCCTACGCCGGGCTGTTCGAGGTCGCCTCCTTCACGGAGGGCGACGCCGTCTTCGTCTCCGGCGCGGCCGGCGCGGTCGGCAGCCAGGTCGGCCAGATGGCGAGGATCAAGGGCGCCTCCCGGGTCATCGGTTCCGCGGGCTCCGACGAGAAGGTCAAGCTCCTCACCGAGGAGTACGGCTTCGACGCCGCCTTCAACTACAAGGACGGCCCCGTCAAGGAGCAGCTCGCCCAGGCCGCTCCCGACGGCATCGACGTCTACTTCGACAACGTCGGCGGCGAGCACCTGGAGGCCGCGATCTCCTCGTTCAACGTGCACGGCCGCGCCACCATCTGCGGCATGATCGCGCAGTACAACGCCACCGAGCCGAGCCCCGCCCCGCGCAACCTCGCCCTCGTCATCGGCAAGCGGCTGCGCCTCCAGGGCATGCTCGTCGGCGACCACTCCGCGCTCCAGCCGCAGTTCATCCAGGACGTGGCCGGCTGGCTGTCCTCCGGGGCTCTCAAGTACCGCGAGACGACGGTTGAGGGCATCGAGAACGGCTTCGACGCGTTCCTGGGCCTGCTGCGCGGCGAGAACACCGGGAAGATGATCGTCTCCCTGGACGGCAGCCGCTAGGCTCGGCGCAGGCCGCCGCGGTCGTGGGCGCGAACCGTGGCGCAACAGCAGGAGGAGTCACCCGTATGACCATCCAGGGCATCGACGTCGCCTACACCGCCGTCGCCACCGCGGAGAACGGCCGTGACGGCCGCGTCGCCACCGACGACGGCAGGCTCGACGTCGTCGTCAACCCGCCGGAGGAGATGGGCGGCAGCGGGGCCGGCACCAACCCGGAGCAGCTCTTCGCGGCGGGCTACAGCGCCTGCTTCCAGGGCGCGCTGGGCGTGGTGGCCCGCAAGGAGAAGGCGGACATCAGCGGTTCCACGGTGACCGCGGCCGTCTCCATCGGCAAGACCGAGGCCGGCGGGTTCGGCCTCCAGGTGGCGATCAGCGCCTCCATCCCGAACCTCGACGCCAAGACCGCGCGGTCGCTCGTCGAGAAGGCGCACCAGGTGTGCCCGTACTCGAACGCCACCCGCGGCAACATCACGGTGGACCTGTCGGTCGTCTGACGTTCCGGTCAAGGCGAGAGCGGCGCTCCGGGAAGGGAGCGCCGCTCTCGTCGTCCGTCCGGCGTCAGGAGCCGACCTTGCGTTTGTTCCAGACGTCGAAGCCGACCGCGGCCAGCAGGACCGCGCCCTTGATGACCTGCTGCCAGTCGGTGCCGATGCCGACGAGGTTCATGCCGTTGTTCAGCACGCCGAGGACCAGGCCGCCGATGATCGCGCCCAGGACCGTGCCGACGCCGCCGCTCATCGACGCGCCGCCGATGAAGGAGGCGGCGATGGCCTCCAGTTCGAAGTTGAGGCCCGCCTTGGGCGAGGCCGCGTTGAAGCGGGACGCGAAGACCAGTCCCGCCAGCGCCGCGAGCATGCCCATGTTCAGGAAGACCAGGAAGGTGACCTTCCGGTCCTTCACGCCCGACAGCTTGGCCGCGGGCAGGTTGCCGCCGATGGCGTAGATGTGGCGGCCGATGACCGCGTTGCGCATCAGATAGCCGAACCCGACGACCAGCACACCCAGGATGAGCAGCACGACCGGGGCACCCTTGTAGCTGGCGAGCAGCAGGGTGACGACGAGGACGGCCGAGACCAGCGCGACCAGCTTCAGCAGGAACAGCTTGGCCGGGAGCACGTCGAGGGCGAACTCCTGCTGCCGCTTGCGGTCGCGGACCTCCTGGGACACCACGAAGACGATCAGGGCGAAGCCCAGCAGCAGGGTGAGGTTGTGGTAGTTGGTGTGGGGGCCGACCTCGGGCAGGAAGCCGTTGGCGATCTTCTGGAGGTCCTTGGGGAAGGGGCCGAGGGTCTGGCCCTTCAGGACGATCTCCGTCAGACCGCGGAAGAGCAGCATGCCCGCGAGGGTCACGATGAACGACGGTATGCCGAGATAGGCGATGAAGAACCCCTGCACCGAGCCCGCGACGGCGCCGATGGCCAGGCACAGCACCACCGCGAGCGGCCAGGAGAGATGGTGTTCGACCATCAGCACGGCGGACATCGCGCCGATGAACGCGGTCAGTGAGCCGACCGAGAGGTCGATGTGGCCCGCGATGATGACGAGCATCATGCCGATCGCGAGGATCAGGATGTAGCTGTTCTGGAGGACCAGGTTGGAGACGTTGCGCGGCAGCAGCAGGTCGCCGCCCGACCACACCGCGAACAGCACGACGATCAGCCCGAGCGCCATCAGCATGCCGTACTGGCGCATGTTGCGGCGCATACCGCCGAGCACCAGCGCCCACAGGCCGTCGCCGGTGCCGCCTCCGCCGTCGCCGGGCGGCGCGGGGGGCGGGGTCTTGGCGGTCACGTCCGTGCTCATCGGGTTACCTCTTTGTCCTTCGTCATCTGACGCATCAGCGCTTCCTGCGAGGCCTCGGCCCGCGAGAACTCACCCGTCAGCCGTCCCGCCGCCATCGTGTAGACGCGGTCGCACATGCCGAGCAGCTCCGGCAGTTCGGAGGAAATGAACAGGACCGCCTTGCCCTGGGCGGCCAGTTGGTCGATGACCGTGTAGATCTCGTACTTGGCGCCCACGTCGATGCCGCGGGTGGGCTCGTCCAGGATCAGCACCTCGGGGCCCGCGAAGATCCACTTGCTGAGGACGACCTTCTGCTGGTTGCCGCCGGACAGCTTGCCCACCGGCTCGAAGACGGTCGGCGCCTTGATGTTCATGGACGTGCGGAAGCCCTCCGCGACCCGCTGCTCGCCGTGCGCGTCGACCAGACCCCGTCTGGCGACCTTGCCCAGCGCCGTCAGCGAGATGTTCCGGTTGATGGTGTCGATGAGGTTGAGGCCGTAGTGCTTGCGGTCCTCGGTGGCGTACGCGATGCCGTGCGCGACCGCCTCCGGGACGGACTTCGTACGGATCTCGGTGCCGTCCCGCAGGACGGTGCCGCCCGCGTACCGGCCGTAGGAGCGGCCGAAGACGCTCATCGCCAGCTCCGTGCGGCCGGCGCCCATCAGCCCGGCGATCCCGACGATCTCGCCGCGCCGCACCTCGATCGAGACGTCGTCGACGACCTTGCGCTGCTGGTCGATGGGGTGGTGCACGGTCCAGTTCCGGATCTCCAGGGCGGGCGCGGTGCCCTCCTCGGGATGGTGCGGGGTCCGCTCCGGGAAGCGGTTCTCCAGGTCACGGCCGACCATCCCGCTGATGATCCGGTCCTCGGTGGTCTCCGCCGCCTTCACGTCGAGCGTCTCGACCGAGTGCCCGTCGCGGATGATCGTGACCGCGTCGGCGACCCGGCTGATCTCGTTCAGCTTGTGCGAGATGATGATCGAGGTGATGCCCTGTTCCTTCAACGAGAGGATCAGGTCGAGGAGTTTGCCGCTGTCCTCGTCGTTGAGCGCCGCCGTCGGCTCGTCGAGGATGAGCAGCTTCACCTTCTTCGACAGCGCCTTGGCGATTTCCACCAACTGCTGCTTGCCCACGCCGATGTCGGCGACCCGGGTCTCCGGGTGCTCGTCGAGACCGACCCGGCGCAGCAGTTCGCTCGCGTGCCTGAGGGTGTCGTTCCAGTTGATCAGTCCGCGTCGGGCGTGTTCGTTGCCGAGGAAGATGTTCTCCGCGACGGACAGATACGGCACCAGCGCCAATTCCTGGTGGATGATCACGATGCCGCGCTGTTCGCTCGCCCGGATGTCCCTGAACCGGCAGGTCTCACCCTCGAAGAGGATGTCCCCCTCGTAGCTGCCGTGCGGGTGGACTCCGGAGAGCACCTTCATCAGGGTCGACTTCCCGGCGCCGTTCTCTCCGCAGATGGCGTGGACCTCGCCCTGACGGACCGTCAGTGAGACGTCCGAAAGCGCTGTGACACCGGGGAAGGTCTTGACGATCGAGCGCATTTCCAGGACGGGTCCCGCCATGGTCTTGCCTTCCAATCCTTGGGTGGGCCCGGTTACTTGAGGTCGTTCTCCGTGTAGTACCCGTCGTCCACGAGCGCCTTCTCGTAGTTGGACCTGTCGACGCTGACCGGCTGCAACAGGTAGGCGGGGACGACCTTGACACCGTTGTCGTAGGACGTGCTGTCGTTGATCTCGGGCTTCTTGTCGTTCAGGGCGGCGTCGACCATGCCGGCCGCGATCCTGGCGAGCTTGCGCAGGTCCTTGTAGACGGTCTGGGTCTGCTCACCCGCGATGATCGACTTCACGGAGGCGAGCTCCGCGTCCTGCCCCGTGACCACCGGCATGGGCTTGGCCTTGGTGCCGTAGCCGTCCGACTTCAGGGCGGAGAGGATGCCGATGGAGATGCCGTCGTACGGCGAGAGGACCGCGTCCACCGTGGTGCTGCGGTAGCTGGAGGTGAGCAGGTCGTCCATCCGCTTCTGCGCGGTGCCGCCGTCCCAGCGCAGGGTGGTGACCTGGTTGAGCGCGGTCTGCTTGGACCTGACGACCAGTTCGCCCTTGTCCATGTAGGGCTTGAGGGCGCTCATCGCGCCCTGGAAGAAGTACTTGGTGTTGTTGTCGTCGTTGGAGCCGGCGAACAGCTCGATGCTGAAGGGGCCCTTCTCGCCGTCCTTCAGGCCGAGCTTGTCCACGATGTACGAGCCCTGGAGCTCGCCGACCTTCTCGTTGTCGAACGAGGCGTAGTAGTCGACGTTCTCCGTGCCGAGGATCAGCCGGTCGTAGGAGATCACCGGGATGTCGGCGTCCTTGGCCTGCTGGAGCACGTTGTTGAGCGACTTGTTGTCGATCGCGGCGACGATCAGGGCGTCCACGCCCTGCGTGATCATGTTCTCGATCTGCGAGACCTGCTGGTCCGGGTCGTCCTCGCCGAAGACGAGCTTGGTCTTGTAGCCCTTGGCCTTCAGTTCCTTCACGACGTTGGCGCCGTCGGAGATCCAGCGTTCGGAGGACTTGGTCGGCATCGCGACGCCGATGGTGGCGCCGCCGGAGCCGCTCTTGTCCTCCTTGCCGCCGCCGTCGCTGTTCTGGCCGCAGGCGGTCAGGGCGAGGGCCAGGGAGACGGCGGAGGCGGTGGCGGCGAGTGCGGCTCTGCGGGTACGCATAGTCATCATCCTTGATGTGGGGTCAGGGCGCGGGCCGGTGGTCGTGCCGGAACGCCGGAGGCGGGCCGACCGAGAACAGGTGTGTGGGATTGTGCGCGTCTCTGTCTTCTTTTGTGGGAAGAGTTTCCGGAACGTTATGACGAGATTCCGAAGCGGTCGAGAGGGCCGGGCAGTCGGCCGCCGAGCGGGGCCATGTCCCCGTCCGCCCCGTGCCGCGCGAGCAGGTCCAGCGCGAGCCGGCCGCGCCGCACCCGCTCCTTCGCGGTGGCCAGCGCCAGTTCCCGCAGGTGCCGGCCGTACGGATAGATCCCGGGCGACCTGGCGAGGCCGAACTTCAGGTACAGCGGCGCCCCGCGCCGGATCAGCTCGGCCACCTCGTACATCCGCACATAACCGCCCAGGTCGTCCGGGGCCTCGATGTACAGGTCCATCGGCGCCCGGGAGACCCGGCGGATCTCCGTGAGGTGGGCCGGCGCCAGATCGGAGGGGATGTTGACCGAGTCGGCGCCCAGCCGCTCGAAGACGGCGTACGAGGCCGGGTTCACCGGACCGATCAGCGCCGACACCTTGAGCGTCGTGTCCGCCGGGAGCGTGCCCCCCTCGCGCAGCCGGTGCAGCGTCCACAGCACGCCCTCGTCGGCCACCAGCAGGCATCGCACGCCCAGCCCGGTGGCGCGCAGCGCGTCCTCGACACAGCCCGCGAGCGCGTCGTGCCCCCGGGCGCGCAGCCCGGCCCCGCCCGAGTCCGTACGGGCCGAGGCGCCGGTGTCCCAGGTGCCCCGGGGACCGGTGAACAGGCAGAGCTCGACGCCGCGTTCGGCGCAGCCCCGCACCATCTCGGTGATCTCCGCGTCGGTCAGCATCCAGACGCCGCTGCCCTGGCTGACGCGGTGCACGGGGACGTCGAGCCGGGCCGACTCCTCCAGGACGGCGGCGAGGGCCTCCGGGCCCTCCACGGACGGCACCTCGGTGCGCCAGGACCCGCCGTCCGGGAAGGAGTACGGGGAGGCGTCGGCGGGGGAGAGGGGGGCGGGCCCGAGGGCCAGCGAGGTGAGCGCGGCGTCCCCGGGGCGGCGGGGGCCCGTGGCGCGGGCGGTACGACCTGGTCGTGGAGACCGCCGGCGCCCCGGGCACCGCCGCCGACGCGTGCCTGCTGGCGCGGCGCGGGGGGCGGGTGGTGCTGAC
>JOAZ01000005.1 GCA_000720535.1 Streptomyces halstedii
AGACCTCCGTGTGCGGTGCAGCGTAGACACCTCCACCACACCGGAGGTCTTCGTCATGATCAAGCCTGACCAGTGTTAACAACGCTCGTGATCAATACAACTAGGGCGTGTCCGGCCCGAGTCCCCGCAAGGCATACTCGACAGGTGAGTACGTATCCCGAAGTCCGCACCCTGCCCGTACCCGACGGCCTGGAGGGCGAGCGCGTCGACGCCGTCATCTCCCGGATGTTCGGTTTCTCCCGCACCAAGGCCGCCGAGCTGGCCGCCGCGGGGAAGGTCCAGGTGGACGGCGCGGTGGCCGGGAAGTCCGAGCGGGTGCACGGCGGGGCCTGGCTGGAAGTGGAGATGCCGCAGGCGCCCGCTCCCGTCCAGATCGTCGCCGAACCCGTCGAGGGCATGGAGATCGTCCATGACGACGACGACATCGTCGTCATCATGAAGCCGGTCGGGGTCGCCGCCCACCCCAGCCCCGGCTGGACCGGCACCACCGTCATCGGCGGGCTGGCCGCGGCCGGCTACCGCATCTCGACGTCGGGCGCCGCCGAGCGCCAGGGCATCGTGCACCGGCTGGACGTCGGCACCTCCGGCCTGATGGTGGTGGCCAAGTCCGAGCGCGCCTACACCCTGCTCAAGGCCCAGTTCCGCGACCGGGTCGTCGAGAAGAAGTACCACGCGCTGGTCCAGGGCCACCCGGACCCGATGAGCGGCACCATCGACGCCCCCATCGGCCGCCACCCCCAGCACGACTACAAGTGGGCCGTCACCGCCGAGGGCAAGCCCTCCGTGACGCACTACGACCTCATCGAGGCCTACCGCGCGGCCAGCCTCCTCGACATCAAGCTGGAGACCGGGCGCACCCACCAGATCCGGGTGCACATGGCCGCCCACCGCCACCCCTGCGTCGGCGACCTGACGTACGGCGCGGACCCCACCATGGCCAAGCGGCTCGGGCTCACCCGGCAGTGGCTGCACGCCGTCCGCCTCGGCTTCGAGCACCCGGCCGACGGCGGCTGGGTGGAGTTCTCCAGCGAGTACCCGGACGACCTGCGGCACGCCCTGGAGACCATCGACGCGGAGAGCCGGTGACCCCGCCCGTCCTCGGCGGCACCCGCAGGGCCGTCGGCGCGGACGACCGCGCCGCCTGCTTCCAGGTCCGCAAGGACGTCTTCGTCGGTGAGCAGAACGTCCCCGAGGAGATCGAGTACGACGACCACGACGCCACGGCCGTGCACGTGCTCGCCGTCGCGGCGGACGGCTCCGCGCTCGGCACCGCGCGGCTGCTGCACGGCCCGGACGCGGCCGGCCGGACCGGCGGGGACCTCACCGTCGGCTCGCTGGGCAGGCTCGCCGTGACCCGTGAGGCCCGCGGGCTCGGGGTCGGCGCCGCGCTCGTCCGGGCCGTGGAGGACGAGGCACGCGCGCTGGGCCTCACCGGCGTCGACCTGCACGCCCAGACCCACGCCCTCGGCTTCTACGAACGCCTCGGCTACGTGGCGTACGGGCCCGAATTCCCGGACGCCGGCATGCCGCACCGGGCCATGCGGCGGACGTTCTGACCGTGTGCCGCGCGGGGGCGACGCACGGCCAGGGGGACCCGCGTGGCAGGCTGGACGCCCTCATCGGCTGATCACCGGGCCCGGCCCGCTGCGGAAGGCGAACCCTCGTGGACCAGATGGCACTGCTGCTCCTGCTGCTGCTCGGAGCGGTGGTCACGGTGCCCCTGGGGGAGCGGCTCGGACTGCCGGCGCCGGTGCTGATGACCCTCGTCGGGGTCGCGATGGCGTTCGCCAGCTTCGTCCCCGACGTCGACATCCCACCGGAGATCATCCTCCCGGCCCTGCTGCCCCCGCTGCTCTACGCCTCCGTGCAACGCACCTCCTGGCGGCAGTTCGCGGCCAACAAACGGCCCATCTTCCTGCTGGCCGTCGCCCTGGTCTTCGTCACCACGGCCGCCGTGGCCGCCGTCGCCGACGCGATCGTCCCGGGGCTGCCCATCGCCGCCGCCGTGGCGCTCGGCGCCCTGGTCGCCCCGCCCGACCCCGTCGCCGCGTCGGCCGTGGCCGGCTCCCTCGGTCTGCCCCGCAGGCTCGTCTCCATCCTGGAGGGCGAGGGCCTGTTCAACGACGTCACCGCCATCGTCCTCTACCACGTGGCGATCGCCGCGGCCGTCAGCGGGACCTTCTCGCTGCCCGAGGCCTTCGGGCTGCTCGTCCTCTCCGCCGTCGTGGCCGTGGTCGTCGGGCTGGTGCTGGGCTGGCTCACCATCAAGCTCATGGGCCTGCTGGGCGACGCCACCCTCCAGGTGGGCCTGACCCTGCTGGTGCCCTTCGTGAGCTACGTGCTCGCCGAGGAGCTGATGGGCTCGGGCGTCCTGGCCGTCCTGACCACGGCCCTCTTCCTCGCCGAGCACACCGCGGACGCCGACGACGTCCAGGGGCGGCTGACCGGCCGCTCCTTCTGGGAGATCGTGGACACCCTCGTCACCGGGGTCGCCTTCGGCCTCATCGGGCTCGAACTGCACAACGTCTTCGGCACGGCCGGGGAACGACTGCCGGAACTGCTGGGCTGGGGCCTCGCGGTCGTGGCCGTCGTCGTCGGCGTACGGCTGATGTGGCTGCTGCCCGCGACCTGGCTCGCCAAGCGGCTGCACACCCGGCGCGACTACGACGAGGAGATCCCCACCAGCTGGCGGGAGACCGTCGTCATGTGGTGGGCGGGCATGCGCGGGGTGGCCTCGGTCGCGCTGGCCCTCGCCATCCCGCTGAAGACCGACGACGGGAAGCCGTTCCCCGGGCGGGACGAGATCGTCTTCATCGCCTTCGTCGTCATCATGGCCACCCTCGTCGTCCAGGGACTCACCCTGCCCTGGCTGGTGCGCAAGCTCGGTGTCCGCGCGGACGCCGACGCCGACCAGGCCCTGGAGCGGGACCTCGCGACGCGCGCGGCGGGGGCGGCCAAACGCCGCCTCAAGGAGATCGAGGAGCGGGAGGACTTCCCCGACGAGGTCCTCGAACGCCTCCACCGCGCCGCCTACGACATCGGGGCGCGGATCAGCCCCGACATGGTCGACGAGGAGAGGCGCGCGGCGTACGCCCGGCGCGCGGAGCGCTTCGCGGCGGTCAGCCGCGTCCAGCGGGACATGCTGTCGGCCGCGCGCCACGAGGTGCTGTCCGCCCGCAACGAGCCGGGCGCGGACCCGGAGGTCGTGGACCGGGTGCTGCGGTACCTGGACGTACGCAGCCTGCGCTGACGTACGCGGCCCGTCCGGGTCAGCCGCGGCCGGTGCGCGGGTTCCTGTCCCGGTCGGGGACCTTGCCGTTGCCGGCCGGGCCCCGGACCGCGTCCGCGCCGGTCAGCGCCGCCCAGTGCTCCTGGGGAGGCAGCGAGGCGGGGGCCGTCGTGACCCGCGGCAGCGCGTACGGGTGGTGGGCGCGCAGCCAGGCGATCAGCTGTTCGCGCACCGCGCAGCGCACCGTCCAGATGTCGTCCGCGTCCTTGGCGGTGACCACCGCCCGGACCTCCATCGTCGTGGGGGTGGTGTCCGTCACGGCCAGGGACCAGTTGCGGCCGTCCCAGGCGGCGCACTCGCCGAGGATGTCGCGCAGCGCGTCCCGCATCGCCGCGACCGGTGCCGAGTGGTCGAGCTGGAAGTAGACGGTGCCCGACATCTGGGCTCCGCCCCGCGACCAGTTCTCGAACGGCTGGCTGGTGAAGTACGAGACCGGCATGGTGATGCGCCGCTCGTCCCACGTACGCACGGTGAGGAAGGTCAGGGTGATCTCGTCCACCGTGCCCCACTCGCCGTTCACCACCACGGTGTCCCCGAGCCGCACCATGTCCCCGAAGGCGATCTGGAACCCGGCGAAGAGGTTGCCGAGCGTCGACTGGGCGGCGACACCGGCGACGATGCCGACGACCCCGGCCGAGGCCAGCATCGAGGTACCGACCGTACGCATCTCCGGGAACGTCAGCAGCATCGCCGCGATCGCGACCGTCGCCACCACCGCCGTCACCACCCGCTGGATCAGCGTCACCTGGGTACGGACCCGGCGGACCCGGGCCGCGTCGCGGGACGCCGCCGCGTAACGGGCGTACGAGGACTCCACGATCGTGGCCGCCACGCGCAGGACCAGCCACGCGGACGCCGCGATCAGCACCAGCGTGAGGGTCTGGCCGATCACCGCCCGGTGGTTCCGTACCGCGTCGACACGTATCTGCGTGTAGGTCGCCCCGAGCAGCGCGGTGCCGAGCACCACCTGCAAGGGCGGCCGGCAGCGGCGCAGGAGCCCCCAGAGCGGTGTCTCGCTGTGCCGGGCGTCGGCCCGGCGCAGCAGCACGTCGACCAGCCAGCCCAGCACCAGCGTCAACACCAGCGACCCGCCCACCACGAGCAGCGGCCGCAGTACGTTCTCCATCGAACTCGTCCTCCAAGTCTACGGGCACAGCTGGCACGATGGAGGCATGAACATCATGCTCTTCCACTCGACCTACGGTCTGCGGCCGGCCGTGCACATGGCGGCCGACCAACTGCGCGCAGCCGGGCACGAGGTGCGCCTGCCCGATCTCTTCGAGGGCCACACCTTCGACACGGTCGAGGAGGGAATGGCCTTCAAGGACGAGGTCGGCAAGGACGAGCTGCTCAAACGCGCCGTGCTGGCCGCGGCGCCCTACTCGGACCAGGGCCTGGTGTACGCCGGCTTCTCGTTCGGGGCGTCGGTGGCGCAGACGCTGGCGCTCGGCGACGCGAAGGCGCGCGGGCTGCTGCTGCTCCACGGTACCTCCGACATCGCGGAGAACGCGTCGGTGGAGGAGCTGCCCGTCCAGCTGCACGTCGCGGACCCGGACGCGTTCGAGCCGGCGGACTGGCTGAACAGCTGGTACCTCCAGATGAAGCGGACCGGCGCCGACGTGGAGGTCTACCGCTACCCGGGGGCCGGGCACCTGTACACCGACCCGGACCTGCCGGACTTCGACAAGCCCGCCGCGGACCTGACCTGGAGGGTCGCCCTCGGCTTCCTCGCCACGCTGTAGGGAGCGCCCCGGCACGGCACGCGCGGGGCCGCGCACCGGGGTGCGCGGCCCCGCCCGCCCGCGCTCAGCGCACCGGGGCGTCGGCCCGTTCGGTCTTCTGGGTGCCGCTGCGCGTGCGGTACGAGCGCACCCACGAGGACGTCGCGTCCCGGCGGGTCTTGTCGGAGACCGCGTAGTAGTCCATCTGCGAGCGCTCGGCGGTCACGTCGAGGACGCCGTAGCCGTGCGAGTCCAGGTCCACCCACTTCACGTGCCGGTTCGCCGCCCTGAGCGCGGCGGCCGCGACCACCGAGACCGTCTGGGGCGCGACCCGCAGGATGTCGTCCAGGTTGTCCGAGGTCACCGACGTCACCACGAACTCGGTGGCCGCGGAGGCCGACAGCGGGTAGGTGGCCGCCTTCACCGGCACGTCGTTGGCCCACGCCATGTGGATGTCGCCGGTCAGGAAGACCGTGTTGGTGATCCCCCGGTCGCGGAGATGGGTGATCAGCTCCTTGCGGTCGTGCGTGTAGCCGTCCCACTGGTCGACGTTGACCGCGAGCCCCTCCGCGGGCAGCCCCAGCAGCCCGGTCAGCGGCCCCAGCAGATGGGCCGGGACCGATCCGAAGGCCACCGGTGAGATCATCACGGAGGTGCCGACCAGCTTCCAGGCGGCGTCCGAACCGGCCAGCTGGGCCTTCAGCCAGTCCAGCTGGGCCCGCCCGGTGATCGAACGCCCCGGGTCGTCGACCGCGCCGTCGCCGACGGAGGCCTGCTCCGAGCGGAAGCTGCGCAGGTCCAGCAGGAGCAGATCGGCCAGGTTCCCGAAGCGCAGCCGCCGGTAGACGGTTCCCTCGGTGGAGGCGCGGACCGGCATCCACTCGAAGTACGCCTGCTTCGCCGCCGCCACCCGGGCCGCCCAGGGGCCCTCGGTCTCCGGGGTGTGGTTCTCGGCCCCGCCCGACCAGGCGTCGTTGGCGAACTCGTGGTCGTCCCAGATCGCGATCACCGGGTGGACGGCGTGCAGCGCCTGGAGGTCGGTGTCCGTCTTGTACGCGCCGTGGCGTGTGCGGTAGTCGGCCAGGGTGACGATCTCGTGGAGCGGGGCGTGCGGGCGTACGACGGTGCCCCGGGTGGGATAGTCGCCCGAGGCGTACTCGTAGACGTAGTCGCCCAGGTGCAGCACGGCGTCCAGGTCCGCGCGGGCCGCGAGGTGGCGGTACGGGGAGAACCAGCCGGCCTCCCAGTTGGCGCAGGAGACCACGCCGAAGCGGATTCCTGGCGTCGCCGCTCCGGCCGCCGGTGCCGTACGGGTGCGTCCGGCGGGGGAGACGACCTGTCCGCCGGCCGCCGAGAAGCGGAACCAGTACGCCGTGGCGGGGCTCAGCCCGCGCACGTCCGCCTTGACGGTGTGGTCCGACGCGGCGCGGGCGAGCGCCGTGCCCCGGGCGGTGATCCGGGTGAAGTCCTTGTCCTCGGCGACCTCCCAGGAGACCGCCGTGTCGGCGCCGAGGCCCGAACCGGGCACGGCGTCCGGGGAGGGGGTGACGCGGGTCCACAGGAGTACGCCGTCCGGCAGCGGGTCACCGGAGGCCACCCCGTGCAGGAAGGCCGGGCCGTCGGCGGCGCGGGCGCCGGTGGCGGCGACGAGCACGGGGCCGGCGACCGCGGTGGCGGCGGCTGCCTTGACGACCGTGCGGCGGGTGGGTGCGGAAAGGTGTCGTCTGGTCACGGCCCATGACACTACTGGCGAGTAGAGCGAACAGGCGGGCGAACAGGGGAAGTTCGCCCGCCGGTCGGCCGTTCGACGGCCGGAATTCCACCCCCGGTCCCGGATCCGGGACCGGGGGCGCTCCGGTCAGCCCTTCAGCGCCGCCGTGATCGCCGTGGTGAACTCGGCCTCCGTCATGGGGGAGTTGTCACTGCCCTCGGCGGTGATCTTCTTGCCGTCCATCATCAGCGTGGGGGTGCCCTGCACCCCGCTCTTGTCGAACGCCTTGGACATCTTCATCGCCCAGGCGTCGTACGTGCCGTCCTTGACGGCCTTCTCGAACGCCTTGTTGTCCTTGAGCGCGTCGACCGAGTTCGCCACCTTGATGAGGTAGTCGTCCTTGGCGAACTTGTCGTCGGTCTCCTCGGGGTGGAACTCGGCCGAATACAGCGCGGCCTTGTAGTCGAGGAAGGCCTCCGGGCTCACGTCGAGCGCGGCACCCAGGGCGCTGAGGGCGTTCTTGGAGCCCTCGCCGTTGGACATGTTGTCGATGAAGGTGGCACCGATGTACTTGATCTTGTACGTGCCGGCCTCGACGTCCTTGGCGACCTTCTCGCCGACCGCCTGCTCGAACGTGGCGCAGACCGGGCAGCGGGAGTCCTCGTACAGCTCCAGGGTCTTCTTGGCGCTGTCCTTGCCGATGACCACGGTCGTGCCGTCGTCGCCCGAGGTGTTCTTCGGGGCGGTCACGTTCTTCGCGTCCGCGGCGGCCTCCCAGACGGAGGGCTTGTTCATCTGCATGACGCCGTAGCCGACACCGCCCGCGATCGCCAGGACGGCGACCACCGAGACGCCGACGACGAGCTGCTTGCGGACCTTGTCCTTCTTGGCCTGGCGCTCGCGCTCGGCGCGCAGCCGCTCGCGCGCGGCGGACTTGTTGGCCTGGCTGTTGCGCTTGCTCATGGGTGTTCTCCGTAGGTGCGTGGGGGTGGTGGACACGGGGATACCGCGTACTCAGGCGAAGGCACGGGCCGAGTACGGAGGTCCCCTCCGTCCCACGCAGTGCACGAGGAGGCGGGCCGGGCCGAGCGGGACCGGACGGCCGGCCGGGCGGGGGCCCGGCCGCTCGGGGCGGGCCGCGGCGCCCACCGCGGCGACCGCGGTGAGCAGTGGCCGGAAGGCGACGGCGGCGGCCGCGCGCAGCAGGGCGGCCAGGGCCGACTCGCCGTGCCGCAGCCAGGCCGCCGCCAGCAGCCCCACCGCCACATGGGCGGCGAGCAGCAGCCACGGCACGGCCGGACCGGGCGAGGCCAGCAGGGCCGCCGCACGGTCGCCGGTGCCGGTCACCCCCGCCAGCGGGGTGCCCACCGAGGCGACGCCGGAGAGCCGCTCGGGGCCCGTGTGGGCCCCGCCGCCGCAGAGCACGTCCACGCCCACGGAGCGCAGCGGACCGGCGATCGGGCCGCCCGCCGCCCCGTAGCAGAGGTGCTGTCCGGTGGTGAAGACGGTGTCGGCGGCCAGCTCCAGCGGAACCAGCAGTCCGGCGATGGCACCGAAGCCCCGCTCCCGCCCGGCCAGCGCGAACGCCATGGCGAAGACCACGGCCGCGAGCAGCGCTATCGACGCCGCCGGCAGCGGGACCCGGGAGAGCAGTACGTGGGACGCGGAGGAGAGCGTGACGACGAGCGCGGTGAACAGCGCCGCGCGTACCGCTCTGATCGGTGTCCCTGATACGTCCATCGCCGCAGAGTGTGCCATGTGAACCTGTAAACCGGCCCTAAGGTCCGACAACCCGGGGGCCCGGCCGGGCACGACGGACGGGGCCGGTGGCCTCGTCTCCCCGACGCGCGGCCGCCTCCCGGAGTGCCCGCGGCCTGTCGGTGCCAGGACGTAGACTTCGACGCTGTCCCCCCACTCCGCCCTCGCCCGTTCTCCCCGGAGGCACAGCGCCGTGAGCAAGCCGCCCTTCACGCACCTGCACGTCCACACCCAGTACTCGCTGCTGGACGGTGCCGCGCGGCTCAAGGACATGTTCGAGGCGGCGAACACGATGGGCATGTCGCACATCGCGATGACCGACCACGGCAACCTCCACGGGGCCTACGACTTCTTCCACTCGGCGCAGAAGGCCGGGGTGACGCCGATCATCGGGATCGAGGCGTACGTCGCCCCCGAGTCGCGCAAGCACAAGCGGAAGATCCAGTGGGGGCAGCCGCACCAGAAGCGCGACGACGTCTCGGGTTCGGGTGGTTACACCCACAAGACGATCTGGGCGGCGAACAGCACCGGGCTGCACAACCTCTTCAAGCTCTCCTCCGACGCGTACGCCGAGGGCTGGCTCCAGAAGTGGCCGCGTATGGACAAGGAGACCATCTCCCAGTGGTCCGAGGGCCTGATCGCCTCCACCGGGTGCCCCTCCGGTGAGGTGCAGACCCGGCTGCGGCTCGGACAGTTCGACGAGGCGGTCCAGGCGGCCTCCGACTACAAGGACATCTTCGGCGAGGGCCGGTACTTCCTGGAGCTGATGGACCACGGCATCGAGATCGAGCGCCGGGTCCGCGACGGGCTGCTGGAGATCGGCAGGAAGCTGGACATCCCGCCGCTCGTCACCAACGACTCGCACTACACGTACGCCCACGAGGCCACCGCGCACGACGCCCTGCTCTGCATCCAGACCGGCAAGAACCTCTCCGACCCGGACCGCTTCCGCTTCGACGGCACCGGCTACTACCTGAAGACGACGGAAGAGATGTACGCCGTCGACTCCTCGGACGCCTGGCAGCAGGGTTGCGACAACACCCTGCTGGTCGCGCAGCAGATCGACACCACCGGGATGTTCGAGAAGCGCGACCTGATGCCGAAGTTCGAGATCCCGGAGGGCTTCACCGAGGTCACCTGGTTCCAGGAGGAGGTCCGGGTCGGCATGGGCCGCCGCTACCCCGGCGGTGTCCCCGAGGACCGGCAGAAGCAGGCCGAGTACGAGATGGACATCATCATCCAGATGGGGTTCCCGGGGTACTTCCTCGTCGTCGCCGACTTCATCATGTGGGCCAAGAACAACGGCATCGCGGTCGGCCCCGGCCGAGGCTCGGCGGCCGGCTCGATCGTCGCGTACGCCATGGGCATCACCGACCTCGACCCGATCACGCACGGTCTGATCTTCGAGCGGTTCCTCAACCCCGAGCGCGTCTCCATGCCCGACGTCGACATCGACTTCGACGAGCGCCGGCGCGTCGAGGTGATCAGGTACGTCACCGAGAAGTACGGCGCCGACAAGGTCGCCATGATCGGCACCTACGGCAAGATCAAGGCCAAGAACGCGATCAAGGACTCCGCGCGCGTGCTGGGCTACCCGTACGCGATGGGTGACCGGCTGACCAAGGCCATGCCCGCCGACGTCCTCGGCAAGGGCATCGACCTCAGCGGCATCACCG
Source organism: Streptomyces halstedii (assembly GCA_000720535.1). Classification (GTDB taxonomy): domain Bacteria; phylum Actinomycetota; class Actinomycetes; order Streptomycetales; family Streptomycetaceae; genus Streptomyces; species Streptomyces halstedii. The sequence goes on from JOAZ01000005.1 coordinate 10,156, forward strand.
ACCCCAAGCACCCGCGTTACGGCGAGGCGGGCGAGATCCGGGGGATGTACGAGAGCGAACCGGACGTCAAGAAGGTCATCGACACCGCCAAGGGCGTCGAGGGCCTGGTCCGGCAGATGGGCGTGCACGCGGCAGGCGTGATCATGTCCAGCGAACCCATCGTCGACCACGCCCCGGTCTGGGTGCGGCACACCGACGGCGTCACCATCACGCAGTGGGACTACCCCCAGTGCGAGTCGCTCGGCCTGCTCAAGATGGACTTCCTGGGCCTGCGCAACCTGACGATCATGGACGACGCCATCAAGATGGTGAAGGCCAACAAGGGCATCGACCTGGAGATGCTCTCCCTGCCGCTGGACGACCCCAAGACGTACGAACTGCTCTGCCGCGGTGACACGCTCGGGGTGTTCCAGTTCGACGGCGGCCCCATGCGCTCCCTGCTGCGCCAGATGCAGCCCGACAACTTCGAGGACATCTCCGCCGTCTCGGCCCTCTACCGGCCGGGCCCGATGGGCATGAACTCGCACACGAACTACGCCGAGCGCAAGAACGGCCGCCAGGAGATCACCCCGATCCACCCGGAGCTGGAGGAGCCGCTCAAGGAGACGCTGGGCCTGACCTACGGCCTCATCGTCTACCAGGAGCAGGTCCAGAAGGCCGCCCAGATCATCGCCGGCTACTCGCTCGGCGAAGCCGACATCCTGCGCCGCGTGATGGGCAAGAAGAAGCCCGAGGAGCTGGCGAAGAACTTCGTCCTCTTCCAGGCCGGCGCCAAGAAGAACGGCTACTCGGACGCGGCGATCCAGGCGCTCTGGGACGTCCTGGTGCCCTTCGCCGGCTACGCGTTCAACAAGGCGCACTCCTCGGCGTACGGTCTGGTCACCTACTGGACCGCGTACCTCAAGGCCAACTACCCGGCCGAGTACATGGCGGCGCTGCTGACCTCCGTCAAGGACGACAAGGACAAGTCGGCGGTCTACCTCAACGAGTGCCGCCGCATGGGGATCAAGGTCCTCCCGCCGAACGTCAACGAGTCCGAGTCCAACTTCGCCGCCCAGGGTGACGACGTGATCCTCTTCGGGCTCACGGCCGTCCGCAACGTCGGGCAGAACGTCGTCGACTCGATCATCCGGTGCCGCAAGGCGAAGGGGAAGTACTCCTCCTTCCCGGACTTCCTGGACAAGGTCGAGGCGGTCGTCTGCAACAAGCGCACCGTCGAATCGCTCATCAAGGCGGGCGCGTTCGACGAGATGGGCCACACCCGCAAGGGCCTCGTCGCCCACCACGAGCCGATGATCGACAACGTGGTGCAGGTCAAGCGCAAGGAGGCCGAGGGGCAGTTCGACCTCTTCGGCGGCATGGGCGAGGAGGAGAGCGACGAGCCGGGCTTCGGACTCGACGTGGAGTTCTCGGACGTCGAGTGGGAGAAGTCCTACCTGCTCGCCCAGGAGCGGGAGATGCTCGGCCTCTACGTCTCCGACCACCCGCTCTTCGGGCTGGAGCACGTGCTCTCCGACAAGTCGGACGCCTCGATCTCCCAGCTCACCGGCGGCGAGCACGCCGACGGCGCCATCGTCACCGTCGGCGGCATCATCTCCGGCCTCCAGCGCAAGATGACCAAGCAGGGCAACGCCTGGGCCATCGCCACCGTCGAGGACCTGGCGGGCTCCATCGAGTGCATGTTCTTCCCCGCCACCTACCAGCTGGTCTCCACCCAGCTCGTCGAGGACACCGTCGTCTTCGTCAAGGGACGCCTCGACAAGCGCGAGGACGTGCCGCGCCTGGTCGCGATGGAGATGCAGGTCCCCGACATCTCCAACGCCGGGACCAACGCGCCCGTGGTGCTGACCATCCCCACGGTCCGGGTCACCCCGCCCATGGTGAGCCGGCTCGGCGAGGTCCTCGGCAACCACCGGGGCGACACCGAGGTGCGCATCAGGCTCCAGGGCCCCCGCAAGACCACCGTCCTGCGGCTGGACCGGCACCGCGTCAAGCCCGACCCGGCCCTCTTCGGCGACCTGAAGGTGCTGCTCGGACCGTCCTGCCTGGCCGGCTGACCCCGGCCCCCGTCCCGCACCACCACGAAAGGGGCGCCCCGCGATCCGCGGGGCGCCCCTTTCGCGCGGGGGACGGGGTCAGTTGTGACCGAAGCGGCGCTGGTGCTTGCGGGAGACGTCCGGGGAGGTGTCCTGGGTCTGCGCCCTGTCCTGCGCCCGCGCCTCGAACGAGGTGGACTTGGCGTCCTCGTCGCCGCGCTCGGCGGTGGACACGCGATCATGCCGACTGCCCTGCTTACGGTTCTTGTTCTTGGCCATGGGTGTTGCCTCCTGTGCGGAATCGTGCGGGCCAGGACCGCTGTCAGATTCACATAGCACCCGATAAGCCGCATGTTGGATCATTACTCAGTGTGATTCGGGCTGTATCATGCGCCATTTTTCCGATCCGCCACGCCGATGATCGAGTTCCGGACGTTAACGCCCGTTCCGTCGGGCAGACTCGAAGGAAACCCTGAGTAAGCGAACCCCGAACAAGCGGACCCACCCCCCATGACCAGGTCCGCTGATCCGTTCCCGAATTCCTGGAAGAGGGTGGAACGCGTGGACCGTTGCGTCGTCCTGGTGGACGCCGGCTATCTGCTGGGCGCAGCCGCGAGCCTGCTGGCCGGGGAGCCCGCCCGGTCCCGCATCACCGTCGATCACGCCGCCCTGATCCGGGGCCTGCGGCTGCGCGCCGAGGCCGACACGGAACAACCCCTGCTCCGCATCTACTGGTTCGACGGCGCCCCCGACCGCGTACCGCAGCCCGAGCACCGGCGGCTGCGCGTGATGCCCCGGGTCACCGTCCGGCTGGGAGCCCTCACCCGCAGTGACGGACGGTGGGCGCAGAAGGGGGTCGACGCGGCGATGCACGCCGAACTCACCGAACTGGCCAGGAACCGCGCCTGCTCCGACGTGGTGCTGGTGACCGGCGACGGCGATCTGCTGCCCGGACTGATGTCAGCCAAGGAACACGGGGTGGCCGTCCACCTCTGGGCGGTCCAGGCCGCGGACGGCGACTACAACCAGTCCGAGGACCTGGTCGCCGAGGCCGACGAACGGCGGGTCCTGGACCGGGCGTGGATCACCCAGGCGGTACGCGCCAAGGACACCGGGGCCGTCTGCGCGCCCGCGCCCGTCCCGCGCCCGGAGATCGCCGCGATCCTCTCCGCCCCGCTGCCCGAGGCCGCGCTCGCCGCCTCGGTCGAGCGGGCGTCCGAGGCGCAGGCCGCCGCCCGCAACGGCACCGCGGAACCGGCCGCCCGCACCACCGCGCCCCCACAGCCCGCTCCCGGCCCGGGCCCCGGCCCCAAAGGTGTCCCCACCCCCAAGGACCTCGCCGCCCTGCGCGCCCCCGCGGACCGCGCCGCCCCCTCCGCCGTACAGCAGCAGCCCGTCGGCAACGCCACCCTGCGCTGGTCGTCCGACAAAGGGTGGGTGGAGCGCGGCGGACCGCTCGGCGAACCGTCCGAGACCGCGTCCCTGCCCACCCTGGCCCAGCTCACCAGCGCCGAACAGCGCTGGGCGGACCGGGAGGAGGACATCACCACCGTCGGCGGCGACCCCTTCGAGGTGGGCCAGGTCTTCGCCCGGCGCTGGATGGAACGCCTCCCGGAAGCGGTCCACCTCCAGCGGCTGTCCACCATGTACCCCCGCATCCCGCACCGTATCGACGGCGAACTCCTGCGCTACGCGGCCCGGTTCGGGCTGCTCGCGCACAAGGACGACCAGATCGACGAGCACGACCGCTATGCCATCCGGGCGGGATTCTGGCGTGAGATCGACGTGACGGCCGCCGCCGAACACGCCCCCGCGGGCGAGTAGGACGGCCCCGGGCGTGACGACGCCCGCCGGACCCGCCGGAGCCCGAGACGCGCCATGAGCCCGTACGCGTGCTCCCGGGGAGCCCGGGTGTTGGGGGCGGGGTGAAACCGCCTCTGCGCGAGCCACCCCTTCCCAAGATCAGGGACGGGTGAAACTGGCGAAGTGCGCAGGTCGGAGCGTTTTGACCTTCACCCCGGCGATCGACCCCATGCGCGCGTTCAGGCGGCAGCCGATGCCGGGAACGGCCCGGAGACGCCCGAGGATGGCCGCCGCACGGCCCGTACGCGGTCCGGCGGCCGGTGCCCCCTGGTCGGCGTCGTCCTGGGAAGTCTCGGGTTCAGGGCGGCAGCAACCCAATCCGGACTGTTCTTGCGCGCACATATCGCGCGGCTGGAGGACAGGGAACTGGCCGCCAGCGCGCTGGCATGGGTGGGCCCCCACCAGAACGCGGCAGCAGCTCGTGCAGCGCCGGACTCACTTCAGCACCGCTTGAGCACCCACCTTCGAGGGCTCTACGCGGACCAGTGAGTCGGCGCGGTTCTCGCGGTCGAACGAACCTCGGCATCCGGCAGTTACCACAGAACCACGCTGTCTGGGTACCTTCGGAGAGAGCACCGAAGGAGGGCCCATGTCCGACGAACACGGCCTCGGGGACCGACTGCGGGAGATCCGCGAGCGGCGCGGCCTCTCGCAGCGTGAACTGGCGAAAGCATCGAAGATCAGCCACTCGCTGGTCACGAAGCTGGAACAAGGCGTGGTGGCCGATACCCGCATGGAGACCGCCCGGAAGCTGGCCGCCGCCCTCCGGGTGCCCACCACGACGCTGGTGGAGCGTGCGCCCGCCGAGCCCCACCCCGCGCCCGAGCCGTGGCAAGCCCTTCAGCGTGCCGTGGAGCGCCCCGCCGAGCAGCCCGACGAGGAACCGACGACCCGGGGCGTCCAGGACGGTCTGGAAGCCGTCAGGGCGGCCCACTTCGGCAAGCGGATGCGGGAGGCCGTGGACCTCCTGGTGCCGCTGCTGCGAGACGCCGAAGCCCTCGGAGACACCCCGGCCGCACGGGCGGCCCGCGCTCAACTGCTCCAGATCGCCGGATCGACCCTGACCGGAGCCCGGCAGTTCTCCGCCGCCGAGACCGCGCTGCGCCGGGCCCTGGACGAAGCCCCGGACCGCCTGCGGGCTGCGAGCGTCGTCACCACCTGGACGTGGCTGCTGGTGCGGCAGGGATGCTTCGACGCCGCCCGCGCCATGGCGGTGAAGTGGGCCGACGACGCCGAGCCCCGCATGTCCCGGGCGACCGCCGAAGAGATCGCCGCGTGGGGGTGGCTGCTGATCCAGGGGCACGCGGCGGCCCTCCGGGACAACCGGGGAGGGGAGGCCGCCGACATGCTGCGCCTTGCCCGGTCGGCGGCTGTCGCCACGGGACCGCTCCGCCACGGCGACGTACGGATCGCCACCTGGGGGCCATCCACGGTGGCGTACAAGGCCGCCGAACAGGGCGTCGTGACCGACCGGCCGGACGAGGTGCTGGAGATCGCCCCCCGACTGAAGGGCGGCACCGGGTCCGAGTACCACCGTCACCGGCTCGATGTGGCGAAGGCGTACACCATGACGCGTCAGCACGGCCGCGCGCTCGAAGTGCTGGGGGAGGTCGCGGCCGAGGCCCCGGAGTGGATCGCGGAGCAGCCCTACGCCCGGGACACGTTGGCCGACACGATCGCCCGTCGGCGCACCCTCACCACCGAGACGCGTCAACTTGCCGACCTGGTGGGTCTACCGCTCTGAACTACACCTTTGACACTTCGGGCTGACGGCCCGCCAGACTGTCATTGAACCGGCGGAGCGGTGTCGTCACGGTTGAGACCATGACCCCTTTCGTACGCCGCGCCGTCTGCCCGCCCCCGCCTCGCAGAGCCCCGGGCCGGGGGCACAGGCAGGGGGAGGGTGTCCGGTGAGCATGGCCGCCTCTCCACGCCCGACCGGGCACCCCGGGTACACCGAGACCCTGCCGCGCGAGCCGGGAAGCGCCGCCACCGCGCGCCGTCTGGTCCGCGTCGCCTTATCCGTCTGGGGCCTGGAGGAGCTGGCCGACGACGGGGCCCTCATCGTCACCGAGCTGGTGGCGAACGCCGTGCAGCACGCTCGGCGGGAATCCATCCGGATCACGATCGATCGGCCCGCAGAGGACCGGGTACGTGTCGCCGTCGTGGACTTCTCCCAGCGATACCCCGTACGTAGGGGCTCGGGCCCCGAGGACGAGGGCGGGCGTGGCCTCGCGCTCGTGGAGAAGCTGGCGGCGGACTGGGGTACCGACCCGCTGCCGTGGGGAAAGCAGGTGTGGGCGGACCTGGAGGAGCGAGGGTGACCACCGCAGAGATGCCCGGCCGCAGCATGGCCCGAGCCCACCTGTCGCAGTTGATCGAGATGTTCGGTACGGACGGGTGGCTACAGGTCAGGACCACCCACGACCCCGCCACAGCCGGTGAAGCCTTGGACGCCGTTCCTGGCGGTGACGAGCCGGAGGACGGGGAGCGGAGCTGACCCAGGGATGGGCGAAGCTCGGCCGGTGAACCTCACTCAGCCGGGGCTTCGCCGTCTCACGTCCTCTCACGCCGCTCTCACGGAATGTAGGGGACTGTATGGAAAATGTGGTGCTGACCTGGGAAGACGCGTAAACCCTGGACGCCTACGGACGTCAAAAGACGGCCTGTAGGGTAGTACCTCGTGAGTACGGGCGCAGCACAGGCACAGGCGGGGACCGGGACCGTGTGCGCGGTGCGTGATCTGGTCAAGACCTATCCCGGCGTCCGTGGCCGGCGCGGTCGTGCCGCCACTCCCGAGGTGCGTGCCACCGACGGGATCAGCATCGACGTACGGCGCGGCGAGATCTTCGGGCTGCTCGGACCCAACGGCGCCGGAAAGTCCACGCTCGTACGGCAGCTCACCGGTCTGATGCGGCCCGACTCCGGCGGTGTCGAGGTGCTGGGGCACGACCTCGTGCGCCATCCCGAGCGGGCCTCCCGGCTCCTCGCCTACCTCGGGCAGGAGTCCACCGCGCTCGACGAACTGACCGTGTCCCTCGCCGCCGAGACCACCGGGCGGCTGCGTGGACTGCCGGCCGGTGAGGCGCGGGCCGCCCGCGACGCGGTGCTGGAGGAGCTGGGCCTCACCGAGCTGGCCGGGCGCCCCCTGAAGAAGCTGTCCGGCGGCCAGCGGCGGCTCGCCTGCTTCGCCGCCACGCTGGTCGGGGAGCGGCCCCTCCTGGTCCTGGACGAACCGACGACCGGGATGGACCCGGTCGCCCGGCGTGCCGTCTGGTCCGCCGTCGACCGGCGCCGCGCCGAACACGGTACGACGGTCCTGCTCGTCACCCACAATGTGATCGAGGCCGAGACCGTGCTCGACCGGGTCGCGGTCATGGAGCGCGGCAAGGTCATCGCCTGCGACACCCCTACCGGGCTCAAGGAGCGGGTGGCGGGAGAGGTCCGTGTCGAGCTGGTGTGGCGCGAGCGGGCGCCGCTGGACGTGCCGGAGGTGGCCGCGCTCCGCGCGTCGGCGCGGGAGTCGGGGCGCCGCTGGGTGCTGCGGCTCGGGCCGGACGAGGCGCGGGCGGCGGTCGCGGCGGTGACCGGCGGGGCGGCGTTCTCCTCGCTGGACGACTTCACGCTGGCCACGCCCAGCCTGGAGGACGTCTACCTGGCGCTCGGCGGGGACGCGGCACGGGCGGCGGGGACCGCCGGAGGACTGGTGAAGGCGTGAACACGAAGTGTCCGAAGTCGAAGGGGAGCAGCGCCAGGTGACGAGCATCGTTTCCGCGGAGGCCGCGCGGAAGGCGTCCGGGCCGGCCCGGACCTCCGGGCGGCCGGGTCCCTCCTCCGCCACCGCGCCCGCGCCCCTCGCCCCGCGCGCCAGGCTGCTGCCGTCACTGGCGGCGGTCTACCGGGCACAGCTCTCCCGGGCGCGGGTGGCCCGGATCCCCCTGCTCTTCGTCGCGACCTTCCAGTCCGTCGGGATCATGGTCCTGATGCGCGGGGTCGTGGACGGCGGCAACGAGGCTCGGGCCGTCGTCGCCGGGTCCAGCGTGCTGGTCGTGGCCTTCGTCGCGCTCAACCTGCTCGCGCAGTACTTCGGCCAGCTCCGGGCGGGCGGCGGCCTCGACCACTACGCCACGCTGCCGGTGCCGCCTGCCGCGGTGGTGCTGGGGGCGGCGGGCGCGTACGCCTCCTTCACCGTGCCCGGGACGGTGGTCACGGCGGTGGCGGGCAGCGTGCTGTTCGGCCTGCCGCTGACCCATCTCTGGGTGCTCGTCGCCGTCATCCCGCTGTCCGGGGCCGCGCTGTCCGGCCTGGGGGCGGCGCTGGGGCTGCTGGCGCCGCGGGCCGAGCTGGCGACGCTGCTGGGGCAGCTGGGGATGTCGGCGGCCCTGCTGCTGGGCGTCCTGCCGGCCGAGCGGCTCCCGGGGCCTGTGGGCTGGGCCCGGGACCTGCTGCCCTCGACGTACGGGGTGGAGGCGCTGTCCCGGTCCTTCGACGCCCACCCGGACTGGGCGGTGGTGGCCCTCGACCTCGGGGTGTGCGCGGCGGTGGGGGTGCTGTCGCTGGCGGTGGCCACGTGGGCGTACCGGCGGGCCGCGGTGCGCTGAGCGGTGCGTGCGGTGCGGTGAGCCGGGCGGTGGTGGCGCGGTGCGGTGCGCTGAGCGGGGTGTGTCTCCGGTGGGCTTCCGGGGCCGTGCCGGGGGTGGCGCCGGTCCGGTGAGGCGGGGGCCGGGGCGGCCTGGCACCATGTCACAGTGACCGCACCGTTGACGCCGCCGCATGAGCCCGACCCCCACGACCCGTGGGCGGCCCCGCCCTCCGGGTCCCGTCTCGCGCCCGGCGGCCCCGCCTCCTCGCCGACGGCGGCGGAGCGCCGCGCGGAGCTGGCGCAGGGAGCCGCGACGGCCGCGCTGGTCGCCGCCACCGGGCTCCTGCTCGGCCTGCTGTGGCTGTGGCTGGCGCCGCGTGTGCCACTGGTCTCCGACGACACGGCCGTCTTCCTCAAGAACAGCGAGGGCGAGGAGGCCATCGGGGCGGACGGCACGTTCGTGCTGCTGGCCCTCGCCTTCGGTCTGCTCTCGGCCGTCGCCGTGTTCCTGCTCCGCCGACGCGGCGGCATCTCGCTCGTGGTGGGTCTCGCCGTGGGCGGACTGCTCGGCTCGCTGCTCGCGTGGCGGGTCGGGACGTGGCTCGGGCCCACGTCGGACGTGGTGGCCCACGCCAAGCAGGCCGGCAAGGGCGTGACGTTCGACGCGCCGCTGGAGCTGCACGCGGTGGGTGCCGCGGTGCTGGCCTGGCCGATCGCGGCGATGCTCGCGCATCTGGTGCTGACGTGGGTGTGGGGGCCGCGGGATCCTGAGCCGGACCTGGGGGAGTTCTGGGGGGCGGCGGGGGCCGAGCCGGTCCCGGGGGCCGGTTTCGGGGCCGGGTCCGGGTTCGGGGCGGTGTCGGGCCCTGGGCACGGTTCGGGTTTCGCGCACGGGTCCGGGTCCGGGTCCGGGGACGCTTCCGGTTCCGGGGCGGGCGAGAAGGGTGGGGCGGAGGGGTGGCCGCCGCGGCGGTCGTAGCGGTGCGGGGGTGGGGGCGCCTGCGGCGGGGCTTGTCCCCGGCCCGCCCCTTCCCGTAACCGGGGCTCTGCCCCGGGCCCCGGTCCTCAAGCGCCGGACGGGCTGGGGTGGGGCTCTGCCCCGGGCCCCGGTCCTCAAGCGCCGGACGGGCTGGGGTGGGGGGCCCAGGAAGTGGGGCCCGGGAGTCGTGCTTCGGTCCTCAGGCGCCGGGGCGGGCTGGAACGGGTTACGCGCGGCCGATCGGGGCCAGGGTGGCCTCGGTCAGGGTGGTCAGGGCGGCGGGGGTGAGTTCGACCTCCAGGCCGCGGCGGCCCGCCGAGACGCAGATCGTGGGGTGCTTCTCCGCCGAGGCGTCCAGGACCGTGCGCAGGCGTTTGCGCTGGCCGAGGGGGGAGATGCCGCCCCGGACGTATCCCGTGGCGCGTTCCGCGGCCGCCGGGTCCGCCATCGCGGCCCGTTTGCCGCCCACCGCGGAGGCCAGGGACTTCAGGTCCAGGGAACCGGCCACCGGGACGACCGCGACGACCAGCTCGCCGTCCACGTCGGCGACCAGCGTCTTGAACACCCGGTCCGGGGAGACGCCCAGCGCCTCGGCGGCCTCCTCGCCGTACGAGGCGTACGACGGGGACGAGGGGTCGTGGTCGTAGGAGTGCACCGTGAACGCGGTGCCCGACGCGGTCAGCGCGACCGTCGCCGGGGTGCCGCCGGGCTGCTGGTGCTTCTTCGGCTTCTTCGCCACGGCCGGGAGTCCTCGGTCAGTTGGGGTGGGTGGGGGCGCGGGTCAGGTCGATGGCCGGCAGCGAGGGGAGATGCCGGATGACGGCCGTCTCCTCGCGCAGGAGCGCCAGTTCCTCCCGCAGTCGCGTCGCGGTGTCCGGCGCCTGGAGGAGCCGCTGCTTCGTCGGGACGTCGAGTACGGCCGCCGCCGCCACCAGGTACGAGACCACGGACGGGTCGTCCGGCAGGTCCGCGCCGGTGGTCAGGGAGCGCTCGCTGGCCCCGGCGAGCCGCTTCTGGTAGCTGCGGAAGGCCCGCAGGACGCCCTCGGACAGGGCCGCCGCCTCCTCGTCCGCCGACGTCCCCCCGGCCTCGTCGCCCTCGGCGGCGGGGTTCTCCGGGAGGTCCTCCACCTCGGCGGTCAGATACGGGCCGCTCGTGTCCACCGAGAGCAGCCGGACCCGGACGGTGCCGGTCGCCAGGACCTCGAAGCTGCCGTCGGCGCGCTCGCGGATCTTCGCCGCGTCCGCGACGCACCCCACCCGGTGGAAGGCCTGGACCGGGTCGGGGCCGAAACCGTCGCCCGGGGCGCGTTCGCCGGGGTCCGGAGCGGGGGCGGTGTCCGGCATCCCCCTGCCCGTACGGGCGGTCTCGCGGCCCTCGCGGATCGCGACGACCACGAAGCGGCGCGGCTCGTCCTCGTCGCTCGCCGCGAGCTCGCGCATCATGGCGCGATAGCGCTCCTCGAAGACGTCGAGCGGCAGCACGAGGCCGGGGAACAGCACCGCGTTCAGCGGGAACAGGGGCAGTCGAGCGGTGGTCACAACGCTCAAGCGTAATGGCCTCGCGGCTCGCCGTGTCCGGCCCGCCCGCGCAAGGGGGTGGAAGAGGCCACCCGCAGGCGTACCGCCGCCCTGGCGTCGAGGAATCCGCCCAGCGCGTCGTCGGCCACCGAGGCCCAGGGGAACGAGGTGGCGTACGGCCCGATCAGCCGGAACTGCTCCAGCGCCTCGTGCGTGCGCCCCCGTGCCGCCAGCACGCAGGCGAGCAGGTTGCGGACCTCGGCGGGCCAGGGGTCCCCGGCGGGGAAGCCCGCCGAGAGGGTGATCGCGAGATCCGCGGCCGCGTCGATCCGGTCCTCCTGCACGGACGTGGTCCGCCCGGCGGCACCGGCGTCGCTCAGCAGGGCGAACGCCGCCCGGACGGGCAGCGCCTGCACCAGGGAGTCGGCGGCGGAGTCCTCGGCCGCCCGCTCGGCGAAGTCGAAGCACTCGCGGTGCGAGCCGTACCAGGCGGCGGAGAGGTACCGGAGCGCCGCCACGTGGCAGCCGTAGTGGTGCCTGGAGCGGAGCAGGGCCTGCTCCCACAGCGATTCGAAGACGGTGTGCGAGGCGTGCGTGCCGCGGGCGTGGTCGAGCGCGAGCCGCCACGGCACCGGGTCCCGGGGGTCGGCCTCCGCCGCGGCCGTGATCAGCGGGCCGACCTCGCGCAGGAGTTCCGCGTGGGCGGGCGAGGACCAGGCCCGCCGGACGGCCAGTTCGGCCTTGACGAGCAGGGCGTCCGGGTCGGCCGGGGCCGCCGCCAGCCAGTGGGTCAGCCAGCCCTCGCGGCTGTCGGCGAACGCCACCAGGCGGGTCAGGCCCCGGTCGCGGGCCTCCCAGTCCGCCGCGTCCCGGGTGGTGGCCAGCAGCTTGGCGGCGGGTTCGAAGTCCCCCAGGGCCGCCGCCACGAGCGCGGGGGAGAGCCGCTCGTCCGGGGCGTCGAGCAGCACGGCGTCGTCGGCCGGCAGCGCGGCCGCCAGCCCCGGCCCGTACCGGAGCGTGCGCGCGCGGCTCAGCAGTGCACGGAGGAAAGCCATGGTGCAGACCATTGAAAAGCGCTGGTGGAGGCGGCGCCAGTGGGCCTCTGTGAAGCTTCTGTGGCGAGTACGAGGGTTGCCCTGGAAAGATTCAAGAAAGGGCAAAGGAAGCGTCGTCCGCTGGCTTGAATCCGACCTTCGCGCCGCCTCGGCCCGGTCTTCCGGCCGGGCCTCGACCAGCCTTTCGAGGGCCCTGGCCTCCCTCCCGGAAGGGAGGCCAGGGGGCCAGGTCAGCTCCGGCGCAGCAGCCGGGAGGCGCCCGCCGCCACCGTGGTGGCCAGTATCCACCCCACCAGGACGAGCCCGGACGCCGTCCACTGCCAGCCGTCCTCCACCCGCCAGTAGGGGACCTGCCCGAGATCGATCACCGGGATCAGCAGGTCCAGCGCGTACAGCGCGGGATTCCACTGCGGGTGCTCGTCCCCCTTGATCGCCGCCGGGTGGTAGTGGGAGAACGCCACCGTGCCCGCCGCCCACAGCACCGCCATCCACACCAGCGCGCGCCCCGGCCGGTAGCCGTACGCCACCGCCCAGTCCTGGAGGTGGCCCCAGGCCCGGCCCGCCGCCGGCAGGGTCTCGCGGCGGCGGCGCTGCTTGGCGAGCAGGACCTCGCGGGCGTCCGCGTCCTCCCCGCAGTTGCGCAGGACGGTCGCCAGGCGCTCGTACGGCTCCGGTACGTACTCCGGGGTCGCGGCCAGCACCCATTCCAGGCGGCGGGAGAGCGGGAAGTGGCCGTACGGGACGAGGTTCTCGTACACGAAGCCGCCCATGGCCAGCCCGCCCGGACCCGGCCAGCTGGTCGACACGTCGATCAGCGTCACCACCCTCGCCCCGTTGAGCACCACCCGGCCCTGCTCCGGGCGCTCCGCGTTGAAGCGCAGCTCCGGTGTGACGATCCGGCGCATCGACAGCTCCTCCGGACCGGTCAGGACGAACCGGGCCTTGTGGAGGTCCACCGCGTCCCCGAACCGCCCGTCGTCCAGCCGCACGGCGCCCCGGCACTCGAAGATCTGGGCGCGCGTCCCGGGGACCGGGCCCCCGCCGTGGGCGATGCCGTACGGGGGAGTGGTGCCCTGGTTCCCGGTCTCCACGCTCACCCAGGCCTCGGTCATGTACAGCGTGCGCTCCACGGTCAGCTGCGGGGCGTTGAGCGCCCGCCGCCCGTCCGTGGCCCGCAGTCTGCTGCCGCGCAGACTCAGCGAGCCGCCCACGGTCGTCCCGCGCAGGCTCAGCTCGCCCCGGGCCTCGACCATCTCGGCCTGGAGGTCCTGCGCCACCGACATCCCGTCCCCGACGAAGGCGCGGCCCCGCCGGTCGGGCCCCACGGCCAGCTGGTTGAGCAGCAGGTCCGTGCCGATCTGGGCGTCCGTCAGCCGGATGCCCCGCTCGACCCGGCAGCGCGGCAGATGCAGGTCGCCCTCCGTGCGCAGCCGGGCGGCGTCCAGCCTCGGCACCGCGCAGCCCACCAGCCGCAGGGTCGTGAAGTGGCACTCGGGCAGGACGACCTCCTGCTCGAAACGGCACCCCGTCAGCTCCACGTACGGAGACACCCTGCCGCCCGCCAGGTCCAGCTTCCCGGTGATCCGCACGCCCCGGAGCTTGAGCGCGGCCACCCGGCCCGGACGCGCGGGCGGTCCGTCCAGGAGCAGGCGGGCCACCGTGCGCGCGCCGACACTGCGCTCGGGGCCCCAGATGTGCGGGGTGAACGGATCGTCGCGCACCGGGTCGTTCGCGCGCAGGTCGTAGGTCGTACCGTTCCGGAAGGACTGCCACATGCCCAGCTCAGCGGCGCTGAGGCCGTTGGGGATCTCTCCGTCGTGCGGCTCGGTCACTGCCTCACCTCCACGTGCGCGGAACATCCCGCGCCCCGTAGAGCCGTTCTTCCCTTTGTGTGACGAACTGAACACTCTTGGTCAGCAAGGGCCCCCGGGAGATGTATCAGCCAGTGATACGGGCGGCCGGTCGTCGCGGGCGGTCTGAGAGAATTGGCGTGTGATCTCTCGAATCGATCTGCGCGGCACCGCCCTCCCCGAGGGCGGCGACCTGCGCGACCTGCTGCCCCGTGCCGAGTTCGACGTGGAAGCCGCCCTGGAGACGGTGCGGCCCATCTGCGAGGACGTACGCCATCGAGGCTCCGCGGCAGTGATCGAGTGGGGAGAGAAGTTCGACGGCGTCCGCGTCGAGTCGCTGCGGGTCCCGGCCGCCGCGCTCACCGCCGCCCTGGCGGAGCTCGACCCGGCCGTGCGCGCGGCGCTGGAGGAGTCCATCCGCCGCGCCCGCCTCGTCCACCGCGCCCAGCGCCGCACCACGCACACCACCCAGGTCGTCCCCGGCGGCACGGTCACCGAGAAGTGGGTGCCGGTCGGCCGCGTCGGGCTGTACGTCCCGGGCGGACGCTCGGTCTACCCCTCCTCCGTCGTGATGAACGTCGTCCCCGCCCAGGAGGCCGGGGTCGAGGGCGTCGCCGTCGCCTCCCCGCCGCAGAAGGACTTCGGCGGCCTCCCGCACCCCACGATCCTCGCCGCCTGCGCCCTGCTCGGCGTCGACGAGGTGTACGCGGCCGGCGGTGCCCAGGCCGTCGCGATGTTCGCGTACGGCACCGCGGACTGCCCGCCCGCCGACCTCGTCACCGGCCCCGGCAACATCTACGTCGCCGCCGCCAAGCGCCTCCTCAAGGGCCGCGTCGGCATCGACGCCGAGGCCGGACCCACCGAGATCGCGATCCTCGCCGACGCGACCGCCGACCCGGTGCACATCGCCGCCGACCTGATCAGCCAGGCCGAGCACGACCCGATGGCCGCCGCCGTGCTCGTCACCGACTCCGCGGAGCTGGCCGCCGCCACCGAGGCCGAGCTGACCCCCCAGGTCGCCGCGTCCAAGCACGTCACCGACCGGATCGGACCCGCCCTGGCCGGCCGCCAGTCCGCGATCGTCCTGGTCGACGGCGTCGAGGACGGTCTGAAGGTCGTGGACGCCTACGCCGCCGAGCACCTGGAGATCCAGACCGCCGACGCCGCCGCCGTCGCCGACCGGGTCCGCAACGCCGGCGCGGTCTTCGTCGGCCCGTACGCGCCGGTCTCCCTCGGCGACTACTGCGCCGGCTCCAACCACGTCCTGCCCACCGGCGGCTGCGCCTGCCACTCCTCGGGCCTGTCCGTGCAGTCCTTCCTGCGCGGCATCCACGTCGTGGACTACACCCGCGACGCGCTCGCCGACGTCGCCCACCACGTGGTGGCCCTCGCCGAGGCGGAGGACCTCCCCGCCCACGGCGCCGCGATCAAGGCCAGGTTCGGGTGGAAGGTGCCGCGGCGGTGACGTACGACAACCCCTGGGACGAGCTGCCCGTCCGCGACGAACTGCGCGGCCGGTCCCCGTACGGGGCGCCCCAGCTCGACGTGCCGGTCCGGCTCAACACCAACGAGAACCCCTACCCGCTGCCCGACGCGCTCGTCGACCGCATCGCCGAGCGGGTCCGCGAGGCCGCCCGCGGCCTCAACCGCTACCCCGACCGGGACGCCGTCCAGCTCCGCACCGAGCTGGCCCGCTACCTCACCCGCGCCGCCGGGCACCCGGTCGGACCGGAGCACGTCTGGGCCGCCAACGGCTCCAACGAGGTCCTCCAGCAGCTCCTCCAGACCTTCGGCGGCCCCGGCCGCACCGCGATCGGCTTCGAACCCTCGTACTCGATGCACGCCCTCATCGCCCGTGGCACCGGCACCGGCTGGATCTCCGGGCCCCGCCACGAGGACTTCACCATCGACGTCGAGGCGGCGAAGAAGGCCGTCGCCGAGCACCGCCCCGACGTGGTCTTCATCACCTCGCCCAACAACCCCACCGGTACCGCCGTGGACGCGGACACCGTCGTGGAGCTGTACGACGCCGCGCAGGCCGCGGGCCCGTCGATGGTCGTCGTGGACGAGGCCTACGGCGAGTTCAGCCACCGCCCCTCGCTGCTCCCGCTGATCGAGGGCCGCCGCCACCTGGTGGTCTCGCGCACCATGTCCAAGGCGTTCGGCGCGGCCGGACTGCGCCTCGGCTACCTCGCCGCCGACCCCGCCGTGGTCGACGCGGTCCAACTCGTGCGGCTGCCGTACCACCTCTCCTCCGTCACCCAGGCCACCGCGCTCGCCGCCCTGGAGCACACCGATACGCTGCTCGGGTACGTCGACCGCCTCAAGAGCGAGCGCGACCGGCTGGTGGACCGGCTGCGGGCACTCGGCTTCGACGTCACCGACTCGGACGCCAACTTCGTCCAGTTCGGCCGCTTCGCCGACAGCCACACCGCCTGGCAGCACATCCTCGACCGGGGCGTCCTGGTCCGGGACAACGGCGTACCGGGGTGGCTGCGGGTCTCCGCGGGAACCCCGGAAGAGAACGACGCGTTCCTCGATGCGGTGCGCGAACTGAAGAAGGAGCACGACGCATGAGCCGCGTAGGCAGGGTGGAACGGACCACCAAGGAGACCTCCGTACTCGTCGAGATCGACCTCGACGGCACCGGCAAGGTCGATGTCGCGACCGGTGTCGGCTTCTACGACCACATGCTCGACCAGCTCGGCCGGCACGGGCTGTTCGACCTCACGGTCAAGACCGACGGCGACCTGCACATCGACTCGCACCACACCATCGAGGACACCGCCCTCGCCCTCGGCGGAGCCTTCAAGCAGGCGCTCGGCGACAAGACCGGCATCTACCGCTTCGGCAACTGCACCGTCCCGCTGGACGAGTCGCTCGCCCAGGTCACCGTCGACCTCTCCGGCCGCCCCTACCTGGTGCACACCGAGCCGGAGAAGATGGCGCCGATGATCGGCGCGTACGACACGACGATGACCCGGCACATCCTGGAGTCCTTCGTCGCCCAGGCGCAGATCGCCCTGCACGTCCACGTGCCGTACGGGCGCAACGCCCACCACATCGTGGAGTGCCAGTTCAAGGCGCTGGCCCGTGCCCTGCGCTACGCCTGCGAGCACGACCCGCGCGCGGCCGGCATCATCCCCTCCACGAAGGGCGCGCTGTGACCGGCCTGAACACCGTGCTCATCGTCGTCGGCCTCTTCCTGGCCGGCGGCGTCTACTCCTTCTGGAAGCAGGGCATGCCCAAGGGCGTCGTCGTGCTCCTCGGCATCGGCTCCGTGATGTGCCTCGTGGCGGGCGTCATGCGGATCCAGGGACTCTGGGACTGAGGCCACACCTGTGAGCGACAAGAAGAAGACCGTCGTCGTCCTCGACTACGGCTTCGGCAACGTCCGTTCCGCCGAGCGGGCCCTGGCCCGGGTCGGCGCGGACGTCGAGATCACCCGCGACTTCGACACCGCGATGAACGCCGACGGGCTCCTCGTCCCCGGCGTCGGCGCCTTCTCCGCCTGCATGGAGGGACTGAGGAAGGCACGCGGCGAATGGATCATCGGCCGCAGGCTGGCCGGAGGGCGCCCCGTCATGGGCGTCTGCGTCGGCATGCAGGTCCTCTTCGAGCGCGGTGTCGAGCACGGCGTCGAGACGGAGGGCCTCGACGAGTGGCCCGGCACCGTCGGCCCCCTCCGGGCCGAGGTCGTCCCGCACATGGGCTGGAACACCGTCGAAGCCCCCGAGGGCTCCCAGCTCTTCGCGGGCCTCGACGCCGACGCCCGGTACTACTTCGTGCACTCCTACGCGGCGCACGACTGGTCCCTCGAAGTCACCAACGCCAAGATCCGTGCCCCCAGGGTCACCTGGGCGACACACGGAGAGCGGTTCGTGGCCGCCGTGGAGAACGGCGCCCTGTGGGCCACCCAGTTCCACCCCGAGAAGTCCGGCGATGCCGGCGCCCAGCTGCTGACCAACTGGATCGAGACGCTGTAATGCCGAAGCTTGAACTGCTCCCCGCCGTCGACGTCCGCGACGGCCAGGCCGTCCGCCTCGTGCACGGCGAGTCCGGCTCCGAGACCTCCTACGGCTCCCCGCTGGAGGCCGCCCTGGCCTGGCAGGGCGCCGGTGCCGAGTGGCTGCACCTGGTCGACCTGGACGCCGCCTTCGGCACCGGCGACAACCGCGCGCTGATCGCGGAGGTCGCCGGGGCCATGGACATCAAGGTCGAGCTCTCCGGCGGCATCCGCGACGACGCCTCGCTCGCCGCCGCCCTCGCCACCGGCTGCCGCCGCGTCAACCTCGGCACCGCCGCCCTGGAGACCCCCGAGTGGGTCGCCAAGGTCATCGCGGAGCACGGCGACAAGATCGCCGTCGGCCTCGACGTGCGCGGCACCACCCTGCGCGGCCGTGGCTGGACCCGCGACGGCGGCGACCTCTACGAGACGCTCGCCCGCCTCGACTCCGAGGGCTGCGCCCGCTACGTCGTCACCGACATCGCCAAGGACGGCACGCTCCAGGGCCCCAACCTGGAGCTCCTGAAGAACGTCTGCGCCGCCACCGACAAGCCGGTCGTCGCCTCCGGCGGCGTCTCCTCGCTGGACGACCTGCGCGCCATCTCCGCGCTCGTCCCCCAGGGCGTCGAGGGCGCGATCGTCGGCAAGGCGCTGTACGCCAAGGCGTTCACCCTCGAAGAGGCCCTCAAGGCGGTCTCCGGATGACGGACTCCGTACGCCGCGTCTCCTCGGGCGGACCCTGGGAGGAGAAGTTCGGCTACTCCCGCGCCGTGCGGCTGCCGAACGGACTCGTCCTCGTCTCGGGCTGCACGTCCGTGGTCAACGGCGAGATCTCCGCGGGTGGCCCGTACGAGCAGGCCGTCGCCTCCTTCCAGCTCGCCTTCGACGCCCTGAAGCAGGTCGGACTCGGCCGTGAGGACGTCGTCCGCACCCGGATGTACCTCACGCACGCCCGGGACGTGGACGAGGTGGGCCGCGCCCACAAGGAACAGTTCGACGACGTGCGCCCCGCCGCCTCCATGATCATCGTGGCCGGGTTCGTCGACCCGAGCCTGGTCGTCGAGGTCGAGGTCGAGGCCTACCGGGGAGACACGCGATGAGCCTGGCCGTACGGGTCATCCCGTGCCTGGACGTGGACGGCGGACGCGTCGTCAAGGGCGTCAACTTCAAGAACCTGCGCGACGCGGGCGACCCCGTCGAGATGGCCAAGCTGTACGACGCCGAGGGTGCCGACGAGCTGACCTTCCTGGACATCACGGCGTCCAGCGGCGACCGCGAGACCACCTACGACGTGGTGCGGCGCACCGCCGAGCAGGTGTTCATCCCGCTCACCGTCGGCGGCGGCGTCCGCACCCCGGACGACGTGGACAAGCTGCTGCGGGCCGGGGCCGACAAGGTCGGCGTCAACACCGCGGCCATCGTCCGCCCCGAGCTGATCCGGGAGATCGCCGAACGCTTCGGGCGCCAGGTCCTCGTGCTCTCCGTCGACGCCCGCCGCACCCCTGAGGGCACCTTCGAGGTGACCACCCACGGAGGGCGCCGGGGCACCGGGATCGACGCCGTCGAGTGGGCGCACCGGGCCGCCGGGCTCGGCGCCGGGGAGATCCTGCTCAACTCCATGGACGCCGACGGCACCAAGGACGGCTACGACACCGAGTTGATCGAGGCGGTACGGGCCCGCGTCACCGTCCCCGTCATCGCCTCCGGAGGCGCCGGCCGTCTCCAGGACTTCG
Source organism: Streptomyces halstedii (assembly GCA_000720535.1). GTDB lineage: Bacteria > Actinomycetota > Actinomycetes > Streptomycetales > Streptomycetaceae > Streptomyces > Streptomyces halstedii. The sequence continues at coordinate 29,780 of JOAZ01000005.1, forward strand.
CGCCCGCCGTGGCCGCGGGCGCCGACGCGGTCCTGGCCGCGTCCGTCTTCCACTTCGGTGACCTGCGGATCTCCGAGGTGAAGGGCGCGCTGCGGGAGGCCGGTCACCCGGTGCGCTGACGGCCCGGGGGAGCGGCCGGCCGCGAAGACCGGCGCTCCCACCCGGGAGGCACCGCGGGAGTGGCGGCCATCGGCGAAGGACGGCGGCTCCCCTCGCGGTGCCTGCCGGGGCCCCGGCCCCCGGCCTACAGCCCGAGTTCCGCCGTGTGCAGCCGGGCCAGCGCGTCCTGGTCGCCCTCCAGCTCCACCCGCGCCGCGTCCTGCCGGCCGGCCGCGAACAGCAGCAGTTCACCCGGCTCCCCGGTCACCGTGACCACCGGGGTGCCCTTGTGGGCCACCGCCGTCTGGCCGTCCGGGCGGCGCAGCACCAGGCCCACCGGGGCACGGCGCCCCATCAGCCGGGCGGTCTTCTCCGTGCGCGACCAGAGCACATCGGCGAAGACCGGGTCCAGCTCCCGCTGCGACCAGTCGGGCTGGGCCCGGCGCACGTCCTCCGTGTGGATGTAGAACTCCACCGTGTTGGCCGCCTCGTCGATCTGCTTCAGACCGAAGGGCGACATCCTCGGCGGGCCGGTGCGGATGAGCTGGATCAGTTCCTCGTACGGTTTCTCGGCGAACTCGGCCTGCACCCGTTCCAGCCGGTTCTTCAGCGCGCCCAGCAGGATCCCGCCCGCCGCGTCCGCCCGGCGCTCGCGCACCACGACATGGGCGGCCAGGTCCCGGGTCTTCCAGCCGTCGCACAGGGTCAGGGCCTCGGGGCCCGCCGCCTCCAACAGGTCGGCGAGCAGAAGACGTTCACGCTTCGCATGGGTCGACATGCCCGCCAGCGTACGGCCGGGGACCGCCGTCCGCCCAGTGGACGCGCGCCCGGAGGGAACTCCCGGGCGCGGCACAATGGACGCATGACCAGCACGCCCGGCCCCACGCCGCCCAGCAGTCTCGACCCGGCCGTCGCGGCCCGCCTCAAGCGCGGCCCCGACGGACTGGTGCCTGCCATCGCGCAGCAGTACGACACCGGTGAGGTGCTCATGCTCGGCTGGATGGACGACGAGGCGCTGCACCGCACCCTGACCACGGGCCGCTGCACCTACTGGTCCCGCAGCCGCCAGGAGTACTGGGTCAAGGGCGACACCTCCGGGCACACCCAGACGGTGAAATCCGTCGCCCTGGACTGCGACGCCGACACCGTCCTGGTGAAGGTCGACCAGACGGGTGCCGCCTGCCACACCGGCGACCGCACCTGCTTCGACGAGGACGTCCTCCCCCTGACCGGGCCCCGGTAAGGTCTGCCGCCATGGATCTGGAGACTTTCCGCAAGCTCGCCGTCGACCGGCGCGTCATCCCCGTCAGCCGCCGGCTCCTGGCGGACGGCGACACCCCGGTGGGGCTCTACCGCAAGCTCGCGGACGAGCGCACCGGCACGTTCCTCCTCGAATCCGCCGAGAACGGCCGCACCTGGTCCCGCTACTCCTTCATCGGGGTCCGCAGCGCCGCCACCCTCACCGTCCGTGACGGCGAGGCCCACTGGCTGGGCACCCCGCCCGTCGGCGTCCCCCTCGACGGGGACCCGCTGCACGCCCTGCGCGCCACCGTGGAGACCTTCCACACCCCCCGCGACCTCGTCGCGGACGCGGGGCTGCCGCCCTTCACCGGGGGGATGGTCGGCTACCTCGGCTACGACGTCGTCCGCAGGCTGGAGAAGATCACCGAGCACGGCGGCGACGACCTCGGACTCCCCGAGCTGACCATGCTGCTCACCTCGGACCTCGCCGTCCTGGACCACCAGGACGGCACGGTCCTCCTGATCGCCAACGCGATCAACCACAACGACACGGACACCGGCGTGGACGAGGCGTACGCGGACGCCGTCGCCCGGCTCGACGCCATGGAGCGCGACCTGTCCCGGCCGGTGGAGAACGCCCCCGCCGCCCTGCCGCCCTCCGAGCTGCCCCCGTACACCGCCCGGTGGGGCGGCCCCGACTACCAGGAGGCCGTCGAGGACGTCAAGGAGCGCATCCGGGCGGGCGAGGCCTTCCAGGTGGTGCCCTCCCAGCGCTTCGAAACCCCCTGCACGGCAAGCGCGTTGGACGTCTACCGGGTGCTGCGCGCCACCAACCCCTCGCCGTACATGTACCTCCTGCGGCTCGACGGGTTCGACATCGTCGGCTCCAGTCCCGAGGCCCTGGTGAAGGTCGAGGACGGCCGGGCCATGGTCCACCCGATCGCCGGGACCCGACACCGCGGCGCCACCCCGCGGGAGGACCAGGCGCTCGCCGAGGAACTGCTCGCGGACCCCAAGGAGCGCGCCGAGCACCTGATGCTCGTCGACCTCGGCCGCAACGACCTGGGCCGCGTCTGCGCGCCCGGCAGCGTCGAGGTCGTCGACTTCATGTCGGTCGAGCGGTACTCGCACGTGATGCACATCGTCTCCACCGTCACCGGACGCGTCGCCGAAGGCCGCGGTGCCTTCGACGTGCTCACCGCGTGCTTCCCCGCCGGCACCCTCTCCGGCGCCCCCAAGCCGCGCGCCCTCCAGATCATCGAGGAGCTCGAACCCACCCGCCGCGGTCTCTACGGCGGCTGCGTCGGCTACCTCGACTTCGCCGGTGACTCCGACACCGCCATCGCCATCCGGACCGCCCTGCTGCGCGACGGCACCGCCTACGTGCAGGCCGGGGCCGGGGTCGTCGCCGATTCCGACCCCGTCGCCGAGGACACCGAGTGCCGCAACAAGGCCGCCGCGGTCCTGCGCGCGGTGCACACGGCGAACCGCCTCCGCTCCGGCGGAGGCCGTGAGGGATAGTGGAGTACGTGAGTGCCGTCCCCGTACCCCAGCCCCGTACCCGAGCCGCCTCGGCGCCCGACAGCGCCGGAAGCCGCCGCAGCCTGGCCGCGGGCCTGCTGCTCGGCGCGGCGGGTGCCACCGTCGTCCTCCTGGCCTCCGGCCGGACCTGGGCCGAGGGGAGGGCCGCCGTCGGCGGCGGCACGCTGCCCCTGAGCGCGGACGGCCGGGACGTCACCGGCCTGCCCGCCGCCCTGGCCGTGGTCGGCCTCGCCGCCCTCGTGGCCGTCTTCGCCGTCCGGGGCGCCGGCCGTCTGCTCGTCGCCGGTCTGCTGGCCGTCAGCGGTCTCGGCGCCGGACTGAGCGCCTACGCCGGAGCCTCGGACAGCGACGCCCTGGACGAGAAGGCCGCCCAGGCCACGGGCAACACGGCGGCCACCGTCGACGCCCTCAGCCACACCGCCTGGCCCTACCTCACCGCCGCGGGCGGACTCCTGATCCTGCTCGCCGGACTGCTCGCCCTGCGCTACGGCCACCGCTGGCCCGCCATGTCCGGACGGTACGAACGCGACGGAACCCCGCGCCCCCGCAAGGCCCCCCGCACCGCCCCGGACCCCGACCGCCCCGAGGACCTCTGGAAGGCCCTCGACCGCGGCGAGGACCCGACGCGCGAGGTATGACCCCCACCTCACGCCCTACCGGCCCGTACGGGACAATGGCGGTGAGCTTTCTGTACAGCGATACCTTCAGCGCAACACCAACGAGGAGCAACTCATGGCGGGCAGCAGCCACGGACACACCCCGGCCGCCTGGACCGGTGTCATCATCTCCTTCATCGGCTTCTGTGTCGCCGGAGTCTTCATGGTCGCCGCGAACCCGGTCGGGTTCTGGGCCGGTCTCGGCGTGGTGTTCCTCGGCGGGATCGTCGGTTTCGCCATGAAGACCGCCGGGCTCGGCATGCCGAAGGAGTCGGACGAGATGGCCGGCGCCCGGTCCCGCGCCGGAGAGGCCCAGGTCCGGACCTGACGGCACGAGGACCACGAGGACCGCGCCGGTACGACACGACGCGCACAAGGCGCAGCCCCGGGCGGGCTGCGCCTTTCCACGTCAGCGGGGACAATCACCGGGTGGACGCCTCAGCCCCTCCTCCCGTCGCCCCGGACCCCGCCCGCCGTACACGCGGCCCCGCGGCCCCCCTGCCGGCCTCCCGCTTCCGGCGCCTGCTCACGCCCGTCGGCGTCATGGCGGCCGTCGTCGCGGCGTTCGGCTACGTGGCCACCGTGGACCCCAACGAGCCCGGCCACTACCCCGTCTGCCCCATGCTCCGGCTGACCGGTGTGCTCTGCCCCGGCTGCGGCGGACTGCGCAGTGCCCACGCCTTCGCCCACGGCGACCTCGTCACGGCGCTCGGCGCCAACGCGGTGGCCGTCGCCGGGTACCTGCTGTTCGCCGCCGTGTGGCTGCTCTGGACGGTCCGCGCCGCGCGCGGCGGGCCGCCCCCGCGGATCGGTCTCGCGCCCGGCTACTGGTGGGGCGTCGGCGCGCTGCTGCTGGTCTTCTCCGTCGTCCGGAACCTGCCGTTCGGGTCCGCGCTGGCCCCCTGAATGCCCAGCTGATGGGACGTACCGACGCCGGATGCGGGCCCAGGGCCCTCCTGCGGATACCATCGACAGGGCTGATCCTGTTCCATCACCGTTCCGGAAGGGGGCCTCTCGCGTGAGTGTGCTCGACGAGATCATCGACGGCGTCCGCGCCGACCTCGCGGAGCGACAGGCGCGCGTCAGCCTCGACGAGCTCAAGGAACGCGCGGCGCGCGCTCCCGAGGCCAAGGACGGAGTCGCCGCGCTGCGCGGCGAGGGCGTGACCGTCATCTGCGAGGTCAAGCGTTCCAGCCCCTCCAAGGGGGCCCTGGCCGCCATCGCCGACCCGGCCGCGCTCGCCGCGGACTACGAGGCCGGCGGCGCGTCCGTCATCTCGGTCCTCACCGAGGAGCGCCGCTTCGGCGGTTCGCTCGCGGATCTGGAGGCCGTCCGCGCCAAGGTGGACATCCCGGTCCTGCGCAAGGACTTCATCGTCACCTCGTACCAGCTGTGGGAGGCGCGCGCGTACGGCGCCGACCTCGCGCTGCTGATCGTCGCCGCCCTCGACCAGGAGGCCCTGGTCTCGCTGATCGAGCGCGCCGAGTCGATCGGCCTGACGCCGCTCGTCGAGGCGCACGACGAGGAGGAGGCGGAGCGCGCCGTCGACGCCGGGGCGAAGATCGTCGGTGTCAACGCGCGCAACCTCAAGGACCTCAAGGTGGACCGCTCCACCTTCGAGCGGGTCGCCCCCGAGATCCCCGACCACATCGTCAAGGTCGCCGAGTCCGGTGTCCGCGGCCCGCACGACCTCATCGCGTACGCCAACGCCGGCGCCGACGCCGTGCTGGTGGGCGAGTCCCTGGTCACCGGCCGCGCCCCCCGGACCGCCGTCGCCGACCTGGTCGCCGCGGGCGCCCACCCCGCGCTCCGGCACGGACGGGGCTGACCCGCGCCGTGCCCCCCGTCCGCCCCGCGCCCCGGATCCGCGGCCTGTGCCCCGCACCGGCCCCGGACCCGCACGCCCCGCTGGCCCGTGGCTGCCGCCCCCGCGGCTGCCGCGCCCCGGCCCGGCGGGTGCACGGGCGGCGCGTGCGGTACGTGATCGGGGACGAGCCGGGACAGGTCAACGGCATGCGATGGCGCACGGGGTCCGCGCCGTAGCGAGCCCCGGCCGTCGCACCGCCCCCCGGTGACCACCTCCCTGGTGACCGGCGGGCCCCGCACGTCCACCGCACCGCCCGATCCAGGGCCGGTGCGGCGCTCCGCGCACGGCGCATACGGTGAAGCCATCCGCCGCACGCCCAAGGAGCACGCCGAACCATGTCGTCCGACTTCTTCATCCCGGACCCCGAGGGTCTGATCCCCAGCGCCGAAGGCTACTTCGGCGCGTTCGGTGGCGCGTTCATCCCGGAGGCGCTGGTCGCCGCCGTGGACGAGGTCGCCGTCGAATACGCCAAGGCGAAGGCCGACCCCTCCTTCGCCGCCGAGCTGAACGCGCTCATGGCCGACTACACCGGCCGGCCCAGCGCGCTGACCGAGGTCCCGCGCTTCGCCGGACACGCCGGAGGGGCCCGGATCTTCCTCAAGCGCGAAGACCTGAACCACACCGGCTCGCACAAGATCAACAACGTGCTCGGCCAGGCGCTCCTCACCCGGCGCATGGGCAAGACCCGGGTCATCGCGGAGACCGGAGCGGGCCAGCACGGCGTCGCCACGGCGACCGCCTGCGCCCTCTTCGGCCTCGAATGCACCATCTACATGGGTGAGATCGACACCGAGCGGCAGGCGCTGAACGTGGCGCGGATGCGGATGCTCGGCGCCGAGGTCGTCGCCGTGAAGTCCGGCTCCCGGACGCTCAAGGACGCCATCAACGAGGCGTTCCGCGACTGGGTCGCCAACGTGGACCGCACGCACTACCTCTTCGGCACCGTCGCGGGCCCCCACCCCTTCCCGGCGATGGTCCGCGACTTCCACCGGGTGATCGGCGTCGAGGCGCGCCGTCAGATCCTCGAACGCGCCGGCCGGCTGCCCGACGCCGCGATCGCCTGTGTCGGCGGCGGCTCCAACGCCATCGGCCTCTTCCACGCCTTCATCCCCGACGCCGGTGTGCGGCTCGTCGGCTGCGAACCCGCCGGACACGGGGTGGAGACCGGTGAGCACGCGGCGACCCTCACCGCGGGCGAGCCCGGCATCCTGCACGGTTCGCGCTCCTACGTCCTCCAGGACGACGAGGGCCAGATCACCGAGCCGTACTCCATCTCGGCCGGCCTGGACTACCCGGGCATCGGGCCCGAGCACGCCTACCTCAAGGACAGCGGGCGCGGCGAGTACCGCGCGGTGACCGACGACGCCGCCATGCGGGCCCTGCGCCTGCTGTCCCGCACCGAGGGCATCATCCCGGCCATCGAGAGCGCCCACGCGCTGGCCGGGGCCCTGGAGGTCGGCAAGGAGCTCGGCGTGGACGGGCTGATCCTGGTCAACCTGTCCGGCCGGGGCGACAAGGACATGGACACCGCCGCCCGGTACTTCGGCCTGTACGACGGTGCCGACGCGGTCGTCGAGGCCGACGTGGCCGACGGAGACGTGGAGGTCACCAAGTGAGCGGCAACCGTGAACTGCTGAGTACGACCCTGGCGAAGGCGGCCTCCGAGGACAGGGCGGCGCTCATCGCCTACCTGCCCGGCGGCTTCCCGACCGTGGACGGCGGCATCGCGGCCGTCAAGGCGGCCGTCGCGGGCGGCGCCGACGTCGTCGAGGTGGGTCTGCCGCACAGCGACCCGGTGCTCGACGGGCCGGTCATCCAGACCGCCGACGACATCGCCCTGCGCGGCGGCGTCAGGATCGCCGACATCATGCGCACGGTCCGTGAGGCGCACGAGGCCACGGGCGCCCCGATCCTCGTCATGACGTACTGGAACCCCATCGACCGCTACGGCGTGGAACGCTTCACCGCCGAGCTGGCCGAGGCGGGCGGCGCCGGATGCATCCTGCCCGACCTGCCGGTCCAGGAGTCCGCGCTGTGGCGCGAGCACGCCGAGAAGCACGCGCTGGCCACCGTCTTCGTCGTCGCGCCGAGCAGCAAGGACGCCCGGCTCGCCGAGATCACCGGCGCCGGTTCCGGCTTCGTGTACGCCGCCTCGCTGATGGGCGTCACGGGCACCCGGGAGTCCGTCGGCGAGCAGGCGCAGGAGCTGGTGCGGCGCACCCGCGCCACCAGCGAGCTGCCCGTCTGCGTCGGCATCGGGGTCTCCACCCGGGAGCACGCCCGGCAGGTCGCCGGCTTCGCCGACGGCGTGATCGTCGGCTCGGCCTTCGTCAAGCGGATGCTGGACGCGCCGGACGAGGCCGCGGGCCTGGAGGCCGTCCGCGCGCTCGCGGGCGAACTCGCCGAAGGTGTTCGAAAGCGCTGACCATGATCGTCACCCGTACGGGTGGACCTGGGACCGGGGAGGCGCTGAGGCGCCTCCCCGGTTCGTTGCGCGGGTGTGAGCGAGAACCAAGAGCCGAAGAGGGCCGCGCGTGAGCGGCTCGCCCAGCAGCGTGAGCAGGACCGGGCACGCGACCGCCGCCGCCGCACCCTGATCGTCTCGGCCGCGGTGGTCGGGGTGCTGGCGCTGGCCGCGGTCGTCGGCCTGGTCGCCATCGACGTCGGGGAGGGTGAGCGGGACAGCGAGTCCGCTCCGGTCGTCACCCCCTCAGGGGCGACCGGGAAGGACGGCCTCGCCATCCAGGTCGGCGCCGACGACGCCCCGTCCACCCTCACCATCTGGGAGGACTTCCGCTGCCCGGTCTGCGCCCAGTTCGAGAACGCCTTCCGGGACACGATCGCGGACCTGGCCCACAGCGGCCAGATCAAGGTCGAGTACCACCTGGCCACGATCATCGACGGCAACCTCGGCGGCAGCGGGTCCCTGCGGGCGGCCAACGCGGCGGCGTGCGCCCAGGACCTCGGGAAGTTCCCGGCGTACCACGACGTCCTCTACCGCAACCAGCCCGCCGAGAACGACGACGCCTTCGCCAAGAACAGCAAGCTGGTCGAGCTGGCCGGGGAGGTGAAGGGCCTGGACACGCCCGCCTTCCGCACCTGTGTGGACGACGGCACACACGACAGCTGGGTCGGCAAGTCCGACCGGGCGTTCCGCGACGGCGGCTTCCAGGGGACCCCCACCGCCCTGCTCAACGGCGAGTCGATCTTCCCGAAGAAGGGGGACGAGGAGATCTCCGCCGAGAACATCAAGAAGTGGGTGGATGAAGCCAACAAGGGCAAGAAGCCGGGCACGGTGAGCAGCTCGTGAGACCGGGCGGAAGGGCCTGCGGGCGGGCGCCCTTCCGTGGGCCCGTTACCCAGAAGTTGCCGGACGGCTTGCCGTACGTCCCGTCCGGCAGGGTAGCGTCGACCTCGTCATGAATCTTGCCTACATTCCCAGCCCGTCGACCGGCGTGATCGAGCTCGGCCCGATCCCGCTCCGCGGCTACGCGTTCTGCATCATCATCGGTGTCTTCGTCGCCGTCTGGTTCGGCAACAAGCGCTGGGTCGCCAGGGGCGGCGCAGCCGGCACCGTCGCCGACATCGCCGTGTGGGCGGTCCCCTTCGGCCTCGTCGGAGGCAGGCTCTACCACGTCATCACCGACTACCAGCTGTATTTCAGCGACGGTGAGAACTGGGTGGACGCCTTCAAGATCTGGCAGGGCGGCCTCGGCATCTGGGGCGCGGTCGCGCTCGGCGCGGTCGGCGCCTGGATCGGCTGCCGCCGCCGTGGGATCCCGCTGCCGGCCTGGGCCGACGCGCTGGCGCCCGGGATCGCCTTCGCGCAGGCGATCGGCCGCTGGGGCAACTGGTTCAACCAGGAGCTCTACGGCAAGGAGACGGACCTTCCGTGGGCGGTCAAGATCAGTGAGGGTGCGAACCGGGTCGCGGGCACCTACCACCCGACCTTCCTCTACGAGTCGCTGTGGTGCGTCGGCGTGGCCCTCCTGGTCATCTGGGCGGACCGCCGCTTCAAGCTCGGGCACGGGCGGGCGTTCGCGCTGTACGTCGCGGCGTACTGCGCGGGCCGTGGCTGGATCGAGTACCTGCGGGTCGACGAGGCGCACCACGTGCTGGGCCTCCGGCTGAACGTCTGGACGGCGATCGTCGTCTTCGTGCTGGCGGTCGTCTACATGATCGTCTCGGCGAAGCTGCGGCCCGGCCGCGAGGAGATCGTCGAACCGGCCGCGGTCGAGGCGCCGAAGGACGAGGCGGCGGACGCGGACGGCAAGGACGGCAAGGACGGCACGGCATCCGGGGGTTCCACGGACGCCACGGATCCCAAGGGTTCCACGGACTCCACCGACGCTGAGGGCTCCACCGACACCGAGGACACCAAGACCTCTGTCCCGGACGCCGCCGGTGCGGGGGCGAAGGAGCCGGGGGACGGCGCCGGCGCCACCCCGCAGAAGGCCGAGAAGAGCTGACCCACGGGTTTCGAGGCGGGCGGGTCCGGTACGACGAACCGGACCCGCCCGCCTCTTCTGTTCCCGCCCGCTCCTTCCCGTGTCCGCCCGGTCAGCCGTCGCGGTGCGCCAGGGACAGGGTCCGGCGGGCCGTGGCCACCACGGCCGCGTCCACGAACCGCCCGTCCGGCAGGGCCAGCGCGCCCTCCTCGGACCGGGCCGCCTCGACGACCTCCCGCGCCGCCTCGACCTCCCGTGGCGTGGGCCGGAACGCCCGCTCGATGACCGGCAGCTGCCGGGGATGGATCGCCGCCCGGCCGAGGAGGCCCAGCCCCCGGCCGTGCGCGCAGGAGGCCGAGAGCCCCGCCAGGTCCCGTACGTCGGGGAACACCGACATCGCGGGCGGGTCGAGCCCGGCCGCCCGCGCGGCCACCACCACCCGGCCCCGCGACCAGTCCAGCCCGGTGTCGTCCCGTACCCCCAGATCGGCGCGGAGGTCGGCCTCGCCCAGGGCGATGCCCCGCACCTCGGGGTGGGCCCCGGCGATCGCGTACGCGTGCTCGATCGCCAGGGCCGACTCCAGCAGGGGGTACAGCGGCACGCCCGGGGCCAGCGCGGCGACATGGTGCACCGACGCCGCGTGGGTGATCTTGGGCAGCCGTATCCCGGCCAGTCCGGGCAGCCCCGCCAGGGCCCGCACGTCGGCCTCCCCGTGCACCCGGACGTGCACCGGGACCCCGGCACCGTCCGAGGGGGGCGGACCGGCGAGCAGTTCGGCCGTGGCCGCCCTGGCGTACTCCCGGCGGTCCGGGGCGACCGCGTCCTCCAGGTCCACGATCACCGCGTCCGCGCCCGCCTCCAGCGCCTTGCGCACCACCTCGGGCCGGTCCCCGGGCACGTACAGCCAGGTCAGCGGCACCGCCGTCCCGCCGCTGCCCGGCCTGCCCGCCACGGACGGGCCGCTCACAGGGTGCCCTCGGCGCGCAGCGCGGCGATACGGGACGGCGACAGGCCCAGCTCCGTCAGGATCTCCTCGGTGTCCGCGCCGTGCGGTCTGCCCGCCCAGCGGATCGACCCCGGCGTCTCCGAGAGCCGGAAGAGCACGTTCTGCATCCGCAGCGGCCCCAGCTCCGGGTCGTCCACCTCGGTGACGGTGTCGAGCGCCCGGTACTGAGGGTCCTCCAGCACGTCCCGTACGTCCTGGACCGGGGCGATCGCCGCCTCGGCCTTCTCGAACGAGGACACCGCCTCCTCCCGGGTGCGCCGGGCGATCCAGTGGCCGACGGCCTCGTCCAGCTCGTCGGCGTGCTCGGCCCGGGTGGTCCCGGCCGCGAACCACGGTTCCTCGATCAGCTCCGGGCGGCCCACCAGGCGCATCACGCGCTCCGCGACCGACTGGGCCGAGGTGGAGACCGCCACCCAGTGGCCGTCCGAGGTCCGGTAGGTGTTGCGCGGGGCGTTGTTGCGGGAGCGGTTGCCGGTGCGCGGCTGGACGTAACCGAGCTGGTCGTACCAGAGCGGCTGCGGCCCCAGCACGGTCAGGATCGGCTCGATGATCGCCAGGTCGACCACCTGCCCGCGCCCGGTGCGCTCCCGCCCGGACAGGGCCGTCATCACCGCGTACGCCGTGGCGAGCGCCGCGATCGAGTCCGCGAGCCCGAACGGGGGCAGCGTCGGCGGACCGTCCGGCTCCCCGGTGACGGCGGCGAACCCGCTCATCGCCTCGGCCAGCGTGCCGAAGCCGGGGCGGTGCGCGTACGGGCCGAACTGGCCGAAGCCCGTGACCCGGGCCAGCACCAGCCGGGGGTTGGCGGCGCTCAGCTCCTCCCAGCCCAGGCCCCAGCGCTCCAGCGTCCCCGGCCGGAAGTTCTCGACGACCACGTCCGCCCCGGCGGCCAGCCTCAGCAGCACCTCCCGGCCGCCGGGCCCGGACAGGTCCAGGGTCATCGTCCGCTTGTTGCGGCCGAGCAGTTTCCACCACAGCCCGACGCCGTCCTTCGAGGGGCCGTGGCCCCGGGAGGGGTCCGGCCTGCGCGGGTGCTCGATCTTGACGACCTCGGCGCCGAAGTCCCCGAGCATGGTGGCCGCGAGCGGCCCGGCGAACAGGGTGGCGAGATCCAGGACCCGCAGGCCGCGCAGCGGACCGGCGGGGGCGGGAGCGGGAGCAGGAGCGGGAGCGGGGCTGGCGGACGGGTCAGGGGACGCGGTCGGTGTGTTCATGCGGCATCGATCTCGCCGCGGTAGGGCATCGACGTCGAGGCCCCGGGTCTTTGCACGCTGAGCGCCGCCGCCGCGGACGCCCAGGCCAGCGCCTCCGGGACCGCCCGTCCCTCGGCCAGCGCCACGGCCAGGGTGCCGACGAAGGTGTCCCCGGCGCCGGTCGTGTCGACGGCGGTGACCTCGGGCGCGGGGAACAGCACGGCCTCGCCGCCCCGGGCCGCGTACAGACAGCCCTTCGGGCCGAGGGTGATGACGACCTCCGGGACCCGGCGCAGCAGCAGGTGGGCCGCGGCGTGCGGGTCGTCGTGGCCGCAGAGCGCGGCGGCCTCGTGCTCGCTGGGGACCAGCAGGTCCACCGCGTCCAGCAGCCCGTCCGGCAGCGGTCGCACGGGGGAGGGGGTGAGGATCGTGCGTACGCCCATCGACCGCGCGCCGCGTGCCGCCTCGGTCACCACGTCCAGGGGGAGTTCCAGCTGGAGCAGGAGCAGTCCGGCCGCCGCGACGGCGGCGTGCTCGTCCGGCCCGACCGTGGTGAGGGTGCCGTTGGCTCCGGGAACCACCACCATCGCGTGGGAGCCCCCGTCCTCCACGACGATGTGCGCTGTGCCGCTGGGTCCGGCCACCGTGCGCAGGAGGCCGGTGCTGACGCCCGCGTCCTCCAGGTTCGCCCGCAGCAGCGGCCCGTAGGCGTCGGTGCCGACCGCGCCGATCATCACCACCTCGCCGCCCGCGCGGGCCGCCGCGACGGCCTGGTTGGCCCCCTTGCCGCCGGGCACGGTCAGGAACTCGCGTCCGGTGACGGTCTCCCCGCGCCCGGGTGCCCGGGAGGTGTAGGTGACCAGGTCCATGTGGGTGCTGCCGAGCACCGCGATCACTGTCATGGGCGGTGTGCCTCCTGGTGGGTCAGTTCGGCGAGGGTGTCGAAGCCGACGCCGTCGAAACCGGGCACGGACGTCGTGAGCCGGTTCTTGAGCGGCGCGGTCCAGCGCTCGGGCAGCGCGGCGGGCCGCCCGGCCAGCAGGCCCGCGAGCGAACCGGCGGTGGCGCCGTTGGAGTCGGTGTCCCAGCCGCCGGACACCGTGGCGCAGAGCGAGCGGCCGAAGTCACCGTCCGCGTGGGTGAGGGCGGCGGCCAGCAGCGCCGCGTTGGGCAGGACGTGCACCCAGTGGTGGGTGTCGGCGTAGACGGCGTGCAAGCGGTCCACCACCCGGTCGAAGTCCCCTTCCGCGCGCGCCGCGTCGATGCCGAGGCGCACCGCGCGGGCGTAGCGGGAACGGGGCGGCACCACGCGCAGACCGGCCGCCAGGCAGCCGTGCACATCGGTCTCCCCGCCCGCCGCCTCGGCGAGCGCGGCGGCGGTGAACATCGCCCCGTACACCCCGTTGGCCGTGTGGCTGAGCACCGCGTCCCGGTGCGCCTGCTCGGCGGCGGCGGCCGGGTCGCCCGGACGGGTCCAGCCGTGCACGTCCGCCCGGATCTGGGCGCCGATCCACTCCCGGAACGGGTTGCGCCGCCGGGCGGTGTGCGGCGGCTCGACCCCGTCGAGCAGATTGCGGTACGCGATCCGCTCGGCGGTGAAGATCCGCCCGGCGGGCAGGGTGTCGAGCCAGAGCCGGGCGACGTCGTCCGTGGAGAAGTCCCGGCCGTGGCGGCGGAGCAGCACCAGCCCCAGCACGGGGAAGTCGAGGTCGTCGTCCTCCGGCATGCCGTCGATGTTCTCGGCCAGCGAGGTGGCGGCCGAGCGGCGGTTCCACGGGTAGGCGGCGGCCAGCCCGGCGGGCAGCCCGCGGGCGGTGAACCAGGTGGTGAGCGGCCAGTTGCCGGTGGCCCGCGCCAGTGCGCGGATCCCGTCCAGGGGCAGCTTCTCGACGGGCTTGCCGAGCAGGCAGCCCGCGGCCCGGCCCAGCCAGGCAGCGTGCAGCCGTTCGGGTCCGAGGGCCACCGGCCGGGCGCGGGGGGCCGGCCAGCGGGGGCACGCGGCCCGGATCGCGGCCAGGTCCGTCGGTTCGTCCCGCGCCGACGGGCTCTCGATCAGCGCGAGTTCGTCGAGCAGGCACTCGGCCAGGGCCCGCAGCCGGGGTGGCGCGGGCGCCTGGGAGACACCGGCGCGCTCCGGCGCGGGGGCGCCACCGGCGTCCGACCAGCGGCGTGCGACGGCACGGGCGTCCCGGCCGTCCTGCTCCGCCTGGCGCAGCTCATGGCCCACCAGGTCCTCGGGCTGCGCCCAGGTCAGCCGTACGCTCATCGGGGGCCGGCCAGTTCGGCGAACGCCGCGTCCTGGGTCCGGCGGCGGGCGGTGTCCCGTACGAAGACCTCGCGGGCCACCTCCGCCAGGGCGCGGGCCGGTGCGTGCAGGTCGAGGCGGCTGGCGTCGGCGACCGTCTTCGCCCAGGCCCCGGGCACGGCCCCCTCGCCGTGCAGCGCGCCCGCGATGGCCCCGCCCATGGTGGCGATCGAGTCGCAGTCCCGGCCGTAGTTGACCGCGCCGAGCACCGTCCGCCGGTAGTCGCCGCCGCCGACCAGCAGCATGCCGAGCGCGATGGGCAACTCCTCGATCGCGTGCAGCCGGGAGGGCCGCCGGGCACCCAGCGAGGGGTCGCGGTAGTGCGGGCCCACCGTGTCGAAGGGGGCGACGGCGGCGCGCAGCGGGCCGAGCGCGGACTCGAAGTCCTGGTGGCGCACGGCGACTTCGCACACCGCCTCGATCGCCGTACGGGTGCCGTCCTTGGCGAGCGCCAGGCAGGTCTCCACGACGGAGGCGGGCGTCGCGCCCGGTGCGCAGGCGGCGGCCACCGCCGCCGCCAGGACCCCGGCCGCCTCCCGCCCGTACGAGGACTGGTGGGCCCCGGCGACGTCCAGCGCCTCCGCGTACGCCGCCTCCGGGCGGGCCGCGTTGACCAGGCCGACCGGCGCCATGTACATCGCCGCCCCGCAGTTGACGATGTTTCCGGTGCCCGCCTCGCGGGGGTCCGCGTGGCCGTAGTGCAGCCGGGTGACGATCCACTTCTCGGCCAGGAAGATCCGCTGGAGCGGCAGCGCCTCGGCCTCCAGTTCGGGAATCCAGCGGGGGCGGGACATCAGGTCCGGGACGAGGTGGTCGGCGACCGCGTACGCGTCGAGGTGGTCGCGCACGGCCTCGTACACCCGCACCAGCGCATGGGTCATCAGGGTGTCGTCGGTGACGTGCCCGTCGCCCTTGTGGTACGGGGCGATCGGGCGCGCGGTGCGCCAGTCGTCGCCGTACCAGGGGCCGACGACACCGGTCACCCGGCCCCCGTGGCGCTCCGCGATCTGCTCCGGGGTCCAGCCCTCGACCGGGCCGCCGAGCGCGTCGCCGACCGCCGCCCCGACCAGAGCGCCGGTGACGCGGTCATCCAGGGTGAGTGCCGTGGCGGTGTCCGGCCCGGCCGCTGTGGATGTTTTGGGTGTCATGGGTGAATTGTCCCTCCGGTGGGGCCGGTTCCGTGGCTGCCAGCTGCCCGGCGAGTTCGATGAGGTCGGTCCCGGCGAGGCGCGGCAGCGCGCAGCCGGCCAGGGTGCGGCAGGCCTCGCGCCAGCCCGCCGGCACGCTGCCGCTTCCGCCCAGCGCGCCGGTCAGCGCCCCGGCCAGGGCGGGCGCCGAGTCGGCGACCCGGGAGAGGCAGGCCGCCGCGGGCACGGCCTGCGCGATCTCGCCCCGGGCGGCGGTCGTCAGGGCGAGGGCGACCGGCACGGTCTCGGCGGCGGCGATCCCGTAGCTGTACACGTGGTCGACGATCTGGTGCTCCAGCACGGGCACCAGGGCGAACGCGCCCCACGCCTCGCCCGCGAACTCCCGTGCCAGCCGCACCGCGTGGGCCGCGTTGCGGGCGATCTCGGTGCCCTCGGGGAGCTGTTCGAGCGCGGCGTTCACCACGGTGTCCACGTCCGCCCCCGCGAGCGCCCGCGCGACGGCGGCGGCGACCGCGCGGGCACCGTGCACGCCGTCACCGTCCTGGGTGTACCGGGCGTCGAACTCGGCGAGTTCCGCGGCGGCGGCCGGGTCACCGGGGTGGAGGACCGCGAGGACGGCGGCCCGCACACAGGCCGCGTCGTCGAAGTAGTGCGGATTGTCGTGGCCGGTGGCGGGCGGGCGCAGCCCCGCGGCGAGGTTGCCCAGTCCGGCCCGTACGGAGATCCGGGCCCGGAGCGGCAGGACGGCGGACTCGACCTCGGGGGCCCGTGCGCTGGCGGCGGCGACCGTCGCGGCCAGCGCGTTCCAGGACCGGTCGATCGCGTCCCGCATCCGGCGTCCGGGCGGCAGGCCCGGGGTGTCGTCGGCCGCGGCGGCCAGCACGGTCCTGGCGGTGAACGCGGCCCACTCGGCGTCGTCCGAGGGCCCGAGCCGGAGCGGTTCGGGCGGCTGGTTCAGCGCGATCGGCACGGGGAGCGTGGTGGTGGCGTTCTGCTCGGCGAAGGTGTCCAGCTCGCGGGTGAGCCGCCGGGTCCACTCGGGCATCCGCGCCGCCCGGTGCCGCGCGGCGGGCCACCCGGAGGCGTCCCCGGCCGCCAGTCCCAGCAGCAGCCCCTCGATCCGGGCCGGGCGGCCGGGGGCGGTGGCCCCGCGCGCCGTGGCGGCGCGCGGCGGAGCGGGGGCGGCCCGGCGTTCGGGGGAGCCCGGGGCGGGGGCCACCGTCTCGGGGCGGGTGGTGCGTCCGGACACCAGGCCGGACGGCGCGGACCCCGGCCCGGCCCCGGAATCCGGGGCGGGGGGCGGGCCCAGGGCGCTCATCGGGCGGTCCCCGGAGTGGTGACCGGCACGGTCGGCCCCGCCGCGCCGGTCAGCGGCGCGGGTCCGGCCCAGGACGCGCCGGAGGGCTCCCACGAGGGTTCGGCGGACGGATCCCGTCCCGCGAGGTCCGGCGCCCCGTCGCCCGTACGCCGCACGTCCTCCGGCAGGCCCGGCACGCCCGGCGCGGTCGGGGTGTCCGGGGCGGCCGGCGTCAGCAGTTCGGCGATGTCCAGGACGTGGTACCCCCGCATCGACGGCAGGCAACTGCCGCGTACCGGGCCGATCGCCGCCGCCCACTCCTCCGGGATCGCGGACGCCCCGTGCAGCGCCCCGGCCAGCGCTCCGGCCACCGCGGCCGTCGTGTCGGCGTCCCGGCCCATGTTCACGGCCGTCAGCACCGCCGTACGGAAGTCGCCGCCCGCCGCCATGAACGCGCCGAAGGCCAGGCCCACCGCCTCCGGTGCCAGGTCCGTCCACGGGTAGCCGCCGATGACCACCGCCGAGCGCACCGCGCGCTCCGCCGTCAGCCGGTCCGGGTACGAGCGCCGGGCGGCGGTGACCGCCCGCCGCAGCGAACGCGCCGTCCAGGAGTCCATCGGCACGGCCGAGAGCGCCGCGGCCACCACCGAGGCCGGCCCGGCACCCACCATCGCGGCGGCCACCCCCGCGGCCACCGCCTGGCCGCCGTAGATGCCCTCCCCGTCGTGGCTGATCGTGCCGTCCACCGCCACCAGGCGGGCCGCCTCGGCGGGCCGGCCCGCAGCGAAGACCCCGAACGGCGCGGCCCGCATCGCCAGGCCGTCGCTCCACGCGTGCCGGTGCTGGGCCGAGATCGGGGCGGCCAGACCGCGCCGCAGGTTCTCCAGCGTCCCGCGCTCGCTGAAACCCGCGCCCCGGAACGGGCCCTCGTCCAGATCCGCGATCCAGTGGTGCCACGCCCGCTCCACATGGGAGACCGTCAGCGCCGAACCGTGCCGGGCCAGCAGCAGCCCCGAGAAGATCGCGTACTCGGTGTCGTCGGTCCCCGCCGGGTCGTCGCTCACGAACCCGGTGACGCGGCCCCAGCGACGGCGGATTTCGGACGGTCTCATGTTCTCCGCCGGGGCGCCGAGCGCGTCCCCGACCGCCAGTCCGAGCAGCGCCCCCCGCGCCCGGTCGGCGACCTCGGCGGGTGAACCCCCGCCCCCGGCCGGCCCACCACACCCCGTCGGCCGGCCGTCCCCCGCCGGCCCGCGGCGCACCGCCGGTCCGCCGGTCCGGGTGCCCCCACCGGGCCGGATGCCCTCGCCGGACTCCGTCCCGCCGTCCGTCTTCCGCTCCATCGCGTCGACCTCCCGCTCGTGCCGCGCCGTCCGCCCGGCCGTCCGCCGCTCACCCGGACCCGCTGCGATCTCTCCCACGCGACTTCCCGTGCCTGGCGGACAACGCTGACAAAAGGGCCACACGGGGGACACCGCCGAAAGGGCTCCAAACCACCGGTAAGTACGGCCTTCCTTGCTGGCGGGCAATGTTTTCCGCGCGTACTTTCGAGCCTGGAACGGGGGCACGGCACCAGGAGTCCGCCCCCCGGAGAAGGGGGAGAACCGTGTCCGTCGTCGACAACGGCGCCGACCTGCACGAGGCGCACCGCGACAACCACACGCACCGCGATGTGACCGGCGGCTGGCTGCGGCCGGCGGTCTTCGGGGCCATGGACGGGCTCGTCTCCAACCTCGCCCTGATGACGGGCGTCGCGGGCGGGGCCGTCTCCCAGCAGACCATCGTCATCACCGGCCTCGCCGGACTGGCCGCGGGCGCCTTCTCCATGGCGGCCGGCGAGTACACCTCCGTCGCCTCGCAGCGTGAACTCGTCGAGGCCGAACTCGCCGTCGAACGCCAGGAGTTGCGCAAGCACCCCAAGGACGAGATGGACGAGCTGGCCGCCCTGTACGTGACCCGCGGCGTCGAACCCGAGCTCGCCGGGGAGGTGGCCCGGCAGCTCTCGCGGGACCCCGAGCAGGCGCTGGAGATACACGCCCGCGAGGAGCTCGGCGTGGACCCCGGCGACCTGCCCTCGCCGCTCCTCGCGGCCGTCTCGTCCTTCGGCGCCTTCGCGCTGGGCGCCCTGCTGCCCGTACTGCCCTACCTGCTCGGCGCCACCGAGCTGTGGCCCGCCGTGCTGCTCGCCCTGCTCGGACTGTTCGGCTGCGGCGCGGTCGTGTCCCGGGTGACCGCGCGGACCTGGTGGTTCAGCGGGCTGCGGCAGCTCGTCCTCGGCGGGACGGCCGCCGCCCTCACCTACGGTCTGGGCACCCTGTTCGGCGTGGCGGTGGGCTGACGGCCCCCGCCCCGCCGATGAGGCGGTCCGCCCGCCGGTTCGCGGATGTGAGATTCGTCCTGGCGCGCGCCTCTGGGCGGGCGCCGCGGGGCCGCCCTAAGGGCTGTCCCGTCATCCTGGCGGGCGCACGACGACAGCTACGGCACCTCGCCGCGTTGTCGGAACGTCCGAATACATCCAGTATGCGGACGTCCCTCCGCCTCGCGACGCACCGCGTCTGACGCCGCGCGCTGATCCACCACGGATGACGGGACAGCCCTTAGGATGAGACGCCATGCAGGAATGCGCATAAGTAGTCATTACTCGGCGGTTTCAATTTCACGGCCGCCGGGCAAGAGCGTAGACACCGCAGGCAACGACGCCTGCTCCCTGCGGTCTCCCGGACAGTCATCCGCCATCCGGATCGTCCGGTCACGACCCCGTCGCCACGCTTCCATGGCGTCCGCATGATGGAACGGCCTATCCGCTGTGTGAGAAGCGCTCCATCATGTAATCTTCAGCAACTTTCGCAGAGGGCCAACGTCGTCCCTCGGCACACATGCCACGACGACGACGGGAGAGCCGATGCGTTTCGACGCCTGGTCGCCCATGGACGGTCGCCCCGCCCAGCAGGGGATGTACGACCCCCGTAACGAGCACGACGCCTGCGGTGTCGGGTTCGTGGCCACTCTGACCGGCATCGCCAGCCATGAGCTGGTCGAGCAGGCGCTGACCGTGCTGCGTAACCTCGAACACCGCGGTGCCACCGGATCCGAGCCCGACTCGGGTGACGGCGCCGGCATCCTCCTCCAGGTCCCGGACGCCTTCCTCCGCGAGGAGGCCGCGTTCACCCTGCCCGAGGCCGGCTCCTACGCCGTGGGCATCGCCTTCCTGCCCGCGGACGACTCCGCCCAGGCCGTCCGGCGGATCGAGGAGATCGCCGCCGAAGAGGGCCTCGACGTACTCGGCTGGCGCCAGGTGCCCGTCGCGCCGGACATCCTCGGCAAGGGCGCCCGCGCCACCATGCCCGAGTTCCGCCAGCTCTTCGTCGCCGGAGGCGCCTGCGGCACCCCGGCCGGGGAAGGCGCGAGCAGCGGCATCGCGCTCGACCGCAAGGCGTTCGTCCTGCGCAAGCGCGCCGAGCGGGAGGCCGGGGTGTACTTCCCCTCCCTCTCCGCACGCACGATCGTCTACAAGGGAATGCTCACCACCGGGCAGCTGGAGCCGTTCTTCCCGGACCTCTCCGACCGACGCTTCGCCACCGCGGTCGCCCTGGTCCACTCGCGCTTCTCCACCAACACCTTCCCGAGCTGGCCGCTCGCCCACCCGTACCGCTTCGTCGCGCACAACGGCGAGATCAACACGGTCAAGGGCAACCGCAACTGGATGAAGGCCCGCGAGTCCCAGCTCGCCTCCGGCCTCCTCGGCTCCGCCGCCGACGGACCGGACGGCGGGACGCGCCTCGACCGGATCTTCCCCGTCTGCACCCCCGACGCCTCCGACTCCGCCTCCTTCGACGAGGTCCTGGAGCTGCTCCACCTCGGCGGCCGCTCGCTGCCGCACTCGGTGCTGATGATGGTCCCCGAGGCATGGGAGAACCACGCCTCCATGGACCCCGCCCGGCGCGCGTTCTACCAGTACCACTCCGCGATGATGGAGCCCTGGGACGGCCCGGCCTGCATCACCTTCACCGACGGCGTCCAGGTCGGCGCGGTCCTCGACCGCAACGGACTGCGCCCCGGCCGCTACTGGGTCACCGACGACGGCCTCGTCGTCCTCTCCTCCGAGGTCGGCGTCCTGGACATCGACCCGGCCAAGGTCGTCCGCAAGGGCCGCCTCCAGCCCGGCCGGATGTTCCTCGTCGACACCGCCGAGCACCGCATCGTCGAGGACGACGAGATCAAGGACTCCCTCGCCGCCGAGCACCCCTACGCCGAGTGGCTGGAAACCGGCGAGATCGAGCTGGAGGACCTGCCCGAGCGCGAGCACATCGTCCACACCCACGCCTCGGTCACCCGCCGCCAGCAGACCTTCGGCTACACCGAGGAAGAGCTCCGCGTCATCCTCGCCCCGATGGCCCGCACCGCCGGCGAACCGCTGGGCTCCATGGGCACCGACGCGCCGATCGCCGCCCTCTCCGCGCGCCCCCGGCTCCTCTTCGACTACTTCACCCAGCTGTTCGCCCAGGTCACCAACCCGCCGCTGGACGCCATCCGCGAGGAGCTCGTCACCTCGCTGCGCTCCGTGCTGGGCCCCCAGGGCAACCTCCTGGAGCCGACCGCCGCGTCCTGCCGCAGCGTCGCCCTGCCGTTCCCGGTGATCGACAACGACGAGCTGGCCAAGCTGATCCACATCAACGCCGACGGCGACATGCCGGGGATGAAGGCCGCCACCCTGGCCGGCCTCTACCGGGTCGGCGGGGGCGCCGACGCGCTGGCCGACCGGATCGAGCGGATCTGCGCCGAGGCCGACGCCGCCATCGAGGACGGCGCCCGCATCGTCGTCCTGTCCGACCGGCACTCCGACGCCGAGCACGCGCCGATCCCCTCGCTGCTGCTCACCTCGGCCGTCCACCACCACCTCATCCGCACCAAGCAGCGCACCCAGGTGGGCCTGCTGGTCGAGGCCGGTGACGTCCGCGAGGTCCACCACGTCGCCCTGCTGATCGGCTACGGCGCCGCCGCCGTCAACCCGTACCTGGCGATGGAGTCCGTCGAGGACCTCGTCCGCGCCGGCACCTTCATCGAGGGCGTCGACACCGAGCAGGCCATCCGCAACCTGATCCACGCGCTGGGCAAGGGCGTCCTGAAGGTCATGTCCAAGATGGGCATCTCGACCGTCGCCTCCTACCGCGGCGCCCAGGTCTTCGAAGCCGTCGGCCTCGACGAGACCTTCGTCGCCCGGTACTTCAGCGGCACCCCCACCAAGATCGGCGGCGCCGGTCTCGACGTCGTCGCCGAGGAGGTCGCCGCCCGGCACGCCAAGGCCTACCCCGTCTCCGGCATCGCCGCCTCGCACCGCGCGCTGGATATCGGCGGCGAGTACCAGTGGCGCCGCGAGGGCGAACCGCACCTGTTCGACCCGGAGACCGTCTTCCGCCTCCAGCACGCCACCCGCACCCGCCGGTACGACATCTTCAAGAAGTACACCGACCGGGTCAACGCGCAGTCCGAGCGCCTCATGACGCTGCGTGGACTGTTCGGCTTCGCGTCGGGCCGGACGCCGGTCCCCCTCGACGAGGTCGAGCCCGTCGCCGACCTCGTCAAGCGCTTCTCCACCGGCGCCATGTCGTACGGCTCCATCTCCCAGGAGGCGCACGAGACGCTCGCCGTCGCCATGAACCAGCTGGGCGGCAAGTCCAACACCGGTGAGGGCGGCGAGGACGCCGAGCGCCTGTACGACCCGGCGCGCCGCTCGTCCATCAAGCAGGTCGCCTCCGGCCGCTTCGGCGTCACCAGCGAGTACCTGGTCAACGCGGACGACATCCAGATCAAGATGGCGCAGGGCGCCAAGCCCGGCGAGGGCGGCCAGCTGCCCGGCCACAAGGTCTACCCGTGGGTCGCCAGGACCCGCCACTCCACCCCCGGGGTCGGCCTGATCTCACCCCCGCCGCACCACGACATCTACTCCATCGAGGACCTCGCCCAGCTGATCCACGACCTCAAGAACGCCAACCCGGCGGCCCGCATCCACGTGAAGCTGGTCTCCGAGGTCGGCGTCGGCACGGTCGCCGCCGGTGTCTCCAAGGCCCACGCGGACGTCGTCCTGATCTCCGGTCACGACGGCGGCACGGGCGCCTCCCCGCTCACCTCGCTCAAGCACGCGGGCGGCCCCTGGGAGCTCGGCCTCGCGGAGACCCAGCAGACCCTGCTGCTCAACGGCCTGCGCGACCGCATCGTCGTACAGACCGACGGCCAGCTCAAGACCGGCCGGGACGTCGTCATCGCCGCACTGCTCGGCGCCGAGGAGTTCGGTTTCGCGACCGCGCCGCTCGTCGTCTCCGGCTGCGTCATGATGCGCGTCTGCCACCTGGACACCTGCCCGGTCGGCATCGCCACCCAGAACCCCGTCCTGCGCGAGCGGTTCTCCGGCAAGGCCGAACACCTCGTCAACTTCTTCGAGTTCATCGCCGAAGAGGTCCGCGAGATCCTCGCCGAGCTCGGCTTCCGTACGATCGAGGAGGCCGTCGGCCACGCCGAACTCCTCGACACCGACCGGGCCGTCACCCACTGGAAGGCCCAGGGGCTCGACCTCGCGCCCCTCTTCCACGTGCCGGAACTGCCCGAAGGCGCGGTCCGCCACCGGATCGCCGAGCAGGACCACGGCCTGGCCAAGGCCCTCGACAACGAGCTGATCAAGCTCGCCGCCGACGCGCTCGGCGCCGACAGCGCCGAGACCGCCCAGCCGGTCCGCGCGCAGATCGCCATCCGCAACATCAACCGCACCGTCGGCACGATGCTCGGACACGAGGTCACCAAGAAGTTCGGCGGTGCGGGCCTGCCCGAGAACACCATCGACCTCACCTTCACCGGCTCCGCGGGCCAGTCCTTCGGCGCCTTCGTCCCGCGCGGGGTGACCCTGCGCCTGGAGGGCGACGCCAACGACTACGTCGGCAAGGGCCTCTCCGGCGGCCGCGTCGTCGTCCGCCCGGACCGGGGCGCCGACCACCTCGCCGAGTACTCCACCATCGCCGGCAACACCATCGGCTACGGCGCCACCGGCGGCGAGATCTTCCTGCGCGGCCGGACCGGCGAACGCTTCTGCGTCCGCAACTCCGGTGCCACGGTCGTCTCGGAAGGCGTGGGCGACCACGGCTGCGAGTACATGACCGGCGGCCACGCCGTCGTCCTCGGCGAGACCGGCCGCAACTTCGCCGCCGGCATGTCGGGCGGCGTCGCCTACGTCGTCGACCTCGACCCCGACCACGTCAACATCGGCAACCTCGGCGCCGTCGAGACCCTCGACACCACCGACCGGCAGTGGCTGCACGACGTCGTGCGCCGCCACCACGAGGAGACCGGCTCCACGGTCGCCGAGAAGCTGCTCGCCGACTGGGACACCGCCGTGACCCGGTTCAGCAAGATCATCCCGACCACGTACAAGGCAGTGCTCGCCGCCAAGGACGCCGCCGAGCTGGCCGGTCTCTCCGAGCAGGAGACCACCGAGAAGATGATGGAGGCGGCGACCCATGGCTGACCCCAAGGGCTTCCTGACCACCGGACGCGAGGTCGCGCGGACCCGTCCCGTCGCCGAGCGCGTCAAGGACTGGAACGAGGTCTACGTCCCGGGCTCACTGCTGCCGATCATCAGCAAGCAGGCGAGCCGCTGCATGGACTGCGGCATCCCGTTCTGCCACCAGGGCTGCCCGCTCGGCAACCTCATCCCCGAGTGGAACGACTTCGCCTACCGCGAGGACTGGACCGCCGCGTCCGAGCGCCTGCACGCCACGAACAACTTCCCGGAGTTCACCGGGCGGCTCTGCCCGGCACCCTGCGAATCGGCGTGCGTGCTCGGCATCAACCAGCCGCCCGTCACCATCAAGAACGTCGAAGTCTCCATCATCGACAAGGCCTGGGACAACGGCGACGTCACCCCGCAGCCGCCCGACCGCCTCTCCGGCAAGACCGTCGCCGTCATCGGCTCCGGCCCCGCCGGACTGGCCGCCGCCCAGCAGCTCACCCGGGCGGGCCACACCGTCGCCGTCTACGAGCGCGCCGACCGCATCGGCGGCCTGCTCCGCTACGGCATCCCCGAGTTCAAGATGGAGAAGTCGCACATCAACCGCCGCATCGAGCAGATGCGCGCGGAAGGCACCAAGTTCCGCACCGAGACCGAGATCGGCCGGGACATCGACGCCACGAAGCTGCGCCGCCGCCACGACGCCGTCGTCATCGCCGCCGGTGCCACGGTCTCCCGGGACCTGCCGGTCCCCGGCCGTGAACTGAACGGCGTGCACTTCGCGATGGAGTACCTGCCGCTCGCCAACAAGGTGCGCGAAGGCGACCTGACGGTCTCCCCGATCACCGCCGAGGGCAAGCACGTCGTCGTCATCGGCGGCGGCGACACCGGCGCCGACTGCGTCGGTACCGCCCACCGGCAGGGCGCGGCCTCCGTCACCCAGCTGGAGATCATGCCCCGGCCGGGCGAGGAGCGGCACGCCGGCCAGCCCTGGCCGACGTTCCCCATGCTCTACAAGGTCACCTCCGCGCACGAGGAGGGCGGCGAGCGGCGCTACTCCGTCTCCACCACCCACTTCGAGGGCGACGAGGACGGCAACGTCCAGGCCCTGCACCTGATCGAGGTGGAGTTCAAGGACGGCAAGCTGGAGCAGAGGCCCGGCACCGAGCGGCGCGTCCCCGCCCAGCTCGTCACCCTGGCGATGGGCTTCACCGGCACCGACCAGGCCAACGGCCTCGTCCAGCAGTTCGGCCTGGAGCTCGACGCACGCGGTAACATCGCGCGGGACGAGGACTACGCGACCAACGTCGAGGGCGTCTACGTGGCCGGCGACGCCGGGCGCGGCCAGTCCCTCATCGTCTGGGCCATCGCCGAGGGCCGGTCCGCCGCTCGTGGAGTGGACCGCTACCTCACCGGCGCCAGCGCCCTGCACGCCCCCATCCGCCCGACGGACCGGTCGCTCATGGTCTGACCCGGGTCACACAGACGTCCCGTACAACGGCGTACGGAACTGAACGCGGCGCCCGCCCCGTCCCCGACCAAGGACCGGCGGGCGCTGCGGCGTCTCCGGGCCGCGCCGCCCCGGAGGCCGGACCGCTTCCGGGGCGGCCGCACGGCCGTACGGCCCGTCAGGAGCCCCGGCGCGAGCGGTCAGGCGCCCCCGGTCAGGGCGGCCGTGCGCACGGCCACCACCACCGCCAGCAGCACCACCAGGACCGCCCCGCCCGCCAGTTGTGCCGCCGAGGTACGCAACCGGGCCGGCGCGTAGGCCAGTCCGTACGTCACCAGGCCACCGGTCAGCAGACCGCCGAGGTGGCCCTCCCACGAGGTGAACACCGCCGAGATCACCATCCACAGCAGGAACCCGGCCAGGAAGCGGTTGACCGCCCGCATGTCCCGGCCCAGACGGCGGTTGATCACGTAGAACGAGGCGGCGAGGCCGAAGATCGCGCCGGACGCGCCGACCACCGGCGTCTCCGGCGAGATCAGGTACACCAGCACCGAACCGCCCACCGCGGACAGCAGGTACAGCGCCAGGTACCGCGCCCGGCCGAGCTGGCCCTCCACGGCCCGGCCCAGGTTCCAGAGCGCGAGCATGTTGAACACCAGGTGCATCACGCCGAACGAGGTGTCCGGCGGCAGATGCAGGAACGCCCCGGTCAGCAGCCGGTACCACTCCCCGTCCGCGACCCCGCTCAGCTCGAACCCGGGATACGTCTCGCCCGGGTAGTAGTACCGCTCGCCCGAGGGATCGACCAGGAGCGCGCCCACCATGCCGAACCGGTCCACCGTCTCGGACCGGACCACCTCGACGATGTACGCGACGATGTTCAGCGCCATCAGCACATACGTCACCACGGGCGCCGCGGCCCGCGGCACCGTGCCGCCGAACAGCGAACGTGCCTGGCGGACGGACCGCTGACCCTCCCTCACGCACTCCACGCAGTGGTGGCCGACCGAGGCCTCGCGCATGCAGTCCGGACAGATGGAGCGGTCGCAACGGACGCACCGCACATACGTCTCGTACGACGGATGGCGGTAACACGTGGTGGCGGCGGCCTCCATGGCCGTCTCCTTCATTCGTGGACGGGCTGGAAGGTGCCGCGGGGCGGCGGCGCTCAAGATAGCGAACCGCGGTGCACGGGCCCGCACCTGGGTCTCCCGTACGCCCGGCACGTACGCCCGGCACGTACGCTCGGTCCCCAGCCGCTTGTCCGTCGAGCTGATCGGGGTACAGACATGGCCCGCACACCGTCCACCTCCGCCGGCCCGGCCATCAGCCTGGCCAAGGTGCGCGAACGGGCCCCCGCGCTCGTCAGCCTCTACAAGAGCGCCGAGGCGTCCCTGGAGCGGCACGGGATGAGCGGCGAGAGGGCGGCGGTCTACCTGGTGCTGGACTGGTCCGGTTCCATGCGGCGGTACTACCGCAACGGCAGTATGCAGGCGTTCGCCGACCGGGTGCTGGGGCTGTCGGCCCACCTCGACGACGACGGCCGGGTACCCGTCGTGTTCTTCTCCACGGACATCGACGCGGTCGACGAGATAGGCCTGGACGACCACCACGGGCGCGTCGCGGCGATCGTGGACGGCCTCGGGCACATGGGGCAGACCAACTACCACCTGGCCATGGACGCGGTCATCGACCACTACCTCGACAGCGGCGCGACCGCACCGGCGCTCGTCGTCTTCCAGACCGACGGCGGACCGCTGAGCAGGCACGCGGCGGAACGTTACCTCTGCAAGGCCGCGAAGCTGCCCCTGTTCTGGCAGTTCGTCGGCTTCGGCAGCGAGCGGGGCAGCCAGTTCGACTTCCTGCGCAGACTCGACGAACTCGCCGTCCCCGCCAGGCGCCCGGTCGACAACGCGGGCTTCTTCGCCGCCGGACGCGACCCGCGCGCCCTGCCCGACGCCGACCTGTACGACCGGCTCGTCGCCGAGTTCCCGCACTGGCTCGCGGCCGCCAGGGCCGCCGGAATCGTCCGCTGAACCCGCGCGGACCGGGACCGCGGACCCGCGCGCCGCAGCGCCGCCCGTGACCTGCTGGACCCGCGGCACCCCCGGCCGCCGCGACACGCCTGGAACACCGACAGAAGGTGTCTGGATTACCGGGTTCCATGGACCCATGACAACGCGTTCGTGGGAAGACTTCCGCACCCAGCAGCCGGCCTTCGCCGACACCGCCCGGGAGCGGTTCCAGCAGTACCGCCACCACGTCCTGGCCACCCTGCGCAAGGACGGTTCACCCAGGGTCACCGGTCTGGAGGTGGCCTTCGGGCGTGGAGAGCTGTGGCTCGGCATGATGCCGAACTCCCGCAAGGCGCTGGACCTGCGCCGGGACCCGCGCTTCTCCCTCCAGGCCAACCCCGGACCCGACGCCGAGATGGCAGACGGGGACGTCCGGGTCTCGGGCCGGGCGTTCGAGGTGACCGACCCCGCCGTACGGGCCCGGTACGCCGAGGACACCTCGCCCCCGGAGCCCTTCCTCCTCTTCCGCGCCGAACCCGGCGAGGTGGTCCGCACGGGGCTCGACGGCGAGGAGATCGTCCTCCAGGTGTGGCGCCCCGGCCGCCCCCTGCGCACCCTGCGCAGGACCGGGGACGACACGCCGGCCCGCGAGGTCTGACGCCCGGGGCGCGCGGCCGGACACCGCGCCGCGCCGCACCCGGCGCGTCATGATCCACCGCACGGCCGCAGAACGTGCTACGGTTGCCGAGTTGCAGTTTTGGTACCCATGAACTTTATGTGCGCCTGACGGGAACTTCCTTCAGGCGCTTTATTGTTTTCCGGCTTTCTCCGGATGGGGCTCAATGCGGCGACTTGGAATCCGTGAAGTGCGGATTTCCGGCACTGCACCTCTTTTAGGAGAATGACATGGCTACTGGAACCGTGAAGTGGTTCAACTCGGAAAAGGGCTTCGGCTTCATCGAGCAGGACGGCGGCGGCGCCGACGTCTTCGCCCACTACTCGAACATCGCCACCTCGGGCTTCCGTGAGCTCCAGGAGGGCCAGAAGGTCTCCTTCGACGTCACGCAGGGCCAGAAGGGCCCGCAGGCGGAGAACATCGTCCCGGCCTGATCTCCGGACGCGTACCTCGCAACCGGGGCTCGCACCTTCACGGTGCGGGCCCCGGTTTGTGCTGTCTCCCGGCTCACTCCCGTCCCGGCGCACTCGCACCCCGGGACAACTGCTCCGTGCTCGCATCCTGGGGCGCACATCCAGCAGTCCGCAGCAGTCGGCAGAAACCCAGGAATCCCCCAGGAGGGTAATTCCGTATGACCCGTTTCGAACGTCAGGACCGACCGAACCGCAACCGCCCGGCCAAGGGCCGCGGCACGGACCGGGCCGCGTCGAACCCCCGCGGATCCGGCCGGGGCACCCCCCGCCGCAAGGCCGCGCCCGCCCAGGGCGGCGAGTTCGCCCTGCCCGAGACCCTCACCCCCGCGCTGCCCGCCGTCGACCTGTTCGACGAGCTGGACATGCCGGCCGCGCTGCTCAAGACCCTCGCCGCGCAGGGGGTGACCGAGCCGTTCCCGATCCAGGGTGCCACCCTGCCGAACTCGCTGGCCGGCCGCGACATCCTCGGCCGGGGCCGCACCGGCTCCGGCAAGACCCTCGCCTTCGGCCTGGCCCTGCTCGCCCGTACCGCGGGCCGGCGCGCCCAGCCGCACGCCCCGCTGGCCATGGTCCTCGTCCCCACCCGTGAGCTGGCGCAGCAGGTGACCGACGCGCTGACGCCGTACGCGACGTCCGTGAACCTCCGGGTGGCCACCGTCGTCGGCGGCATGTCGATCAGCCGCCAGGCCGGGTCGCTGCGCCGGGGCGCCGAGGTGCTCGTCGCCACACCGGGCCGGCTCAAGGACCTCATCGAGCGCGGCGACTGCCGTCTCGACGAGGTCGCGATCACCGTGCTCGACGAGGCCGACCAGATGGCCGACATGGGCTTCATGCCGCAGGTCGTCGCCCTGCTCAAGCAGGTCGAGCCGGACGGGCAGCGGATGCTGTTCTCCGCGACCCTCGACAAGAACATCGACCGGCTGGTCAAGATGTTCCTGAGCGACCCGGTCGTGCACTCCGTCGACCCGTCCGCCGGTGCCGTCACCACCATGGAGCACCATGTGCTGCACGTGGCGGACGAGACCGACAAGAAGGCCGTCGCCACCCGGATCGCCGCCCGCGACGGCCGGGTGATCATGTTCGTGGACACCAAGCGTGCCGCCGACCGCTTCGCCAAGCGGCTGCTCGCCAGCGGTGTCCGGGCCGCCGCCCTGCACGGCGGCCGGTCCCAGCCGCAGCGCAACCGGACCCTGGACCAGTTCAAGAACGGCCAGGTCACCGCGCTGGTCGCGACCAACGTGGCGGCACGCGGCATCCACGTCGACGATCTGGACCTGGTCGTCAACGTGGACCCGCCGACCGACCACAAGGACTACCTCCACCGTGGTGGGCGCACCGCGCGCGCCGGTGAGTCCGGCAGCGTCGTCACTCTGGTGCTGCCGGAGGAGAAGCGGGAGATGACCCGGCTGATGGCGGACGCGGGCATCGCGCCGCGCACCACCCGGGTCAAGTCCAGCGACGAGGAGCTCAGCCGGATCACGGGCGCCCGTGAGCCGTCGGGCGTCGCGATCGTCATCGAGGTGCCGCAGCCGACCCAGCCGGCACCGCGCGCCAGGGGCGGGGCCTCCGGCGCGTCCGGCGCCGCCCGCTCGGGCAGCCGGGGCCGCGGCCGCCGCCGTACGAGCGGCACGGGCACCGGTACGGGCGGCTCCACCGCCCAGGCGGCCGGCGCCCCCCGCGCCGGCGGCGGTACGGGCCGTGGCGGCGCCGCGGGCGGTACGGGCCGTGGTGGCGCGGCTCGCGGAGGGGGGGGGGGGTTCCGCCCCCCCCCCCGGTTCCGGCCCCCCCGCGGGGCCCCCCCCCCGGGGCCCGGGCCGGCTGGAGGGGCGGCGGCCGCGGCCCGGGCTCCCGGGGGGGGCGGCGCCGGCCGCGCCGGAGCCCCCGCCCCTGGCGGACCGGGTGGGCGGCGTCCCGGGCCAGCTCCCGCAGCAGCGGCAGCGTCCGGACCCTGAACGGCCGCGCCCCGTCACGGAAGCCGAGCCGCGCCAGTACGTCGGCGCCCAGCGCCCGCCGCAGCGTGTCCCCGCTCGCCGTCCACGCCGCGGCCGCCCGGAACGTCTCCTCGTCGCCGCGCAGCCGCAGCACCCGCACCGACTCGCGCCAGGCGTCGCGGCCCTGGTCCCGGCCGCGCAGGGCCCGGACCGCCAGGTGCTCGGACGGGGTGACCAGCCCCAGCGCCTCCTCCAGCAGCGTAGCGACCGCGGCGTGCCCCGTCTCCTGGTCCTGGCCCGCGAACGGCACGCCGTCCCGCAGGAGTTCGACCGTGACGAGCACCCCGCCCGGCACCGGCGTACGGCGCACCACGCTCGGGTGGCCCGGACCGTGCAGCGCCTCCAGGGCGCGGCGCAGCTCCACCACCACGTCCACCGCCAGCATCCGGTGGGCCTCCTCCAGGGCCTGGCGGAGTCCCGGAGCCCCGTACCGCAGCAGTGCCCGCACCGTCCCGGCCGAACCGCGCCGGGCCGCGACCACGAGCGGCGGTTCGCCCTCCGGGCCCGGCAGCCCGGGGTCCGCGCCCCGGGCCAGCAGCAGTTCCGCGATCCGGGCGTGCCCCAGCCCGGCCGCCCAGCGCAGCGCCGTGAAACCGAAGCCCTCCCGCAGGTCCGGCCGGGCCCCGGCGGACAGCAGCGCCTCCACCACCTCCGTGTGGCCTCCGCACACCGCCCCGCACAACGGCAGGTCGGCCGCGTCCGGCCCGCTCGGCCGGTCCGGGTCGGCGCCCGCGGCGAGCAGCAGCCGCACCGTGCCGGGCAGATCCTCGACGGCCGCCAGATACAGGGCGGTCGTCCCGTCCCCGGCGCGGCCCTCCACCGGCGCGCCCGCGCGCAACGCCCGTACGACGGCGCTCTCACCCTCGTACAGCGCCTCGACCAGGCTGGGCGCGTCTCCGGCAGGTTCGTTGTTCATACAACGACCCTACGGCGGTCCGGAGCGGTCCCCGCAGGTCAGGTGTCGCACTCCAGCACCGTGCGGCACAGCCCGCACCGGGCCCGCGTCCGGCCCCGGACCGGCACCCGGATCCGCTGGTGGCAGACCGGGCACGGGAACTCGACGCGCGGGCCGTCGGGGCCGTCCCGGAAGGCGTACCCGTCGCCCGGTCCGGTGACCGCGCCGGGGTGTTCCAGGGCGCGGCGCCGGTCCCGGGCGTAGCGGTGGCGGGCCGTCCAGCCCGCTCCGGCCAGCGGCGGGCGGCGCCGGTCGGCCAGCGCCCTGGCCCGGCCCGTGGTGTACGCCGTGTACGCCTGGGGGCTGGTGAACCACACCGAGGGGTCCTCGTCGAAGACCAGCGCCCGCTCGGCGAGGACGTAACCGAACTCCTCCGGTGTGAGGTAGCCGAGCTTCTGACTGGACAGCGCGTCCTGCCGGAAGGCGTCCAGCAGCAGCCAGCCCGCGCCCAGATAGGCCGTCACCGTGTCGGTGAGGATCTCGTTGTCCCGGGTTCCGGGGAACTCCAGGCCCAGCCGGTGCAGCAGGACATGGGTGATCTCGTGGGACAGGGCGGCGGCGATGTCCCTGCGGTGGGTACGGAACCGGTCGTTCAGCTCGACGAAGTACTCGGGGCCCGCGGTGAGTTCGACCCCGGCGGCGTGCTCCATCCGCCGGAAGCCGACGACGATCCGGGCCCTCGGCAGCCGGAGGTGCTCGACCAGGGCGCCCGCCACCCGCTGGGCGCCGGGGTACAGGTCGTCCGTGTCCGCGAAGGCGGCGTCGGCCGGGGCCAGGCTGGTGGCGTACGCGCGCACCCCGTCGGGCGACAGCCGCCGGTAGAGCGCGGTGATCGCGGCCCGTACGGTCTCCAGGTGGGGGAAGCCACGTTCGACCGGGCCACCGCCGCCACCGCTCATGTCCGGACCCCCTTCGACCGCAAGGCGCGCACCTCACTGTAGGGGGACGCGGGCGGAGGCGTACGGGTTGGCCGGGTGCCGATCTTGGCCGGAACGCATGCCTTGTGACAGCGGTGATCCGATCCCGATAATCGGACCGGACTTGTCGCGGGCATGACTAGTTTCCGGTTCCGGGCACCCGTCGTGCTCGCGGCACCCTCCGGTCACCCCCCACCCGAAAGCAGGCAGTCAGATGAAGCTTCTCCGCGCCCTCAAGAGATACTCCGTCGTCGCCGCCGTGGCCCTCGCCGCGCTGAGCCTCCAGCCCTCCGCCTCGGCGGCCCCGGCCCCCGTCGTCGGCGGCACCCGGGCCGCCCAGGGCGAGTTCCCGTTCATGGTCCGCCTCTCGATGGGCTGCGGCGGCGCGCTCTACGCGCCCAACATCGTGCTGACCGCCGCCCACTGCGTGGACGGCTCCGGCACCAACACCTCCATCACCGCCACCGCCGGAGCCGTCGACCTCCAGTCCCCGAGCGCCGTCAAGGTCAAGTCCACCAAGGTCCTCCAGGCCCCCGGCTACAACGGCTGGGGCAAGGACTGGGCGCTGATCAAGCTCGCCCAGCCCATCAACCAGCCCACCCTGAAGACCGCCACCACCACCGCGTACAACACCGGCACCTTCACCATCGCCGGCTGGGGCGCCGCCACCGAGGGCGGCGGCCAGCAGCGCTACCTCCTCAAGGCGACCGTCCCCTACGTCTCCGACGCCGTCTGCCGGCAGGCCTACGGCAGCGACCTCGTGCCCGCCGAGGAACTCTGCGCCGGATACGTGAACACCGGAGGAACCGACACCTGCCAGGGCGACTCCGGCGGCCCCATGTTCCGCAAGGACGACGCCGGGGCGTGGATACAGGTCGGCATCGTCAGCTGGGGCCAGGGCTGCGCGCGCGCCGGCTACCCCGGTGTCTACACCGAGGTCTCCACCTTCGCCTCGGCCATCGCGTCGGCCGCCGCGACCCTCTGACCGCTCACCCGGACTCGACCCCGGGGGCGCCGCCCGTCCTGACCGGCGCCCCCGGGCCCAGCTCCACCGACGGTGCCCCCGCCCCCTCCAGCTCCAGCACCCACACCTCGTTGGCGCCCTCACGGAGCACCGGACCCGGGACGTACAGCGTGTGCCGCGGCCCCACCGACCGGTAGCGGCCCAGACAGAACCCGTTGACCCAGACGAACCCGTTCGTCCAGCCCGGGAGTTCCAGCCCCGCGTGATCGGTCTCCGGCGCGTCGGTCAGGTCCGCCAGGTCGAAGAACCCCCGGAACAGCCCCGTGCCGCCCGCCCCGCGCACCTCCCCGAACGGCACCCGGGCCGCCACCGCGCCCGGCTCCTCGAACGCGTCCAGCCGCAGCGCCCGCGCCCGCACCCCGTGCAGATACTGCCGCTCGTGCAGCACACCCCCGGTGACGCCCTTCGCCTCACCCAGCCGGGGCCCGTAGTTGACCCGCCCCAGCGCGTCCACCCACAGCTCCACCTCCGCCGGGCCCGCGACCGGCTCCGCGAGCGTGCGGTCCTCCTCGGTGAGCACCCCCGCCCGCACCCCGTCCACGTACACCACGGCCCGGTCCCGCAACCCCGCCACGGTCAGCGGATACGGCTGCCGGGGACCCGGCACCGCCACCCGGTAGCGCACCACACCGCGGTCCACCCCCAGCTCCTCGAACGTCGGCGGAACACCGTACGGCCCGCCCTCCGGATCACCCAGCGCCTCCAGCGTCGCCGGCAGCGACGCGCCCTCGGTCAACGCGACCCGCACCGACCGCGCGGGCCCGGCCGGTGGCGGCGGCGGATCGGGCAGCGGGCCGTCCGCGTACCCGGCCAGCACCTCCCGCATCGCCCAGAACGCGGGGGTGGCCCGCCCGTACTCGTCGACGGGCGCGTCGTAGTCGTACGAGGTCACCGTCGCCGCGAGCGGCCCCTCATGGAGCGGACCCGACCGGTTCGCCCCCGCCCAGCCGCCGAAGTTCGTCCCCCCGTGCGCCATGTACACATTGACCGACGCCCCGCACTCCAGGATCTCCCGCAACGCGCCGGCCACGTCCGCCGGATCGCGCGCCACCGGCCCGCCGCCCCAGTGCTCGAACCAGCCGCACCAGAACTCCGCGCACATCAACGGCCCCTTCGGCCGGTGCCGCCGCAGCACCCCGAACGCCTCCCGCGCCCCGGAACCGAAGTTCACCGTCGCCAGGACCCCGGGCACCGAACCGCCCGTCAGCATGTGGTCCTCCGGGCCGTCCGACGTGAACAGCGGCACACTCACCCCGCCACGCCGCAACAGCCCCACCAGCTCCCGCAGATGCGCCTGGTCCGAGCCGTAACTCCCGTACTCGTTCTCCACCTGCACCATCACCACCGGGCCGCCGGACGTGACCTGACGCCCCACCACCTGCGGCAGCAGCTCACCGAACCAGCGCTCCACCGCCGCCGTGTACCCGGCGTCCCGGGTCCGCACCCGCCGCCCGAACCGCCCCGTCACCCAGGACGGCAGCCCGCCGTTCTCCCACTCCGCGCAGATGTACGGCCCCGGCCGCACGATCGCCATCAGCCCCAGGGCGTGCGCCGCGTCCAGGAACCGGCCCAGCGCCCCCACGTCGCGGAACACCCCCGGCGACCGCTCGTGGAGGTTCCACGGCACGTACGTCTCCACGCAGTTGAGGCCCATCGCGCGCAGCGTCGACAACCGCCGCTCCCACTGCGCCTCATGCACCCGGAAGTAGTGCATCGCCCCCGACAACAGCCGCACGGGCCTGCCGTCGAGAGCGAAATGGTCGTCCACCACCGTGAAACCGGTCATCGTGCCACCGCTCCTGTGTCCGATCGCCTGCCAGGTGCCCAGGCTCGCCCCTGGCGCCCCGCCCGTCCATGGAGAAAGATCACCCCTGCTTGGACACGCAGAGTCCCGCAGGAAGGGGTACCACCGGTGCACCACATCTGGATGCGCTTCTTCACCCCCAGCGCACTCCACCAGCGCCTGGGCCTGGCCTGTCTCGGCGTCGGCCTCCAGCACGGCGCGCTGCCGACCGTCGGGCCCCGCACCCTCGACCACCACGTGGCCGTCGTGATCAACTCCGGCAGCGGCTGGTTCGCCGCCCCGGACGGCCGCCGGCTGGCCGTCACCGCCCCCAGCCTCATCTGGCTGACCCCCGGCACCCCGCACCACTACGGCCCCGGACCGGCCGGATGGGACGAGAACTTCGTCGACTTCACCGGCCCGGCCACCACCACCTACACCGAACTCGGCTACATCGAACCCGACCGCCCCCTCGTCCCCCTCACCGACACCTCGGCCCCGCGCGCCG
Organism: Streptomyces halstedii; assembly: GCA_000720535.1. Classification (GTDB taxonomy): domain Bacteria; phylum Actinomycetota; class Actinomycetes; order Streptomycetales; family Streptomycetaceae; genus Streptomyces; species Streptomyces halstedii. Next base: position 65,870 of record JOAZ01000005.1, read on the forward strand.
CCATCGGCCGCATCGTCCAGGCCGCCCACCGCGCCCGCCCCCTGCAAGAGGTCGAGGCCGGAGCCGCCGTCCACGAACTGCTGGTCTCCCTGCGCCGCTCCCGCGCCGACGTCGCCCCCGACGGCGACCCGGTCCTGGGCGCCCTCGCCCGCGACGCGTTCCGCCCGCTCACCGTCGCCGAACACGCCGCCCGGCACGGGATGACACCCGCCGCGCTGCGCACCGCCGTACGCCGCGGAGCCGGGGTCGGCCCCAAGGAGTACCTGCTGAACATCCGCCTCGGCCGCGCCAAGGAGCTCCTCGCCGCCACCGACCTCCCCGTGGCCGCCGTGGCCCGCGGGGTCGGCTACGACGACCCCGCCTACTTCTCCCGGCTGTTCGCCCGGCGCGTCGGCACCGCCCCGGTCCGCTTCCGCGAACAGCAGGGACGCGGCGCCCCGGACGCGTCGCCCGGCCGCACCCCGTACCCCGGACGCCCGTGACCGCGCCCCGGCCACTCCGTCTAAGCTCCGGACCATGACCATGAACGACATCGACGAGCCCGTACGAGCGGAACTGAACCGCCTGCGCGAAAGCATCGACAACATCGACGCCGCGGTCGTCCACATGCTCGCCGAGCGCTTCAAGGCCACCCAGCAGGTGGGCCTCCTCAAGGCACGGCACCACCTGCCGCCCGCCGACCCGGCCCGCGAGAGCCGTCAGATCGCCCGGCTGCGCCAGCTCGCCGAAAGCGCCAAGCTCGACCCGGCGTTCGCCGAGAAGCTGCTCAACTTCATCGTCGCCGAGGTCATCCGCCACCACGAGCGCATCGCCGAGCAGTCGGCGGGGGAGTCAGGCGCCACCGGCGCCTGACGCCGCCGCTCACCAGGCCCGCTCACCAGGTCCGCTCGTCACGGCCGTCGTTCCAGGACGACGGCCCTCCCGGAGGCGCCTGGCCGGGACGGGTCCGGCCGCCGGAGGACGACGCCGGGGACGCCGGCCCACGGCCCGCACCGGCCGCCGGGGCACCGCCCGCGGGGGTCGACCACTCGCCCTCGCCCAGCACCAGGAGCGGGTCGAACATCACGACCACACCGGCCAGCAGCAGGAAGACCACCGGGCCGATCAGCATCGGCAGCAGGAGCGAGGACGGGGACCGGCCCAGATCCGCCTGCGTGACGTCGATGGTGTGCAGGTGCACGGCGATGCCGTGCATGCCCATGTAGTGCATGCCGGTGACGGCCACGCCCATGATCAGGCTGGCCCCCAGGCTCGGCAGGAAACCGCGGACCGACACGGCGGCCCACAGCGCGGCGGTCGCCGCGGCGACCGCGATCACCAGGGACAGGGCGACGGACACCGGGTCGTACTCGATCCGGCCGTTGACGCGGATGCCGCCCATGCCGATGTAGTGCATCGCGGCCACGCCCAGACCGGTGATCAGCCCCGCCGACGCCAGGGCCGGACCGGTCGCTCCCCGGTAGCCCACGATGTACACGCCGGCCCCGACCACCACGATCGCCACGACCAGGCTGAGCACCGTGCGCCCGAGGTCGTAGGTGACCGGTGTCTCCTGCACGTGGAAGCCCATCATGGCGACGAAGTGCATCGTCCAGATCCCCGAACCGATGGACGCGGCCCCCATCGCCAGCCATCCCGGCTTCCACCTGCTGTTGGTGCGCAGGGACCGGATCGTGCAGCGCAGCCCGAGCGCCCCGCCCAGGCAGGCCATCACATAGGCCACCACCGGAGTGACGGCACCGTAGTTGAATCCGTCGATCGTGCCCTGCATGAGCCGGTCGCCCCCTCGGCGTGCGGGTGGTGTGAAGAAAGCGTGTGACCGGTGACTTTAGGGTCGCCCTGTCAAATGGCCAAATCTCGCCGTGGGAAAAGGCCGCTTAACCGAGTGAACCGGGGCAATCCAGAGGGGATTCAGCTTCAAGATCAACAAAAATCGGACGGTTCGTGGTCGTGGAGAGCCTTCACGAAACCCACCACACCGGCCACCCGGAACCCGCCCACCACCCCGCCGGTCAGCCCTACGAGAACCTCCCGCACGCCCCCGCGCCCGTACGGCAGCATGGGCCCATGTCCGTACTGACGCGCGAAGAAGCGCAGACCCGTGCCCAACTCATCGACGTACACCGGTACACCGTCGACCTCGACCTCACCACGGGCGAAGACACCTTCGACTCCCGGACCACCATCCGGTTCACCGCCCGCACCACCGGTGACACCTTCGTCGAGATCAAGCCGGAGACCCTGCACGCGCTCACCCTCGACGGACAGCCCCTCGACCCCCGGCTCCTCGACGGCAACCGCTACCCCCTCCACGGCCTCGCCCCCGGCACCCACGAACTCACCGCCGACGCCACCCTGCGCTACTCGCGCACCGGCGAAGGCATGCACCGCTTCACCGACCCCGCCGACGGCGAGACCTACGTCTACACCCAGCTCTTCCTCGACGACGTCCAACGCGTCTTCGCCGCCTTCGACCAGCCCGACCTCAAAGCCACCTTCGACCTCACTGTCACCGCACCCCACGACTGGACCGTCCTCGGCAACAGCACCGCCACACACACCGGCGAAGGCCGCTGGACCCTCGCCACCACCCCACCCCTGTCCACCTACCTCGTCGCCGTCGCCGCCGGACCCTGGCACTCGGTCACCACCCACCACGCCGGGATCCCCTTCGGCATCCACTGCCGCCGCTCCCTGGCCCCCCACCTCGACGCCGACGCCGACGAGATCCTCACCCTCACCCGCGCCCTCTACGACCGCTACCACGAGAAGTTCGACGAGCCCTACCCCTTCGACTCCTACGACCAGGCGTTCGTCCCCGAATTCAACGCCGGCGCCATGGAGAACCCCGGACTCGTCACCTTCCGCGACGAATACGTCTACCGCTCCGCCGTCACCGACACCGAGCGCCAGACCCGCGCCGTGACCATCGCCCACGAAATGGCCCACATGTGGTTCGGCGACCTCGTCACCCTCACCTGGTGGGACGACATCTGGCTCAACGAGTCCTTCGCCGAGTACATGGGCTACCAGACCCTCACCGAAGCCACCCGCTTCACCGGCACCTGGACCGACTTCGGTGTGTCCCGCAAGGGCTGGGGCTACGACGCCGACCAGCGCCCCTCCACCCACCCCGTCGCCCCCGACGCCGTACCCGACACCGCGTCGGCCCTCCTCAACTTCGACGGCATCTCCTACGCCAAGGGCGCCTCAGCCCTGCGCCAACTCGTCACCTGGCTCGGCGAGAAGGACTTCCTCGCCGGCGTCAACACCCACTTCACCCGGCACAAGTTCGCCAACGCCACCCTCGCCGACCTCCTCGACAGCCTCGCCACCGCCACCGACCGCGACGTCCACACCTGGGCCGCCGACTGGCTGCGCACCACCGGCACCGACACCCTCACCGCCCGCACCGAAACCACCGGCCACCACTGGAACCTCACCGTCGACCGCACCGGCACCCGCCCCCACCGCATCGCCGTCGGCACCTACGACCACGCCCTCGACACCCACTCCGGCACCGGCCGCCTCGTCCTCCGGGAACGCTTCGAACTCGACATCCCCCAGAACCCCACCCCCACCACCCGCCCCGGACACCGCCCCGACCTCGTCGTCCTCAACGACGGCGACCTCACCTACGCCAAGATCCGCCTCGACCCCGACTCCTGGAACACCGCCCTCACCCACCTCAGCGGCATCCCCGAACCCCTCACCCGCGCCGTCCTCTGGAACACCGCCCGCGACATGGTCCGCGACGGCCACCTCCACCCCACCGCCTACCTCACCGCCGCCCGCACCCACCTGCCCCACGAGACCGACCTCGCCCTCGTCCAAGGCGTCCTCACCTTCGCCGCCACCCACATCGCCGACCGCTACCTCACCCCCGACGCACGCCCCACCGCCCTCGCCACCCTCACCGATCTCTGCCGCGACCTCCTGCGCCGCACCGAAGGCCTCACCGCCGAGGACTGGGAACCCGGCCCCCACGGCACCCCGCCCACCGGCACCGACCCCGGCCTCCGCCTCACCGCCGTACGCCACTTCATCGACGCCGCCACCCAGCCCGACACCCTCCAGGACTGGCTCGCCGACGGCACCGTCCCCGGCGGACCCGGACTCGACCCCGAACTCCGCTGGCGCATCCTCACCCGCCTCGCCGTCCTCGGCGCCACCGACGAGACCACCCTCGCCCGCGAACTCGCCGCCGACCCCAGCGCCACCGGACAGGAAGGCGCCGCCCGCTGCCGCGCCGCCCTGCCCACCCCCGAAGCCAAAGCCACCGCCTGGAACGCCCTCTTCCACGACGACACCCTGTCCAACTACCTCTTCGCCGCCACCGCCCAGGGCTTCTGGCAACCCGAACAGGCCGCACTCACCCACGACTACGTCCACCGCTACTACCCCGACGCCACCGCCCTCGCCACCCGCCGCGGCCCCGTCATCGCCGAAGCCGCCGGACGCCACGCCTTCCCCGCCCACGCCGTCGACGACGACCACCTCACCACCGGCACCACCGCACTCGACGACCCCTCACTCACCCTCGCGCTGCGCCGCAGACTCACCGACCAACTCGACGACCTGCGCCGCGCCCTCGCCGTACGCCGGGCCCACTGACCGCACCCGCCCACCCGCCGCCACCGACCCGCACCGTGCCCGGCCTCCCCGACCACCAGGGGAGACCGGGCACGGCCGTACGAAGAGCGCACACTGATAACGCAACCCGCCCGCTCCCCACCGACACCGAACGCCAATACCCCTTTCGGGTTCCGCTCGTTGGGCTCTTCGGCCGCCCCACACGAAACCCGACCGACCCGAAGGACCCCATCACCCATGCCCATCCCGCCCCTCGCCGGAGGAACCGCAGGCCCCGCCCACCTGCGCCCCCTCCTCGACACCGTCCTCGCCGCCCTCCACGACGGCGCCGTCCGTCGCGGCGGCCCCCTCCCCGCCGGCGGCCCCGACACCGTCACCCACCACACCCGCGCCACCACCGGCCCCCTCATCCCCGACCAGGGAACCGGCCCCCACCACGCCCTGCGCACCCTCGTCACCGCACTCGCCGAAGGCGCCGCCGACCCCGCACACCCCCACTGCGCCGCCCACCTCCACACCCCACCCCTCGCCCTCGCCGCGGCCGCCGACCTCGCCGCCTCGGCCCTCAACCCCTCCATGGACTCCTGGGACCAGGCCCCCGCCGCCTCCACCCTCGAAGCCACCCTCACCACCACACTCGCCGCCGAGGTCTACCCCCGCGCCCCCCGGCCCGACGCCCTCGTCACCACCGGCGGCACCGAAGCCAACCAACTCGCCCTCCTCCTCGCCCGCGAACGCCACGGCCCCGTACAGACCATCTGCGCCGCCAACGCCCACCACAGCGTCACCCGCGCCACCTGGATCCTCGGACTGCCCCGACCCGTCGTCATCCCCGCACCCCGCGGCACCATGGACCCCACCGCCCTCCACGACGCCCTCACCACCCTCACCGGCCCCCTCCTCGTCACCGCCACCGCCGGCACCACCGACACCGGACGCATCGACCCCCTCGACCACATCGCCGACCTCACCACCGCCCACGACGCCGACCTCCACATCGACGCCGCCTACGGCGGCCCCCTCCTCTTCAGCCCCACCCACCGCCACCTCCTCGACGGCCTCCACCGCGCCCACAGCGTCACCCTCGACCTGCACAAACTCGGCTGGCAACCCGCGTCCGCCGGCATCCTCGCCGTCCCCCACCACCACGACCTCCACCCCCTCCACCACCAAGCGCCCTACCTCAACGCCGACGACGACACCGACGCCGGCCTCCCCGACCTCCTCGGCCGCTCACTGCGCACCACCCGCCGCCCCGACGCCCTCAAGATCGCCGTCACCCTCCAGGCCCTCGGCCGCGACGGACTCGCCGACCTCATCGACCGCACCGTCGCCGCCGCCCACCACCTCGCCGACCTCATCGACCGCGACCCCGGCCTCCAACTCCACGACCGCCCCACCATCAGCACCGTCCTCTTCCGCCCCACCCACGCCGACGACACCACCGTCGCCACCATCCGCCGCACCCTCCTCACCCAGGGCCAGGCCGTACTCGGCCGCGCTTACATCGACGGCGAACTCTGGCTCAAGGCCACCCTCCTCAACCCCCACGCCACCCCCGACGACCTCCGGCACCTCCTCACCCTCGTCACCCACGCCCACCACGGCGCCACCACGGAAGGCAGCACCCCCCGATGACCGACCGGACCACCCCCGACGGCAACCGGCCCCACGACCTCATCGGCATCGGGCTCGGCCCCTTCAACCTCTCCCTCGCCGCCCTCGCCCAGAACATCCCCGGCCGCCCCCTCACCACCGCCTTCTACGAACAACGCCCCGCCTTCCACTGGCACCCCGGCCTCCTCATCGACGGCGCCACCCTCCAAGTCCCCTTCCTCGCCGACCTCACCACCCTCGCCGACCCCACCAGCCCCTGGACCTTCCTCAACTACCTCCGCACCCACGACCGCATCTACCCCTTCTACTTCGCCGAGCAATTCCACATCCACCGGGCCGAATACGACGCCTACTGCCGATGGGTCAGCGAACAACTCCCCACCACCCACTTCCACCACCGCGTCGACACCCTCCGCTGGAACCCCGGCCACTCCCACTTCGACGTCGACTACACCCGCCTCACCCCCGACGGCGAGACCGAGACCACCGGCCGCACCCACACCCGCCACATCGCCCTCGGCGTCGGCACCGAACCCTTCGTCCCCGAACCCCTGCGCCCCCTCACCACGGCACCCGGCACCCCCGTCATCCACTCCGCCGACTACCTCCACCACCGCGACACCCTCCTGCGCGCCGACCACATCACCGTCATCGGCTCCGGCCAGTCGGGTGCCGAGATCTTCCTCGACCTCCTGCGCGCCCGCCCCCACGGCGCCGAGAAGATCCACTGGCTCGCACGCACCCAGGCCTTCGCCCCCATGGAGTACTCGAAGCTCGGCCTCGAACACTTCACCCCCGACTACACCCACTACTTCCACGCACTCCCCGAACACGTACGCGACGCCCTCGTCCCCCAGCAGTGGCAACTCCACAAGGGCATCGACACCGACACCATCACCGCCATCCACGACGAGCTCTACCGCCGCACCCTCCACGGCGGCTGGCCCGACGCCACCCTCACCCCCGGCGTCACCGTCCGCACCGCGACCCGCCCCCACGGCCCCGGCGGCCGCATCGAACTCCACCTCGAACACACCCAGCAGGACACCCGCACCCGCCTCACCACCGACGCCGTCGTCCTCGCCACCGGCTACCGCGAACGCCCCCTCGACACCCTCCTCACCGGCATCGCCCCCCACCTCCGCCGCGACAGCCGAGGACGCCCCCGCATCGACACCGACTTCCGCCTCGACCTCGACCCCGCCATCACCGGCAACATCTACGTCCAGAACGCCGAACGCCACACCCACGGAGTCGGCGCCCCCGACCTCGGCCTCGCCGCCTGGCGCAGCGCCACCATCCTCAACAACCTCACCGGCACCCGCCCCTACCCCCTCCCGCAGCGCACCGCCTTCACCACCTTCGGCCTCACCCCCCACCCCACGCCGCGCATCCCCGGCCAGCAAGGCCGCACGTCCCACACCTCCGCACCCCGGCCGCACGGCACGAGCCACGTCTGAAGCCCACGGCTGAGAACGACCACCGGGGCGCACGACCGAGGCGCCCGGCCCGGACACGCCCCGGCAGCACGGTGGCGGCCGCCCCCGAAGGAGACGGCCGCCACCACCCACCCCGTCCCGTGCCCCGACACGACGAAACGGCCCGCCGGAAGAACCGACGGGCCGTCACACACACCTCCCCGGAACCGCGGGGCCCGGCTCAGAACACCGGCACACCCTCCCGCGTCAGACGCCAGTCCACCGACGCGAACTCCGCCGGATCCACCGAACCCTTCGCCCGCACCCACCCGATGATCGTGTTCCGGATCTCGTCCGAATCCGCCCACAACTGCTTCGCACCCGGGACATGCGGGAAATTGCCCCCACCGCTCGCCCGGTAGTTGTTCACCGCGAACACGAACTCCGCCGCCGGATCCAGCGGCGCCCCCTCGAACGACAGCCCCACGATCCGCGAACCCACCGGCTGCGCGATGTCGATGTCGTACGTCACACCCGACACCACGTCGTAGTTGTAATCCGGAATGTCCTCCGCGTTCGTCAGCTTCGACGTGTCCACCGGGGCCCCCGTGGCCGTGCGCACGTAATACCGCGCCGAATACTCCAGGTAGTCCTTCAGCTGGGCGCCCGTCAGCAGCCGCGCCTCCAGGGTGTTCTCGAACGGATACAGCCCCGCCGCGTCCTTGATCGTCACCTCGCCGGCCGGAATCGACGCCGTACGCGAGAAGCACGCCGCCTGCGACAGCACCGGAAGACCCGCGTACTCCCCGCCCGCCAGCGCCTCCCGCACCGTCTCCGCCTGCACCAGGTTGATCAGGTCGATGACCGGCTCGTCCTTCCACGGCGCCTCCGCCGTCGACATCGCCGCCACCGACGTACCGATCACCTGGTTCACGTACGCCACGACCTTCCGGTGCTCACCCGAGAGCAGCGACGTGATCGCCCTGTCCTCCTCGACCGTGTTCGAGTTCAGCACCTGGGCACCCACCTTCTCGACCACCCAGCGCCCCTTCTCCCACACCAGATCGAAGTCGAACAGCGTCAGCCGCTGCCCCCACTTCAGCGGCTCCGACAGAACGACCGGCTTCCCCGTCTTCTTGTTCGTCACCACGTACTCCGGGATCTCCGCGTGCGCGTGACCCACCAGAATCGCGTCGATCCCCGGAACCCGCTCCGCCACCAGACCCGCCGCGTTCTCGACGTACGGCAGCTGGTCCCCGTACGACGACGTCCCCGACGAACCCGAATGCGCCGAGACGATCACCACGTCCGCACCCATCGAACGGAGCTTCGGCACCCACTTCGCCGCCTGCTCCTCCAGGCCCGGGAACACCATCTTCCCGCCCACGTTCGCCTTGTCCCAGATCGCGATCCCCGGGTTCGTCAGCCCCAGGACCGCCACCCGCACATCACGCCCGTGCGGTGTACGCACCCGCTTGATCACATACGGGGCGAAGGCCGGCCGCAACGTCTTCGCGTCCAGGGCGTTCGCCCCCAGCAGCGGGAAGTCACACTGCTCCTCGAACTTCCGCAGCACCGGGATCCCGTAGTTGAACTCGTGGTTCCCGAGCGCCGCCGCGTCGTAACCGATCTTGTTCATCGCCCGCGCCATCGGATGCACCGGACCGCGCTTCGCCGTGATCGGATCGATCTTCGCGTAGTAGTACGAAAGCTGCGTGCCCTGGATCGTGTCACCCGCGTCGATCAGCAGCGTGTTGTGCCGCCCCCGCTGCTTGCGGACACGATTCACCAGCGTCGAGATCTTCGCCAGGCCCACATCGTTGTGCTGGGCGTCATCGAATTCGCCGTCCGTGAAATAGTCCCAGTTGAAGACGTTCCCGTGCAGGTCCGTCGTCCCCATCACCGTGAACGAGTACCGCTTCGACGGACGGCCATGACCCGGCCCCTTCGCGCCGGCCGCCACCGCCGGACCCGCGGCCACCCCGCCCGCCAGCGCCGCGCCCGCACCTGCGGCGGCCGAACTGCCCAGAAAAGTCCTACGGTTCAGCGGCATCCTTCACTCCTCATCCGATCGAACAACGCGCGTAGATTCTGGCTCAGCCACCCGCGACCGCAACACCCCGCGCAGGTTGCGATCTGATGACCACCAGCCCCGCCCCGCCGCGCCGGCCGCTCATCGGAGCGCCCCGCCGCACACTTCAACAGTTGTCAACAACCCGTCACCCAAAGGCCGTTGGCCTGTCATGCGGACCCACATACCTACCCATAGGTAAGGTCTACGCTCGGACCATGCGCCGAGCGAAAATCGTTTGTACCCTGGGCCCCGCGACCGACACATACGAGCAGATCAAGGCACTGGTCGAAGCGGGGATGGACATGGCCCGCCTCAATCTCAGCCACGGCAGCTACGCCGAACACGAAGAGCGCTACCGCCACGTACGCAAGGCATCCCAAGAGACCGGCCGCGGCGTGGGAATCCTCGCCGACCTCCAAGGCCCGAAGATCCGCCTCGGCCGCTTCGCCGAAGGCCCCGTACTCCTTGAACGCGGCGACGACTTCACCATCACCGTCGAACCCGTGGAAGGCGACCGCCACCTCTGCTCCACCACCTACGACGGCCTCGCCGCCGACGTCACCGCGGGCGAACACATCCTCGTCGACGACGGACGCGTCACCCTCGAAGTCACCGGCGTGGACGGACCCCGCGTCCACACCACCGTCATCGAGGGCGGCATGGTCTCCGACCACAAGGGACTCAACCTCCCGGGCGTCGCCGTCTCCGTCCCCGCGCTCTCCGGCAAGGACATCGACGACCTCCGCTGGGCCCTGCGCACCGGCGCCGACATGATCGCCCTGTCCTTCGTCCGCACCGGACGCGACATCCACGACGTCCACCGCGTCATGGACGAGGAGCACCGCCGCCTCCCCGTCATCGCCAAGATCGAGAAGCCCCAGGCCGTCGACAACATCGCCGACATCGTCGCGGCCTTCGACGGCCTCATGGTCGCCCGCGGCGACCTCGGCGTCGAAATGCCCCTGGAACAGGTCCCGATCGTCCAGAAGCGCGCCGTCACACTGGCCAAGCGCAATGCCAAGCCGGTCATCGTCGCCACCCAGATGCTCGACTCGATGATCGACAACTCCCGGCCCACCCGCGCCGAGGCCTCCGACGTCGCCAACGCGGTCATCGACGGCACGGACGCGGTGATGCTCTCCGGCGAGACCAGCGTCGGCAGGTACCCCGTCGAGACCGTCGCCACCATGGCCCGCATCGTCGAGGCCGCCGAGGAGGACATCCTCGCCAAGGGCCTCCCGCCCCTCACCGACCGCAACAAGCCCCGTACCCAGGGCGGCGCGGTCGCCCGCGCGGCGGCCGAGATGGGCGACTTCCTCGGCGCCAAGGCCCTGGTCGCCTTCACCCAGAGCGGCGACACGGTCAAGCGCCTCTCCCGCTACCGCTCCCCGATCCCGCTCCTCGCCTTCACCCCCGACGAGGCCACCCGCGCGCAGCTGAACCTCACCTGGGGCGTGGAGGCGTTCCTGGGACCGCACGTGGAATCGACGGACGCGATGGTGGCGCAGGTGGACGAGGAACTGCTGCGCATCGGCCGGTGCCGCAAGGGCGACGTGGTCGTCATCACCGCGGGCTCGCCGCCCGGGGTCGCCGGCACGACGAACCTGGTGCGGGTGCACCACATCGGCGAGGACGACAGCCCGAAGTGACGGTCGTCAGTACTTCGGCCCGACGTGCGCGTCCATGAGGGCGACGGACGCCCGTCGGGCTACGGAGATGTTGTACTCCTTCCCGGCGCGGGTGCAGTGGGTCCACTCGACCCCTAGCCGGTCGAGGGTGTCGGTGAACAGCTTCCGGATGTCGTCGGACTTGTTGGTGAAGAAGTACCGGGGGTACTCGTAGCGCTTGGTCTCACCGCCGATGACGCGCGTGGTCCAGTTGGTGACCCGGCATCCGTCGGAGTGAATGAGTCCGCGGACGAGCGCCCACGGGTGCGCGTTCACCATGCTTTGCTGCCAGACGGCGAGGGCGACGGAGCGTTCATGCTTTCTGCCGGAGCCGTGTTGGGGAAACAGGCACCACAGGTGTTTGGAATACATCTTCATCTCGCGGTATCCCTTCCTGCGCACCCGGCAGACGGAGTTCTCGGGAAAGACCGCGCGCATGGCGCGCTCGCACAGATCCATGAGCCCCGGCCGGGTGTCGGCGCAGGCGATCGACAGGCTGGGGGTGCGCATGGCCCTGTTCTGGATGATGTGTCCGTCGCCGAGGTACAGCCCGAGCAGATACGCGTATGCCGCCTGGTCGAGCAGGCCGTCGCACCGTGGGCAGCGCGAATAGCGGGCCTCGGGAGGCTCGCCCCGCTCGGCGCGGTCCACGTGCTTCCAGTAGCTGACGGTGCCTGCGGGGATGCTGAGTTCGCGGGCCACGTCGGCATTTTTGACGCCGTTCCGCAGCAGGGTGACCGCTCTGTGCCTGATCTCGGGTGCGTGGGAATTCATGCGCCTACGATGAATCGTCACGCATTGCCGTGGATGCAGAAAAGCGGATGTTCACGAGAATGTGAACATCCGCTTCCGTCGTGCCGGGTATGGGATTCGAACCCACATGTCCTTTCGGACAGAGGTGTTTGAGACCTCCGCGTCAACCAGTTGCGCCAACCCGGCTCACTAACCCTGAGAAGTGTACCTGGTGACCGTCGGGTGCGGCAGGTAGGTAGGCTGCTTCGCGGCACTGCCTGTCCTGGAACAAGGAGCCCCCGTGACCACCCCCGAGTCGCCCCAGCCCGAAGACGCCGCCGACGACGCCCGGTCGCACGTCCCGCCGCTGACGACCCGCGTCGTCATCGCCGAGGACGAGGCGCTCATCCGCCTCGACCTCAAGGAGATGCTGGAGGAAGAGGGCTATTCGGTCGTCGGCGAGGCCGGGGACGGGCAGCGGGCCGTCGAGCTCGCCCGCGAGCACAAGCCGGACCTGGTCATCCTCGATGTGAAGATGCCGGTCCTGGACGGGATCTCCGCCGCCGAGAAGATCGCCGAGGAGTCCATCGCCCCCGTCCTGATGCTCACCGCGTTCTCGCAGCGCGACCTGGTGGAGCGGGCCCGGGACGCCGGGGCGATGGCGTACCTGGTGAAGCCGTTCAGCAAGAGCGACGTGGTGCCGGCGATCGAGATGGCCGTGTCCCGGTTCGCGGAGCTGCGGGCGCTGGAGAGCGAGGTCGCGGACCTGGCCCAGCGGCTGGAGACCCGGAAGCTGGTGGACCGGGCGAAGAGCATCCTGCAGACGGACTACGGGCTCTCCGAGCCGGCCGCGTTCCGGTGGATCCAGAAGACGTCGATGGACCGCCGGATGTCGATGCAGCAGCTCGCCGAGGCGCTGATCGAGGACGCCGAGGAGAAGAAGGCCGCCGAGTAGCCCTTCCGTATACCCGTATACCCGTGTACCGGGCCCCCGCGGCCCGTACAGGCGTACGGCGAAGGCCCGCACCCCGACGAACCGGGGGTGCGGGCCTTCGCCGTGAAGCGGGGTGTCAGTCCTCGCCGAGGTAGGCCTTGCGGACGGACTCGTCGTGCAGGAGGTCCGAGCCGGTGCCGGAGAGGACGACCTTGCCGACCTCCATGACATGGCCCTGGTCCGCCAGCGAGAGCGCCGCCTGGGCGTTCTGTTCGACGAGCAGGATCGTGGTGCCCGCCGCCTTGAGCTCGACGATGGTCTCCATGATCTTCTGCATCATGATCGGCGAGAGGCCCATGGAGGGCTCGTCCAGCATGAGCAGCTTGGGCTGGGACATGAGGGCGCGTCCCATGGCGAGCATCTGCTGTTCGCCGCCGGAGAGGGTGCCCGCCGCCTGCTTGCGGCGTTCCCCGAGGATGGGGAAGAGGTCGTAGGCGCGCTGGACGTCCTTCTCGATGCCGGCCTTGTCGCTGCGGAGGTAGGCGCCGAGGAGGAGGTTCTCGGTGATCGTCAGCCGGGGGAAGATGTGGCGTCCCTCGGGGGAGTGGGCGAGGCCCAGGGAGACGATCTTGTGGGCGGGTATGCCGTTGAGCGGCTGTCCGTCGAAGGTGATGCGGCCGCCGGCGGGCTTGAGCAGTCCGGACAGGGTGCGCAGGGTGGTGGTCTTGCCGGCGCCGTTGGTGCCGATGAGGGTGACGACCTGGCCGGCTTCGACGCTGAAGGAGATGCCCTTGACGGCTTCGATCTTGCCGTAGGCGACGCGGAGGTCCTCGACCTCTAGCAGCGCGGTCATCGGTTGTCCTCCTCTTCTTCCTCTTCGGTGCGGGGGGTCCCGGTGCGGGGGGTGCCCGCCTCGGGGGGTGCCGGGTCGGCGGACGCCGGTTCGGCCGGTGCGGCTTGCGCCGGTGCCGGCTGTGCCGGTCCCGGTTCCGGTTCCGCGGGCTCCGCCGGTGCCGCTGGTTCCGGCTGTGCGGGCGCGGCCGGTCCCGCGGGTGTGCGGTCCGCCGGGGCGGCCGCCGCGGCGTCGGCCTCGGCCGCCTCGACCTCGGCGACCTCGTCCGCGCCTGGGGCGCCTTCGAAGGGGGTGCCGAGGTAGGCGGCGATGACGCGTTCGTCGCTCTGGACGACGGAGGCGGTGCCCTCGACGAGCTTCTCGCCCTGGACGAGGCAGGCGACGCGGTCGCAGAGGTTGAAGATGAAGCGCATGTCGTGCTCGATGACGAGTACGGCGATGCCCTGGTCCCGGATGGCGAAGATGAGCTCTTCGGTGACCCGGGTCTCCTGGGGGTTCATACCGGCGGTGGGCTCGTCCAGGAGGAGGAGTCCGGGGTCGCTGGCGAGGGCGCGGGCGATCTCCAGCTTGCGCTGGTCTCCGTAGGGGAGGTTGCGCGCGAGGTGTTCGGCCTTGTCGGCGAGGCCGATGAACTCCAGGAGTTCCATGGCGCGTTCGCGGCTGGCGTTCTCGGCCTTGTGGTAGCCGGGGAGGCGCAGGAGGGCCGACCAGAGACCTTCCTTGGTCCTGGTGTGGCGTCCGACGAGGACGTTCTCCAGGACGGTCATGTTGGCGAAGAGGCGGATGTTCTGGAAGGTGCGGGCGATGCCCGCCTGGGTGACGAGGTGCGGTTTGGGCGGCAGGACGGTGCCCTTGTAGCGGACCGTGCCCTCGGTGGGGACGTAGAGGCCGGTGAGGCAGTTGAAGAAGGTGGTCTTCCCGGCGCCGTTGGGCCCGATGAGGCCGACGATCTCGCCCGCGTCGACGGTGAGGTCCACGCTCCGTACGGCGGTGAGGCCGCCGAAGCGCATGGTGACGCCGCTCGCGTCGAGGACGGTGGTGGGTGCGGCTGTCGCGGTCATGGTGGTCACGCCCCCGCCTTCGTGGTGCCGGCGGCCTGGTCGGTGAGTGGTGTGTCCGGTGGTACGTCGAGCTGGCCGGTCTCGTGGAATTCGAGCTGCTTCCTGCGGTCGGCGACGAGGCCCTCGGGGCGGAAGCGCATCAGGAGGATGAGCGCGAGGCCGAAGAGGAAGAGCTGGTAGTCCTGCATGAACTGGAGCTTGGCCGGGATGAGGTAGAGCAGCGCGGCGCCGACGAGGGGTCCGCTGAGGGTTCCCATGCCGCCGAGGATGACGGCGGCGAGGAGGAACGCGGAGTTGGGCGGCACGGATCCGGCGAACTGGTACTGCTCGGGGGTGACCGTGTAGGAGACGTGTGCCTGTACGGTCCCGGCGAGCCCGGCGAGGGTGGCGCCGAGGGCGAAGGCGAGCAGCTTGAGCCGGAAGGCGTTGATGCCCATGGCGGTGGCGGCGGTCTCGTCCTCGCGGATGGCGACCCAGGCGCGGCCGATGCGGGATTCCCCGGAGCGCCGGAAGACGAGGACGACGACGGCGGTGAAGACGAGCATCAGCAGGTAGTAGTTGGCGGACCTGCCGAGGGTGAAGCCGCCGATGTCGTGGCTGATTCCGAGGTCGAATCCGAAGAGTTCGAGGTCGGGGATGCTGGGGATGCCCTGGGAGCCGTTGGTGAGGTCGGGGCCGCTGACGCCGTTGAGGGCGTTGACGGTGAGGCGGAAGATCTCTCCGAATCCGAGGGTGACGATGGCGAGGTAGTCGCCGCGGAGGCGGAGTGTGGGTGCCCCGATGACGACGCCGAAGACGAGTGAGGCGGCGGCTCCGGTGAGGACGGCGGCCCAGAAGGGGAACTGGACGCCGACGGGGGACATGGGGGAGCCGGAGACGAGGGCGGCGGCGTAGGCGCCGACGCCGAGGAAGGCGACGTATCCGAGGTCGAGGAGGCCGGCGAGGCCGACGACGACGTTGAGGCCGAGGGCGACGGTCGCGAAGATGAGGATGTTCGCGCCGATGAGGGCGTACTGCTCGTTCTGCTGGGTGAAGGGGAAGCAGAAGGCGGCGACGAGCGCGGCGACGAGCGTGACGTTGCGGTGCTTGGTGGTGAGCGCGGTGATACGGGCGATGAGTCCGGCCCGGGTCAGCGCGGCGAAGCCGAAGCCGACGGCGACGAGGAAGCCGATGAAGAGTTCGGCGTACTCGGTGTCGATGCCGTAGGTGAAGACATGGAGGCCCACGCCGAAGGAGACGGCGATGACGAGGATCTCGGCCCAGGAGGGGAGTGCCTTCGCGCGGGGCGGCCGGCCGTCGGCGCCGGCGAGGCGGATGTGCCTCCAGAAGAGGTAGGGGAGGAGGCCGACGATGACGGCGAGGAACCAGTTCCACCGGGGCAGCTCTTCGGCGGCCTTGCGGTCGAGGGGCAGGCCGAGTGCGCCGAGGAAGGTGATCAGGGTGGCCGCGGCGGCGAGGAAGCCGCCGGGTTCGAGGTTGACGACGCCGCCGAGTTCGGCGGTGATCGAGATGACCGCGTACCAGGTGGTGGCGAGGGTGCCGAGGGCCAGGAAGAACGTGGAGTTGTGGCTGCGCGTCGGGTTGAGCCAGCCGAGCCCGCGTATGCCGTAGCCGGCGACGGCGTACAGCAGGGTGAGGGCTCCGCTGACGAGGGTGAGGACCTGGAGGCCTCCGGGGTATCCGGTGACGGTCAGGTCGCCGGGGAATTCGGAGGTCCACGTCCAGGCGAGGAAGGTGGAGACGACGGTGAGGGCGGCTCCGGCCGTGGTGATCGCGCGGGCGGCCGCGGCGGGCAGGGGGATGACGGGCGTGGCCTCGTGCGTGTGGCTGGTCATGGTCATCACGCCCTGTCCGCGACTCGTTCGCCCAGCAAGCCCTGGGGGCGTATGAGGAGGACGAGGATGAGGAGCACGAAGGCCCAGACGTCCTTCCAGGCTCCGCCGCCGAAGAGTTCCATGCCGGGTACGTCGCTCATGTAGCCGGTGGCGAGGGCTTCGGCGACGCCGAGGACGACTCCGCCGAGCATGGCGCCGTAGATGTTGCCGATGCCGCCGAGTACGGCAGCGGTGAAGGCCTTGAGACCCATGATGAAGCCCATGCGGAAGCCGATCTGGCCGTTCTTGAGCCCGTAGGCGACGGCGGCGACGGCGGCGAACGCGGCACCGATGGCGAAGGCCATGACGATGATGCGGTCGGTGTTGATGCCCATGAGCTTGGCGGTGTCGGGGTCCTGGGAGGTCGCCTGCATGCCGCGGCCGGCCCGGGTCTTGGAGACGAAGAGGCCGAGGGCGAGCATGCACACGGGGGCCGCGATGATGACGAAGAGGTCGCCGCGCTGGATGCTGGCGCCGAAGATGTCGATCGCCTCGCCCTTGAACTGCGGGAAGGAGCGGTCCTTGGTGGCGTTGGGGTACCACATCCATACGGCCTGCTGGAGTGCGAGGGAGAGGCCGATGGCGGTGATGAGGGGGGCGAGGCGTGGTCCGCCGCGCAGTGGACGGTAGGCGAAGCGTTCGGCGGCGACGCTGATGGCGACGGAGCAGACGACTCCGCCGGCGATCATGAGGGGTATCGCGGCGAGGAGGGAGAATCCGGACGGAAGCCCGAGGTAGACGGTGAGGGCTCCGAAGCCTCCGATCATGAAGATCTCGCCGTGTGCGAAGTTGATGAGCTGGATGATTCCGTAGACCATCGTGTAACCGATCGCGATGAGACCGTACATCGCGCCGAGGATGAGTCCATTGGCCAGCTGTTGCGGCAGTTCGTTCACCGCAGGGCCTCCGTGGAGTGGTTCGGATATGGCACCGCGCGGGAGTGCTCGTAGCGCTCCCGCGCGGTCTGTGTGCTGTGGGTGTGCTGTCGCCCGGTGTGGTGTCCGGGGCGGTGTTACTTGACGGCCTCGCTGAGCTTGGAGGTCCACTTGCCGGAGGTGACCTGGTAGGCGGTCATCATGGTGTTGGTGGTGTCGCCGTACTCGTCGAACGAGACGGGGCCGGTGACGCCTTCGAACTGGACCTTGCTCATGGCGTCGAGGACCTTGGTGCGGGCGTCGTCGGGGAGCTTGCCGTCGTTGTCGGCGACGACGGCCTTGACGGCCTCGATGATGGACCAGGTGGCGTCGTAGGTGCCGCCGCCGTAGGCCTCGTAGGCGTCCTTGTATCCGGCGGTCTTGTAGTCGGCGATGAACTTCTTCGCCGATTCGAGCTCTTCGACGGGCTTGCCGACGGAGGTGGCGATGTCGCCTTCGGCCTTCTTGTTGAGGCTGATGAAGTCGGCGCTGTACATGCCGTCGCCGCCCATGAGGGGGATCTTGACGCTGTCCTTGAGCTGCTGGCTCAGGGGTGCGCCGGCGGGGTACTCGCCGCCGTAGTAGACGGCCTTGGCGCCGGAGCCCTTGACCTTGGTGACGACGGAGTTGAAGTCGCGGTCGTCGGGGTTGACGTGGTCGGTGCCGACGATCTTGCCGCCGAGTTCGGTGAACGTCGTCTTGAAGGAGGCGGCGAGGCCGGCGCCGTAGGGCTTCTGGTCGTCGATGAGGTAGACGTCCTTGATGTTCGCGTTCTTGTAGAGGTAGTTCGCGGCGAACGCGCCCTGGATGGCGTCGGTGGTGGCGGTGCGGAAGTAGGTCTTGAAGGGGCGCTGCTTGTCGCCGGTCTTCCAGTTGTTGCCCTGGGTCAGCTCGGTGCCGGTGTTGGCGGGGGAGACCTGGGTGAGGCTGGCGTCGTTGAGCGGCTTCTGCATCGACTGGGAGACGCCGGAGTTCAGGGGGCCGACGACGCCGAGGACCTTCTTGTCCTGGATGAACTGGGTGGCGTTCTGCTGGCCGACGGAGGGCTGGGCCTGGTCGTCGAGGGCCTTGAGCTGGAAGGTGACGCCGGGGACGGTCTTGTCCTTGTTGGCGATCTTGACGGCGAGGTCGGCGGAGTTCTTGATGCCGAGGCCGAGCGCGGAGAGGTCGCCGGTCAGGGGCGCGTCGAGGCCGATGACGACGGTCTGGTTGCCGCTGTCGCCGCCGCTGCCGCCCTTGTCGTCGTCGCGCGATCCGCAGGCGGTGAGAGTGAGAGCTCCGGTGGTGAGGACTGCGGTGAGTATGAGCAAAGAACGGTGTCGCACGAAAGGTCCTTTCCCTGGCGCGGCCTCCTCTGCTGAGGTGCCGTGACGATCGCCGGGGCCTACTGGTCGATACGGGTCCGTGCAGCAGACGCGCCCGGCGGCGCGGTGACTGGCCGTGACTCTAAGCGCAGGTGTGGGGGTGCGGGACGGGTCCGCAAATGATGTGACTGTCTTGTTATGCCATGGGGAACGCTCGGTGGTCGCAGTGGGGACATGTGCGATTTTTTCCCTGGCGCCGAAGTGACCGCGATGTGAGAACACCCAGCTCTGCTAAGGGGCTTGAGGTGATCTTGGTGCTGTCGCACGAATCGGGGCGCAAGGGGCGCGGGGGGCCGGCCGGGGGTCGGGCCGGGGTGCGGGCGCCCTCTTCGGTGTATTGCGCAGTTGTTACGCAGTGTTACATCCGTGGGGTGTGCGCGCCGGTGGGTGGCGGGCGGCATGGCTGCTGAAGTGGCGCATGGAACGGGTGTGGCGGTCAAGGGTGTTGACCGTGAGTAGGCGTCAACTTGCCTCTGACGCTTCGGATATGGCTCCGCCCGGTCCGGAATGCGGTGCGTTCCGGACCGGGCGGAGGGCGTGGCCGAAGGGGTGTTCAGCCGGCGTCGGGCCGGGGCGCGTCGCGCAGCAGGCAGGTGAGCCGGGCGGTGCAGACCCGCTTGCCGTCCTCGTCGGTGAGGACGATCTCGTACGTGGCGGTGGTGCGGCCGCGGTGTACGGGGGTGGCGACGCCGGTGACGAGGCCGTCGCGGACGCCCCGGTGGTGGGTGCAGTTGAGGTCGACGCCGACGGCGAGCTTGGTGGCGCCGCCATGGAGCATGGAGCCGACGGAGCCGAGGGTCTCGGCGAGGACGGCGGAGGCGCCGCCGTGCAGGAGTCCGTAGGGCTGGGTGTTGCCCTCGACGGGCATGGTGCCGACGACGCGGTCGGCGGAGGCCTCGGTGATCCGGACGCCCATGCGCTCGCCGAGGTGGCCGGCGGAGAAGAGGGCGGGCAGGTCGACTCCGAGCGCGGCGTACTCGTCGATGATCTCCTGGGGAAAGGTGGGTGCGGTGTTCTCGCCCATGGGGTCCGGCTCCGATCGTCTGCGGTGGGTCCTCGCTGTGCGCACGGCCGGGGCCGTGCGCACTGTTCCTATCAGACGGCTGAGCGGACGCTTAGGGGGGTGCGCGCGGGGCGGATCAGGGCTGTTCGAAGCGGATGACGACCGACTTGCTGGCCGGGGTGTTGCTGGTGTCGGCGGTCGAGTCGAGCGGGACGAGCACGTTGGTCTCGGGGTAGTAGGCGGCGGCGCAGCCGCGTGCGGTGGGGTAGTGGACGACGCGGAAGCCGGGGGCGCGGCGTTCGACGCCGTCGCGCCATTCGCCGACGAGGTCGGTGTAGGCGCCGTCGGCGAGGCCGAGGGCCGCCGCGTCGTCGGGGTTGACCAGGACGACGCGGCGGCCGTTCTTGATGCCGCGGTAACGGTCGTCGAGGCCGTAGACGGTGGTGTTGTACTGGTCGTGGGAGCGCAGGGTCTGGAGGAGCAGGCGGCCTTCGGGGAGGTGCGGGTACTCGACGGGGGCGGCGGTGAAGTTGGCCTTGCCGGTGGCGGTGGGGAAGCGGCGTTCGTCGCGGGGGGCGTGGGGGAGGGCGAAGCCGCCGGGGGCGGCGAGACGTGCGTTGAAGTCCTCGAAGCCGGGCACGACACGGGAGATGCGGTCGCGGATGGCCGCGTAGTCCTTCTCGAACTCCTCCCAGGGGGTGGCGGAGGAGGGGCCGAGGACGGCGCGGGCGAGCCGGGCGACGATGGCGGGCTCGGAGAGCAGGTGGGGGCTCGCGGGGGTGAGGTTGCCGCGGGAGGCGTGGACCATGCCCATGGAGTCCTCGACGCTGACGACCTGCTTGCGCCCGTCCTGGACGTCCTTGTCGGTGCGGCCGAGGGTGGGCAGGATCAGGGCGCGGGTGCCGGTGACGGCGTGCGAGCGGTTGAGCTTGGTCGAGACGTGGACGGTGAGGCGCGCTCTGCGCATGGCGGCCTCGGTGACGGCCGTGTCGGGGGTGGCCGCGACGAAGTTCCCGCCCATGGCGAAGAACACCTTGGCGTCGCCGTCGCGCAGCGCCCGGATCGAGCGCACGACGTCGTAGCCGTGGTGGCGCGGCGAGGTGATGCCGAATTCCTTGTCGAGGGCGTCGAGGAAGGAGTCGGAGGGGCGCTCGAAGATGCCCATGGTGCGGTCGCCCTGGACGTTGGAGTGTCCGCGGACGGGGCAGACCCCGGCGCCGGGGCGGCCGATGTCGCCGCGCAGCAGGAGGAAGTTGACGATCTCGCGGATGGTGGGGACGGAGTGCTTGTGCTGGGTGAGGCCCATGGCCCAGCAGACGATGGTGCGCCGCGAGGCGAGGACCATGGCGAGGGCCCGCTCGATGGCGGGGCGGTCCAGTCCGGTGGCGGTGAGGGTCTCCTCCCAGTCGGCTTCGCGGGCGGCCCGGACGAACTCCTCGTAGCCGTGGGTGTGCTCGTCGACGAAGGCGGTGTCGACGGCTCCCTCGGTCTGGAGGATCAGCTTGTTCAGCAGCCGGAAGAGGGCCTGGTCGCCGCCGATGCGGATCTGCAGGAAGAGATCGGTGAGCGCCGCGCCCCTGAGCATGCCGGAGGGGGTCTGGGGGTTCTTGAACCGTTCGAGGCCGGCTTCGGGCAGCGGGTTGACGGAGATGATCTTCGCTCCGGCCCCCTTGGCCTTCTCCAGGGCGGACAGCATGCGGGGGTGGTTGGTGCCGGGGTTCTGCCCGGCGACGATGATCAGGTCGGCCTGGTGGAGGTCCTCCAGGCTGACGCTGCCCTTGCCGATCCCGATGGTCTCGGTCAGGGCGGAGCCCGACGACTCGTGGCACATGTTGGAGCAGTCGGGGAGGTTGTTGGTGCCGAACTCGCGCGCGAAGAGCTGGAAGAGGAAGGCGGCCTCGTTGCTGGTGCGGCCCGAGGTGTAGAAGAGCGCCTCGTCGGGGGAGTCGAGGGCGGTGAGCTCCTCGGCGATGATCTCGAAGGCGCGTTCCCAGGTCACGGCCTCGTACCGGTCGGCGCCCTCGGGCAGATACACAGGTTGCGTGATGCGTCCCTGCTGGCCGAGCCAGTAGCCGCTGCGCCCGGCCAGGTCGGCGACCGGGTGGGCGGCGAAGAAGCCGGGGGTGACACGGCGCAGGGTCGCCTCCTCGGCGACGGCCTTGGCGCCGTTCTCGCAGAACTCGGCGATGTGCCGCTTGTCGCCCTCGGGCCAGGCGCAGCCGGGGCAGTCGAAGCCGTCCTTCTGGTTGACCTTGAGGAGGGTCTGCGCGCTCCTGCGTATCCCCATCTGCCGCTGGGCGACGCGCAGGGAGTGCGCGACGGCGGGCAGCCCCGCCGCGGAGTGCTGGGCCGCCTCGACCCGCGGTGCGTCCTGGACCGGGTCACCGGTCGGGGGCTTGGTGGCCATGGTGCTCCCCTTTGCGTCGTCTTCACGTCGTCGCTTCGCTGACCCTCGATCCTGTCACGGGACGGCGGCGGGCGGACCTCCGGGAACGGAGGGAACGGGGGGAACGGCACGGGTGTGCGGCGGCGTGTGGTAGGGGAGCGGGGCGGGTGGCGGGCCGGTCCGGATTGTCAGTGGTCCGTGGCAGGATCGGGGGCGTGGCTGAGACGGCATCGAAGAAGACGGCAGACAACCGACCGCGCCTGCTCCTCATGGACGGGCACTCCCTGGCGTACCGGGCGTTCTTCGCCCTGCCCGCGGAGAATTTCACGACGGCGACGGGGCAGCCGACGAACGCCGTGTACGGCTTCATGTCGATGCTGGCGAACACCCTGCGCGACGAGGCGCCGACCCACTTCGCGGTGGCGTTCGACGTGTCCCGCAAGACGTGGCGTGCGACGGAGTTCCCGGAGTACAAGGCGAACCGTTCCAAGACCCCCGACGAGTTCAAGGGGCAGGTCGAGCTGATCGGCGAGCTGCTGGACGCGATGCGCGCGGACCGGTTCGCGGTCGACGGCTTCGAGGCGGACGACGTCATCGCGACGCTGGCCACGCAGGCCGAGGCGGCGGGCTTCGAGGTGCTGATCGTCACCGGTGACCGGGACTCCTTCCAGCTGATCACGGACGACGTGACGGTGCTGTACCCGACGAAGGGCGTCTCGGAGCTGACGCGCTTCACCCCGGAGAAGGTCCAGGAGAAGTACGGCCTCACCCCCGGCCAGTACCCGGACTTCGCGGCGCTGCGCGGCGACCCGTCGGACAACCTGCCGGGGATCCCGGGGGTCGGTGAGAAGACGGCCGCGAAGTGGATCAACCAGTTCGGTTCGTTCGCGGAGCTGGTCGAGCGCGCCGAGGAGGTCAAGGGCAAGGCCGGGCAGAATTTCCGCGACCACCTGGACGCGGTGAAGATGAACCGGGTGCTGACCGAGATGGTCCGGGACGTGGAGCTGCCGAAGGCCCCCCAGGAGCTGGAGCGCGCACCCTACGACCGTTCGGCGGTCACGGGCATCCTGGACATACTGGAGATCCGCAACCCGAGCCTGCGCGAGCGGCTGCTCGCGGTGGATCCCGGTGCCGAGGAGGCGGGGCCCCCGGAGCCCGCGGCCGGTGTCGAGCTCGACGGCGCGGTGCTGGGGGCGGGCGAGGTCGCCCCGTGGCTGGAGGAGCACGGCCACCAGCCGCTCGGGGTGATGACCGTCGACACCTGGTCGCTGGGCGCCGGCTCGGTCACCGAGATCGCGCTCGCCGCCGCGGACGGGGCCGCCGCCTGGCTGGACCCGGCCGAGCTGGACGAGGCCGACGAGCGGGCGCTCGCCGCCTGGATCGCGGACCCGGAGCGGCCCAAGGTCATGCACAACGCGAAGAACGCCCTGCGCGTCTTCCCCGAGCAGGGCTGGCGGCTGGAGGGCGTGTCCATGGACACCGCGCTCGCCGCCTACCTGGTGAAGCCGGGCCGCCGCTCCTTCGCCCTGGACGCGCTGGCCGTGGAGTACCTCGGCCGCGAGCTCGCCCCGGCCCCCTCGGCCGACGGACAGCTCGCCTTCGGCGCGGACGACCGTGCCGAGGCCGACGCGCTGATGGCGCAGGCCCGTGCCGTGCTCGACCTCGGTGAGGCGTTCACCGTCCGGCTGGAGGAGGTCGGCGCCACCGGCCTGCTGCACGACATGGAGCTGCCCACCTCGATCCTGCTGGCCCGGCTGGAGCGGCACGGCATCGCCGCCGACCGGGACCACCTGGAGTCCATGGAGCAGCAGTTCGCCGGTGCCGTGCTCCAGGCGGTGAAGGAGGCGCACGCGGCGGTCGGCCGGGAGTTCAACCTCGGCTCGCCCAAGCAGCTCCAGGAGGTCCTCTTCGGTGAGCTGGCGCTGCCGAAGACCAAGAAGACGAAGACCGGGTACACCACGGACGCGGACGCGCTGGCGTGGCTGGCGGAGCGGACCGAGCACGAACTGCCGGTGATCATGCTGCGCCACCGTGAGCAGGCGAAGCTGCGGGTGACGGTCGAGGGGCTGATCAAGACGATCGGCGAGGACGGCCGGATCCACACCACGTTCAACCAGACGGTCGCGGCGACCGGCCGGCTCTCCTCCACCGACCCCAACCTCCAGAACATCCCGGTGCGTACGGACGAGGGCCGGGCCATCCGCCGGGGCTTCGTGGTCGGCGAGGGCTTCGAGTCGCTGATGACCGCCGACTACAGCCAGATCGAGCTGCGGGTGATGGCGCACCTGTCCGAGGACGCCGGTCTGATCGAGGCCTTCACCTCGGGCGAGGACCTGCACACGACGGTCGCCTCGCAGGTGTTCGGTGTGGAGAAGGCGGCGGTCGACGCGGAGATGCGCCGCAAGATCAAGGCCATGTCCTACGGACTGGCGTACGGGCTGTCCGCGTTCGGGCTCTCCCAGCAGCTGAACATCGAGGCGGGTGAGGCCCGCGGGCTGATGGACACCTACTTCGAGCGGTTCGGCGGGGTGCGCGACTACCTCCACCGGGTCGTGGAGGAGGCCAGGGCCACCGGATACACCGAGACGATCCTCGGCCGCCGCCGCTACCTCCCGGACCTGAACAGCGACAACCGCCAGCGCCGCGAGGCCGCGGAGCGGATGGCGCTGAACGCCCCGATCCAGGGGACGGCCGCCGACATCGTGAAGGTCGCGATGCTGCACGTGGACCGGGCGCTGACCGAGGCGCGGCTGACATCGCGGATGCTGCTCCAGGTCCACGACGAAATCGTCCTGGAGATCGCCGCCGGTGAGCGGGAGCGGGTCGAGGAGATCTTGCGCCGCGAGATGTCCACGGCGGTCGAGCTGCGGGCGCCGCTGGACGTCTCGGTCGGCGTCGGCCGGGACTGGGAGTCGGCGGCGCACTGAGCACGGGGTGCGCGGCGGCCCGGCGCCGGACGGCCCCGGGCGGGGGTGCCCGCTGCACCCCGGGCGTCCGGTGCACCGCCGGGCCCCGGTCCGGTGCACCGCTGGGTACCGGGTCCACGGCCGGCACCCGGTCCGGTGCCGGGCGGCCCCGCGCCGCGCACCGGTCCACCGCGGGGCGGGGGTCAGGCCCGGGTCAGGCCCCCGCGCCCCGGTCGGCCCGGGTCTCGTGGCCGGTGTGCGGCCCGTCCGCCCCGACCGGTGCGCCGGGGGTACGGGTACGCCGCCCGCGCAGCCGCGTCCACGCCCCGTACAGCAGCAGACCGGCTCCGAGCCCCGCCCCGGCGCCGAAGCAGGCGGTCGGGATGATGTCCAGCGGGGTGTCCACCCGCCCGAAGTAGGCGTACCAGCGGGCACAGCGGTGGACCGCGCCCAGCAGGACGCACAGCCCGAGCAGCCCGAGGGCCCACCGGCGTCCGGCCCGGCCGAGCACCGGCACGGACGGCGGCGCCGCGACCGGCCCGACGCGCCGCAGCCCCGTGTACACGAAGTGGGCCAGCGCCGCCAGGGCCACCGCCGAACTGCCGTACTGGACGAGCTGGAACACCGGGTGGCCGCCGACGCTCCGGCCGAGGACCGGTACCAACTCCGTGCCCCACCGGTCGTGATGGGTGAAGGCGTCCCACACCACATGGGTGGCCGAGCCGATGACCGCGGAGAGCGCGAACCACCCGGCCTCCGCCGCCGTCACGGGTCCCGGCTCCCGGCGGCGCCCCCGCAGGAACGCGTGCACCCGTCCGCGCCACCGCGCGGGCAGCAGCGCCACCAGCGGTTCGCGCAGCATCACCCAGAGGGCCACCAGGGCGCCGGTGACGAGGACGTCCACGGTGACCACCCCCCACGCGGCGTGGGTCACCGCGCCGAACTCCATCGCCCCGGGCACCGCGGTGTCCGCGTAGTAGGTGAGATCCGGTGCGAACGAGCCCGCCACGAGCGCCGAGGCGACGAGCGGGCCGCGGCCCGAGCCGGAACGGCGGATCCCGGGCAGGACGGCTGCGGCATGGCTGAGGGTGAACGGCACGGGGCAAGTATGCGTGAGCCCCCGCGCGTTCCCGCCGGCCGCCGCCGCACCCCGGTGAACGGACTCGGCACACACGCTGACGTGAACGTGAAAAAACCGTAAGAAGCGGTCATGTGCCGGTGTCCGGGCGGTACATGGTGTCGTAGGGTCACCAGAGTCCTCGCGCCGGGGAGCGCGGACAGGCGTCGACGGGGAGGGACCAGAACACATGGCAGCGCAATTCGGCCGCAGGCTGCGCAGGGGGGCCACCAGCACCGCCGTCGTCGCGGTCGCGGTAGCGGCCCTCGCCGCCTCCCAGGCCCCCGCGGCCACGTCCCAGGACGCCGCGGGCGGTGACCCGGCGGCGGCCGGCACCGACACGGACCCCGGCGGCGGCGGAGCCACCGGCAACTCGCCTTACCACACCGACCTTCCGCCGCTCACCACCCCCGACAAGCCCGGCACCTCCGTGGACCTCCCGGCGACCGGAACCACCGAGGCGGGCATACCCGCCACCGTCCTGGACGCGTACAAGAAGGCGGAGCGGGAGGTCGGGCGCACCGACGCCGCCTGCCGCCTGCCGTGGCAACTGCTCGCCGCGATCGGCAAGGTCGAGTCGGGCCAGGCGCGCGGCGGCAAGGTCGACGCCGACGGCACCACGTTCTCCCCCATCCTCGGCCCCGTCCTCGACGGTCAGGGCTTCGCGCTGATCAAGGACACCGACGGCGGTGCGTACGACGGCGACGCGACCCACGACCGCGCGGTCGGCCCCATGCAGTTCATCCCGTCGACCTGGGAGGTGTGGGGCCAGGACGGGAACGGCGACGGGCGCAAGGACCCCAACAACATCTATGACGCGGCGCTGGCCGCCGGGCGCTACCTCTGCGCGGGCGGGCGCGACCTGGCCGTGGCGGCGGACCTCGACCGGGCGGTGCTGAGCTACAACCACTCGCAGGAGTACCTGCGGACGGTGCGCTCCTGGTTCGACTTCTACAACCGCGGTACGCACGAGGTGCCCGACGGCACCGGTGTCCTGCCCTCCGGCACGGGCGCCGGCTCCTCCCCGTCGTCCACCCCGACCCCGACCCCCACCCCGTCGCCGAGCGGCTCCACCGGCACGAAGCCGAAGCCGAAGCCGAAGCCCACTCCGACCCCCACCCCGTCCAAGCCGGGCGGCGGCACGAGCCCCACGCCCGAACCGTCGAAGCCCACCGAGCCGACGACCCCGCCCACCACACCGGAACCGCCCCGGACGCTCGGCAGCATCGAGAACGCGGGCACCCCCGCCCTCACCGCGACGGCCGGCGAGGCGTTCGCCGGACGGGTCGCGGTCAAGGCCAGGGACACCCTGGGAGCCCCGCTCGCCGAAGCGAAGATCACCTTCACCCTGACCGGCGGCACCGACGCCCGGTTCGCGGGCGGCGCGAGCACCGTCACCGTCCCCACCGGGGCCGACGGCGTCGCCACCGCACCGGTCCTGACGGCCGGTGAGAAGACGGGCGCGTTCACCGTGACGGCCGTGGCCGGCACCCCGCGTCCGCGCACCCTCACCTTCGCCGCCCAGGTCACCGCCCGTCAGGCGGACGCGCTCACCCGCACCGGCGACGAGGCGCTGACGGCCGCCCCGGGCGCCGCGTTCGCCCCGGTCGAGGTCAGGGCGACGTACAAGGGCGAGGGGCTCGCGGGCACCGTCGTCACCGCCACCATGGTCACCGGCGGCGCCACCCCCGCCGAGA
Organism: Streptomyces halstedii; assembly: GCA_000720535.1. Lineage (GTDB taxonomy): Bacteria > Actinomycetota > Actinomycetes > Streptomycetales > Streptomycetaceae > Streptomyces > Streptomyces halstedii. The sequence continues at coordinate 94,080 of JOAZ01000005.1, forward strand.
ACGACGAGGGCCCGTACTTCAAGGGCGCCGACGGCGAGGTGCTCCGTACGCTCACCGGCCTCAGGACCGGCGACGGCGGCGTCCTGGAACTCCCGGCCGTCCACGCCGACGACACCGAGGGCACCTACACGCTGCGCCTCACCACGGACAGCGGCGTGACCCTCACCGTCGAACTCACGGTCACGGCACCGCCCGCCGCCTGACCCGCACCGCGCGCACGGCGGCCCCGGCCGGGGGCCGCCGCGCGCACACCGCCGTCCCGGACGCGCCGGGGTGTACGGGCCGTACGACAGGCGCTACCGCCCGCGGAGCCGCGCCGAGGTGAGACGGGTCGCCTCCATGGACGCCGGGTCCTCGGGCCACGGATGCTTCGGATAGCGGCCGCGCAGCTCGGCCCGCACCGCCCGGTAGCCCTCCCGCCAGAACGACGCCAGGTCCGCCGTCACCGCGGCGGGCCGCCCGGCGGGGGACAGCAGGTGCACCAGTACGGGAACCCCGGCCACCCGGGGCGTCTCCCGCAGCCCGAACAACTCCTGCACCTTCACCGCGAGGACGGGCTGCTCACCGCCGTACTCCACCCGGACCCGGGACCCGCTGGGCACCTCGATCCGCTCCGGAGCCAGTTCGTCCAGCCGGGCCGCCTCGCCCGACGCCCACGGCAGCAGGACGCGGAGCGCCTGGCCCGCGTCGATCCGCGCCAGGTCCGCGCGGCGCCGGGCCCGTGACAGCGCGGGCTCCAGCCACCGGTCGGCGCACGCGAGCAGCGCCTCGTCGGACACGTCCGGCCACGGCGCTTCCCGCACCCGGCGCAGGAACGCCAGCCGCAGCCGCAACCGCTCGGCGTCCCGGCTCCACCGCAGCAGCCCGAGCCCCTCGGTCCGCAGACCCTCCAGCAGGGCCTCCCTCACCAGGTCCGGGGCGGGCTGCCGCAGCGTGCGCACCGACAGCTCGATCGCCCCCAGCCGCTCCACGGCACGCGCCACCACGTCGCCGTCCGCCCAGCCCACCTCCTCACCCGTGGACCGCAGATGCCCGGCGGCCAGCCGGGCCGTGTCCTCGTCTACGACCGCCGCGAGCCGTACCCGCGCGGACACGGCGTGCGCGGGCCGGTCGGCCACCGCGACCGCCAGCCACGGCGCACCGCGCAGCCCCGAGCCGTCGCGCGGTTCGGCGCCGGTGCCCGACGCCATGAGGAACGCCCCCTGACCACGGGCGCGCGCCACCCGCTCCGGGAACGCCAGCGCCGCCACCAGACCGGCGGCCGCGTCGTCCGACGCCCCGGCCGCCCCACCATCGGAAGGCGCCCCGGAACGCGATACGCCGTCCAGGGCGGACGACAGCCGCCGGACCTCCTGCCGCCAGCGCGCCGCGTACCCGTCCCCGCCCCGCCGGGCCGTGCGCAGGGCGGCCGCCAGGTCGTCCCCGTACTCCCGTGGCGGCTCCTCGCCGAGCAGCGCCACCACCTCGGCGGCCCGGCGCCCGCCCACCTCCGCCGCCCCGTCGAGCAGTGCGCGGGCCAGCCGGGGGTGCAGGCCCAGCCGGGACATGCGCACCCCCCGGGACGTCGCCCGGCCCGCCGCGTCCACCGCGCCGACCGCCTCCAGCACCTCCCGTGCCGCGCCCATCGCCCCGGCGGGCGGCGGGTCCAGCAGGGACAGGCCCGAGGCGTCCGGGTCGCCCCAGCAGGCCGCCTGCAACGCGAACGCCGCCAGATCGGCCACCTTGATCTCCGGCGACGGGAAGCGGGCCAGCCGCCCGTCCTCCGCCCGCTCCCAGCAGCGGTACACCGCGCCCGGCGCCTCACGCCCCGCCCGGCCGGCCCGCTGGCGGCCCGCCGCCTGCGACGCGCGTACCGTCGTCAGCGCGCTCAGCCCCCGCGCGTGGTCCACCCGCGGCTCCCGGGCCAGCCCCGAGTCCACGACGACGCGCACCCCGGGCACCGTCAGCGACGACTCCGCCACGGACGTCGCCAGCACCACCCGCCGCCGGGGCCCCGACCCGGCCAGCACCGCGTCCTGCACCGCCGCCGGGGCCCGCCCGTGGACCTGGAGCAGCTCGGCGTCCACACCGCCGAGCTGCCCGGCCACCCGGCCGATCTCCCCGACGCCGGGCAGGAAGCACAGCACGTCACCGTCCCGCTCCACGAGCGCCCGGCGCACCACGGCGGCCACATGCGCCAGCAGCGCCGGATCGACCCGCATCCCGTGCGGCGGACGTACGGGATGCGGCGGCGGGGCCCACACCACCTCCACCGGGTGGGACACCCCGGGAGCCTCGACGACCGGGGCGTCGCCCAGCAGCCGCGCCCAGCCCTCCGCGTCCGTCGTCGCCGACGCGGCGACCAGGCGCAGCTCGGGCCGGATCGTCCCCCGTACGTCCAGGAGGAACGCGGCGACCGTGTCCGCGTCCAGATGGCGCTCATGGCACTCGTCGATGACCACCACGTCGACGCCGGCCAGTTCCTGATCGCGCTGGAGACGCTGGAGCAGCACCCCGGTGGTCACCACCTCGACCACCGTGCCGGGGCCCACCCGGCGCTCACCGCGCACGGTGAAGCCGACCCGCTCACCGGCGCTCTCCCCGAGCAGCCACGCCATCCGCCGGGCCGCGGCGCGTGCGGCGATCCGCCGGGGCTCGGCCACCACCACCCGGCGCACCGGCCCTCCACCGGTCAGCCCGGCGAGCACCAGCGGGACGAGGGTCGTCTTGCCGGTGCCGGGGGGTGCGCAGAGCACCGCGGCACCGTGGTCACCGAGCGCCCGCAGCAGGGCGGGCACGGCGGTGCGTACGGGCAACTGGTCCAGGGCGTCGGTACGGATCACGCCCCCAGTCTCGTACGCGGACGGGCCCGCCCGTCACCAGGTGCGGCGGTCCCGCTCACAGACGAAGACCGCGGTGCCGGGGATGAGGTTGCCGCGCAGCGGGGACCAGCCGCCCCACTCCTGGTGGTTCCAGGCCGGCCACTCCGGCTCCACCAGGTCCAGCAGCCGGAAGCCGCCCGCCACCACGTCCCGCACCCGGTCGCCGAGCGTCCGGTGGTGCTCGACGTACACCGCGTCCCCCTTCTCGTCCTGTTCCACGTACGGCACGCGGTCGAAGTAGGAGGCGGCGACGGAGAGCCCTTCCGGGCCGGGTTCGTCGGGGAACGCCCAGCGGACCGGGTGCGTCACGGAGAACACCCAGCGCCCCCCGGGGCGCAGCACCCGGTGCACCTCGCGGAAGACCTGGACGGGGTCGGCGACGAACGGCACCGCGCCGTAGGCGGAGCAGGCGAGGTCGAAGGAGCCGTCCCGGAACGGCAGCCGCCCCGCGTCGGCCTCCACCAGCGGCACACCGCCGCCGATCCGCAGCGCGTGCTGGAGCTGGCGGTGGGAGAGGTCGAGGGCGACGGGGCGTGCGCCCTGGGCGGCCAGCCAGCGGGAGCACTGGGCGGCGCCCGCCCCGATCTCCAGGACGTCCCGGTCCTTCAGGGCGGCGGCGGGTCCCAGCAGGGCGGCCTCCGCCTCGTCCAGTCCCTCCGGGCCCCAGACGAACCGGTCGTCCCCGAGGAACGCCCCGTGGTCGCTCTGGTACTCGTCGGCGTTCCTGTCCCACCAGCCCCGGTTCGCCCGGCTGCTCTCGGCGTCACCGGCCTCCCGGCGCGTCGCTTCAGGTTCCCACCCGTGGATCTCTTGGCTCATCGTGCCCGTCGTTGTAGTTTGCCTTCACCGTCCGTGCGGGCGGTGCCCGCACGGGGCCGTACGGGACGCACCCGCGCGCCCCGCGACACGCCGCCGCGGCCGATGTGGCCTCGGTGAACGTGAGTTGTGCCGGGATTGGTGCGTTGTGCCCCGGGTGTGCGCCTTCGCGCATTGACCCTGTCCGGCTGCCCCCGTATGCTACAAGTTGCGCTGCGAGCCTGCGCGCCTCAGACCTAGCAGGCCGCGCTCGCGTCTGTTGCATGTCCCCTCGGTTGTCGAGGCTCCTTTCCGGATCATCGGTCGGGTGCTTTCCAGGCTGTCCGGCTTCTGCAGAGGCGATACGGGCTTTCGGCGTAGCAGTACCTACGACTCTCTGTCCGTACCGGAGCCCTTTCCCACATGACGAGCAGCACCGAGACCACCGCCACCACTCCGCAGGTTGCGGTCAACGACATCGGCGACGCGGACGCGTTCCTCGCGGCGATCGACGAGACGATCAAGTACTTCAACGACGGCGACATCGTTGACGGTGTCATCGTCAAGGTTGACCGGGACGAGGTTCTCCTCGACATCGGTTACAAGACCGAAGGTGTCATCCCGAGCCGCGAGCTCTCGATCAAGCACGACGTCGACCCGAACGAGGTCGTCAAGGTCGGTGACGAGATCGAGGCCCTGGTTCTCCAGAAGGAGGACAAGGAAGGCCGCCTGATCCTCTCGAAGAAGCGCGCTCAGTACGAGCGTGCCTGGGGCACCATCGAGAAGATCAAGGAAGAGGACGGCATCGTCACCGGTACCGTCATCGAGGTCGTCAAGGGTGGTCTCATCCTCGACATCGGCCTCCGTGGCTTCCTCCCGGCGTCGCTCGTCGAGATGCGTCGTGTGCGCGACCTCCAGCCCTACGTGGGCAAGGAGCTCGAAGCCAAGATCATCGAGCTGGACAAGAACCGCAACAACGTGGTCCTGTCCCGCCGTGCCTGGCTTGAGCAGACCCAGTCCGAGGTGCGTCAGACGTTCCTCACCACCCTGCAGAAGGGCCAGGTCCGCTCCGGCGTCGTCTCCTCGATCGTCAACTTCGGTGCCTTCGTGGACCTGGGTGGCGTCGACGGTCTCGTCCACGTCTCCGAGCTGTCGTGGAAGCACATCGACCACCCCTCCGAGGTTGTCGAGGTCGGCCAGGAAGTCACCGTCGAGGTCCTCGACGTGGACATGGACCGCGAGCGCGTCTCCCTGTCGCTCAAGGCGACGCAGGAAGACCCGTGGCAGCAGTTCGCCCGGACGCACCAGATCGGGCAGGTCGTTCCCGGTAAGGTCACCAAGCTCGTTCCCTTCGGTGCGTTCGTGCGCGTCGACGAGGGCATCGAGGGCCTGGTCCACATCTCCGAGCTGGCCGAGCGCCACGTGGAGATCCCGGAGCAGGTCGTCCAGGTCAACGACGAGATCTTCGTCAAGGTCATCGACATCGACCTGGAGCGCCGTCGCATCAGCCTCTCGCTGAAGCAGGCCAACGAGGCGTTCGGCGGGGACCCGGCCTCGGTCGAGTTCGACCCGACCCTGTACGGCATGGCCGCGTCGTACGACGACCAGGGCAACTACATCTACCCCGAGGGCTTCGACCCCGAGACCAACGACTGGCTCGAAGGCTTCGAGGCTCAGCGCGAGGTCTGGGAGACCCAGTACGCCGAGGCGCAGCAGCGCTTCGAGCAGCACCAGGCCCAGGTCATCAAGTCCCGCGAGGCCGACGAGGCCGCTGCCGCCGAGGGCGCTGCCGCCCCGGCCGGCAACGCCCCGGCTGCCTCCGGCGGCAGCGGTGGCGGCTCCTACTCCTCGGAGTCGGCGGACAACTCCGGCGCCCTGGCGTCGGACGAGGCCCTCGCCGCCCTGCGCGAGAAGCTGGCGGGCGGCCAGAGCTGACGCTCCGGGTCCCGGTAGCCGATCGGCTGCGGTAGAGCAGTAAGACGTGAGGCCCGCTCCCCTGTCGGGGGGGCGGGCCTCACGTATGTCGCGGGGCGGGGGGCCTCCTCCGTATGTCCTGAGGGGACGGCTCAGGGCGTCACGGGGATGTTCGTCAGCCCGTTGCCGCCGGTGACCGTGTTGCTGCTGTACACGGTGGTGGGGCAACTCGCGCTCAGGTTGGTGACGTTGACGGCGAGCCGCTTGTCGCCCGTCGCCCCGGTCAGGTCCGAGACGTTGCCCCGGAAGACCGTGCCGCAGCCCCAGCCGCTCTGCTGGGTGTGCGTCTCGTAGCCGTTGTTCGTGGTGCGTACGCCCCGGTTGTTCTCGACCAGCACGTCGTTCCCCTTCACATCGACCCAGGAATCGTCGTAGTTGGCGCCCGTCAGCCCGCCGCCGTCGAAGGTGTTGCCGATGACCCGGGTGCCGGTGGTGCCTTCCTTGATGTCGATGTTCTCGCCGCCCACACCCGGTCCGATGACGTTGTCCAGGATCCGCACGTTGTCGCTCCGGTCGGTCAGACCGCCCGCCGAGCCGACGTACACGCCCTCGCCCATACCGCGCCCGTCGTGCCCGGTGTCGTAGATCCGGGAGTTCCTGATGACGCCGTCCCGGCTCGACGTGCGGAAGTGGACGCCCTCCATGTCCAGGTCGTGGACGGTCACCGAGTCGATGACGACGCCGGTCGCCGCGTCGGCCACGATGCCCTTCTGGCCTCCGGTGACGGTGACGCCGTACACGGTCCAGTAGGACGCGCCGTTCAGATGCAGCCCGTAGCCGCCGCCCGCCGTCAGCACCGCCCGCGCGGAACCGGTGAGGGTGATCCGGGCGGAGGCCGTCGCGGGGACCGTCGCCTTGAAGTTGCCGGTGTACGTGCCGTCGGCGAGCCGGATCGTGTCGCCGGGCGCCGCGGCGGCGAGGGCCGCCTTGAGCTGGGCCGCGGTGGAGACCTCGGTGACCGTGGCCGCCTGGGCACCGCCGGCGGCGGCCAGGGGCAGGACACCGGCGGCCAGCGCCGCGGTCAGCAGGGCGAGAAGCGAGGTGCGGGTGCGCATGGGGGGTGCCTTCCCGTCGGAGGGGTGCCGGAGGCCCGGGAGGTGGTCCGCGTACCTGAACCGGGGGCGAGGCTCTGAACCGGCTGCTCGGTGACGGTAGGGCGAGGCTATGGACATGTCAAGGTCTGGACCATTGCCCCGGAGGGGACAGGGCGAGGACGCCGGACCATGGGCGAGCAGGGCATCGACGTGGGCCACGGCGAGGCGGCCGTCGGCGTCGGACGACCGCGGTGGCTCCGGCGCCGAACCGTACCCGTCCTGACCCGCCGTGAGATGCCGGGCGTGCCAGCGCTGTTCGGGTCGGCCCGAGGCGGATCCCGCGCCGTCCCGGGCCTGTCCCGGGCCAGTCCTGAGCCGTGTCGGACCGAGCCGAGCAGAGCCGCGCCGGGGCGGCCGGTGCCGAGCCGTCCGGGCAGGAGCGGGATCCGCCCCGGCCGGACGGCTCCTCCCCGCCCGAGCCGACACGGGCGGCGGGCTGGTGCGTGCCCACCCGTCGCCCCCGCCCGTCAGCCGATCGCCGTCGTCGTGAAGCGGTCGGCGCAGACCTGGGGCTGGGCCGTGCGCAGGGTCAGGGCGTCCTTGGAGCCGGGCGGGTAGACCTTGAGGTAGTCGGGCCGGTCCCAGCAGGGGGAGTCGGTGACCCCCTGGTTGGCGGTGTGCAGGGTGACCTCCGCCGTCTTCCCGGGCTGGATGACCTTCTGCGGCAGCGCGGGGCCCTCGCGCTCGGCCGGAGCGCCGATCACCCCGCCGTCCCGCTTGATGAGGGAGACCCCGGGGAAGCCGCGCAGCGCGCAGGCACCGGTGGACTTGTTCACGAAGGTGAGCCGGTAGTAGACCTGGCCCGCGCCCGAGTCGGCCTGCTTCAGGCTCATCATCAGTTCGTCGGCCGCGCACCGGTGCGGGCCGGCCGGAGCGGCGGGCTCCGACGCTGAGGGTTCGGACGCGCCGGGCGGCGAAGCGGTGGGGGAGCCGGCCGGGGTGGCGGAGCCGTCGGACGGGCTCGGCGTGTCCGACGCGGTACCGGCGGACACGGACCGGCTCGCGCCCGCCGGTTCGGCCGAGGTGGTGCCGCCCTGGCAGCCCGCCGTCACGAGGGCGACCGAGACGGCCGCGACCGAGGCCAGGACGTACCGGCCCGGCCGGCGGCCCCCTCGGGTGGTCGTGGTGGGCCGGGCCCGGCCCTCGGGACCGGACGGTGTGATCGGGGTTCGCGGATATGAGTCCATCCCTGGCGCCTGCTCGGTTCCGGCCGGTCTGAACCGTCCTGGACCGCGGAAAGACCGGTCCACGCGGCGGCGGCCGGGCCGCGCGACGGCCGGGCGGGGCCGTGGCGCGCTTCGTACCTGACGGTGCGTAACCCGGGTGCGGCCGGGAATGCCAGGGGCGAGCGGTGTGTTCTTGTCGGGGAACACAAGGAGGAGCGGTAACCGTGCCTGATCCGCAGAGTTTGTACGAATGGGAGCCCAAGGGCCTGGCCGTCGTCGACATGGCGCTCGCCCAGGAGTCGGCCGGCCTGGTCATGCTCTACCACTTCGACGGATACATCGACGCGGGCGAGACCGGCGAACAGATCGTCGACGGCCTGCTGGAAACCCTGCCGCACCAGGTCGTGGCCCGCTTCGACCACGACCGGCTCGTGGACTACCGCGCGCGCCGCCCCCTGCTCACCTTCCGCCGCGACCGCTGGACCGCCTTCGAGACGCCGACCCTGGACGTCAAGGTCGTCCAGGACGTCACGGGGGCGCCGTTCCTGCTGCTGTCCGGGCCCGAGCCCGACGTGGAGTGGGAGCGGTTCGCCAAGGCCGTCGAGCAGATCGTCGAGCGCCTCGGAGTCCGTCTCGCGGTCAACTTCCACGGCATCCCGATGGGCGTCCCGCACACCCGCCCCGTCGGTATCACCCCGCACGGCAACCGCACCGACCTCGTGGCCGGACACCGCAGCCCGTTCGAGGAGGCACAGGTCCCCGGCTCGGCCGAGGCGCTCGTCGAGTACCGGCTGATGGAGGCCGGCCACGACGTGCTCGGCGTCGCGGCCCACGTGCCGCACTACGTCGCCCGGTCCGCCTATCCGGACGCCGCCCTCACCGCGCTCGAAGCGATCACGGCGGCGACCGGCCTGGTCCTGCCGAGCGTGGCCCACACCCTGCGTACCGAGGCGCACCGGACCCAGACGGAGATCGAGCGGCAGATCGGCCAGGGTGACGAGGAACTGGTCGCGCTCGTCGAGGGGCTGGAGCACCAGTACGACGCGGTCGCGGGCTCCGAGAGCCGGGGCAACCTGGTCGCGGAACCGGTCGATCTGCCGTCCGCGGACGAGATCGGCCGCGAATTCGAACGCTTTCTCGCGGAACGGGAGGGCGACTCCTGACAGGACGTCTCCTGGGGCCGTTAGGCTCACGGCATGCTGAAAGTGGGCCTGACCGGTGGGATCGGCGCCGGCAAGAGTGAAGTGTCCCGGCTGCTCGTGCGCTACGGAGCCGTGCTGGTCGACGCCGACCGGATCGCGCGCGAGGTCGTCGAGCCCGGGACGCCCGGCCTCGCGTCCGTCGTGGAGACCTTCGGTCCGGGCGTCCTCGCGGCGGACGGCACCCTGGACCGGCCGGCCCTGGGGGCGATCGTGTTCGCGGACCCCGACCGCCTGGCCGCGCTCAACGCCCTGGTGCACCCGCTGGTCGCGGCGCGTGCGGCCGAACTGGAACGGGCCGCCGGACCGGACGCGATCGTCGTCCACGACGTTCCCCTCCTCGCGGAGAACGGCCTCGCCCCGCTCTACGACCTGGTCGTGGTGGTGGACGCCGCCCCCGAGACCCAGCTCGACCGGCTGGTACGGCTGCGCGGCATGACGGAGCGGGACGCCCGCGCCCGTATGGCCGCGCAGGCCACCCGCGAGCAGCGTCTCGCCGTCGCGGACCTGGTCGTCGACAACGACGGCCCGCTGGACGACCTGGAACCCCAGGTCCGCCGGATCTGGGCGGACCTGACCGCGCGCGCCGCCCGGTAGGAGCCCCGCACCGCGCCTGCCCACCGGGGAACCCGCCGCGCTCGCGAGGGCTCACGCGGACCGGACCTGAGCCGACCGGTCCGCTTCCCGGAATATCCGGCCCCGTCCGGGCGTTGACGGGCGGAAGGCGAGGGGAAGGACAGGTCGTGCCCGAGAACGATCCGCAGACACATGTCATCGACTTCCGGGCGGCGGAGCAACTGCTCGCCGCCAGGGACCCGCGCGGCGCGGTCAAGCTGCTGGACTCGGTGATCGCGGCTCATCCGGAGAACACGGCGGCCCGGCTGCTGCGGGCCCGTGCCTTCTTCGCCGCCGCCCAGCTCCGCCCGGCCGAACTCGAATTCGAGCTGGTCCTGGAGCGCGAGCCGGACAACGCCTTCGCCCACTTCGCGCTGGCCCGCACCTTCGAGCGCGCGGGCCGCCCCGGACAGGCGACCCGGCACTTCCGGCTGGCCGCGGCGCTGGACCCCAAGCCGGAGTACCTCCGGGCGGCACGCTTCGACGACCGCCCCTGACCCCTTGTCCCCCTGACCTGGGGGTAGGGGCACGGGCGAGCGCCCTACCGGCCACGCTCCCCGGGAGGCGGCCCGTCGTTCCCCGGATCGTGCGGCCGGTCTTGGCGACCGTCCGGCGGGGACGGGTTCTCGGGCCCGTCCGGCGGGGCGGGGTTCTCGGCATCGTGCGGCGGAGCCGGGTCCTCGGGGTCGTACGGCGGCACGTCCCGGCCCGGCTGGTAGCGCGAGCCCTGCCGCATACGGCGGATGACCAGGAAGAAGTCGGTGACCGTGATCAGCAGGAGCACCCCGCAGGCCGCCGCCCAGCCGGGACGCTCCGCCACCAGGAAGGCGATCAGCCCGAACGTGGCCCAGGCCGTACCCCAGATGCTCAGCCAGAGCCGCATCCGCAGGGGACTGCGGGCGGTGGACGGTTCATTTCCGGTACGCATCGGCATCGCCTCCTGTCCATCATGACCCCGCCCCGTGCCGCACGGAAACGGAAGCGCGGGGAGCGGACCCCGCGGCGGGCCGCGCCGCCGCGCCGGGCGGGCAGCGGGGCCCGGACCGGTCAGTGGACGAACCGGTAACTGAGCCACGGCGAGCTGGGCGGCGCCTTCACGTCGGTGACGGTGGTGGGCACGTAGATGGTCCCGCCACCGGTGCAGTCGGGGGTGGTGTAGAGGATCATGTCGATCAGCGTGCCGTTGACGACCTCCTGCGCGCCCGCCTCCGCCATCCGGTGGCACCCCTTCACGGACGGGCTGTTCGTGCTCACCACCTGGTCGCGTTCCGTGGTGTAGGTGACCGGCCCCACCGCGGTCCGTCCGAGTCCGGAACAGCCCGCGAGGGCGAGGGTGAGCAGGACCGTGCCGGCAGCGGATCCGGTACGGCGCCGACGGCGGGAAACGGTGGCGGTCGCGGTGACGGACATGGGCGGGTCCTCGTCTGCTCGTCCGGCTCATCGGTACGTCACAGAGACGTGCTGGCGCTGGCCACCCTGCCCCCTCCCCCCGGCCCCGGCATCCGGTGCGCGTCCGGCCGGGCTCCACGGCACCCGGACAGTGGTTCGACGGATGCGCATGCCGGGCATACCGTGGTAACAGCCGAAATGACGCCAATGTGCATGGGTGCCCGCGAGGTGCCCGGGATCAGGGGGCCGTGATGGTCCAGGAACTGGTGATCGCAGTCGTGGTGGTGATCGCGGCCGTGGTGGTGTACGGACTGGCCGCCGCGCGGGTGGTCAAACAGTACGAACGAGGAGTGGTGCTCCGGCTCGGCCGCCTGCACGACCGGGTGCGCGATCCGGGGTTCACCATGATCATTCCGATGGTGGACCGGCTGCACAAGGTGAACATGCAGATCGTGACGATGCCGGTCCCCGCCCAGGACGGCATCACCCGGGACAACGTGACGGTCCGGGTGGACGCGGTCATCTACTTCAAGGTGGTGGACGCGGCGAGCGCCGTGATCCAGGTGGAGGACTACCAGTTCGCGGTCTCCCAGATGGCGCAGACGTCCCTGCGGTCGATCATCGGCAAGAGCGACCTCGACGACCTCCTCTCCAACCGGGAGAAGCTCAACGAGGGCCTGGAGCTGATGATCGACAGCCCCGCCGTCGGCTGGGGTGTGCAGATCGACCGGGTGGAGATCAAGGACGTGTCGCTGCCCGAGACCATGAAGCGCTCCATGGCCCGGCAGGCCGAGGCCGACCGGGAACGCCGCGCGAGGGTCATCAACGCCGACGCGGAGCTCCAGGCGTCGAAGAAGCTGTCCGAGGCGGCCCAGCAGATGTCCCGGCAGCCCGCGGCGCTGCAACTGCGGCTGCTCCAGACGATGGTCGCCGTCGCGGCCGAGAAGAACTCCACCCTGGTGCTGCCCTTCCCGGTCGAGCTGCTCCGCTTCCTGGAACGCGCGCAGATGCCGCAGGGATCGCCGCAGGGCCAGGGGTCCACGCCCCCGTCACCCGGCGAGGCGCCCACGGAGCCCAGCGCCCCGGACCCGCTCACCTCGGGTACGACGAGTACGCCGTCCTCGGATCCGCTCGCGCCCGATCCGCTCCTGACCGGCCCGCTCGTACCGGATCCGTCGGCCCCCGGTCAGTCGGCCCCCGGTCCCGCCGGACCCGACCCGAGCGAGCCGGGCCCGGCGGGCTCCGGACCGGCCGGCTCCGAACCGGTCGTGCCGGAGCGTGAGCCGGAGGGCATCCCGCCGTTCGACCCCGACGCGGTGCCGCCGTTCGAACCCGACACCATCCCCTCGTACGAGCCGGACGGACCCGACCCCGAGCCGGGGCCGGTACGCGGACGGGACCGGACGGGCGGGTCGGGCGGGTCGGACAGGTCGAACGGGTCGGACGGGCGGACCGGTCCGGACCGTACATAGACCTGGCGCCCCGCCCCCCGTCCCCGGCCGCCCCCCCGTCCCCGGCCGACCCCCGTCCCCGGCCGATCACCGCCCCGCCCCGCCCGCGAGAACACGGGCGGGGCGGGGGCCTGTCAGACCCCCCGCCTAGACTCGCCAGGACAGAGAGAACACAGAGCGAACAGGGACGGACGCAGGTGGGAGGGGCGGTGGACACGGTGCGGCGGATGCGGGGCGAGGCGGGCGACCGGCTGTTGCGGTGCGCCGCGGTCTTCCTCCCCGCCGCGCTGCCCCGGGACGGCCGGATCGCCTTCTGGGACCCCGAGGGCGGGGCCGACTTCACCGGCGCGGACGGCGGGCCGTTCGCGGCCGAGCCGTTCACCGGCGGCGCGCCGTCCGGCACGGGCGCGCACGAGCCCTCCGTCACCGAACTGACCGTGGTCACCCGGCACGGCGCGGACGGAGCCCGGCGCCGGACGGTCCCCGCCCTGCTGGTCTCCGTGACCGACGCCCTGCCCCTGCTCGCCGGGGCACGGCACCGGGCGTCCGCCCACCCCGCCACCCGGGCGTGGGGCGCGGCGGCCCTGCACGCCCTCACCCTGGTGGCCCGAGGCAGGCTGCTCCCCGGGATCACGGCGGAGGACCACGACGCCTGGCGCGCCGGGCCGCGTGACGCGGAGGACATCGCCCACCTGCGGGCGGTCGCGGCCGCGATGCCGCCGGAGGGCCACGCGGTCCCCCTGGACGGCACCCCCCTGCGGCTGCCCGAGCCCCGGGCCCTGATCGGCTCCTTCCTCGACGCGGTCGCCGACACCCTGCCGCGTACCCCGGCCGCCGCCCCCGCGATGGGTGCGCCGTTCGCCGCCCGTGAGGCGCAGGACATGTCCGGGGCCCGCGCCTGGGCCGTCGAGGTGGCCTCGGGGCTCGACGCGGGCGTGCGGGTCTCGCTCCGGCTCGACCTCTCGGCGTACGAGCTCTTCGACAGCTCGGGCGGCTCAGGGAAGGACCCCGAGGACGGCGAACGGGACCGCGAGGCGCGGGGCGGCGAACGTGCCGGGTGGGACCGGGACACGCGCGGGGACCCGGCGGCCGCGCGTCACGCGGCCGCGGCTGTCACCCAGGTGCACAGCCTGGCCGATCCGACGTACGTCACCGACGCGGCCACCCTGTGGGACGGCCGCGCGGGAGAGCCCTTCGGGCCGAGGGCCCGGATCGACGCGGTGCTCGCCCTGCGCCGGGCCGCCCGCGTCTGGCCCCCGCTGGAGCGTCTCCTGGAACAGCCCGTCCCCGACGTCCTCGCCCTCACCGAGGACGAGCTGTACGAGCTGATCGCGGACGCCGGACCGAGGCTCGCCGCGGCCGGCGTCACCGTGCACTGGCCCCGGGAGCTGGCCCGCTCGCTCACCGCCGCCGCGGTCGTCCGCCCCGCGCCCGGTTCGGCGACCGACGGCACCTCGTTCTTCGACGCCGAACAGCTCTTCGCGTTCGACTGGCAGCTCTCGCTGGGAGAGGACCGGCTCACCGAGGCCGAGATGGACACCCTGGCCGAGGCCCACCGGCCGATCGTGCGCCTGCGCGACCAGTGGGTCGTCGTGGACCCCGCGCTCGTACGCAAGGCGCGCAAGCGGGAGCTCGGGCTGCTGGACCCGGTCGACGCGCTCGCCGTCGCGCTCACCGGCAGCGCGGAGGTCGACGGCGAGCGGGTGGACGCCGTCCCCGAGGGCGCGCTCGCCGTGCTGCGCGCCCGCGTCCTCGACGAGGACGCCACCCTTCCGCCGCCGCCCGGCCTCGACGCCACGCTCCGCGACTACCAACTGCGCGGCCTGGCCTGGCTGGACCGGATGACCTCGCTCGGCCTCGGCGGCTGTCTCGCCGACGACATGGGACTGGGCAAGACCATCACCGTCATCGCCCTCCATCTGCACCGGGCGCACACCGCGCCCACCCTGGTCGTCTGTCCCGCCTCCCTCCTCGGCAACTGGCACCGCGAGATCGACCGTTTCGCCCCCGGCGTCCCCGTACGCCGCTTCCACGGCACCGACCGGGACCTGTCCGGCACCGGACCCGGTTTCGTCCTCACGACGTACGGCACGATGCGCTCCAGCGCCGAACAACTCGCCGCGCACACCTGGGGGCTGGTCGTCGCCGACGAGGCGCAGCACGTGAAGAACCCGCATTCCTCCACGGCCCGGGCGCTGCGCACCATCCCGGCACCCGCCCGGGTCGCGCTGACCGGCACGCCCGTCGAGAACAACCTCTCCGAGCTCTGGGCCCTGCTCGACTGGACCACCCCCGGACTGCTCGGACCGCTCAAGGCGTTCCGGGCCCGGCACGCCCGGATCGTGGAGAACACCGGCACCGCCGCCGGTCTGGGCAACGACGAGGCGGTGGAGCGGCTCTCCCGGCTGGTGCGCCCCTTCCTGCTGCGCCGCAAGAAGTCCGACCCGGGCATCGCCCCCGAGCTGCCGCCGAAGACCGAGACCGACCACCCGGTCTTCCTCACCCGGGAACAGGCCACCCTCTACGAGGCCGCCGTGCGCGAGACGATGGCCTTCATCGAGCAGTCCGAGGGCATCGCCCGCCGCGGTCTGATCATGAAGCTGCTCGGTTCGCTCAAGCAGATCTGCAACCACCCCGCGCAGTATCTGAAGGAGGAGCCCACACGGCTCGCCGGGCGCTCCGGGAAGCTCGCCCTCCTCGACGAACTCCTCGACACGATCCTCGCCGAGGACAGCTCCGTCCTGATCTTCACCCAGTACGTCTCGATGGCCCGGCTGCTCGCCGCCCACCTCGCCTCCCGCGCCGTGCCCTCCCAACTGCTGCACGGCGGCACCCCGGTGGCCGAACGCGAGCGCATGGTGGACCGCTTCCAGTCCGCCGAGGTCCCCGTCTTCCTCCTCTCCCTCAAGGCGGCGGGCACCGGTCTCAACCTCACCCGTGCCGCCCATGTGATCCACTACGACCGCTGGTGGAACCCGGCGGTCGAGGAGCAGGCCACCGACCGGGCGTACCGCATCGGCCAGACCCAGCCCGTGCAGGTCCACCGGCTGATCGCCGAAGGCACCGTCGAGGACCGGATCGGTGAGCTGCTCGCGTCCAAGCGGGCCCTCGCCGACGCCGTGCTGGGCTCCGGCGAGGCCGCGTTCACCGAGCTCAGCGACCGCGACCTGGCCGACCTCGTCTCGCTGCGGAGGACGTCATGAGCCCCGCGGCCCGCCCCGGCCCCGACGATCTGCGGCGTACCTTCGACGCGGTGCCCGCCCGGACGCCGGACGCCCACACGCCCTTCGCGGACAGCTGGTGGGGACGGGCCTGGGTGGACGCCCTGGAGACCCTGTCCATGGACGAGGGCCGTCTCGCCCGTGGCCGTGCGTACGCCGACGGCGGCCATGTCGCGGCCGTCACCGTGACCCCCGGCCGGGTCATCGCCTACGTCCACGGCAGCCGCCCCCGCCCGTACCGCGCGGAGCTGCGGCTGCGTACGTTCACGGCGTCCGACTGGGACACGTTCCTGGACGCCGTCGCGGCGCGGCCCGGACATCTGTCGGCGCTGCTGGACAAGGAGATGCCGCACTCCCTGGTCGACACGGCGGGGGAGACCGGCATCCGGCTGCTGCCCGCCGCCGGTGACCTGGACCCCGACTGCTCCTGCCCGGACCGCGGATGGCCCTGCAAGCATGTGGCGGCGCTCTGCTTCCAGACGGCACGGCTGCTGGACAGCGACCCGTTCGTGCTGCTGCTGATGCGCGGCAGGGGAGAGCGCGAACTCCTCGACGAACTCGGCCGCCGCAACGCCGAGCACTCCGCCCGCGAGCGGCCCGCCGCCCCCGCCGTACCGTCGGTGGCGGCCGGGGACGCCCTCACCGACCGGTACCTGCCCCCGCTGCCCGCGCCGCTGCCCGTGCCCCCGCACCCCGGCGCGCCACCGGCCTACCCGGAGCTGCCCGGCGCCCGCGACCCGCTCGGACTCGACCACCTCGCCACCGACGCCGCGGCCCGCGCCCACGCCCTCCTGACCACGGGCGCGGACCCGCTCGCCGGACTCGGCACATGGCAGGACGCCGTGCGCATCGCCGCGTCCCGTCCCACCGCCGGACTCACCGCCACCACCCGGGCGCTCTACCGCGAGCTCGCCTTCGCCACCGGCCGCAACACCACCGACCTGGCCCGTGCCGTCGCCGCCTGGCGGCAGGGCGGCGCCCAGGGACTGGAGGTCCTGGAGAACGCCTGGGACCCGCCGGCCGGACCGTTCGACCGGGCCCGCCCCGCCCTCACGGCGGCGGGCTTCCCCCGCTACCAGCCCTGGCGCAACCGCCTCACCGACCCCAGCGGCACCCTCCAGCTCCGCTTCGGCCACGACGGCCGCTGGTACGGATACGAATCCGACCCGGGCCAGGACGACTGGTGGCCCCGCGCCGTGCCGGACAGCGACCCCGTGGGCGCGCTCACCGCACTGCGCGGCTGATCCGCACCGGCCCGCCGCGCCGCCCGCGGGTCCCGCTCCCGCAGCCGCCCCCTCACCTCTGGAGGTACACCAGCAGCACGACGGCCAGCACCGCGCACAGCGGCAGGACCACCCGGCGGGCCTTGCGGAACGACTCGTCCTCCTGCTGGGACATTCCCCGCTCGGCGCCGTGCGCGGAGGCCAGGTGCTCCCAGGCCATGGCGTCGATCCGCCGCATCGTGAGCAGCGAGGGCGACCAGCCGCAGTGCGCGCAAACGACGAAGTCGCGGTACGGGTCGTACCGGAAGTCCCGTTCGATGTTCACCGTGAAGACCTGGTCGTCCGGACCGGTGGCGGTGAAACGGCGTATCGGCGCACGCATGTCGGCTGTCCCCCTGTTCGTTGCCGCCGGGCGTTCCCCGCCCCGGCCGTCAGACGTTGGTGTCCGGCGGCGGAACAGTAGCGAACGCGGGCAGGACGGCGTCGACCACCTCCGCCGCGAAGTCCGCCGGCAGCGGCGCCCGGCGGAGCACCGCCCGCACCCAGACCGCGCCGGCCATCAGATCCAGCAGCAGCATGGGGTCCACGCCCGGACGCAGCTCACCGCGTTCGGCCGCGCGGCCGAAGACGGGTTGCTCGCGCGAGAACCGGTCGGCGAAGAAGTCGCGTGCGAGCAGCGCCAGTTCGTCGTCGGGCGCGCCGCTGCCGGAGGTCATCGCGCGGACGACGGACTCCGTGCCCGGCCCGGTGAGCAGGCCGACGACCTGGTCGGCCAGCGCGACCAGATCGCCGCGCAGCGAGCCCGTGTCGGGGACGTCGACGTCGAGCAGCGCGCCGTCCAGCAGGGCCGCCCGCAGCAGGGCGGGCTTCGAGGGCCACCACCGGTAGATCGTCGTCTTGTTCACCCCCGCCCGCTGGGCGACGGCCTCGATGGTGAGGCCGGTGTATCCGCGTTCGGCGAGCAGGCGCAGCGCGGCCTCCTGGATCGCCCCGGCGGCGCGGGGACCGGTGCCGGGGCGCCGGGAGGGAGAAGGGGGCGAAGACGGGGGAGAGACCGGGGTCGGATCGGACATGACGGCTCCAGGGCTCCGGACAGCAACGCGACGTGGCGTTGTGCATCCTGGCACAGCGCCCTACAGTGCGTGTGCAACGCAACGTTGCGTTGCATGCGCGGATGCGCGGACACGCGCCGGGCGAGAGGGCGGGGATGGCCGGAAAAGTGGTGTCCGGTGCGGTGGCCTGGGGGCTGTTCGCCGCCTGGGCGGTGCACGACGCGGAGGAGCTGGCCACGATGGCCCGGTGGACCGCCGAGGCCCGGCCCCGGCTCCGGGCGCGGTTCCCGGGGGTGCCGGACGGCGTCTGGCGGCGGTTGGACCTGTCGCAGCGGGAGGTGAACACCGCTGTCGGCCTGATGGGCGGAGTGGTCGCCGCGGCGTCGGCGGCCGGTGCCCGTACCGGGGGCCGGAGCGCGTTCTTCCAGACCTGTGTGGTGGGATTCGGGCTGCACGGGGTGGTCCACCTGGCGCAGTCCGCGGCCTACCGCGGCTACACCCCCGGTGTCGTCACCGCCCCCCTGGTCGTCATCCCGTACACGGTCCACGCGCTGCGGCGCCTGGCGTCGTCCGGGATTCCCGTGCGCGGGGGCCGGTCGGCCGTCACCGGAACGCTGCTGTTCCCGGTCGTCGCGGCGGGGGTGCACATCGCGGCCCGCCGGATCGACCTGCGCTGAGCGGGGGCCGGAGCCGGAGCCGTGGGGCCGCCTCTCCGCCGGAGGCGGGAAGCCGGTTCCGCGGCCGTCATGACTCCGCGGGACGGTCCGAGGCGCGTGGCCGCCGCGCTTCCCCAGGGCGGTCGGCGCGCGCGGCCGTCACACCCCCGCGGGACGGTCCGCGAGGGCGCCCGGCAGTGACACCCCCCGGCCCGCGAAGAAGGGCTCGAACACCGCCCACGGCAGCTCCGCCGCCCGTGTGTCCGCCGTCGTCCCCGAGGGGTTGTGGAAGTGCACCCCCTCCCCGTCCGCCGTACGGGACGTCACCAGCACCAGATGCCCGCCCCGGCCGGGAGCCGGCCGCTCCGGACGGCGGATCCCGTAGTGCACCGAGGCCATCACGCTCCGCCCCGCGTCGAGCAGGCCGAGCAGCCCGCTGGGGGAGAGCTCCCGGTGCACGACCGCGTCGAGCCCGTGCGCCTCACTCGCGTACCGGGCGAACGGCGCGTAGACGAGCCCCCTGATCGCCCCGTCGGGGTCCTCGGTGTACGCGCCGTACGCCAACGCCCCGTCCCGCAGGGCGAACAGGGACGGTGCCCCGGCGCCGAGCGCCATGCGCAGGCAGGTCATACCGCACAGATGACCCGCCCAGCGCGCGTACTCGGCCGGTGAGGCCGCGCCGGAATCCGCCCAGCCGGGGTCCTCGGCGGGATCGAGCCCGCCCTCCACGATCGCCCCCACCAGCTCCGGCGTGGCGAACTGGGTGCCCACGGGGACGTGGCAGGTCACGCAGATCACTGGCGGTAGCCGTTCAGGAAGCGGCCGATACGGCTGATCGCCGCGTCGAGGTCGTCGGCGTGGGGCAGGGTCAGGATCCGGAAGTGGTCCGGGCGCGCCCAGTTGAAGCCGGTGCCCTGCACCACCTGGATCTTCTCCCGCAGCAGCAGGTCCAGGACGAACCGTTCGTCGTCCACGATGGCGTGCACCTTCGGGTCGATGCGCGGGAACGCGTACAGCGCGCCCTTCGGCTTCACACACGACACCCCGGGGATCTCGTTCAGCCGTTCCCACGCGCGGTCGCGCTGCTCACGCAGCCTGCCTCCCGGGGCGACGAGCTCCCGGATCGACTGGCGGCCGCCGAGCGCGGCCTGGATCGCGTACTGGGCGGGCGCGTTGGGGCACAGCCGCATGGAGGCCAGCGTGGTCAGCCCCTCCAGATAGCCGCGGGCGTGCTGCCGCGGCCCCGACACCACCATCCACCCGGAACGGAATCCGGCCACGCGGTACGTCTTGGACAGCCCGCTGAAGGTCAGGCAGAGCAGATCCGGCGCCAGCACCGACACCGGGTGGTGCTCGGCGTCGTCGTAGAGGATCTGGTCGTAGATCTCGTCCGCGAACACCATCAGCCCGTGACGGCGCGCCAGGTCGAGGATCCCGTCGAGGACCTCCCGGGGGTAGACCGCGCCGGTCGGGTTGTTCGGGTTGATGATGACCACGGCCCGGGTGCGGTCGGTGATCTTCGACGCCATGTCCGCGAGGTCCGGATTCCAGTCCGCGCCCTCGTCGCAGGTGTAGTGCACGGCCTTGCCGCCCGCGAGGGTGGTCACGGCGGTCCACAGCGGATAGTCGGGGCTCGGGATCAGGACCTCGTCGCCGTCCTCCAGGAGCGCCTGCACGGCCATGGAGATCAGCTCGGAGACCCCGTTGCCCAGGAAGACGTCGTCCACCCCGGCCTCGGTCAGCCCCATCGCCTGGTACCGCTGCGCCACCGCGCGGCGGGCCGACAGGATGCCGCGGGAATCGGTGTAGCCGTGCGCCTGGGGAAGCATCCGGATCATGTCCTGGACGATCTCCTCGGGAGCCTCGAAGCCGAAGAGCGCGGGATTGCCCGTGTTGAGGCGCAGCACGCTGTGGCCCGCCTCCTCCAGCGCGTTGGCCTGTTCGATGACCGGGCCCCGGATCTCGTAACAGACCTCGTCGAGCTTGCTGGACTGCCGGAACTCCATGCGTGCCTCCCCAACCCGAATTGCGATACTTGGTTTTACCAAGCTCGGGCTTGGAAAGTCCAACAACATGTCTAGACTGCGTCGCATGCCACGTCAGCCGCAGCCAGCGACACGCCCTGCCCGCCGCCGGAGTTACGACCAGTTCTGCGCCACCGCCCGAGCCCTCGACTCCGTGGGGGACCGGTGGACGCTGCTGATCGTCCGTGAACTGCTGGCGGGCCCCCGCCGCTACACCGATCTCCACGCCGACCTGCCCGGCGTCAGCACGGATGTGCTCGCCTCCCGCCTCAAGGACATGGAGCAGGGCGGCCTGGCCGTACGCCGCAGGCTGCCCCCGCCCGCCGCCGCCTCGGTCTACGAACTCACCGAGCACGGCCGGGGACTCCTGCCCGTCCTCACCGCACTCGCCCACTGGGGAGCCCCCGCCCTCGCCGAACGCCGTCCCACCGACGCGGTGCGCGCCCACTGGTTCGCCCTGCCCCTGCTGCGCGCGATGGAGCGGCTCACCTGCTCCGGGACCGTGGAAGTGCGCCTGGACGAGGGGGAGTTCCACCTCCGCGTGGGGGAGAACCTCGCCGGTGCGGAGGTGTACGGCTACGGCCCGGCCGCGGACGCCGACGTCCGCCTCGTCCTCGGAGCGGACGTCTGCCTGGCCCTGGGGCGCGGCGAAGGCACCCTGGCGGAGGCCGTCGCGGACGGCGGGATCGAGGTGCGCGGAGAGAGCGCGCTGGCCGACGAGATCCGGGGCCTCCGGTAGTCGCTCCCTGCTGACGTCCGCTCAACTCACGCGTAGCGTATGGCTGTTCACGTGGTGTGAGAGGCGAGGGAGTTGTCCATGAGGTTCAGCGCGGTGGCAGGGGCGAACGGGCCGGGAGCGCGGCGGGAGACGGGCCGGGGGCGGTGGAGGACAGCGCGCCACCTGATATTCGCGGTCGCCTGCGCGGCGGCCCTCGGCCTGGTGCCCGCGGCGGCCGTCGCGACGCCGGGCAGCGGTGTGAGCGCCACCGTCGTCGCCGAGGGCACGTCCCAGGGCAAGCTGAAGGTGAAGGCACCCAAGGGCCGTACGGACGTGACCGTCCGGGAGATCACCGTGCTGCCCGGCGGCTCGACCGGCTGGCACACCCACCGCGGGCAGCTGATCGCCGTCGTCAAGGCCGGGACGCTGACCCGGACCCTCGACGACTGCTCGGTCGAGGTGTCACCCGCCGGTACGACGTTCATAGAACCGTCCGGGAAGGACCACCGGCACGTCGGGCGCAACCTGGGCAGCGAACCCGTGGTGCTGTGGGTGACCTACCTGCTCCCCGAGGGCAGCGAACTCTCCGAGGACGCCGAAGCGGTGGACTGTCCGTCGGCGAGGTGAGGCCCTGACCCGCCCGCCCGCCGCCGGGCCCCGGCCCCCCGGGCCCCCGCGCGAAACCGGTCCCGCGCCGGCCCCGGACCGCCGGGGACGCCCGTCAGACGGCGGGCGTCTCGCCGTACGCGCCGAAGCCGGAGACGATCAGCCCGTCCCGGAACGTCAGCACCTCGTACACCCGGCCGCCGATCTGGTTGCGGTAGTCGATCACCAGCGCGTCGACGCCCGCCCGGACGTCGATCACCTCGAACTCCAGGTCGGGGATCTTCTCCAGCCCCGTGGACCAGTAGGCGCGCAGCGCCGCCTTGCCGTGCAGCGTCCCGGCCTCGTCGCCGGTCAGCCGGGCGATCATCGGCGAACTGAAGGTCACGTCCTCGGCGTAGTGGGCCAGGACGCGGTCCAGGTCGTGGGAGTTCCAGTCGTCCTGCCAACGGGCCGCGAACCGGCGGGCGTATGCGAGATCCATACGGAGCATCATGCGGCAGCGGCGCGGCGCGCGGCGCCGGTTTTCCCCGGCCACCGCGGCCGGACCGGTCAGAACACCACGTCCGCCACCGCCGCCCCGGCGAACGAGAGCCCGACGCCTCCTCCGACGCTGAGCACCAGGTACCCCGCCGCCACCGCGAGCCGGCGGGCCGAGGTGAGCGTCAGGAGTTCGTAGGAGAAGGTCGACCAGGTCGACAGGGCGCCGCAGAACCCGGTGGCCAGCAGCAGGTGGACGTTCGACCCCAGCCCTCCGTCCACGGCTCCCCGGGCGACGAACCCCAGCACCAGGCAGGCGGCGGCGTTGGCCGCGAGCGTGCCCCACGGGAAGGAGCCGCCGAGGCGGTACTTGGCGTCCACACCGAGGAGATAGCGCACCGGCGCCCCGACGAGCGCCCCCGCGATCACGAGCAGCCAGGTCATCGCGTACCGCCCTGCGGGCGGTAGCCGCCGCGGAGCACCAGGTGGGTCAGCACGGCGCCCGCAGACACCCCCGCCAGGCACGTCACCACCGTCAGCAGCAGATTGCCGGTCGCGTAGCCGGGCCGTCCCGCCTCGAACAGCCGGCGCACCCCGTCCGTGTAGTGCGAGAACGACGTGAACCCGCCGAGCACCCCGGTACCCAGCATGGGGCTGATGAGCCGGGGGGCGTCGGGGAAGCGCAGCTTGAGGGTCACCATCAGGATCCCCATCAGGAAGCACCCCACCGTGTTGACCAGCAGGATCGTCCAGGGAAAGTGCGTTCCGCCGGTGGGCCACAGCCGCTCGGCGCCGTAGCGGGCGCAGGCTCCGAGGGCTCCGCCGACCGCGACGGCGGCCACGACGGAACGCTGGATGCCGGGATGGTGATCCGGGTGCGTATGGGCGTGCAAAGCCATCTTCTGGAGCATGACGTTACCGTATTGGGCTGAATGAGCCGATTCGTGGAGGGCGCGGCTCCGGTGAACCGTGAGCCCTGAATAGCGCATCAAAACACGGCGAAAGCTCATGAAGTGCACTCTTCTTAGGTCTGACGTCCGAAACACAGACATAAGTCCCTGTGAGCGATGCCGGCCATCGGCCCGGTGCTCACCGAAGGCTGGAGTCACCCGTGCCCGTCGCCGAACCGGCCATCCTCGAAAAGCTGCAGAAGAGAGAACCCTCCGGCTTCCTGCTGGCCTCGGTACGCGGAGTCGGGCAGGTCGACCTCCAGCCCCTCATCTGGACCGGCCTGTTCATCCTCGCCGCGCTGTGGAGCGCCGGCTGGCGCGTCGGCCTCTTCGCCACGCTGGGCACCGTGGTCTCCACGGCCACCGCCTACGCGCTGGGTGTGAACCGGTCGAACATCGCCCTCGGCCTCCAGGGGTACTGCGGGTGCCTCACCGGCATCGCCCTGGTCGTCTTCCTCGGCCACCACCCCGCCACCTACGTGCTCGCCGTCATCGGGGCGATCATGGCCACCCTGCTCACCTCGACGCTGACGACTCTGCTCAGCCCGTACGGCCTGACCGCCCTCACCGCGCCGTTCTGCCTGGTCTCGGGCGTCATGGTGATCGGCGCGCCCTCCTTCGAACGGATCTGGCACGGCGCCCCCAAGCAGGTCAACCCCACCTCCGGTGACACCGGCATGTCCTGGCACGACCTGTGGCACGGCTTCTTCACCAACGTGTCGCAGATCTTCCTGGTGGAGGAGTGGTACGTCGGCCTCATCATGCTCGTCGGGCTGGCCTGCGCGGGAGTACGGGTCGGCCTGTTCGCCGCCGGGGGCAGCATCGTGGGCATCGTGGCCGCCTGGGCCCTCGGCGCCCCGACGGCGCAGATCGCCGCGGGCATCTACGGGTACAACGCCGTCCTGGTCGCCATCGCCATCGGCGCGGTCTTCCTCACGCCCACCGTCTGGAACGGCGTGTACGCCCTCGTCGGCGCCGCCGCCACCACCGGTCTCACGGCCTCACTGACCTCCCTGTTCAAACCCTTCGGGGGCCACACCTTCACCTGGCCCTTCATCCTCACGACCTGGACGCTCATGGCCGCCGTGCCCCTGTTCTCGCGTCTGCGCCGGACCGGCTGACCCGCCGGTCCCCGTCCGCCCCTCCCCGACGACCCGACGACATCCTGAGGAAGGTACCGACGATGAACCTCGCCCCCCGCGAGATCGACAAGCTGCTGGTGTACGTGGTGGCCGACCTGGCCCGCAAACGCCAGGGGCGTGGGCTCAAGCTCAACTACAGCGAGTCCGTCGCGCTGATCACCGAGGCGATCCTGGAGGCCGCGCGGGACGGCAAGAGCGTCGCCGACTGCATGGAGCTCGGCCGCCACATCGTCTCCGAGAAGGACACCATGCCGGGTGTGCGGGAGATGCTCGGACTGCTCCAGGTCGAGGCGTCCTTCATGGACGGCACCAAGCTGGTCTCCTGCCACGACCCCGTCGGCGGCTGAGCCGTGGCCGACCGCTGCCGCGTGGTGGCCGTCCGCGGCCACGAGGCCGGAGACGGCGAGGCGCTGGGCGAACTCGCGGGCCCGGACGTCCTCGTCGTCCCCGGCGGACGTGAACTGATCCGCGCCCTGGCCCGGGTGAAGCGCTCGGGCGAGTGGGCGTGCGTCGTCCCGATGACCCTGGGCAGGGACCCCGAGCTCGTCGCGGACACCGCCCGCACCCTGCGCGCGCTGCCCGCCGTACAGACCTCCGGGACGCTGCTGGCCGAACCGTTAGGCACGGCCCAGCATCTGATCGGCTGGCTGAGGGCGGCGGCGAACCGCACGGCGCGGACCTCGGCGCTGCTCGTCACCGCCCCGGCCGGCGGGCTGTTCGACGACGCCGAGCTGTACCGGATCGCCCGGCTGGTCCACGGCTACGCGGACCGGCCGCCGGTCGAGGTCGCGTTCACCGGAGGCGCCCCCGGTCCCGCCGAAGGGGTACGGCGCTGCGGGCTGCTCGGGGCGTCCCGGGTGACGTTGCTGCCCGCCGGGTTCCCCCTTCCCGAGGTGCCCGGCTCCCCGGACGTCGAGGTGGCGTCCGCCGGCCCCCTCCTCTCCCGCGCGGCGCTGGCCCGGATCCTCGCCGAGCGGGTGGCCGACGCCCGGCGGCGCTGGACCGAACGGCGGGACGACGGCATCGCCGCCGGGCTGACCGCCGCCGACGACCACGGCCACTCCCACACCCACCCGCCGGGTGAGGGGCACGACCACACCCACGGTGGCCACAGCCACGGACCGACGCACTCGCACACGCATCCGCACCCGCATGTCCACGGCGCGGACCACGTCACCAGGAGCACCGCATGACTTTCCGTCAGAAGTATTTGTACGGCGAGGGATCGATCGAGATCAACGCCGGCCGCCGGACCGTCCGGCTCACCGTCGAGAACACCGGTGACCGGGCCATCCAGGTCGGCTCCCACTACCACTTCTTCGAGGTCAACTCAGCGCTGTCGTTCGACCGGCAGAAGGCGCTGGGCATGCACCTCAACATCGCCGCCGGCACCTCCGTACGCGTCGAACCCGGCGGGACACGCGAGGTCGAGCTCTGCGAGTACGCGGGAACCGGACGCCTCGTCGGGTTCAGCGGCCTGCTCAACGGCAGCCTCGTCTCGCACCCGGCCAAGGTCGAGGCCGTCCGCAAGGCGATCGAGCGGGGCTTCGCCGGTGCGGGGGACACCGCCGGCGGGAGCCCGGACAGAGCGGGCAAGCAGAAGGACGCCAAGTCGAAGGACTCCAAGCAGAAGAAGGGTTCGCGCTGATGCCCATCCTGCCGCGCAAGCAGTACACCGACATGTTCGGTCCGACGGTCGGTGACCGCTTCCACCTCGGCGACACCAACCTCGTCGTCGAGGTCGAGAAGGACTACAGCGAGGGACAGTACGGGGACGAGGTCCTCTACGGCGGCGGCAAGACCATGCGCGACGGCATGGCGTCCGACCCGCAGGCCACCGCCGCCCAGGGGGCCCTCGACACCGTCATCACCAACGTGGTGCTCATCGACCCCGTCGTCGGTGTCGTGAAGTGCGACATCGGCATCAAGGACGGCTTCATCGCCGGGATCGGCAAGTCGGGCAACCCGCAGACCCAGGACCGGGTCGACGCCGGTCTCATCATCGGCCCCGGCACCGAGGCCATCGCGGGCGAGCACCTGATCGCCACGGCGGGCGCCATCGACAGCCACGTCCACCTCATCGCGCCCCAGCAGGCCGAACAGGCCCTCACCAACGGCATCACCACCCTGATCGGCGGTGGCACCGGCCCGTCCGACGGCAGCAACGGCACCACCTGCACGCCGGGCCCGTACAACATCGCCCGGCTCCTCCAGGCCGCGGAGAGCGTCCCGGTCAACCTCGGGATCATGGGCAAGGGCAACGGCAGCCTGCCGGAGGCCCTCAACGAGCAGGTCGTCGCCGGCGCCTGTGCCCTGAAGGTCCACGAGGACTGGGGCGCGACCCCCGCCGTGATCGACAACGCCCTGAACGTCGCCGACGCGCACGACGTGCAGGTCGCCATCCACACCGACAGCCTCAACGAGAGCGGGTTCTTCGAGGACACCCGCTCCGCGATCGACGGCCGCACCATCCACACCTTCCACAGCGAGGGCGCGGGCGGCGGCCACGCCCCCGACATCCTGCGGGTGACCGGCGAGCCGAACATCCTGCCCTCCTCGACCAACCCGACGCTCCCGTACACCAAGAACTCGGTGGACGAGCTGCTGGACATGGTCATGGTCTGCCACCACCTCAGCCACGACATCCCCGAGGACGTCTCCTTCGCCGACAGCCGCGTCCGCGCCGAGACCATCGCCGCCGAGACCGTGCTGCACGACCTCGGTGTGATCAGCATGTTCTCCTCCGACTCGCAGGCCATGGGCCGGGTCGGGGAGTCCGTCACCCGTTGCTTCCAGACCGCCCACCACTGCAAGGACAAGCTCGGGGTGCTGGAGGGCGACTCCGAGCGCAACGACAACCAGCGGGTCCTGCGCTACCTCGCCAAGGTGACCATCAACCCCGCCATCGCCACCGGCATCGCGGACCACGTGGGCTCGATCGAGAAGGGCAAGCTCGCCGACATCGTGCTCTGGCCCATCCACTCCTTCGGCGCCAAGCCCAAGATGGTCATCAAGGGCGGCATCATCTCCTGGGCGCAGATGGGCGACCCCAACGCCTCGCTCCCCACCCCGCAGCCGGTGATCTACCGTCCGATGTTCGGGCAGTACGGCAAGGCGCAGCAGGCCACCCACGTCACGTTCATGTCGCAGGCGGGCATCGCGGCGGGCGTCCCGGCCGAACTCGGCCTGGAACGCACGGTCCTGCCGGTGCGCCGCACCCGGACCATCGGCAAGCACAACATGGTCCGCAACAGCGAGCTGCCGGACATCATGGTCGACCCGGAGACGTTCAAGGTCACGCTCAACGGCAAGGTCGCCACCATCGACCCGGCCCAGGAACTCCCCCTCAACCACCTGTACTTCCTGGTTTAGGCGCGATGTACCAGGAAGAGTGCGACACCACGGGCCCCGGCCCCGGCCCCCGGGTCGGGGCGGGGTCCGGGACGGGCTCCGGGCCTGGGGCCGGGGAGCCGCCCCTCGGTCAGCTGCTGGTCAGCCTCCAGCTGACCGACTCGGCCTTCCCGAGCGGCTTCTACACCCTGTCCCACAGCCTGGAGGGCTTCGCGCAGGCGGGCGCGGTCGACTCTGGCAGCCTGCCCGGCCTGCTGGAGTCCCTGCTGCTGCACGGTGTCGGCCCGGCCGACGCCACCGCGCTCGCCCTCGCCCACCGCGCCACCCGGGCGGGGCGGCCGGAAACCGTGGCGGCCGTCGACGAGCACCTGTTCGCCACCAAGCTCGGGCAGGAGATGCGCCGGGCCGCCACCCGCACCGGCAGGCAGCTCCTCGACCTGGCCGCCGAGGTCTACGACCGGCCGGAGATCGGCGCGTACTTCGCCCGCGTCGTACGCCGTGAGGTACCCGGGACCCAGGCGGTGGCGGCCGGGATCGTCTACGCCGCCACCGGTGTGCCGGTCCGCCAGGCCGTCGCCTCCGACCTGTTCGCGTTCTGCGCGAGCTTCGCGGGGGCGGCCCTGCGCCTGCGGCTGACCGACCACCGCCGGGCCCAGACCATGCTGCACGCCATGACGCCCGTCATCGAGAGGACCGTCGAGGCGGCGCTGCGGCGGGAACTCGCCGACGTCGGCGCCACCGTCTTCGCCTCCGACATCATGTCGGGCCGTCACGAGCGGGCGGAGGCACGGCTCTTCGCCAGCTGAGACGCCGCCGGCCCGCCCGTCGGCCCACCGTTGACCCACCCGTTGATCCACCCCACGACCAGCCAGGGAGCACCATGGACGACAACGTACTGCGCATCGGCATCGGCGGACCGGTCGGATCCGGCAAGACCGCCCTCATCGAGGCGCTGGTGCCGATGATGATCCAGCGCGGCCGCCGCCCGTCCGTCATCACCAACGACATCTACACCCAGGAGGACGCCCAGCACATCCGCCGCACCCTGGACGGTGTGCTGGAACCGGAGCGCGTCGTCGGTGTCGAGACGGGCGCCTGTCCGCACACCGCCGTACGCGACGACCCGACGATGAACCTCGCGGCCGGCGCCGAGATGCTGGAGCGTTTCCCCGACACGGACACCCTCTTCTACGAGTCCGGCGGCGACAACCTCACCCTGACGTTCAGCCCCGCCCTCGTCGACGTCTTCGTGTTCGTCCTGGACACCGCCGAGGGCGAGAAGATGCCGCGCAAGCGGGGGCCGGGCATCACCGACTCGGAGCTGCTCGTCATCAACAAGATCGACATCGCCAAGTACGTCCGTACCGACCTCGGCATCATGGAGTCCGACGCCCACCGGGTCCGCGAGAACCGCCCGGTCGTCCTGACCGACTGCCTCACCGGGGTGGGCGTCGACGAGGTGGCGAGCTTCCTGGAGTCGCGCCGCAAGGTGCTGATCTGACGTGCCGCCCACCCTGCCGAGCACCAGGCCCGACCGGCTCGACCCCGGGTACTACAGCGTCGTACGGCTGCCGCCCGAGGTGGCGGCGCTGGCGTCCGTGCCGGACACGCTCGCCCCCGGCTCGGCGGCCAAGGTCGGCGTACTCGACCTGGCCTTCGCCGTGCGGGGTGGGCGCACCGAGCTCGTGGAGCGCTACCAGAAGTCGCCGCTCCAGCTCATCCGGCCGCTGTGGACCGACCCGGCCATGCCCGGCATGACCTATGTCTGCCTGATGGCCACCGGTGCCGGCGTCACCCAGGCCGACCGCTACCGGATGGACTTCCGGTGCGGTCCCGGCACCCAGGTGCACCTGACCACCCAGGCCGCCACCAAGGTGTTCCGGATGGAACACGACTACGCCAGCCAGCGCGTCCGTCTGACGGCGGACGAGGGCGCGTACGTCGAGTACCTCCCCGACCCCGTGATCCCGTTCGCGGACGCCCGGTTCTACCAGGACACCGAGGTCACGGTCGCTCCCGGCGCCACCGTCGTCCTGGGCGACACCGTGACCGCCGGACGGCTCGCCCGGGGCGAGCGCCACGACTACCGGGTGCTCGCGACCGACCTGCGCGTCACCCGGCCCGACGGCACGCTCCTGGCCGTCGACACCCTGCGGCTGGGCGCGGACACGGGGATGCCCGGCGACAGCGTGACCGGCCCGGCGGTCTTCGCCGGGCACGACCACGTGTGCTCACTCTTCGCCGTCAGCGACCGTGCCCCGGCCACCGAGATCGCCGACACCCTGCACGAGGCGGTGGCCGGCCACGGCGTCACGTACGGGGTGAGCGTGCTGCCCCGGGAGTGCGGCGCCTGGCTGCGTCTCCTGGACGACAGCCCCGTCCGGGTCGCCGCCGCGCACACCGCCGCCTGGAACTCCGTACACCGGCTCCTCACCGGATGCCCGGCGCCC
The DNA here is from genome assembly GCA_000720535.1 of Streptomyces halstedii. Classification (GTDB taxonomy): domain Bacteria; phylum Actinomycetota; class Actinomycetes; order Streptomycetales; family Streptomycetaceae; genus Streptomyces; species Streptomyces halstedii. Next base: position 124,494 of record JOAZ01000005.1, read on the forward strand.
GCCGTGCGCAAGCCGTGACGCCCCCGTCCCCCCGTCCCGTCGAGCCCCCCAGCGAGGTATCCCGCCGATGAACACCGCCCCCGCGCCGATGCCCCCCGCGTACGACTCCGGCGACACGGCCTGGCTGCTCGCCGCCACCGCCATGGTGCTGCTGATGACGCCGGGACTGGCGTTCTTCTACGGCGGCATGGTGCGGACCAAGCACGTCCTGATGATGATCAAGATGAGCTTCGCCGCGCTCGCCTTCGGGACGCTGGTGTGGTGGGCGATCGGCTACACGCTGGCGTTCGGCCCGGATGTGGGCGGCGCGGGGGTCATCGGCAACCTCGACCACGCGTTCATGCACGACATCGGACTCACCACGCTGACCGGCCACATCCCCACCTACGTCTACAGCACGTTCCAGATGGGGTTCGCGATCATCACCGTCGCCCTGATCAGCGGCTCGATCGCCGACCGGGCCACGATGAGGGGCTGGCTGGTCTTCGTCGTCCTGTGGCTGCTGATCGTCTACGTCCCCCTCGCCCACTGGGTCTTCGACCAGGACGGCTGGATCGTCAAGCACCTCGGCGCGCTCGACTTCGCGGGCGGTCTGCCGGTGGAGCTGAACTCCGGGGTCGCCGGCCTGGCCGTGGCGCTCGTGCTGCGCGCCCCGCGCGACTTCACCCGCCGGGAGGAGCGGCCGAACAACATCCCGCTCGTCGTGGTCGGCGCGGCACTCCTCTGGTTCGGCTGGTTCGGCTTCAACTCCGGCTCCGCGCTGACCGACCAGGGGACGGCGGCCGCCGCGTTCATCAACACGCAACTGGGCGCCGCGGGCGCCATGGTGACCTGGCCCCTGGTGGAGAAGTGGCGCACCGGCAGCGTCACCACCGTGGGTGTCGTCTCGTCCGCCGTCGCGGGCATGGTGGCCATCACCCCCGCCTGTGGCGAGATCGACACGCTCGGCGCGGTCGTCACCGGGCTGGTCGTCGGCGCGGTCAGCGCCTTCGCGATCACCCTCAAGTACCGCTTCGGCGTGGACGACACCCTCGACGTGGTCGGGGTGCACGGCGTCGGCGGATTCATCGGGCTGGTCATGGTCGGCCTCTTCGCCACCGCGCGGATCAGCGGACAGAAGGGCCTCTTCGAGGGCGGCGGCTGGGCCCTGCTGGGCAAACAGTTCGTGGCGATCGTCTCCGTGATCGCGTTCTCCTTCATCCTGACCTGGCTCATCGCGAAGGCCGTCGACCTGACCGTCGGATTCCGCGCGCGGGGGGAGTACGACCACGTCCCCGGGCAGGAAGAGGAGCGCGCCTACGACTTCCGGACCGCGGCACGGCTCGACGACCTCGTGTCCGGCAAGGGCGCGGCCTCCGCGAGCGACGAGGAACTCGTCCGGCAGATCACCAGGCTGCTGCGGCAGCGGGAGGGCTCCCGCTGACGCGTGGGACCGGGCCGGGAAGGGGGAGGGGCCGCCCCCGCCCGGCGGGCGGTCCGGGTGCGAGGCGTCGGCGGACGTGCGGTGCGCACCCCGGGTGATGATGGAGGCGTGCGCTTCGAACCGATCACCTGGGAACGCCTGGCCGACGCCCTGGCCGACCGCGCCGACGCCCTGGAACCGGCGGACGGCGGAACCCGGCTCAGGATCGGCGTGGACGGGGCCACGGCAGCCCGCCCCGACGCACCGGCCGAGCGGCTCGCCGAGGTGCTGCGGGCCCGTGGCCGGCCCGTGCTCACCGTGTCCGCCTGGGGCTTCCTCCGCCCGGCGAGTCTGCGCTTCGAGTACGGCAAGGAGGACCCCGACGCGTACGCCGACGGCTGGTTCGACACCGGCGCGCTGTGGCGCGAGGTGTTCCGGCCGCTGGAGCCGGGCGGCAGCGGGCGGGTGCTGCCCGACCTCTGGGACCCCGCCACCGACCGGGCCACCCGCAGTCCCTACCGGCCGCTGCCCGACGGCGGAGTGCTGATCCTGCACGGCCCGCTGCTGCTCGGGCGGTGGTTCCCGTTCGACCTCGGGGTCCATCTGAGCCTGTCGCCGGGGGCGTTGCGCCGCCGTACCGAAGAGGGCGAACGGTGGACGCTGCCGGCCTACGCGCGGTACGAGGAGGAGGTGGCGCCCGCCGAACGCGCGGACGTGACGGTACGGGCCGACGACCCGCGCCATCCCGCGTGGACCGGGACCGGGGCGTGAGCACCGGCGGGGCTGTCCGCGTGGACGGGTCCTGGCCGGGCCGGTAGTCGTGGACGGGTCCTGGCCGGGCCGGCCGCGCACGGAGGTCCGGGCGCGGGACGGCGGTCGGCAGGCGGCGGTCAGAAGGGCAGAAGGTCAGAAGGTCAGAAGAGGGGCTGCGGGAGTATCCCTTCGAGCGCCAGCAACCGCCGCTTCGTCTCCAGCCCGCCTCCGAAGCCTCCGAGGCCCCCACCACTCTCCACCACCCGGTGGCACGGCACCACCACCGGCAGCGGGTTGGACCCCATGGCCGCGCCGACCGCCTGTGCGGCCCCGGGCTGCCCCACCCGGTCGGCCAGGTCGCCGTAGCCGACGACCGTGCCGTACGGAACGCCCGACGCGAGCTCGCTCAGCACCTCGCGGTTGAACCCGGCGGTCAGTGACCAGTCGAGGTCCAGCGTGAACTCCCGCAGCCCGCCCGCGAAGTACGCGTCGAGCTGACGCACCGGCTCCGCGAGCCGCGCCGAGTCCGGTGCCCGTACGGGCTCGGTGCCCAGCCGCGTCCGGAGCCGGGCCAGCGCGCCGTCCCGGACCGCGGGACGGGCGTGGAAGACCACGGTCACCAGGCCCGCCCCGGTCGCCGCGAGCAGGAGCGGTCCGATGTCGCTGCCCACGACGGTCCACTCCACGCTCCGCCCGGCGGTCCGCTCGTCGTTCTCCATGCGACCACCGTACGGCCCGGCACTGACAGCGACAGGAGCACCGGCGCGGCCGGCTTCCTCAGCGGGTGGCGTCCCGGACGACGTCGGGGTTGTTGGAGATGATGCCGTCCACCCCGAAGCCGGCGACCTCGGCCGCCTTCGCAGCGTCGTTGACCGTCCAGGTGTTCACCCGGAGGCGTTTGCCGTGGGCGCCCTTCACCCGTCGCACCGCGGCCACGTAGTCGGCGTCGATCGTCGTCCAGGCCGGATTGATCTGGTCCGTGAACGCCGCGTACGACGGCAGATCGGCCACCGCGGGGGTGCCCAGGAAGCCCGTGACGACGTCCGGACGCCGCTCGTGGACAACCTTCACACTCTCTGCACCGAAGCTCTGGACGACCAGCCGGTGCGCGACGTGCTCGCGGTCCAGCCATCCCTCGCGGCTCAGCACCCGCAGGATCTCCTTCTCGATGCCGGGGTAGATCTCCGGGCTCTTGATCTCCAGGAGGAGCTTCTGGTGGTTGCGCTCGACACGGTCCAGATACTGCTTCAGGGTCGGCACCCGGGCACCGGCGTACCGCGCGCCGAACCAGCCGCCCGCGTCCAGCCGGGCGATCTCCGCCGCGGTGAAGTCCCTGACCGCCCAGGGCGCGCGGCCCGGGAAGACCTGCTCGGCGTCGGTGGTCCTGGCCAGGGTGGTGTCGTGCAGGACGACGAGCACACCGTCCCTGGTGAGCTGCACGTCGTTCTCCACCCAGGCGATCCCCCGGGCGTCGGCCGCGTCCACGGCGGCGAGGGTGTTCTCCGGGGCGTACGCGGACGCGCCCCGGTGGGCGTGGATCACCGGACTGTGGTGCGCGACCGCCGTCGGCGCCTGGGCCGCGGGCAGCAGGACACAGCCGCCGAGCAGGACGGCGACGGCGCCGGAGGTGGTTGCGGAGCGTACGGGCACGGCTACTCCTCGCATCGGTTTCGCGGTCCCGCCGAGAGTCGCACGCGCCCCCCAACGGAGGGCGGGCCGCTGATGGCCGTCATGTGAACGGAATGTCGGGTACCGGCTCGGCGGGCGGTGCGCGGACGGATAAAATGCCGTTCTTACGTTTGCTTGCCGGGCCTCGCCCTTTAGGGTCACCCCCGAACCCGGGCCTCCGCGAAGGGCGTACCAGCATGCAGGGCACAGTCGACGGTTTCAGCTACGGCCTCGTGACACCCGTCGTGGCGTTCCTGATGGCCTGCCTCGGCGCGGCACTCGGTCTGAGCTGCACCGTGCGGTCCCTGCGCGCGCGGGGACCCGCCCGTGCGGGCTGGCTCTCCCTAGGCGCCACCTCGCTGGGCTCCGGCATCTGGACGATGCACTTCGTCGCCATGCTCGGCTTCACCGTCCAGGAGACCCCCGTCGGCTATGACCGGGTGCTCACCTTCGCCGGACTCGGCGTGGCGGTCGTGATGGCCGGTCTCGGCATCTTCGTCGTCGGCTACCGGGGCGCGACACGGATGGCCCTGGTCACGGGCGGCACCCTCACCGGTCTCGGGATGGCGTCCACGCACTACCTGGGCATGGCCGGGGTCCTCTTCGAAGGGCAGTTCGCCTACGACACGCTCACCGTCGCGCTCTCCGTCGTCATCGCCGTCGTCGCGGCGACCGCGGCGCTGTGGGCGGCCGTCTCCGTCCGCGGCTTCCTGGCCGGTCTCGGGGCGAGCCTGGTCATGAGCGCCGCGGTCAGCGGGATGCACTACACCGGGATGGCCGCGCTCCACGTGCACGTGGAGCGTGCCGCCGTCGCGGCGACCGGTGAGACCCCGTCCTCCCTGCTGCTGCCCATGCTCGTCGGACCGTGCTGCTTCCTGCTGCTCGCCGGTGTCGTGGTGGTCATCGACCCGCTGGTGGTCACGGGCGGGCGCCACCCGGACGCGCCGGGGGACCGCGGCGGGGGCGGCGGTCCCCGGGGCACCGGCCGGCCGGTCTCCCCGGTCCCCGTCCAGGGGCCGCGCGGGCCCTACGAGACCGCCTCCCACGGGGGGTACCGGTCGCCGCGGAACCACTGATCCGACGCCGTTGTCAGTGGGGGGTCGTACCGTGGTGACCATGCGGCCTGTCTCTCAGATCGAACGTTCGGTGGCGCCCTTCGAGGTCGTCAGTCCCTACCAGCCCAGCGGTGACCAGCCCGCGGCCATCGCCGAGCTGGAGCGGCGCGTCCGCGCCGGGGAGAAGGACGTCGTCCTGCTCGGCGCGACCGGCACCGGGAAGTCGGCGACGACCGCCTGGATGATCGAGAAGCTCCAGCGCCCCACCCTGGTGATGGCGCCGAACAAGACGCTCGCCGCCCAGCTGGCCAACGAGTTCCGCGAGCTCCTCCCGAACAACGCCGTCGAGTACTTCGTCTCGTACTACGACTACTACCAGCCCGAGGCGTACGTCCCGCAGTCGGACACCTACATCGAGAAGGATTCCTCGATCAACGAGGAGGTCGAGCGGCTGCGCCACTCCGCGACGAACTCCCTGCTCACCCGGCGTGACGTGGTGGTCGTCGCGTCCGTCTCCTGCATCTACGGCCTCGGTACCCCGCAGGAGTACGTGGACCGCATGGTCCAGCTCAAGGTCGGCGACGAGATCGACCGCGACCAGCTGCTGCGCCGCTTCGTCGAGATCCAGTACACGCGCAACGACCTGGCGTTCACCCGCGGCACCTTCCGGGTGCGCGGGGACACCATCGAGATCTTCCCGGTCTACGAGGAGCTCGCGGTCCGCATCGAGATGTTCGGTGACGAGATCGAGGCCCTTTCCACCCTCCACCCGCTCACCGGCGAGGTCATCAGCGAGGACCCCGCGCTCCACGTCTTCCCCGCCAGCCACTACATCGCGGGCCCCGAGCGCATGGAGAAGGCGATCGGCGGCATCGAGCGGGAGCTGGAGCAGCGCCTCGCCGAGCTGGAGAAGCAGGGCAAGATGCTGGAGGCCCAGCGGCTGCGGATGCGCACGACGTACGACATCGAGATGCTCCGGCAGATCGGCACCTGCTCCGGCGTCGAGAACTACTCGATGCACTTCGACGACCGCTCCCCGGGCACCGCGCCCAACACCCTCCTGGACTACTTCCCCGAGGACTTCCTCCTCGTCCTGGACGAGTCGCACGTCACCGTGCCCCAGATCGGCGCGATGTACGAGGGTGACGCCTCCCGTAAGCGGACCCTGGTCGACCACGGCTTCCGGCTGCCCTCCGCCCTGGACAACCGCCCGCTGAAGTGGGAGGAGTTCCTGAAGCGGATCGACCAGACGGTCTACCTCTCCGCCACCCCCGGCAAGTACGAGATGTCCCGGGGCGACGGATTCGTGGAGCAGATCATCCGCCCCACCGGGCTCGTCGACCCCGAGGTCGTCGTCAAGCCCACCGAAGGCCAGATCGACGACCTGGTGCACGAGATCCGCGAGCGCACCGAGAAGGACGAACGCGTCCTGGTCACCACCCTCACCAAGAAGATGGCCGAGGACCTCACCGACTACTTCCTGGAGCTGGGCATCCAGGTCCGCTACCTCCACAGCGACGTCGACACCCTGCGCCGCATCGAGCTGCTGCGCGAACTGCGCTCCGGCGAGTACGACGTCCTGGTCGGCATCAACCTGCTGCGTGAGGGCCTCGACCTGCCCGAGGTGTCCCTGGTCGCGATCCTCGACGCGGACAAGCAGGGCTTCCTGCGGTCCGGCACCTCGCTGATCCAGACCATCGGCCGCGCGGCGCGCAACGTCTCGGGCCAGGTCCACATGTACGCGGACCAGATCACCCCGGCGATGGCCCAGGCCATCGACGAGACCAACCGGCGCCGCGAGAAGCAGATCGCGTACAACACCGAACGCGGGGTCGATCCCCAGCCGCTCCGCAAGAAGATCAACGACATCGTCGCGTCCATCGCCCGTGAGGAGGTCGACACCGAACAGCTGCTCGGCACCTGCTACCGCCAGGCCAAGGGCGCCAAGACGCCCGTCCCCACGCTCGGCGGGAAGGTCACCGCCGACGCCGCCGACGCGCCCGGTGGCAAGGGCAAGGGCAAGGGGAAGAAGGCGGTGGCCACCGACCGGCCGGCCGCCGAGCTCGCGGGGATCATCGAGGAGATGACCGACCGGATGCGCGCCGCCGCCGCCGATCTCCAGTTCGAGGTGGCCGCGCGGCTGCGTGACGAGGTGGGTGAGCTGAAGAAGGAGCTGCGGCAGATGAGGGAGGCGGGGCTGGCCTGACCGCTGGGGCCCGCGGTGTGCGGGTGTCCCGGTGGGGCCCGCGGTGTCCGGGTGGGGCCGGGTGTCCCGGTGGGGCCCGCGATGTCCGGCCCGCGATGTCCGGGTAGGGCCGCGGTGTCCGGGTGGGGCCGCGGTGTCCCGGTCGGGCCCGCAGTGTTGCAGGACCGACACAAAAACGGCCTATCCCTGCTGTTCGCCTCCACGGACTGCGTAGGGTGCGGGGAAACCGCGCACCGACGGGTGCGGGGCAGCGGAGAGGGGACAGCGCGTGACGGTCAACATGACCAAGGGCCAGGCCATCAGCCTGCAGAAGAGCGACGGGGGGACCCTGACCGCGGTACGGATGGGGCTCGGATGGCAGGCGGCCCCGCGCCGCGGTCTGTTCGGATCGCGCACGCGGGAGATCGACCTGGACGCCTCGGCGGTGCTGTTCGCCGACAAGCAGCCCGTGGACGTCGTGTTCTTCCGCCACCTGACCAGCGACGACGGCTCGGTCAAGCACACCGGTGACAACCTGGTCGGCGGTGCCGGCTCCGGCGGCGACGACGAGGCGATCCTGGTCGACCTCCAGCGGGTGCCGGTCCACATCGACCAGATCGTCTTCACGGTGAACTCCTTCACCGGCCAGACGTTCCAGGAGGTGCAGAACGCCTTCTGCCGCATCGTCGACGAGACCAACGGCCAGGAGCTGGCCCGCTACACGCTGGACGGCGGCGGCCAGTACACGGCCCAGATCATGGCCAAGGTCCACCGCGTGGGCAACGGCTGGCAGATGACCGCCCTGGGCAACCCGGCCAACGGCCGGACCTTCCAGGACCTGATGCCGTCGATCCTGCCGCACCTGTAGGCGCGCGCCCGTAGGCACGACCGGACGGGGCACCGCCCCGGCCACCACCGGCACGAGCAGCTCCCGGAGGCACCCGCCGCCGGGAGCTGCGCCCATGGCAGGGCACCACGCGAACGTCGAGGGGACAGGGCGATGACGGCCGAGCTGGTCCGGGGGCAGAACCACACCTTGCCCCAGACCCGTCTGGAGATCAGGGTGTCGGCGGGCTGCCCGGTGGTGGCCGGGGCCACCCTCGGCGACGAGCACGGCACGGTCCGGGGCACCGAGTGGGTCGCCCATCCGGGCTCGCCACGGCTGCCCGGCCTGGAGGTCTCGCGGCAGGCCGCCGCCGATCACCGGCTCGCCGTGGACCTCGACGCCCTGCCCGGCGCGGTCCACCGGGTCACCGTGCTCCTGGCACTGCCCACCGGGGCCGGCCACCCCGCCAGGTTCGGTGCGGTCGCCGCGCCGTTCGTCGCGGTCACCGGTCTCGACGGTACGGAGATCGCCACCTTCACGCTCATCGGCCTGGACACCGAGTCGGCCGTGGCCGCCCTGGAGCTCTACCGCCGCCAGGGCGCCTGGAAGGTCCGCGCGGTCGGCCAGGGGTACGCCGCCGGGCTCGCCGGAATGCTCGCCGATCAGGGCCTCGACCGGGCGGCGGAGCTGGCCGCGTCGATCCAGGACGCCGTCGCCTCGGGGCTCGCCCGCTCCGTCGCGCCCCCGCCGCCCCGCGCCCCGGAGGGCGAGCGCGTCCGCCACCCCTCGGGCCCCGCACCGGCCCCCACCGACCCGGCCCCGCCGAGGCCCGGGTCCGAGCCGCTGGGCGGCCCCACCACGGGTCCGGCCCCCGGTGCCACCACGGGCACGGCCCCGGGCGCGGCGGCGGCCGGCAACGCCGCTCCGGGCACCGCGGGCGGGGGGCCGATCGACTACGCGCACCCCCGCCGACAGACCTCCGCCCCGCCCCCGCCGCCTCCCACGGCCCCGGCCGCCGCCCCGGGACAGCCCGCGCCGCCCGTGGCCGGTGACGCCACCGGCTGGTCCATGGACGAACGCCTGTACAACCAGATCTGGGGCATGTTCGAGGATCTGGCGCGCGCCGTCGCCGCGTACCGCAGCGCCGTCGACTTCGCCGAGTCCCGGATGGAGCAGGAGCTCGACCGGGCCCTGTCCGACCCGCGTCACCGCATGGGCGGCGCGGGCGACCTGGCACGCGAGCGGGCCAGGGACAAGTGCCAGGACCTCACCGCGCGGGCGCGCGAGGTCCTGGACCGCGACCTGTCCCAGCTCGCCGCCGAGTCGGCCGTGGTCGAGCCCGCGCTCCCGGCCCCCTACGCCGGCTGGGGCAACCCCGTCTGGCACGGCTACCGCGTGCCGATGGAGCTCCCCATGGCCCTGCGCCTGGGTGACCTGCACCTCCCCGAGCGGACGGACCTGCGCATCCCGCTGCTGGTCCGGCTGCCCCTGGAGCGCGGCGTCTGGATCGACAGCGGGCGCACGGCCTCCGAGGCCGCCGCGGCGACGGGCGGGGACCGGCTGCGCCGCCTGGCCATGGACACCGCCGTCACCCTGGCCGCGCGGCTGCTGGCCGTCTACCCGGCGAACGAGTTCTCCGTGCACGTCATCGACCCCGCGGGCGCCGCCGCGGGCGCCCTCGCCCCGCTGACCGACGCCGGTGTCCTGGCGGCGCCGCCCGCCTCCGGCGCCGGGGGTGTGAGCGCGGTCCTCGCCCATCTCACCCGGCGCGTCGACCTGGTGCAGATGGCTGTGCGGGCGGGCGCCGCCGACTCGCTGCCGCCGGACCTGGACACGGGCGAACACCTGCTGATCGTCAACGACTTCCCCCACGGCTTCGACGACCGGGCGGTCACCCAGCTGCGCTACCTCGCCGACGAGGGCCCCGCGGTGGGCGTGCACCTGCTGATGGTGGCCGACCGCGAGGACGCGCGCGACTACGGTCCCGTCCTCGACCCGCTGTGGCGGTCCCTGCTGCGCGTCACCCCGGTCGCCGACGACCACCTCGTCGACCCGTGGGTGGGCCACGCCTGGACGTACGAGCCGTGCCGGGTGCCGGAGGGCAGCCGTGTCCTGGAGCAGGTGCTCGCTCTGGTGGCCGCCGCTCGCCGGGCGGACCCTCGCTGAACGGTCCACCTGGCCGAAGCAACCTTCTGACCAGCCATTTTGGTCAGTCTTTGCCCGGCTCTTTACCTTCTCTTGGTGTTTCCTGTACTGTTCTTCAGGCGGAGGGGAGTACTCCCGATCGCGGCGTTCCCGTCAATACGGACTGTGACCGGTCCCGGGGCGCCGGCCCGGCGCGCGGCCCGCGCCCCCGGGTGGAGGAGACCTCCGGCAGCGACGACGCTGATCTATAGCCCGTAGCGAACTGCCGGAGGCGCAGTGGACGTTTCATGGACCCTCTGGGTGCTGACCATTCTCGGTCTGGTCGCCCTCATCTCCGTCGACTTCTTCATCGGGCGCAAACCCCATGACGTGTCGACCAAGGAAGCCGGTATCTGGACGGTCGTCTGGATCGCGCTGGCCGTGCTCTTCGGACTCGGACTCCTGGTCTTCGGAGGAAGCCGGCCGTCCGGCGAGTTCTTCGCCGGCTTCATCACCGAGAAGTCGCTCAGTGTCGACAACCTCTTCGTCTTCGTCCTGATCATGGCGAAGTTCTCGGTGCCCTCCCACCTCCAGCAGCGGGTTCTGCTGGTCGGCGTGCTGATCGCCCTGGTGCTGCGGGCGGGTTTCATCGCGGCCGGCGCGGCGGTCATCGCCAACTTCTCGTGGGTCTTCTACCTCTTCGGCGCGTTCCTGATCTACACCGCCTGGAAGCTGATCCAGGAGGCGCGGGCCGACGAGGAGGACGAGGAGTTCGAGGAGAACCGCCTCCTCAAGACGATCGAGCGCCGCTTCGGTGTCGCCGACCGGTACCACGGCACCAAGCTCTTCATCCGCGCCAACGGCAAGCGCGTCCTGACCCCGCTCATGGTGGTCATGCTCGCCATCGGCACCACCGATGTGCTCTTCGCGCTCGACTCCATCCCGGCGATCTTCGGACTGACCCAGGACCCGTACATCGTCTTCACCGCCAACGCCTTCGCCCTGATGGGTCTGCGGCAGCTGTACTTCCTGATCGGCGGTCTGCTGAAGAAGCTGGTGCACCTCAGCTACGGGCTCTCGGTGATCCTCGGATTCATCGGCGTCAAGCTGGTGCTGCACGCGCTGCACGAGTCCGGGGTGCACGTCCCCGAGATCTCCATCCCGTTCTCCCTCTCCGTCATCTGCGGCGTCCTGGTGGTCACCACGATCACCAGCCTGATCGCCAACAAGAAGCGGGAGGCGGCCGACGCCGAGGCCCTGGAGGCGGCCGGCGAGAAGCACGAGAACGCCGGCGCCGAGAAGTAGCGGGCGGCCGCCGCGAGGCGGTGCGGACACGGCACGGCGGCCGGGGCCCCAGGGCACCCGGCCGCCGTACGCCGTTCACCAGCCCCGTGCGCGCCACTCCGCGAGGTGGGGGCGCTCGGCGCCCAGCGTGGTGTCGTGGCCGTGGCCGGGGTAGACCCAGGTCTCGTCCGGCAGAGGGGCGAAGAGCTTGGTCTCCACGTCGTGGAGCAGGCTCGCGAAGGCCGCCGGGTCCTGCCGGGTGTTGCCCACGCCACCCGGGAAGAGGCAGTCGCCGGTGAAGAGGTGCGGGGCGCCGTGCGGGTCGTCGTAGACCAGGGCGATGGAGCCGGGGGTGTGCCCGGTCAGATGGCGGGCGGTCAGCGCGATCTCGCCCACCCGGACCGTGTCGCCGTCGTCCACGAGGACGTCCGTCGGGACCGGGATGCCCTCGGCGTCGTACCGCCCGGCGAGGGTGCGCGCCCCGGTGGCCGCCACCACCTCGTCCAGCGCCTGCCAGTGGTCGCCGTGCCGGTGCGTGGTGACCACGGAGGCGATGCCGTCCGCACCGATCAGCCGCAGCAGCGTCCCGGCCTCGGCGGCCGCGTCGATCAGCAACTGCTCGCCGGTGGCACGGCAGCGCAGCAGATAGGCGTTGTTGTTCATCTGCCCGACGGCGACCTTGGAGATCATGAGATCTGTCAGCTCGTGCACATCCGCGGGTCCGCCGACCCTGACCGCTCCGCTGTACGTCATACGCCGCACCCTATAGCGGCGGAAGCGTGGGAAGGAGGCCGCCTTCCACGGTGAGCCCCGAGCCGTCGCGGCGTCCGCAGAGCCACCCGAGGATCTCGGTGGCCGTGCCCCGTACGACGACCGGATCGCCTTCGGCGCCCCCGCCCGTGGTCCAGATCCGGCCGTCCCCGGACACGGCGGTCGTGGCGGCCACCCCGGGGTGGCCGGCGAAGCGCTCGGCCAGGAAGTCGTTCTCCCGGGAGACGAACTCCTCCGGCAGGTCCTCCAGCTCGTAGCCGGTTCCCAGGTCCACGTGGTGCAGCTCGACCTCGGCGAGGCGCCGGAAGGGGAGCCGCCGTGCCTGATCCGTCACACCGTTGCGCAGGGTGACCGCACGGGACCAGTCCGCGGGCGCTTCGGCCGCGGCCAGGAAGCCGGCGGAGCTTTCGCGCAGGTCGGCGACCTGCGCGTCCAGCGGCCGGGGGGCGTCCCTCTCGATGTCCGCGTCCCGGGTTTCGCTGCTCGCGTACATCGGGTGCCCACGGAGAACATTTGCGAGCGCGTCGGCGTTACGTGACAGGTGGGCGAGTACATGGCCACGGCTCCAGCCCGGCAGGCGCGACGGTCCGCCGAGCGTGGCGTCGTCCCATGTGCCCGTGGCTCCGAGCAGCCGATCGGTCGCTTCACGTACAGCTTCCAGGTCGTGCGCATGATCGATCATGGCCCGAGCGTAGCCCCCGACACTCGATCGGGTGAAGGTGTCTGCGGTCGGCCGTAAATCGAATGCGCGTGCTATACGCTCGAAGTCGAAAGCTTCCTACACCGCTGTGGCGCCGCCCATAACCTGGGGCAGGGGCTCAGTTCCCCGTTTCTCTCGAAGAAAGGTGCGGACCGGCGTGGCCGACCGTCTCATCGTCCGTGGCGCGCGCGAGCACAATCTGAGGAACGTCTCGCTCGATCTCCCCCGTGACTCCCTCATCGTCTTCACCGGGCTCTCCGGATCGGGCAAGTCCTCTCTCGCGTTCGACACGATCTTCGCCGAGGGCCAGCGGCGCTACGTGGAGTCCCTCTCCTCGTACGCCCGGCAGTTCCTCGGCCAGATGGACAAGCCGGACGTGGACTTCATCGAAGGTCTGTCGCCCGCCGTCTCCATCGACCAGAAGTCGACCTCGCGCAACCCGCGCTCGACGGTCGGCACCATCACCGAGGTCTACGACTACCTCCGGCTGCTGTTCGCCCGGATCGGCAAGCCGCACTGTCCCGAGTGCGGCCGGCCCATCTCCCGCCAGTCGCCGCAGGCCGTCGTGGACAAGGTGCTCCAGCTGCCCGAGGGCAGCCGGTTCCAGGTGCTCTCCCCGCTGGTGCGCGAGCGCAAGGGCGAGTTCGTCGACCTCTTCGCCGACCTCCAGACCAAGGGGTTCAGCCGGGCCCGGGTCGACGGCGCCACGATCCAGCTGTCCGAGCCGCCCAAGCTGAAGAAGCAGGAGAAGCACACCATCGAGGTGGTCGTCGACCGCCTCACGGTGAAGGACAGCGCCAAGCGCCGTCTGACCGACTCGGTCGAGACCGCCCTGGGCCTGTCCGGCGGCATGGTCGTGCTGGACTTCGTCGATCTGCCGGACGACGACCCCGAGCGTGAGCGGATGTACTCCGAGCACCTCTACTGCCCGTACGACGACCTGTCCTTCGAGGAGCTGGAGCCCCGCTCCTTCTCCTTCAACTCGCCCTTCGGCGCCTGCCCCGAGTGCACCGGCATCGGCACGCGCATGGAGGTCGATCCCGAGCTGGTCGTCCCGGACGAGGAGAAGTCCCTCGACGAGGGGGCGATCCACCCCTGGTCGCACGGCCACACCAAGGAGTACTTCGGGCGCCAGATCAGCGCGCTCGCCGACGCCCTCGGATTCCGTACGGACATCCCGTGGGCCGGGCTGCCCCAGCGCGCCAAGAAAGCCCTGCTGTACGGCCACAAGATCCAGACCGAGGTCCGCTACCGCAACCGGTACGGGCGCGAGCGCGCCTACACCACCCCCTCCTTCGAGGGCGCCGTGCAGTTCGTCAAGCGGCGCCACTCCGAGGCCGAGAGCGACTCCAGCAGGGAGCGCTTCGAGGGGTACATGCGCGAGGTGCCCTGCCCCTCCTGCGAGGGCACCCGGCTCAAGCCGATCGTGCTCGCGGTCACCGTGATGGAGAAGTCCATCGCCGACGTGGCCGCGATGTCGATCAGCGAGTGCGCCGAGTTCCTGGGCCGGCTCAGGCTGAACGCCCGCGACAAGAAGATCGCCGAGCGGGTCCTCAAGGAGGTCAACGAGCGGCTGCGCTTCCTGGTGGACGTCGGTCTCGACTACCTCTCGCTGAACCGCGCGGCCGGCACCCTGTCCGGCGGCGAGGCCCAGCGCATCCGGCTCGCCACCCAGATCGGCTCCGGACTCGTCGGCGTGCTCTACGTGCTGGACGAGCCGTCCATCGGCCTCCACCAGCGCGACAACCACCGGCTGATCGAGACCCTGGTGCGGCTCCGGGACATGGGCAACACGCTCATCGTCGTCGAGCACGACGAGGACACCATCAAGGTCGCCGACTGGGTCGTGGACATCGGCCCCGGTGCCGGCGAGCACGGCGGCAAGGTCGTCCACTCCGGTTCGCTCAAGGAGCTGCTGGCCAACGAGGAGTCCCTCACCGGCCAGTACCTCGCCGGCAAGCGGTCCATCCCCGTGCCCGGCATCCGGCGCCCGGTCGACCCCAAGCGGCTGCTCACGGTGCACGGCGCCCGGGAGAACAACCTCCAGGACATCGACGTCTCCTTCCCGCTCGGCGTCCTCACGGCCGTCACCGGTGTCTCGGGCTCGGGCAAGTCGACCCTGGTCAACGACATCCTCTACACCCACCTGGCGCGCGAGCTCAACGGCGCCAAGTCGGTCCCCGGACGGCACACCCGGGTCGACGGGGACGACCTCGTCGACAAGGTCGTCCACGTCGACCAGTCACCGATCGGCCGTACGCCGAGGTCCAACCCGGCCACCTACACCGGGGTCTTCGACCACGTCCGCAAGCTGTTCGCGGAGACCATGGAGGCGAAGGTGCGCGGTTACATGCCGGGCCGCTTCTCCTTCAACGTCAAGGGCGGGCGCTGCGAGAACTGCTCCGGCGACGGCACGATCAAGATCGAGATGAACTTCCTGCCCGACGTGTACGTCCCGTGCGAGGTCTGCCACGGAGCGCGCTACAACCGGGAGACGCTGGAGGTCCACTACAAGGGCAAGTCCATCGCCGAGGTGCTGGACATGCCGATCGAGGAGGGCCTGGACTTCTTCGAGGCCGTGCCGACGATCGCCCGTCATCTGCGCACGCTCAACGAGGTGGGCCTCGGATACGTCAGGCTCGGCCAGTCCGCGCCGACGCTCTCCGGCGGTGAGGCGCAGCGGGTGAAGCTGGCGAGCGAGCTGCAGAAGCGCTCCACGGGGCGCACGGTGTACGTCCTGGACGAGCCGACGACCGGTCTGCACTTCGAGGACATCAGCAAGCTCATCACGGTGCTCTCGGGCCTGGTGGACAAGGGCAACACGGTGATCGTCATCGAGCACAACCTCGATGTGGTCAAGACCGCCGACTGGGTCGTGGACATGGGCCCCGAGGGGGGCAACGGCGGCGGCCTGGTCGTCGCCGAGGGCACTCCGGAGGAGGTCGCCTCGGTGCCGGCCAGCCACACCGGGAAGTTCCTCCAGGACGTCCTGGGCACGGACCGGACCGGTGGCGCCACGGCGCCGTCCGCGCGTAAGCCGGCCCGGAAGGCGGCGGCCCGGAAGACGGTCGCGGCCAAGGCGGCACCGGCCCGCAGGACGGCCACGGCCCGGACGAAGAAGGCGGCCGGTGACCCCCCGGCCGCGAAGAAGGCCACCCGGGCCCGCAAGGCCTGAACCGCCCGCCCAGGCACGCCGGAGGCGGCCCCCTCACCCGGGGGGCCGCCTCCGGCCGCTCCCGGCCGAGCCCCGCCGTCAGGCTTGCCCTGTGTGGCGGGGGCGCCTGCTGGTAGGGCTGCCCTGTGCCGCGAGGAGGCCCGCTGTCAGCCCGCCCCCGGCAGACGCCGTCAGGCCCGCCTCATGCTGTCCGGCCGTCTCCCGCGGTCCCCGCTGTCCGTCTCCCGCGGTCCCCGCCCCCCTCCGGGCGGGGCCGGGCGGGGCCGGTGGGAGGGGTGGCGGTTCCCGCCGGTATCGTCAGGTCTGTCGCCGACGCCTCCGGGTGCGGCTGTGCCCGGTCCCCGTGGCACCGGCGCTCCCGACGCCGTCCCGGCCTCCGTCCCGCCGACCAGTGGAGAGCCATGTCCGGCCTGCCCGCCGCCCGCCGTACCGTACTGAAGGGCGCCGCTCTCGCCGGTGCCGCCGGGCTGGGAGCGGCCGCCTGCTCGACCGACTCCAAGCTCGGCCACGCCAAGAACCCGACGCCCACCGCGCCCGTGGAGCTCGGGTCCCCGGACGAGGTGCCGGTCGGCGGGGCGAAGCTCTACCGGGAGCAGCGGGTCGTCGTGAGCTGCCCGTCGAAGGGCCAGTACAAGGCCTTCAGCGCGCAGTGCACCCACGCGGGCTGCGTCCTGGACAAGGTCGAGGGCAACGAGGGCAACTGCCCGTGCCACGGGAGCCGGTTCGACATGACGACGGGCGAGGCCCTGCGCGGCCCGGCGACCGTACCGCTGCCCGCCGTCCCGGTGAAGGTCGAGGGCGGCAGGCTCGTGGCGGGCCCCGACGCCTGACCCGGTCGTACCGGGCCGTTCCCTCCCTCACGGAATGCCGCTGTGTCACTGCCCGCAAGTAGGGTGTAAGACATGGCAGACCCCTCCAGCTACCGCCCCAAGCCGGGACAGATCCCCGACTCCCCGGGGGTCTACAAGTTCCGTGACGAGTACCGCCGGGTGATCTACGTCGGGAAGGCGAAGAACCTGCGCCAGCGCCTGGCCAACTACTTCCAGGACCTGGCCGGCCTGCACCCGCGTACCCGCACGATGGTCACCACGGCGGCGTCCGTCGAGTGGACCGTCGTCTCCACCGAGGTCGAGGCGCTGCAACTGGAGTACTCCTGGATCAAGGAGTACGACCCCCGGTTCAACGTCAAGTACCGCGACGACAAGAGCTACCCCTACCTCGCGGTCACGCTGAACGAGGAGTTCCCGCGCGTCCAGGTCATGCGCGGCGCCAAGAGGAAGGGCGTGCGCTACTTCGGCCCGTACGGCCATGCCTGGGCCATCCGCGAGACGGTCGACCTGATGCTGCGGGTCTTCCCCGTGCGTACGTGCTCCGCCGGGGTCTTCAAGAACGCGGCCCGCAGCGGCCGCCCCTGCCTCCTGGGGTACATCGGCAAGTGCTCGGCCCCCTGCGTCGGCCGGGTCACCCCCCAGGAGCACCGCGACCTGGCCGAGGACTTCTGCGACTTCATGGCCGGCCGCACGGGCACGTACATCCGCCGCCTGGAGAAGGACATGACCCGGGCGGCCGAGGACATGGAGTACGAGCGGGCGGCGCGTCTGCGCGACGACGCGGAAGCGCTCAGGCGCGCCATGGAGAAGAGCGCGGTCGTCCTCGCGGACGCCACCGACGCCGACCTGATCGCCGTGGCGGAGGACGAGCTGGAGGCCGCCGTCCAGATCTTCCACGTCCGGGGCGGCCGGGTGCGCGGCCAGCGAGGCTGGGTCACCGACAAGGTGGAGGCCGTCGACACGGCGGGCCTCGTCGAGCACGCGCTCCAGCAGCTCTACGGCGAGGAGACCGGTGACTCCGTGCCCAAGGAGGTCCTCGTCCCGGCGCTTCCCGACGTCCCCGAAGCCGTCTCCCAGTGGCTCGCGGACCGCCGCGGCTCCCATGTGAGCCTGCGTATCCCGCAGCGGGGCGACAAGAAGGACCTGATGGGCACGGTCCAGCGCAACGCCCAGCAGGCGCTGGCGCTGCACAAGACCAAGCGCGCCTCCGACCTCACGACCCGCTCCCGCGCGCTGGAGGAGATCGCCGAGGCCCTCGGGCTGGGCTCCGCGCCGCTGCGCGTCGAGTGCTTCGACATCTCGCACCTCCAGGGCGACGACGTCGTGGCGTCCATGGTGGTCTTCGAGGACGGCCTCGCACGCAAGAGCGAGTACCGCCGCTTCCAGATCAAGGGCTTCGAGGGCCAGGACGACGTGCGGTCGATGCACGAGGTCATCGGGCGCCGCTTCAAGCGCTACCTCCAGGAGAAGGAGCGGACGGGGGAGTGGGAGGAGATCCGGTCCCCGGGGGTCACGGGCCCCGTACCGGCCCCGGACACCGCACCGGCGGCCGAGCCGTCCCACTCCCGCGACGGCTCCCCCCAGGACGAGCCCCGTGAGGACGGGCCGCGTGAGGACGGGCCGCGTGAGGACGAGTCCCGTGAGGACGACGGCCGGCCCAAGCGCTTCGCCTACCCGCCGCAGCTCGTCGTCGTCGACGGCGGGCAGCCCCAGGTGGCCGCCGCCGAACGCGCCCTGGACGAGCTGGGCATCGACGACATCGCCGTGTGCGGCCTCGCCAAGCGCCTGGAGGAGGTCTGGCTGCCGGACGAGGACGACCCCGTCGTCCTGCCCCGCTCCAGCGAGGGCCTGTACCTCCTCCAGCGGATCCGCGACGAGGCCCACCGGTTCGCCATCACCTACCAGCGCGCCAAGCGGGCCAAGCGCGTCCGCAGCAGCCCCCTGGACGACATCGCCGGGCTGGGCGAGACCCGCAAGCAAGCGCTGATCAAGCACTTCGGCTCCGTCCGGAAGCTGCGACAGGCGACGATCGACGAGATCTGCGAGGTCCCCGGGATAGGCCGCCGGACGGCGGAATCCGTGGCCGTCGCCCTCGCCGGGGCCGCACCACCCGCACCGGCCGTCAACACGGCCACAGGAGAGATCATCGATGAGGACGACGGGGGCAGTACGTCATGACCGAGCACACGCACGACCATGCTGACGAACAGACGCGCGACCGCAGCGACCGCACCGACCGAACAGACGGAGCCGCACACGTGAGTACGGGAAGCGCCCAGGAGAAGGGCGAGAGCGCCGCGCCGGCCATCCCGGAGCTGGTGATCATCTCGGGTATGTCGGGCGCGGGACGCAGTACGGCGGCCAAGTGCCTGGAGGACCTCGGCTGGTTCGTCGTGGACAACCTGCCGCCCGCCCTGATCCCCACCATGGTCGAGCTCGGCGCCCGCTCCCAGGGCAACGTGGCCCGGATCGCCGTCGTCGTCGACGTACGGGGCCGCCGGTTCTTCGACAACCTCCGGGAGTCCCTGGCGGACCTGGAGGCCAAGCACGTCACCCGGCGGATCGTCTTCCTGGAGTCCTCCGACGACGCCCTCGTACGCCGTTTCGAATCGGTCCGCCGCCCGCACCCCCTCCAGGGCGACGGCCGCATCGTCGACGGCATCGCCGCCGAGCGCGACCTGCTGCGCGAGCTGCGCGGCGACGCCGACCTGGTCATCGACACCTCCAGCCTCAACGTGCACGAGCTGCGGGCCAAGATGGACGCCCAGTTCGCCGGCGACGAGGAGCCCGAGCTGCGGGCCACGGTGATGTCGTTCGGCTTCAAGTACGGCCTCCCCGTCGACGCCGACCTCGTCGTGGACTGCCGCTTCTTGCCCAACCCGCACTGGGTCCCCGAGCTGCGCCCCTTCACCGGACTCAACGAGGAGGTGTCCGACTACGTCTTCGACCAGCCGGGCGCCAAGGAGTTCCTCAACCAGTACACCGAGCTCCTCCAGCTGATCGCCGCGGGCTACCGGCGCGAGGGCAAGCGCTATGTGACGATCGCCGTGGGCTGCACGGGCGGCAAGCACCGCTCCGTGGCCATGTCGGAGAAGCTGTCCGCACGGCTGGCCGCGGAAGGCATCGAGACCGTCCTCGTCCACCGGGACATGGGGCGCGAGTGACCAGACGTCCGCTGCGGCGGCACCGGCTGAGCAGGGCCACGGCCGCCCTCTCCGGCCGCAAACGCGGCGCACAGCCCAAGGTCGTCGCCCTGGGCGGGGGCATGGGCCTGTCGGCCTCGCTCACGGCGCTGCGCCGGATCACCGGCGACCTCACCGCCGTGGTCACGGTGGCCGACGACGGCGGCTCGTCGGGACGGCTCCGCGAGGAGCTCGGCGTGCTGCCCCCCGGCGACCTGCGCAAAGCGCTGGCCGCGCTCTGCGGGGACGACGAGTGGGGCCGGACCTGGTCCCAGGTGATCCAGCACCGCTTCGAGTCCAAGGGCGATCTGCACGAGCACGCGGTGGGCAACCTGCTCATCGTCGCCCTCTGGGAGCAGCTGGGCGACCACGTCCAGGCCCTCGACCTGGTGGGCAAGCTGCTCGGCGCCCACGGCAGGGTCCTGCCCATGTCCGCCGTACCCCTGGAGCTCCAGGCACTGGTACGCGGCCACCATCCCGACCGCCCCGACGACATAGTCACCGTGCGGGGGCAGGCGACGGTGGCGCTCACCCCCGGCGAGGTGCAGTCCGTCCACGTCGTCCCGGCCGACCCGCCGGCCGTGCCCGAAGCGGTCGCGGCGGTCCTGGACGCCGACTGGGTCGTGCTCGGCCCCGGGTCCTGGTTCTCCTCGGTGATCCCGCACCTCCTGGTCCCCGAACTCCTGGACGCCCTGGTCTCCACGAAGGCCCGCAAGGTCCTCTCGCTGAACCTCGCGCCGCAACCCGGTGAAACCGAAGGCTTCTCACCGCAGCGTCATTTGGAGGTTTTGGGACGACACGCCCCTAAACTCGCCATGGACGTGGTGCTGGCCGACGAGGCCGCCGTGCCCGACCGCGAGTCCCTCGCCGATGCCGCCAAGCGGCTCGGAGCAGCGGTCGAGCTGGCCCCTGTGGCCTCACCCGACGGCGTTCCGATTCACGATCCGGAGCTGTTGGCCGCCGCGTACGACCGTATTTTTCGGATGCATGGAAGGATCGGCCCATGGCGATGACGCCAGCGGTGAAGGACGAAGTCTCTCGGCTTCCCGTGACCCGGACCTGCTGCAGAAAAGCAGAGGTCTCGGCGATTCTTCGGTTCGCGGGCGGGCTGCACCTGGTGAGCGGCCGGATTGTGATCGAGGCGGAGCTGGACACCGCGATGGCGGCCCGTCGGCTCAAGCGGGACGTCCTGGAGATCTTCGGGCACAGCTCGGAGCTGATCGTGATGGCCCCCAGCGGACTGCGCCGCGGTTCCCGCTACGTCGTACGCGTGGTGGCCGGCGGCGATCAGCTGGCCCGCCAGACCGGCCTGGTGGACGGCCGCGGCCGCCCCATCCGGGGGCTGCCGCCGCAGGTGGTCTCGGGGGCCACCTGCGACGCCGAGGCCGCCTGGCGCGGGGCCTTCCTGGCCCACGGCTCGCTCACCGAGCCCGGCCGCTCCTCCTCCCTGGAGGTGACCTGCCCCGGGCCGGAGGCGGCCCTGGCGCTGGTCGGTGCCGCCCGGCGGCTCTCCATCGCGGCCAAGGCCCGCGAGGTGCGCGGGGTGGACCGTGTCGTCGTCCGTGACGGTGACGCGATCGGCGCGCTGCTGACGCGGCTGGGCGCCCACGAGTCGGTGCTCGCCTGGGAGGAGCGCCGGATGCGACGCGAGGTCCGGGCCACGGCCAACCGCCTCGCCAACTTCGACGACGCCAACCTCCGCCGTTCCGCACGGGCCGCGGTGGCGGCGGGGGCACGGGTGGGGCGCGCCCTGGAGATCCTGGGCGAGGAGGTCCCCGAGCACCTGGCCGCCGCCGGGCGGCTGCGCATGGAGCACAAGCAGGCGTCCCTGGAGGAGCTCGGCGCGCTCGCCGACCCGCCGCTGACCAAGGACGCGGTCGCGGGCCGGATCAGGCGCCTGCTGGCGATGGCCGACAAGCGGGCCCAGGACCTCGGTATCCCGGGCACGGAGTCGACCCTCAGCGAGGAGATGGCCGACGGCCTGGTCGGCTGAGAGCGAGCCGTGGTGACGCCCCGGGGCCCCTCCGGCATCTCGCCGGGGCGGGCCCGGGGGCCTTCCCGGGCCCGCGGCCGGGTCCCGCCGCCCGCCCCGCCCGAATCCACGCGTCAGGCCGTAATCCGTCCGGACCCGGACCCGGACCGGAACTCCGGCAAGCCGGAAAGACGTCCGGGCGCGGCCGGAATGCGGCGGCCGGGAGCGGTGAATGACCGGAGCCCACACTTCGCCCCGAAGACCCCCTCAGGCCGATTTCGAAATCGGCGCGCGGGCTCATTCCGTATCGGCTGAGTGACGCCGCGCCCAATCGAGCGGGCGGCGATCCGCAGTTCGCCGTCACCGGCACCCGAAAGTGTGCCGGTGACGGTATTTCCATCGATTGAGTGCCGCTCCGCACAATTGAGCGGAAGGGTGTCGCCGGGTCACCGCCGGTGTGTGTCAGGCATGTTCACCGGGGGCGTTTTCCGGCCGAGGTGTGTTCGCAGATTTCCGGAACTGATCACGCGTCAGTTACTTCAGGTGATCGGAGGATCGGAGTGCGGGTGTGACCTGCCGTTCCGCGGCAAGGGGCCCGGCTCCGGGGGGTGTTGACGCTCGGTGACCACGCGGTGTTCGATGGCCGTCTCCTGGGGTAGGCGGGACCGGAGTATCCGTGCCTCTACCCGGGAGTACGGATATCCCCCTTCGCACCGGCCCGCTCGATGTCACCCAAAAGCCTTCGGAGAGGTAGGGTCGGAGGCGGTCGGGGACATCCCTATAAAACTCGCCGGTATCTCATACCGGCGTACCTGACGAGGAGATCGGTTCGTGACGATCCGCGTAGGCATCAACGGCTTTGGCCGCATCGGTCGCAACTACTTCCGTGCGCTGCTGGAGCAGGGTGCGGACATCGAGATCGTGGCTGTCAACGACCTGGGTGACACCGCGACCACGGCCCACCTGCTGAAGTACGACACCATCCTGGGTCGTCTCAAGGCAGAGGTCAGCCACACCGCCGACACCATCACCGTCGACGGCCACACCATCAAGGTGCTCTCCGAGCGCAACCCGGCCGACATCCCCTGGGGTGAGCTGGGTGTCGACGTCGTCATCGAGTCGACCGGCATCTTCACCAAGAAGGCCGACGCCGAGAAGCACATCACCGGTGGCGCCAAGAAGGTCCTCATCTCGGCTCCGGCCAAGGACGAGGACATCACCATCGTGATGGGCGTCAACCAGGACAAGTACGACGCGGCCAGCCACCACGTCATCTCCAACGCCTCCTGCACCACCAACTGTGTGGCGCCGATGGCCAAGGTCCTCGACGAGAACTTCGGCATCGTCAAGGGTCTGATGACGACGGTCCACGCGTACACGAACGACCAGCGCATCCTGGACTTCCCGCACTCGGACCTGCGCCGTGCCCGCGCCGCCGCCGAGAACATCATCCCGACCACGACCGGTGCCGCCAAGGCGACCGCTCTGGTCCTGCCGCAGCTCAAGGGCAAGCTCGACGGCATCGCGATGCGCGTGCCGGTCCCGACGGGCTCCGCCACCGACCTGGTCGTGACGCTGCAGCGTGAGGTCACCAAGGACGAGGTCAACGCCGCGTTCAAGAAGGCCGCCGACGACGGCGACCTCAAGGGCTTCCTGACCTACACCGAGGACCCGATCGTGTCCTCGGACATCGTGGGCGACCCGTCCTCCTGCACCTTCGACTCCTCCCTGACCATGGTCCAGGAGGGGAACTCGGTGAAGATCCTCGGCTGGTACGACAACGAGTGGGGCTACTCCAACCGCCTCGTCGACCTGACCGTCTTCGTCGGCGGCCAGCTCTGATCCTAGGATCGGCAGGCATCTCGATGTGAGCAACGGGCTCGGGCGGCGCGATGAGGCGCCGCCCGAGCCCCTTGCATGCTTCCGTCCTTCCAAGGAGTTACCGCAACAGATGAAGACGATCGACGAACTTCTCGCCGAAGGGGTCGCGGGCAAGCGGGTATTCGTCCGTGCCGACCTCAACGTGCCGCTGGACGGCACCACGATCACCGACGACGGCCGCATCCGCGCCGTCGTGCCGACGGTCGCCCGGCTCGCCGAAGCCGGCGCACGGGTCGTCGTCGCCTCGCACCTCGGCCGCCCCAAGGGCGCCCCGGACCCGGCCTTCTCGCTCGCCCCCGCCGCCGCCCGTCTCGGTGAACTGCTCGGCGCCGACGTCGCGTTCGCGACCGACACCGTCGGAGACTCGGCCCGCGCCACCGTGGCCGCCCTCACCGACGGCCAGGTCGCCGTCGTCGAGAACCTCCGCTTCAACGCCGGTGAGACCTCCAAGGACGACGCCGAACGCGGGGCCTTCGCCGACCAGCTCGCCCAGCTCGCGGACGTCTACGTCGGGGACGGCTTCGGCGCCGTCCACCGCAAGCACGCCTCGGTGTACGACCTCCCGGCCCGCCTGCCGCACGCGGCCGGCTATCTGATCGCCACCGAGGTCGGCGTCCTGAAGAAGCTGACCGAGGACGTCTCCCGCCCCTACGCCGTGGTCCTCGGCGGCGCCAAGGTGTCCGACAAGCTCGGGGTCATCGACCACCTGCTGGAGAAGGCCGACCGGATCCTGATCGGCGGCGGCATGGCGTACACCTTCCTCAAGGCCCAGGGCCACGAGGTCGGCATCTCGCTGCTCCAGGAGGACCAGGTCCCCGCCGTCCAGGGATACCTCAAGCGGGCCGAGGAGCTCGGTGTGGAGTTCGTCCTCCCCGTCGACGTCCTGGTCGCCGGAGAGTTCCCGGACCTGAAGACCAAGGCCCCGGCCCACCCCGCCACGGTCGCCGCCGACGCCATCCCGGCCGACCAGGAGGGCCTGGACATCGGCCCCGAGACCTGCGCCCTGTACGCGTCGAAGCTCGCCGACGCGGCCACCGTCTTCTGGAACGGCCCGATGGGCGTCTTCGAGCACCCCGACTACGCCGGGGGCACCAGGGCCGTCGCCCAGGCCCTCGCCGGATCCGAGGCCTTCAGCGTGGTCGGCGGCGGGGACTCCGCGGCCGCCGTCCGCATCCTGGGCTTCGACGAGAACGCGTTCGGACACATCTCGACCGGTGGCGGCGCCAGCCTCGAATACCTCGAAGGCAAGACGCTTCCCGGCCTCGCCGCACTGGAGGACTGACCTTTCATGACCACCCGCACCCCGCTGATGGCGGGCAACTGGAAGATGAACCTCAACCACCTTGAGGCCATCGCCCATGTACAGAAGCTCGCCTTCGCCCTGGCCGACAAGGACTACGAGGCCGTCGAGGTCGCCGTCCTGCCGCCCTTCACCGACCTGCGCACCGTGCAGACCCTGGTCGACGGCGACAAGCTGAAGATCAAGTACGGCGCCCAGGACGTCTCGGCCCACGACTCCGGCGCGTACACCGGTGAGATCTCCGGCCCGATGCTCGCCAAGCTGAAGTGCACCTACGTGGCCGTGGGGCACAGCGAGCGCCGCCAGTACCACGGCGAGACCGACGAGATCTGCAACGCCAAGGTCAAGGCGGCCTACCGGCACGGTCTGACCCCGATCCTCTGCGTCGGTGAGGGACTGGACGTCCGTAAGGCCGGTGACCAGGTCGCCCACACCCTCGCGCAGCTCGACGGCGGCCTCAAGGACATCCCGGCCGAGCAGGCCGAGTCCGTCGTGATCGCCTACGAGCCGGTCTGGGCCATCGGTACCGGCGAGGTCGCCACCCCCGAGGACGCCCAGGAGGTGTGCGGCGCGATCCGCGGCCGGCTCGCGGAGTTGTACTCCCAGGAGCTCGCGGACGCCGTCCGCATCCAGTACGGCGGCTCGGTGAAGTCCGGCAACGTGGCCGCCATCATGGCGCAGCCCGATGTGGACGGCGCGCTGATCGGGGGCGCCGCACTGGACGCCGACGAGTTCGTCAAGATCGTCCGCTTCCGCGACCAGTGAGTATGCCCTGACGCCGATCCGTCGTACCCTTGCGGGGGCCAGGGGGTCATCCCCCCGGCCCCCGCTGTTCGTAGTCGCAGTCCCGAGAATTCCGGAAAGTAGGAGCCAGCCGTGATTTTGGCGTTCGAGATCGCCCTGATCGTCTTCAGCCTGCTGCTGATGCTGCTGGTGCTGATGCACAAGGGCAAGGGCGGCGGCCTCTCCGACATGTTCGGTGGCGGAATGCAGTCCTCCGTGGGTGGCTCCTCCGTCGCCGAGCGGAACCTCGACCGCATCACCGTCGTGATCGGCCTGCTCTGGTTCGCGTGCATCGTCGTCCTCGGTCTGCTCATCAAGCTGGACTGACCGGGCGTCCACGATTCCCGGTAACGGTGTAACTCCTTTCACTGGACGCGCGTTGGGCCTTACGTAGACTGGGGCAACCTCGAGCACCATCACGCAGGGAGTTACGACCGTGGCAAGTGGCAACGCGATCCGGGGAAGCCGGGTCGGAGCCGGGCCGATGGGGGAGGCCGAGCGGGGCGAGTCAGCGCCCCGCCTCCGCATCTCCTTCTGGTGCTCGAACGGGCACGAGACCCAGCCCAGCTTCGCCCATGACGCGCAGGTGCCGGAGACCTGGGACTGCCCGCGCTGCGGTTTCCCGGCCGGACAGGACCAGGACAACCCCCCGGACCCCCCGCGGACCGAGCCGTACAAGACGCACCTGGCGTACGTGCGCGAGCGGCGCAGCGACGCGGACGGCGAGGCGATCCTCGCCGAGGCCCTCGCCAAACTGCGCGGCGAGATCTAGCTCCTCCTCTTCACCGGCCGGTCACCCCTCGGGTGGCCGGCCGGAAGCGGTACGGCCCACCGGCCCCGTGATCGCCCCGCCGCACCCCCCTGATCAATTAGGTTGGAGGGGCAGCGGGGCATGTTGCAGGTACGAGAAGAAGTGGGCGAATTCCCGGATGAACGCACAAGGCCGAACCAAGCTCAACCAGACGCCCGAGTGGGCCGCTCTCGCCGAGCACCGCGAGGCGTTCGGGCGGACACACCTGCGGCAGTTGTTCGCGGACGCGCCGGAGCGCGGCAGCGCGTACACCCTGCGGGTCGGCGACCTCCACGTCGACTACTCCAAGCACCTGGTCACCGACGAGACCCTGCGCCTGCTGCGCGGCCTCGCCGCCGCCACCGGCGTCGCCGGCCTGCGGGACGCCATGTTCCGCGGCGAGAAGATCAACACCACTGAGGACCGCGCCGTACTGCACACCGCGCTCCGCGCCCCCCGGGACGCCGTGATCGAGGTGGACGGCGAGAACGTGGTACCGGCCGTGCACGCCGTCCTCGACAAGATGGCCGCCTTCTCCGAGCGCGTCCGGGCGGGCGAGTGGACCGGCCACACCGGCCGGCCGGTCAAGAACGTCGTGAACATCGGCATCGGCGGCTCCGACCTCGGCCCCGCCATGGCCTACGAGGTGCTGCGCTCCTTCACCGACCGCTCGCTGACCGTCCGCTTCGTCTCCAACGTCGACGGCGCCGACCTGCACGAGGCCGTGCGCGACCTGGACCCGGCCGAGACGCTGTTCGTCGTCGCGTCCAAGACCTTCACGACGATCGAGACCATCACCAACGCCACCTCCGCCCGCGACTGGCTCCTCACCGAGCTGAAGGCCGGTCAGGAAGCTGTCGCCCGGCACTTCGTGGCCCTGTCGACCAACGCGGAGAAGGTCGCGGACTTCGGCATCGACACGGCCAACATGTTCGAGTTCTGGGACTGGGTCGGCGGACGCTACTCCTACGACTCGGCGATCGGCCTCTCGCTGATGATCGCCATCGGCCCGGAGCGGTTCCGGGAGATGCTGGACGGCTTCCACCTCGTGGACGAGCACTTCCGTACCGCCCCCGCCGAGGAGAACGTCCCGCTGCTGCTCGGCCTCCTGGGCATCTGGTACGGCCAGTTCTTCGACGCCCAGTCGCACGCGGTGCTGCCCTACAGCCACTACCTGTCCAAGTTCACCGCGTACCTCCAGCAGCTGGACATGGAGTCCAACGGCAAGTCCGTGGACCGTGACGGCGCGCCGGTCGAGTGGCAGACCGGCCCGGTCGTCTGGGGCACCCCCGGCACCAACGGCCAGCACGCCTACTACCAGTTGATCCACCAGGGCACCAAGATCGTCCCGGCCGACTTCATCGGCTTCGCGTCCCCGGTCCACGACCTGCTGCCCGGCCTCATCGCCCAGCACGACCTGCTGATGGCCAACTTCTTCGCGCAGACCCAGGCGCTCGCCTTCGGCAAGACCCCCGACGAGGTACGGGCGGAGGGCGTGCCCGAGGAGCTGGTGCCCCACAAGACGTTCCGGGGCAACCACCCGACGACCACGATCCTCGCTGACCGGCTCACCCCGTCCGTGCTCGGCCAGCTCATCGCGCTGTACGAGCACAAGGTCTTCGTCCAGGGCGCCGTCTGGAACATCGACTCCTTCGACCAGTGGGGCGTCGAACTCGGCAAGGTCCTCGCCAAGAAGATCGAGCCGGTCCTGACGGAGGGCACCGGCGGGGAGAACCTGGACAGCTCCACCGCCCACCTCGTGGAGACCTATCGCGGCCTGCGCGGACGCTGACCGATGGAAACGGGGGAGGGGACGGTACGGCTGCGGCCGCCGCGCAACGCACCGGCCCGGCGGGCCGTCGGCTGGTGGCGGGCCCGGTGCCTGCTCGTGGCGGCGGCCCCGGTGGCGGTCCTGGCCGTCCTGGGCGCGCTCGTCACGCCCGCCAGGGCCTGGCTGCTGACGCCCGCCGCGGTGCTGGCCGCGCTCGGGCTGCTGACCGCCGTCCTCCTCCCCCTCTGGTGGTTCCGCGCCCACCGCTGGGAGGTCACCGAGGACGCGGTCCACGTACGGACCGGGATCTTCCAGCGGGAATGGCGGATCGCGCCGATGTCCCGCATCCAGACCGTGGACACCGTGCGCGGGCCGCTGGAACAGCTCTTCGGGCTGGCGACGGTCACCGTCACCACCGCCTCCGCCAAAGGCGCCGTGCGGATCGAGGGCCTGGACCACGAGACGGCCGCCGGCCTCGTGGAACGGCTCACCCGGATCACCCAGGCCACGCCCGGGGACGCCACATGAGCACCGCCGCGGACCGGGCCGGGCCTCCGTGGCGGCGGATCCACCGGCGTACGGTCCTGGTCACCGCGCTCGTCACGACGGGCGTCGCGGTGGGCGCCGCCGTGCCGGTGGTGGCCGGACTGGCCGGGCGCCTCGGGTACGCGGCGGCCGTCGGCTGGGCCCTGGCCGGAGCCGCCGTCCTGGTCGGCTGCGCCACCGCCGGTGACTATGTGCGCCTGCGCCGCACCCGCTACCGCGTCGGTGCCGAACACGTCGAGCTGCGCACGGGGCTCCTGCTGGTCAAACGGCGCTCGCTGGCCCGCGAGCGGATCCGCAGCGTCGACCTCACCGCCCACCCGCTGCTGCGGGTGCTCGGACTGGTCACGGTCCGGATCGGCACCGGGGAGCAGACCGGCGGCGAGTCCACGCTGGAACTCGACCCCGTCGACCGGGCCGAGGGGGAGCGGCTGCGCCGCGAACTCCTGGACCGCCTCACCGCCACGGCCCCCGGCACACACCGCGAGGGCGACCTGGCCACGCTCGACCTCCGCTGGATCCGCTACGCACCGGTCTCCTTCCTCGCCCCCGCGCTCGGCGGCGCGGCGGTCGGCGGTGTGCTGCAGGTCAGCGAGTGGGCCGGGGCGCAGGGCCAGGTGATCGGCTGGGTCGCGGACCGGTTCCGGGACACCCCGCCGCTCTGGACGGTCCTCGTCCTGGTGGCGGCGGCCCTGGTCGCCGGGGTCGTGGGGGCGCTCGGGCTGTGGGCCGAGATGTGGTGGAACTACCGCCTCGAACGCGAACCCGGCGGCACCCTGCGGGTCCGGCGCGGACTCCTGACCTCGCGCTCGCTGTCCGTGGAGGAACGGCGGCTGCGGGGGGTGGACCTGGTCGAGCCCCTCGGCGTACGGCTGGCCGGCGCCGCCCGGGTGGACGCCGTCACCACGGGCCTGGCCAAGGACGAGGAGGGCCAGGGCGCCGACCACAACACCCTGCTGCCCGCCGCACCCCGCGCCTTCGCCGACGCGATCGCCGCCGAGGTGCTGCGGGAGCCCCTCGCGCCGACCGGCGCCCCGCTCACCGCGCACCCCCCGGCCGCCCGTGGCCGGCGGCTCCGCCGCGCGCTCGCCGCGGCCCTGGCCCCCGCGCTGCTCCTGGCGCTCCTCGGTGCCCGGCTCACGCCCGTCCTGCTGTGGACGGCGCTCGGCTGGACGGTCGTGGCCGTCCCGGTCGCCGTGGCGCTGGCGCTGGACGCGTACCGGTCGCTGGGACACACGCTCAGCGGCGGATACCTGGTGACCCGCTCCGGGACGCTGCGGCGCTCGACGGCCGCCCTCCAGCGGGCGGGCGTGATCGGCTGGACGGTGCGGCAGTCCTGGTTCCAGCGCCGGGCGGGCCTCGTCACCGTCACCGCCACCACGGCCGCCGGGGCGGGCGCCTACTCGGTCCGGGACGCCGACGCGAGCGAGGGGCTGCTCTTCGCCGCCGAGGCCGTACCGGGGCTGCTGGAGCCGTTCCTGGAGCGGGGCCCGGCACCCGGTGTCGGCTCACACCGTGAC
This sequence comes from Streptomyces halstedii, assembly GCA_000720535.1. Taxonomy (GTDB): domain Bacteria; phylum Actinomycetota; class Actinomycetes; order Streptomycetales; family Streptomycetaceae; genus Streptomyces; species Streptomyces halstedii. The sequence goes on from JOAZ01000005.1 coordinate 155,009, forward strand.
CGGACCGGTGCCGGTACGCCGACGGTGTGACCCCGGCCTCCTGGCCCGCGTCGGCGCACCGACCCGTCAGGGGGCGCCCGGTCCGGCGTACGGCAACGCGACGGGGCCCGGCCCGCTCCTCGAAGAGCGGACCGGGCCCCGTCCGTGGTGCCTACGCCGACGCCGGCGGATACAGCGCCCGCGGCAGCCGGGAGGCCGCCGCGGCGTCCAGCAGCCAGAGCGTGCGGTCGCGGCCGTACGCCCCCGCCGCCGGGGCCTGGATCTCCCCGGCACCGGACAGGGCGGTCTCGGCTGCCTCCGCCTTGTCCTCGCCCGCGGCGAGCAGCCACACCTCGCGCGCCGTCCGGATGGCCGGCAGCGTGAGCGAGACGCGGGTGGGCGGCGGCTTCGGGGCGTCGCGCACCCCGACGACGGTCCGCTCGGTCTCCCGTACCGCCGGCAGCTCCGGGAAGAGCGAGGCGACATGGGTGTCCGGGCCGACGCCCAGCATCAGGACGTCGAACGAGGGCACCGCACCGTCCCCGCCGGCCGCCGCCGCCAGCTCGGCGGCGTACCCCGCGGCGGCCGCGTCCACGTCGTCCCCGTACACACCGTCCGAGGCGGGCATGGCGTGGATCCTGGACGGATCCGGGGCCACCGCGTCCAGCAGGGCCGCGCGGGCCTGCGTGACGTTGCGCTCCGGGTCGCCCTCGGGCAGGAACCGCTCGTCACCCCACCACAGGTCGAGCCGCGACCAGTCGACCGCGTCCCGGGCCGGTGAGGCGGCGAGCGCGGCCAGCAGGCCGTTGCCGTTGCGCCCGCCCGTCAGGACCACCGAGGCGGAACCGCGCGCGGACTGGGCGTCCACGATCTTCGTGATCAGCCGGGCCGCGGCGGCCTGGGCCATCAGCTCCTTGTCGCGGTGCACGACGAGCTGCGGAACGCTCACTTCGACGCCGCCTTCTTGGCCGCGGCCTTCTTCGCGGCCGGGGCGGCGGCGCCCGCCGGTGCCTTGCTCTTCTGCCCGGAGCCCACGGCCGAGGCCTCCGTGGGGCCGCCGAGGCGTTCCACCCCGAACTTGACCGTGGAGGCGTAGACGTTGTCCGGGTCCAGCCGGCGCAGCTCCTCCGCGAGCAGCTCCGCCGTCTCCCGCCGCTTCAGCGCCACCGAGCGGTCGGGCTGGCCCACCATGCAGAGCGTGGCCAGCGAACCGTTGGCCCGGTCCAGGACGATGGCACCGTCCTTGGTCTCCATCCGGACCGCCGTCAGACCGGGCCCGCCGGACAGGGTGCGCTCCACCGGCACCCCCAGACGGTCCGCGAGCCACATGGCCAGCAGCTCGCAGCTCGGGTTGTCGGACTCGCCCTCGACCGTGGCCGAGACGACCTCGGCGGGCTGCTGGTCGAGCGCGGCCGCCAGCATCGAGCGCCACGGCGTGATGCGGGTCCACGCCAGGTCGGTGTCGCCCGGCCGGTACGTCGCCGCGCGCACCGCCAGCTCGTCGAGCGGGTGCTCGGCCGAGTAGGTGTCGGTGATACGGCGCTGCGCGAGCGCGCCCAGCGGGTCCTTCGCGGGGTCCGCGGGGGCGTCCTCCGGCCACCACACCACCACCGGGGCGTCCGGCAGCAGCAGTGGCAGGACGACCGACTGGGCGTGGTTGGCCAGCTCGCCGTGCAGGCGGAGCACGATCGTCTCGCCCGAGCCCGCGTCGGAACCGACCCGGATCTCGGCGTCGAGACGCGCGTCGCGCCGGGCACGCGGCGAACGGCTGACCCGCTTGATCACCGCGATGATCCGCGAGGGGTGCTCGCGCGAGGAGTCGCTCGCCGCCTTGAGCGCGTCGTAGGCGTTCTCCTCGTCGGTCACGATGACGAGGGTGAGCACCATGCCGACGGCCGGCGAGCCGATGGAGCGGCGCGCCGAGACCATCGCCTGGTTGATCTTGCTGGACGTGGTTTCCGTGAGATCGATCTTCATGGCCGGCGCCAGCTCCGTCCGTCGCGTGCGAGCATCTCGTCGGCCTCGGCCGGTCCCCAGGTGCCCGCCGGGTACTGGGCGGGCTTGCCGTGCCTGTCCCAGTACTCCTCGATCGGGTCGAGGATGTTCCAGGAGAGCTCCACCTCCTGGTGGCGCGGGAACAGGTTGGCGTCGCCGAGCAGCACATCGAGGATGAGCCGCTCGTACGCCTCGGGGCTGGACTCCGTGAAGGACTCGCCGTACGCGAAGTCCATCGTCACGTCCCGCACCTCCATGGAGGTGCCGGGAACCTTGGAGCCGAACCGGACCGTGACGCCCTCGTCCGGCTGCACCCGGATGACCAGGGCGTTGCCGCCCAGCTCCTCCGTGGCGCCGGACTCGAAGGGCAGATAGGGGGCGCGCTTGAAGACGACCGCGATCTCCGTGACCCGGCGGCCGAGCCGCTTGCCGGTCCGCAGGTAGAACGGCACGTCCGCCCAGCGGCGGTTGTTGATCGTCAGCTTGATCGCGGCGAAGGTGTCGGTCTTCGACTTGGGGTCGATCCCGTCTTCCTCCAGATAGCCGGGCACCTCCTGGCCGCCCTGCCACGCGTGCGTGTACTGGCCGCGGACCGTGTGCTTGCCCAGGTCGTCGGGCAGCTCCACCGCGGTGAGCACCTTCAGCTTCTCCGCGACCAGGGCCTTCGGGTGGAAGGAGCCGGGCTCCTCCATCGCCGTCAGCGCCAGCAGCTGGAGCAGGTGGTTCTGGATGACGTCACGCGCGGCGCCGATGCCGTCGTAGTAGCCGGCGCGGCCGCCGATGCCGATGTCCTCGGCCATCGTGATCTGGACGTGGTCGACGTACGACCTGTTCCAGATCGGCTCCCACATCGTGTTGGCGAAGCGCAGCGCCAGGATGTTCTGGACCGTCTCCTTGCCGAGGTAGTGGTCGATGCGGAAGACCTCGTTCGGCGGGAACACGTCGTGCACGAGGTGGTTGAGCTCCTGCGCGCTGTGCAGGTCGTGGCCGAACGGCTTCTCGATGACGGCCCGCCGCCAGGCGCCGTCCTTCTGGTCGGCCAGCCCGTGCTTCTTGAGCTGCTGGACGACCTTGGGGAAGAACTTCGGCGGTACCGACAGGTAGAAGGCGAAGTTGCCGCCCGTGCCCTGCGCCTTGTCGAGCTCCTCGATCGTGGCCCTGAGGGTCTCGAACGCCACGTCGTCGTCGAAGTTGCCCGGCACGAACCGCATGCCCTGGCTCAACTGCTGCCAGACCTCCTCGCGGAAGGGTGTGCGGGCGTGCTCCTTGACCGCGTCGTGGACGACCTGCGCGAAGTCCTCGTCCTCCCAGTCGCGGCGCGCGAAGCCGATGAGCGAGAAGCCCGGTGGCAGCAGGCCGCGATTGGCCAGGTCGTAGACGGCGGGCATCAGCTTTTTACGGGACAAATCGCCCGTGACGCCGAAAATCACCAGACCCGACGGCCCCGCGATACGCGGGAGCCGTCGGTCCTGGGCGTCACGGAGCGGGTTGGCTCCGGGAACACCAGACAAGGTGGTCAGCCCTTCGAGGGAGCGAGGCGCTTGAGCTCGGCCTCGGTCGACGTGAGCAGGTCGTTCCAGGACGTCGCGAACTTCTCGACGCCCTCGTCCTCCAGCACCTGGACGACGTCGTCGTAGTCGACGCCGAGCTTCTTGATCGCGGCGAGGTCGGCACGCGCCTGGTCGTAGCGCCCGGCCACCGTGTTGCCGCTGATGTCACCGTGGTCGGCCACGGCCTCCAGCGTCGCCTCCGGCATGGTGTTCACCGTGTTCGGGGCGACCAGGTCGTCCACGTACAGGGTGTCCTTGAGGGACGGGTCCTTCACACCGGTGGAGGCCCACAGCGGACGCTGCTTGTTGGCGTGCGCCTTGTCGAGGGCGGCCCAGCGCTCACCGGCGAAGACCTCCTCGTACGCCTCGTAGGCCAGGCGGGCGTTGGCCAGGGCGGACTTGCCCTTGGCGGCCTTCGCCTCGTCGCCGCCGACGGCGTCCAGCCGCTTGTCGATCTCGGTGTCCACCCGGGACACGAAGAACGAGGCCACCGAGTGGATCTTGGAGAGGTCCAGGCCCGTGGCCTTCGCCTTCTCCAGGCCCGCCAGGTAGGCGTCCATGACCTCGCGGTAGCGCTCCAGCGAGAAGATCAGGGTCACGTTGACGCTGATGCCCCGGCCGATGGTCTCGGTGATGGCCGGCAGGCCGGCCTTCGTCGCCGGGATCTTGATGAGCGTGTTCGGCCGGTCGACCAGCCACGCCAGCTGCTTCGCCTCGGCCACCGTGGCCGTGGTGTTGTGCGCCAGGCGCGGGTCCACCTCGATGGACACCCGGCCGTCCTGGCCGCCGGTGGCGTCGAAGACGGGGCGCAGGATGTCGGCCGCGTCACGGACGTCGGCCGTCGTGATCATGCGGACCGCTTCCTCGACGGTCACCTCGCGCGCGGAGAGGTCGGCGAGCTGCTGCTCGTAACCGTCGCCCGCGGAGATCGCCTTCTGGAAGATCGACGGGTTGGTCGTGACACCCACGACGTGGCTCTGGTCGATCAGCTCCGCGAGGTTGCCGGAGGTGATCCGCTTGCGTGAGAGGTCGTCCAGCCAGATCGCCACGCCCTCGTCGGAGAGGCGCTTGAGTGCGTCTGTCATGAGAATTGCATCTCCTACTAGTCGTATATCGGCGTCAGCGCTGCGCGGCCGCGAGAGATTCCCGGGCCGCGGCGGCCACGTGCCCGGCGGTGAAGCCGAACTCGCGGAAGAGGACCTTGGCGTCGGCCGAGGCACCGAAGTGCTCCAGCGAGACGATCCGGCCCGCGTCCCCCACGTACCGGTACCACGTCAGACCGATCCCGGCCTCCACGGCGACCCGTGCCCGCACCGACGGCGGCAGCACGCTGTCCTTGTACGCCTGGTCCTGCTCCTCGAACCACTCGACACACGGCATCGAGACCACACGGGTGGGTACACCGGCCGCCTGGAGCTCGTCCCGCGCCTCGACGGCGAGGTGGACCTCGGAGCCCGTGCCGATCAGCACGACCTCGGGCGTGCCGCCCTCGGCCTCGAAGAGCACGTACCCGCCCTTGGCGGCGTCGTCGTTCGACGCGTAGGTCGGGACGCCCTGGCGGGTCAGCGCCAGACCGTGCGGGGCGCCCTCGCCGAACACCTTGGTGTACCGGCGCAGGATCTCGCGCCAGGCGATCGCCGTCTCGTTGGCGTCGGCCGGGCGCACCACGTTCAGGCCCGGGATCGCGCGCAGCGAGGCGATGTGCTCGACCGGCTGGTGCGTCGGGCCGTCCTCGCCGAGGCCGATCGAGTCGTGCGTCCAGACGTACGTCACCGGCAGGTGCATCAGCGCGGAGAGCCGCACGGCGTTGCGCATGTAGTCGGAGAACACCAGGAAGGTGCCGCCGTAGATCCGGGTGTTGCCGTGCAGGGCGATGCCGTTCATGGCCGCGGCCATGGCGTGCTCGCGGATGCCGAAGTGGATCGTGCGGCCGTACGGGTCCGCCTCGGGCAGCGGGTTGCCGACCGGGAGGAAGGACGACGTCTTGTCGATGGTGGTGTTGTTGGAGCCCGCGAGGTCCGCGGAGCCGCCCCACAGCTCGGGGATGACCGCGCCGAGCGCCTGGAGCACCTTGCCGGAGGCCGCGCGCGTGGCGACGCCCTGGCCCTCCTCGAAGACCGGGAGCTTCTCCTCCCAGCCGGCCGGCAGTTCGCCCGCGGCGATCCGGTCGAAGTCCGCGGCGCGCTCCGGGTTGCCGGTGCGCCAGGCGGCGAAGGACTTCTCCCACTCGGCCCTGGCCTCGCGGCCGCGGTCGAGCGCCTGACGGGTGTGCCCGATGACCTCGTCGGAGACCTCGAAGGTCTTCTCCGGGTCGAAGCCGAGCACCCGCTTGGTCGCCGCGATCTCCTCGTCGCCGAGGGCCGAGCCGTGCGAGGCCTCGGTGTTCTGCGCGTTCGGGGCGGGCCAGGCGATGATCGAGCGGGCCGCGATGAAGGAGGGGCGCTCCGTCTCGGCCCTGGCCGCCAGGAGGGCCCCGTACAGGGCCTCGGGGTCGAGGTCGCCGCTGGGCAGCTGGTCCACCCGCTGGACGTGCCAGCCGTAGGACTCGTACCGCTTCAGGGTGTCCTCGGAGACCGCGGTCTCCGTGTCGCCCTCGATCGAGATGTGGTTGTCGTCCCACAGCAGCACGAGGTTGCCGAGCTTCTGGTGGCCGGCCAGCGAGGACGCCTCGGCGGAGATGCCCTCCTGGAGGCAGCCGTCACCGGCGACGACCCAGATCGTGTGGTCGAACGGGGAGGTGCCGGGGGCCGCCTCCGGGTCGAACAGGCCGCGCTCGTAACGGGCGGCCATCGCCATGCCCACGGCGTTGGCGACACCCTGGCCCAGCGGCCCGGTCGTCGTCTCGACGCCGGTGGTGTGGCCGTACTCCGGGTGGCCCGGTGTCTTGGAACCCCAGGTGCGGAAGGCCTTGAGGTCGTCCAGCTCCAGGCCGTACCCGGCCAGGTAGAGCTGGATGTACAGCGTCAGGCTGGAGTGGCCCGCGGAGAGTACGAACCGGTCGCGGCCGGTCCAGTCCGCGTCCGCCGGGTCATGGCGCATCACCTTCTGGAAGAGGGTGTAGGCGGCAGGAGCCAGGCTCATCGCCGTACCCGGGTGGCCGTTTCCGACTTTCTGTACGGCGTCCGCGGCGAGGACGCGGACGGTGTCCACGGCCCGCTGGTCCAATTCGGTCCACTGGAGGTCTGTGGTGGTCGGCTTGGTGCTCACCCTGAGTCAGGGCTCCTCTCCACTGTCGTAAACCGGTGACTGGTTACCGCACCGGGCAAAGCCGAGCCTACCCCCGACTCAACGCCCTACTTCTGCCCTTTCCACACTGCGGGCGACCTGCGGACTTCGCCTCCCGTATGAGCACCGCCGTTCACTTCTGCGCCACCCCAACACGACCCCACCCCCGCGAAGAGCGGCGTATGCGCAACGTCTACAGTGGTCTGGTTCGCGCAAGTCTTTACCGGGTCCTCATGGCCCGGAGCTTGCTGGGATTTCTCTGTCAGGGGTGTGCGTGACGGCCGTCGAGTCCCGACCCGCAGGGGTCGCCTTGACTCCGAGCCCAGGGGGCCAACGCCCGTTCGGGGCCCGCATCAAGGCATTCGTGGCGCTTACCAAGCCGCGCATCATCGAGCTGTTGCTGATCACCACCGTTCCGGTGATGTTCCTCGCCGCTCAGGGCGTGCCCGATCTGTGGCTCGTACTCGTGACCACCGTCGGCGGATATCTCTCCGCGGGCGGGGCCAATGCGCTCAACATGTATATCGACCGGGACATCGACGCGCTGATGGACCGTACGTCGCAGCGGCCGCTCGTCACGGGGATCGTCTCCCCGCGCGAGTGCCTGGCGTTCGGAATCGCCCTCGGGGTGATTTCCACGGTCTGGTTCGGACTGCTCGTCAACTGGCTCTCGGCCGCCCTCGCGCTCGGCGCACTCCTGTTCTACGTCGTCGTCTACACGATGCTGCTGAAGCGCCGGACCTCGCAGAACATCGTCTGGGGCGGAATCGCCGGCTGCATGCCCGTGCTCATCGGGTGGTCGGCCGTGACGAATTCGGTGTCCTGGGCCGCGGTCATTCTTTTCGCGGTCATCTTCTTCTGGACGCCGCCGCACTACTGGCCGCTGTCGATGAAGGTGAAGGACGACTACGCCCGGGTCGGCGTCCCGATGCTGCCCGTCATCGCCTCGAACCGGGTGGTGGCCCGCCAGATCGTCGCCTACAGCTGGGTGATGGTGGTCGTCTCGCTGCTGCTGACCCCGCTGGGCTACACCGGCTGGTTCTACACGGTGGTGGCCGTGCTGACCGGCGGCTTCTGGCTCTGGGAGGCGCACGGCCTCCAGAACCGCGCGAAGGCCGGGGTGACCGGCGGGAAGCTCAAGGAGATGCGGCTGTTCCACTGGTCCATCACCTACGTCTCGCTGCTCTTCGTCGCCGTCGCGGTGGACCCCTTCCTGAGGTAGCCGCGCGCGTCCGCTCCGCCGACCGGGCGGGGGCCGTGGCCCAGGCCACGTCCCCCGCCCGTCGTCATGCGGGCTACCCGCCGGTAGCATCTCGACCATGGCAGAGACGGCTCAGACCCAGCAGACGGACGACGGCAGGCGGGCGGCCCGCGCGGAGCGCAAGGCCGGCAAGCTCGCCCGGGAGATCGGCGCCTTCGCCAAGGCGCACGGCGGTGCCGAGGGGCAGCTCGCCTACCTCGGCCAGGCGGGCACCCGCATCGTCCTGGTCGGCGCGGACGGTGGCTGGGGAGACCTGGTGGCCCCCTCGTACGCCGTCGCCGAGAGCGCCACGCGGAAGGCGGGCATCACCCTGCACGACGCGTTCGACGGCGACTTCGCGGCGAAGGTCCGCACCGGCCCGTACGAGTGGTCGCGGATGGCCGGGATCCAGGTCGGCGGACCGTCGAACGGCTGAGCCGGGTCCGGCCCCTCCCGGGGTCGCCGCGGACGGGGGCCCCGCAGACGGGGACCCCGTACACGCGGTTCCCGCACGCGCGGTTCCCGCACGCGCGGTTCCCGCACGCGTGGGAAGAGCCTCCGCCATCCGCCCTCAGGGGCGTGGTGACGGAGGCTCTTCCCGCGTGTGGCGCGCGGGGGACTCAGACCGCGGGCGCGTGCTCCGGCCGCGGCTCGGCCGGGGCGGGCACCCCGGCGGTGCCGGCCGGGCGTTCCCGCTGGGCCAGCAGCACCCGTACGACCGCGATCCACACCAGGCACGAGCCCAGCATGTGCAGGCCCACCAGGATCTCCGGGGTGTCCAGGAAGTACTGGACGTAGCCGATGACCCCCTGGGCCATCAGGACCAGGAAGAGCTCACCGGCGCGGCGCCTCGGCACGGCCGGGGCGTCCACGGCCTTCAGCACGAACCAGAGCGCCACGGACAGGGCCACCACGATCCAGGCCAGGTCCGCGTGCAGCTGGCTGATCAGCTTCCAGTCGAGCGGGATGCGGTGCACGTCGCTGGAGTCGCCCGCGTGCCGGCCGGAGCCGGTCACGACCGTACCGACCGCGACGAGCAGGCCCGCGGCCACCACGAGCAGCCAGGTCAGCTGCGAGACCGCCTTGCCGACCAGGGGCTTGGGGGCGGCGTCGCCCTCGCCGAGCCGGTGGTACATCAGCACGGCCAGGGTGATCAGCGCCGTGGACAGCAGGAAGTGCGCCGCCACGGTGTACGGGTTCAGGCCCACCAGGACGACGATGCCGCCGAGGACCGCGTTGCCCATGACGACCCAGAACTGGGCCCAGCCGATCCGGGTCACGCCGCGCCGCCAGGGCTTGGCCGCGCGGGCCGCGACGATCGCCCAGCCGACCGCCGCGCACAGCACGTACGTCAGCATCCGGTTGCCGAACTCGATGACACCGTGCAGACCCATCGCACTGGTCGTCGTCAGGCTCTCGTCGGTGCACTTGGGCCAGGTGGGGCAGCCGAGACCGGAACCGGTCAGGCGCACCGCGCCGCCGGTCACGACGATGGCCACGGCCATCACGACCGCGGACAGGACGGCACGGCGGACGGTCCGGGGGGACGGGGTCCACCGGTCGGCGACGAAGAGCAGCGGGTTCCGCGCGGCTTGAGCGACTTCGGCTCGGGTCAGCTTGGGCACGGGGACCATGGTAAGCGGCAGCTTGTGCAAGCTTTCACGAGGGGGACGAGTCGTCCCGAAGCGCCTGCCGGGCACCCGGGTCCGGGCTCACTCCCAGCGGAAGAACCTGGCCGCCGCGCCCAGGCCCGCGGCCGCCCACCCGGCCAGGATCCCCAGGTCGCCCCAGGGTGTCGAGGCACCGTGCTGGAGCACGTCCCGCAGCCCGTCGGAGAGCGCGGCGATCGGCAGCAGGCCCAGCACCGACTGCGCCGCGTCCGGGAACTTCTCCAGCGGCACGATCACCCCGCCGCCGACCAGCAGCAGCAGGAAGACGAGGTTGGCCGCCGCCAGCGTGGCCTCCGCCTTGAGGGTCCCCGCCATCAGCAGCCCGAGCCCGGAGAAGGCCGCCGTACCCAGCACCAGGAGCAGCAGCACGGCGAACGGGTTCCCCTGGGGCGACCAGCCGAGCGCGAAGGCGATCACCGTGAGCAGGACGATCTGGAGGACCTCGGTGACCAGGACGGCGAAGGTCTTCGCCGTCATCAGCGCCCAGCGCGGCAGCGGCGACGCGCCCAGCCGCTTCAGCACCCCGTACCGGCGTTCGAAGCCGGTCGCGATGGCCTGGCCGGTGAAGGCGGTGGACATCACGGCGAGGGCGAGGACGCCCGGTGCCAGGAAGTCCACCGGTTCGCCCGCGCCCGTGTCCACGACGTCCACCGCGCTGAACAGCACGAGCAGCAGGGCCGGGATGACCACCGTCAGCAGCAGCTGCTCGCCGTTGCGCAGCAGCATCCGCGTCTCCAGCGCGGTCTGCGCGGCGATCATCCGGGGCAGCGGGGCGGCGCCGGGGCGCGGGGTGTACGTACCGGCGCTCATGCGCGCAGCTCCTTGCCGGTCAGTTCGAGGAAGACGTCCTCCAGGGTGTGCCGCTCGACCGCGATGCCCTCGGGCATCACACCGTGCTGGGCGCACCAGGAGGTGACGGTGGCCAGCAGACCGGGGTCGATGGTCCCGGTGACGCGGTAGGCGCCGGTGGTGATCTCGGCGACCCGGGTGCCGTCGGGCAGGGCCTTGAGCAGCGAGCCCAGGTCCAGGCCGGGCCGGCCGGTGAAGCGCAGGGTGTTCTCGGCGCCGCCGCGGCACAGTCGCTCGGGGCTGCCCTGGGCGACGACCCGGCCCGCGTCGATGACGGCGACGTCGTCGGCGAGCTCCTCGGCCTCGTCCATGAAGTGGGTGGTCAGGACGGTCGAGACCCCGTCCGCGCGCAGCTCGCGGATCAGGTCCCAGGTGGACCGGCGCGCCTGCGGGTCCAGGCCCGCCGTCGGCTCGTCCAGGAAGACCAGCTCGGGGCGTCCCACGACGGCCATGGCCAGCGCCAGGCGCTGCTGCTGGCCGCCGGAGAGCCTGCGGTAGGTGGTGCGTCCGCAGCCGCCGAGGCCGAGGCGCTCCACGAGGGCCCCGACGTCCAGCGGATGGGCGTGCAGCTTCGCCATGTGGGTCAGCATCTCGACGGCGCGCGCGCCGGAGTACACACCACCCGATTGCAGCATCACGCCGACGCGCGGGCGGAGCGCGGCCGCGTCGGCCACCGGGTCCAGCCCGAGGACCCGTACCGTCCCGGCGTCCGGACGGCGGTATCCCTCGCAGATCTCCACGGTGGTGGTCTTGCCGGCGCCGTTGGGGCCGAGGACCGCGGTGACCGCGCCCGCCGCGACCACCAGGTCCAGGCCGTCCACCGCGGTCTTGTCTCCGTACCGCTTCACCAGGCCCCTGGCCTGTACGACGGGCTCGCTGCTCATGGCGCGCAAGTCTAGGCGGGGGAGGGCTCCGGCCCGTGCGGAGGGTTGGCCGGGGCCGTGGCCGTCCGCGCGCCCGCCACCTGCGAAGGTGTGGGGGGACGGAAGTTTCCGCAGGTCAACTTAGGTTCGCCTAAGTGATGAACGGCACCGCGCCGCGTCCGGACGCGGCTTGTCACTCCCGCAGGAATTACGCAACAATGGCGTTGTGAAATACACGGGCGAGGCTCCGCAGGAGGAACTCGCGACCGGTGAGCGCTCCACGCGCAACCGCGTCGCGCGGTCCATCCTGGACCACGGCCCGTCCACCGTCACGGCGCTGGCCAAGCGCGTCGGCCTCACCCAGGCGGCCGTGCGCCGCCATCTGGACGCCCTCGTCACCGACGGCGTCGTCGAGGCCCGTGAGCAGCGCGTGTACGGGGCGCGGACCCGGGGCCGTCCGGCCAAGGTGTTCGCCCTGACGGACTGCGGACGCGACGCCTTCGACCAGTCCTACGACAAGCTCGCCGCCGACGCGCTGCGCTGGATCGCCGAATCCGGCGGGGACGAGGCGCTCGTCGCCTTCGCCCGCGCCCGTATGGCGGCCCAGGCGGAGGCGTACCGCCCCGCGGTCGAGGCGGCCGCCCCCGAGGACCGGACCCGGGCGCTCGCCAAGGCCCTGTCCGCCGACGGGTACGCTGCCACGGCGCGCAGCGCGCCGGCCCCGCAGCAGGGCGAGCAGCTGTGCCAGCACCACTGCCCGGTCGCGCACGTCGCCGAGCAGTTCCCGCAGCTGTGTGAGGCGGAGACGGAGTTCTTCTCCAGCCTGCTCGGGACCCATGTGCAGCGTCTGGCCACCCTCGCCCACGGCGACGGCGTGTGCACGACGTTCGTCCCGCGAGGCGGCCCCACGGCGGCACAGTCCGCACAGAACACCCATTCAGCATCCGCAAGCACGGCCGGGAGGAACCCCGCATGACGCTCCCCACGGAGACTGCCCACCCTGAGCTCGAAGGCCTGGGCACGTACGAATTCGGCTGGGCCGACTCCGACGCGGCAGGCGCGGCGGCCAAGCGCGGCCTGTCCGAGGCTGTCGTCCGCGACATCTCGGAGAAGAAGAACGAGCCGGAGTGGATGCTGAAGCTCCGCCTCAAGGGCCTGAAGCTCTTCGGCAAGAAGCCCATGCCCAACTGGGGCTCGGACCTGTCGGGCATCGACTTCGACAACATCAAGTACTTCGTGCGGTCCACGGAGAAGCAGGCGGAGTCCTGGGAGGACCTGCCCGAGGACATCAAGAACACCTACGACAGGCTCGGCATCCCGGAGGCGGAGAAGCAGCGCCTGGTCGCCGGTGTCGCCGCGCAGTACGAGTCGGAGGTCGTCTACCACCAGATCCGCGAGGACCTGGAGGAGCAGGGCGTCATCTTCCTCGACACCGACACCGCGCTGAAGGAGCACCCGGAGCTCTTCAAGGAGTACTTCGGCACCGTCATCCCCGTCGGTGACAACAAGTTCGCCTCGCTGAACTCGGCCGTCTGGTCCGGCGGTTCCTTCATCTACGTCCCCAAGGGTGTCCACGTGGACATCCCGCTCCAGGCCTACTTCCGCATCAACACGGAGAACATGGGCCAGTTCGAGCGGACGCTGATCATCGTCGACGAGGACGCCTACGTCCACTACGTCGAGGGCTGCACCGCGCCGATCTACTCCTCGGACTCGCTGCACTCCGCGGTCGTCGAGATCATCGTGAAGAAGGGCGGCCGCTGCCGCTACACGACCATCCAGAACTGGTCGAACAACGTCTACAACCTGGTCACCAAGCGCGCCGTGGCCTACGAGGGCGCGACCATGGAGTGGGTCGACGGCAACATCGGCTCCAAGGTCACCATGAAGTACCCGGCCGTCTACCTGATGGGCGAGCACGCCAAGGGCGAGACCCTGTCCATCGCCTTCGCGGGCGAGGGCCAGCACCAGGACGCCGGCGCGAAGATGGTCCACATGGCCCCGAACACCTCCTCCAACATCGTCTCCAAGTCGGTGGCGCGAGGCGGCGGCCGCACCTCCTACCGCGGCCTGATCGAGATCGGCGAGGGCGCCCCCGGTGCCAAGTCCAACGTGCTGTGCGACGCGCTGCTCGTGGACACCATCTCCCGCTCCGACACCTACCCGTACGTCGACGTCCGCGAGGACGACGTGTCGATGGGCCACGAGGCCACGGTCTCCAAGGTGTCCGAGGACCAGCTCTTCTACCTCATGAGCCGCGGACTCACCGAGTTCGAGGCCATGGCGATGATCGTGCGCGGATTCGTCGAGCCGATCGCCAAGGAGCTGCCCATGGAGTACGCACTGGAGCTCAACCGGCTGATCGAGCTGCAGATGGAAGGCTCGGTCGGCTGACACGCCCGACGAACGCGCCCCGAAGAGTTCTTGACTGAGAAAGCGAGCACCACGACAGCCATGGCTGAGGCCCAGAACGCCCCCACTCTCGGCTCCGCCCGAGTGGGGGGAACCCCGCCGGCCGGGTCGACCACCGCCGGTTCCATCGCGGTGGCCGCCGAGTCGACCGTCGCCACGCGCATGAGCGCCCCCCCGTCCTACGACGTCGCGGACTTCCCGGTCCCGCACGGCCGCGAGGAGGAGTGGCGCTTCACCCCGCTGGAACGGCTGCGCGGGCTCCACGACGGCACCGCCGTCGCCACCGGTGACGGCGTCAAGGTCGTCGTCGAGGCGCCCGAGGGGGTCACGGTCGAGACCGTCGGCCGCGACGACGCGCGTCTGCGCAAGGGGGGCACCCCGGTGGACCGGGTCGCCGCCCAGGCGTACGCGTCCTTCGAGCGGGCCTCGGTCGTCACCGTCGCCAAGGAGGCCGTCCTCACCGAACCGGTCCGGATCGGCGTGCACGGCGAGGGCGGTACCGCCTACGGCCACCAGCTCGTCGAGCTGGGCGCCTTCGCCGAGGCCGTCGTCGTCATCGACCACACCGGTGACGCGGTGCTCGCCGCCAACATCGACTTCGTCCTCGGCGACGGGGCGAAGCTGACCGTGGTCTCCGTCCAGGACTGGGACGAGAAGGCCGTCCACGTCGGCCAGCACAACGCGCTGGTCGGCCGGGACGCCTCCTTCAAGTCCGTCGTCGTCACCTTCGGCGGCGACCTGGTCCGCCTCCACCCCCGGGTCGCCTACGCGGGCCCCGGCGGCGAGGCCGAGCTCTTCGGGCTGTACTTCACCGACAAGGGCCAGCACCAGGAGCACCGCCTCCTGGTCGACCACAACACCCCGCACTGCAAGTCCAACGTGGCCTACAAGGGCGCGTTGCAGGGTGACGGCGCCCACGCCGTATGGATCGGTGACGTCCTCATCCAGGCCGCCGCCGAGGGCACCGACACCTACGAGATGAACCGCAACCTCGTCCTCACCGACGGCGCCCGGGTCGACTCCGTACCCAACCTGGAGATCGAGACCGGTGAGATCGTCGGCGCCGGCCACGCCTCGGCGACCGGCCGCTTCGAGGACGAGCAGCTGTTCTACCTCCAGTCCCGCGGTATCCCCGAGGAGGAGGCCCGCCGGCTCGTCGTGCGCGGCTTCTTCGCCGAGCTGGTCCAGCAGATCGGCCTGCCCGACGTCGAGGCCCGGCTCCTCGACAAGATCGAGGACGAGCTGAAGGCGTCGGTCTGAGATGGCCTTCGTCCGCGCCTGTGCGCTGAGCGAGCTGGAGGAGGACACCCCCAAGCGGGTGGAACTCGACGGCACGCCGGTCTCCGTCGTCCGCACCGAGGGCGAGGTGTTCGCGATCAACGACATCTGCTCGCACGCGAACGTCTCGCTGTCGGAGGGCGAGGTGGAGGGCTGCTCGATCGAGTGCTGGCTGCACGGATCGAGCTTCGACCTCCGCACCGGCAAGCCGTCCGGCCTTCCCGCGACGCGCCCCGTCCCCGTATACCCCGTAAAGATCGAAGGGGACGATGTGCTCGTCTCCGTCACCCAGGAGTCCTGAGTCACCCATGGCAACGCTTGAAATCCGCGACCTGCACGTCTCCGTCGAGGCCGACAACGCCACGAAGGAGATCCTCAAGGGCGTCGACCTGACTGTGAAGCAGGGCGAGACCCACGCCATCATGGGCCCGAACGGGTCCGGCAAGTCCACCCTCGCCTACTCGATCGCCGGTCACCCCAAGTACACGATCACCAGTGGCACGGTGACCCTGGACGGCGAGGACATCCTGGAGATGTCCGTCGACGAGCGGGCCCGCGCCGGTCTGTTCCTCGCCATGCAGTACCCGATCGAGATCCCCGGCGTCTCGGTCTCCAACTTCCTGCGCACGTCCGCCACCGCCGTCCGCGGCGAGGCGCCCAAGCTGCGTACGTGGGTCAAGGAGGTCAAGGAGGCGATGGCGGGGCTCCAGATGGACCCGGCCTTCGCCGAGCGCAACGTCAACGAGGGCTTCTCCGGCGGTGAGAAGAAGCGCCACGAGATCCTTCAGCTGGAGCTCCTCAAGCCGAAGGTCGCCATCCTCGACGAGACCGACTCCGGCCTGGACGTCGACGCCCTGCGCGTCGTCTCCGAGGGCGTCAACCGGGTCCGCGAGTCCGGCGAGGTCGGCACCCTGCTGATCACCCACTACACGCGGATCCTCCGCTACATCAAGCCCGACTTCGTGCACGTCTTCGCCAACGGCCGGATCGCCGAGTCCGGCGGCGCCGAACTCGCCGACAAGCTGGAGAACGAGGGCTACGAGGCCTACGTGAAGGCGGTCGCGTGACTGACGCCCGACAGGGGCTCACCGGCCTCCTCGACACCGAGGCGATCCGCAAGGACTTCCCGATCCTGGACCGCACGGTCCACGACGGCAAGAAGATCGTGTACCTGGACAGCGCGGCGACCTCGCAGAAGCCGCGCCAGGTCCTCGACGCGGTCAACCAGTACTACGAGCGCCACAACGCCAACGTCCACCGCGGTGTGTACACGATCGCGGAGGAGGCCACCGCGCTGTACGAGGGGGCCCGTGACAAGGTCGCGGCCTTCATCAACGCGCCCAGCCGCAACGAGGTGATCTTCACCAAGAACGCCTCGGAGTCGCTGAACCTCGTGGCCAACATGCTCGGCTGGGCCGACGAGCCCTACCGGGTGGACAGCGACACCGAGATCGTCACCACCGAGATGGAGCACCACTCCAACATCGTGCCGTGGCAGCTGCTCTCGCAGCGCACGGGCGCGAAGCTGAAGTGGTTCGGCATCACGGACGACGGCCGGCTCGACCTGTCCGACCTGGACGAGATCATCAACGAGAAGACGAAGATCGTCACGCTCACGCTGGTCTCGAACATCATGGGCACGATCAACCCGGTGGAGAAGATCATCCGGCGTGCCCAGCAGGTCGGCGCGCTGGTCTGCGTGGACGCCTCGCAGGCCGCCCCGCACATGGTGCTGGACGTGCAGGCGCTCCAGGCCGACTTCGTGGCCTTCACCGGGCACAAGATGGTCGGCCCGACCGGCATCGGCGTCCTGTGGGGCCGGCAGGAACTCCTGGAGGACCTGCCGCCGTTCCTCGGCGGCGGGGAGATGATCGAGACCGTGTCGATGCACTCCTCGACGTACGCTCCCGCTCCGCACAAGTTCGAGGCCGGTACGCCCCCGATCGCCCAGGCCGTCGGCCTCGGCGCGGCCGTGGACTACCTCTCGGCCATCGGCATGGAGAACATCCACCGCCATGAGCAGGCGATCACCGCGTACGCGGTGAAGCGCCTGCTGGAGGTGCCGGACCTGCGCATCATCGGTCCGGCGACGGCCGAGGACCGCGGCGCGACGATCTCCTTCACGCTCGGTGACATCCACCCCCACGACGTGGGGCAGGTGCTCGACGAGCTGGGCATCGCCGTGCGGGTCGGCCACCACTGCGCGCGGCCGGTCTGCCTGCGGTACGGAATTCCTGCGACGACGCGAGCGTCGTTCTATCTGTACTCCACGCCCGCCGAGGTCGACGCCCTGGTGGACGGCCTGGAGCACGTGCGGAACTTTTTCGGATAACTGGCGATGCGGCTGAGGGTTGACTGGTGAAGCTTGACTCCATGTACCAGGAAGTGATCCTGGACCACTACAAGCACCCCCACGGGCGTGGCCTGCGGGACGGCGACGCCGAGGTGCACCACGTCAACCCGACGTGCGGCGACGAGATCACGCTCCGCGTGAAGTACGACGGCGAGACCATCGCCGACGTCAGCTACGACGGGCAGGGCTGCTCCATCAGCCAGGCCAGCGCGTCCGTGCTCAACGAACTGTTGGTCGGCAAGGAGCTGGACCAGGCGCGCCGGATCCAGGAGGCCTTCCTGGAACTGATGCAGTCCAAGGGTCAGCTGGAGCCGGACGACACGATGGAGGACCTGCTGGAGGACGCGGTCGCGTTCGCCGGTGTCTCCAAGTACCCGGCACGGGTCAAGTGCGCGCTGCTGAGCTGGATGGCGTGGAAGGACGCGACGGCGCAGGCGCTGTCCGAAGGGAAGACGGCATGAGCGAGAACGGTACGCCGGAAGCAATGACCACCAAGCCGGCCTCCGAGGAGGAGGTCCGCGAGGCGCTGTACGACGTGGTGGACCCCGAGCTGGGCATCGACGTCGTCAACCTGGGCCTGATCTACGGCATCCACGTCGACGACGCGAACATCGCCACCCTCGACATGACCCTGACGTCCGCGGCCTGTCCGCTGACCGACGTCATCGAGGACCAGGCGAAGTCGGCGACCGACGGGATCGTCAACGAGCTGCGGATCAACTGGGTCTGGATGCCGCCGTGGGGCCCGGACAAGATCACCGACGACGGCCGCGAGCAGCTTCGCGCGCTGGGCTTCAACGTCTGATCCGCGTCCGGTCCGCGGATCCGGTTTCGGCCACATCCGTTGCGTGACCACCGACGGCCATGCCCGCCAGGCACACTGGTGGGCATGGCCGTCCGCTTTTACCACCTCGCCGTCGATGCCCACGACCTGCCCCTGCTGGCCCGCTTCTGGTGCGCGGTGCTGGACTGGAAGGTGCTGTTCGAGGACGAGGAGGAGATCGTCATCGGTGCCGACGCCTCCGCCATGCCCGGGATGTGCTTCCTCCCCGTGCCCGAGCGGAAGACGGTCAAGAACCGGCTGCACATCGACCTGGCGCCGGACGACCGGGACGCCGAGGTCGAGCGCATCATCGGGCTCGGTGCGCGCCGGGTGGACGTCGGGCAGGACCCGGGCGTCACCTGGGTGGTGCTGGCGGACCCCGAGGGCAACGAGTTCTGCGTGCTCAGCCCGAAGAACTCGCTGGTGGACTGATCCGGCGGACCGAGCCGGTGGTCCGGTCCGCCGCCGGGCACGGCTACCGGTGCGCGCCTCCGTAGGGGCCGTACGGCGGGGGAGGCCCGTCGCCCCACCGGGGGTTCCCGTACGGCGGGGCCGCCTCGGGGTAGGGCGTACCGGCCGCCTCGGCGAGGACCGGGCCCAGGTTCTCCGCGCGCATCCGCCGGTCCACGTAGAGCAGGGCGGTGACCAGCTGGGGGAACGTGGTCGAAACGATCTGGCTCACCAGCTGGCCGAGCGTCATCGCGACGACGTAGCCGCCCGCCATGGCCAGGACGGCGGCGGGGCTTGGGTCGCTGTCCAGTGAGGCGCCGCCGATCACGCCGGGGAATATGCCGAGGATCATGAACGGCAGCTGGACGACGTACCCCGCCACTCCGGCCATCGCGTAGACGAGCAGTGTGATGCCGAAGATCCGCCACCAGTCGCCGCGCACCAGCTGCGAGGAGCGGCGCAGGGCGGTCACGGGCCCGCCGCGTTCGAAGACCACGACGGCCGGTGCCAGCGAGAACTTGATCCAGAGCCAGACCGCCAGCGGTGCCGTGGCCAGGGCCCCCAGGACGCCGATCGCGGCGACCGTGCCGCTCCCGGCTCCGCCGTCATAGCTGATGGCGAGGACGACGGCCCCGAGGAAGGCGACCATGAGCAGCACCACGGGGACCAGCATGACGAGCGCCGTGAGGAACAGCGCGCCCATGACCGGGAGGAGCGCGCCCCAGGCCCGTCGCCACACCGCGCCGAAGGATATGGCCCTGCCCAGCACGGCCTCCTGCGCCACCGCGGGGACCGCGGCGTACATCAGGCCCGAGACGACCAGCATCATGACGCCCCCGAGCAGGGCGAGAGTGCTCCCGGCGGCGATCAGGGCGGTGATGTCGCCCGTCGCGGGCTCCTCGTCGTAGCTGAGCGCGATCAGCCGCTCCAGGCTGTCCCCCACCGAGGAGTAGGCGACGGCGACCGCCAGGGCCATGACCGCCGCCGCGCCCCCGTACAGGGCACCGGCCAGCCCGAACACCTGCTTGGCGTACCTGCCCATCGTCGAGAACGCCCCGCCGAGCAGGTCGCCCAGCCTCAGCGGGGCGAGCGGTATCACCCCCGGTCTCGGCGGGGGCACCCAGCCGCCCCATCCCGGCGGCCCCCCGTACGGACCTCCGCCGTACGGCCCGCCCCCGTACGCACCGCCGCCCCACCCCGCGTCCTGCGCCACTGCTTCTCCGTCGCTTGGTTCGTGTGTTCGTCATCCGGTACGACCGGTCGGGACACCGTAGCGTCCCGGACTTGTGTACGGCCGTACACAGCGATGTGTACGCTCGTACCCATGGGATACGGACTGCTGGCCGCGGCGATCGCGGCGGAGGTGACCGCGACGACGGCCATGAAGTACAGCGAGGGCTTCTCCCGGCTGTGGCCCTCCCTCGTCACGGTCGTGGGCTACGTCCTGGCGTTCGCGCTGCTGGCCCAGACCCTCAAGACCCTGTCCATCGGCACGGCCTACGCGATCTGGGCCGGAGTGGGCACCGCGGCCGTCGCCCTCATCGGGATCCTGTGGATGGGCGAGGCGGCCGGCCCCGCCAAACTGCTCGGCGTCGCGCTGATCATCGCGGGCGTGGTGGTGCTCAACCTCGGCGGAGCGCACTGATGGCCCGCCGGTACGACCCCGGACGGCGCGACCGCATCGTCAGGGCCGCCCTCCGTGTCGTCGCGGAGCGGGGCATCGGCGGGCTCAGCCACCGCACGGTCGCCGCCGAGGCCGATGTGCCGCTGGGCTCCACGACGTACCACTTCGCCTCGCTCGACGAACTGCTCGTCGCCGCCCTGCGCCGCAGCAACGAGAACTTCGCCCGCGCCCTGCGGGAGAGCGGGCGCCTGGCCGATCCCGGCACGGACCTGGCCGACGAGCTGACCCGGCTGCTGGGGGAGTGGTTCACGGGCGAACGCCGGGCGATCGAGCTGGAGTACGAGCTGTACCTCGCCGCGCTGCGCCGCCCCGCCCTGCGCCCCGTCGCGGCGGAGTGGACCGACGGGGTGGGCGAGTTGCTCGCCCGTCGCACCGACCCCGCGACCGCGCGGGCGCTCGTCGCCCTCCTGGACGGCATCAGCCTCCAGGTCCTGCTCACCGGGGGCGAGTTCGACGCCGCCCACACCCGGGAGATGCTGGCGAGGATCGTGCGCGGGTCCGGTGCCCGGTGACGGCCGGGGGCGGTGCCGGCGGGGGCGGGCGGGCGCGGCCCGGGGGCCCGGCGGCGGCCCGGGACGGGGAGCCGGGGCGGCACCGGTCCGGACAGCCGCGCGGCACCGGTTCGGACGGCGGGACCGGTTCGCCTGAGCGGGCCCCGGACGGTTAGGTTGCGTGCATGACCGACACGACTTCCCAGGGCTCCGCCCGCACCACCGGCGCCGTCGCCGCCGGCCTCGCCACCATCGCCGGTGACGGCACCGTCCTCGACACCTGGTTCCCCGCCCCCGAGCTGACCGCCGAACCCGGCCCGGCCGGGACGCAGCGGCTGTCCCCCGAGGAGGCGGTGAACCGGCTCGGGGCGGGCGCGGCGAAGGCCCTCGGGGTGGACGCGCGCCGGGGCGTCGAGATCGTCGCCGTGTCCACGGTCATCTCCTCGCTGGACGACAAGCCGCTCGACGCGCACGACACCTACCTGCGGCTGCACCTGCTCTCGCACCGGCTGGTCCAGCCGCACGGCCAGAACCTCGACGGGATCTTCGGCTTCCTCGCCAACGTCGCCTGGACCTCGCTGGGTCCCGTCGCGGTCGACGACCTGGAGAAGGTCCGGCTCAACGCCCGCGCCGAGGGCCTGCACCTCCAGGTCACCTCGGTGGACAAGTTCCCCCGGATGACGGACTACGTGGCCCCCAAGGGCGTACGCATCGCGGACGCCGACCGGGTCAGGCTCGGCGCGCACCTGGCGGCCGGGACCACCGTGATGCACGAGGGCTTCGTGAACTTCAACGCGGGCACCCTCGGCACCTCCATGGTCGAGGGCCGGATCTCGGCGGGTGTCGTCGTCGGCGACGGCTCCGACATCGGCGGCGGCGCCTCCACCATGGGCACGCTTTCCGGCGGCGGCAAGGAGCGCATCGTCATCGGGCAGCGCTGCCTGATCGGCGCCGAGGCCGGGATCGGGATCGCGCTCGGCGACGAGTGCGTCGTGGAGGCGGGGCTGTACGTCACCGCCGGCACCCGTGTCAGCATGCCGGACGGACAGGTCGTCAAGGCCCGGGAGCTCTCCGGCGCCTCGAACATCCTCTTCCGCCGCAACTCGGTGACCGGCGCGGTCGAGGCCCGCCCCAACAACGCGGTCTGGGACGGGCTCAACGACATCCTGCACAGCCACAACTAGCCGGTAGCGGCCAGGAGTTCCTCGTACACCCGGCGCAGCCCGCCGACCGTCGCACGGTCGGCGGGCAGCAGCGGTTCGCGGACCGGGCCGATGTCCAGCAGCGCCTTCACCGTGACGGTGCCGGGCAGACCGGCGCCCATCACCGCCTCCACCAGAGGGTTCGTCAGCCCGTTCAGCCGGGCCGCCTCCACGGTGTCACCGGCGTCGAACGCGTCGAGCGCCGCGCGCATCGCACGGGGCGCCACGTTGGCGACCGTGCTCACATAGCCCGCGCCGCCCAGGGCGTACAGCGGGAGGTTCAGCTCCTCGCACCCCGAGTAGTAGGCCAGCCGGGTCCGCGCCATCACCTTCGTCGCCGCGGACAGGTCGTAGGAACAGTCCTTGACCGCCACGACGCGCGGATGCTCAGCCAGCCGCAGCAGCGTGTCCGGCTCGATCCGTGTACCGGTGCGGCCGGGGATGTCGTACAGCATGAGCGGGACTCCGGTGGCCTCCGCGACCCGCAGGACATGGGCCTCGACCGCCGCCTGCGGGGGGCGGCTGTAGTACGGGGTCACCACCAGCAGGCCGTCCGCGCCCGCCGCCTCGGCGTCCTGGGCGAGGCGGACCGTGTGCCGGGTGTCGGCGCTGCCCACCCCGGCGACGAGCGGGACACCCGCACCGACCGCCTCACGGACCGCCCGCAGCAGCGCGGTCTTCTCCGCGTCGGTGGTGGTGGGCGACTCGCCCGTGGTGCCGCTCAGCACCAGCCCGTCGCAGCCGTCCGCGACCAGCCGGCGGGCGTGCCCCTGAGCGGCCTCCAGGTCCAGGTCACCGGCGGGGGTGAACGGTGTGATCATGGCGCAGAGCGCGCGGCCGAAGGGCCCGGGGGTCCGGGCTGTCGCTGTCATGTCCGCAGTCTCGGCGGCAGGACCGCGCGGGTCCACTTAGATCTGCTTGGGGTGACGGGCAAGAGACGCTGAACAGTGGGCCGGGCGGGCGGTACCGCGTCTGGCATGATCGAACAGGCGAGCGGCTGTACGGGGTGACGGCCGCGCGTGGACAGGGGTCCGGCGGCTGTTCGTTCCAGGGGCGGGGTACACGGCGATGCGGGTACGGAACACGATCACGGCGGTCCTGTGCGCGACCGGCGCGCTCACACTCACGGGCTGCGCCGGGTTCCTCGTCCCGGCGGGGGAGGGCGAGCCCGGTCCCCCGGAGAGCCCCGCGCGGGCGTCCGGGCCGCCGGGCGTCGTCCGGGCCGAGACCCTGCCCCCCACCCTGCCCGCCGCGCCGGACACCACGTCCGCGCCCGCGCCGGGCGGCCCGGCCACCACCGCGCCCGCCGGCGACTGCCCCGCCTCCGGGGTGAGCGTCGGGATGGGACCCGTGGAGACGGCGATGTTCCACCGGGCCGTCGTCCTCACCCTCACCAACTGCGGCACCGCGCCTTACCGGGTGGACGGCTACCCCGCCGTCCGGGCCCTCGGTGAGGACGGCAGGCGGATCCCCGTCCCGGTGAACCCCGGCGGGTCGATGTTCGGCCAGGACCAGGGGCCGGAGCAGATCGAGCTGAAGCCCGGCGGGACGGTCCGGTCGATCCTCGCCTGGGTGTCCACCCAGGAGGGCGGCGACCTCATCGAGGGGGACGCGCTGGAGATCGCCGCCGCCCCCGACGCGGGCGCGCGGGTGTTCCCGCTGGAGGGCCACGACCTGCGCCTGATGGACGAGTTGAACACCACCGCGTGGCGTACCGCGCTTCCGGAGTGACGAGCGCGACCGGCGCGACCGGCGGAGGACCTGACGGCCTCGACGGGCGCGACCGGCTGACCACCTGATCCGGTGCCCCGGCGGGACGACCCGCCGCTGACGAGGGCGTACACGAGCCCCGGCCACCCGGCGGGAGAGGAAGATCACGCCGTACGGCACGGTCTTGGCCATGCACCCGTCACGCGGTACCGTCATCCCGATATGACGACGGCGAGACGGAAGCCGGTGGGAATCCGGTACGGTCGCGCCACTGTGTACGAGGCCCTTGGGGTGCCTCGTGAGTCAGACCCGTGGCCGTCGTCCTTGTGCACCACCGATACGGGACGCGAACTCCCTCAGGAGGCCTTGCCATGGCGCAGCATGTCGCTCAGCCGACCGCCACCGATCCATTCGTTCCCGCCGCGCTGCCGCTGAAGGCGATAGCACCCTGGGCGGTCTTCTTCGGCATCCTGATGCTGATCCTTCTGTACTTCGTCGGCGCCGAGCAGGGCGCCACCTCCGTGTTCAGCGGCACGGGTGTCCACGAGTGGGTGCACGACGCCCGCCACCTGCTCGGCTTCCCCTGCCACTGACGCGAGGGACGCCGCACATCATGAACTCCGCAACGGTAAGAAACCTCCTCGTACGCGGCATGCTCGCCGGCCTGGCCGCCGGGGTGCTCGCCCTGGTCGTCGCCTACTTCCTCGGGGAACCGAACGTCGACAGCGCCATCGGCCTGGAGGAAGCCCACACGCACACGCACACGCACGGAGACGCGGGCGCGGACGCCGGTGGCGGGCACGACGAGGAGGAAGTCGTCTCGCGCTCCCTCCAGTCCACGGCCGGACTCGCCACCGGCATCCTGGTCTACGGGGTGGCCTTCGGCGGCATCGCCGCACTCGCCTTCTGCTTCGCGCTCGGCCGCATCGGGCGCTTCGGCCCCCGGGCTACCGCCCTGCTGCTGTCCGGCTGCGCCCTGCTGGCCGTGTACGTCGTGCCGTACCTGAAGTACCCCGTCAACCCGCCGGCGGTCGGTGACCCCGACACCATCGGCAAGCGCACCACGCTGTACTTCCTGATGATGGTGCTCAGCGTGCTCCTCGCGATCGCCGCCACCCTCCTAGGCAAGCGGCTCGCCCCCACGCTCGGCACCTGGTACGCGACCGTCGCCGCCGTGGCCGCCTTCGCCGTCGCGGTCGGACTCGCCTACGCGTTCCTGCCGGTGATCAACGAGGTGCCGGACGACTTCCCGGCCACCCTGCTGTGGCGGTTCCGGCTCTCCGCACTGGCCATTCAGACCGTGCTGTGGGGCGGACTCGGCCTGTTCCTCGGCGAACTGGCCGAACGGCTGCTCAACCCGAAGGCCGTCCCGTCCGAGCCCGGAGGCGCGGTACCGGCCGCGCGCTGAGTCCTTCGGGACGACGCGTACGTCCGGACGAGAGGCCCCCGCGGAACCATCCGAGGGGCCTTTCGTCTCTCCCGGCACGAAGAGACCGGCCACCGGCGTCAGTCAGCCGTCGGCGCCACGAGCGGGCGCCCCAGCCGCAGGTTCCAGCGCCCGGCCCGTCCGCTGAGCTCCGTCGCGGTCAGCGGCGGCACGTCCAGGCGCCAGAAGACCGTCTCGGGCAGCCCCAGCGCGTGCAGGACCGCTGCCCGTACGACCTCCGGTTCGACCACGGCGAGCGTGCGGCCGTCGCTCCGCGCCACGGTGTCCAGCCAGGCGCCGACCCGTACGCACAGGTCCCGTACCGTCTCCCCGCCATGGGGCGCGGAGGCCGGATCGGTGAGCCAGCGGGCCACCGCCTCCGGTTCGGCGGCGGTGACCTCGTCGAGGGTCCGCCCGCGCCAGCGGCCCACGTCCAGCGCGGCCGGCGCGGGGAACTCCCCGGCTCGGAGCCCGAGTTCGGCGGCCGTCCCGCGGCACCGCGCGCCGGGCGACACGGCGACGCGGGCGGCCCGGGGCAGGGTTGCGGCCGCCGCACGGGCCTGAGCCGCGCCGGCTTCGTCGATCGGGCCGTCGGCGTCGAAGCGCGCCTGCCGCAGTGCCACGCTCGGGGCGGGCGAGACGAGAACGAGACGGCTGGTCACGGGGGGTCGCGCCTCCTGCGGCTGCGGTTCCCGGGGGTACGGGAGACGTCGGACACGGCCCCGCCGCCCGGCGGCGTACCGGCGAAAATAGCATCCGCCGGCAGCGCGGCCGACCCGGGGCGGACCCGTCCGCGACGCGCTGCTCCGCGTCGTCCCGGGCCGCTCCCAGGTGTGCGCGACGCCGCCCCGCGCCCGGCGGGCCCAGGAGCGGCCGGCCCCCGGGAACCGGCGGCGAACACCCGGTCAGGAGCGGTCTTCGGTGCCCGGACGGCCCGGAGGGCCCCGGTCCGGCAAGAACCGGGCGGCTCGGGACGAAATGCGTCTACGCTGGTGCGGCGGCGGCCCGACCGGACTCCGTGAGCGACGGGCCCTCCCCGCCGCCGTGGGCCGCCCCGCTCACCCCTGAGTACCGCCCCGAGGAGAACCCCTGATGTCCGCAGAGCGCCCCTCCCTGCCGCCTGTGCGGCTGCACACCGAGGCCGAGTTGGCACGGGACGCGCTGGCCGCTCCGCTGCTCGCCCGCGCCGCCCGCCTCGCCCGCTGGGCGGGACCCGCCACCCGGGTCGGCGCCGGCGGCGAGCTCGCCGAGTCGCAGCTCCCCGCGGCCGCCGAACACCTCGGTCTCGCCGGGGACGAGGACGGCGCCGCGTACGCCAGTGAGGCCTGGCGCCTCGCGGTCGACACCGGGCTGGTCGACGTCCAGGACCCGCAGGACGACGACGGCCTCGGCGACGGTGACGACGCCGGGGGCACCGTCACCGCGGGCGAGAACCTGGCCCTGCTGACCGGGGGTTCCCCGCAGGACGTCCTGGGGATCTGGCTCGACGGTCTCGACGCCGTACACGCCGACGCCACCGCGCCGGCCTTCGACGACTTCGCCGATCTCGTCAACGAGGACGGCAGCGTGGACTTCGACGCCCTGGACTGGGACCCGGAGGCCGAGGCGGAGTTCCTGGACGGGGTGCTCGGCAACCTCTACCTGCTGACGGTCTCCGAGGCCGGCCCCCAGGAGGGTCCCGTGCCGCTGCCCGCGCTGGCCGCGTCCGTCGTCGTGCCGGAGGACATGGACGAGCCCACCGACGACGTCCTGGAGGAGGTGTCCGAGGCGATGATGCGGCTGGACGACCAGTTCCGGGTCCTCGAACCCATCGGGATCGTCGAATACCGGCCGGTGGACGAGACGTTGCTGACCGGTGACGAGGAGCCCGGCTCCGACGCCGACGACGAGGACGTCACCCGCTACGGCATGGTGCGGCTGACCCCGCTCGGCCTCTACGGCATCCGGGAGCGGATGCTGGAGGCCGGAGTCGACGCCCCCGCGGTCGGCGACCTCGCCGACAAGGGCGCCGACGTACTCCTCGACGGCATCGCCTACTACCCGGAGGACGCGGCCCGTTCCGAGGTCGTGCTGTGGCTCGGGCAGCGGGGCGCGGACGGAGCGGCGTCGGCCGCCGCCGACCTGCTGAGCGCCGCGCGCGGGGCGGACCGGGGCGCGCCGCTGCGGCGGCTGCACTGCCAGCAGGCGCTCGCCTCGGTGGGCCCCGAGGCGGAGCCCGCGGTGCGCGCCGTGCTGGACGACCCCGAACTCGGCGGGCTGGCCCGGGTCTGGCTCGCGGAACGCGGCGCGGCCGACGTACCGGCGCCCCCGGAGTCGATGATCTTCTGGCTCGCGGTCGACACCATCGCGGCCCAGTTGGACGCCGACGGGGAGATCGACGAGCTCCAGGAACTGGTCGAGGGGCTCAGCGGCCAGCACACCGGCTTCTTCGACGAGGCCTGGCGGGTGGACCACCCGGCGACGGCCGAGGTGCTGGAGGCGATGGGCCGCCTGCACCGCGACCGCAAGACGGCGAAGGACGCCCGCAAGGCCGCCTTCAAGGCGCGGTCGCAGCAGAAGACCTGAGCAGGGGCCGGCACCGGGCGGACACGGACAGGCGGAACGGAGGCCGGACGGGGCAGGGCACACGGGTCAGGGCTCACGGGCGGGGCTCACGGGCGGGGCTCACGGGCGGGGCTCACGGGCCAGGGTCCGTGAGCCCAGTTCGCCTGTACGCCGTTCTCCCCCGCCCCGCCCCGGCCCGCCCCGTCCGGCCGGCTACAGCGGGAGGGTGACCCAGACGCTCTTGCCCTGCCCGTCGGCGTCCGGGCGGACGACGGCGGTGCCGCGCAGGGAGAGGGTGAGTTCCACGACCGTGGCGAGCCCGCCGCCCGCGTCCAGGGTCTCCACCGTGTGCAGCGCGGGGAGGTAGGGGTGCCGGTCGTGGACGGCGAAGGCGAAGGTGTCCGGCCCGGCCGCGTAGACCACGGTCACCGATTCGGACAGCTCGGCCGCGTGGCGGACGCTGTTGGTGACCAGCTCGGACAGGATCAGCAAGGCCGGGTCGACGCTCGGGTGGTGCCGGGGGATGCCCCATTCCAGGAGGACCGTCTCGGTCGTTCGGCGGGCCAGGCGTACGGCCGACCCCATGGTGGGGAGCGTCAGGACGTGCCGGAGCGGCAGGGCTCCCAGCTGGGCCGTCATCGGGTTCGCCGGACGCGCTCACGGCGGTCGCCGGGGCGGGCCCAGGCGGTGGGAGGCTCCGGGGCCCTCGGGCGCGCGGGGGAGATGATCATCGAGTGGCCTTCCGGGAGGGTGACGGGGGACGCAGGACGCCCGCGTGTTCGAGATAACGGCGGGCCCCGGCGATCGCTTCGGGGGTGGTGGCGTATTCCCTGTTCTCGGCGTTCTCGGCGTTCTCGGCGTTCTCGGCGTTCTCGGCCCACAGCAGGCCGAGCGCGCCGGTGGAGTCCAGGACCCGGCGCTGACCGGGGCGGATCCCGGAGGCCAGCACGGCGATACCGCGCCGGTTCAGCTTCTCGATCACGTCCTTGAGCACCAGGGCGCCCGTGGCGTCCATGGTCGTCACCCGCGACATGCGCAGGATCACGACCCGGACGTCGGCGACCTCGGACAGCTCCAGCAGGAAGCGGTGCGCGGCGGCGAAGAAGAGGGGGCCGTCGATGCGGTAGGCGACGATGTGCTCGGCGAGCAGGGCGTGTTCCTCGTCACTGTGCTCACCCGGCAGGTCGGGGCGCAGGTCCACCTGGTCGAAGGTGGTCTGCCGGGCCACCGCGCGCAGGGCGAGCGCCCCGGCGACGACCAGGCCGATGACGACCGCGTACACCAGGTCGAGCGCGAGCGTGGCGACGGCGGTCAGGACCAGGACGACGGCGTCCGCGCCGGTGGACCTGGCCATGGCGCGTACGGCCCCGAACTCGATCATCCGTACGGCGGTGGCGATCAGGACGCCCGCCAGCGCGGCCAGCGGAATCCTGGAGACCAGCGGGGACGCCGCGAACACGATGGCCGCGAGGATCGCGGCGTGGACCAGCGCGGCGAGCCGGGAGGAGGCGCCGGTACGGACGTTGACCGCCGTACGGGCGATCGCCCCGGTCGCCGGAACACCGCCGAACAAGGGGGCGGCGATGTTGGCGAGGCCCTGCCCGAACAGCTCCCGGTCCGGGTCGTGCTTCTGCCCCACCGTCATGCCGTCGGCGACCTGCGCGGACAGCAGTGACTCCAGGGCCGCCAGCGCCGCCACCGCGACGGCGGGGGCGAGCAGCGAACCCAGCGCGGACAGGTCGACGAAGCCGAGCGAGGGGGCGGGCAGCCCCGCGGGAAGGTCCCCGATCGGGGTGGCGCCCAGGTGGCAGAGTCCGGCGACCAGGGTGGCCGCGATCACGGCGAGGATCGAGAAGGGCACGGTCGGCCGCCACCTGGCCCCCGCCAGCATCACCACCGCCACCGATCCGGCCAGCGTCACCGCGGTCCAGTCCGGTGCCCGCGCGAACGCCTCCACCGCGCGCCAGGCCACCACCAGGACCTTGTCGCCCTCGGGCTTGGCCACCCCCAGCGCGTCGGGCACCTGCTGGAGCCCGATCACCAGGGCGATGCCGAGGGTGAAGCCCTCCACCACCGAGGCGGGGATGTACGACATGTACCGGCCCGCCCGCGCCAGGGCCAGGCCGAGCAGGATCACCCCGGCCATCAGCCCGACCATGAGGACCCCGCCGGCGCCGTGGCGGGCCACGATCGGCACCAGGACCACCGTCATCGCGCCGGTGGGGCCGGACACCTGGAGGTTCGATCCGCCGAAGACGGCCGCGAGCGCCCCCGCGACGACGGCGGTGGCCAGCCCCGCCTCGGCGCCCAGCCCGGAGGAGACGCCGAAGCCGAGGGCGAGCGGCAGGGCGACGATCGCCACGGTGATCCCGGCCAGCAGATCCCGCTTGGGATCGCGGCGCGTCATCGCCAGATCGGCGCGCGTCGGCAGCAGGGAACGCGCCCGTGCGGCGGCCCCGGCCAGCAGATGGCTCACGATCCGGAAACCTCGGATTCCCGCAGCTCGGCCAGCAGCTCGTTGCGCCCGGCCAGCATCTCGGTCAGGATCCGCCGGGCCGCGCGCATCAGCTCGGCCACGTCCCCGCCGGCCAGCTCGTACACGACCGTCGATCCCTCACGGACGGAGGTCACGATCCCCGAGCGGCGCAGCACCGCCAGTTGCTGGGACAGCGCGGCGGGCTCGATCTCGATCTCCGCCAGCAGGTCCCGCACGGGCATCGGCCCGTCCTGGAGCAGCTCCAGGACCCGGATGCGCACGGGGTGGCCGAGCATCCGGAAGAACTCCGCCTTCGCCTGGTACAGCGGAACGGCCACGCGGTCTCCTCCTCGACAGGGTCGGGACCGCGGTCCCGGGCGGGGGTACGGCCTGGCCCCCAGGATGTAGGAAGTTGCATAATTTTGCAATTCATCAAACCAGCATCCCGTGATCACCTGGCCGGATCTTGTCGTCGGCCGGGGCGGGTGGCCAGGGTGCCGCCCCTTGGAGCGGGGAACCGCCACACCTTCGGGGGGACTTGCCGGCGTGGTGGCACGGACCGCGATCCGCGCCGAGGACGGGCGGGGCCGAGGGCGTCCGTGGACCGGGCCGGTGACGAATGCGGCACGACTGCCGCCCCGGAAGGGACGGGCATGGCGTCGGGCGCCCCCAGGGCGCATACTTGAGGGTAATGAAACAGTCAGCCGGATCCCGGCGTCACCTGCCTTCCAGTCCCTTCAACCGCCCGGCCCAGGCGGCCCCACCGGTCGAGTGCTTCGATGTGGGCGACCGGGTGTCGCACGACCAGTTCGGACTCGGCCGAGTCCTTGCCGTCGAGGGCGACAACGACGCAGTGC
Organism: Streptomyces halstedii; assembly: GCA_000720535.1. Taxonomy (GTDB): domain Bacteria; phylum Actinomycetota; class Actinomycetes; order Streptomycetales; family Streptomycetaceae; genus Streptomyces; species Streptomyces halstedii. The sequence goes on from JOAZ01000005.1 coordinate 186,086, forward strand.
TCATCGACTTCTCGGGGCGCCAGGGGAGGATTCTGAGCCCGTACTCCAAGCTGACCAAGCTCTGAGGCGCCGTCCCGCCGAGGCCGTGTCCGTATGAACGGTCCCGCACTACGCCCCCCAGGGGCGCGGCCCGTGCCATGGGTCGGGTGGGACGCCGCGCACACGACCTCGGCCCCCGGAAGATGTTCCGGGGGCCGCCAGTCGTGCTTCGGGCGGCCGGGGTGCCGACAGGCCGCTACAGGGACTTCGCGGCGGGCTTCACCATGCCGCGGACGGTCCGTGACTTCACGAACTCGCCCATGGCGGTCATCTCCCACTCGCCGGAGAACTGCTTGATCAGCTTGGCCATCATCACCCCGGTCTGCGGCTCCGCACCCGTCAGGTCGAAGCGGACCAGCTCCTCGCCGGTGGTCGCGTCGAGCAGCCGGCAGTAGGCCTTGGCGACCTCGGTGAACTTCTGCCCGGTGAACGAGTTGACCGTGAAGACCAGGCCCGTCGCCTCGGGCGGGATCCGGCCCAGGTCGACGACGATCACCTCGTCGTCGCCCGCGCCCTCACCGGTGAGGTTGTCGCCGGAGTGCTTGATCGCGCCGTTCAGGATGGAGAGCTTGCCGAAGTAGCAGCTGTCCAGGTGGCCGCGGTCGGGGCCGTAGGCGATCACCGACGCGTCCAGGTCGATGTCCTTGCCGCGGAACGCGGGCTCCCAGCCCAGGCCCATCTTCACCTGGGAGAGCAGCGGACGGCCGCCCTTGACCAGCGACACGGTCTGGTTCTTCTGGAGGCTGACCCTGCCCTTGTCGAGGTTGACGCGGCCGGAGGCGGCGGGGGCGGCCGCCGGGGGAGCGGGCGGGGCCGGGGGGACGGGCGGGGCGATCCGCGGGTCCAGGGGCGCGGCGGTCGGCGGGGCGGGCGGCGCGGGCGGCACCGGGGCCTGGGCGGCCGGTGCGGCGGCGGGCGCCGGCTCCTCGACCGAGACACCGAAGTCCGTGGCGATGCCCGCCAGTCCGTTCGCGTATCCCTGGCCGACGGCGCGGGCCTTCCAGGCGCCGTTGCGCCGGTAGATCTCGATGACCAGCAGTGCCGTCTCACTGCCCAGCTGGGGCGGGGTGAACGTGGCGAGCGCCCTGCCGTCGTCCGCGTCGCGCACGGTGGCGGTGGGCTCGATGCCCTGGAAGGTCTGGCCGGCGGCGTCGGGGCTCGCGGTGACGACGACCTTCTCGATACCGGCCGGGACGGCGGCGGTGTCCACCACGATCGCGTCCGGCGCGGAGCCGCCGCCCGAGCGGTAGGTCACGCCGGGGCCCGAGGGCTGGTTGTAGAAGATGAAGTCGTCGTCGGAGCGCACCTTGCCGTCGGTGGTGAGCAGCAGGCCCGATACGTCGAGCCGCACCGGGGCGGCGACGTCCACCGCCACGCGGGCGGCGGAGAGAGGGATGTTCGAGCCGGGGGTCATTGCGGTCATGTCCGGGGTAACGAACGACCCGGCTTTGCCGTTCCCTTACCTTTCGGGCATGACCCGTACGGCCGCACGCCCCTCACCGGCGGGCCGCGGGGCCGGCCGGGACGCGCCCGTCAGGCCCGGCCCCGGGACCGGTTGCGCGGGTGGTCGCGGGCGGTGCGCTCGTTGCCGTGCTTGTACGCGCCCGTCCAGCGCGCCATCACCAGCTGGGCGTCGCCCGAGCCGGCCTCGGCCAGGAACTTCTCCGCCCGCCCGCCGCGCAGGGTGGTCGCGGGGCGGCCGTGGTGGGCGATCGTGACGCTCGCGTCGCCGTGCCGCTCGTAGGTGAATCCGGAAGGTTTCGGCATGGCGCACATGGTGCCCGCCGACCGCCCGGCGCGTCGCCTGAATTACGCCGGACGCCGGGGGCGTTCGCGGGCGCGGCAGGTCCGGTCAGTGCGGCCAGACCGGCGGGTTCGTCACGAAGTGGCCCCCGACGCGGGCGTGGTCGGGGTTGCCGGGGTCCAGCTCCCCCTGCTCGGCGACGAGGGTGTCCGCGTACTGCTCGGAGTCGTCCTGGGGTTCGTACCCCAGCGAGCGGGCCGACGTCAGGTCCCACCACAGACGGGTGTTGGCCGAGGAGCCGTAGACGACGGTGTGTGCCACGCGCTCCGCGGTCAGCGCCGCGTGGAAGAGGCGCGCGCCGTCGCCGGGGCTCATCCAGACCGAGAGCATCCGCACCGAGGTCGGCTCCATGAAGCAGGAGCCGATGCGCACGGAGACGGTCTCCACCCCGTGCTTGTCCCAGTAGAGCTGGGCCAGGTCCTCACCGAAGGCCTTGGACAGGCCGTAGAGGGTGTCGGGGCGGTGCGGGGTGGAGACCGGGATCAGCGGGTCGCCGTCCCGCGGGCGCGGGGTGTAGCCGATGGCGTGGTTGGAGGAGGCGAACACGATCCGCCCCACCCCCTCCTCGCGCGCGGCCTCGTACAGGTTGTACGTGCCCTCGATGTTGGAGCGCAGGATGGTGTCGAACGGGGCTTCCAGCGAGATGCCCGCGAGGTGGATGATCGCGTCGACCCCACGCACCGCCTCGCGCACGGCGTCCCGGTCGCGGAGGTCGGCGACGACCGCGTCCGGTTCGCCCTCGATGGGGGCGACATCGAAGAGGCGCAACTCGTAGCCGTACGCGGGAAGCAGTCCCCGCATCAGGGTGCCGAGGCCGCCGGCGGCGCCGGTGAGCAGGACGGTACGGGGAGCGGGCATACGGATCTCCTCGGTGAGGGACGGGGGCGCGGAACGCGGGGACGGCGGTGGCGGGCCGGGGGCGCGGCGGGGTGCGGGACGCGGCGTGCGGGATGCACGGTACGCGGGGCACGCGGACATGACACGGCTCTGCGCGGCGCGCCAAATCCGTGGCTGACATTCACATGCGTGGACAAGCTAAGAAGTCCCGGCGGATCGCGTCAAGTGTGGCCCGGCCGGAGCTGTTCCCCGTCCGGGCCGGTCTCCCCCGCCTTGACCGGCGCCACACGGCTGCCTTAGCGTAACCGTGTTCATAAGTATGGACACTGATCAGACTTGTGCACGATCGAACTGTTGACGCCGGACCTTGTCCAGGGAGCGCCCGTGACCCCAGCCCCCCTCGCCGCCCGACTCACCGCCGTCGCCGGGCCGCTCTTCTTCCCCGTCACCGCCTACGGGCCGGACGGCGGCGTGGACCTTGAGACCTTCCGCGCGCATGTCCGGGCCGGGGTGGACGCCGGTGCCGCCGCGGTCTTCGCCTGCTGCGGCACCGGCGAGTTCCACGCGCTGACCCCGCAGGAGTTCCGGCTGGTGGTCGCCGCCGCGGTCGAGGAGACGGCGGGGGCGGTGCCGGTCGTCGCGGGCGCCGGCTACGGCACCGCGCTCGCCGTGCAGTTCGCGCGGCTCGCCGAGGAGGCGGGCGCGGACGGGCTGCTCGCCATGCCCCCCTACCTCGTGGTGGCCGACCAGCGGGGACTGCTGGCCCACTACACCGCGCTCGCCGCCGCCACCCGGCTGGAAACGATCGTCTACCAGCGGGACAACGCCGTCTTCACCCCCGAGACCGTCCTCGCCCTCGCGCGGACCCCGGGGATCGTCGGCCTCAAGGACGGCCACGGGGACCTCGACCTGATGCAGCGCGTCCTCGGCGCCGTGCGCACCGGAGCGCCCGACGCGGACTTCCTGTACTTCAACGGGCTGCCCACCGCCGAACTCACCGGCCTCGCCTACCGGGGAATCGGCGTCACGCTCTACTCCTCCGCCGTCTTCGCCTTCGCCCCGGACATCGCGCTGGCGTTCTACCGGGCGCTCGCCTCCGGGGACGCGGAGCTGACCGACGCGCTGCTGGACCACTTCTACCGGCCGCTCGTCGAACTACGGGCCAAGGGCCGCGGCTACGCGGTGTCGCTGGTCAAGGCGGGCGTCCGGCTCGGCGGGCTGGACGTCGGCACCGTGCGCACCCCGCTCACCGAGCCCCCGGCCGCGCACGTCGAGGAGCTGGCCGCGATCATCGCGACGGGCCGCGCCCTGCTGGAGAAGCACCGGACGGGGGAGCGCGCGTGAAAGCCTCCGCCTTCGTCTACCCGTGGGACGTCGTCGGCGACCCGGACGCCGCCGCCCGCCTCGCGGACCTCGGCGTCCAGCAGGTCACCCTGGCCTCCGCCTACCACTCCACCCGCGCCCTGACCCCACGTCACCCCGGCCACCGGATCGTCACCGCGGAGCACGCCGCGGTCCTCTACCCGCCCGACCCCGCGCGCTGGGAGGGCCGGGCGCTGCGCCCCTACCGGCAGTCCTGGACGACCGGCGACGACCCGTACGCCGAGGCGGCCGGGGCGCTGGCCGCCGCTGGACTCCAGGTGCACACCTGGGTGGTGCTCGCGCACAACTCCCGGCTGGGCGCCGAGCATCCGGAGACCTCGGTGGTCAACGCCTACGGCGACCGCTACCCCTGGGCCCCCTGCGTCGCCCAGGACGCCGTGCGCGCCTACCTGGTGGACCTGGCCGCCGAGGCCGCCGTACGCCCCGGGGCCTCGGGGACCGAGCTGGAGTCCTGCGGCTGGTACGGCTTCGCCCATCTGCACGCCCACGACAAGACCTCCGGGGTCGGTCTCGGGGACGCCGCCCAGTACCTGATGTCCCTGTGCTTCTGCCCCGACTGCCGTGCCGGGTACGCCGGGAGCGGCCTGGACGCGGAGCACCTGGCCGCGGCCGTGCGCGGCGCCCTGGAACCGGTCTGGGCCGGGCAGGGCTCCGACGCCTCGGGCTGGTCCGGCGTACGGGAACTGCTCGGCGCGGAACGTGCCGACGCCACCCGCCGGTGGCGCGACCAGGTGGCCCGCCGGCTCCAGGAGGAGGCCGTCGCCGCCGTGCGGAGCGCGGCCCCCGCCCCGGACTTCCAGGTCCTGCTGCACGCCGACCCCGCCTCGTACCGCACCGGGGCCAACGCCGGGGTGGACCCCGCGCACATCCTCGCCACGGCGGACGGGGTGGTGCTGCCGTGCACCGGCGGCGACGCCGTACGCGAGGCGGTCCTCGGGCCGTTCGCCGGGCGCGGCGGGGTGCTGGCCGCCAACTTCGGTGTGGTCACCGGCATGGGCGGCAGCCCCGCCACCCTGGAGCGGGACGCGGCGCACGCCCGCTCGCTCGGCGCCGGTGAACTGCGCCTGTACCACGCGGGCCTGGCCTCCGGGCCCGACCTGGCCGCCGTCGCGCGCGCCCTCTCCCGCGTCGCCGGGTGAGCCGCGCCTGAGCCCGGTGGCAGAGCGGCTCACAGGGAACCGGAAGGCCGGGCGGGCGCCCGCCCGGCCTTCCGCCGCCACCGCCCGGCCTTCCGGTTCCACCACCGCCCGTTCAGCCGGGCCGCGACCAGCAGGCCCGCCACCGCCGCCGCCCCGAGCAGCGGCCGGACGTCCACCGCCGTGAGCAGCCCCGCCCCGACCGCCAGGGCCACCGCGTTCGGCGCCATCAGCAGTGTGTGGGCCGCCGCGACCGTACGGCCCAGCACCCGGTCCGGTGTCTCCCGCTGCACCGCCGTCAGCGCGGCGATCAGCACACAGGGCAGCCCGGCGCCGATCGCCACGCTCGCCCCCACGGCCACCGCGCCGCTGCCGCCGGACAGCACCCGTACGCCCACCGCCGCCGCGAACACGGCGATCCCGGCCGCCGCGAAGCGCCGTTCCCCCAGCCGCCGCAGCAGCGGCCCGGCCGTCGTCCCGGCCAGGACGGAACCGGCGCCCTGTGCCGCGTACAGCACCCCGGCGTACGCGGGCGAGCGGGCCAGCACCTCGTCGACGACCGCGTACACCGCCGCGCCGTTGAGCCCCGCGAGCAGCATCGTCAGCGCCCCCGCGTACACCAGGGGCCGCAGCGTGGGGGAGCCGCGCAGCCCGCGCAGGCCCGCCGCCGTGCCGCCCCGCCGGGAGGGCGCGGGGGCCGGTTCCGCGACGCGCAGCCGGGCGAAGACCAGTGCGGCCAGGGCGAAGCTCAGCGCGTCCAGCACCACCACCGGACCCGCGCCGAACCGGGCGAACAGTCCCGCCCCGGCCGCCGGGGCGACCAGCTTCACGCCCTCGTTGACCGTCGTCCGCAGCCCGTTGAAGTCGCCCAGCAGCCGGTCCTCGACCGCCCCGGCGACGACCGCCGCCTCCGCCGCGTCCAGCACGACGCCTCCGGCCCCGTAGACGAGCAGCACGGCGAACAGGGCCGGCACCCGCAGGGCGGGCCCCGTCAGCGGGAGCGCCGCCAGCAGCCCCGCCAGCAGCAGGTTCACCCCGACCAGCAAGGGTCTGCGGGGCAGCCGGTCGGCGAGGGACCCGAGCGCCGGACCGGCCAGGACCGGCGCCCACAGGGCGAACACCGTCAGCGCCGCCAGGGAGTTTGACCCGGTCAGCGACTTCACCCAGATCCCGGCGGTGAGCCACATAGCGGACGTACCGAACCCCGAGACGAGCACCCCCGTCAGGCAGAGGACCGCCGTGCGGTCGCCCGCCACCTCCCGCACCCGCACGACCGCCTCCGCGCCTCCGCAGCCCCGCGCACCCCCTCAAGAGGGCGCCTTCCGGGACATGCTGGCCACTGAGGACACCTCCGGACATCGGGCGGATGCCCTAGACGCGTTCCGGCGTCGTGCCTATCGAGGTCCCCGGCGAAGTCATCCGAACATCTTTTGTCAGAAGCGTTGACGAAACATTCAGGACGGCTCTAGCTTCATCGCGTCGTACTTCGTACGTCATATATGAGACGCGATACGCGAGATGCGAGAGCCCTTCACCCATGACCTTTGCGCCCGCCCCGATCCCTTCCCGGACCCAGTACGTGCTGGAGGCGATCAAGCACGCGATCCTCACCGCAGGGCTGAGACCGGGACAGGCGCTCGTCGAGACCGAACTCGCCGCGCGGTTCGGGGTGTCGAAGACACCGGTGCGCGAGGCGCTGAAGACGCTCGCGGGCACCGGGCTGGTGGTCATGAGCCAGTACAAGGGCGCCACCGTACGGCTCGTGGACGCGGCCATGGCCCGCGAGGTGTACGACGTCCGCCTGCTCCTGGAACCCGAGGCGCTGCGCCGTTCCATCACCCGTGAGGCCTCCCTCGAAGCGGCCCAGGAAGCCCTGGAACGGGCCGACTCGGCGGTGGACAAGGCCGACCGGTCGCTGGCCAACCGGGACTTCCACCGGGCGCTGTACCTGCCCTGCGGGAACCCCCTGCTGGCCCGGATGCTCGACGAGATCCGCGACCAGGCCGCACTCGTGTCGACCGTCGCCTGGTCCGCCAACCCGTCCTGGGAGCGCGAGGCGGCCGAGCACCGGGAGATTCTCGCCCTCGCGCTCGGCGCCGACGCGGAGGCCGCCGCCGCGGCTCTGCACGACCACATCGCATCGTTCGTACGCCGTGCGTTCCCCGACGACGAAGACGGGGGTGACACGGCGTGAACCACCCGCTGGACCTGAACCACCAGCACCTCGACGAAAGGCCAGTCCGCATGGACCTCTCCCCGCTCAAGGCGGCCCTCGCAGACGTTGTGGCGATCCCGGTGACCCCGTTCGCGGAGGACGGGAGCATCGACACCGCGGTGCACCGCGCCCTGCTGCACAGGCTCCTCGACGGCGGTGTCCGCATCGTCACCCCGAACGGCAACACCGGGGAGTTCTACGCGCTCACCCCCGACGAGCGGCGCACCGTCACCGAGCTGACCATCGAGGAGGTCGCCGGCCGGGCCACCGTCCTGGTGGGGGTGGGCCACGACGTGCCGACCGCCGTGGCCGCCGCCGAGCACGCCAGGGACGCCGGGGCCGAGATGGTGATGGTGCACCAGCCCGTGCACCCCTACGTCTCGCAGGACGGCTGGATCGACTACCACCGGGCCATCGCCGAGGCCGTCCCGGAGCTCGGCGTCGTCCCCTACATCCGTAACCCGCTGCTCGCCGGCGACCGGCTCGCCGAACTGGCCGACAGCTGCCCCAACGTCATCGGCGCGAAGTACTCCGTCCCGGACGCCGCCCGCTTCGGCGCGTTCGCCCGGGACGCCGGCCTGGAGCGGTTCACCTGGGTCGCCGGACTCGCCGAGCTGTACGCCCCCTCCTACTTCGCCGGCGGCGCCACCGGATTCACCTCCGGCCTGGTCAACGTCGCCCCCGGGGTCTCGATGGCCATGCTGGAGGCACTGCGGGCCGGCGACTACCCGGCGGCCATGAAGGTCTGGGAGCAGATCCGCCGCTTCGAGGAGCTGCGCGCCGACCGGCAGTCCGCCAACAACGTGACGGTCGTCAAGGAGGGCCTGGCCTCGCTGGGCCTGTGCCGCCGCGACGTCCGCGCCCCGAGCCGGGTGCTGCCCGAGGCGCAGCGCGCCGAGGTCGCCGAGCAGGTCGCCGGGTGGTCCATATGACCGAGGGCACGGGCCGCCGCATCGCCCCCGAGGAGCTGCGCAGCCACCAGTGGTACGGCACGGACGGGCTCCGCTCGTTCAGCCACCGGGCCAGGACCCGCCAGCTCGGCTACCTCCCCGAGGAGCACCTGGGCAAGCCGGTCATCGCGATCCTCAACACCTGGTCCGACATCAACCCCTGCCACGTCCACCTGCGCGACCGCGCCCAGGCCGTCAAGCGGGGAGTCTGGCAGGCGGGCGGATTCCCGCTGGAGTTCCCGGTCTCCACCCTCTCGGAGACCTTCCAGAAGCCGACCCCCATGCTCTACCGCAACATGCTGGCCATGGAGACCGAGGAGCTGCTGCGCTCCTACCCGGTCGACGGGGCCGTGCTGCTGGGCGGCTGCGACAAGTCGACGCCCGCGCTGCTGATGGGCGCCGCCACGGTGGACCTGCCGGCCGTCTTCGTGCCCGCCGGGCCGATGCTGCCCGGCCACTGGCGCAACGAGGTCCTCGGCTCCGGCACGGACATGTGGAAGTACTGGGACGACAAGCGGGCCGGACTCATCGGCGACTGCGAGATGGGCGAACTGGAGAACGGTCTCGCCCGCTCGCCCGGCCACTGCATGACGATGGGCACCGCCTCCACCCTGACGGCCGCCGCCGAAGCCCTCGGCGTCACCGTGCCCGGCGCCTCCTCCATCCCGGCCGTCGACTCCGGGCACGACCGGATGGCCGCGCGGTCCGGCCTCCGGATCGTCGAACTGGTGTGGCAGCAACTGACGTTGTCGCGGATCCTCACCGCCGACGCCTACGAGGACGCCGTCGCCACGGTCCTCGCGCTCGGCGGCTCCACCAACGCCGTCATCCACCTCATCGCGATGGCCGGCCGCTCCGGGGTGAAGCTCACCCTGGACGACTTCGACCGGATCGCCCGCACCGTCCCCGTCCTCGCCAACCTCCGCCCCGGCGGGAAGTACCTGATGGAGGACTTCCACTTCGCCGGCGGGCTGCCCGGATTCCTGGCACGGCTCACCGACGTCCTGCACCTGGACCGCCCCACCGTCGCGCACCCCACGATGCGCGAACAGCTCGACGGGGCGCTGGTGCACGACGCCGACGTCATCCGGGAGCGGGACGACCCGCTGGCCGAGGAGGGCGGCGTGGCGGTGCTGCGCGGCAACCTCTGCCCCGACGGCGCCGTCATCAAGCACATCGCCGCCGAGCCCCACCTGCTGCGCCACACCGGACCCGCGGTCGTCTTCGACGACTACCAGGAGATGCAGCGCACCATCAACGACCCGGCCCTGGACCTCACCCCGGACCATGTGCTGGTCCTGCGCAACGCCGGGCCCAAGGGCGGGCCGGGCATGCCCGAGTACGGCATGCTGCCGATCCCGGACTACCTGCTGAAGCGGGGCGTACGGGACATGGTGCGGATCTCCGACGCCCGGATGAGCGGCACCAGTTACGGGGCCTGCGTGCTGCACATCGCCCCCGAGTCCTTCGTCGGCGGACCGCTCGCCCTGGTCCGCACCGGCGACCCCATCACCCTCGACGTCGAGGCGCGGCGGCTCCACCTCGACGTCACCGACGAGGAACTGGAGGCCCGCAGGGCCGCGTGGACGCCGCCGCCCGCCCGCTACGGCCGCGGCTACGGCGCCCTCTACCAGGACCAGATCACCCAGGCCGACACGGGATGCGACTTCACCTTCCTGGCCCGGTCCGGAGACGTGCCCGACCCGTACGCGGGCTGACCCCGGGCGGACAGAATTCCGCGCGCCGCCGCGTCCGGGATACCGAACGACATGCGGTAAGCGCTTGCACCACGCACCAGGAGCACGGCACCCCCAGCAGTTCCCGCACACCAGCACCTCCCCGCACTTCCCAGAGATCGGAGACGCGTCATGGCCCAATCCGCAGCCGTGGCCACACCGCCGCCCAAGGAGAAGGCGCCCCGGCGCCGCTCGGCGAGCCCCCGCCGCCTGCCGTATCTGCTGATCGCTCCCGCGGGCCTGCTGATGCTGGGCTTCATCGCCTACCCGGTGATCAGCGTCTTCTACTACAGCCTCCAGCACTACAACGTCACCAAGCCGTGGCGGAACGGCTTCGCGGGGCTCGACAACTTCAAGCGGATCTTCACCGAGGACGACCAGTTCTGGTCCACGCTCGGCTTCAGCGCCCAGTGGGTCTTCACCCAGGTCAGCCTGCAACTCGTGCTCGGCCTCGCGCTCGCCCTGATCGTCAACCAGAGCTTCGTCGGCCGGGGCATCTCCCGGGCCATGGTCTTCTCACCCTGGGCCGTCTCCGGCGTCCTGACCAGCACCATCTGGATCCTGCTCTACAACTCCTCGACCGGCTTCAGCCGCTACCTCGCGGACGCCGGGATCGGCGAGTACGGCACCTCGGTGCTCTCCGACACCGGGACCGTGTTCTGGGCGGCCACCGTCTCCGAACTCTGGCGCGGCGTCCCCTTCTTCGCCATCCTCATCCTCGCCGACCTCCAGTCCGTCTCCAAGGAGCTCTACGAGGCGGCCGCGGTCGACGGCGCGGGCCGGATGCGGCAGTTCTTCCACATCACCCTCCCGCACCTGCGGGACGCGATCATCCTCGCCACCCTGCTCCGCGGGGTCTGGGAGTTCAACAACGTCGACCTGCTCTACACCCTCACCGGCGGCGGACCGGCCGGCGAGACCACCACCCTCCCGCTCTACGTCGCCAACACCGGCATCGAGGGCCACGACTTCGGATACGCCTCCGCGCTCACCACCGTCGCCTTCGTGATCCTCCTCTTCTGCTCGATCGTCTATCTGCGCCTGAGCAAGTTCGGAGGCGACCACAAGTGACTGCCGCACTCGCAGAGAAGAACAGCGCCCCGGGACAGGCGGCGCGCCCCACCACCCCGCCGCCCTCCACCCCCCGCCGCACCAAGCGCGAGCGCGCCTTCGACGACGTGCCGCGCTGGCAGATCTACCTGCCGCTCGGCATCTACCTGGTCTTCACACTCATCCCGTTCTACTGGATGTTCCTCTTCGCCGTACGGCCCGCCGGCTCCACCTCGCTGGTGCCCTGGCCCATGACCGGAGACCACTTCTCCAAGGTCTGGAACGAACGCAGCTTCGGCCTCTTCTTCCAGAACAGCATGATCGTCGGCATCGCGACGCTGATCGCCACCACCCTCGTCGCCCTGGCCGGCGGCTACGCGCTCGCCCGCTTCGACTTCAAGATCAAGGGCGGCTTCATGCTGGCCCTGCTCTGCTCGCAGTTCATCCCCGGCGCGCTGATGCTCGTACCGCTCTTCGAGATCTTCAAGAACCTCCAGCTGATCAACTCCCTGGTGAGCGTGGTCATCGCGGAGACCGTCTTCCAGCTCCCCCTCTCGATCATCCTGATCAGCGGCTTCATCAAGAACGTCCCGGTCACCCTGGAAGAGGCCGCCTGGGTCGACGGCTGCTCCCGCTTCCGGGCGTTCTGCGCGGTCGTGCTGCCGCTGCTGCGCCCCGGGCTGATCGCGGTGGGCTCCTTCGCCTTCGTGCACAGCTGGAACCACTTCCTGTTCGCCCTGATGTTCCTCAGCGAACAGGACAAGCAGACGATCCCGGTCGGCCTCAACACCCTGATCGGCGCCGACAGCGTCGACCTCGGGGCGCTGGCCGCGGGCGGTGTGATCGCCGCGGTGCCCGTGGTGATCGTCTTCGCCTTCATTCAGAAGTGGCTCGTCACCGGCTTCAGCGCCGGCGCCGTGAAGGGATGACGGACATGCCCGCACCCGCCACCACACCGCTGCCGATCGTCCTCGCGGGCGCCCGGGGCCACGGCCGCTGGCACCTCGCCAACATCCGCCGCCTCCAGCACCAGGGCCTCGTCCGGCTCGCCGGAGTCTGCGAACTCGCCCCGCTGACCGACGGTGAACTCGCTCCCTTCGCCGGTGAGATGCCCGAGCAGTCCGCCGACTTCGGGGCCCTCCTGGACTCCACCGGGGCCCGCGCCGCCGTCATCTGCACCCCCATCCCCACCCACACCGCCCTGGCCCTGACCGCCGCGGCCCGCGGTGTCCACCTCCTCCTGGAGAAGCCGCCCGCCGCCACCTGGGCCGACTACGCCCGGATGGCCGACGGGGTACGGGAGGCGGGCATCGCCTGCCAGGTCGGCTTCCAGTCCTTCGGCTCGCACGCCGTGCCCGCGATCAAGGAACTCGTCCGCTCCGGAGCCCTCGGCGCGCTGCGGGGCGTCGGCGCCGCCGGTGCCTGGGTCCGCGACGACGCCTACTACCGGCGGGCGCCCTGGGCCGGCCGCCGCAGGCTCGGCGGTACGGACGTGGTGGACGGCGTCCTCACCAACCCGCTGGCCCACGCGGTCGCCACCGCCCTCGCCCTCGCCGACCGGGACACGGCCCAGGACGTGGCGTCCGTCGAGACCGAGCTGTTCCGGGCCCACGACATCGAGGCGGACGACACCAGCTGCGTCCGGATCACCGCGACCGACGGCCTGCCCGTCACCGCCGCCGTCACCCTCTGCGCCGAACAGGCCGGCGAACCGTACGTGATCGTGCACGGCGAACGCGGCCGGGTCACCTTCTGGTACAAGCAGGACCGCGTCCTCGTCCAGCGCGCCGGACACGGCCCCGAGGAGGCGGTGCACGGGCGGACCGACCTCCTGGAGAACCTCGTCGGCCACCTCGCCCACGGCACACCGCTGCTCGTACCCCCCGAGCGCACCGGCGCCTTCATGCGGGTCGTCGAGGCCGTGCGCACCGCACCCGAGCCCACCGCCCTGCCCCCGGACGCCTGGTACACCCGGCCCGCCGACAGCGGCGACGGCGTACGGCGCGTGGTGCGCGGCATCGACGCCACCGTCGCCGCCGGGGCAGACACCCTCTCCCTCTTCTCCGAACTAGGCGTCCCCTGGGCGCGTACCAGCGAGGTGAGCACCCCATGACCAGCACCGCGCTCCTCAGCTGCGCCGGCCGCCCCGTCGGCCGCTACACCTGCCCGTCCGGTCCGGGCCCCCGCCCCTACCTCCACCCCGTCACCACCCTCGCGGGCATCCCCGTCACCGAGGAACGCCCCGCCGACCACCTTCACCACCTCGGTGCCGGTGTCGCCGTCCCCGACGTCGCCGGACACAACTTCTGGGGCGGCCGCACCTACGTCCGCGACCAGGGGCCCACCGCACTCGACAACCACGGCACGCAGCGCCACCTCGGCTGGAAGCTCCGCGACCCGGACGGCTTCGTCCAGGAGCTCGGCTGGGAGGCCGACGGCACCGAACTGCTCCGCGAGCACCGCACGGTCGCCGTCGTCGAACTCTCCGACACCGCCTGGGCGCTGGACTTCTCCTTCTCCCTGACCAACCGCGGCGAGCGCGACCTGTCGATCGGCAGTCCCGCCACCAACGGCCGCCCCGGCGCCGGATACGGCGGCTTCTTCTGGCGGGCCCCCAAGGAGCCCGCCGCCCCCGCCGTGTTCACCGCGACCCACGACGGCGAGGAGGCGGTGCACGGGCGGACGGCCGACTGGCTGGCCCTGGCCGGTGACGGCTGGACGCTCGTCTTCGCCGGGGCCACCGAGGAGACCCGGCGCGACCCGTGGTTCACGCGCACCACCGAGTACCCGGGCGTCGGTTCCTGTCTGGCCGCCGAGCGGCGGCTCCCGGTGCCCGCCGGGGCCACCGTCGTACGCCGGGTCGTCACCGTCGTCGCCGACGGCCGCCTCGACCGGGACACCGCCGCCGCCCTCGCCCGCAAGGTGGCCACGGCATGAGCCTGCCCTGGACCGCCGACCTCGGCGACGGCACCTACCGCAACCCGGTGCTGCACGCCGACTGGTCCGACCCCGACGTCGTGACGGTCGGCGAGGACCACTACCTCACCGCCTCCAGCTTCGGCCGGTTCCCGGGGCTGCCCCTGCTGCACTCCCGCGACCTGGTCAACTGGACCCTGGCCGGCCACGCCCTGGACCGTCTGGAGCCCGCCTCCGACCACGTCGTACCCCGTCACGACCGCGGGGTCTGGGCCCCCTCGATACGCCACCACGCCGGACGCTTCTGGATCTTCTGGGGCGACCCCGACCACGGCGTCCAGCAGGTCAACGCCGAGCGCGTCGAGGGCCCGTGGACCGCCCCGCACCTGGTCAAGGCCGGGAAGGGGCTCATCGACGCCTGCCCCCTGTGGGACGAGGAGACCGGCGAGGCCTACCTGGTGCACGCCTGGGCCAAGTCCCGCTCCGGCATCAAGAACCGGCTGACCGGCCACCGGATGAGCCCCGACGGCCGCACCCTGCTCGACGAGGGCACCACCTTGATCGACGCGGACACCCTCCCCGGCTGGTTCACCCTCGAAGGCCCCAAGCTCCACCGGCACGACGGCTGGTTCTGGATCCTCGCCCCCGCCGGGGGAGTGGAGACCGGCTGGCAGGGCGCCTTCCGCTCCCGGGACTTCTTCGGACCGTACGAGGAACGCGTCGTCCTCGAACAGGGCCGCACCGACGTCAACGGCCCCCACCAGGGCGCCTGGGTGCGGACCGCGGCGGGCGAGGACTGGTTCCTGCACTTCCAGTCCAAGGGCGCGTACGGCAGGGTCGTCCACCTCCAGCCGATGCGCTGGGACGGCTCCGGCCCGGACGGAGCCGGGAGCGTGGGAGGCTGGCCGGTCATCGGGGACGCGGGCGAACCGGTCCCGGTCCACCGCAAGCCCGCCGCCCCCGAGCAGCCCGTGACGGCACCCGCCTGCGACGACGACTTCCCCGGCGGCCGGTACGGGACGCAGTGGCAGTGGACCGCCGCCCCCCGGCCCGAGTGGACCACCACCCACCCCGGCGACGGACTGCGGCTCACCTGCGTCCGCACCGCGTACGCCCACGACCTGCGGGTCCTGCCGAACATCCTGGTCCAGCGGCTGCCGGCCGAGGAGTTCACCGTCGAGGTGGACCTCGCCCTGCGCGGCGGCGTCCCCGGGGCCGGCGCCGGACTGGCCGTACTGGGCGACGCCTTCAGCTGGATCGGGCTGGAGGCGGGCGAGGACGGCACCCCCCTGCTCGTCCACCGCTACGCCGAAGGCGTCGCCGAACACGAACGGGACGCGGCGCACCCCCGCGCGGCCCCCTCGGGCACGGCACGGCTGCGCGTCGAGGTCACCGCGGGCGCCCGCTGCCGCTTCCACGCGGACACCGGCGACGGCTTCCGGCCCTCCGGCCAGGTCTTCGCCGCCACGCCGTGGCGCTGGGTGGGCGCCCTGCTGGGCCTCTTCGCCACCGCGCCGCCGGGCACCGGACCCGCCGGAACCGCCCACTTCACCGCCTTCCGCACCGGAGCCTGAGCCTTTCGCACCGGCGCCCGGGCGCACACCCCACAGACCGCCCCCCACGGCACGGACGTACCGAACAGCACGTGCGACACCAGCGATTCCACCGACAGTACCGAGAGAGAAGAGCCGACGATGACCATCTCGAAGACGCAGCGGGGGCGTGCCGCGGCAGCGGTGTCCCTCACGGCGGTGCTCGCCCTGACGGCGACCGCGTGCGGTGACGACGGCAGCGGTTCCGGCGGCGAGGGCAGCGGAAAGGGCGAGATCACCTTCTGGGACAACAACGGTGGTCCGCGCACCGCCATCTGGACCGAGATCATCAAGGACTTCGAGAAGAAGTACCCGGACATCAAGGTCAAGTACGTCCCGATCCCGATCGCCGACGTCCAGTCGAAGTACGACACGGCCATCGCGGGCGGCGGACTGCCCGACGTCGGCGGTGTCGGCACCGCCTACCTCGCCAACATGGTGTCGCAGGAGGCCCTCGAACCGCTCAACAAGCGGCTGGAGGGCTCCACGCTCAAGGGCAAGCTGGTCGACGGCATGGTGCAGAGCGTCACGGCCGCCGCCGGGCGGGGCGACGACCTCTACTCCATCCCGACCTCCGCCAACAACGGCGTCCTGTGGTACCGCACCGACCTGTTCAAGGCCGCGGGGCTGGAGGCACCCAGCACCTGGCCGAAGTTCTACGAGGCCGCGGAGAAGCTCACCGACGCGAAGAACAACAAGTTCGGCTACACCATCCGCGGCGGCGCCGGCTCCATCGCGCAGGCACTCGACGCGATCTACGGCCAGAGCGGCATCACGTCGTTCTGGGACGGCGACACGACGACGCTCAACGACCCGAAGAACGTCGAGGCGCTGGAGAAGTACGCCGCCCTCTTCAAGAAGACGACGCCCGCCGCCGACGTCAACAACGACTTCACGAAGATGGTCGCCCAGTGGGACACCGGCACCATCGGCATGCTGAGCCACAACCTCGGCTCCCAGCAGGACCACCTCAAGGCCCTGGGCGCGGACAAGTTCGCCGGCATCCCCGCCCCCATCGGGGAGAGCGGCACCCGCGTCCAGGTCTCCAACCCCGTGGACGGGCTCGGCCTCTTCCGGTCCGGCGACAACAAGGAGGCGGCCTGGAAGTTCATCGAGTTCGCCGCCTCGCACGAGTCGAACAGCAAGTGGAACGAGTCCGCGGGGGCCATCCCGGCCAACACCGAGGCCGCCAAGGACCCGTGGATCAACCAGACCGAGTCCACCTCACTGGCCGCCAAGGCCCTCACCGACGGCTCCACCACCATCGTGGACCTGCCGTACTACCTGCCGGACTGGAACAACATCAGCAAGGCCGACAACGAGCCGGAGTTCCAGAAGGTGATGCTCGGAAAGATCACGGCCAAGGCCTTCCTGGACAAGATGGCCAAGGAGCTCAACGAGGCCAACAAGGAGTGGCAGGAGCTGGGCAACGGCTGATCCCGCTTCGCCACCGCCCTCACCCCGATGACCGGGGGACCGGCGGCGGTCCGGGTCGCGCCCCGCCGCCGGTCCCTCTCCCCCTTCTTCACCCCTTTCCCACCCCCGTCCCCTCCCTCCCCGCGCACCTCAGCACCGCAGTACCTCCAGAGATTTCGCGAGATTTCGAGAGAGGCAGTTCCCCGTGTCCCTGACGCGCAGACAGACGGCGGCCGCGCTCCTCGCGCTGCCCCTCGCCCTCACCGCCACACCCGCGCTCGCCCACGGAGGCGGCGGCCCCCGCGGAGGCGGGCAGCGGCCCCGCACCCTGCACCTCGCGGGCGACTCGACGGCCGCCCGGAAATACGCCGACGCCGCGCCCGAGACCGGCTGGGGCATGGCCCTGCCGTTCTTCCTCGGCCCGCACCTCGATGTCGCCAACCACGCGGTCAACGGCCGCAGTTCGAAGAGCTTCGTGGACGAGGGGCGGCTGACCGCCCTGCTCGACGGGGTACGCCCCGGGGACCTCGTCCTGATCCAGTTCGGGCACAACGACGAGAAGACCGAGGACCCGGCGCGCGGCACCGACCCCTGGACCACCTACCAGCAGTACCTGCGGCTGTACCTGAAGGGGGCCCGTGAACGGCGGGCGCGCCCCGTCCTGATCACCCCCGTGGAGCGCCGCCGGTTCGCCGACGACGGCACCGCCCGGCCCACCCACGGTCAGTACCCGGCGGCGATGCGCGCCCTGGCCGCCGAGGAGCGCGTCCCGGTCCTCGACGCCCAGGCGCTCTCCCTCGCCCGCTGGCAGCGGCTCGGCCCGGACGGGACCCAACCCCTCTTCAACTGGCTGGAGCCGGGCGAGTCCCCCAACTACCCCGACGGCAGGCAGGACAACACCCACTTCCGGCCCGCGGGCGCCGTCGAGGTGGCCAGGATGACGGCCCGCGCGCTCCTGGAGGCGCGGGTGCTCGCCCCGCGCGACGTGCGCCGCCTCGACGCGCCGGTCCCCGAGCACCTGATCACCTGGCCGCAGCCGGTCTGACCGCGCCGCCCCCGCGCGCCCGCCACGCACCGCGTCCGGTGCGCGCCCCGTACCGCACCACCCTGTTCACCCCTCTGTTCCACCCATCCCCGCCGAACGACAGCTAAGGAACCGCCATGTCCGCACGCATGCGCCACCTCCGTGCCACCGCCGTGGTCCTGGGCACCGCCTCGCTCGCCCTCGCGGTGAGCGTCCCCGCCCAGGCCACCTCCCGCCCCGCCCCCGGCAAGGGCATCGAGCGCGCCGTCCTGCCGGCGGGTGACGGCTGGGCCTCCGCCGAGGGCTCCACCACCGGCGGCGCCGACGCCACCCCGGACCACGTGTACACCGTCACCAACCGGGCCGAGCTGATCGCCGCCTTCGCGGACGCCGGTGACGCGCCCAAGATCGTCAGGATCGCCGGCACCATCCACGGCAACGCCGACGCCGCGGGCACCCCGATCGGCTGCGAGGAGTACCAGCGGGACGGCTACACCCTGGAGAAGTACCTCACCGCCTACGACCCGGAGGTCTGGGGCATGGACGAGGTCCCCTCCGGCCCGCTGGAGGACGCCCGGGTGGCCTCCGCGAAGCTCCAGGCCGCCGCGGTCAACGTGAAGGTCCCGTCCAACACCACGCTCGTCGGCGTCGGCAGGAACGCGACGGTCGTCGGCGCCAGCCTCCAGGTGAAGAACGTCTCCAACGTCATCGTCCGCAACATCTCCTTCGAGGACACCTACGACTGCTTCCCCCAGTGGGACCCCACCGACGGGGACACCGGCCACTGGAACTCCGAGTACGACAACCTCGTCGTCTACGGCTCCGACCACGTCTGGGTGGATCACAACACCTTCAGCGACGGCGACCGCCCCGACGCCGACCAGCCCTCCTACTTCGACGAGCTGTTCCAGCAGCACGACGGCCTCTTCGACATCGTGCGCGGCGCCGACCTGGTCACCGTCTCCTACAACGTCCTCAAGGACCACGACAAGACGATGCTGATCGGCAACAGCGACGGCGCCGGGGCCGACGACCGGGGCAAGCTCCGGGTCACCCTGCACCACAACCTCTTCAAGGACGTCAACGAGCGCGCGCCCCGCGTCCGCTTCGGGCAGGTCGACTCGTACAACAACCACTTCGTCTCCACCAAGGGCAGTGCCTACGGCTACTCGTACGGCATCGGCGCGGAGTCCCAGCTCGTCGCCGAGCACAACGCCTTCACCCTCCACTCCGGTGTCGACAAGGCCACCATCCTCAAGAAGTGGTCCGAGTCCTCCCTCACGGCGGGGGACAACTACGTCAACGGCCGCAAGACCGACCTGATCGCCGTGCACAACGCGGGCGTGCCCGCCGAGCACCTCACCGAGGGCGCCGGCTGGAAGCCGAAGCTGCGCACCACGGTGGACCACCCGCTGGTCGTGCCGCTGGTCGTCGCCCTGAAGGCCGGCGCGGGCCGCACGCTGATCGGCTGACCCGCCCCCGGCAGCCGATCCCGTAGCTGCCCCGCCCCTCCCATCTCCCCCATACCGGCCGGAGCGGCACCGCACGCTTCCACCACCCCGGAACGCGCCGCTCCGGCCCCCTTTCCTCCCCGTAAGGAGTACCGCCATGCCCAGCAGACGCGGCGCCCTGTCCCTGCTCGCGGGCGCGGGCGCCGCCCTCGCCGTCGGTGCCCCCGCCGCCCACGCCCGGCCCGCGCGTCCGGGCCCCTTCGGCCGCCACGGCTCACCGTCCCGCCGCCTCGACGCCGGCACGCTCTACGTCGATCCGCACGGCAGGGGCGACCACACCGACGTACGGTCCGCGCTTGACGCCGCCACCGGCACCGGCCGCACCCTGGTGATCGCCCCCGGCACCTACCGCGGCCCCCTCTCGGTGGGCGCCGACCGGGCGGGGATCACCCTCATCGGCGCGAGCGGCGACGCCCGCGACACCGTCCTCGTCCACGACAACGCGGCCGGCACCCCCAAGCCCGACGGCTCCGGCACCCTGGGCACCAGCGGATCGGCCACCGTCACCGTCCAGGCCGCCGGATTCACCGCCCGCGACCTGACCTTCGCCAACGACTGGCTGCGCTCGGACAACCCCGAGTACACCGGCACCCAGGCCGTCGCGATCAAGGTCCAGGGCGACCGCTCGGCGTTCTACGGCTGCCGCTTCCTCGGCCACCAGGACACCCTGTACGCCGACTCCCTCTCGCTGACCGCGTTCGCCCGGCAGTACTACCGCGACTGCTACGCGGAGGGGGACGTGGACTTCGTGTTCGGCCGCGCCACCGCCGTCTACGACCGCTGCCACTTCCGCACCCTGAACCGCACCGACCTGGCCGCGGCCCCGTACGGCTTCGTCTTCGCGCCCAGCACCGCCGGGACCGACCCGCACGGCTTCCTGGTCCTGCGCTCCCGCGTCACCAGCACCGCCCCCGCCGCCCACTACAAGCTGGCCCGCCCCTGGGTGCCGTCCTCCGACCCCACCGCGTACCCGATGCTGACGGTCCGCGACAGCCACCTCGGCGCGGGCATCGACGCGGCCACGCCGTACGCCTCCATGTCCGCCGACCACCCCTGGCAGGACCAGCGCTTCGCCGAACACCACAACACCGGCCCCGGCGCCCGCGTCACGGTCCCGGCCAACCGCCCCCAGCTCAGCGCCTCGACGGCCCGCGCGCACACCCCGGCCGCCTGGCTGGGGGACTGGCGCCCGTACGCGTGAGCGGCGGGCGGTGACGCCGTTCGGCGCGACTTGTCGCTGATGAGCAGCCGCGCGGCCGCCGACGTGTCCGCCAGATACGCGGGGGGATGCGGCTCGTACCCTCATGCCGGGTGTTCCGTTCCTCGTGGGTGGGGGAGTGCCGCGCTCCTTGGCCGCCGCCGGGGAGGGGGTTGCCGGGAATCCCGACCGATTTCCCGCCGGGTGCGAAGCGGCGGCCGCGCGCAACCGCTTCCGCAGGCCCCCCGTCCGTCAGCGCCTTCCTCCGGTGCGCTGCGCCGCGACGGCCACCTGGAAGCGCACGGCCGGGCCCTCGGGCTCCAGCAGCCTGTGCAACTCCGCCATCGCGCGCGAGGTCTGACTCTTCACCGTACCGACCGATATCCCCAGGACCAGGGAGGTGTCCCGCTCCGAGAGGTCGAAGGCGTGCCGCAGCACCACGCACGCCCGCTTGCGGAACGGCAGCCGGCGCAGGGCCCCTTGGACGTCCACCACCGCCGACACGTCCGGGTCCTCCACGGCGTACCCGTCCCCGCCGCCGCGCGGTGCCCAGAACAGCGCGATCCTGCGGCGCTCCCGGACGGCGCCGCGGATGCGCGTACGGGCCAGGTTGGCGACCACCCCGCGCGCGTACGCCACCGGGTGGTCGGCGCCCCGTCACCGGCCCAGCGCCGCCGCCATCATCTTCTGGGCGATCGGTGCCGCCAGGCCGTTGCCGCTGACCTCCGAGCGGGCCGCGCCGGAGTCCTCGACGACCACGGCGACCGCCACCTGCTTGCCGGTGGAGGCGTCCTTGGCGTACGAGGTGAACCAGGCGTACGGGGTGTTGCTGTTGTCCACACCGTTCTGCGCGGTGCCCGTCTTGCCGCCGACCTCGGCGCCGGGGATCCGGGCGTTGGTGCCCGTGCCCTCCTCCACCACCGTGACCATCGCGCTGCTCAGCTGCTCGGCCGTCCGCTCGGAGACGACCCGCTCGGTGTCACCGTCCTCGTACGTCTGGAGGGCCGTGCCGCCGGAGTCCGTCACCTTCGAGACCATGTGCGGGGCCGCCAGCTCGCCGCCGTTGGCCAGGGCCGCCGAGACCATCGCCATCTGCATCGGCGTCGCGGTCACCTCGAACTGGCCGATGCCGGTCAGCGCGGTCTGCGCCTTGTCCATGCCGGTGGGGTAGACGCTCTTGGACGCCCGCACCGGGACGTCCAGCTTCTCGGTGTCGAAGCCGAACGCGTCCGCCATCGCCTTCACCTTGTCCTGGCCGAGGTCGGCCGCGGCCTTCGCGAAGACGTTGTTGCAGGAGTACTGGAGCGCGGTGCGCAGGGTGGCGTTCTCGCAGGGGGCCGAGGCGCTCTCGTTGGACAGGACCGTCGTCGTGCCCGGCAGGGTGTAGGGGTTGGGGCTGTCCGTCGGCTCGTCCACCGACGCGTACAGGCCGTCCTCCAGCGCGGCCGACGCCACCACCAGCTTGAACGTGGAGCCTGGCGCGAGCGGTTGCCGCAGCGCCCGGTTGACCAGGGGTTTGTCCTCGGCGTCGAGGAGCTTCCGCCAGGCCTCGCCGTCCGTCGTCCCGCTGATCGTGGACGGGTCGTACGACGGGGACGAGACCATGCCCAGGATCCGCCCGGTCACCGGGTCCATCGCGACCGCCGCGCCCCGGTCGTCGCCGAGCGCGTCGGCGGCCGCCTTCTGGACGTCCGGGTCGATGGTCGTCACCACGGCACCCGGGTCCGCCCGCTTGCCGGTCAGCAGGTCCGTGGGGCTGCCCAGCCGGTCGTCCGTGCCGTCGAGCACATCGCCGTAGATGCCCTCCAGCTGGGTGGCCCCGTACGCCTGGGAGCTGTAGCCGGTGACGGACGCGTACAGCTCGCCCTGGGTGTAGGTGCGCTTGTACCGCAGGTCGTCGCCCTGTGTCTCCTTCGAACCGGTGACCGGGGAACCGGCCACGATGATGTCTCCGAGCGGCTGCGCGTACCGCGCGATGGTGTGCCGCCGGTTGTGTTCGTCGTCCGCGAGCGCCCGTGCCTCGTACGCCTGCACCCAGGTCGCCCGCACCAGCAGGGCGAGGACCATCAGCAGGCAGAAGACCGAGGCGCGCCTGATCGTCTTGTTCATCCCGCTGTGGGACGAAGGGGGCCACCCCGGGCGTTCCCGTTCGTGGCCCTTCTCACCGGTTTCTCACGTTCCGGGCCCGGGATCTTCCCACGGTGACGCTCGCGCCCACGCCGGGCGTCCAGCCGGAACGGTCGTGCCGTCGTGCCGACGCCGGGCCGGCCGGACCGTCGTGCCTATGCCTGGCCGTCCAGCCGGAACAGCAGCTCGTCGGTCTCCTCGCCCCGCGCCTCGGCGTACCCCCGGTCCGTACCGGTCACCGTGAACCCGCACTTTTCGAGGACCCGCACCGAGCCCGCGTTGTCCGCCGCGGCCCGTGCGTGCAGGGGCCGCTCCGGTACGTCCTCCAGCAGCGCCCGCAGCGCGGCGGTCGCCAGGCCCCGGCCCCAGTGCGCCCGGTCGATCCAGTAGGTGACCTCGCGCTCGGCCGGCGGACCGTAGACACCGGCGTTCCCCACCACCACGCCGTCCGCGAGCACCGTGCGCATGACGACGGCCTCCGCCATCCGGATGCGCTGCCAGTGGGCGTTGAACATGGCGCGGTCGGCCGGATCGGCGCTGGTGAAGGCCGCCACCCGGGTCGCCTCGGGGTCGCTCATGAACGCGAAGAAGAGGGGCAGGTCACCGTCCCGCACCTCGCGCAGTATGACGTGCATGGGATCAGAGCCTCCGGGTCGCGAGGGTGAGCCGGTCGCGGGCGTCGAACAGGGCGTCCTTGACCATCTGCTCGTGCGCGGGCGTGAGCCGGGCGACCGGCACCGAGCAGCTGATCGCGTCGCGCGCCGGGGTGCGGTAGGGGATGGCGACGCCGAAGCAGCGCAGTCCGAGGGTGTTCTCCTCGCGGTCCACCGCGTATCCCTGCTCGCGGACGGCGTGCAGCTCCTCGATGAGCTCCTCGCGGTCGGTCAGGGTGTGTTCCGTCAGCGCGGGCAGCGTCTTCGGAAGCATCGCGCGGACCTGCTCGTCGCTGTGGGTGGCCAGCAGCGCCTTGCCGAGCGAGGTGGAGTGCGCGGGCAGCCGGCGGCCGACCCGGGTGAAGGGGCGCAGATAGTGCTGGGACTGCCGGGTGGCCAGGTACACCACGTTCGTCCCGTCCAGACGGGCCAGGTGGATGGTCTCCGTGGTGTCGTCGGAGAGCCGGTCCAGGGTGGGGCGGGCGGCGGCGACCACCTCGTCGCCGTCGATGTAGGAGGTGCCGACCAGCAGCGCCCGCACCCCGATCCCGTACCGGGTGCCCGTCGCGTCGGTCTCCACCCAGCCGAGCTCGACCAGGGTGCGCAGCAGCATGTAGAGGCTGGACTTGGGGTAACCGACGGCCTCCTGTACGGCGGCCAGCGAGTGCATGCCGGGACGCCCCGCGAAGTACTCCAGGAGCTCCACCGTGCGTACCGCTGACTTGACCTGTGTCCCACCGGCCTCGGCAACCGCCATCGTCCTGTGCCCCTTCCGACTGCTTCTCGTACGACCTGCTCGTGTTACCCGCTTCCACGGCTCCGCGCAACGCCGTGGCGTCCCGCCACTTCTTGCCAACACGGAACGCCCGCAAATAGAGTTCCGGTGTATTCACGTTCAGGAACGCTGTTCAGAATACCGAACAACTCCTGGATGTGTGGCAGTGGACCGGAAGGAAACACGGTGGCAGCAGCACCAGTCTGGAGTGTCGACCCCCGAACCGGGAACCCGCGCGAGCAGGTCGCGGTGGAGGCCACGGCGGAGGAGGTCGACCGCGCGGTCCGGGCGGCGCACGCCGTACGCGACGCCCTGGCCGACCGCACCGTACGCGCCGCGTTCCTGCGTACCGCGGCCGAGCTGCTCTCCGGGGCCGAGGAGCACGTCGTCGAGGCCGCCGACGCGGAGACCGCCCTCGGTCCCGCCCGCCTCACCGGCGAACTCGCCCGCACGGCAGCGCAGTTGAGGGCCTTCGCGGAGGTCGTCGAAGAAGGCGCCTACCTCGACATCCACATCGACCACGAGGACGGCACCAGGACCCCGCCGTGGCCGGACCTGCGCCGCGTCAAGATCCCGCTGGGTGTCGTCGCCGTCTACGCCGCCAGCAACTTCCCGCTCGCCTTCTCGGTGCCCGGCGGCGACACGGCCAGCGCGCTCGCCGCGGGCTGCCCGGTCGTCGTCAAGGCGCACCCCGATCACCCCGCCACCTCCGAGCTCTGCGCCTCGCTCCTGCGCAGGGCGGCCGCCCGGCACGGTCTGCCCGAGGACGTCGTGAGCGTGGTGCACGGCTTCGACGCCGGGGTCGAGCTGGTGAAGCACCCGCTCGTCGCCGCCGCCGGATTCACCGGCTCCGTCCGCGGCGGCCGCGCGCTCTTCGACGCGGCGGCCGCCCGCCCGGTGCCGATCCCCTTCCACGGCGAACTCGGCTCGCTCAACCCGGTCGTCGTCACCGAGGCCGCCGCCGCCGAGCGCGGCGAGCAGATCGGCGCGGGACTGGGCGGCTCCATGACCATGGGGTCCGGACAGTTCTGCACCAAGCCCGGCTTCGTCCTCGCCCCCTCCGGCGAGGCGGGCGACCGGCTGCTGAAGTCCCTCACCGAGACCGTCAGCGGCACCGGCTCCGGGGTCATGCTCGACCACCGGATGCGGGACGCCTTCGTCGCGGGGGTCGCCGAACGCGCCGCCCTGCCCGACGTGGACGCGCCCGTCACCCCCGGCGCGGGCGGCGAGCACACCGTCTCCGCGGGCTTCCTCACCGTGCCCGCCTCGCGCCTGGCCGAGGCCGGACCGCACGACGCCCTCCTGGAGGAGTGCTTCGGCCCGGTCACCGTCGTCGCCCGCTACGACTCCGAGGCCGAGATCACCGCCGTACTCTCCCGGCTCCCCGGCAACCTCACCGCGACCCTCCAGATCGCCACCGAGGAGGCCGACGGGAGTGCGGCCGGACTGCTCGCGGAACTCACCCCGCTGGCCGGCCGGATCCTGGTCAACGGCTGGCCCACCGGTGTGGCGGTCGCCCCCGCCCAGCACCACGGCGGCCCCTACCCGGCGACCACCTCCACCTCCACCTCCGTCGGCGCCACGGCCGTCGAACGCTGGCTGCGCCCGGTCAGCTACCAGTCGACCCCCGAGGCCCTGCTGCCCCCGGAACTACGCGAGGACAACCCGCTGGGTCTGCCCCGCCGGGTCGACGGGCGGCTGAAGTGAGCCGCGAGCTGCCCGAACTCCCTTTCACGCTTGAGGAGTTCGGGCCGGACGGACACTGGGCCTACGCGGACGGCGCGCTGACCGGCCGAGCGGGTGCCCGGCAGGACCGCTTCGTCCCGCCGGGCGGCGACAGCCTGGAATCCGCCTCGGACGCGCCGCGCCTGCTGGGCGCCCTGCCGGAGGGTGACTTCCGGCTCGCGGCCCGGGTGACGGTGGGCTTCGAGGCCGCCTTCGACGCGGGCGTGCTCTACCTGCACGTGGGGGAGCGGGAGTGGGCGAAGCTCTGCCTGGAGCTCTCCCCGGCCCACCCCACCGTCTGCACGGTCGTCACCCGCGGCCAGTCGGACGACGTCAACTCCTTCGTGGTGGACGGCGACAGCCTCTGGCTGCGGCTCAGCCGCACCGGCGACGCGTTCGCCTTCCACGCCTCGGAGGACGGCGAGAAGTGGACCTTCGTCCGCTTCTTCACCCTCGGCACGGCCCCCGAGCGGGCCACGGCGTACGCCGGGTTCCTCGTCCAGTCACCGACCGGAGAGGGCTGCGAGGTCTCCTTCGACCACATCTCCTTCCTGCCGGGCGGCCCGGCCGACCTCCGCGACGGCAGCTGAGGACGGACACCGGTCCGCCGCCCCACGGCCGTGCCGGTCTCCCGCCCACGGCCGCCCGCGCCCTCCGGTTCGCCAACCGGAGGGCGCGGGCACCGGCCCACTCCCGCGCTCGCGGCCTCCGCCTCGGTACCCAGGTGCGGGGCGCGGATACGGGCTTCCTGCCCTTCCGCCACGGGCAGGCGCTGCGGGCCCCGCCATGGGCGGGCGCCGCGTGGGAAATCCTGTCGCCCGGCCCCCGGCGGTCCGGCATCCTCTGCGCATGACCACACCGCCGTTCATCCCCGGCCTGGAGCTGTCCCGCCGCTTCCACCTCGACGCCGTGCGGCCCCTGCTGGAGGATGCCTGCCCCGGGATCGCGTACTCCGCCGCCCGGCTCGGCAGCGGTTCGGAGGTGCTGGGGTTCGACACCCCCCGCTCCGCCGACCACGAGTGGGGCCCCCGTCTGACGGTCTTCCTGCACCCCCGGGACCGCGCGCGTCTCGGCACGGGGATCGAGGTACTGCTCGCCGAACACCTGCCGAAGACCTTCTGCGGATACCCGACCCACTTCGCCGGGACCGACGACGGAGGAATCGGGGTCATGCGGGAGACGGACGGGCCGGTCCACCACCGCGTCGAGGTCACGGACCCGGGGACCTGGTTCACCGAGCGGCTGGGCTTCGATCCGTGCGGGGGAGAGGTGACCACGGCCGACTGGCTGGCCACCCCCAGCCAGCGGCTCGCCGAGGTCACCGGCGGAGCGGTCTTCCACGACGGGCTCGGCGTGATCGCCCCGGCCCGCGCCCGGCTCGACCGGTACCCCCACGACCTCTGGCTCCACCTGCTCGCTTGCCAGTGGCAGCGCGTCTCCCAGGAAGAAGCGTTCGTCGGCCGGTGCGGCGAGGTGGGCGACGAACTGGGAGCCGCGGTCGTCGCGGCCCGCCTGGCCCGCGATCTGATGCGGCTCTGCCTGCTGATGGACCGCCGCTACCCGCCGTACACCAAGTGGCTGGGCAGTGCCTTCGCCCGGACACCCTGGGCGGCCGGCCTCACACCGGTACTCACCGCAGCCCTCGCCGCCACCGGACGGCACGCCCGGGAGCAGCACATGGCCCGCGCCTACGAGACCGTGGCGGCCGCCCACAACGCACTCGGACTCACCGACCCGGTCGATCCCACGACCCGCCCGTACCACAGCCGGCCCTTCCAGGTGCTGCACGCCGAACGCTTCACCGAGGCGCTGCTCGCCCGCGTTGGCGACCCTGCCGTCCGCGCCCTGCCGCTGACGGGCGCCGTCGACCAGTTCGCCGACAGCACCGAGGTCCTCGACCGGCCCGAACTCGCGCGAGCGATGACGTGGGCGGTGACCCGGGCGGGTCAGGAGGGCTGACATCAACCCCATGGCACGCGGAGATCATCCAGGGATCGTTCGAGGGGGTGCGCACCACGGTGCGGCCGACCCGGACGCCGTGTCGCACGCGGCCCGGGTCCGGAGCAGTAGGCCCCGGCGTCCGTGCGCCCGCCGGGGAAAGTTCGGTGAGCCGACCGCCGAGCCGCTCGGCGCCGGCCGTGCTCAGTCGGCGGGAAGGACGGCGAACCCGGACTCGCCCCGGTCGAACCGCGCGAACAACTCCGCGAGCGTCGTCGGGCCCTCGTGTTCGACGAGGAGCACCGGCTGCTTCCCGTCCTCGCTCCCGGCGGGACGGAAGCCGGTCACGATCTCACGGTGGATCAGCGTGACCCGGTCGTCGTCGCCGGGTCCGCCGGGGAGGGCGGCCAGGTGCTCGTCCAGCGCGTCCGGGTGGTCCGCCAGGTCGTGGGCGAGCACCTGCCGGGAGGCCGTGACGTCGACCGCCAGCCTCTCGCCATGGCGTTCGTAACGGGCCGAGAGGTCCGAGGCCAGCAGGTGGAACACCCCTTCCTGGCCCTCGTGCCCCCGGTTCAGCAGGACGCCGGCCATCCGCTCGGCGGGATCCTCGGACGTCAGGTCCACGCCCAGGAGCACCCCGGACTCGTCGGGGCCGAACGGCGGGACCGGGGTGATCCATATACGCGTCGAGTCGTCCATGGCAGGCATCCAAGCACGGCCAGCCGACACGGCGTGCGGGTACTCCCGGTCGGGCGGTCGGCCGAGGAAGGCCCCGCCCGTGCTCCACGGGGAAGGCACACGGGCCAGGCGGTCCCGCGGTCGGCCGTCCACGGGGCGGGCGAGCTGACCGGTACGGCTGAGGGCCGCGGCCAGTGGCCGGGCCCCACGTCCGCCCGGTCGCACCGCGACGCGCACGCGCTTCCCCGGGAATCTCCCGCCCCCGCCGGACGTTCACCCGTCGGCGGAGGCTCCCTCCGCACCGTACGGCAGAGCTGGAGAGTAGAAGAGTCATGCGCGTCGAGATCTGGAGCGACATCGCCTGTCCCTGGTGCTACATCGGGAAGGCCCGCTTCGAGAAGGGCCTGGCCGGGTTCGCGCACCGCGGAGAGGTCGAGGTGGTCCACCGTTCCTTCGAGCTCGACCCCGGGCGTGCCAAGGGCGACACCGAGCAGGTGATCGACATGCTGGCCCAGAAGTACGGGCGCACCCCCGAGGAGGCCCGCTCCATGGAGGCCAACGTGGCGGCGAACGCGCAGGCCGAAGGGCTCGGTTACCGCGCCGAGGGGCGCGACCACGGCAACACCTTCGACATGCACCGGCTGCTGCACCTGGCCAAGGCGCGCGGGCGCCAGGACGAGCTGCTGAGCCTCCTCTACCGGGCGAACTTCGCCGAGGAGCGGTCGGTCTTCGACGACACCGTGCTGGCCGACCTCGCCGTGGAGGCGGGACTGGACGCCGACGAGGCGCGTACGGTGCTGGCCGACCCCGGGGCGTACGCGGACGACGTACGGGCGGACGAGCGCGAGGCGGCCGAACTCGGCGCGACCGCCGTCCCGTTCTTCGTGTTCGACCGACGCTACGGCATCTCCGGCGGCCAGCCGTCCGAGGTGTTCGGCCAGGCCCTGGAACAGGCGTGGAAGGACCGCCAGGTGACGGGGCTCATCCCGGTGGGAGGCGACGCGGCGGCCTGCGACGCGGACGGTTCCTGCGAGGTGCCCGGGGCGGACTCACCCGGGCGGGGCGTGTAGGTCCCGTCCGCCGTGGCGGCCACGGGCGGGCCCGCGGACCACGTGCGGGGCCCCGCCGTGTCGGCGGCTCACCCGGGCGTCCGGCAGGTCAGGTCCCTGGCCGGGAGCCGGCCCGTGGTCAGGTAGGTGTTGGCGACCTCGTCCGCGCAGGACCCCGCGCCGTAGACCCCGTGGCCCTCTCCGCCCGCGACGGTGACCATCCGGGAGCCCCGCAGCGCCCGGTGCATGTTCCGGGCGGCTGCCAGGGGCGTCTGCGGGTCCCACTCGTTCTGCAGTATCAGCGCCTTGACGCCGTTGTTCACGGTGGTCGGGTGTTCGCCGCCGGGCTTCCAGAAGGCACACGGTTTGATGGTGGACGCGAAGTCGCCGTACAGCGGATACCGGGCCTTGTCGCGGACGGCGTCGCGCCGGTACTGCTCGGGGTCGCGCGGCCACGCGGCGGAGGTGTCACCGCACATGACCGCCCAGAGGCCCGCTATCTCGTTCTCCGGGGGAAGTCCGGGGTCGGGTGCCGGCGTGGCGGGCTCGTCCCCCTCAGCGGCCTTCTTCAGCTCGGCGACCCAGGCGGCGGCCCTCTGTTCCTGGAAGAAGACGTCGCGCGCGGAGCGGATGTCGTCACCGGTGAGGAGCCCGTCGGCGGTGGCGACGGGCTCACGGTTCGCCTGGGCGACGATGTCCCAGAAGGTCCTGCGGACCTCGGCCGGGGTCGTGCCGAGCTGATAGACCGTGTGGCGGCGGGCGGTCCACTCGCTCCACCGCGTGAACGCGGGTTCGGTCCCCTCCGCCATGTCCTGGAAGGTGCCGCGTCCGTACCGCACGGGGTCGACCGCGCTGTCCAGCACGAACCGGTCGGCGCGCCGGGGAAACATCTGCATGTACACGGCCCCGAGATAGGTGCCGTACGAGCCCGCGTAGTAGGAGATCTTCGGCTCCCCCAGTGCGGCGCGCATGACGTCCATGTCGCGTGCCGTGTCGCGGGTGGTGATGTGCCGCAGCCTGTCACCCTCTTCGGCCGCGCACTTGCGGGCCACGTCGCGTGCCCACCGCACGTCCTTCGCGAAGGTCTCGGCGTGGTACGCGCGGTCGAAGTCCAGTTCGTCGAAGGACAGACCGCAGCTGAGCGGAGAGCTCCGCCCGATGCCCCTCGGGTCGAACCCGATGAGGTCGTACCGCTCTTTCACCGCCTGGGGAAGGTACGTCTCCAAGGCGACGGGAAGGTCCAGGCCCGGCGCGCCGGGACCGCCGGGGTTGAACAGCAGTACGCCACGGCGTTCCTCCGGACTGCTCGCCTTCAAGCGGTTCACCGCGATGTCGAGTCGCTTCCCGCCCGGGTGTTCGTAGTCCAGCGGCACCTTGAGAGTCGCGCACTGGAACGTGACGGGCGTCTTCGCGTCGCAGTGCCGCCAGTGGAGCTTCTGCTGTGTGTACGGCCGCAGGGGATCCTTGGCGGAAGCCCCGGAAGCCCCGGAAGCCCCGGAAGCCCCGGAAGCCCCGGAAGCCCCGGAAGCCGCGAAGGCCGTCCCGGATGTCAGCGTCGCGGCCAGGGCCGCAGCGGTGCAGGCGGCCAGAAGGGGCGCCATGCGCCTGTCGCGCTTCTTGCGTGTGTTTTGCACGGTGATGCACTTTCTTGTCGGTGACGGGGCGGGTGCCTGTCGGTGCCGGGGCACGGGGCACGGGGCGCGGCTTCGCCGCCGCTCGGTTCGCGAGGTGCTGTCAGTTCACGGCGAGGTGCCGTCAGTGCGCGGCGAGGTGCCGGCGGACGCACCGCGCGTATTCCTGGAGGCTGTCGGGCTGGTAGCACGCCTGCGTCCTGTTCGCGTACCAGGCCAGGAAGAGGGCGAACAGTACGGACACCACGATCGCGAGGACCGACGTCAGCACGCCGGTCACGGCCTTGCCCCGGCCGGCCCCGGTCCGCCCGGCCGTCCTCAGGCCCAAGGCGCCCAGGACCACGCCGACGGCGCCGAGCAGCCCGCCGACGAGGACGACCGAGGTGAACAGGCCGGTGACGCCCAGCGTCACGGCCGCCGTGGCCGGACCGTTCCCGGCGGACGGAGGCCGTGTGCCGGCCACGGGGCCCGCGGGTGGCTCCGACGTCGTCCTCGCCGGCACGGCTCCGGCCGTCGCCATGTACCGCGGCACCGCCGCCGTCCTTCGCGTCTTCATCCGCTGTCCTCCCGTTTCGACTGGGCAGGACACGATCATGGAAGCGGGGGGTGGGCGGGCGCATCGCGAGAGGGAGTGGGAAAGTCCTCCCCCGATCGGGGGAGGGCTTCCGCGCACCGGCCCGCCATACTTGCCGACTATGAACAGGGCAATCCGGCCGGTCCTGCACGGCTCCACATATTCGGGCGCGCTGTTCGCCTTCCTCGGCGCGACGGCGAGTGCTCCGCTGCTGCTTCTCGCCGTGCTCCCCGCTCTGATGTGGGGTGCCGCGCCGTATGGAGTGCGGGCTGCTCTGGCCCTGCTGGTCTGGGCGGCCCTGATCGCCGCGGTCGGCCTCGTCCCCGCCGTGCGGCGGGTGCTGATCGTGTCCGCCCGCCGCCTGCTGAAGGTGCGGCTGCCGGACCCGGTGCCGGTACGCGGACCTGTGGGCCCACCCGGTGCCGGCCCGGTTCCCGCTGTGCCGGACCATGCCGTGCCGTCCGGTGCCGACCGCCTGCGGACCCCCGCCTGGCTGCTGCTGCACGTGGCCCTCGGGTGGACGGGGACACTGGCGAGCGGCGTGCTGTTCCTCATGGGGCTGGCCCTCCCGGAGGACTGGACGGGCGGCGACACGGAGATCGCCCTGCTCGGCTGGACGCTGCGTCCGGAGCACGGCTGGCAGAGCTGGGTGACGGCGGCCGTCTGCGTGCTGCTGGCGGTGCTCGTGTGCGTGGCGATGTCGGGCGCTCTGCGGTGGCTGGCGCCACGCCTGCTGGGGCCGTCGCCCGCCGAGCGCCTCACGCTGGCGGCCGAACGGGAGCGGCGTCTGGCCGAACGCAACCGCCTCGCCCACGAGTTGCACGATTCGATAGGGCACACACTGACGGCGGCGACGATCCAGGCGGCCGTGGCGGGAGAGGTGCTCGCCGCCGACCCGGTGGCGGCCCGAGCCGCCCTGCGCAGCATCGAGGAGTCGACCCGGGCCGCGCTTGAGGACCTGGACTACGTGCTGGGCGTACTGCGTGAGGAGAAGGCGGAGACGGCGCCGGTACGGACACTGGCCGACCTGCCCGAACTGCTCGACCGGTTGCGGCACACGGGCGCCAGGATCGAGCCGGACCTGACCGGTGACCTGGCACAGGTGCAGGGCACGCTGTCCCGCGCGGCGTACCGGATCCTCCAGGAGGGGCTGACGAACGCGCTCCGGCACGGGGGCGGCGGTCCGATCCAGGTCGAGTTGGCCGCCGCACCCGACGGGCTGCGGCTCAGCGTGGTCAACCGGACCGGCCACCGGACGAGCACGGGCGCAGCCGTGGACCGGGGCGTCTTTCCGACGTCCGGGCACGGTCTGCCCGGCCTCGCCGAGCGCATACGGCTGCTTCACGGCGAGTTCGAGGCGGGCCCGCACGGGGCGGAGCACTGGCGGCTCGCGGTCCGCCTGCCGGTACGGGTGCCGGCATGACCGGCCCGGACTCGGCCGTCGCTGCCGAGACCGACACCGCCACCACCGGGCCTGCCGCCGCCCCGGTCACCCTCCTGATCGCGGACGACGACGAGGTGACCCGGAGCGGTCTGCGCACACTGCTCGTGGCCCAGCCACAGATCACGGTCGTCGGGGAGGCCGCCGACGGTGTGGAGGCGGTCGAACAGGCCCGGCTGCTGCGGCCGGACGTGATCCTGATGGATGTGCGCATGCCGCGCCGCAACGGGATCGAAGCCACCCGGCAACTCCTCGCCGAGTCACTCGACCCCCCGAAGGTCGTGGTGATCACCACCTTCGAGAACGACGACTACGTCACCGCCGCGCTCAGCGCGGGGGCCAGCGGCTTCGTGCTCAAACGGCGTCCGGTCCGGCAGATCGCGGAAGCGGTGCGGGTCGTGGCGGCGGGGGAGACGATTCTCTTCCCGGCGGCCCTGCGCCGGATGGTCACCGCCCGCCCCCTGAGCTCGGCCGAGGCGTTGCCGAGGGCGGCCTTGACGGGGCGGGAGGAGGCGGTGCTGCGGATGATGGCCACCGGACAGTCCAACGCCGAGATCGCCCGGGCGCTCACGGTGAGCCTGGAGACCGTGAAGACGCACGTGGGGAACGTCCTGAGCAAACTCGGCGCGCAGAACCGGACCCACGCGGTGGTGATCGCGTACGAATCCGGCCTGGTGATGCCGGGCTTCACCACCTGACCTCCGGAGGCGGCCGTACGCGCACCGGTGGCTGAGACCTGATCGTGCGAGTCGGCGCGGTCGCGTACGAAGAGCCGGTGAACGGCGCCCGGATGCTCGCGCCCCGGGCGCGACCACGGTCTTCGGGGACCGGTGATCCTCCGGTGGCGTGGGGTGTGTCAGGCGCGGTCGTGGAGGGTGATCTGGTAGCCGTCGGGGTCGGCGAAGGTGAAGGTCCGGCCGAAGGGGCCGTCAACCGGCGCGGAGACGATGGTGTGACCGTCGGCGACGAGAGCGTCGTGGATGGCCTGGACGTCTGTGGCGTGAAGCCAGATCGCGGCACCGATGCCGGGCTGGGCGACGGACGCGAGATCGGGGCCGGGCAGGACGTCGCGCAGCGCGAACGCGATCGGCTGCGTCTCGAAGACGACGGCATGCGGAGGCCCGGCCTGTGAGCGGACGAGGCCGAGGTACCGCTCGTAGAACGCCTGCGAAACGTCGAGGTCGCGCGCCTGGAGCGAGATGAAGTCGGGGCCGGTCGCGGGCATGCTGGTGCTCCTTCTCTTCGTGTCAGCTTTCTGACACGGATCAACGTATGTCAGAATCCTGACATGAGTCAAAGCGGTGTCGGTATCGACCTGGACAAATCACTGGGCTACCTGCTGAAAGAGGCTTCGAGCGCTCTGCGCGCGGCCATGGAGGAGGTGCTGCGACCACTCGGGATGAGCGTGACGCACTACTCCTGCCTGGAGCTGCTGGCGCAACGGCCCGGCTTGTCGAACTCCGAGCTCGCGCGTGGCGCCTTCGTGACCCGGCAGTCGATGAACGTGCTGCTCCAGGCCCTCGAACGGGACGGCTACGTGACCAGGCCCGCGGAGGCACCCGTGGGGAAGGTCCTCCCCGCGCGGCTGACTCCTCGTGGCCGGCGGAGCCTGGCGGAGGCGACCGTGGCGGTCCGGTCCGTCGAGGTCAGAATGCTGGCCGGTATGACGGAGGCCGAGCAGTCAGGCGCGTTCCTGATCCTGCGGAACATGATTCACTCCCTGCGCGATGGCAACGACGGTACATAGCCCGCGCCCCGGCACACGTCTCGCCGCGCCCGGCCACCGGACAGGAGTGCGGCCGAGCGTGAAAATCCGTGCGGGCGGCCTCGAAATCCGGCAGCCCCCGGTCGCGGAGGCTCTTCCGCGCCGGTGCGGCAGAGCTGGAGAGAGAAAGAGCTGTGCGCGTCGAGACCTGAGGCGGGCTATCGGAGCGATGCGATGACCCGTGCCCGCAGCGTCTCGTCAGTGATGGTGTCCACGCCTCGCCACGCGTAGCCGTTCACTTCCTCCTCCTGGAGCGTCACGGCCTGGTCTCCGGTCGCGCGGAAGACGTACCGGAAGTCCGCGTGCCAGTGGGCGCCCTCGCCCTTGCTGTCGTTCGCGGGGATCGCGTGCACATCGATGTGTACGGGCGCGGGCTGGACGGGGGCGAGGCTGAGCGTCACCCCCGTTTCCTCGACCAGTTCGCGTAGTGCCGCGCCCAACAGGTTCGTGTCCTCCGGCTCAAGGTGTCCGCCCGGGGTCAGCCACTTGCCGAGCGCGTTGTGATGAATGAACAGAGCCTCGCCCCGGTCGTTGACGAGAACGGCGCCCGCGGTGACGTGTCCGCGGAACTCCTTCCTGCTGGTCACGTCGGCCCCCTGATCCAGTAGTTCAGTCAGCGGGGCGAGTGCGTGCTTGTCCTCGGGGTACGTGGCTGCGTACGCGGCCAGGGTCGTGTGGATGTGGTCTGCCGCGATGGGCATCGGATCACCTGTTGTAGTAGTGCAGCCAGGTAGCCGCGATGGCTTCCCGGTCGGCGGTGGGGACCTCGTACATGGCAGGGTCGAGCCCGCCGCGAGCCAGCAGGGCCGCACCCGCGAGGATCTCGGCCTGGACGAGGAAGATGAACGGTCCGACGCTCGCGCCGTGGATGAAGTTGACGGCCTCGCCGCCATTCAGCAGATAGAAGTAGTGCCCGGTCGTGCTGTAGCGGCTCACGTGCGTGCCGGCGCTGTCACGGATGTAGCCCGAGGGCAGTCCGCGCAACTCCAACTCGTCCTCCGAGCTGGTCACGCTCGCTACATAGGCCCCGTTCTTGAGCTGCGGGAAGTCCTCGCCGCGCAGCGACAGGGCCCCTGTGGCGCACAGGACGAGTCCGGCCGTGGCTATGGCCTGGTCGCGGTCGCGGGCTACCTCGAATCCCCGTGACATGGCCTGTGCGCGCCGTACGGGGTCGATGTCGTAGACGATGACCCGTACGCCCTTGACGTGCAGCAGACGGGCGATGCTGGACCCGAGTTTGCCGAACCCGAGGACGAGTGCCGGGCGACCGTGCAGGATGTCCCCGCGCTGCCGTAGCAGCGCTTCGGCGGAGAACACGACGGACTGTCCGACCAGAAAGTCTTCTGGGTCTTTGAGGGGTGAGCGAGCCACGGACACGACGGGGCACGGCAGCTTGTCCCGTTCGGCGTACCGCTTGTGTCCGTTCTCGGTGTCCTCCACCACGCCGAGGACGGTCCCCGAGAACCGTTCACACAAGGCTTCCAGGCAGGGAGCGAAGTACCCGCCCACGTCGAGCAGAACGACACGCTCGCCGGCTGCCCTGGTCTCCAGGTAGGTCACGGCGGTATCGGGGTCGCTGAACGTATCGCGGGACAGCACGTCGCATGCCACGGTCCGCTCGATCTCCCGGCGGGCACTCGCGTGGATGGACTTGGGCTTGGGCAGAACGGCGCGCAGACGCGACACCGTGCCCACGGCTCCGACGAACGCGGGCCGTTCGGGCAGCACATGAGTGATCAGCAGCGAGGACGGACGTTCGGTCGGCGTGAACCTGTCGGCGACCTTGCCGAAATACGCGTCGAGCCGCGCACGGTCGGTGGTTTCCATGGGCACCCCTTCTTGGTGTCGCCGGTTACTGGACGCGCTCCGGCACGGCTACTTCTGAGAACTCCCGCACGAACGTCAAGTGCCGGGTTCGGCCCTCGTGCGCGATGGACGGCTCGCCGAACTCGTCGGCGCTGCCGGTGGGCGCGGTAGCCCGTTGGCAGTCGCGGTCAAGGCAACGAGCGTTCGCCGTGGTCCCGACCGCAGCGCGGTGGCGCATACAGAAGCGAGCGGATCGGAAAGAACCGCCCGCCCACTCGTCGCGTCTCCCTCGCATTGCCGGCGAACGCGGTGCGGCTCGGCCGAGACGGTGGGAAGCGGTTCTGCGGATCGAACGGCACGATGATCTGCGGGCCGTACGTCCTTCCGCTGTCCCGGGAGGCTCGCGGCGTCATCGCGCCGCTCCTGGTGATGCTCCCGCTGTCGTGGTTCACCGTCCCGCCCTTCACATCTGGCTCCGTGTGCCAGAACCTTAGGTACGTCAGGAGGAGAGGGGGCGGCCGTATTCGCGGCTATTCTCGCGGGATCACAGTCCGCTTGGCCCGCATGAGCGCACGATGGGCCCCGGCTCCGTAGAGCGCGTTCCTCTCCAGTGCTTCCCACGCCCGGACGTGCAGTGCGACGTCCTCGGAACCGTCCAGCCACATCTCCGCGTGCCATGTCTCGGTGATCACCAGGCTGTCGTCGTGGACGGAGAACCCGACACCGGCCGGTAGGTTCATGTCCGCTTCGAACGGCACGATTCCTACCCTCACGTTTCCCGGACCGAGCCGCCCGACAATCCGGTCGAGCTGCGCTGAGAGCACAGCGGGCCGGCAGGGACGGGCCCGCAGGGCTCCCTCCCAGACGAGGAAGTGAAACGACCGGGTCTGATCCATGAGGATGTCCTGTCGCCCCATGCGCGCCCGCACGGCGGCTTCTATGTCCCTGGGGGCGGTATGGAGCGTGGAGTACCGGGTCAGGACGGAACGCGCATAGTCCGCGGTCTGCAAGAGGCCCGGTATCAGCGAGGGATCGAAACTGCGGCGGAAACGCGTTCTCTGAGCTTGTGCCCGGTGCGCGTCCTGCACGGCACGATATCCGCCCGCCAGTTGTCGCCGCCAGGATCGGTACTGCGTCTCCAGCCCACGCAGGCGCCCGATCAGCTCTCCTGTCGCCCCCGGGTTCCCGGTTCCCTCGGCCCATGCCGTGAGATCGGCGACGGTCGGTGTCTGCTTGCCGTTCTCCAGCTTGCTGACCTTGGACTGTCCCCACGCAAGCCGACCGGCCAGTTCGCGGCCGGTGAGCCCGCCCTCGGCACGCAGCTCCCGCAGACGCGCACCGAGGGAGACCCGGGCTTGCTGAAAGTCCGTACTCACCCAGCGGACGGTACCTGAGCCGTGAACTCCCGGTACGGGACCGCGTGGTGCCATGCGGCATCCCGGGTCTGGCAGGCCCGGAGCACTTCGGCCGGGTCGGTGACCAGCTCCATGCCGATGGTGCGCTCTCCTTCGAAATGGAAGCGCGCCACGGTGCGGGAGTCGAACAGCCAGAAGTCCGAGAGGTTCACGCCGTAGCGCTCGGCATCGTCGCGCCACAGGTGGCGGATGTCCTCACCGGCCGCGACGTTCGTCCGAGCGCACGCGAGGAGGTACCGCTGTCCGGTGGTCGGCGGGTCGTCCACGATCCGTGCCCGCTCGAACCGCTTGCCGCCTTCCACCATGCGCCGCACGTTGGCGAACCACGGGTGCCCGACTTCCCCGGCGGTGTCCCCGGTCCGTAGGAACTCCTGATACGACGGCATCGCTTGATCGGACGCGTACCCGCTCCGGGTCTCCAGCCTCCACGCGGTGTGCTCGAACCCGTCGTTGATCTTCTGCTGCGGAACGAACTCCGGCACGTGCGTGACCTCCTTCGGGGAGAAGTTCGCCAGCAGCTCCCGGGGGACGACCACGAACGCTTCTCCCTCTTTGACGTGTGTGAGCTGTGCCACGTCCGTGGGGTCGGTCACCGCATCCCCTTGTACGAGCACTTCCCCGGTGTCCAGGTCCTCGTACAGCGTCGGGCAGTCGCCGACTCCGGACGTGCTCCCGAGAACCCGCAGTCGCCTGGCCATGGCTGTTCCCCTCGTCGTCGGACACATCAGCGCGAGCATGATGATCCGGAGGGGGCCCTGTCCGGGGTGATTCTCGATTATTCGCGGACATCCGCTCCCGGGATCAGTCGCGCCGTCCGATACCACGGCCCGGCGACTATGTCCTCCCTGCGTCTCGGGCACGGGAAGGGGCGCTCCGGCCACGCCCTGAGCTGTGGGAACAAGCAGTCCTTGAGGCAACCGCACAGCTTCCCGTGATTGACGCCGCCACCGGGTGACGGTCAGGCTGGGCCGTATGGAGACCTCTTCGCTCGATCAGGTCAGGGCCGCCGAGTTCGCCTCGGGTGGAGCCACCGCGTACCTCGCCACCGCCAGTTGTGGGCTGCTGCCCCGCAGGGCCGTCGAGGCGGTCACCGCGCTGGCCGAGCAGAACGCCACGGGCAGCCGCGGCGGGGCGGGCAGTTTCGACGCGGTGGACCGGGCCAGGG
Organism: Streptomyces halstedii; assembly: GCA_000720535.1. Lineage (GTDB taxonomy): Bacteria > Actinomycetota > Actinomycetes > Streptomycetales > Streptomycetaceae > Streptomyces > Streptomyces halstedii. Next base: position 225,635 of record JOAZ01000005.1, read on the forward strand.
CCGGCTTCGCCCGGATCGCCGGGGTCGATCCCGGCCGGGTGGCCACCGGTGGTTCGGTCGCCGTCCATGTGGCCCTGGTCGCGGCGTCGCTGCCCGCCGGGGCCGAAGTCCTGGCCCCGGAGGGTGAGTTCTCCTCGGTCGTCAGCCCGTTCGCCGTGCGCGGCGACCTGAGGACGCGGTACGTGCCGCTGGCCGGCCTGGCCGAAGCCGTACGGCCCGAAACCGCGCTCGTCGCCCTCTCGGCCGCCCAGTCCTCCGACGGCAGGGTGGCCGACCTGGACGCGGTACGCGCGGCGGCCGCCGCGCACGGGGCCCGCACGCTCCTGGACGCCAGCCAGTCGGCGGGCTGGCTGCCGCTGGACGCCGGAGCGTACGACTACACCGTCACCGGCGCGTTCAAGTTCCTGATGTGCCCCCGTGGTACGTCGTTCCTGACCGTCACCGAGGAGGCGCAGGAGACCCTGCCCGTCCTGTACGCGGGCTGGCTGTCCGCCGAGGACCGGTGGAACAGCAACTACGGCCCGGTACGGCGACTCGCCGCCGGTGCCCGGCGCTACGACGAGCCGGTGGCGTTCCTCGCGTACCACGGGGCGGAACACTCGCTCGACCTGGTGGCCGAGGCCGGCGTCGACGCCTTGTACGAGCACGCCACCGGCCTCGCCGCCCGCTTCCGGGAGGGCCTGGGCGCCCTCGGCCACCCGGCGGTGCCCGGTACGTCCGCGATCGTCGCCGTACCCGGACTCGGCGCCCGGGAGCCCGAGCTGGCCGACGCCGGGGTCCTGGTCTCGAACCGGGCCGGGAACCTGCGCGCGGCCTTCCACCTGTACAACACCGAGGCCGACGTCGACCGCGCGCTGGAGGTGCTCGCCCGCTGACGTACGGGCCGCGCGTACGGGCCGCGCGGGACGGGCCGCGTGGGACGGGCCGCCGAGTGGTCACGGCCGTCGCGGGGCGGGCGCGGGCCGTGCCGCCGGGGCCTCAGGACGGCCCGGCCCCAGGCCGCCTACGCCGAGTCCCGGCGCACCAGTTCGGTGGGGAGGATCACCGCGGCCGGGTCCTCCCCGCCGATCTGCGCCAGCAGCACCCGTACCATCTCCGCGCTGATCCGGTCCCACGGCTGGCGGACCGTCGTCAGCTCGGGGCGGGCGGCGAGCGCGGCGGGAGAGTCGTCGAAGCCGCCGACCGCGATGTCCCCCGGCACCCGCCGGCCCGCCCGTTCCAGCGTGGTCAGCACACCCTGGGCCATCAGGTCGGACCCGACGAACACCGCGTCGATGTCCGGTGCCCGCTCCAGCAGCAGCGAGGCCGCCGCCTCCCCGCCCGCCCGGCTGTAGTCGCCCGGCACGACCAGCGCCTCGTCGTAGGGCAGCCCGCACTCCGCGAGGGTCGCCCGGTAGCCGGCCAGCCGTTCCACACCGCCCGGGGTGTCCAGCGGCCCGCTGACCGTGGCGATCCGGCGCCGCCCCGACGCGTACAGATAGCGGACCATGTCCCGGGCGCCGCCCAGGTCGTCCGCCGCGACGTAACTGACCTTCGACCCCTGCCCGAGCGGCTTGCCGCAGGCCACCAGCGGGACACCGGCCTCGTGGAGCTGGGCCGCGACCGGGTCGCCGGAGTGGCTGGAGACCAGCAGCACCCCGTCCACGTGCCCGGCGATGTACCGCATGTTCCGGCGGCGTTCGGCCTCCGTCCCGGCGATCATCAGCAGCAGCGGGATGTCGTGCGCGGCCAGCGCGGCGGTGCAACCGCGCAGCAGCACGTTGAAGTTGGGGTCCTCGAAGAACCGCTCCTGCGGCTCGGTCAGCAGGAACGCCACGGAGTCGGAGCGGCCGGTGATCAGCGACCGGGCGTGCCGGTTGACGGTGTACCCGGTCCGGCGGATGGCGGACCGGACCGCGTCGAGGGCGGCCGGGCTGACGTGGTGACCGCCGTTGAGCACCCGGGAGACGGTGCCCCGGGAGACCCCGGCCTCCCGGGCGACGTCATGGATCGTCGGCGGCCGGCGGCGTCCCGTGCCGTTGTGTTCTGTGCGGCTCATGGTGCGTGATCTTTCATCAAGGGGAGCCCTGGTGAGGAGCTGTCAGGACTTTACGGCGCCGGAGAGCAGGTCGAGACTCCAGAACCGCTGGATCACCAGGAACAGGGCGATCAGCGGGATGATCGCCAGCAGTGCGCCGGTGATGACCAGCGTGTAGAGCGCCGGGGTGGTGGCGCCCTGCTGGAGCAGCGTGTACAGCCCCAGCGTGACCGGGAACTTCTCGTCGTCGCCCAGCATGATGTACGGCAGCAGGAAGTTGTTCCAGACCGCGACGAACTGGAACAGGAACACCGTCACCAGCCCCGGCAGCATCATCGGCAGCGCGAGGGTGCGGAAGATCCGCCACTCGCCGCCGCCGTCCATCCGCCCGGCCTCGATCACGTCGGCGGGCACGGCCGCCGACGCGTAGATCCGGGCCAGGTAGACGCCGTACGGGGAGAGGATCGCCGGCAGCAGCACCGAGAGGTAGGAGTCGGTCAGATCGGCCTTGGCCAGCAGCAGGTACTGCGGAACGGCCAGGATCACCGGAGGCATCAGCACCCCGGCGAGCAGGATGTTGAAGACGGTCTCCTTCCCGCGGAAGCGGTACACGGCCAGCGCGTACCCCGAGACCGCCGACACCGCCGTGGACAGCAGGGCGCCCACCCCCGCGTAGAAGGCGGAGTTGGCCATCCACCTCCAGTACACGCCGTCGCGGTACGCCGAGAGGTCGGCGACGTTGTCGGCGAAGCCGGAGCCGGGCAGGAAGGTGAAGGTGGAGAACAGCTCGCCGCCGGACTTGGTCGAGGCGACCAGGACCCAGGCCACCGGCAGCAGGCAGTAGACGGCACCGCACAGCAGGACGGCGGTCGGCACCAGCGGGAAACGGCGGCGGCCGGCCGCGAGGGACGGAGTGCTCATCGGGACTCTCCCCGCTTCGTACGGGAGTTGGCCGCCTTGAGGAAGCCGAAGGACAGGGCGAGCGTGGCCAGCGCGATGATCACGGCCTGCGCCGCCGCCGCGTGGATGTCGTTGTTGACGAAGGCGTCCTGATAGACCTTCATCAGCGGACTCCAGGTGGTGGAAAGCGAGTTGGTGAGCGGCTTCAGGGTGGTCGGCTCGCTGAACACCTGGAGCGTGGCGATGACCGAGAAGAAGAACGTCAGCACCAGCGAGGGTGCCACCATCGGGATCTTGATCCGCAGGGCGATCTGGAGCTGCGAGCAGCCGTCCAGCCGGGCCGCCTCGAAGATCTCGGCGGGGATCGCCCGCAGCGAGGTGTAGATGACGATCATGTTGAAGCCGGTGCCGCCCCAGACCGCGATGTTCGCCAGCGCCAGGTACAGCGGTCCGCCGTCCAGCAGGTCGGGCCGCGGCAGCCCCGCCTTGTCGAGCAGGAAGTGGAAGGGGCTGACGTCGGGCAGGTACAGGAAGCCCCACATCAGCGCGGCGACGACACCGGGGATGGCGTACGGCAGGAAGATCGCCAGCCTGCTGAAGCCGCGCAGCCGCAGCCGGTCGGTGTCCAGGAGCAGCGCGAACAGCAGGGCGAGCCCCAGCATCACGGGGACGACGATCAGGCCGTAGCCGAGGATCCGCAGCGTCCCGTGGAGCAGTTCGGAGTCGGAGAGCGCGTCCGTGTAGTTGGCCAGGCCCGCCCAGATCTCGTCGCGGGCGCCCTTGCCGAGGCCGAGTCCCCTGACCCGCGTCCTGCGGAAGCTGAGGTGGACGGCGTATCCGATGGGCAGCGCGAAGAAGAGCAGGAAGAGGACGGCGGCGGGGACCAGGAAGGCGTACGGGGCGCTCTTGACCCCGTACGGCCTCCTGCGGGGTGCGCGTGTCACTCCGAGACCCCGAAGCCCTGCTTCTTCAGGTCCGCGACGGTGGCGTCCTGCATCGCGCTCAGCGCCGCGCCGAAGTCCGACTTGTTCTTGGCCGCCGCCGCGAAGCCGTCCTTGAACGCGGAATAGGCGACGTTGACGTTCGGGCCCCAGGCGGCGGGGGCGGTGCCCTGGGCGATCTTGGCGGCCTCGGTGTAGAAGCCGGGCTGGTTGGAGAAGTAGTCCGGGGCCGCCGAGAGGGCGCCGCCGGTCTGCGCCGCCGTCGCGGCGGGGTAGACGCCGCTCTCCTTCACCAGGGCGGCGAGGGCGGTGGGGTCGGTGTTCAGCCACTTCGCGAAGGTGGCGGCGGCCTTCTTGTTCCTGGAGTCGTTGGTGACGGCGGTGGAGGAGCCGCCCCAGCTGCCGGTGGTGTTCTCGCCGGCCGTCCACTGGGGGAGCGGGGCCATGGCCCACTTGCCCTTGGTGCCGGGCGCCGCGGTGGTCAGGGTGCCGGGCGCCCACACGGCGCTGACCCAGGCGATCTGCTTGCCGGTGTCGAGCGCCTTGTTCCAGGCGGGGGTGTACATCGGCTGGTTGTCGACGGCGCCCTCCTTGACCAGGCCGCCCCAGAAGTCGGCGACCTTGCGGGTGGCCGGGTCGTCGATCGCGACCTTCCACGTGTCGCCGTCCGTGGTCCACCACCGGGCGCCCGCCTGCTGGGCGAGCCCGGCGAAGAGGCCGGAGTCGTTGGCGGAGAAGGTGGTGAGGTCCTTGTCCGGGGCCTTCTTCTTCAGCGCGCGGGCGGTGTCGGCGAACTCCTCCCACGTGGTGGGCACCGTCAGGCCGTACTTCTCGAAGAGGTCCTCGCGGTAGTAGAACATCAGCGGGCCGGAGTCCTGCGGCAGCGCGTACAGGGCGTCGGACCCCAGGGTCGTCTGCTGCCAGACCCCCTCGGCGTACTGCCCCTTCGCGTCGCCCGCCTCCTTCGATATGTCCGCGAGCACGTCGTTGGAGACCAGGGTGGGGAGCGCCTGGTACTCGGCCTGGACCAGGTCGGGGGCCTTGTGCGCCTTCGCCGCCGTGATGATCTTGGTGACCAGGTCGTCGCCCGACGCCTGCTTCTTCACCGTGACCGTGATGCCGGCCTCCTTGCCGGGGCCCTTGTTCCAGATGTCCGCGACCTTGTCCAGGCCGGGCGCCCAGGCCCAGTAGGTCAGCGAGGCGGGGCCGGAAGCGGCCGGCTCGTCGCCCCCGTCGTCCGGCGAACCGCAGCCCGAGAGCAGGGCGGTGGCGGCGAGAGCTGCGGCGGTGGACACCGCGACAGTGCGGTATTGCATGGTTTCTCCCCTGACGAGACGGCCGAGCGCATCGGCCCCACTGGCCGGAATGACGCTGTGAGCGTTCACAGTAGAGAAACGAAACCGACACTTGTCAATGGTTGTTGCTGTGCGGTTATGTTGGCTCAAGCCGGTACGGCACAACGCACGCCGGACGGCCGCGTCAGCGTGTGGCTGTGTGCACGTTCCCAGATTTCGTCCCACCGAGCCAGCCCCGAGCCATTCCCGGCCACCCCGAGCCACCCCCTTCGATCCCCGAGCCACCCCCCTCGACCCACGAGATCCCCTCGACCTACGAGATCCCCGAGCCAGGAGACGTCCATGCCGCACCCACAGCCCGCTCCCACCCCGCTCGGCCTGCGAGGGCCGGCCTTCGGCGGCGACTACAACCCCGAGCAGTGGCCCGAGGAGGTCTGGCACGAGGACGTGCGCCTCATGCGGGAGGCGGGTGTGACCATGGTCAGCGTCGGGATCTTCTCCTGGGCGCTGCTGGAACCCGAACCGGGCCGCTACGACTTCGGCTGGCTGGACCGCCTGCTGGACCTGCTGCACGTCAACGGCGTCCGCGTCGACCTCGGCACCCCCACCGTCGCCCCGCCGGCCTGGTTCTACCGCGCCCACCCCGACGCCCTCCCGGTCACCGCCGACGGGGTCAGGTACGCCTTCGGCTCACGCGGCGCGATCTGCCACAGCTCGCCCGCCTACCGCCGGGCCGCCGCCGGTATCACCGAGCGGCTCGCCCGCCGGTACGCCAAGCACCCGGCCCTCGCCATGTGGCACGTCCACAACGAGTACGGCGTCCCCGTCAGCGCCTGCTACTGCGACACCTGCGCAGCCCACTTCCGCCGCTGGCTGGCCGCCCGCCACGGCACGGTCGAGGCCGTCAACGAGGCCTGGGGCACCGCCTTCTGGGGCCAGCGCTACCACGGCCTCGACGAGATCCAGCCGCCCCGCGCCACGCCCACCGTCGGCAACCCGGCCCAGCAGCTGGACTACGCCCGCTTCGCCGACGCCACGATGCGCGAGAACTTCACCGCCGAACGCGACATCCTGCACCGGCTCGCCCCCGGCGTCCCCGTCACCACCAACTTCATGACCGCGCTCAGCCAGTGCGAGTCGGTCGACTACTGGGCCTGGGGCCGCGAGGTCGATCTCGTCACGAACGACCACTACCTGATCACCGACGGCCGCCGCACCCACGTCAACCTCGCCATGGCCGCCGACCTCACCCGCTCGGTCGCGGGCGGCGCGCCCTGGCTGCTGCTGGAGCACTCCGCCGGAGGCGTCAACTGGCAGCCCCGCAACCCGGCCAAACTCCCCGGCGAGATGGCCCGCAACAGCCTCGCCCATGTGGCTCGGGGCTCCGAGGGCGCGATGTTCTTCCAGTGGCGGCAGTCCCGGCGCGGCGCCGAGAAGTTCCACTCCGCGATGGTGCCGCAGGCCGGCACCGACTCCCGGATCTGGCGTGAGGTGAGCGCCCTGGGGGCCGACCTCGGCCGGCTGGAGGGGATCCGCGGCACCCGTACCGTCGCCGACGTGGCGATGCTGTGGGACTGGCAGTCCTGGTGGGCGCAGCGGCTGGAGTGGCGCCCCAGCGAGGACCACGACGCCCGTGAGCGCGCCGACACCTTCTACGCCTCGCTCTACGACCACCACCTCACCGTCGACTTCGCCCACCCCGACGCCGACCTGTCCGCGTACCCCCTGGTCGTCGTCCCCGCCCTCTACCTCGCCACCGAGGAGACCGGCCGCAACCTGCGCCGCTACGTCGAGGGCGGCGGCACCCTCGTCGTCTCGTACTTCTCCGGGATCGTCGACGCCGACGACGCGGTGCACCCCGGCCCCTACCCCGGCGCCCTGCGCGACGTCCTGGGCCTGACCGTCGAGGAGTTCTCCCCGCTCCTGGACGGCGGCACGGTCCGCCTGACGACCCCCGAGGGCGCGCCGGAAGGACCCGAGCTGACCGGTGACGTGTGGTCGGACGTGGTGGTCCCGCGCGGCGCCGAGACCCTCTGGTCGTACGCCGACGGCCTCCCCGCCGGCCGCCCCGCGATCACCCGCAACCGGCTCGGCGAGGGCACCGCCTGGTACGTCTCCACACGGCTCAGCGGCCCGGACCTGGACACCGTGCTGGGCCGGGCCCTGGCCGACGCGGGCGTGACCCCGCGCACCGGCCTCGCCCACGACGTCGAGGTCGTACGCCGGGCGGGGGAGACCGGGACCTACCTCTTCGCGATCAACCACACGGACGCCGCGGCCGACGTGGAACTCGACGCGCCCGGCACCGAACTCCTCACCGGTCAGGGAGTGGTGGAGAAGCTCACCGTGCCCGCGGGCGCGGTCCGCGTCGTACGGCTCGACGGCTGAGGCGCAGCACGTCCGGGGAGGCCCCCGTACCGCTCAGCCGGCCAGAGGCGCCCCGTGCCACTTCCAGGAGGTGACCCGCTCACGGCCCGGGAGATCCGCGCGGCCGGTGGACCAGAGCAGGACGGTCCACCGGTCGGCGTCGTCCGGGGCGTCCGGGAAGAGCCGGGCCAGCACCCGGTCGCACAGACCGGTGGGCGGGGTCCAGGAGAGCGACAGCCCGGCGGCGACGTCGTGGGTGTGCACGAGGGTCTCCACCACCCCCATCGCGGCGAAGCCCTCCGGGTCGGAGACGCCGTGCGAGTGGAAGGAACGCAGAGCGGGCGAGGCCGTCCGCACCATCGCGGCCAGGAGGGCCCCGCTCGCCTCCAGGGTCTGGAGCAGCCCGGCGGGCCCCGCCTCCGGGTCCGCGAAGACCGCGTTCCAGGGACCGCCCTCGCGCTCCGGGGCCCAGCGGTAGGGCACATCGGCCTGAGTGGGGGGAGTGCGCGGGCCGAGCTGGACGGCGTACGCGAAGAGGTCGTCGCTCAGATGCTCCATGGTCTCCCAGCAGTCCCACGTCAACGACCCCGCCGGGACACGCCAGTCGGCCGCCGGGGACGCCGCGAGCGTGTCGGCCGCGAGCCGCACCGCCAGCGTCACGTCGTCGGCGGTGACCGGCAGCCGCGTACCGGTCAGCGCCGCGCGTTCCGCGGCACCGACCTCCACGCAGAACTCGTTGCCCTCGGGGTCGGCCAGGGTCGCCCAGCCCCGCCCGTTCGGCTTGCGGTGGTCGGCGACCAGGGTGGCACCCAGACCGAGCAGCCGCTCGACCTCCTCGTCCCGGGTGCGGTCCTCGGGGCGTACGTCCAGGTGCACACGGTTCTTGGCCCGCTTGGGCTCGGGCACCGTGACGAAGAGCAGCGCCGCCCTCCCGGTCTCCACGAGCGCCTCGGGATCGCCGGGCGCGTCGTCGTCCGACACGGACGAGCCGAGCACCTCCGCCCAGAAGAGGGCCAGTTCATAGGCGTCGGCGCAGTCGATGGTGATGTGCTGTACGAGGGAGGTCATGGCGACACTCTCCCCGCCGGACCGGCGCGCGGTCCAGCGAGTTGTCGACCGCACCGACGGCGCCGCCGTCCCGGAGCCGCCGTCCCCCGAGCCTCAGACGGGCAGCCGCGGCACGGCGTCCAGGAGACGGCGGGTGTACGGGTGCGCGGGGGCGCCCAGCACCCGCGCCGTGTCCCCCTGTTCGACGACGCGGCCGCCCTCCAGGACGGCGGTGCGTTCGCACAGGGACGCCACGACCGACAGGTCGTGGGAGACCATGACGACGGTCAGTCCCCGCTCCCGCTTCAGCTCGGCGATCAGATCGACCACGGCCACACGCGTCGTGACGTCCAGCGCGCTGACGGGTTCGTCGGCCAGGAGCACCCGGGGATGGCACACCGTCGCACGGGCGATGGCGACGCGCTGGCGCTGGCCGCCGGAGAACTCGTGCGGATAGCGCCGTACCGCGTCCGCCGGAAGGCCCACCCGCTCCAGGGCCTCGGCGACCTTGGGGGCCGCGGTGGCCTTCGTGTCGAGGCCCAGGGAGCGCAGCGGCTCGGCGACGATGTCACCGACGCGCCTGCGGGGGTCGAGCGAGGAGTACGGGTCCTGGAAGACGCACTGCACACTGCGCCGGAAGGCCCGCATCTGCCGGCGGTCGCGCGGCGCGAGTTCGGTGCCGTCGAAGGCGACCGTTCCCCGGGTCGGCCTGCCGAGGCCCAGCAGGAGCCGCAGCAGGGTCGTCTTGCCCGCGCCGGACTCGCCGACGAGGGCGAGACTGCCGCCGGTCTCGACGGTGAGGGAGACGTCCTGGACGGCGGGGGTGTCGCTGCCCCGGTGGTGCAGCGACACGTCCCTCAGTTCCAGTACCGGCGGAGGTGTCATCGGGGGTCTCCCAGGTTCAGTGCGGACTCCAGCCGCCGGGCACTGCCCACCAGCGCCCTGGTGTAGGCGTGGGCCGGTGAGCGGACGAGGCCGAGGACGGTGCCCTCCTCGACGGCACGGCCCTGGCGCATGACCACCGCGCGGTCGGCGATCCGGGCGACGACGGCGAGGTCGTGGCTGACGAAGACGACGGCCATGTCGCGTTCCCGGACGAGCGTGTCGATCAGATCGAGCATCTCGGCCTGTACGGACACGTCGAGCGCCGTGGTCGGCTCGTCCGCGATGAGCAGCTTCGGTTCGCAGGCCAGTGCCATGGCGAGCGCGACCCGCTGGCGCTGACCGCCGGAGATCTCGTGCGGGAAGGACCGGGCGATGCGGTCGGGTTCCGCCAGCCGGACCCGTTCCAGCGCGTCGAGGACCGCCCGCTTCAGCGCGGGGCCCCGGAGCCCGTGCCGTCTGCGCAGGGGTTCGGCCAGCTGGCGGCCGGCCCGCATCAGCGGGTCCAGGGCGGTGAGCGGTTCCTGGAAGACGACGGCGGCGTCCCGCCCGCGCACCCGTGTGAGCTGTTCCTCCCGCGCGCCGACGATCTGCGTCCCGGCCAGTTCGACGCTTCCGGTGGCGGTGATGCCCTCCGGCAGGAGGCCGAGGACCGCCAGCGCGGTCAGCGACTTGCCGGAGCCCGATTCGCCGATGAGCCCGAGCCGTTCGCCGGGCGCGAGCGTCAGCGACAGGTCGTCCACGAGCGTGGTTCCGTCCGTGGTGCGGAGGGTGAGGCCGCTCAGGTCGAGGAGGGTCATGTGCGCCGCCGCCGGGTCGTCGGGTCGAGGGTGTCGCGCAGGCCGTCCGCGATGAGGTTCACGCCCACGACCAGCATGACGAGCAGGATGCCGGGGGCGAGCGCTCCGGCCGGCGCGGTGGTGAAGGTGGCCTGCGCCTCCTGGAGCATGCCGCCCCACGAGGCGTTCGGCGGGGGTACGCCCAGACCCAGGTAGGACAGGCCGGCCTCCGCCAGGACGGCGAGACCGAACTGCAGGGCCAGGTTGACCACGAGCGTCGGCCAGATGTTGGGGAGGACGTGCTGGGCCACCGTGCGCGGCCAGGACGTGCCGGAGGTGCGGGCGGCGGTGATGTAGTCCTGGGTGAGGACCCGTTTGACCAGGATCCGGGTCAGCCGGGCCACGACCGCGCTCTGGGCGAGTCCGATGGCCAGCACGGCGGAGCCGAGCGTGGCCGAGTGCGCCGCGACGATGAGCATCGCCAGCAGCAGGGTCGGGAAGGCGATCAGGATGTCGAGGAACGCGGAGAGGGTGTCGTCGAGCCAGCCCTGCGCGAAGGCGGTGAGCAGCCCCAGCAGGATTCCGAGGACCGCGGCGATCAGCACCGAGCCCAGGCCCGCCTCGACGGCGATCCGCGCGCCGGTCATCACCTGGGTGAACAGATCGCGCCCGAGCTTGTCGGTGCCCAGCAGATGGCCGGAGCCGGGTCCGGCGAGCCGTCCGCCGGAGGTGTCGTCGGCCGCGTACGGGGACCACACCAGCGAGACGAGCGCGAGCAGCACGATGAGACCGGCCAGCACGCACCCGGCGAGCAGGGTGTACGAGCGCACGGGGCGGCGGCGTCCGGTGGTCCGCTCGGTGGTCGGTTCGGTCGCGCGTCCGGTGGTCGGTTCGGCCGGACGTCCGGTGGTCCGTCCGGTGGCACGTTCGGTCAACGGGTGCCTCCCGAGAGACGGTCGCGCAGCCGGGGGTCGATGACCCGCTGCACGAGGTCGGCGGCGAAGCCGATGAGCAGGACGGCCAGGGTGGACACGAACAGCACGCCCTGCACGACCGGGTAGTCGTGCTGGGCGATCCCGGTGACGAGCATCGATCCGAGGCCCGGCAGGGCGAACACCGACTCCACCACCACCGCGCCGAGCAGGGTGGAGGCCAGCTCGATACCGAGGACGGAGACCACGGGGACCGAGGCGTTGCGGAGCCCGTGGCGCCACATGGCCTGCCCGAACGAGGACCCCAGCGCCCGTGCCGTGCGCAGGTAGTCGCTGCCCAGCACGTCCAGGGTCGCCGAGCGGACGTACCGGATCAGCGAGGCGCTCATCACCAGGGCGATGGTCACCACGGGCAGGACCAGCGAACGGACCGCCTCACCGGGTACCGCCCAGCCGTCCGGGGGGAAGCCGCCGGCCGGCAGCCAGCCCGCGTTCAGCGCGAAGACGGCGACGAGGATCATGCCCAGCCAGAACACCGGTACGGCGATGCCCAGTTGTGAGACGCCACTGAGCAGCGCGCCGTACCAGGTGTGCCGTTTGTACGCGGCCACGAATCCGGCCGGTACCGCGATCAGGACCGCGAGGACGAACGCGGCCAGGGTCAGCGGGATCGTCAGGTCGAGCCGGGAGGCCACCTCGGGGCCGACCGGCAGCGTGCTGACGAACGACGTCCCCAGGTCCCCGCTCACCAGCTGCCCGAGCCAGTGGGTGAACTGCTCGGGCAGCGGCTGGTCGGAGCCGATCGAGTGCCGGGCCGCCGCGATCTGCTCGGGGCTCGCGCCGACCGAGGTGAGCGCGTTGGCGGGGTCGCCGGGCAGCAGGCGCAGCAGGGCGAAGAGCACCACGCTCGCGAGCGCCAGCGACACCAGGAGGAAGACGAAGCGGCGCAGGAGGTACCGCGCCATCAGCTCTTCTTCTTGATGTCGTACGCGAAGAACTGGGAGTTGAGGCCGTTGAGCGGGTAGCCGGACACCTTGGTGTTCGCGACGACGATCTGCGGGTAGAGGTAGAGCCACTCGCTCGCCGCGTCCTCGGCGGTCTTGCGGTTGACCTTCTTCAGCAGCTCGGTCTGCTCGGCCTCGGTGGCGGCCGCCTCCGCCTGCTCGACCCAGCGCGTGACCTGCGGGTTGTCGTAGCCCCAGTAGAAGTCGGGGTTGCCGTACCAGACCAGGTCACGGTCGTTGACGTGCTCCTGGAGCGTGGCCGTGAAGTCGTGGTTCTGGTAGACCTTCGTGTACCACTCGTCCGGCGTGATCGTGTTGATCTTCACCGTGACGCCGACCTTGGCCAGCTCCGACTTGATGAAGGTCGCGGCGGTCGGGTGCGGGTCGTAGTTGGGGGTGTCGAGGGTGAAGCTGAAGCCGTCGGCGTAACCGGCCTCCTTCAGCAGCTTCTTGGCCCGCGCGGGGTCGTGGGTGTCGGTCTTGGTGAGGTCCTCGTACCACGGGTCGGTGGGCGGGACCATCGAGCCGATCTCCTTGCCGTAGCCGTCCCAGACGGACTCCAGCAGCTTCTTGTCGTCGATCGCGGCGGAGACGGCCTGGCGCACCTTGACGTCGGTGAAGGGCTTGGCCTTGTCGTTGAAGGCGAGCAGCAGCTTGGTGGTGGAGTCGCCGTCGTTGACCTTGTACTTCGCGTTCGAGGTGAACTGGCCCAGCGCGTCGGGCGACTGCTCGCTCGTGACGACGTCGACGGCGTCGGTGAGGAGCGCGTTGTTCAGCGCGGTCGCGTCCTTGTAGTAGTGGAAGACGACCTGGCGGCTCGCGGCCGCGTCGCCCCAGTAGCCCGGGAACCGGTCGAGGCTCAGGGCCGAGCCGCGCGTCCACTTCTTCAGCGTGAACGGCCCGGTGCCGTCCTCGCTCGTCTTCAGGTTCTTCGCCTCGGAGTTGATGACCCAGACGTAGGAGAGGTTGTAGACGAAGGAGATCGACCTCTTCGAGAGGGTGACCTCAAGGGTCCGCGCGTCGGGTGTGGCGATGTCCTTGACCACGTCGAGGCTGCTCTTGCGGGCGGACTGGGAGTCGTCCGCGAGCACCTTCTCCAGGCTGTACTTGACGTCTTCGCTGGTGAGCTTCTTGCCGCTGTGGAACGTCACCCCGTCCCGCAGTGTGAAGGTGTAGGTGAGCCCGTCCTCGCTGACGGTGTGCTCCTGGGCGAGCAGCGGCTCGACCTCGCCGTCGTCGGTGAGCTTGAACAGCCCTTCGTAGACGTTGCCGTTGAGGGCCTCGGTGACGCCCTGGCCGCCGCCCGCGGTGTTGTCCAGGTTCTGCGGCTCGTAGAGGGAGCCGATGTTGACCGTGGCGTCCTTGTCGTACGTGCCGCCCGCGGCGGAGCCGCCGCCCGATCCGCCGCACGCGGAGAGGGCCAGTGCGCAGGTGATCGCGGTGGCGGTGCCGTACAGGGAGGTCTTCTTGATGTTCATGAGGGATGCGCGCCTTCGTGCCGCTGGGATGCGTGCCGCTGGGAGGGGAGAGGAGGGGAGCGATCAGTGCTGGGCGGGGAAGCCGTCGCGGAAGAGGGGGAGCTTCTCGCCTGCCTCGACGGGCAGGTGGAAACGGTTCTGCCGCGGCGGCATCGGACAGTTGTACTGATCGGAGAACCCGCAGGGCGGGACGAAGGCGCGGTTGAAGTCGAGGACGACCCGGCTGTCGTCGTGTTCCGCCCGCCGTACGAACAGGAAGCGCCCGGCCCCGTAGGTGGTGGTGCCGTTGGTCGGGTCGCCGAAGACGAGCAGCAGGGTGCCGTCGTCGTCGAAGGCGCTGAGCGTGTACGTGTGCCCGTCCAGCGTGAGCACGATGTCCTCCGGGACCACCAGGTCGCGGGTGCCGCCGTTGTCGCGGATGTGCTCGAAGGGGACGCGCCGGTCGGCCGGTGCCGGTGTGCGGGACGCTTCCAGGACCCAGCGCGGGTCGTAGGGGAAGGCGGCCGTGTCCTCGAAGTGGCGGAGGGCCGGCGACGCGGAGTCCCAGAACCGCAGCCCGTGCTCGGGTTCCCCGGTGACGAGGTCGGTCCGCTCCAGCGCGGTCACGGTCACGGTGTCGGGCTGTCCCGCGCGGGCCGCCTCGATGCCGGGGCGTTCCCCGGCGGGCAGCCAGCGGGTCTCGACGAGGGCCAGGTTCCCGGTCGGTGAGGTGAGCGCCTGACGGCGTTCGGCGCGCCAGGCGTCCCAGTCCGCCGCGGGGCCGGAGTCGCTGGTCGGCGGGAGGGGTACGGCCGGGAGTGTCACGGTCTGGCTCATTCACGTAGGGGGACGGAAGCGATCGCGCCGCGTGACGTCACGCCGCGTGAATCCATGCTCAAAGCATGCCCTATAGGACCTATAAAGCTATCTAATGTCAAATGGCGTCTCGTCCTCTGAGAAGTCGCGGGTGCGAAGGAGGCGTCCGGGCACCGCCCGCACGCGGGCCGTCGGCTCCCCGCGTACGGCACAGGTCAGGGGCGGGACGCATCATGCGTCCCGCCCCTGACCCGTGCCCTGCTACGCCCTACTTCACCGGCGTGAAGTCGCGCGCCCCGATGAACTCCGGGCGGCGGATCGGAGCCGCGAAGGGCTCCTGGGCCGTGTTCTCCACACTGTTGAACACGATGAACACGTTGCTGCGCGCGTACGGGGTGATGTTGTCCCCCGAACCGTGCATCGCGTTGCAGTCGAACCAGGTGCCCGAACCGGGCTTGCCCGTGAAGAGCTTGATGCCGTGCCGGTCGGCCATCGCCGTCAGCGCCTCGTCGGACGGGGTGCCGGCGTCCTGCATCTGGAGCGACTTCTTGTAGTTGTCCTTCGGCGTCTCACCCGCGCAGCCGAGGAACGTCTTGTGCGAGCCGGGCATGATCATCAGCCCGCCGTTGGTGTCGAAGTTCTCGGTCAGCGCGATCGAGACCGACACGGTCCGCATGTTCGGCAGGCCGTCCTCGGCGTGCCAGGTCTCGAAGTCCGAGTGCCAGTAGAAGCCCGAGGCCCCGAAGCCCGGCTTGACGTTGATCCGGGACTGGTGGACGTACACGTCGGAGCCGAGGATCTGGCGGGCCCGGCCCACCACGCGCTCGTCGCTGACGAGCCGCGCGAAGACCTCGCTGATCTTGTGGACCTCGAAGACCGACCGTACGCTCTGGGACTTCGGCTCGATGATCGAACGCTCGTCGGCGCGCACCGCCGGGTCGGCGACGAGGCGGTCCAGCTCGGCGTGGTAGCCGGCCACCTCCTCCGGCGCGATGAGCTGTTCGACGGCGAGGAAGCCGTCGTGCTCGAAGGACTGGAGGTCCTTCGCGGAGATCGGCCCGGGCGCGCCCGGCGCGGACCAGATGACCGGGTCCTGGCGGGGAGTGGTCATCTCGGCGGCGCCGCGCGTGGGGTAGAGGTCGGTTCGCACCTCGGTGGTCATGGTTCAGCCCTCCTCGGTCAGCAGCGGATAGACACCGTTCTCGTCATGGTCCTCCCGTCCGGTGACGGGAGGGTTGAAGACGCAGACGCAGCGGAAGTCGGTCTTGGGCCGCAGCGTGTGGTGCTCGTGTCCGTCCAGCAGGTACATCGTTCCCGGCGAGATCCAGTGCGTCTCGCCGGTCTCGTCGTTGGTGAGTTCGGCCTCACCCTCGGTGCAGAGCACCGCCTCGATGTGGTTGGCGTACCACATGGAGGTCTCCGTGCCCGCGTACAGCACGGTCTCGTGGAGCGAGAAGCCGACCTTCTCCTTGGCGAGCACGATGCGCTTGCTCTCCCAGGTCCCGGAAGCGGACCTGATGTGCCGGTCGGTGTTCTCGATGTCACTGAACGATCGGACGATCACGGTGGGATGGTGCCTTTCTCTTCTGTCCTGCTCAATCGGTGCCTGTCCCGGGCGCTGCCCGGGTCAGACGGTCTCGCGGACGCAGCGGGCCAGCGTGCGCAGGCCCTCGTCCAGCTCTTCGGGGGTGATGGTCAGCGGCGGCAGCAGCTTCACGACCTCGCTCTGCGGGCCCGAGGTCTCCAGCAGCAGGCCCAGCTCGAAGGCGCGCGCGCAGACGGCGGACGCGCGTGCCGGGTCGGCGAACTCCAGGCCCCAGACCAGGCCGCGGCCGCGGAACTGGGCGCTGGAGTCCTCGCCGCAGATCGCCAGCAGCGTCTGCTCCACCTGCTCGCCGCGGGCCAGGGTCTGCTTCTCCATCTGGCCGTCCGCCCAGTAGGCGTCGAGCGTGGCGGCGGCGGTGACGAACGCCGGGTTGTTGCCGCGGAAGGTGCCGTTGTGCTCACCGGGCTCCCAGATGTCCAGCTCGCCCTTGAAGAGGCAGAGCGACATCGGCAGGCCGTACCCGCTGATGGACTTCGACAGCGTGACGATGTCCGGGACGATGCCGGCCTCCTCGAAGGAGAAGAAGCCGCCGGTGCGCCCGCAGCCCATCTGGATGTCGTCGACGATCAGCAGCATGTCCTGGCGGTGGCACAGGTCCTGGAGCGCGCGCAGCCACTCGGCGCGGGCCACGTTGATGCCGCCCTCGCCCTGCACGGTCTCCACGATCACCGCGGCGGGCTTGTTCAGGCCGGAGCCCTGGTCCTCCAGGAGCCGTTCGAACCAGAGGAAGTCGGGGACCGTGCCGTCGAAGTAGTTGTCGAACGGCATCGGGGTGCCGTGCACCAGTGGGATGCCCGCGCCGGCGCGCTTGAAGGCGTTGCCGGTCACGGCGAGTGACCCCAGCGACATGCCGTGGAAGGCGTTGGTGAAGGAGACGACGGACTCGCGGCCCTTGACCTTGCGGGCGAGCTTCAGCGCGGACTCGACGGCGTTCGTGCCGGTCGGGCCGGGGAACATCACCTTGTACGGCAGGTCCCGCGGGCGCAGGATCACGTTCTCGAACGTCTCCAGGAACGCGCGTTTGGCGGTCGTGGCCATGTCCAGGGCGTGGGTGATGCCGTCACGCTCGATGTAGTCGATCAGCGCGCGTTTCAGCACCGGGTTGTTGTGGCCGTAGTTGAGCGAGCCGGCTCCGGCGAAGAAGTCGAGGTACGAGTGGCCGTCCTCGTCGGTCAGCCGGGCGCCCTGCGCGCGGTCGAACACGGCGGGCCAGCCGCGGCAGTAGCTGCGTACTTCCGATTCGAGGCTCTCGAAGACACTCAGGGCGGGCGGGGTGATGGTCACAGCGGGTCTCCTGCGTTGGGGGTGACGGGAGGCGGGTGGGCGTGTGCCCCGGACGGGGCGGGGCCGGGCGCGCGCCCCGGGCGGGGGCGGGGTCCGGTCCGGGGGCCGCCCGGACGGGCGGACCGGAGGGGCCCTTACGCGTGGAACGGGCCGATGCGGTACAGCACCTCCGGCAGGTGTGTCCCCTCGGGGAACAGCCCGCCGTCGAAGAGCACCTCGCGCTCCAGGCCCACGCCGTGGCGCTCGGCGTAGGAGGTGAACAGCCGGTCGGACGCGGTGTTGTCCGGGGTGACGGTCGTCTCCAGGGAGACCAGGTCCCCCTCGGCCGCGACCCGTGCGGTCAGCGCGTCCAGCAGCTTCGCCGCCAGACCGTTCCCGCGGTGGGCCTCGTCCACGGCGACCTGCCAGACGACGAGCGTCTCGGGCCGGTCGGGCCGGATGTACCCCGTCACGAACGCGATGGCCTCGCCCTTCTCGTCGCGGGCGACCACGGAGGTCGCCGCGAAGTCACGGCACCACAGCAGGTAGCTGTACGAGGAGTTGAGGTCCAGGACCTCGGAGTCGCGGGCGATGCGCCAGATCGCGGCTCCGTCCTCCACTCGCGGGGCGTCGATGGTAAGGAATTCGCTTCGGGCACGGGCAAAATCTGCTGGTGCGGCGGTCATGCGAATTGAATTTACCCAGCAAAAATCGAAATTGCATCGCCGCGAGGGGTTGGGTGACGGAGGCGTCTGTGTTATCACGCGGGCGTGAGCCGCGCCGAAATCGACGGCGTTTTCTCACCCTTTGACCGGAATTTATGGTGCATAACGCCCTCCCTGTGGAGTCGGTCACAGGGTTGTAACTCTCCTGGCGCATGTCCGGATTACGTAGAACTGGCATCCCTCGAAAGTGTGGCGTTTAGGTCCGGGGATTGCGGGCAAAAGAATGCGGGGAGCTGCTCTCGATAAAGCAGCTCCCCGCATTAATTGGAATATATGAGCCGGACCGTCCGGCGTATTCCGATCAGTCGTTCGGCCAGACTTCCGCGACCGCGTCGCGAGCGGCGTCCAGGTCGGTGGTCCGGCCCGCGTCCGTGAGCGCGGACCCCAGGGCGGCCAGCGAGGAGAGCACCGCGTCCCGGGTCGCGTCCGCGCCGTAGTGGTTGACGCGGATCATCTCCGCGGCGAGCGCCCCGCCGCCCGCCACCAGCGGCAGCGACGGGTCGACGGCGAGCGCGCCCCGCACGAGCGCGGTGGCGTCGGTCCCGGCCGGCACCCGCAGCGTCGTGGCGACCGGCGCTGCGTCCCGCGCCTCGTGGACGTACGGCTCCAGGCCGCCGCCGAGGGCCACCGCCCCCGCCCGGGTGGCCGCCGCCGCCGCGGCGTGCCGGGCCGTCACCGTGGCCAGGCCCTCCGCCTCGATCCGCTCCAGGCAGGCTTCCAGCGCCAGCATCTCCAACTGCGCCGGGGCGTGCGGCAGCGCCGTGCGGCCCGCGTCGATCCACCGGGACTTCCAGTCCAGCAGCGAGAGGTAGGACCGGCGCGGCGCCCGCGGGTTGTCCGCCAGCCGCTCCCACGCCCGCTCGCTCACCGACACCGCGGAGACACCCGCCGGGCCGCCCATCGCCTTCTGCGCGCCGATCACACACAGGTCCACGCCCCAGACGTCCGGCAGCAGCGGCTCGGCGCCGACCGACGCGACGGCGTCCAGCATGAAGAGGGCGCCGTGCGCCCGGACCGCCTCGCCGATCTCCGCGACCGGATTGGTGTTGCCGGTCGCCGCCTCGGCGTGCACCAGCGACACGAAGTCGATCTCCGGGTGCGCGGCCAGCGCCTGCTCGACCTGCTCGGCGGTGACCGCGGCGTGGAAGGGCACCACCAGGTCGACCACCTCGGCGCCGCAGTCCCGCAGCCAGTTGCCGAAGGTCTGCCCGTACGGGCCGGTCACCACGTTCAGCGCGGTCGAACCGGGCCGGGCGCCACCCCGGACGCAGCCTTCCAGCGGCAGCAGCGCCTCGCCCTGGGTGATGACGACGTCCTGCTCGGTGGCGAGGAGGCCGGCCACCCTCCGCTCGATCGCCGCGAAGTGTGCGGCGGTGAGCGGCGGGAGGTCGAGGAAGGGGTGTGTCACGGGGTGCTCTCTTCAGGTGTGCCGTCGGCGGTCGGCGCTCGGGAGCGCGTGCGTCCGAGCGTACCGAGCACACCCGTCGGCCCCGGGCGCGGTGCCTCGTACAGTGCTGTGCATGAGCGATCACGAGGCGGCGCGGATACTGCGGATCAAGGGGCGGGTGCTGCTCGGCCCCGACGACGTCAGGGACGAGATCTGGGCCGTGGACGGCCGGATCACCCACGAGCGGCCGCCGGGCGGGGACGGGGCGCCGGTCCTCACCGGCTGGGCGCTGCCCGGCCTCGTCGACGCGCACTGCCACGTCGGCCTCGACCGGCACGGGCCGGTGGACGCGGCGACCGCCGAGAAGCAGGCGCTCACCGAGCGGGAGGCCGGGACCCTCCTGGTCCGGGACGCCGGATCCCCGTCCGACACCCGGTGGACGGACGACCGGGAGGACCTGCCGAAGATCATCAGGGCGGGCCGGCACATCGCCCGGACCCGCCGGTACATCCGCAACTACGCCCACGAGATCGAGCCCGGCGACCTGGTCGCCTACGTGGCCCGGGAGGCGCGGCGCGGTGACGGCTGGGTGAAGCTCGTGGGCGACTGGATCGACCGGGACGCCGGGGACCTGACCGGCTGCTGGCCGCGCGGTGAGGTCGAGGCCGCCATCGCCGAGGCGCACCGTCTCGGCGCGCGGGTCACCGCGCACTGCTTCGCCGAGGCCGCCCTGCGCGACCTGGTGGAGGCGGGGATCGACTGTATCGAGCACGCGACGGGGCTCACCGAGGACACGATCCCGCTCTTCGCGGAGCGCGGTGTGGCGATCGTCCCGACGCTGGTCAACATCGCGACCTTCCCGGACCTCGCGGCGGGCGGCGAGGCCAAGTTCCCCCGCTGGTCGGCCCATATGCGGCAGCTGTACGAGCGCCGCTACGACACCGTGCGGGCGGCCTACGACGCGGGCGTCCCCGTCTTCGTCGGGACCGACGCGGGCGGCTCGCTGCCCCACGGGCTGGTGGCCGCCGAGGTGGCCGAGCTGGTGAAGGCGGGCATCCCGCCCCTGGAGGCGCTCTCCGCGACGACCTGGGGCGCACGGAGCTGGCTGGGCCGCCCGGCGCTGGAGGAGGGGGCCCCGGCGGACCTGGTGGTGTACGACGAGGACCCGCGCGCCGACGTACGCGTCCTGGCGGGGCCCCGCAGCGTGGTGCTGAACGGCCGCGTCGTCGGCTGACCGCCCGCGTCCGCCGTGCGGCGGGCGGGTGGGCGCGATGTTGACCGGCGGTGACCTATGGCCTCCCCGGCTCGTTGAGCCCTTCTGTACGTTGGACACCTTTCTGTAGGCGGATCTGTACACGGACGGGCCGATCCCGGCTCCGCGCCGTCCACGCTCGGCGAAACGGGTGACTGGGGGGAACTCCCGTGCCGAAAGATTCGAATACGCACACGGAAACCCCCCTTTGGAGTGAACTGACGCCAGGTGTCTGTCAGTTCACCCTCCGTGCGTAAAGATTCACGGAGTCGAGGCCACCGGCGCCCGCGATGTCCCCCATTGGACGGCGCCGGTGGCTCCATGTCTCTTGTGGGGGTTCCACCATCTTGAACAGCAACACCTTCCGTCTGGCTGCCCTGGCGGTCGCCGCCGCACCCGTCGCTCTGCTGGTCGCCGTCCCCGCGCAGGCCGCCACCGCGACCGTCCCGGCGACCCCGGACACCGCCCACGGAAAGGCGAGCGCCGTCGTGCTGCGCACCGGCCTGGACGTCTCGCTCCTGAACAAGGCGGTCGACGTACCGCTCAAGGTCACGCTCAACGAGGTGCACGCGCCGGCCAGCGCGGAGAAGACCGCGCTCAGCGTGAAGCTCGACGAGGTCGAACAGGGCCAGCCGGTCGAGGTGCTCCGGGCGGACGTCGCCACGGCGGAGGCCACCGCGGACGCGCACAAGGCCGAGGGCCGCGCCAACCTCGTGAAGGCCCGGGTGCACGTGCCCGGACTGCCCAGGCTCTCCCTGATCGAGGTCGAGGAGGTCACGTCCAAGGCGCTGTGCGAGGCGGGCAAGAAGCCTGTCGCCGAGTCGAACGTACTGGGCCACGTCTCGGTGCTCGGCAAGCGGATCAGCCTCTCGTCGGGCGGCACGACGAACATCGAGGTCCCGGGCGTCGGTTCGGTCACCCTCGACCTGTCGAAGACCAGCACCACCACGCGCACGGCCGCCGCGACGGCGCTCCAGCTCCGGGTCTCGGTGAACCCGCTGAAGCTCAACGTCGCCGAGGTGGAGGGAGAAGTCACGCTGGCCGAGGCGACCTGCGAGACCCCGAAGGGCGGCGGTTCCGGCAACGGGGGTTCGGAGAACGGCGGCTCGGGCAACGCGGGTTCCGAGAACGGCGGTTCGGGCAACGGGGGTTCGGAGAACGGTGGCTCGGGCAACGGCGGTTCGGGGAACGGCGGTTCGGGGAACGGCGGTGCGACCGGAGGTGACGACGGCTCCGGCCACGAGGGCGGCACGGGCGGCGACGGTTCCGGCAAGGGCGAGGGGATCAGCGACGTGAAGCCCCAGACGGGCACCGACAACCCCCAGGCCTCCGGAACCGGCGACCTCGCCGAGACGGGCTCCAGCTCCTCCACCCCGTACATCGCGGGAGGCGCGGCCGTCCTGCTGGCCGCCGGCGTCGGAGCCACGGTCATTGCCCGCAGGCGCGCCCGGAGCTGACCCCGAGCGGGGCCCGGGGAGCGGAGGCACAGGAGGGCGGGGGAAGAACGGGGGAGGGGGAGCGGTGCTCTCGCATCTGAGCACCGCTTCCGCCATGTCTGGCCTCCGTACGGTCCCGCAAGCCGGCTGCCGGAAACGCCTGCCGCCCGCGTGCGGCTATGCCGGGCAGTACGCGGGCGCCTCGGCGACGTTGTCCGCGGTGACCAGGGTGAGGGGAACGTCGGTGATCTTGGCGCTGTCCTTCTTCCCGTCGAGGAGATCCACCGCGCTCGCCACCGCCGTCTTCCCGATCAGCCCGGGGGAGTTGGCGACGGTGGCGGCGAAACGTCCGTCCTCGACAGCCGCCAGGCCCTTCGCGGTGCCGTTCTCCGTGACGATCTCGGCGTCGCCGGCACCCGCCGCGTCGAAGGCCTTCCGGACGGCGAAGGCCATCTCCTCGTTCGCGACGAAGACGTAGTCCAGATCGGGATGGGCCTGGATCATGTTCTCGGCCACGTCCTGCGCCTTGGCCGGGTTGAACATGCCGGACTGGTTGGCCACCGTCTTCGCGTTGCCGGGCAGCGCTTCGGTGAAGCCGGACACCATCAGGTCGGAAGCGGCTCCGGGGGAGCCGGCCACGATGCCCACCTTCACCTGACGGCCGTTCGCGTCCTTCTCGATCCATCCGGCGTCCAGGGCGCCCAGCTTCTTCAGATCGACGACGGCGGCACCGAGGATGTCCGACGTGTCGGCCGTGGCGAGTGACGTCAGGTAGAGGGGCACGCCCGCTTGCCGTGCCTTGCCGACACCAGCCTTGAGCGCGTCCATGTTGACGGTCTGGACGATCAGGGCATCGACCTTGCGGGTGAGCATGTCCTCGACGTTGGACAGCTCCTTCGCCGCGTCCATCTGCGAGTTCGCCGTCCGGACCGTCACCCCTCGGGCCTCGGCCTCTCGTTCGACGGCCTTCTGGAGACACGTGGCGAACTCGCTGGTGTCCCCGTTGACGAATCCGAAGGTGCGTAGGGGGTCATCGGCGGAGCCGGAGGCGTTGCCGCAACCGGTGACGGCAGCGGCCGTTGTGATGACGACGGCGACGGCCGCCTCTCTGAGAGGGCGAGCGGAGGGAATCATGGGGAAGGTGCCTTTCGCTGGAAGAGGGACTCACCTGAGGGAGAGATCTCGCACGGTCGGGCATCCGCCAGGGGAGTGACGGGGCATCGGCCCGACGAGTGCGGGAGCGATGCGGGGTAGGGCTTGCGCGGCGCAGTCGTGGGTCACGAGCGCCGTACTGTCGGCCGTCCGCCCGGTGGCAAGGGCGGAGGGAAGCGGAGCCCGAGGGGGAGGGAAGCGCGCGTGTCGCCGTGCCCGGCCGGGCACGAGGTCCGCGCATGCGGAACACCCGGCGGGACGAGGTGCCGACCGCCTCCTTGTCTCGTCACGAGAGCCGGCGGGACGCGCGGCCACGACCGCACGGCCGCCGACGGAACTCCGTCCGCTGACGAGGGTGGCGGGCTTCAGATCGGCTGGATCATCGATTCGAGAACGTGCTGCGTGAGCCCGGCGTGGTCGAAGTCCGGGTGGCCCGCCGGGTCCATCTCGTACTCGCCGATGGCCACCGACGACTCCACGATGAGCTTGCAGCGCTCGTACCGACGCTCGCTGTACTCCTCGAACGCCGCCGCGTGATCGTTATGGGTGGACAGGCATTCGGCGAGGACGACTCCGTCCTCGATCGCCTGGGCCGCTCCCTGGCCGAGATGCGGAGTGACGGCGTGGACGGCGTCACCGATCAGTACGACGCGCCCGTTGTGCCAGGGGGCCGGGGCTATCAGCCACTCCTCCGGACGGAAGACGATCTGGGCGGAGTCGTTGATGTACGTGTCGCGAATCCGCCCGGCGAGACCGCCGAACGGCGCCATCCGGGCCCGCAGTTCGTCGGCCATCGTGCTCTGCTCCAGCCAGCGGCCCTCCTCCCAGGTGGTGTTGTAGAAGAGGTAGGCGAGATCGGGACCGATCGGTACGAAGCCCGCCAGCCCGTCGGGGCCGTGCTGCAGGATGATCCGGTCGATCTCGGGCTCGCGGGGGATGTTGAGGCGGAAGGCGGACTGGCCGAGGTAGACCGGCTTCAGCTCCTCGGACAGGACGTAGGGGCGGACCGTGGAGTAGACACCGTCCGCGCCGACCACGACGTCGTAGGAGCCGGTGGTTCCGTCGGTGAAGACGACCGCGACCTCCTCAGGGCCGTCTTCGAGCGTGGTGAACGTCTTGTCGTACTCGATCGCCACGCCCACTTCGAGGGCCTTGTCCGTCAGGATCCTGTGCAGCTGAGGCCGGGTGAGGCCGTTCATCGGGGGCAGTTCGGAGCCGGGGATCACGGCACCGGGCATCTCTCTGATCAACTGTCCGTCCACGTCGAGCATCTGTCCCCAGGCGGTGGTCCGGTACCCCACCGCCATGCATGCCTCCGCACATCCGATCGCGTCCAGCGCGCGCAGGGCGTTCACGGGCTGGATGATGCCCACCCCGTAGACGGACGAGTGGAGATCCTCCTTGAGTTCCACGACGTCGACGTCGTATCCGGCGCCGCGTAGCGCGATCCCGGTGGAAAGCCCACCGATTCCGCCTCCGACGATGAGAACGCTGCCTCGACTCATGCCAACCACCTAGCGTTGTCGGTCCGGCCGGGCACTGATGTGCGCCCGGCCCGATGCGTGGCGAACGTAACGTGCCGCTCGTGCGGCGGGAAGCATCGGGAAACGCACAGTTAACTTGCGGTCCTGTGCCCTTGCTTAATCCGGAAAATTACTCTCCCATGGCTCTGACCTGCGGTTATTCATCAAAGTGTGGTGGCTGAGATCGCGTTCTGGGATGCTCGTCAACCAGGATTCCCGGCCGTCGGTAATGCGTCCTTCCGTAAGGGTGTCCCGGCCCGATGAATTTCTCTGTCGGCACCCTTGGAACTCCGTTGTGCGCGGCGGAGGTCCATGATCCGGCGGCGAACCCCGGTGCCCCTGCCGGCCCGGCGTCAAGACCCCGCCGCGAACTCCGCGCACACGCCGGAGCGGTGCCCCCATGGGTGAGCACCGCTCCCACTTCCGTATGTTCCTCGGAGCCTGCCGGGTGGCCTGCGACCGGCCGGAGGCCACCCGGCAGGCTCTCAGTCGGCCGGTCTGCGCGGCAGCCCCTGCAATGCCAGGTCGAACGCCTGGAGGAAACGATTCGTCGTCGCCCGGTCGCGTACCGCCAACCGCAGCCACTCGGCGCCCAGTCCGGGAAACGTGTCCCCGCGCCGGGCCGCGAACCCCAGTGACCGCAGCCGCTCCCGGACCTCGTTCGCCCGCTCCGTCCGCAGCAGGACGAACGGCCCGGCCGACGGTTCCACCACTTGTACCTCGCCGAACTCCGCCAGCCCGGCCAGCAGATGGGCCCGGTCCACCGCGACCCGGTCCGCCGCGTCCGCCGCCTCCACCAGCGCGCGCGGCTCCATGCACGCCTCCGCCGCCGCCAGGGCCGGGGAGGACACCGGCCACAACGGCTGCGCCTCCTCCAGTGTGGCGACGGTCGCCGGATCGGCCAGGACGTATCCGATCCGCAGCCCCGCCAGACCCCAGGTCTTCGTCAGGCTCCGCAGCACGACCAGCCCGGGAAGGTCCGTACGTGCGCAGAGGGCCTCGCGCTCCCCGGGCACGGCGTCCATGAACGCCTCGTCGACCACCAGGGTCCGCCCGGGGCGTGCCAGTCGTTCCAGTACACCGGCCGGGTGGAGTACGGAGGTCGGGTTGGTCGGATTGCCGATCACCACCAGGTCCGCGTCGTCCGGTACCGCCGCCGGGTCCAGCCGGAAGCCGTCCTCCGGACGCAGCAGTACGCGTCCCACCTCGTGACCGGCGGCCCGCAGTGCCGCCTCCGGTTCGGTGAACTGCGGGTGCACCACCACCGGCCGCCGGGCCGGCAGGGCCCGCGCGATCAGCACGAACGCCTCGGCGGCACCGGCCGTCAGCAGGACCCGTTCCTCGGGCAGCCCGTGCCGCGAGGCGACGGCCGCCCGCGCCGGGTCTCCGTCCGGATAGGCGGCGAGTGAGCCCAGCGACGCGGCTATGCGCTCCCGCAGCCAGTCGGGCGGTGTGTTGGTGCGTACGTTCACGGCCAGATCGGTCAGATCCAGACCGCGTACCTCAGCGTCGCCGTGGTGCCGCAGATCGGGCCCGGCGCTGTCGATGTGCTTCGTGGGGGGCAGCATGGCAGCCATGGTGAACGGCGCGGAGCCATCCGTCGATGCCGGGGTGCCGATGAACGGAATCCGGCGGGCCACCGCGCAGGTCGCCGACGCCGACTTCCGCTTGGCGACCAGCAGTTCACCGCCACCCGCCCCACCCGCCGCCCCGCACTCGCCTGCCCCTGCCTCCGCCCCCGCCCCTGCCCCCGCTCCCGCCAGCGCCGCGGCCTCGGCCACGGACCCGGTGGACACGGCGGCCCGCGCCGCCCGCGACGGGTTCGGCACCCGCACCCGCGCCAGCACCTCCGCCGGATACGGCCGGACCGGCAGCCCCAGACGCGTCGCGGCACCAACGAGCCCCGGCTCGTCCGCCCGGACGTCGAGCGTCGCCAGGGCGACCACGTCCGCGACCCGCAGCCCGGCCGCCCCCAGCGTCGTGAGGACCAGCCCCACCACCTCCTCGGCGGGCACACCCCGGCGGGCGCCGACACCGACGACAAGCGTGTGACGGGTCATGGGGAGTCCTTCCAGAGGCGGGACGGGAGCAGGGAGCAGGGAGCGGAGAGACGGGACACGGGAACACGGGACACAGGAACACGGGACACAGGAACACGGGACACGACGACACAGCAGGCGACTACACCACAGGCGGGCGACCACACCGCAAGCGACGACACAGCAACGACGGCAGGGCGGCCTGACGTGCGCGGAGCGGGGTCAATCCGCTAGCAAGGGCCCATGGCGGTATTCGTCGCGCTCGGCGCGTTCCTGATGACCCTGGCGGGCGGCTGGGTCGCGCAGCGCGTCAGCGACCGCAGACACCTGGTCCTCGGATTCGCCGGCGGACTGATGCTGGGCGTCGTCGGGCTCGACCTGCTGCCCGAGGCGCTGGACGCGGCGGGCGACGACATCTTCGGCGTACCGGCCGCACTGCTGCTGTTCGTGGGCGGCTTCCTGACGGCGCACCTCGTGGAGCGTTCCCTGGCGGTCCGCCAGGCGGCACACGGGGCGGCCGAGGGGCGGGTGCCGCAGGTCGGGCTGACGGCGGCGGCCGCGATGGTGGGCCACAGCCTGATGGACGGTGTCGCACTCGGTGCCGCGTTCCAGATCGGCGGCGGGATGGGCGCCGCGGTGGCGCTCGCCGTCATCACCCACGACTTCGCCGACGGCTTCAACACGTACACGATCACCAGCCTCTACGGGAACGCCCGCCGCAAGGCCCTCCTCATGCTGTTCGCGGACGCCCTCGCCCCCGTCGCGGGAGCGGCCACCACACGCTTCTTCACCCTTCCGGGGGAACTGCTCGGGTGTTACCTCGGATTCTTCGGCGGGGCGCTCCTCTACCTGGCCGCGGCCGAGATCCTGCCCGAGGCGCACCACGACCACCCGGCCCGCTCCACCCTGCTGTGCACCGTCGCCGGAGTGGGTTTCATCTGGCTGGTGGTCGGCGTCGCGGACTGAGGTTCCCTGGACCGAGCCGCGCCGGACCGAGCCGCCCCGAACCGCCGAGCCACCCCGGACCGCCGAGCCGCCCCGGACCGAGCTCACACCGCCCCCCGACGGCAGTGCTCCACGAACCGCCGGGCCACCCCCGGCTCCGCCGCCCAGTGCGTATGCACATAACTCGCGTGCACACCCCGCTGGACGAAGCCCTCCACCCGCCGCTCCGGCTGGTGCAGCCCCCACGCGGGTACGGCCCCGGCGCCGGGCTCCAGCACCGTGCGGTGGAACTCGTGCCCCCGCATCCGGGTGCCCGCCTCCGCCAGCACACTGTCCGACACGGCCACCGCCGAGCGGTAGCCGAGCGTCAGCCGCTCGGACATCCGGGCCGAGGCGTCCAGCACCCCGCACATCGGCCGTCCGTCCAGCTCACGGGCCAGATACAGCAGCCCCGCGCACTCCGCGGCGACCGGCGCGCCCGCCGCGGCCAGCTCGGTGACGGCCCCGCGCAGCGACTCGTTCGCCGACAGCTCCGGGGCGAACACCTCGGGGAAGCCGCCGCCGATCACGAGCCCCGCCGTGCCCTCGGGCAGCTTCTCGTCGCGCAGCGGATCGAAGACGGCCACCTCCGCACCGGCCGCCGTCAGCAGCTCGGCGTGCTCGGCGTACGCGAACGTGAACGCCGCTCCGCCCGCCACGGCCACCACCGGCCGCCGGGCGCCCTCCACCGCGCACGGTTCCGGCCGCCACACCGGGCCGGGCAGCTCCGGAGCCGTACGGGCCAGCGCCAGCAGGGCGTCCAGGTCGCAGCCCGCGCGTACCCGCTCCGCCATCGCCGCCACCGCGCCGACGGCGTCGGCCCGCCGCTCGGCCACCGGTACCAGGCCCAGGTGCCGTGACGGGGTCGCCACCTGGGCGGCCCGTCGCAGCACGCCCAGCACCGGCAGCCCGGTCGCCTCCAACGCCTCGCGCAACAGCGCCTCGTGACGGTCGGAGGCGACCTTGTTGAGGATCACCCCGCCGATCCGCACCTCCGGGTCCCACGAGGCGAAACCGTGCACCAGGGCCGCGACCGACCGCGACTGCGAGGAGGCGTCGACCACCAGCACCACCGGTGCCCGCAGCAGCTTCGACACATGCGCCGTCGAGGCCAGCTCGCCCTGGCCCGAGGCGCCGTCGTACAGCCCCATCACCCCCTCGACGACCGCCAGGTCGCACCCGGAGGAGCCGTGCCCGAACAACGGCGCGATCAACTCGGGCCCGCACATGTAGGCGTCGAGATTGCGCCCCGGGCGGCCGGTGGCCAGCGCGTGGTAGCCCGGATCGATGTAGTCGGGCCCCACCTTGTGCGGGGACACGGCGAGCCCGCGCTCCGCGAACGCCGCCATCAGGCCCGTGGCGACGGTGGTCTTGCCGCTGTTGGAGGCGGGCGCGGCGACGACCAGACGGGGGACACTCACCACTCGATGCCCCTCTGGCCCTTCTGACCGGCGTCCATCGGGTGCTTGACCTTCGACATGTCCGTCACCAGGTCGGCGGCCTCGATCAGCTTCGCCGGGGCGTTGCGCCCGGTGATCACCACGTGCTGGGTGCCGGGGCGGTTCCGCATCACCTCGACCACCTCGTCGGTGTCGATCCAGCCCCAGTGCATCGGGTAGGCGAACTCGTCGAGCACGTACAGCTTGTACGTCTCGGCGGCCAGGTCGCGCTTGACCTGCTCCCAGCCCTCGCGCGCCTTCTCCTCGTTGTCGGAGTTGTCGCCGTGCAGGCCGCGCTGGACCCACGACCAGCCCTCGCCCATCTTGTGCCAGTCGACCGTGCCGCCCTCGCCGCTCGCGCCGAGCACCTTCAGGGCGTTCTCCTCGCCGACCTTCCACTTCGCGGACTTCACGAACTGGAACACCCCGATGGGCCAGCCCTGGTTCCAGGCCCGCAGCGCGAGCCCGAAGGCGGCCGTCGACTTGCCCTTGCCGATGCCCGTGTGGACGAACAGCAGCGGGCGGTTGCGCCGCTGACGTGTCGTCAGTCCGTCGTCCGGTACCGATACCGGCTGTCCCTGTGGCATTACGCGGCCCTCCCCGCTGCGGTGACGTCCTTGACCAGCCCGGCGATCGAGTCGGCGCGCAGCTCGTGGAGCGTGACCGCGCCGCCTCCCAGCTCCCGGGCGAGTTGTGCGGCGAGCCCCAGGCGTACGACGCCCGTCTCGCAGTCCACGACGACCGAGGCGGTGCCCTCGGCGGCGTGCAGCCGGCCGGCCCGCGCCGCGAGGGCCACCGGGTCGGGGCCTCCGGTCGCCCGGCCGTCCGTCACCACGACGAGCAGCGGCCGCCGCGACGGGTCACGCATCCGCTCCACCCTCAGCACGTCGTGCGCCTTCAGCAGCCCGGCGGCCAGCGGGGTGCGCCCGCCGGTCGGCAGCGACTCCAGCCGCGCCGCCGCCGCGTCCACCGACGACGTCGGCGGCAGAGCCACCTCGGCCTCCTTGCCGCGGAAGGTCACCAGCCCCACCTTGTCCCGCCGCTGGTAGGCGTCCAGCAGCAGCGACAGCACGGCTCCCTTGACCGCGCCCATCCGCTGCCGGGCGGCCATCGACCCGGAGGCGTCCACCACGAACAGCACGAGGTTGCCCTCTCGCCCCTCCCGGGTGGCCTGCCGCAGATCGTCACGCCGTACGACGAGCCCGCGCCCGGACCGACCGCGCGCCCGCTGGTGCGGTGCCGCCGCCTGTACGGTCGCCGCCAGGTGCAGCTTCGTGAGCGCGCCCTCGGGCCGACGCGCCCCGGTGGTGCGCCCGTGCTCGGTACGGGCCCGCGAGCGCCGTCCGGCCGCGCCCTCGCCGAGACCGGGCACGCTGAGCATCTTCGCCCGGAAGGGCTCCGAGGCCCCCACGGGCGCCTGCTCGGCTCCCCCGGCCGGTGCGGGCCGCTGCTCGGAGCCGGAGCCGTCGCCCCCGGCCGGTGCGTCGGCGGGCGTGTCGTCACCCGTCCCCGCCTCCCGGTCCGGCGCGTCGGGACCGCCGCTCTGGGGCGGCACCCCGCCACCCCCGCCGGGCCCGTCGTCGTCCCCGTCGCCGTCGTCCGAGTCGCCCTCGGCCTCCCTGAGGGTGTCGTCGAGCTTCTCCTCGTCCAGCCCGGGGGCGTCGAACGGATTGCGGCGGCGTCGGTGGGGGAGTGCGAGGAGCGCGGCCTGCCGCACGTCCTCGGCGGTGACCTCCTCCCGCCCCGCCCACGCGGCCAGCGCGGTCGCGGTCCGGGCCATGACGATGTCGGCCCGCATCCCGTCGACCTCGAACGCCGCGCAGGTCGCGGCGATCTGCCGCAACACGCCGTCGCCCAGCACCACGCGCGGCAGCAGGACACGCGCGGCGGCGATCCGCTCCCGCAACGCCGTCTCCTCGCGCGCCCACCGGGCGGCGAACCCCTCCGGATCGTCGTCGTACGCCAGCCTGCGCCGCACGACCTCCACCCGCTGGTCGGTGTCCCGGGACGCCGCGACCTCGACGGTCAGCCCGAACCGGTCCAGCAACTGGGGCCGCAGCTCGCCCTCTTCGGGGTTCATCGTCCCGACGAGCAGGAACCGCGCCGCGTGCCGTACGGAGACGCCCTCGCGCTCGACGTAGGAGGCACCCATGGCCGCCGCGTCCAGCAGGAGGTCCACCAGGTGGTCGTGGAGGAGGTTGACCTCGTCCACGTACAGGATCCCGCGGTGGGCGTCCGCCAGCAGACCCGGCTCGAAGGCCTTCACCCCCTCCGAGAGAGCCCGTTCGATGTCGAGCGCGCCCACGAGCCGGTCCTCCGACGCGCCGACGGGCAGTTCGACGGTCCGCGCGGGCCGGGACACGCCCGGCCCCGCCTCGTGGGGGCCGTCCGGACACGCCGGATCGGGCGCCGACGGATCGCACGAGAACCGGCACCCGGACACGACCGGGACCTCCGGCATGAGCGCGGCGAGCGCCCGTACGGCCGTGGACTTGGCGGTGCCCTTCTCCCCGCGTACGAGCACCCCGCCCACGGCGGGACTGACGGCGTTGAGCAACAGCCCGAGCCGCAGGTCGTCCTGCCCGACGATGGCGGTGAAGGGATACGGCGTACTCACAGGGCCTCCTCGTTCACAGAAACGTCACTCCCGGCGCCCGGATCCCGGGGCAGCCCGGTCCCACTCCCGCCATCCGCGACAGGCCCATCCGCGACAGGCCCGCCCGCGACAGGCCCGCCCGCGGCCGGCGCCCCCGCGGCCGGCGCCCCCGGCGGCACGAACGGCAGACCCTTCGGCGGCCCCGCCTCGATCAACCGCCACAGCGCGTCCGTGTCCGCGTGCTCCTCGACCAGATCGCCCAGCCGGTCCAGCTGCTCTTCCCGCAGCGCCGCGAAACTCGTGTCCGGGTCAGCCCTGAACCGCCGCCCCGCCGCCCGCGCGACCTCCCCCAGGAACGCCCGCCGGAACGCGTCGCTCTCCAGGGACCCGTGCCAGTGCGTCCCCCACACCGAGCCGACCCGGCATCCGTCCAGGAAGGGCTCACCGCCGCGCACCTCGGCGACCCCGTGGTGGATCTCGTACCCCTCCACCGCCTCGCCGAGCGCCGAACCCACCGGCCTGGCCAGCACCTTCTCCCGGCCGAAGCGGACCCGTACCGGCAGCAGGCCGAGCCCCTCGACCAGACCCGCCCGGGACTCCACCTCGTCCTCGACCGACTCGCCCAGGACCTGGAACCCGCCGCAGACACCCAGCACCGGGCGCCCCTCGGCGGCCCGCCGCCGCAGAGCCCCGGCCAGCCCCCGCTCCCGCAGCCACGCCAGCGCCCTGACCGTGCCACGGGTGCCGGGCACGACCACCAGGTCCGCGTCGGCCAGTTCCTCGGCCCGGTCCACGAACCGCACCACCACACCCGGCTCGGCGGCCAGCGCGTCCACATCGGTGAAGTTCGACATCAGCGGCACCGCGCACACCGCCACCCGCAGCACCTCCTCGCCGTGCGGGGGCGCCACGACCGACTCGCGTACGGTGCCGCGCATCGACACCCGCAGCCCGTCCTCCTCGTCGATGCCCAGCCCGTGGGCGTACGGGAGGACCCCGTACGTACGCCGCCCGGTGAGCCCGTACAGCATGTCCAGACCCGGTTCCAGCAGCGAGACGTCGCCCCGGAACTTGTTGACGAGATACCCCGCCACCAACGACTGGTCCTCCGCGCCCAGCAGGGCCGTCGTCCCGAAGAACGAGGCGAACACCCCACCCCGGTCGATGTCCCCCACGACCAGCACGGGAAAGCCCGCGGCCCGCGCGACGCCCATGTTCACGATGTCGGTACGCCGCAGATTGATCTCCGCCGGAGAGCCCGCGCCCTCGCAGATCACCGCGTCGTACTCGCTCCGCAACCGCTCCAGGCAGTCCACGACGGTCCCGAACAACGCCTCCTGGCGCCCCCCGTGGTAACCGCGCGCACTCATCTCGCCGACGGGCTTGCCCATCAGGACGACCTGGCTGGACCGGTCGCCGCCGGGCTTGAGCAGCACCGGGTTCATCAGCGCGGTCGGCTCCACCCGGGCGGCCTGCGCCTGCATGGCCTGGGCGCGGCCGATCTCCGCGCCCTCGCGCGTGACGAAGGAGTTCAGCGACATGTTCTGCGCCTTGAACGGGGCGGTCTTCACCCCCTGGCGCACCAGCCACCGGCAGATCCCGGCCGTGACGACGCTCTTGCCCGCGTCCGACGTCGTCCCCGCGACCAGCAGTCCGCCGCTCATCCCCGCCCCTTCCGAGCTCTTCGTACGGTGTGTCCCACGGCCAGCCGCCCGGCCACGCACACACCCAGGGCCAGCACACCCACGCGGCGCGACAGCCGTACCGCGCGTTCGATGTCCCCGGTGCGCACCTCGCGCCCGGCCTCCCCGTTGAGCACGGGCCGGTGCTCGACCCGCCCGCCGTACGCCAGGGTCCCGCCCAGCCGTACGCCGAGCGCACCGGCGAAGGATGCCTCCACCGGGCCCGCGTTGGGGCTCGGATGCCGGTCCGCGTCCGCCCGCCAGGCCCGTACCGCCTGCCGGGGGCGCCCCCCGGCGGCCACCGCGAGCGCGGCGGTGAGGCGGGCGCCGGGCCAGCCTGCCAGGTCGTCGAGCCGGGCGGAGGCCCAGCCGTAGCGCCGGTGACGCGGCGACCTGTGGCCGACCATGGCGTCCAGGGTGTTCACGGCCCGGAACCCGACCAGCCCCGGCGTGCCGCCCAGCGCGCCCCACACCAGGGCGCCCACCACCGCGTCGGAGGTGTTCTCGGCGACGGACTCCACCACCGCGCGGGCGATGCCCGGCCCGTCCAGGGCGTGCGGGTCGCGGCCGCACAGACGCGGCAGCCGCTCCCGGGCCAGGGCGAGGTCACCGGCGGCGAGGGCGTCACCGATGGCGCGGGCCTCCCGGCCCAGCGAGGTGCCCCCGACGACGGTCCAGGTGGCGGCGGCGGTCAGCGTCACGGCAGCGGCGGGGCGGTCGCGCACGGCACGGGCGGCCAGCGCGGCGGCACCGGTGGCGCCGCCGGCGCAGAGCAGCGTGTGCAGGGCGCCCCAGCCGCGGTGATCGCGCCACAGCCGGTTCTCGACGCCCGCCGCGGCGCGCCCGAAGGCGGCGACCGGATGGCCCCGACGGGGGTCACCGAGCAGCAGGTCGCCGATCAGACCGGCGGCGGCGCCGTACGCGAAGATGCGGTCGGCTCGCACGGATCAGCCGGCCGTCGCGCCTCGGAGGGGGGACGGCACGGGTGGTACGGGGTCCGACGCACGGCGGCCGGGCATGGCAGATGTCCTCACTCAGGGTCCGCGCCCTGGTTCGACGTGACCGGCGACGAGAGTCTCCTGGCTCCCGGATCCGCTGTTCCCCCGGCCTTCCAGCCCGCGCGGCGGGCCGTGACGTCCGTGTGGGGGGACAGCTCCCCGGTGACAGTGGCGGGACCGCGCCGGATTCGCACCGGCTTCCTCTGCTGCCGCCGTACTTGGCCCCGGCAGTCCACCACGCCCCCCGAACAGCCGTCAACCTGCCGCTGACCTGCGAGGCCGCAGTGTGCGCAGACGCACACCGGGCCGGACACGCGGGTGCGTGTCCGGCCCGGCGCGGAGGAACGGGAGATCAGGCGACGATCAGATAGATCCCGTATCCGACCGCCGCCGCGCACAGCGCGAAACAGGCGTACGCACCGGCGCGCGCCCGCACCGGGGAGCCGCTCGTCGTGGCGGACGCCTGCTTGGCGAGGCCGACGATGCCGAGGCTGAAGAGGCCGACCAGCGCCACGGTGACCACGAGGCTGACGCCGAAGACGGAGGCGAGGGCCGCCCAGTCGATGTTCATACGGATCCGTCCTTACACCGTGGCCGGTCGGGCCGGGGGGTCGGCGGGAGCGTCCGGCGCCGGGACCGGGGCCGGGATGGTGGTCTTGAGTTCCGGGACGTTCACGCCCACGGGCGGCGGGCTGACGGCCGCGATGGCGGTGGTGACGACACCCGCGGGCTCGGGCTCGGTGACGTTGGTGTGGTCGACCGGCTTGCGGCGCGACAGCAGCCAGATGGCGCCGGACCCGGCGACGAGCAGCACGGCCACCACCGCGACGCCCCAGGGGCCCTGCTTGGTCAGGAACTCCGCGCCCGCGCCGACCAGACCGGCGGCCGGCAGCGTCAGACCCCAGGCGACGAACATCCGGGTGGCGGTGGACCAGCGGACCACGCCCCCCTGGCGGCCGAGACCCGCGCCCATCACGGCCCCGGAGCAGGACTGGGTGGTGGAGAGGGAGAAGCCGAGGTGCGAGGAGGCCAGGATGACCGTGGCCGCGCTGGTCTGGGCGGCGAAGCCCTGCGGCGGCTTGAGGTCGGTGAGGCCGCTGCCCATGGTGCGGATGATGCGCCAGCCGCCGAGGTAGGTACCCATCGCGATGGCCAGACCGGCCGAGGCGATGACCCACACCGGCGGGTTGGAGCCGGGGGCCAGGACGCCACCGGTGACCAGGGCCAGGGTGATGATGCCCATCGTCTTCTGCGCGTCGTTGGTGCCGTGGGCGAGTGAGACGAGGCCCGCCGAGGCGATCTGCCCGGCCCGGTAGCCCTTGGCCGTCGACTTCAGCTGGGCCTCGTCGGTGATCTTCCGGTTGATGCGGTACGTCAGCTTCGTGGCCAGCAGCGCGGCCACACCGGCGACGAACGGGGCGGCGATCGCGGGCAGCAGGACCTTGGTGACGACGGTGCCGCCGTTGATCGAGGACCAGCCGGCCGACATGACCGCGGCGCCGATGAGGCCGCCGAAGAGTGCGTGGGAGGAACTGGAGGGCAGGCCGACCAGCCAGGTCAGCAGGTTCCACAGGATGGCGCCGACGAGCGCCGCGAAGATGACCTCGGTTCTGAGGCCGTTCTCGTTGATGATCCCGCCGGAGATCGTCTTGGCGACCTCCACCGACAGGAACGCGCCGACCAGGTTGAGAACGGCGGACATGGCCACCGCGGTCTTCGGCTTCAGGGCGCCGGTCGAGATGGTGGTGGCCATCGCGTTGGCGGTGTCATGGAAACCGTTCGTGAAATCGAACACGAGAGCTGTTACGACCACAATCGCAAGCAGCAGGGTGATGTGTTCCATTT
The DNA here is from genome assembly GCA_000720535.1 of Streptomyces halstedii. Taxonomy (GTDB): domain Bacteria; phylum Actinomycetota; class Actinomycetes; order Streptomycetales; family Streptomycetaceae; genus Streptomyces; species Streptomyces halstedii. The sequence goes on from JOAZ01000005.1 coordinate 261,999, forward strand.
ACCCAGGCAATCGTTCGACGTCATTGGCAGTTGGAACGTAGGCAAGCTGGGTGAACGGAAGATGAACTGAGCAGGGCGCTGTGGTGACCCCAAACGCGTGCGGACGTTCCGGTTGGCTCCCCGGGAGGCGGCGGAACCCTCCCGGGGCGGTGTGCGGCCCGGCCTTCGCCCGGTTCTGGTGAACCCCCGGCGTGGGGGCTTCCGTCCTGTCCGAGGACGTCGGGGAGACGTCTCTCACGTCCTCGCTACGATCCCCGCATGACGGACCACGGGCAGGACGCGATCGGGCGGGCATGGCGGGGCGTCGTCGCGACGGCCCGCAGGACGGCCGCGGAGGGGCTCGTCGTGGGCACCTCGGGCAACGTCTCGGCCCGGGTCGGCCCCGTCGTCCTCGTCACCCCCAGCGGAGTGCCCTACAACCGGCTCGGACCCGGGGACGCGGTGGGCGTCGACCTCGACGGGCGGCAGGTCCTCGGCCGCCTCAACCCGACCAGCGAACTCCCCCTGCACCTCGCCGTGTACCGCGACACCCCGGCCGCCGCCGTCGTCCACACCCACGCGGTGCACGCCACCGCCGTCTCCACTCTGGTCACCGAGGTCCCGCCGGTGCACTACGCCGCCGCCCTGCTCGGAGGCTCCGTCCGCACCGCCGCCTACGCCCGCTACGGCACCCCGGAACTCGCCGAGCACATGCGGGAGGCCCTGCGCGACCGCACCGGCTGCCTCCTGCGCAACCACGGCACCGTCACCTACGGCGACACCCTCGACCAGGCCTACGAGCGCACCGCCCAACTGGAATGGCTGTGCCGGGTCTGGCTCGCCGCCGCCTCCGTACCCGGCCGCGAACCGTCCCTGCTCACCCCGGACCAGATGCGCGACGTCCAGGAGGCCCTGGAAGGCTACGGGCAGCCCGGCTGAGTCCGGGGCCGCCCGGATGGCCGGGCACCGTACGGCCCGGCCCGCTGGCAACGCGGCCCCCGGCCCGCGAGACTGGGGCGATGCGCCCGGCAAAAGCGACGGCAGCGGCCGTCACCACGATCCTCGGCGTCGGCGCGGCAGCGGTCGCGGCCGGCCGCTACGCCAGCGACGCCGCCCTCGCGGGAGGCTCCCCGCGCCCCTTCCCCGGCGACCGCAGACTCACCGTGCACGCCACCGCGGCCGGACAGGTCACCCTGACCCGCTCCTTCGCCGCCCTGCGCCCCGGCACGTACGGGCTGGCGGGCCGCGACACCCACGCCATCGTCGGACCCGTCCTCGACCGGGCACCGGACGGCTCCGCCGACACCGTCGTACGCCGCCTGGAGCGGGTCACACGCGGCAGCCTGGAACCGGGCGCCCGGGTCCGCCTCACCCCGCAGCTGCACAGCGGCGACCCCCTCGGCGGCCTCGGCCTCGATTACGAGGACGTCGAGATCCCCGGCGAGCTGGGCACCCTGCCCGCCTGGTTCGTCCCCGGCGACCGCGACACCTGGGTGATCACCGTGCACGGCCTCGGCACCACCCGGGAACACCCGATGAACGTGCTGGACTTCCTGCGCTCCCAGCAACTCCCCGTGCTGGACCTCGCCTACCGCGGCGACGAGGGCGCCCCCCGATCACCCGACGGGCTCGCCCACCTCGGCGAGTCCGAATGGCGCGACCTGGACGCGGCCATCCGCCACGCGGTGCGGTACGGGGCGAAGCGGGTCGTCGTGCACGGCTGGTCCACCGGCGCCTCGATGGCCCTGCACGCGGCCGTCAACTCCGCGCTGCGCGACCGCGTCGCCGGACTCGTCCTCGACTCCCCGGTCATGGACTGGCGGGTCACCCTGCGCGCCCTGGCCTCCGCCCGCGGCGTCCCCACCGCGCTGCTGCCCCTCGCCGTCCGCGCGGCCCAGGGCCAGACCGGCCTGCGCGGGGCGCCGCTCCTGGACACCTCCGTGCCGGAGGCCCTGGACACGCCGACCCTGATCTTCCACGGCCCCGACGACACCCTCGCGCCCTGGCGGCCGTCCCGGGAACTCGCCGCGCTCCGCCCCGAGCTGGTCACCCTGCACGCCGTACCGCAGGCTCCGCATGGCGCGATGTGGAACGCCGACCCGGCCGGCTACGAGGAGACCCTGCGGCGATTCCTCACGCCCCTGATGTGAGGTGATGGGGTGGATCGGACCGGTTGGGGACAGCCCGGCGGACCGCCCCGAGCCCCCGGGACCGGGCTTCCGTTTGGGCTTTCGGGCCGTCAGACGCAAGACTGCTCCCCGTGACGTCCCGTACCCCGCGCGACTCCAGGCTGCGACTTGTCCGCCCGCGACCCCTTGCCACCGCCCGCAAGGCCGTGACGACCCGGCGCGCCAGGCCGGCCCCCCCGCCCGCCCGCGGGCACCCCGGCACCCGCCGAACTGGCCCGTCAGGCCAGGGCCGTGCTGGCCGACGCCGTACGCATCGCCCGCTGGGCGGCCGACGGCGCGGGTCCGGGCGCCGTCCCGCTCGCCGACCGCGCCCTCGAACGGGCCGCGGCCGCCATGGAACTCTCCCCGGCCCAGGTGCGGGCCGGCTGGGACCGGGCCAGGCTCGCCGGGCTGATCGAACTGCACGGTGACACCGCGCGGCCCGGCTGGCGTCTTCGCGCGTGGAACCGCGACGACTCCGCCGTGCTGCGCGGCTGGGTGGCGCTCTTCGACGCCTGGTCACTGGTGCACTCCTCACCCGAGGGCATCGAGGCCACCGCGGTCGCCGAGGCCGTCGAGGCCGTCCCCCAGGTCCTCTCCCTGCTCCAGCTCTCCGCGGGGCCCGTCTCCGTACCCGCGCTCCTCGACCTCCTCGCCCAGCGCGTCGCGGAACTCCACGAGGAACGCTGCGAGGTGCCCTACGGCTCCCAGGAGCGGCCCGCCCCCGCCACCGAGACCTCGGCGGACCTCAACGCCCTGCTGCTCGACTGGGCCCTGGAGGGACTCGCCGCGGTGGGCGCCCTCACCCTCGGCTCGGGGCACGCCACCCTCACCCCCCTCGGCAACTGGGCGGTCTGGGTCAAGCTCGAACAGATCTGTGTGGCCGCGCAGAGCCCCGCCGGCAACATCGAGCAGTCCGCCGCCGACATGCTGCTCGGCTGCGCCCGGCTCACCCCCGGACCGGCCCGCGCCGAATACCGCGCCTGGCTCGCCGCCCGCCCGGTCGGCAGCGCCGTGGCCGAACTGCTGGCCGTCGCGCGCGGCGAGGACGCCCTGCTGCGCGGACTCGCCTTCGAGGCGCTGCGCGTCGTCGGCGCCCCCGCCGAACCCGTGGTGCGGTCCGTGGTCACCGAGGCCCCGCTGCGCCCGTACGCCCTGCTCTGGCTCGCCGAGTACGAGGGCGCCGACCCCGACGACGCCCAGGACGTCCTCAGCCGGGAGGAGGCGACCTGGCTCTGGGTGGACACCGCCGCGGCCGTCGCCGACCACGGCGAGAGCGGGCTCCTCGTCCGCCACCTCGACTCCGCCGTCCAGGGCACGGTCCCCGCGCTGCTGGACGAGGTACGGGCGGTCGGACACCCGCGCACCGTGCAGGTGCTGGTCGCCCTGGCCGCCGCGCACCCCGACCCGGCCCTGGCCAAAGCCGTCCGCCGGGCGGCCTTCCAGGTGCACACCGGCGGCGCCTGACGCCCGGGCGCCGGGCCCCCGGGCACGGGCGGCCGGTCCCGCCCACCCGGGGCGCACACCCCGGAAAACCAGGTGGACACCGCCGGTAGAATGGCCCCATGGCAATTCTCCCAGTGCACTAGACGGCGTCGAGTCGTGAGTCCGTAACCGTCCGTCCGCCGTCCATACCGCCCTGGAGTTTTCCGTGATCACCGCTTCCGGCATCGAGCTGCGCGCCGGCGCCCGCATCCTCATCGAGTCCGCCTCCTTCCGCATCGCCAAGGGCGACCGCATCGGTCTCGTCGGCCGCAACGGCGCGGGCAAGACCACGCTCACCAAGTGCCTGGCCGGTGAGGGCACCCCGGCCGGCGGGACCATCACGAGCTCCGGCGAGGTCGGCTACCTCCCGCAGGACCCGCGCACCGGCGACCTCGACGTCCTGGCCCGCGACCGCATCCTCTCGGCCCGCGGCCTCGACGAGATCCTGCGCAAGATGCGGGAGAACGAGGACCGGATGGCGAACGGCAAGGGCGCCACCCGCGAGAAGGCGATGAAGCGGTACGAGCGCCTGGAGACGGAGTTCCTCACCAAGGGCGGGTACGCCGCCGAGGCCGAGGCCGCCACCATCGCCGCCGCGCTCAGCCTGCCCGACCGGGTGCTCGGCCAGCCGCTGCACACCCTCTCCGGCGGTCAGCGCCGCCGCGTGGAGCTGGCCCGGATCCTCTTCTCGGACGCCGACACCCTGCTCCTGGACGAGCCGACCAACCACCTGGACGCCGACTCCATCGTCTGGCTGCGCGACTACCTCAAGAACTACCGCGGCGGCTTCATCGTCATCTCCCACGACGCCGAACTGGTCGAGAAGGTCGTCAACAAGGTGTTCTACCTCGACGCCAACCGCTCCCGGATCGACATCTACAACATGGGCTGGAAGCTCTACCAGCAGCAGCGCGAGGCCGACGAGAAGCGCCGCAAGCGCGAGCGCCAGAACGCCGAGAAGAAGGCCGCCGCCCTCAACTCGCAGGCCGACAAGATGCGCGCCAAGGCCACCAAGACCGTCGCCGCGCAGAACATGGCCAAGCGGGCCGAGCGCCTGCTCTCCGGCCTGGAGGCGGTCCGGGTCTCGGACAAGGTCGCCAAGCTGCGCTTCCCCGAGCCGTCCCCGTGCGGCAAGACGCCCCTGATGGCCGAGGGGCTCTCCAAGTCCTACGGCTCGCTCGAAATCTTCACCGACGTGGACCTGGCCATCGACAAGGGCTCCCGCGTCGTCATCCTCGGCCTCAACGGCGCGGGCAAGACCACGCTGCTGCGCCTCCTCGGCGGCGCCGAGAAGCCCGACACCGGCCAGGTCATCGAGGGCCACGGCCTCAAGCTCGGCTACTACGCGCAGGAGCACGAGACCCTCGACCCGGAGCGCACGGTCCTGGAGAACATGCGCTCGGCGGCGCCCGACCTCGGCCTCGTCGAGGTCCGCAAGACGCTCGGTTCGTTCCTCTTCTCCGGGGACGACGTCGACAAGCCCGCCGGGGTGCTCTCCGGCGGCGAGAAGACCCGGCTGGCCCTGGCCACCCTGGTCGTCTCGTCCGCCAACGTGCTGCTCCTCGACGAGCCGACCAACAACCTCGACCCGGCCAGCCGCGAGGAGATCCTCGGCGCCCTGCGCACCTACAAGGGCGCGGTCGTCCTCGTCACCCACGACGAGGGCGCGGTCGAGGCGCTCCAGCCGGAGCGGATCATCCTGCTGCCGGACGGCGTCGAGGACCTGTGGGGCGCGGACTACCGCGACCTGGTCGCCCTGGCCTGACCCGCCGCCCGGACGCCCCGCGACGCCCGGTGATCCACCCCGTACGGAGCATTCGGCCGATGGGTGATCCATCATCTGGATGAGGACGTCTCGTACCCGACGGCAGCGCCCGGCAGATACCTGCCGGGCGCACCCATTTTGGTGTACCACCCCCATACGGCCCTGACCTGGCGGTTCTTTTCTCAGCCCGTACCAAGGCCCTCCGTTGCCCCCTGGAACACCGGATTCCGATTGTGGTGGCCGGAATCCGGGCCGGGAATCGGGACGTACGGACCTTGCCGAATGGGTGGCCAGGAAGCTCGCGAGGGGTGATCATGAGAGTCCAGAGCGCACTTCCTTGAGGAGGCACGGGTGGCCGAGACTCTGAAGAAGGGCAGCCGGGTGACCGGCGCCGCGCGTGACAAGCTCGCGGCAGACCTGAAGAAGAAGTACGACTCCGGTGCGAGCATCCGGGCGCTGGCCGAGGAAACGGGCCGCTCCTACGGATTCGTCCACCGGATGCTCAGTGAATCCGGAGTCACGCTGCGGGGACGCGGCGGAGCGACACGAGGCAAGAAGGCCGCTTCGGCCTGACGGCGCCGGTCCGGGGCGGGTGGAGGTCCGCCCCCGACGGCTCGCCGGAACACCGGGTGGCCACCCGGCCGACCCTCAGGTCGTCCGGGTGGTTACTGTTCAGTCACTTATCAGTACGTGCTGACTGCACCCGATCCGGAGGCGCCTCATGACCTCGCACGCACCCGTGCTCGACAAGGACGGCATACGGCTCACCGTCGACGACGCGGTCGCCACGGTGACGCTCAACGGCCCGGCCAAGCGCAACGCTCAGTCTCCCGCTCTGTGGCGGGCGTTGACAGAGGCCGGACGGTCCCTGCCCGGCAGCGTCCGGGTGGTCGTGCTGCGCGCCGAGGGCAAGTCCTTCTCGGCGGGCCTCGACCGGCAGGCGTTCACCCCGGAGGGGTTCGACGGCGAGCCGTCCTTCCTCGACATGGCACGGGGATCCCACGAGGAGCTCGACGCGACCATCGCCGCGTACCAGGAGGCGTTCACCTGGTGGCGCCGCAACGACCTCGTGTCGATCGCGGCCGTCCAGGGGCACGCGATCGGCGCCGGTTTCCAGCTCGCCCTCGCCTGCGATCTGCGGATCGCCGCAGAGGACGCGCAGTTCGCCATGCGCGAGACCAGCCTCGGGCTCGTCCCCGACCTCACGGGCACCCACCGCCTGACGCACCTGGTGGGATACGCCCGCGCGCTGGAGATCTGCGCCACCGGCCGCTTCGTGCACGCCGAGGAGGCCGAGCGCACCGGCCTGGCCAACCTGGTGGTCCCGGCCGGTCAGCTCGACGCGGCGGCGCGTGACCTGGCCGCCGCCCTGCTGGCCGCCCCGCGCGACGCCGTGGTCGAGACCAAGGCACTGCTCGCCGGCGCCGCCTCGCGTACCTACGAGGAGCAGCGGGCCGCCGAACGCGCCGCGCAGGGCCGTCGGCTCCGCGACCTGGCGGGCCTCTCCGACTGACCCCGACGACCCGACTGACCCGACGACCGGACGCCGGACGCCGGGTTCCCGCCGGGCGCGGGCGCGTCGCGGTCAGTCCCGGGGCAGCACGGCCGTGACCAGGACGGCCACGGTGGGAGCGCCCTCCACCGCGGCGGCCACCGCCCGGCGTACGGCCCGTGCCACGTCGAGCGCCCGGTGGTCGGCGGCCGTCGCCAGCTCCACCCGGACATGGCCGGCGTCCAGGTGCACCGCGCCGCCCAGCATCCGGGTCAGCGAAACGACTCCCGGCACCCCGGCCGCCGCCGCCCCGGCGGCGCCCTCCGGCTCGGCCGTACGGACGTCGGCCGGCTCCGGCGGGGTGCGTACGGGTTCCTCTTCGAGCAGCTCCGTCACCGTCAGGTCCACCTCCGCGACCACCAGCCCGAGCCGGGTGTCCGCCGCCTCCAGCATCGCCACCCGCAGCGCGTGGGCCGTCGCGGGCAGCGGGTGCCGGGCCGTGGAGGCGAAACCGGCCTCGATCCGCAGCGGTCCGGGCGGCAGGGCACTGGGCGGCCCCGGCACCACCGGCGTACGGGCGTCGTCCTCGCCGGTCCGCGCGATCCTCAGCCGGCCCAGTACCGCGCCCGTCTCCACCGCCGCCTCTCTCAGCACCGCGGCGGCCGCGCGTTCGGCGATCCAGGCCGCGTCGTCGGGCCCGCCCAGCGGAAGCAGCCTGCCCAGGCCGAGCTTCTGGCGTACCGCCGTGGTCCATCCGTCGGCCCGGTGAGGGCCGTCAGCCGTAGTCATTCCCCCAGCCTGCCGTATCCACGGCGCGGTATCCGGCAAGCGCACTTAGCGTGGTCGGCAGAAGTGCAACCCCGCCCCGAAGGGAAGAGTGGCGATGACCGAGAGCCCACAGCGGAACCGGCCCGACAGCCCCGGCAGTTCGTTCGGCGGGGACGACGGCAGGGGGAGCACCAGTTCCCTGAGCAAGCGAGGCGGAGGAGCCCCCGCGGGGCGGGGCCGCACCACCATCGCGGACGGTGTCGTCGAGAAGATCGCCGGAATGGCGGCCCGCGACGTCGGCGGCGTCCACGCCATGGGCAGTGGCATCTCCCGCACCTTCGGCGCGATGCGCGACCGTGTCCCCGGCGGCGGCAAGTCCGTGTCACGGGGCGTCAAGGCGGAGGTCGGCGAGTCGCAGGCGGCCCTTGACCTGGAGATCGTCGTCGAGTACGGCGTGGCGATCGCCGATGTCGCGGGCGATGTCCGGGAGAACGTCATCGCCGCCGTCGAGCGCATGACCGGCCTGGAGGTCGTCGAGGTCAACATCGCCGTCAGCGACGTCAAGCTTCCCGACGAGGACGACGACGAGGACGAGTCCGAGTCACGCGTCCAGTAGGCCTCGCCCCCGAGGCAGTTGAGGAGCACAGATGAACATGGCTGTAGTCGGCCTGATCGCCGGCATGGCGCTCGGCTTCGCCGGGTACTTCGGTGGGTTCGGCGCGTTCCTGCTGGTCGCCGCACTCGGTGCGGTCGGCTTCATCGCCGGCCGTTTCCTGGACGGTGACCTGGAGCCCGGCGACTTCTTCCGGAGTCGCGAGCGCGGCGACCGGCGACGGTGACGGCGGTGACGGCGACGACCGACCGGGTCGCGCCGGCGGACCGCGGCCAGACCCGGATCGCCGACCGCGTCGTCGCGAAGATCGCCGCCCAGGCGGCGAAGGAAGCGGTCGGAGCGGCCCCCGGTGACGCCGCCCCGCCCCGGGCGACGGTCACCGTGCACCGGGACACCGCCCGGGTACGTGTCAGTCTCGAACTCGGCTACCCGGGTGACATCGGGCGCCGCTGCGGGGCGGTGCGCCGCCGTGTGGCCGAGCGGGTGGAGACGCTGGCGGGCATGGACGTACCCGAGGTGGCGGTGCAGGTCGAGCGGCTGCACGCCGCGGACGCGGGCACCGGAGCGGAGGGGAACATCCGATGAGCGAGCCCCACGACCCGCAGGACGACACGCGGCGCCTGCCCACCACCGGCCAAGAGCCGCCCGAGCGGTCCGGCGACGTCCTCACGGCGGACCCGGAGGCACCGGCACCGGAGCCGGAGCACTCCGGCGGCCGCGCGGGCCGGTTCCGGTCCGGGCGGCGGATCCCCGCCGTACTGACCTCCCTGGTGCTGCTCGGCGCCTCCGGCCTCCTGCTCTACGACATCGCGTCGGTCCGGGCGGGCCGGCCGGCCATGTGGTGGCGGCGTACGTTCGCGGACGAGCTGGCGAGCCGTCACCTCGACGACGTATGGGTGCTGACCGGATCCGCGGTGGCGGCCGCCCTCGGTCTGTGGCTGCTGTTCCTCGCCCTCACCCCCGGTCTGCGCTCGCTGCTGCCGATGAGCCGCCGGCACGCCGGGGTACGGGCCGCGCTCGACCGGGACGCCGCCGCGCTCGTGCTGCGCGACCGGGCCGTGGAGGTGGCCGGGGTCCAGTCCGTGCGGGTGAGGATGCGGCGCCGCCGGGCGAAGGTGTCGGCGGTCTCGCACTTCCGTGAACTCGACGAGGTCCGGGACGACCTGGACACCGTGGTGGGCGCGGGCATCAAGGAACTGGGGCTGGCCCGGCCTCCCCGGCTGTCCGTCCACGTCCGTCGGCCGAAGAAGGGGTGAGCCGCGTGATCGGCAAGGCCAACCGGGTACTGCTCGCCCTCGCCGGGCTGATCCTCCTGATCGTCGGCGGTGGCGTCCTCGCCACCGGGCTCGGGGCGTCCGTCCCGTCCTGGTGGCCCTTCGACGGCAAGAGCGACGTCCTGCTCAGCAGGAGCGACCGCTACCGGTGGCGCGGCGACGGCTGGTGGTGGCCGGTGGTCATCGCCGTCCTCGCCGTCCTGCTGATCATCGCCCTGTGGTGGCTGCTGGCACAGCTGCGCCGCGCGCGCCTGTCCGAGGTGCTGATCGACAGCGGCGACGGCGAGGGCGCGGTGCTGCGCGGCAAGGCCCTGGAGGACGCGCTCGGCGACGAGACGGACCGGCTGGACGGGGTGTCCGAGACCAAGGTCCGGCTGAGCGGCCGGCGTACGGCGCCACGGGCGCGGATCAGGCTGCGGATGGAACCGCACGGCGCCCCGGCGGAGGTGCTGCGCGGGCTTTCCGACGAGGCGCTGGCCCACGCCCGTACCTCGGCCGGGCTGGACGAACTGCCGGCCGAGGTACGGCTCAAGGCGGTCAAGCACCGTGCGGAGCGCGTGACCTGAGGGCGCCTGCCCGCACGCGCCCCGCCGGTGTCAGGAGCCGGCGTCAGAAACCGTGCCGGTAGCCGCCGTCGACGGGCACCATGACACCCGTCAGGTAGGACGCGGCGGGCGAGAGCAGGAACGCGGCGGTCTTCCCGAACTCCTCCGCGGTGCCGTAGCGGCGCAGCGGAATCAGCGCCTCGTTGGCCGCGCGGGCCGCCTCCGCGTCGCCGGACAGGGCGTCCAGCTCACGCACCCGGTCCGTGTCGATACGGGCCGGCAGGACTCCGACGACCCGGATGCCGACCGGGCCCAGCTCGTCCGCGAGGGACTTGGCGAAGCCGGCGAGCCCGGGGCGCAGACCGTTGGAGATCGTCAGTCCGGCGATCGGCTCGTGCACGGACCCCGACAGGACGAAGCCGATGACCCCGCCCTCGCCGAGCGCGGCGGCGGCCGTACGGGCCAGCCGGACGGCACCGAGGAAGACCGACTCGAAGGCGGACTGCCACTGGTCGTCCGTGTTGTCGGCGAGCAGGCCGGGCGGCGGGCCGCCGACGCTGACGAGGATGCCGTCCAGCCGGCCGAAGCGTTCCTTCGCGGTGTCCACCAGGCGCTGCGCGGCCGACGGGTCGGCGTTGTCGGCGGCGACACCGACCACGCCCTCGCCCAGCTCGGCGGCGGCCGCCGTGACGCCCTCCTCGTCCCGGCCGGAGACGACCACCTTCGCGCCGTCCGCGGCGAGGGCGGCCGCGGTGGCGTTGCCCAGCCCCCGGCTGGCACCGGTGACGATGTACACACGGTCCTTCAGTCCAAGATCCATGGTCCTATCCTGCCGCGTCGTCCAGCATCAGGTCGACCGCGCTGTTCACCAGCCCGATGTGGCTGAAGGCCTGGGGGAAGTTGCCCAGCTGGCGTCCGGCCACGGGGTCGTACTCCTCCGCGAGCAGGCCCACGTCGTTGCGCAGGCCGAGCAGCCTCTCGAACAGCTTCTCCGCCTCCTGCCTGCGGCCCGTCCGCAGCAGCGCGTCGACCAGCCAGAACGAGCAGACGACGAACGCCCCCTCGTCGCCGGGCAGGCCGTCCACGGAACCCCCCTCGGTGCTGTACCGGCGGACCAGGCCGTCCGCGCCCAGCTCGTCGCGCACGGCGTCGACCGTGCCGATGACGCGGGGGTCGTCGCACGGCAGGAAACCGGTGCGCACGATGAGCAGGGCCGCCGCGTCCAGCTCCCGCGAACCGTAGGACTGGGTGAAGGTGTTGCGCTCGGGGTCGTAGCCCCGCTCGCAGACCTCCGCGTGGACCGCGTCCCGCATCGTGCGCCACCGGTCGGCGTCGCCCGGCAGGCCCGGGTTCTCCTCCAGGGTGCGTACCGCCCGGTCGGCGGCCACCCACGCCATCACCTTGGAGTGCACGAAGTGGCGGCGCTCCCCGCGGATCTCCCACAGTCCCTCGTCGGGCTCGCGCCACGCGGACTCCAGGAAGCCGAGCAGACTGAGCTGGAGGTTCCAGGCGTGCGGCTTGTCGTCGAGTCCGGCGTCACGGGCCACCCTGAACGAATCGATGACCTCGCCGTACACGTCGAGCTGGCGCTGCTGCACGGCGGCGTTGCCGGTGCGGACGGGGCGGGAGTGCTCGTATCCGTCGAGCCACGGCAGCTCCGTCTCGGGGAGTCTGCGCTCGCCGGCCAGCCCGTACATGATCTGGAGGTCGGCCGGGTCGCCGGCGACGGCGCGCAGCAGCCAGTCGCGCCACTGGCGGGCCTCCTCCAGATAGCCGGCCGAGATCATGGCGCCGAGGGTGAGGGTGGAGTCCCGCAGCCAGCAGTAGCGGTAGTCCCAGTTGCGTACCCCGCCGATCTCCTCCGGCAGGGACGTGGTCAGGGCCGCGACGATGCCGCCGGTGGGGGCGTAGGTGAGGGCCTTCAGGGTGATCAGGGAGCGCATCACGGCCCGCCGGTGCGGACCCTGGTACGTGCACCGGGCCGCCCACCGCGCCCAGTCGTCCAGGGTGTGCCCGAGCGCCTTGTACGGGTCGATCAGCTTGGGCCGCGGGGAGTGCGAGGCGTGCCAGGTGAGGACGAACGCCACGCTCTCGCCCTCCTTCACCGTGAAGGAGGAGCACGTGCTGAACTGCTGGCCCCAGGTCTTGACCGGCGGTTCGCTGCGCAGCCAGACGGAGTCGGGGCCCGCGACGGCCACCCGGTGACCGTGGGAGCGGCGCATCCACGGCACCACGCTGCCGAAGTCGAAGCGCAGGCGCAGGACGGAACTCATGTCGACGCTGCCGCTGACGCCTTCGACGATCCGCATCACGTCGGGCGCCTTGTCGCGCTGCGGCATGAAGTCGGTGACCTTGACCGTGCCGGTCCTGGTCTCCCAGAACGTCTCCAGGACCAGCGAGTCGTCCACGTAGGCGCGCCGGGCGCAGGTCTCGGCGCTGTCGGTGCCCCGGGGCGCGATCCGCCAGTGGCCGTTGTCCGCGTCGCCCAGCAGGGCCGCGAAGCAGGCGCCGGAGTCGAAGCGGGGCAGGCACAGCCAGTCGATCGAACCGTTCCGGCCGACCAGGGCGCCGGTCTGGAGATCGCCGATGAGCGCGTAGTCCTCGATGCGTGGTGTCACGTATCGGCGTCTTCCCGAACCGTGGCCCCGCTAAGCGGCGGGAGGGGGGTGAAGCGGATTCAGGCGGTGGCCGGCTCGGGCTCCCCGGCGTTCTCGCTCTGGTCCGCCGCCTCCTCGCGGTCGCGCTTCTCGCGGCGCAGGAGGATCACCCAGCCGACCGGGACGCCCGCGGCGAAGAGCCACCACTGGACGGCGTAGGCCATGTGCGGGCCGATGGAGCCGTCGTCGGGGGCCTCGATCGGCTCGGGACCGCCGTCGGCCGGCACGGGGTCCGTCAGCTCGACGTACCCGCCGAGGACGGGCCGGCCGAGCAGGTGCGCCTGCTGGGCGCTGTTGATGAGCATCACCTGGCGGTCCGGCAGACCCGCCAGGTCCTTGATGCCGCTGGCGCCCGTCGTCTCGTCGGCCTTGAGCCGGCCGGTGACGGTGACCTCGCCGCGCGGCGGGGCCGGGACCTCGGGGTACGCCTCCTGGGTGGCGGCGGCGGGGACCCAGCCGCGGTTGACCAGGACCGTGCCGCCGCCCTTGAGGTCGAGCGGGGTCAGCACCAGGACGCCGATGCGGTCGTCCCGCGAGGTGCGGCGGCGTACGACGACCTCGTGCTCGGTGTCGAAGGTGCCGGTGGCCGTCACCGCCCGCCAGTAGTCCGAGCGCGGGACGGTGTGCCCGGGGGAGGTCAGCCGGGAGACGGGGGCCGGGGCGGCCTCCAGGTTCTTCGTGATCAGCGCGTTCTGCGCGACCCGGTGTTCATGGCGGTGCAACTGCCAGAAACCCAGTTCGACCATCGTGGGAATCAGGACGAGGACGATGAGGGTGAGGATCACCCACTGCCGGGTCAACAGGAAGCGGTACACCCCATGACCGTACAACCGGGGCCATGGGGTGCGGCACGGAGGGTCCCTGTCGTGGGGGGACCGGACCGTCACACTTTGTCCACGATGCCCGTCCTTCCCTCGGCCCGGGCGCAGTGGCCGCCGCAGTACCAGTGGCCGTCCACCTCGACGCCCTGGCCGATGACCTGCACCCGGCAGTGCTCGCAGATGGGTGCCATGCGGTGGATGGCGCAGGAGAAACAGTCGAAGACGTGGACGGCGCCCTGCGCGTGCACCTCGAAGGACATCCCGTAGTCGTTTCCGCAAACCTCACAACGTGCCATGCGCCACAGGGTGGGACGCCGGGCGGCGGGGTGCGAGCGGGTACCGGGCGAGTCGCGGGCGGTTCACTCCGATGACGGTGACGGGGGCGGCACCGCGACACCCCGTGCGGGCGCCACGTCCCTCAGCAGGTGGGTGAAGGCGCTCTCCTCCAGGATCGGCGTGCCGAACGACTTCGCCTTCACCGTCTTCGACGTCGCCGCGTCCGGGTCGTTGGTGACGAGCAGGCTGGTCAGCCGGGAGACGCTGGTCGCCACGTGCAGACCGGCCTCCACGGCGCGGTCCTCCAGGAGTTCGCGGTCGACCGAGGTGTCCCCGGAGAACGCCACCCGCATGCCCTGCGCGAGCGGCTTGTCCGGCTCGTACCGGCCGGGGTTCGGATACGGGCAGGCCGGGCGCTTCCGGGAGGGACGCCAGGTGCCCTGGCCGCGCGAGGGCTGGTAGCCGGCGCGCGGGGCGACCGGTGAGTCCGTCCACTCCGTCAGCGGCCGGCACTCCAGCAGCGGCAGCCGCGCCCCGGTCCGGGCGGCGGCGTGCAGGCTCGGCCGGAAGGCCTCGGCCAGCACCCGCGCGTCGTCCAGGGCGTGGTGCGCGCGCTGCTGCACCACACCGAAGTGCGCGGCGAGCGACTCCAGCTTGTGGTTGGGCAGCGGGAGCCGCAGCTCCTTGGAGAGCGCGATCGTGCACAGCCGCTGCCGCACCGGCGCGGTGATCGCCGCGCGGGCGTACTCCCGGGCGAGCATCGACCAGTCGAACGCGGCGTTGTGCGCGACGAGCACCCGGCCGTCGAGCCGCTCGGACAGCTGGGCGGCCACCTCCGGGAAGAGCGGCGCCCCCTCCAGGGCGTCGCTGGTCAGCCCGTGGATCCAGACGGGGCCGGGGTCCCGCTCGGGGTTGACCAGCGTGTACCAGTGGTCCTCGACGTCGCCCAGCGCGTCCAGACGGTAGACCGCCGCGGACACTATCCGGTCGTCGCGGGCGAGTCCGGTGGTCTCCACGTCGACGACCGCGTACCCCTGGGGGTAGGCGGTCGGCCACGGCGCTGCGGTCTGACGGTCGTCGAGCATGGTCACAGAGAATACGGGCCGCGACTGACAGCGCCCCAGCCGGGCGCCCCGCGCGGGTGAACCCGAAGGGAGCAGGGCGCCGTTGGACGCGGGGCCGGCAGGGCGGGTCGTGACGCGTCCGGGCCCCGTGCGGTGAGACCCTCCCGGGGTGGACCAGACGCGGAGGCACGAGGAACCCCACGAGGGCGCCATGGGGACCCGGCTCAACTGGCTGCGGGCCGCGGTCCTCGGCGCCAACGACGGTGTGGTGTCCACCGCCGGCCTGGTCGTCGGCGTCGCCGGGGCCACCGGCGACCGCGCCACCCTCCTGACGGCCGGTCTGGCCGGGCTGCTCGCGGGTTCCATGTCGATGGCGGCCGGCGAGTACGTGTCGGTGTCCACCCAGCGGGACTCCGAGAGGGCCGCGCTGGCGCAGGAGAGGCGCGAGCTGGAGGAGACACCGGAGGACGAACTCGACGAGCTGACCGAGATGCTGGAGGACAAGGGGCTGACGGCCCGGGTCGCCCGTGAGGCCGCCGTCCAGCTCACCGCCCGTGACGCGCTGCGCGCCCACGCGGAGGTGGAGCTGGGCATCGACCCCGACGAGCTGACCAACCCCTGGCACGCGGCGGGGGCCAGCTTCCTGGCGTTCACGGTCGGCGCGCTGCTGCCGCTGCTGGCCATCGTGCTGCCCCCGGCCTCGCTGCGGCTGGTGGTCACGGTGGCGTCGGTGCTCGCGGCGCTGGCCTTCACCGGCTGGTGGAGCGCGCGGCTGGGCGCGGCGCCGATGGGGCGCGCGGTGCTGCGGAACATGGGCGGGGGAGCGGTGGCCATGGCGGTGACGTACGCGGCGGGGGCGCTGCTGGGGGCCGCGGGGGCGTGAGGGCGGTCGGGGCGCGGGCCCCTGGAGCCGGTGGGGCGCAACTTCCGTATCCGGAACGCGGGTTTCCTCCCCGGTGCCGTCCCAGGTGAAATCCCGCGACGCGGTGTTCGCTTGGTGGAGTCCCGGGGTGCGGTGTTCTTGGTGGAATCCACCAAACGCTGATGACTCCACGTCTCACATACTTGTGGGTAACAACGTCTATCCTCCGCCCGCCCGCGGCCCTACGGTGCTCGCATGGAGCCGAACCTGCCCGATGTCGTGCTGTGGTCCATCCCGGCCTTCGTCCTGCTGACCGTCCTGGAAATGGTGTCCTGCCGGCTGCACCCGGACGACGAGGCCGCCGGGTACGAGGCCAAGGACGCCGCCACCAGCGTCACCATGGGCCTGGGCAGCCTGGTCTTCGACCTGTTGTGGAAGATACCCGTCGTGGCGATCTACACCGCCCTGTACGAACTGACCCCGCTGCGCGTCCCCGTGCTGTGGTGGACGATCCCGCTGATGCTGTTCGCCCAGGACTTCTTCTACTACTGGTCGCACCGGGGCCACCACGTCATCCGGATCCTCTGGGCCTGCCACGTGGTGCACCACTCCAGCCGGAACTTCAACCTCACCACGGCGCTCCGCCAGCCCTGGACCTCGCTGACCACCTGGCCGTTCTACCTCCCGCTGATCGCCCTCGGCGTCCATCCGGCGGCGCTCGCCTTCTGCTCCTCGGCGAACCTCGTCTACCAGTTCTGGGTGCACACCGAACGGATCGGCAGGCTGCCCCGCCCCTTCGAGTACGTCCTCAACACGCCCTCGCACCACCGGGTGCACCACGCCTCGCAGGGCGGCTACCTCGACCGGAACTTCGGCGGCATCCTCATCGTCTGGGACCGGCTCTTCGGTTCCTTCGCCGCCGAGGGCGAGCGGCCCGTCTACGGCCTCACCAAGAACATCACCACCTACAACCCGCTCCGGGTCGCCACCCACGAGTACGCCGCCATCGCCCGCGACGTACGGGCGGCCGGCAGCTGGAGCGAGCGGGCGGGGCGGGTCTTCCGCGGACCCGGCTGGCAGCCCGCCCGTACCGCCACAGCCCCGGCGCCGGCCGCCACAGCCCCGGCGCCCGCCGCCACCGAGCGTGCCGGATGAGCGCGCTCCCCGGGGCGCCCCGCCTCGTCCGCCCGCTGCTCGCCGCGTTCCTCGCCGTCGCCGTGGTGGACCTGGCCGGCCTCCTCGCCGGGGCGCACGCCGCCCATCTGGCCGCCAAGCCGCTGCTGCTGCCGCTCCTCGCCGCCTACGCGGCGGCCCGAGGCGGGCCCCGGCCGCTCGTCGCCGCGCTGCTGTGCGGCTGGGGCGGGGACGTGCTGCTGATGCCGGGCGCGGACGCCGCGTTCCTGGCCGGGATGGGGTGCTTCGCCGCGGGCCACGTCTGCTACCTCGCGCTCTTCGGGCGCGGACGCGCGTCCGTGGGGGCCGGGGCCGGGTACGCGGTGGCGCTCGCCGTCTTCGTCGTCCTCCTGTGGCCGGACCTGCCCGGCGGGCTGCGCGCCCCGCTGGCCTGCTACAGCCTGCTGCTGGCCACCATGGCCTGGCGGGCCGGCGTCCTCGGCCGGTACGCCGCCGCCGGCGGGGCGCTCTTCCTGCTCTCCGACGCGCTCATCGCCACCGGCATCGCCGACTGGCCGCCGCTGCCCGCCCACGACTTCTGGGTGATGCTGACCTATCTGGCGGCCCAGTACCTGCTCACCGTCGGGGTGCTGGGGCGCCCGGAGACCGCTTCCGGGACGGACGGAGCGGCGCACCCCGCGGGCGGCGTCCGGATCTGAGGGCGCCGCGACGCCGAAGGGGCCGGGGAGGTGTGCTCCCCGGCCCCTCAGGTGTGTGCCGTGTCCCTACTTGCTGACCGCGTCCAGCGCGTCCACGACACCGGCTCCGTAGAAGCCGTTGTAGCTCTTGCCGCCCTGGCAGACGGCGTCGATGACGCCGTCACCGTTGATGTCGTACGGGGCGCCGCACGCGGTGGCGTCCGCCTGGAGCGTCAGCAGCGCCTTCACCATCGCCGCCGAGGCGTGCGGGTGGCTCGACTTGATGAGCGCCGCGACGCCCGCCACGTGCGGGGACGCCATGGACGTACCGGCCTTGTAGCCGAACTTCCCGCCCGGCAGCGTCGAGAGGATCAGACCGTTGTCGGCCGGTGCCTCGGGGGCCTGGTAGACGGTGGAGTCACCGCCGGGGGCCGCCACGTCGACGACGCCCAGACCGTAGTTGGAGTACGAGGCCTTGAGGCCCTTCGCGCCGGTGGCCGAGACCGTCACGACACCCGGCAGCAGGCTCGGGATGTCGGGGCAGAGCCGCGGGTTGATCGTGCGGGTCACCGTCGTGGAGTCGTTGGGGCTGGTCGCGTCCTCGATCGAGCGCTGGGCGAGGTCGAGGCGGGAGTTGCCGGCCGCGGCGACGTTGACGACGCCCTTGCCCTCCGCGTAACGGGTGGCCCGGTTGACCGCCTCGACGAGGGCGCCCTGGTCCGGGTCGTTCTTGCAGTTGAACATCCACGGGTCGGTGTAATAGCTGTTGTTGGTCACGTCGACGCCGTGCTCCGCCGCCCAGACGAAGCCGCAGACGACCGCCTCGGTGTAGAAGAAGCCGTCCGGGTTCGACACCTTGATGCCGGACACCTTCACGCCGGGCGCGACACCGGTGATGCCGGTGCCGTTCTTCGCCGCGGCGATGGTGCCCGCGACGTGCGTGCCGTGGTCGCTCTCACCGGCCGCCGGGCGCCAGGCGCCCGCGGTGGTGTCCGGGGCGCCGGACACGCAGTTCACCGACGCGCCGCGGTCGAAGTTCGGCGCCAGGTCCGGATGGGTGTCGTCCACGCCCGTGTCGATGACACCGACCGTCACCCGGCTGCTGCCGAGCGACTTCTTGTGCGCCTTGTCGGCCTTGATCGCGGGCAGGTCCCACTGGAGCGGCTCCAGCTCGTCCTGGCCGGCCTTCGCGCCCGCGGCCGCGATCTCCGCCTGCTCGGCGGTGAGGGGCTGCGCCACCCCGATGTCCGTCGTGGCCTGCGGGACGATCGGGTTGGTACGGGTCGCCCCGGCGGACTGCACGGCCCAGGACGTGCGTATCGCCGGCCCGAAGTCCGGGTTCTGCGAGTGGACGACGATCACGCCTATGCGGTCGTACGACGTGACGACGGTGCCGCCCGCCTTGGCTATCGCCTTCTTCACCAGCGCCGCCGTGCCGATACCGCCGCGCGTGTTCACGACGTACGACAGCTTCGGGCCGTCCGTCCGAACCGTCGCCGTCGGCGCGTCCGCCGGAGCGGCCGAGGCGGTCCCCGGAAGGAAGGCGAGCGAGGCCGTCAGCGCCAGCCCGACGGGCAGCGTGAGTGCGCGTGTCCGTCTGGATGCCAGATGAGCCATGGGTTCTCCACATCATCCGTGCCCGTGGACCCGGACACGAGTGTGCCCGGGTCTGTACATGACCAGTGAAGCTATCGCTGATCATGCCCGCGCATCAATGAATGCGGGCAAGTGAGTTCGAGGTGTGATCTCCGGGAGGTGGTTACGCCGTACGGAGGTTCGAAAAGAACGGACGGGTGGTGAACCGCTTCGCGGCGCCCTCCGTGCCGTTGTCAGGGAGTCACCGCCCACCCCCAACGCGCAGAGGACTCCCCGCATGAAAACCACCGCCGAGAACACCGCACCCGCGTCGCGAGGAGAATCCGTGGCTACCGATGCACCGCCGCCCCCGGGCAGTACGGACGACAGTCCCGCCCAACCGACGACCGAGGCGTTCGTCGCGACGCAGAAGAGTGCGGAGTTCGCCGAACTGCGCCGCTCCCACCGGTCGTTCGCCTTCCCCCTGACCATCGGCTTCATCGCCTGGTACCTGCTGTACGTCCTGCTGTCCAGCTACGCCGGCGACTTCATGGGCGCCACCGTCTTCGCCAACTTCAACGTGGCCTTCGTCTTCGGCCTCGCCCAGTTCGCCACCACGTTCCTCATCGCCTGGTTCTACTCGCGCCACGCGGCGACGAAGATCGACCCCAAGGCGGAGGCCATCAAGTCCCGTCTGGAGGCCGACGCATGAGCGCCGCAGCCCACTCCCACACCGTGATCCTCGCCGCCTCGTCCACGACCGAGCACCGGCCGCTGATCATCAGCCTCTTCGCCGTGTTCGTCGCCGCGACCCTGGCCATCACCGTCTGGGCCGGACGGCAGACCAAGAGCGCCTCCGACTTCTACGCCGGCGGCCGCCAGTTCACCGCCTTCCAGAACGGCCTCGCCGTCTCCGGCGACTACATGTCCGCCGCGTCCTTCCTCGGCATCGCCGGAGCCATCGCGCTCTTCGGATACGACGGCTTCCTCTACTCCATCGGCTTCCTCGTCGCCTGGCTGGTGGCCCTGCTGCTCGTCGCCGAGCCGCTGCGCAACTCCGGCCGGTACACCATGGGCGACGTCCTCGCCTACCGGATGCGGCAGCGCCCCGTCCGTACCGCCGCCGGTGTCTCCACCATCGTCGTGTCGATCTTCTACCTGCTGGCCCAGATGGCCGGAGCGGGCGTCCTCGTCGCCCTGCTGCTCGGCATCACCGGCGACACGGGCAAGGTCCTCATCGTGGCGCTGGTCGGCGTCCTGATGATCCTCTACGTCACCATCGGCGGCATGAAGGGCACCACCTGGGTGCAGATGGTCAAGGCCGTCCTGCTCATCGCGGGCGCCCTGCTGATGACCTTCATGGTGCTGTGGAAGTTCGACTTCAACGTCTCCGACCTGCTGGGGACCGCCGCCGAGAAGAGCGGCCACGGCACGGCCTTCCTGGAGCCCGGCCTCAAGTACGGCGCCACCGGCGTCTCGAAGCTGGACTTCATCTCCCTGGGCATCGCGCTGGTCCTCGGCACCGCCGGACTGCCGCACATCCTGATCCGCTTCTACACCGTGCCGACCGCCAAGGCCGCCCGTAAGTCCGTCAACTGGGCCATCGGCATCATCGGCGCCTTCTACCTGATGACGATCGCCCTCGGCTTCGGCGCCGCGGCACTCATCGGACCGGACGAGATCAAGGCGAAGAACCCGGCGGGCAACGCGGCGGCACCCCAGCTCGCGGAGTACCTCGGCGGAGTCGGCACCACCGGCGGGGCCGTCCTGCTCGCCGTCATCTCGGCGGTCGCCTTCGCCACCATCCTCGCCGTGGTCGCGGGACTCACCCTCGCCTCTTCGTCCTCCTTCGCCCACGACATCTACGCCAACGTCATCCGCCGGGGGAAGGC
The DNA here is from genome assembly GCA_000720535.1 of Streptomyces halstedii. Classification (GTDB taxonomy): domain Bacteria; phylum Actinomycetota; class Actinomycetes; order Streptomycetales; family Streptomycetaceae; genus Streptomyces; species Streptomyces halstedii. The sequence continues at coordinate 283,046 of JOAZ01000005.1, forward strand.
CACCGAGAAGGAGGAGATGCGCGCCGCCCGCTGGGCCACCGTCGCCATCGGCATCGTCTCCATCGCCCTCGGCGCGATGGCCCGCGACCTGAACGTCGCCGGCCTCGTCGCCCTGGCCTTCGCCGTCGCCGCGTCCGCCAACCTGCCGACCATCCTCTACAGCCTCTTCTGGAAGCGCTTCACCACCCAGGGCGCCCTCTGGTCGATCTACGGCGGTCTCGCCTCGTCCGTCTTCCTCGTGCTGTTCTCCCCGGTCGTCTCCGGCAAGGCCAGCTCGATGTTCCCGGACGTCGACTTCGCCTGGTTCCCCCTGGAGAACCCGGGCCTCATCTCCATCCCGCTGGGCTTCCTGCTCGGCTGGATCGGCTCCGTCGTCTCCAAGGAGGAGCCCGACGCCGGCAAGTACGCCGAACTGGAGGTCAAGTCCCTCACCGGCACCGGGGCCCACTGACCCCGCCGCCGGGCACCACGGTCCGGGGCCCTGTCGTAGAGACCTACGACAGGGCCCCGTCCCGCCTCGTGGCAATCGGCCGGCCCCGATGTCGTACCCCTCGCGTAGTCTCGATGAGGACGGACCGTAACCGCCGACAAGCCGGGGGAGGGGGCCACGTGCTCATCGACACCTATGGCCGGGTCGCCACCGACCTGCGCGTATCACTGACCGACCGGTGCAATCTGCGCTGCACCTACTGCATGCCCGAGGAGGGCCTGCGCTGGCTCGCCAAGCCGGACCTGCTGAGCGACGAGGAGATCGTCCGGCTCGTCCGCGTGGCCGTCACCCGGCTCGGGATCACCGAGGTCCGCTTCACCGGCGGCGAGCCGCTGCTGCGCCCCGGCCTCGTCTCCGTCGTCGAGCGGTGCGCCGCCCTGGAGCCCCGCCCCAGGACGTCCCTCACCACCAACGGCATCGGGCTCAAGCGCACCGCCGCCGCGCTGAAGGCCGCGGGCCTGGACCGGGTCAACGTCTCCCTGGACACCCTGCGCCCGGACGTCTTCCGCACGCTCACCCGCCGCGACCGCCACCAGGACGTGCTGGACGGCCTGGCGGCCGCCCACGAGGCGGGACTCACCCCCGTCAAGGTCAACTCCGTCCTCATGCCCGGACTCAACGACGACGAGGCCCCCGACCTCCTCGCCTGGGCCGTGGAACACGGTTACGAGCTCCGTTTCATCGAGCAGATGCCGCTCGACGCCCAGCACGGCTGGAAGCGCGACGGGATGATCACCGCCGTCGACATCCTCGCCTCGCTGCGCACCCGCTTCACCCTCACCGCCGAGGACGAGGACGCCCGCGGATCGGCGCCCGCCGAGCGCTGGAGCGTGGACGGCGGACCGCACCGCGTCGGCGTCATCGCCTCCGTGACCCGGCCCTTCTGCCGGGCCTGCGACCGCACCCGGCTCACCGCCGACGGCCAGGTCCGCACCTGCCTGTTCGCCCGGGAGGAGACGGACCTGCGCGGCGCCCTGCGCTCGGGCGCCTCCGACGAGGAGATAGCCGGGATCTGGAAGACCGCGATGTGGGGCAAGAAGGCGGGTTCCGGGCTCGACGACCCGGCCTTCCTCCAGCCCGACCGCCCGATGTCAGCGATCGGTGGCTGAGGACTCCCACCGCTCCAGCGGCACGACGTCCTTCAGGAAACCGCGCACCCCGAGGAACGAGGACAGGTGCTCCCGGTGCTCCTCGCAGGCCAGCCAGGTCTTGCGGCGCTCCGGGGTGTGCAGCTTCGGGTTGTTCCAGGCGAGCACCCACACCGCGTCGGCGCGGCACCCCTTCGCGGAGCAGACGGGTGCGCCGGTGGCGCTCTCGGCGGAGACATCGGGGAAGTTCACGCCGTCAACCCTACGGGCTCCGCGCCACACCCCCGCCGGGGAGAAACGGCGACGCCGGGCAGCCACGGGGGGAGCTGCCCGGCGTCGGTCCATCGCTCCGACGGGGGATGCGGAGCGCGTACGAAGTATGTCACGGGCACCGGGGTGCGGTGCACAGGAACCTGACGATTGATCTGAGGTTTTCTTGAGCTTTCCGGCCCCCGGTGCGGGCCGGACGGGCTCATTCCGGGCGGGACGTACCGCCGGCGGTACCCGCTGTCCCGGAATCCGGGACAGGCCCCGCCGGTCCGGCCGCGGGAGCCGCGCCCAGGGCGGCCGGCCGCATTGGCGCCGGCACGAAGGTCGAAGGGAGCGAAGGGGTGTTCTCACGGCCCGCGTTGGCGATGACCACCGCGACGTACGGGAGCAGGACACCCAGGGCGAGCGCCACCACCGCCACGTGCCGCTCGACGTTCCACAGCGCCGCGGCCAGCACCACGGAGACCGTCCGCACGGACATCGAGATGATGTAACGCCGCTGCCGGCCCCGCACGTCGTCGGCGAGTGACTGCCGGGCGCCCGTGATCCGGAAGACCTCCGCGCCCCTCTGATCCCGCATCATGTACCACCATCAGATCGCTCCACCGACCGTCCCCGGTCCGGGCCGCTCCCTACGGTACGCCCGGTATGCGCCCGGTCCGGGACCGGGGCGCGCCCGGCCCGGCCGGGTCCCCGCAGCCGCGCCCCGTACGGCCCCGTCCGGCATGCGGCGTGCCCCCGGCGGACCGAGACTGGTCGAACGCGCGAACACCGCGCCGCACGAGGAGGCGACATGGGCTGGCTGTGGGCAATCATCGTGGGTCTGGTGCTGGGTGTGATCGCACGCGCGATCCTGCCGGGCAAACAGAACATCCCCCTCTGGCTGACGGTGGTGTTCGGCATTCTCGGCGGCATTCTCGGCAACGCCGTGGCCGGCTGGCTCGGCGTGCGGCACACCAGCGGGATCGACTGGACGCGCCACGTGCTCCAGCTGATCGGCGCCATCGCGGTCGTCGGGGTCGGCGACATGCTCTGGCAGTCGGTCAGGGGCAACCGGGGCGACCGGCGGAGAACCTGAGCCGGTGGGGAGACGCGGAACACCGCGGCCGGTCACGCGAGAGGCGTGACCGGCCGCGGCGCCGTGTGTTCCCGGGCGGGCCGGGTGTGCCGATCGGGCCGGGTCGATCGGGCGGGCCGGGCGGTCAGCCGGCCGTGACCTCGACGGCCGCCAGGTTCTTCTTGCCCCGGCGCAGGACCAGCCAGCGCCCGTGCAGCAGCTCCGCGCGGGCCGGTGCGGTCTCGCCGTCCGCGACCTTCGCGTTGTTCACGTAGGCCCCGCCCTCCTTGACCGTCCGGCGGGCGGCCGACTTGCTGGCCGACAGGCCGACCTCCACCAGGAGGTCCACCACCGGGCCCAGCTCGCTGACCCGGGCGTGCGGCACCTCGGAGAGCGCCGCGCCGAGCGTCGCCTCGTCCAGCCCGGCCAGGTCGCCCTGGCCGAAGAGCGCCTTGGACGCCGCGATGACCGCCGCGCACTGGGCGCCGCCGTGCACCAGCGTCGTCAGCTCCTCGGCCAGCGCGCGCTGCGCGGACCGGGCCTGCGGACGCTCCTGGGTGAGCTGCTCCAGCTCCTCCAGCTCCTCGCGGTTCTTGAAGCTGAGGATGCGCATGTACGTCGAGATGTCCCGGTCGTCCACGTTCAGCCAGAACTGGTAGAACGCGTACGGCGTGGTCATCTCCGGGTCCAGCCAGACGGCCCCGCTCTCGGACTTGCCGAACTTGGTGCCGTCCGCCTTCACCATCAGCGGCGTCGCCAGAGCGTGCACCTCGGCACCGGGCTCCAGGCGGTGGATCAGGTCGATGCCCGCCGTGAGGTTGCCCCACTGGTCGCTGCCGCCCTGCTGGAGGGTGCAGCCGTGCCGCCGGTACAGCTCCAGGAAGTCCATGCCCTGGAGCAGCTGGTAGCTGAACTCGGTGTAGCTGATGCCTTCCTGGGACTCCAGCCGGCGGGCCACCGAGTCCTTGGTGAGCATCTTGTTGACCCGGAAGTGCTTGCCGATGTCCCGGAGGAACTCGATCGCGGACAGGCCCGCCGTCCAGTCCAGGTTGTTCACCATCGTCGCGGCGTTCGGGCCCTCGAAGGTGAGGAAGGGCTCGATCTGCCCGCGCAGCCGGTCCACCCAGGCCGCGATGGTCGCCGGGTCGTTCAGCGTGCGCTCGGCGGTCGGGCGGGGGTCACCGATCTGGCCGGTGGCCCCGCCGACCAGGGCGAGCGGCCGGAGGCCCGCGAGCTGGAGCCGGCGCATGGTGAGCACCTGGACCAGGTGCCCGACGTGCAGGCTCGCCGCGGTCGGGTCGAAACCGCAATAGAACGTGACCGGGCCGTCCGCGAGAGCCTTGCGCAGGGCGTCCTCGTCAGTGGACTGGGCGAACAGCCCGCGCCACTTCAGCTCGTCGACGATGTCCGTCACGGTCTTTTCTCTCCTCGAAGGTATGAGTGGGTGCCCGGTCAGTCTAAGTCGGTCACACGCCCCGGCTGACCGAGCTCATGTGGAAGTCGGGCACGCGCAGCGCGGGCATGGCGGCCCGGGTGAAGTAGTCGCCCCACTCGCGCGGCAGCGTCAGCTCCGTACGGCCCGCCTCCGAGGCCCGGGACAGCAGGCCGACCGGCGACTCGTTGAACCGGAAGTTGTTCACCTCGCCGACGACCTCGCCGTCCTCCACCAGGTACACCCCGTCCCGGGTCAGCCCGGTCAGCAGCAGCGACGCCGGGTCCACCTCGCGGATGTACCAGAGGCAGGTCAGCAGCAGGGCCCGCCCGGTCGTCGCGGCCACCATCTCCTCCAGCGAGCGCTCACCGCCGCCGTCCAGGACGAGGTTGTCCACCGCGGGGGCCACCGGCAGGCCCGTCAGCCCGGCCGAGTGGCGGGTCGTGGTGAGCCGCTCCAGCCGGCCGTCCTCGATCCACCGGACCGGCTCCAGCGGCAGCCCGTTGTCGAAGACGGAGGAGTCGTCGCCGGAGGAGTGGGCGATCACGAAGGGCGCGGACTCCAGACCCGGCTCGTGCGGGTCACCGCGCAGGGTCAGCGGCAGCTCGGACAGCTTCTCGCCGATCCGGGTCCCGCCCCCGGGCCGCGAGAAGACCGTACGGCCCTCGGCGGCGTCCCGGGCCGAGGCCGACCAGTACTGGTAGATCAGCAGGTCGGCCACCGCGGTCGGCGGCAGCAGCGTCTCGTACCGCCCGGCCGGAAGCTCGACGCGGCGCTCGGCCCAGCGCAGCCGTCGCGCGAGCTCCGCGTCGAGCTCCGCGGGGTCCACGTCCGCGAAGTCCCGGGTGGCCCGCCCGGCCCAGGCGGACCGGGTGCGGTCGGGGGACTTGGCGTTCAGCTCCAGCGTGCCGTTGGGCTGGTCGTGCCGCAGCCGCAGCCCCGTCGAGGTACCCAGGTAGGTGGAGGTCATCTCGTGGTGGGCGAAGCCGTACAGCTCGCGGCCGCCGGAGCGGGCACGGGCGAAGGAGTCGCCCAGGGCCGGGGCGAAGTCCCCGAAGACCTCGGAGCCGGTCTCGGCCGGGGCGTCCGTGAATCCGGGGGACGCGGGTACGCCGGAGACGAGCGGCTGGGCGTCCTCGGCGGGTCCGGCGCCACGGGCCGCGGCCTCGGCCGCCCGCACGAGGGGTTCCAGGTCGTCCGGGGTGACCGCCGAACGCGACACCACACCGGACGCCGTCCCCTGAGCCCCGTCGACGGTGGCGATCACGGTCAGCGTCCGGCCGCGCGTCACCCCGTTGGTGGTCAGCGCGTTGCCCGCCCAGCGCAGGTTGGCGGAGGAGTTCTCCTCCGCGATGACCACACAGCCGTCGGCGGTGGACAGGTCGAGCGCCCGCTCGACGATCTCGTGCGGCTTGCTGACGCGGCTCATCGCCCGCCCTCCTGCGTCGTGTTGAGACGGTGTGTGCCCGGGGGGCGGCCCCCGGACCCCCGGCCGGACAGCGTGTACCGCTTCATCGCCCGGCCTCCTGCGTCGTGTTGAGGATGTTGACACCCCGGAAGAGGGCGGAGGGGCAGCCGTGCGAGACGGCGGCGACCTGGCCCGGCTGGGCCTTGCCGCAGTTGAACGCGCCGCCCAGGACGTAGGTCTGCGGGCCGCCGACCTTCTCCATCGAGCCCCAGAAGTCCGTGGTCGTCGCCTGGTACGCCACGTCCCGCAGCTGGCCGGCCAGCCTGCCGTTCTCGATGCGGAAGAACCGCTGCCCGGTGAACTGGAAGTTGTACCGCTGCATGTCGATGGACCAGGAGCGGTCGCCGACCACGTAGATCCCGCGCTCCACCCCGCCGATCAGGTCCTGGGTGGACAGCCCGCCCGGATCCGGCCGCAGGGAGACGTTCGCCATGCGCTGGACGGGGACATGGCCGGGGGAGTCCGCGTACGCGCACCCGTTGGACCGGCCCAGGCCCGTCAGCTTCGCGATCCGGCGGTCGGTCTGGTAGCCGACCAGCTTGCCGTCCTTGACCAGGTCCCAGGACTGCGCCTCGACGCCCTCGTCGTCGTACCCGACGGTCGCGAGACCGTGCTCGGCGGTGCGGTCGCCCGTCACGTGCATCACGGGGGAGCCGTACGTCAGCGTGCCCAACTGGTCGAAGGTGGCGAAGGAGGTTCCCGCGTACGCCGCCTCGTAGCCCAGCGCCCGGTCCAGCTCGGTGGCGTGGCCGATCGACTCGTGGATGGTCAGCCAGAGGTTGGACGGGTCGACGACCAGGTCGTAACGGCCCGCCTCGACGCTCGGCGCCCGCATCTTCTCGGCCAGCAGCCCCGGCATGCCCTCCAGCTCGGCGTCCCAGTCCCAGCCGGTGCCCGTGAGGTACTCCCAGCCCCGCCCGGCCGGCGGCGCGATGGTGCGCATCGAGTCGAACTCACCGGTCGCGGAGTCCACGGCCACGGCCGTCAGCTGCGGATGCACCCGCACCCGTTGCTGCGTCGTGACGGTGCCGGCCGTGTCCGCGTAGAACTTGTTCTCGTGGACGGCCATGAGCGAGGCGTCCACGTGCGCCACCCCGTCGGCCGCCAGCAGCCGCGCGCTCCATTCGGCGAGCAGCCCGGCCTTCTCCTCGTCGGGTACGGAGAACGGATCGACCTCGTACGCGGACACCCAGGTCCGCTCCCCGTGCACCGGCTCGTCCGCCAGCTCGACGAACTCGTCGGAACCGGCCGCGGCGATCACCTTCGCCGAGAGCTTCGCCATGGCGACGGCCCGCGACGCGACCTTCGCCGCCGCGTCCATCGTCAGGTCCACGCCGGACGCGAACCCCCAGGCCCCGCCGTGCACCACGCGGACCGCGTATCCCAGGTCGGTGGTGTCCGACGTCCCGGAGGGCCGGGCGTCGCGCAACCGCCAGGTGGCACCGCGCACCCGCTCGAACCGGAAGTCGGCGTGCGCCGCCCCGAGCGCGCGGGCGCGTGCCAGGGCCGCGTCGGCGAGGGCGCGCAGTGGCAGGGCCAGGAACGACTGATCTACCTCGTGGGCCACGCGGGCCTCCCCTTCTGAGATGGTCCTGGCAGTGAATCACGGGCGGAACCCCCACCGGGCGGCTACCGGTCCGCGGACCGTGGGACACGGCGCGCGCCCGCCGCGGCCCGCCGGGGGCGTCGCTGTAGGAACCCGACAGTGCCGTGCCGAAGGCGCTGTCAGGGGCCGAGTCCCCTCGCCCGGCGCGGTACCGATAGGTTTTCGAGGTACCAGACCGACAAGGAAAGGGTGATCCGTTGAGCCGCTCGGTTCTCGTCACCGGAGGAAACCGGGGCATCGGCCTCGCCATCGCCCGCGCCTTCGCCGACAACGGCGACAAGGTCGCGATCACCTACCGCTCCGGCGAGCCGCCCCAGGCGCTCACCGACGCGGGCTGCCTGGCGGTCCGGTGCGACATCACCGACACCGAACAGGTGGAGCAGGCCTACAAGGAGATCGAGGAGAAGCACGGTCCCGTCGAGGTGCTGGTGGCCAACGCCGGTATCACCAAGGACCAGTTGCTGATGCGGATGTCCGAGGAGGACTTCACGTCCGTCGTGGAGACCAACCTCACCGGCACCTTCCGCGTCGTCAAGCGCGCCAACCGCGCGATGCTGCGCGCGAAGAAGGGCCGTGTCGTCCTGATCTCCTCCGTCGTCGGCCTGCTGGGGTCGGCCGGACAGGCCAACTACGCGGCGTCCAAGGCGGGCCTGGTCGGCTTCGCCCGGTCGCTGGCCCGTGAGCTCGGCTCGCGGAACATCACGTTCAACGTCGTCGCGCCCGGGTTCGTCGACACCGACATGACCCAGGTGCTCACCGACGAGCAGCGCAAGGGCATCGTGTCGCAGGTCCCGCTCGGCCGCTACGCGCAGCCCGCCGAGATCGCCGCCGCGGTGCGCTTCCTGGCGTCCGACGACGCGTCGTACATCACTGGAGCCGTCATTCCCGTTGACGGCGGATTGGGCATGGGTCACTGATCACCATGAGCGGAATTCTCGACGGCAAGCGCATCCTCGTCACAGGTGTGCTGATGGAGTCGTCCATCGCCTTCCACGCCGCGAAGGTGGCCCAGGAGCAGGGCGCCGAGGTCATCCTCACCGCCTTTCCCCGGCCGACGCTCACCGAGCGCATCGCGAAGAAGCTGCCCAAGCCCGCGAAGGTCATCGAGCTGGACGTCACGAACGACGAGCACCTGGACCGGCTCGCCGGGCTGGTCCGCGAGGAGCTCGGCTCGCTGGACGGCGTCGTCCACTCCATCGGCTTCGCGCCGCAGGACGCGCTCGGCGGCAACTTCCTGAACACGCCGTTCGAGTCGGTCGCCACGGCCATGCACGTCTCGGCGTTCTCGCTGAAGTCGCTCGCCATGGCCTGCAAGCCGCTGATGAGCGACGGCGGTTCGATCGTCGGCCTCACCTTCGACGCGCAGTACGCCTGGCCCCAGTACGACTGGATGGGCCCCGCCAAGGCGGCCCTGGAGGCCACCTCCCGCTACCTCGCCCGCGACCTGGGCAAGGACGGTCTGCGCTGCAACCTGGTCTCCGCCGGGCCGCTCCGCTCGATGGCCGCCAAGTCCATCCCGGGCTTCGACGAGCTCGCGGACGTCTGGAACCACCGTTCGCCGCTGGCCTGGGACATGGCCGACCCCGAGCCGGCCGGCCGCGGCATCGTCGCGCTGCTCTCGGACTTCTTCCCGAAGACCACCGGCGAGATCATCCACGTCGACGGTGGCGTGCACATGATGGGCGCCTGAGCCCCTGCGGGCCGCTCCGGCCCGCCGCCCACGGCCGCGTACCGCTCCCGCGAGGAGTCCTGGTACGCGGCCGTCGCGCGTCCGGGAGCGGCGGCCGGGCCCGGAAGGGGAGGGCTGGTCAGGGGGCTCCCGCTGTCTCGGGTCGAAAAGATGACCGGCCCACCGCAGAATATGGAGGAACCGGACTTTCGGTCAGGCTGTGGGGAGGAGACCGCTGTGCGCTCCACACGTCGCCGGACCTGGGCCCTGGTGGCCACGGCGACGGCCGTCGCCGGTCTCCTCGCCCCGGTCGCCGTCAGCGCGGCGAGCCGGGTGGCCGGGAGCGGGGCGGCCGCTCCCGCGGTGCCGTCCCCCGAACCCTCGGGCGCCGAGTGCCGTACGTCGGTCGAAGGCTCCCGGGTCGTCGCCTACTGCCACAACCCCTACCCCACGACGGACCTCGTCCAGCTGCACACCGAGTGCGCCCGCTGGTGGGACGTCGACGCCGACGCCGAGGCGGTCGCGGTGCAGCCGGGCCGGACGGTCCGGCTGGAGGACCGGTGCTGGAAAGAGGTCGGCCGGGCCTGGGTCAGCCACCGGGTGCCGTGAGGGGTCCCGTCGCGTCCCGTGAGACGGGCGGAGGACACCGTCCCGGCCGGTCAGGCGGTCCGGTCCTCAGGCCGTGGCCCCGTGCCCCGACGCCCGGATCCGGTCCCGCAGGCACTTCAGCGCGTGGCCGGCGGCCTCCGAGGAGGCCGTCTCCGCGTCGCCCGCCCGGATCGCCTCGACGAGCCGGCCGTGGTCCATGTAGTCCTCCGGCCGCAGCCGGGGGCCCACGTCCCCCCGCAGGTAGTCGCGGAGCAGGTCGTTCAGGTCGGCGTACAGCTCGGTGAGCACGTCGTTGTGGGAGGCCGCGACCACGGCCAGGTGCAGGGTCGCGTCGGCGGCCACGAACGCCTCCGTGTCCCCGGTCTCCCAGCTCGCCTCGCGCCGGGCCATCAGCGTGTCCAGCTGCCGCAGGTCCCGGTCGGTGCGCCGCAGCGCGGCCAGCCGGGCCGCCGACGACTCCAGCGTGGAGCGCAGCTCGGCGACGTGCCGGGGATCGGCGTCCGCGAACCGGCGGTGCATCACCCCGGCCAGCTCACTGGTGGCGACCACGTACGTGCCGGAGCCCTGGCGGATGTCCAGCAGCCCGTTGTGCGCCAGGGCGCGCACCGCCTCACGCACCGTGTTGCGGGCGACCCCCAGCTGCTCGACCAGCTCGGGCTCGGTGGGGATCCGTGAACCCACGGGCCACTCGCCCGCCGTGATCTGGTTCCTCAGCTGGGCAATCACCTGGTCGGCGAGAGCCGAACGCCGCGGAGACGTCAGCGCCATGGTGCTCCTTGCTCGTGGCCCCGGACTGGGGCGATGCGGGAAGTGCGGCCCGTTGACCCGTCCGCCGCTTGTCTCAGCGGGAGAGCCGAGGTGGACAGTTAATCATCCCATGATTCTATGATGGGTTCCATGCGTCATGAGGAGTCTCCCACCCTGAACCCCGCGCCCACTCCCGGCCCCGGCCCCAGTTCCGGTCCCGGCCCCGCCGTCGGTCCCGGTTCCGGCCCCGGGACCGGCGGCACGGCCGCCCCCGGACCGTCGCCCTGGGTGCTGCGCCTGGTCGCCCTCGGCCTCGTCCTCGCCGCCCTCAACCTGCGGCCCGCCATCACCAGCCTCGGCCCCCTCATGAAGGAGGTCCGCGACGGGCTGCACATGAGCGGCAGCGTCGCCGGTCTGCTCACCTCCGTACCGCCGCTCTGCTTCGCCCTCTTCGGGTTCATGGCGCCCCGGCTCGCCCGCCGCTTCGGCCCCGGAGCCGTCGTCTGCACCGGCATGGCCGCCATCGCGGCCGGGCTGCTGCTGCGCCCCTTCGTGGGCGGTACGGCCGGGTTCCTCGCCGCCAGCGCGCTCGCCCTGATGGGCATCGCGGTCAGCAACATCCTGATGCCGGTGATCGTCAAGCGCTGGTTCCCCGACCGCGTCGGCACCATGACCGGCCTCTACTCGATGGCGCTCGCCCTCGGTACGGCGTTCGCGGCCGCCCTCACCGTGCCCATGACGAACGCGCTGGGCGGCAGCTGGAAGACCGGGCTCGCCGTCTGGGCGGTGCCGGCCCTCATCGCCGTCGTGCCCTGGCTCGCGCTCGTACGGGACCGTGGCGGATCGGCGGAGCGGCACGAGGCGAAGCCCGCGGCGGCCCCCGGGCCCGCCCCCGCGCTGCGGATCACCCGCAGCCGTACGTCCTGGGCGCTCGCCTGCTTCTTCGGCCTCCAGGCCACGGCGGCCTACATCACCATGGGCTGGATGCCGCAGATCTTCCGGGACGCGGGGGTCTCGGCGGGCACCGCGGGCGTCCTGCTCGCCGTGATCATGGCCATGGGCGTGCCGCTGGCCTTCGTCATCCCCCGGGTCGCCACCCGGCTGCGGACGCAGGGCCCGATCGTCCTCGTCCTGGGCGGCAGCGGCCTGGTCGGCTACGCCGGCCTCTACCTGGCCCCGGCGGGCGGCGCCTGGATCTGGGCCCTGCTCCTGGGCGTCGCCAACTGCGCCTTCCCGCTCGCCCTCACCATGATCGGCATGCGCTCCCGTACCGGCGCCGGGGTCGTCCGGCTCTCCGCCTTCGCCCAGTCCGTCGGCTACCTGCTCTCCATCCCCGGCCCGCTGCTCGTCGGCGTGCTGTACCAGCACAGCGGCGGCTGGGGCCTGCCGCTCGCCCTGATGGCGGGCCTCCTGGTGCCCCAGACGGTGGCGGGCGTGCTCGCCGGGCGGGACCGGGTGATCGAGGACGAGTGCTGAGATGCGAGACTGAGTCCATGCCAGTGCTCGATCCGCACCCCCAGAACGGTCAGAAGAAGCTTCTCCTCGTGCTCGGGGCGATGCTGCTCATCTCGGTGGTGATCGGGGTGATCGCCACGATCGCCTCCCCCTGATCCCGGGCGCGGAGGTGCCGCGCCGAGCGGCCCGGCACCGGGCGGACGCGGGCCCGGCCGGGCCCGGTGGTGGGGCTGGCCCCACCATCCCCTAGGGGGCCAGGTTCAGGGTCGAGTGGGTGGGTCGCCGGATGGGCCCGCCACCGGCGGGTCCGTAGGTTTTCGGTATCGGCACCGAAACCCCAGGAGGCGGACATGCCGGCCCGTACAGAGACCCGGACCCACCCTGCCGCCCCGGACGACGCCGTCGAGATCCGGCTGCCCTGGTGGGCCGTCGCACTGCCCGCCCTGGCCTTCGCCGCGCTGCTCCTGCTGATCACGGGACCCGGGCAGGCCCACGCGGCGGCCGGCGATCCGGCGGTCGGACGCCTGGTCGGGCTGATCATGGAACTGCTCCCCAGGTGACGCCGCCGGACGGCCCCTCGCCCGTACCGGCGGAGCATCCCAACACCCTGCGCCCGGCCGTGCGTTTCGTGCGAAGCTGAGGTGTATGAGCGCCGAAACACCTCGCAGGATCGTCCTTCTCAGGCACGCAAAGGCGGAATGGTCGCAGGAGTCCGACCACGAGCGGCCCCTGGCCGACCGGGGACGCAAGGACGCCCCCGTCGCCGGCCGACGGCTCGCCGATTCCGGTATCGATGTCGATCTGGCTCTGTGCTCGACCGCCGGCAGGACCCGTGAGACCTGGAAGCTCGCGGTCCACGAGTTCCCCCGGCGCCCCAGGACCGTGTACGAGGAGCGGCTGTACGAGGCCTCCGTCGGCGAGCTGATCGCCCTGTTCAACGAGGTCTCCGACGACATCCGTACGCTGCTGGTCATCGGCCACAACCCGGGGATGCACGGGGTGGCGGACGTCCTGGCCGGTCAGGCCCGGGGCGACACACTGACCCGGCTGACCAGGGACGGCTTCTCGACCGCCGCCTTCGCGGTGGTGGAGTTCCAGGGGCCCTGGAAGAAGCTGGAGCCCGGTGTGGGCACGCTCACCGAGTACTGGACGCCGAACGACTGAGCGAGGACGGACACGGGCCCCGGCGCGGATGCCGCGCCGGGGCCCGTGCGTACGGGTGGGGACCGGGCGCCTCGGGAGCGCGGGTCCGGGGGGTCAGTCGACGAGACCGTCGGCGGCCTCGACCTCCTCGCGGGTGATGCCCAGCAGATACAGCACGGTGTCCAGGAACGGGACGTTCACCGCCGTGTGCGCCGCCTGCCGGACCACCGGCTTGGCGTTGAACGCGACCCCGAGCCCGGCGGTGTTCAGCATGTCCAGGTCGTTCGCGCCGTCCCCGATCGCCACCGTCTGTGCCAGCGGCACCCCGGCCTGCTCGGCGAAGCTCCGCAGCAGCCGGGCCTTGCCCGCCCGGTCCACGACGTCACCGACGACCCGGCCGGTGAGCCGGCCGTCGATGATCTCCAGGGTGTTGGCGGAGGCGAAGTCGAGCCCGAGGCGCTCCTGGAGGTCGTCCGTGACCTGCGTGAACCCGCCCGAGACCACGCCGACCTGGTAGCCGAGACGCTTGAGCGTACGGATCAGGGTGCGCGCGCCGGGAGTCAGCCGGACCTCGGCCCGCACCTTGTCCACCACCGAGGCGTCGAGCCCCGCCAGCAGAGCCACCCGGGCGTGCAGCGACTGCTCGAAGTCGAGCTCGCCGCGCATCGCCCGCTCGGTCACGTCGGCGACCTTCTCCTCGCAGCCGGCGTGCGCCGCGAAGAGTTCGATGACCTCGTCCTGGATGAGCGTGGAGTCCACGTCCATCACGACCAGCCGCTGGGCCCGGCGGCTCAGCCCGGCCGACATGACGGCGATGTCCACACCGATCCCGGCGGCCTCGGGCGCCAGGGCGGTGCGCAGCTCCTCGGTGGCGGTGCCGGACACCGCGAACTCGACCGCCGTGACCGGATACTTCGCCAGGCGGAAGATACGGTCGATGTTGCCGCCGGTGGAGGTGATCCTGGCCGCTATGGCCGCGGTGGACTCCGCGGTCAACGGGTTGCCCAGCACGGTCACATGGGAGCGGCCGTCGCCGCGCGGACGGTTGTCGCCGATACCCGAGATGATCTCGGCCTGGAGCTTCAGCGACTCCGCCCAGCTGTGGACCGTGGACCGGAGGTTGCCCTCGGTCGCGCCGCCGGCCGCCGGGTCGGTCACCAGCGCGCACAGGACGATGCGGCCACGGGTGACGACCTGCTCGATGTCGACGACGTCGACGGAGAACGCGGCGAGGGTGTCGAAGAGACCGGCGGTGATACCGGGCCGGTCCTTCCCGAAGATCTTGACGAGAAGCGTGGGTGTGCCCGTGCCGGTGACGTGCGGGGACGGGGCATCGGGAAGCTCAGGAGACCGGGGAGACCGAGGTGGCTGAGATGCGCTCATGGTGACTCCACCGTATAGGGCGGGCCCGGCCGCTTCTCGGCCTGTCCCGAGGAGCGGACACCCGGGGGCCACCGGAAGCCGGGGCGTGCGCGGGGATGCGGAGAAGGGGAAGGGGCGGCGGGAGGGGCCGCGCCGGGCGCCGGAGACCGCACCGCTCCCGCGCCCCGGTCCCATTCCTCCCGAGTCGGCCCGAGCCCGCGGGGTGCGCGCCCGGTCTTCACACCGCCCGGCTTTCCGTTACGGGACGGGTCCTGGAATAGTTCCCCACGATGTTCAGCATCCCTAGGCCCCCCTCGGTGGGGGCGACACGGGGGACAACTAGTGGGGCGCGGAGTGCCGGAACTCGTACTGGAATTCAACGGAAGGACCTGGCCGCTCGATCCGTCCAGGTCGTACACCCTCGGACGTGATCCGCAGGGCGATCTGACGGCCGACGACGCCAGGGTGTCGTGGCGGCATGCCACGATCAGCTGGAACGGCCGGAGTTGGTGCGTGGAGGACCACGGCAGCACCAACGGCACCTATGTGGGGGGCCAACGCGTCCAGCAGGCGGAGATCGGCCCCGGCGTCGCGGTCAACCTGGGCAACGCCAACGACGGGCCGCGGCTGACGCTCACCGCCGCGGCCACCGCCGGCGCCGGTGCGTACGGCGGGCAGTCCGCCGCCGCGCAGCCCGGTCCGGCCGCGGGGCAGGCCGCTTCAGTGTGGCCCGACCCGGCGCAGCAGCAGCAACAGCAGCAGGCCGCCGCCCAGCCGCAGACGGGGTACGCTCCTCCGCCGGTCCCGCACCAGCAGGGCCCCGCCCCGTACCAGCGGGCGCCGGGCCCGACGCCCGGCGCGGGGGGTGCGGGCGGTCCGGCGGGCGGCTCGCCGGTCCACGGCGAACGCAGCCCGACCACCTTCCACCAGCTGGACCTGGGCCGGGTCATGCGCATCGGCCGTGCCCTGGAGAACGAGCTGGTCGTCTCCGACCTCCAGGTTTCCCGGCTGCACGCCGAGTTCCGGGCGACGCCCGACGGCCGCTTCGAGATCCGCGACCTCGGCTCGCACAACGGCACGTACGTCAACGGTCTGCCGCTCAGCAAGTCCGGTGCGGCGCTCATCGGCCCCAACGACATCGTCGGCGTCGGCCACTCGACCTTCCGGCTGGTCGGGGACCGGCTGGAAGAGTTCGTCGACACCGGTGAGGTCTCCTTCTCCGCCCGCCATCTGACGGTGACGGTCGGCGGTGGGAAGGACATCCTCAAGGACGTTTCCTTCGGTGTCCCGGAGAAGTCCCTGGTCGGGGTCATCGGCCCGTCGGGCTCCGGCAAGTCCACCCTGCTCAAGGCGCTCACCGGCTACCGGCCCGCCAACCAGGGCGACGTCCTCTACGACAACCGGAACCTGTACAAGCAGTTCGCCGAGCTGCGGCAGCGCATCGGGCTGGTCCCGCAGGACGACATCCTGCACAAGGAACTCACGGTCAGCAAAGCCCTCGGATACGCGGCCAAGCTCCGCTTCCCCGCGGACACCACCGAGGCCGAGCGCACCGCCCGGATCCACGAGGTCCTGGCCGAGCTGAAGCTCGACATCCACAAGGACAAGAAGGTCACCTCCCTCTCGGGCGGACAGCGCAAGCGCGTCTCGGTGGCCCTGGAACTGCTCACCAAGCCCTCGCTGATCTTCCTGGACGAGCCGACCTCCGGTCTCGACCCGGGCATGGACCGCGACGTCATGCAGCTGCTGCGGGGCCTGGCCGACGACGGCCGTACGGTCCTGGTCGTCACCCACTCCGTCGCCGAGCTGGCGATCTGCGACAAGCTGCTGGTGATGGCGCCCGGCGGGGCGGTCGCCTACTTCGGTCCGCCCGAGGAGGCGCTGAACTTCTTCGGCTACACCAGCTGGGCCGACGTCTTCTCCGCCTTCGAGAACTACCGCGACTACGACTGGGCGGGCCGCTGGCGCGGTTCGCAGCACTACCAGATGTACGCCGCGGACATCGACGCCGTTGCCGTCCAGCCCGCCCACGTGCCCCCGCCGCAGCAGATCCGCGCGCGGAAGCCGCAGGGCTGGACCGCCCAGCTGCTGACGCTGATGCGCCGGTACATCTCGGTGATCGCCTCCGACAAGGGCTTCCTCGCCCTGATGGTGATCCTGCCGGCGGTGCTCGGCGTGGTCAGCGTGGTCATTCCGGCCGAGTTCGGGCTGGCGGAGCCCGACCCGCCCTCCCGCTTCAACAGCAAGGCCGGGACGATCATGCTGATCCTCGCGGTCGGCATGTGCTTCGCGGGTTCGGCCAACTCCGTACGAGAGCTGATCAAGGAACGGGTCATCTACGAGCGGGAACGGGCCACCGGCCTCTCCCGGTCCGCCTACCTGCTCTCCAAGGTGATCGTCCTCGGGGTGATCACCGCGGTGCAGGGCGTGATCATCTGCGGTATCGGGTTCTCCACCCGCAAGCTGCCCGAGGAGGGGCTCTTCATGGCCCCGGCCGCGGAGATCTGCCTGTCGATCATCGCGCTCGGCATCACCTCGATGATGGTCGGCCTGATGATCTCCGCGCTGGTGAAGACCGCCGAGAAGACGATGCCGCTGCTCGTCATGTTCGCCATCGTCCAGGTGGTCTTCACCGGCGTGCTCTTCCAGGTCTACGGATCACCCGGCCTGGAGCAGTTCGCCTGGCTGATGCCGTCGCGCTGGGCGCTCGCCGCCACCGGCACCACGCTGGACCTCGCCCACCTGATGCCGCCGTGGGACACGGCGAACCCGACCGACCTGGACCCGCTCTGGGAGCACTCGGCCGGCCAGTGGGGGATGAACATCGCGGTGCTGCTGCTGATGGCCGTGGTCCTCTTCGCCGCCGTCTCGCGGCTGCTGCGCCGCCACGAACCCGAGGTGATGCGCAAGTAGCGCCGCCGGGCCCGTACCGGTACCCGGAAACGCCCGAGGGCGGCACCCCGCGGGGTGCCGCCCTTCGGCATGTGCCGGCCGGTCACGCGACGCTGCGGACCGGCGGTCCGGCTCTGCCAGGCCTTGCTCGGTGGTGGCTCAGTACGCGCTGTTGACGTTGTCGATCGAGCCGTACTTGTCGGCGGCGTAGTTGGCCGCGGCGGTGATGTTGGCGACCGGGTCGTACTGGTCGTGCTTGGTGCCGGCGACGTGGTAGTAGTCGAACGTCGGCTTGACGACCTGCAGCAGACCCTTCGACGGTATGCCGTTGATCGCGTTGATGTCCCAGTTGTTGATGGCACGCGGGTTACCGCTGGACTCACGGATGATGTTGCGGTGCAGGCCCTCGTACGTACCGGGGATCTTCTTCTCGTGCATGATGGACAGCGCCTCGCGGATCCAGCCGTCCAGGTTGTTGGCGTAGACCGGCTTGCGGTCGGCCGCACGGCTCGACTTCTCGGCCGCCCGCTTCTTCGCGTCCGCCTCGGCCTTCTTCTTCTCTGCCGCGGCCTTGGCCTTGGCGGAGTCGGAAGCCTTGACGATCTTCTCCGCGGTGGAGTCCTTCTCGATGGCGCTCGCCTTGAGGGCGTCGGTCTTCGCCTTGTCGGCGAGGACGACCGGCGCGCCGGATCCGGCCTGCGACTCGGCGCTCGCCGAGGCGTCGTGGGGGACCAGGGAGAGTGCGATACCGGCGGCGGCCAGAGTGGACACACCCGCCACGGAGAGCTTCTGCGCCTTGTTCAGACGACGGCTACGGCTGGTGATGCGGGAGATGGACATACAGTCGTACCTCTTCGAATAGCAGGGGTCCTCGGCGAGGACGCGGACGGAAGCGCCGAAGCACATCTCCGTCGGGGACGCTTGCAATTCTTAGCGCCAGCAAAATGCCCTGGCAAAGGTGTGACGTACGAAGCCGGATAGTGGAGGCGAGGGCTGTTCATACCTCCCTGTCCGTTTTGATCCCAGCCGTATTGCCCGTTTTGGTCCAACTATCCGACTTCGTAAGTGATGTGGGTCCTATGCCTGGGCTCACATGGGGACCCCCTCGAACTCACGAAAAGTTGCTCCTGTAATGCGGAGAGTGAGGCCCCGGAGCGGGCAGAAAGAGGTGGGTGTCGCCGAACTCGTGCCAGAGGTACCGCCTCTCCAGCGCCTCGGCGTACCCCCGCCGCAGCACCGCCCGGCCCGCGATCGCCTCCAGCGTCAGCAGATGGGAGGCCTCCGGCTCGTGCAGCCCGGTCAGCAGCCGCCCGCCGGACGGCCCGGACCCATGGGTGCCCGAGCCCTGACGGCTCCGGCGCCCCCCAACGTAGGAACCGGGACCCGCCCGCCGCCTCGTCCGCGAGCCGCAGCCGCCCGGAGCACTTCGGCCTACGACCAACGCCCCGTGCGGCGGGGGTCTCCGGCCCGATACGGCCGCGATGATCACGCCGGTACGGTGAGCGCATGAGCCATCGCCCACCGTCCGGCCTCGCCGCGGTCAGCGCCGCGCTGCTCGCCATGAGCCGGCACCTGGAGGTGCGCGACGTCCTCAAGACGATCGTCGCCTCCGCGCGCGAGCTCCTGGACGCCGAATACGCCGCCCTGGGCGTCCCGGACGACCACGGCGGCTTCGCCCAGTTCGTCGTGGACGGCGTCAGCGACGAGCAGTGGAAGGCCATCGGACCGCTGCCCCGGCAGCACGGCATCCTCGCCGCGATGCTGCGCGAGGCCACCCCCCAGCGGCTCGGTGACGTCCGCCAGGACCCCCGGTTCGAGGGCTGGCCCGACGCCCACCCCGACATGTCCGACTTCCTCGGCCTGCCGATCCGGGACGGCGAGGAGACCATCGGCGCGCTCTTCCTCGCCAACAAGCGGTGCCCCAAGCCGGCCGGCGGCTGCGGATTCACCGAGGCCGACGAGGAACTGCTCGGGATACTCGCCCAGCACGCCGCGATCGCCCTCACCAACGCCCGGCTCTACGAACGCAGCCGCGAGCTGACCATCGCCGAGGAACGCTCACGCCTCGCCCACGAGCTGCACGACGCCGTCAGCCAGAAACTCTTCTCGCTCCGGCTGACCGCCCAGGCCGCCACGGCCCTCGTGGACCGCGACCCGGCCCGCGCCAAGGGCGAACTCCAGCAGGTCGCCGCGCTCGCGGCCGAAGCCGTGGACGAGCTGCGCGCCGCCGTCGTGGAACTGCGCCCCGCGGCCCTGGACGAGGACGGCCTGATCGCCACCCTGCGCACCCAGGTCCAGGTCCTGGACCGCGCCCACACCGCCCGGGTCACCTTCGGGAGCACCGGCGTGCGCGCGCTGCCCGCCGCCCAGGAGGAGGCGCTGCTGCGGGTGTCCCAGGAGGCCCTGCACAACGCGCTGCGCCACTCCGGCGCCGGGAACGTCTCGGTGAGTCTGGAGCGGCGCGGCCCGGCCACGGTCCTGCGGATCACCGACGACGGCGGCGGCTTCGACGTCCACGCGGTCCGGCGCGAGGGCCGCCACCTCGGCCTGGTCTCCATGCGGCACCGCGCGGGCAGCGTCGGAGGCAGGCTCACCGTTGTGTCGGAGCCCGGCAAGGGCACCACGATCCAGATGGAGGTCCCCGGTGGCTGACAAGATCATCAAGGTGCTGCTGGTCGACGACCACCAGGTCGTCCGGCGGGGCCTGCGCACCTTCCTGGAGGTCCAGGACGACATCGAGGTCGTCGGAGAGGCCGCCGACGGGGCCGAAGGCGTCGACCAGGCCGAGTCACTGCGGCCCGACGTGGTCCTGATGGACGTCAAGATGCCCGGCACCGACGGCATCGAGGCCCTGCGCCGGCTCCGCGCGCTGGACAACCCCGCCAGGGTGCTGATCGTCACCAGCTTCACCGAACAGCGCACGGTCGTCCCCGCCCTGCGCGCGGGCGCCTCCGGCTACGTGTACAAGGACGTGGACCCGGACGCCCTCGCGGGCGCGATCCGCTCCGTGCACGCCGGCCACGTCCTGCTCCAGCCCGAGGTCGCCGGGGCGCTGCTCGCCCAGGAGGACGGAGGCGGCGGTACGGGCCGGGGCGGCACCCTGACCGAGCGGGAGAGGGAGGTGCTGGGGCTGATCGCCGACGGCCGGTCCAACCGGGAGATCGCCCGCGCGCTGGTCCTGTCCGAGAAGACCGTCAAGACGCACGTCTCCAACATCCTGATGAAGCTCGACCTGTCCGACCGGACGCAGGCGGCGCTCTGGGCCGTGCGGCACGGGGCGGCGGGCTGAGCGGCCGGGGCCCCGCCTTCCGGTACGCGGTCCCGGTGGGGAACGGCGGACGGCTCGACGGCGGACGGCTCGACGGCGGACGTCTCGACAGGGGACGGCTCGACGGGGATGGTTCCCGTTCCACGGAAACCGGCCGCGAATTTCATACTGTCGGGTGGATGTCACCCGTACGGCGCATCCTGAACGGCACGGCCGCGTTCTCCAGAGCGTGCCGCGGCGGACCGCCGCGGCGATGCGAGGAGGAACCAGAAGTGAAGAACCTGAAGAAGGCCGCCGCCGCCACCCTGATCGCGGGCGGGATCATCGCCGCCGGTGCCGGTGCGGCCTCCGCCACCGACCACGGCGGCGCGGGTGCCCACGGCACCGCGGTCGGCTCCCCGGGCGTCGTCTCGGGCAACCTCGTCCAGGTCCCGGTGAACATCCCGGTGAACGTGGTCGGCAACACCATCGACGTGGTGGGCCTGCTCAACCCGGCCTTCGGCAACGTCGGCCTGAACGGCTGACCGACGCCCGGCCCCGCCGCCGGACGGGCCCGACAGCCCGCCCGGCGGCGGCGGGACCACACCTCAGCGCCCCCGCTCCTCCAGATACGCGTTGTACGCGGCCACCTGCGCCCGCCTGGCCACCCGCTCCACCGGCCGCAGCGCCTCGCTCCGGGCCGCGATCTCCGAGGCGCTCACCGCGCCCCCGTGTCCGTACCCATGGGCGACCGCCACCAGCAGCCCCACCCGCTGGGCCAGCTCCAGCACCCGTACCGCCCGAGGCGGATAGCCCGGCGCCAGGATGTCGCGCCCCGGCTCCGCCCGCGCCCGGTACGCGTCCACCGCGGCCTCCGCCACCGGACCCGAAGCGGCCACGTCCAGACGGGACAGCACCGCCGTCGCGTCGCGCAGCGCCTCCGCCAGCTCCCGTTCGGCCTCGCCCAGCGACGGCACGTCGGCCGGCGGGGCCTCCCGCACCGGCAGACAGTGCCACACCACCTCCACGTGCGTGTCCCCCTCGGGCCCCGCCTCACCGACCTCAGGCACCAGCCCGTACGGCGCCCCGAAGACGACCACCGCCTCCTCCGCGTCCAGGGCGCGCGCGTTGAAGTCCGGCGGCCCGCTGAGCCCCAGTGGATGACCGGGCACCGGCAGCGCCACCCGGAAACCCGTCGCGCCGAGCGCCCGCAGCCGCCCCAGCGCCAGCGTGAGCCCGACCGGCCCCGCCTCGCCCGGCACCCCCTCGACGCGGTGCACCGCGTCCTGACCGACGATCGCCTGCGCCGCGTCGTCCGGCGCGACGAGTCCGGCGAGAAGTGCGTTTCCCCATGCGGCGAGCCGCCCTGAGCGTGGTTCCGAAAGCATGGGCACAGCCTAGGGAACGGACCGCGGGCAGGCCCTAGGAGTCGGAGCACTCTCCGGGTGGCGTAGGTTTTCCTTGGGAGCTGTGCCCACAGGCACGCGACGATCTCGACACTGCATGGGGAGACAACGCGCCATGAGCGATGTACTGGAGCTGGTGGACGTATCCGTGGTCCGCGACGGACGCGCTCTGGTGGAAGACGTCTCCTGGTCGGTCAAGGAGGGGGAGCGCTGGGTCATCCTCGGCCCGAACGGCGCGGGCAAGACCACCCTGCTCAACATCGCCTCCAGCTACCTCTTCCCCAGCACCGGCACCGCCACGGTCCTCGGCGAGCGGCTCGGCGGCGTCGGCACCGACGTCTTCGAACTGCGCCCGCGCATCGGCATCGCCGGTGTGGCGATGGCCGAGAAGCTGCCCAAGCGCCAGACCGTCCTGCAGACGGTGCTCACCGCCGCGTACGGCATGACCGCCACCTGGAACGAGAACTACGAGGCCGTCGACGAGGAGCGGGCCCGCGCCTTCCTCGACCGGCTCGGCATGACCGACTACCTCGACCGGAAGTTCGGCACCCTCTCCGAGGGCGAGCGCAAGCGCACCCTCATCGCCCGCGCCATGATGACCGACCCCGAACTGCTCCTGCTCGACGAGCCCGCCGCGGGACTCGACCTCGGAGGCCGCGAGGACCTGGTCCGCCGCCTCGGCCGGCTCGCCCGCGACCCGTACGCCCCCTCCATGATCATGGTGACCCACCACGTCGAGGAGATCGCCCCCGGCTTCACCCACGTCCTGATGATCCGTCAGGGCAAGGTGCTCGCCGCCGGCCCCATGGAGACCGAGCTCAGCTCCCGTAACCTCTCCCTCTGCTTCGGCCTGCCGCTCGTCGTCGAGCACCACGGCGACCGCTACACCGCCCGCGGACTGCCCCTCGGAAAGTAGGCCCGCGCCACGGTCAACTCCCCGGCGCCCTGTCGGGGAAGGCGCCCGCGGTCCTACGATGGCCGCGTGGACATCGACGCGTGGGTGTGGTGGCTGATCGGCGCGGTGGGACTGGGCATTCCCCTCGTCCTGACCGCGATGCCCGAATTCGGAATGTTCGCCGTCGGGGCGGTGGCCGCGGCCGTCGTCGCCGCGCTCGGCGGGGGAGTCGTCGCCCAAGTCCTGGTCTTCGTCGTGGTGTCGGTGGCGCTCATCGCCGTCGTACGCCCGATCGCCGCCAGGCACCGGTCCGGCCAGTCCGGGCACGCCAGCGGCATCGACGCGCTGAAAGGCCGTCAAGCCGTCGTCCTGGAACGGGTGGACGGCAGCGGCGGCCGCATCAAGCTGGCCGGAGAGGTCTGGTCCGCCCGCTCGTTCGACGGCGACCAGAGCTTCGAACCCGGCCGCCAGGTGGACGTCGTGGACATCGACGGCGCGACAGCCGTCGTCATGTGAGCGAACCGGTCACACGGCAGGCCGGGGTCTGCCACACTCGAAGTCGATCATCATGAGAATGCGGTTCTCATGACCACGCGACCTCGATCCTCGCGATCCGTCGGCAAACGAAGGGCTCAGGCACACGATGCAACCGATCATCATCGTCCTGATCATTCTGGTGGTGCTCGTCTTCATCGCCCTGATCAAGACGATCCAGGTCATCCCGCAGGCCAGTGCGGCCATCGTGGAGCGCTTCGGCCGCTACACCCGCACACTCAACGCCGGGCTGAACATCGTCGTCCCGTTCATCGACTCGATCCGCAACCGGATCGACCTCCGGGAACAGGTCGTCCCTTTCCCGCCCCAGCCGGTGATCACCCAGGACAACCTGGTCGTCAACATCGACACCGTCATCTACTACCAGGTGACCGACGCCCGCGCCGCGACGTACGAAGTCGCCAGCTACATCCAGGCGATCGAGCAGCTCACCGTCACCACCCTGCGCAACATCATCGGCGGCATGGACCTGGAGCGGACCCTGACCTCCCGCGAGGAGATCAACGCGGCGCTGCGCGGAGTCCTCGACGAAGCCACCGGCAAGTGGGGCATCCGCGTCAACCGCGTCGAGCTGAAGGCCATCGAACCGCCCACCTCCATCCAGGACTCGATGGAGAAGCAGATGCGCGCCGACCGCGACAAGCGTGCCGCGATCCTCACCGCCGAAGGCATCAGGCAGTCCGCCATCCTCACCGCGGAAGGCGAGAAGCAGTCCGCGATCCTGCGCGCCGAAGGTGAGGCCAAGGCCTCCGCCCTGCGCGCCGAAGGCGAGGCCCAGGCCATCCGTACGGTCTTCGAGTCCATCCACGCCGGAGACCCGGACCAGAAGCTCCTGTCGTACCAGTACCTCCAGATGCTCCCCAAGATCGCCGAGGGAGACGCCAACAAGCTCTGGATCGTGCCCAGCGAGATCGGCGACGCGCTCAAGGGACTCAGCGGCGCCTTCGGCAACCTCGGCGGCGGCGTGCCCGGCTTCAACACCGGTGCGGAGCGGCGGGAAGAGCCCCCCGTCAAGTGACGCGCTCACCCCTTCGTGCAAGATTCTGTGCGGCCCCTCGACCTCGACGGCGGGGAGGCGTCACTGACCATCGAAGGGGATGGCCTTGTCCATCTGGGAAATGCTCGCCGTGTTCGCGGCCGGAGTCGGCGCCGGGACGATCAACACCATCGTCGGCTCCGGCACGCTGATCACCTTCCCCGTACTCCTCGCCACCGGCCTGCCGCCGGTCACCGCCACCGTCTCCAACGCCCTCGGCCTGATCCCCGGTTCCATCAGCGGCGCCATCGGCTACCGCAAGGAACTCGAAGGCCAGCGCCGCCGCATCCTCAAGCTGGGCGCCGGGGCGCTGGTCGGCGGGCTCACCGGCGCCACCCTGCTGCTGTCACTGCCCTCCACCGCGTTCGAGACGATCGTCCCCGTCCTGGTGGCACTCGCCCTGGTCCTGGTCATCCTCCAGCCCCGGATCAGCAAGGCGGTCCAGAACCGTCGCGAACAGAACGGCACCGTCGCCCGCACGGACGGCGGCCCGCTCCTGTTCGTCGGACTGACGCTCGCCAGCGTCTACGGCGGGTACTTCACCGCCGCCCAGGGGATCATCTACCTCTCCCTGATGGGCATGCTGCTCGACGACACCATGCAGCGCCTCAACGCGGTCAAGAACGTCCTCGCGGCCGTCGTCAACAGCGTCGCCGCGCTGTTCTTCCTCTTCGTCGCCGACTTCGACTGGACGGCCGTGGTCCTCATCGCGGTGGGCTCCGCGATCGGCGGACAGATAGGCGCCAAGGTCGGCCGCCGCCTCAGCCCGCGTCTGCTGCGGGCGCTCATCGTCGTCGTCGGCACCGCGGCCATCGTCCAACTGCTGCTGCGCTGAACGCCGGTGGCCCGCCCCCAAGGCGCCGCGGGCGGGCCGCTCGCGGCGCCCCCGCCGTCAGGCCGCGGAGAGGGCCAGCCACTCGGGCAGCGCGGACCGGTCCCTGACCCCCAGCGCGAGCAGCATCGCGTCCGCCGGCGAGGGCACGAACGGCTGCCGCAGCAGCGGCATACCCGCCTGCTCCGGAGTCCGGGCCGCTTTACGGTGGTTGTCCTCGGCACAGGAGGCCACGGTGTTCAGCCAGGAGTCCTGCCCGCCCTGGGCGCGCGGCACCACGTGGTCGACGGTGCTCGCCCGCCGCCCGCAGTACGCGCACCGGTGCTGGTCCCGTATCAGCACCCCCCTCCTGGACCAGGGGGCGTGTCTTCGGAACGGCACCCGCACGTACCGGCAGAGCCTGATGACCCGCGGCACCGGGATGTCGATGGCGGCGCCCCGCACACGGAGTCCGGGATGCGACTGCTCGACGACAGCCTTGTCCTGGAGGATCAGGACCACCGCGCGGTTGAGTGTCACCGTCGACAGCGGCTCGAAGCTCGCGTTGAGTACCAGTGTGTCGCGCATCCCGCCCACCTCCCGTGTGCTGCCCGCCGGCCGGCGGGCCCGGATCAACTCTGGCCGGGAGAGCCGTGAGGGACAACGCAATAAAAAGTGCCCTGCCCTGATCTCTCCAAGACCAGGGCAGGGCAAACGGCGGGTGAACCGTCAGCTCTCCGGAGTGGCGTACTCACCGATCAGCCGGGCGCGCCCCAGGGTGTGGAAACGCAGGTTGAATCCGACCACCGCGGGGGAGGCGTCGCTGTCGGGGCCGAGCTTCTCGCTGTCCACCGCGTACACGGTGAAGACATAGCGGTGGTTCTCCCCGGCCGGAGGAGCGGCGCCCCCGAAGTCCTTCGAGCCGTAGTCGTTGCGGGCGTGCACGGCTCCCGGGGGCAGGCCCTCGAAGGCCCCGCCGCCCGCACCGGCCGGCAGCTCGGTGACGTTCGCCGGGATGTCGAAGAGCACCCAGTGCCAGAACCCGCTGCCGGTGGGGGCGTCGGGGTCGAAGCACGTCACGGCGAAGCTCTTCGTCTCCGCGGGGAAGCCCTCCCACCGGAGGTGGGGCGAGGTGTTCCCGCCGGACCGCGCCTGGGCGTCGGCGAGTACGGCGCCGGGAGCGAGGTCCTCGCTCACCACGGTGAACGAGGGGACCTCGGGATGGAAGTCGTGCGGCAGCGGAGCCCTCTTCGGCTCGGTCACGTCAGCACCTCTCCTGGTCGGCTGTGGGACGTCTTCCCCCGACCCTAAGGGCTGTCCCCGTCGTCCCCGGCCAAGGTCCGGTCCCTTGCCGTCCCCGGCGGGCACACCGCCGGGCACGAGGTGACCGGGGCCCCGGACCGTCACCGGCCGCGGGTCCCTCAGAGCCAGTTGCGCCGTCCGCCGACCTGCGCCAGCCACTGGTTGAGGTAGGCGGCCCAGTCCGTGCCCTGGTAGTCGTGCAGCCCGACCTTGAAGGCGCGGTAGGAGTCGCTGCCCTCGCTGAAGAGGCCCGCCTTCTTGTCCATCTCCAGCACGACGTCCATCTCACGGTCGTCGGCGACGAAGGTCAGCTCGACCTGGTTCAGCCCGCGGTACTGCTGCGGCGGGTGGAACTCGATCTCCTGGTAGAAGGGCAGGCTCTGGCGGGTGCCCCGGATGTGGCCGCGCTCCATGTCGGCGCCGCGGAAACGGAACCCCAGCTGCCCGAACGCGTCGAGGACGGCCTGCTGCGCGGGGAGCGGGTGCACGTTGACGGCGTCGAGGTCGCCGGAGTCCACGGCACGGGCGATCTCCAGCTCCGTGGTCACCCCTATGTCCATGCCGTGCAGGTGCTGTCCGGCGAACATGGTGATCGGCGTCTCCCAGGGGATCTCCAGCCCGAAGGGGACGACGTGCACGGCGCCCGCCTGGACCTCGAAGGCACCGCCCAGCCGCAGCTTGGTGAACTCGATGTCCTGCTTGGTCTCCTGGTCACCGCTCTCGACCTCGACACGTGCGCGCAGACCGACCGACAGGCCCTCGATCCGCTGGGCCACGGAACCGCCCTGCACGCGCACCTCACCCTGGACGACTCCACCGGGGACGACATTGAGTTCGGTGAGCTCGGTCTCCACCGAGGCACCGCCGGCACCCATGCTCGCGAGCAGCCGCTTGAAGCCCATGTGTTTCCTCCTAAGGTTCTGTCCCCTACATACGCGCGAGGACGGCAACCGGTTCCGTGCCGGGCCCTCCCAGTACCCTGGGACGGCATGGAAACGCGCATGGACCGTACGCCGCTCACGCGGGACTTCTTCGACCGGCCCGTTCTGGACGTGGCCCCCGACCTGCTCGGCCGCGTCCTGGTACGCACCACCGACGAGGGGCCCATCGAACTGCGGCTGACGGAGGTCGAGGCGTACGCGGGGGAGATCGACCCCGGCTCCCACGCCTTCCGCGGGCCCACCCCCCGCAACAGCGTGATGTTCGGCCCGCCGGGGCATTCGTACGTGTACTTCACGTATGGCATGTCAAGGCGGTCAGCATGAACGTCGATCTCCTCGCCCATCCTGCTGAAGAGGTCGCCCCCAAGCTGCTCGGGAGCATCCTCACCTGCAAGACCGCCGAGGGAACCGTGAGCATCGCGATTACGGAGACCGAGGCGTACTCCGGCACGGCTGACCCAGCTTCCCATGCCTACCGAGGCCGGACACCCCGTAACGCCGTCATGTTCGGACCCGCAGGACACCTGTATGTCTACCGGTCCCACGGTCTCCACTGGTGCGCGAACGTCGTCACCGGGACGGATGGCATCGCCTCAGCTGTCCTCATCCGGGCAGGCAGGGTCATCGAGGGGGTAGACCTGGCACGCAAGCGGAGAGGGGTCAGGGTCGAGACCCCACGTCTTGCCCGAGGCCCGGGGAACTTCTGCCAGGCACTCGGCATCACGGCAGAGCACAACGGCGCGGACCTCCTGACAGGCACCTCGGTCATGTTGTCCGAGGGCGAGTCGGTACCTACCGCGCTCATCCAGGTTGGTCCTCGGGTAGGCGTGAGCAAGGCCCACGACTGGCAACACCGGTTCTACCTCGCCGATGATCCAACGGTCTCGGCGTACCGACTGAGCCCGCGAGCCAAACCGCCCGCCGGAGCCTGAGCCGCTGTGCGCCTCGCTCGCGGCCCGCCGGTGAGTCGGAGCGGAGTTGGACCAGAAGTTGCGTGATCGTTCGCGAGCGCGGCGCGTGACGCGTTCCTGGCCGGTCGAGTGACTGCCGACGTGCGCCGACTCGGACCGGACGGGTGGGTGTGACTGAGCACCCCAGTTGGCATTCGAGCAGCCGAGTTGGGATCTTGTCCCTGCCTGGTGCATGCGAATCAAAGCAGCAGACACAGATCTGGACCGGTCAGGCGTGGGGGTGGGTGGATGAGCGCAGATGCGGAGCGGGAGCGCTGGGAGCAGCGATCCGGAGAAGGCGTGGGGCCGCTGCAGTTCGGGATGTCTCCAGCCGAGGTCGCCGACGCACTGCTGGTCTCTGGGCCTCTGGCACGGGTCGGTGGTCCGTACGAGCAGGAAGACTTCCCGGACGGGGTGAAGGCGTTCTACGACGCGGGCAAGCTCGCATGCGTCGCGCTGGATGCAGCTACCGGTCCGCAGGTCTTCCTGGCCGGCTTCCCGTTGGCAGGGAGCGATCCAGTGCAGGGCCATCAGTTTCTGCTGGACCACGCTGCGGAGCATGGGAACTGGATTCTTTACACCCCTGACGAGTCGCTTTCCCTGACCGATCTCGGACTTCTTCTGCGTTCGCAGCGGGTCGGGAATGCGCGCCTTACACGTCCACTTTTCGTCAAGGAGGAGTGGCTGGAGTCGCAGTACTTCCGAGACCACCTTCCGCTTGAGGATGTCTCAGGCTGAGTGCTTCGAGCAGCACCACACGGGAGGGCTCCCTGAACGGGGTCCTCTCTCCTGCGTGTAAGGTCTCTCGGCCAGGTCGCCGCCGTCGCCCCCGACCGCACGAGACCGAGTCCAGGCCCCGAAGGCTTGGGCGTCCACCTGTGAAGAGAGACCGCGCCATCCGTGCACGGTCCACCCCGCGAAGAGAGGGAGGCACATGTCCCGCCATCCGGCGGGGGTCACTGGCGCGCCCGTGTGCGCCTCACAGGAAGGGACTGCCAACAGTGGGACGCATTCCGTTTCAGTTCGAAGGCGACTTCGCCGCTGTGTCTCAGGAGCAGTACAAGCGGCGGGCACGAGACCCACGCTTCGACTACGCCCACCGTGTCGAGTACGCAGCCATGGGATGGGCCAACCAGATCGGGCACGCCGAGTTCCCACAGGATGAGCTGAACAAGATTCTCGTCGACAAGGAAGGCAAGGTGCCAAGCAACAACGCCTTGAACAACCATGTGCGCAAGGCGAAGGGGTGGGGCTTCATCGAGACGGAGTCCAACCGCCGGTGCCTCATACTCCCGGTGTCCCACTTCCAGAAGGGCATCGGGGACGCAACCTGCGATGAGCACGGCATACGCAAGGCCAAGAGGTTCCGGCCGTAGCTCACATGCGTGGCGTGTCGATCAGGCGGGACCGCGACACGCGAGGCGTGCCGATCGGGCAGCCAACGACATGCGACACCTGTAAGGGCAGGGCTGTGACCTGCGGTGATGTGCCCGCCCATCTGAGACAGGCGCACAGCAGTGCAGACAGGCCCTCGGCCCTACGTCGGGGGCCGTTGTCGTACATGGACGTACAACACTGCCCTACTTAGCCCGCACCACCATGGCGAACGACGTACACATCCGCCGGAAGCCGCGATGGTTGCTCAGGCCGGTGTGACTCATGCACTCGACGTCCACCGCCGCACTGTCCGTCGACGGCTCCGCCTTCCACTTGCAGTGCAGGCACTCCGCCTCATAGGTCACGTCCGTGTCCGGATGCTGCGTGATTCGGTGCGTCACGAACCGCAGGACCGCACGCGGCATCACTCGGCCCCGTGGTCTTCCCGGAGGTGCGTGCGGAGCACGACGTTCGCGTCCGTCGCCTTCGAGTAGTCGCCGACCGATCGGGCGTTGGCCCGGGTCACGGCGACGCCGAGGCATTGCCGACATCCCGCGACGGGGTTCGGGTCTCCCTCTGGAAGGGTCAGGTTCACCGGCCCTGCCATCGTCGTCCTGGGTGTGCTCATCCGTGCGACCTCCCGACTGTTCGCCTGCCGAAGGATGATCCCCCCGGGGTGCGTACGGGATGGCGCTTCAGTCGCGTAGTCGACTGAAGTCATGCACGGCAAGCGGCGGACCACTCGGCGAGCCGTGCCCGGAGGTCTTCGCCGAAGTGGGCGTGTTCCTCGTACCCGGCGAACTCCTTCAGGTACGCCTGAACGTCTCGGCCGTCGCGGAGTACGAGGCTTCCCGCCGTCGTCTCGATGGTGACCAACGCGGTGTCGTAGATGGTGAACGTATTCAGAGGGGTTCGGGGTGTCGGTGCCTCTACGGGGATCACTCCGATCTGAACGTTCGGGAGGTAGGTCAGGGACGCCAGCCGGTCCATCTGTTCGGCCAGTGCCAGTGATGAGACGACCGGCCAGCGAACCGCCTGCTCGGTCAGAACGAACGTGAAACGCTTCGAGGCGTCGTAGAGGACGGCTTGCCGTCCCAGCTTCCCCGCTACGGCCTTGCTCGTGTCGGCCGTCGAGTGGGCCAGGCTCGCCCGTACGTACTCCGGGGTTGCGAGCAACCCGGTGACCATCGAGAGCAGGAAGTAGCGCATGTGCGTTGAGGACGCTTCGAGCGACTTCAGCTCGGTCTGTCTCGTACCGAGTCCCTTGCGTCGAAGCTCTCGGAGGTTCCGCCACTCGGTGTTTGCCATTCTGGCGAGGGCGGAGACCTCGGCGACGAGTTCCGGCGGAGCGTCCAGCGCTCGCAGGATCTGCTCGACGTCGACCAGGGACGGCCGTGTCCGGCCGTTCTCGATGCGAGACACCTTCGACTGGGACATGTTGCAGCGCGCTGCGAGCCGGTCCCCAGAGAGGCCGGCTCGCTTGCGCAGGTTCCGAAGCAGTGAGGCGAGTTCGGTACCAGACTCGCCAAGCTGCTCAGCTTCGAACGTCACTCCGTCACGCGCTCCGCGTACTCCAGGAAGGGAACCGACTCGGCAACGGCGATGCGCTGCCACTCGATGAACGGCGCAGGGTCACCCTTGTGCAGTTCCCGGCTGATCTGCGTGCCGTCGCCCTCGTAGTGCATCAGGACGACCGTCGAGCTATCGAACATCCAGAAGTCCCCGACATCCGGCAATGGGTTCTCTCGCTCGGTCACGTCAAGGATGCGGATGTCCTCCCCGGCGAGCACGTGCGGGGCGTAGTACCGGGAGAACTCGAAGCGCAGGTACTCGGAGAGCGGTCGAGTCAGGACGTGCACTCGACCCTTGCTCCTCCCGTCACCGCGCAACCGCTTCAGGTCCTCCGTGTACGCGGACGAGTAGGCGTGCGGGGCGACGCGCTTGCCTGCGCGGAAGGCTGCGAGTTCTCCCGCCTCTTGCGGTACGAGGTACTGGGGCAGGGTCTCCAGCCGCCACGCTTCCGACTGGAAGCCTTGGAGCATCGCCCGCCACTCGTCACCATCCAAGAGCACGAACAGCCTCCCGAAGAACGCTCTCGGGGATCTCCACGAGCCCTTCCCCCTGCGGGGGAGTGAAGACGTCGGACACGTCGCCCTGAACCACGATGGAGCCGGAAGCGGTGCGGTAGACGTTCGGGCAGTCGTCCTCTCCACACGTGCCGTTGCCGTTGCCGGTGAGCCGCGTCAGTTCTTCGCGTGCAATGCGGAACCCCCTTGACTTGGCGGCCCGGTCAGGCCGTCTGAGACGACCGTACGGGGGCCGCTCGCGGCCGTCCATGCACGGACGTGACTCATGCACGTTGTTGCATGAACTGGGGAGCGAGAGGGGCGCACTTCCTCGACGGGCATGGCAAAGGGCCCCGCCCGGCACTCGTCAGACAGGGCCCGTGCTCACTGAGCGCCGACAGCCGGCTCGGCTCTCCGCGGTCGGATCTCAAGGGTTCCGGAACGTGATCCGGCAGTGCTCGCCCTTGAAGGACCGAACCCCTCGACCGCGCGGCATCAGCTCGACTCGCTCGCAGACCTGCATGACGACGGTCCGCACGTAGTCGATGCGGTCGGGGTCCTCGTAGTCCAGTTCCTCCCATAGGTACTCGACGTCGCCCAGGTCGACGCGCACCCGCTTCGCCGCCAGGTCTGCCAGCTCGGCCCGGATCTTGGTCAGGTCGGCGTCACACCTGGCGATGCCCGTCCGCAGGGTCGACCCGTCGATGTCCCCCACAGCGAACATCTCCGCCAGGGCGGTGCGCCTCTCGGACGCGGCAGTCTCCTCGGCCAGCAGTTCGGCCTCTCGCTCCTCGTCTGCGTTATCCGTGGCTGGTGCCGCGTTCCACTCCTCGGCCTTGTCGATGACCTTCCGGACCACGAAGGAGTCAAGAGCGTCTGCCGGGCAGGTGATGCACCGCCCACCTGAACAGGTGTAGATGCGGTACCGCTCACCTGCCGCGTTCTTCTTGCTCCACCCCTGAGTGGCGACGGCCTGACACTTTGAGCAGCGGACGACGCCGGACAACAGGGCCTTGCGCTTGCCGCCGCCGCCCGTGTTGCGCTCGGGATCGCTCAGGTAGCGGACCAGCGCCCGGAACATGCCCTCGGAGACGATCGCGTCCCAGTTGCCCGCACCGGTCTCCTCGGTCAGCCGCACGCGCTTCCCGTCCGGCTTCTCGACCCACTGCGAGTACGTCTGGATTCCCGCGTTCCTCGGCTTCAAGAGGACACCCCGAAGGTTCGAGCT
The DNA here is from genome assembly GCA_000720535.1 of Streptomyces halstedii. Taxonomy (GTDB): domain Bacteria; phylum Actinomycetota; class Actinomycetes; order Streptomycetales; family Streptomycetaceae; genus Streptomyces; species Streptomyces halstedii. The sequence goes on from JOAZ01000005.1 coordinate 316,148, forward strand.
GCGCCACTCATTGCCGTGCGGCGAGAGCAGTCCACGGGTGTTCCAGTCCTTCGCGATGGACCAGAGGGAGACACCGGTCAGGACATCCCGGTACGCCTGCCGTAGGGCCTCCGCCTCTGCCGCACGGTGCCTGCCGTCGCGCTCGAAGCCGAAGGGGCGAGTACTCCAGAAGGGCCTGCCCGACTCTCTACGGCGCTGGTGTCCGAGTACCTGACGCTCTACTCGCATCTCGGTCTCGTTGCGGGCCACCACAGCGCCGATGCGAGCAGCGAGACGGCCGGACGGGGTGGACAGGTCGAGCACTCCCTGAGCTTGTGCGGCGGCCAGTGTGACGCCGGTCGACTCGGCGAGGTCCACCAGGTCCTCAAGATCCCAGGGGGTGCGGTACATGCGGTCGAAGTGGCGAGACACGATGGCGTCTGCCTTGCCGTCCTCCACCAGAGCCTTGACGTGCTCCCACTCGTCACTTCGCTTGGCCCCCCGCTTGGTCGAGGCTGAGGTGTCCTTCTCGACGATCACGGCTACGACGGACCAGCCGTTCCGGTCGCACAGCGCCTGACTCAGCTCGACCTGTTGTGTCAGGTTCCCGCCCTTGGACTCCTCGCCCCTCGGGGTGGGGCTGAGCCTGGCGTAGATGATCGCTCGCACTGTCATATCTCCTGCTTGTCGTTGCCTTGCCGATGCTAACGACGTACATGCTTGGTGCGTCACCTATGGGATGCGGCACTGCCTCAATCTGGTGTGCGGGCCCGAGGGCATGGCGAGTGGGGTCCTGCTGCGGGCCGGCGAGATCGAAGTGGGCAGCGGCCCCCGCGCCGGCGTGGGCGGGGACGGGGCCCACCATCCGTGGCGCTTCTGGATCGACGGCGACCGGACGGTCAGTCCCTACCGGGCCCATGTGCCGCGTCGCCGCCGCCCATCTTGACCAACTTGACTCGCGTACGTGGCTTCCCTAATGTAGTCCGAGCCGCTTGAACGGATGCAGTCGTCGGCCGGGTCCATCGGACCGGGCCGGAGCACCGCGAGAGGGCACACCACTACCTACGATTCACCCCTGGCGGGTGCGGTTTCGGCATGCCGGAATTCATCCCGACGGCTCGATTATGAGTCACCGAGGAAATCGGTTAACGTAGTGACCACGCCGAAAGGGAAACGCGAAAGCGAAGAACTGGAAAGCGGAAGAACGCGATACCCGCTTCGACCGGGAATCGGACACGAAAGAGTCTGATAGAGTCGGAAACGCAAGAACGAAGGGAAGCGCCCGGAGGGCCCCGGTGAAACGGGACCGA
>JOAZ01000006.1 GCA_000720535.1 Streptomyces halstedii
CTCGCCCGAGGCATCCACCCCGCCGTCCTCACCGACCGCGGCCTCGACGCCGCACTCTCCTCCATCGCCTCCCGCTGCACCGTCCCCGTCACCGTCGAGGTGGATCTGGACTCCAGGCCCGCCCAGGCGATCGAGGGCATCGCGTACTTCACGGTGTCGGAGCTGCTCCAGAACGTCAGCAAGCACTCCCGGGCCACCCGGGCCACCGTGGACGTGTGGCGTGCGGCGGACCGGCTGATGCTCCAGGTCAGCGACAACGGCCGGGGCGGGGCCGACGCCTCCACGGGCAGCGGTCTGGCCGGGCTCGCCGAGCGGCTGGACGCGGTGGACGGCGTACTCGTCGTCGAGTCCCCGGCCGGCGGCCCGACGACGGTCACCGCCGAACTGCCCTGGCGCGGCTGACCGGCGGCCCGGCCGCGACCCGTGGTGCCCCGACCGCCGTCCTGGCGGGCCGGGGCACCACGCGCTGCCGCCGGGCGGAAGGATCCTCGGTACGTACCGTTCGGGCGCGGATCCTGGGATGCTGGACGTCCCCGGGGCGGGCCCCGGCGGCGTCCGAGGCGCCGCCGTGTGCGGGCCGGCCACCGACACACCGGGGGCGAATCGATCTCAACAGTGGGGGACACAGCGTCGTGGAGGACAGGGTGCGGGTCGTGATCGCCGAGGATTCGGTACTGCTCCGGGAGGGACTCACCCGGCTGCTGACCGATCTCGGGCACGACGTCGTGGCGGGGGTGGGGGACGGCGAGGCGCTGATCAAGACGGTGGGCGACCTGGCGGGGCGGGGTGAGCTGCCGGACGTGGTGGTCGCCGACGTACGGATGCCGCCGACCCACACCGACGAGGGCGTGCGGGCCGCGGTGCGGCTGCGGAAGGACTATCCGCAGATCGGGGTCCTGGTCCTCTCCCAGTACGTGGAGGAGCGGTACGCCACCGAGCTGCTGGCCGGCAGCAGTCGGGGGGTGGGCTACCTGCTGAAGGACCGGGTGGCCGAGGTCCGGGAGTTCGTGGACGCCGTGGTGCGGGTCGCCCAGGGCGGGACGGCCCTGGACCCCGAGGTGGTGGCGCAGCTTCTGGGCCGCAGCCGCAAGCAGGACGTGCTGGCGGGGCTCACGCCGCGCGAGCGGGAGGTCCTCGGTCTGATGGCCGAGGGGCGGACGAATTCGGCGGTCGCCAAACAGCTGGTGGTGAGCGACGGGGCCGTGGAGAAGCACGTCAGCAACATCTTCCTGAAACTGGGCCTGTCACCGAGCGTGGGTGATCACCGGCGCGTTCTCGCGGTCCTCACCTATCTGAACTCCTAGGGGAGAACCGGAAGCCGGGATTCCAGGGCGGGACCTAGGTCGAAAGACCGAGAAGCCGATGTTTATCCCGAAGGCGGCGGCGCCGGTGACATGCGACGGAACCCGAAAGAATCTCTGTCTCAAAAGCACATCGGCCATATGATCGATCCGAGGAAGGCGACCCTTACAGAAGTAGGGTGGAGCCTTGGACCGCCGGCGGGCCGGACGGTCCCGAGCCGCCGCCCCGAGGGAGGTCCAGTTCAGTGACCAGCCAGGTCAGTAGCCCAGCCGGAAAGACCGACGAGGCCGACGAGGCGCTCGTCGGGGAACAACGTGTCCCCCAGCTCGGTTCCGCGGGTGCCACCGCGAAGGAGATCCGGCGCCTGGACCGGGTGATCATCCGGTTCGCGGGTGACTCGGGCGACGGTATGCAGCTGACCGGCGACCGCTTCACGTCGGAGACCGCGTCGTTCGGGAACGACCTGTCGACGCTGCCGAACTTCCCGGCCGAGATCCGGGCGCCCGCCGGGACGCTGCCGGGCGTCTCGTCGTTCCAGCTGCACTTCGCGGACCACGACATCCTCACGCCGGGCGACTCGCCGAATGTGCTGGTCGCGATGAATCCCGCGGCGCTGAAGGCCAATATCGGCGATGTGCCGCGCGGGGCCGACATCATCGTGAACACCGACGAGTTCACGAAACGCCCCATGGCGAAGGTCGGTTACGAGACGTCTCCGCTGGAGGACGGCTCCCTCGACGCGTACAACGTGCACCCGGTGCCGTTGACGACTTTGACGATCGAGGCGCTGAAAGAGTTCGGACTTTCCCGCAAAGAGGCCGAACGTTCGAAGAATATGTTTGCGCTCGGGCTGCTTTCCTGGATGTACAACCGTCCGACGGACGGTACGGAGAAGTTCCTGCGGTCGAAGTTCGCCAAGAAGCCGGCGATCGCCGAGGCGAATGTGGCGGCCTTCCGGGCGGGCTGGAATTTCGGTGAGACGACCGAGGACTTCGCGGTCTCCTACGAGGTGGCCCCCGCGTCCGAGGCCTTCCCCACCGGCACCTACCGCAACATCTCCGGAAACCTGGCCCTGTCCTACGGGCTGATCGCGGCGGCCCGGCAGGCGGATCTGCCGCTCTACCTGGGCTCGTACCCGATCACCCCGGCGTCCGACATCCTGCACGAGCTCAGCCGCCACAAGAACTTCGGCGTGCGGACCTTCCAGGCGGAGGACGAGATCGCGGGGATCGGGGCGGCGCTGGGCGCGGCCTTCGGCGGTTCGCTCGCGGTGACGACCACCTCGGGACCCGGTGTGGCCCTGAAGTCGGAGACCATCGGCCTCGCGGTCTCCCTGGAGCTTCCGCTGCTGATCATCGACATCCAGCGCGGCGGCCCGTCCACGGGCCTGCCGACCAAGACCGAGCAGGCCGACCTGCTCCAGGCGATGTACGGCCGCAACGGCGAGGCGCCGGTCCCGGTCGTCGCCCCCCGTACACCGGCGGACTGCTTCGACGCGACGCTGGACGCGGCCCGGATCGCCCTGACCTACCGCACCCCGGTCTTCCTGCTGTCCGACGGGTACCTGGCCAACGGCTCGGAGCCCTGGCGCATCCCGGAGGTGGACGGCCTCCCGGACCTGCGCACCCGGTTCGCGACCGGCCCCAACCATCAGCTGGCCGACGGCACCGAGGTGTTCTGGCCCTACAAGCGCGACCCCGAGACGCTGGCCCGCCCGTGGGCGGTGCCCGGCACCCCGGGCCTGGAGCACCGGATCGGGGGCATCGAGAAGCAGGACGGCACGGGGAACATCTCCTACGACCCGGCCAACCACGACTTCATGGTGCGCACCCGCCAGGCCAAGATCGACGGCATCGCCGTGCCGGACCTGGAGGTCGACGACCCGGCGGACGCCCGGACGCTGGTGCTCGGCTGGGGTTCGACGTACGGCCCCGTCACCGCCGCGGTCCGCCGGCTGCGGGCGGCCGGCGAGACGATCGCCCAGGCTCATCTGCGGCACCTCAACCCGTTCCCGGCCAACCTCGGGGAGGTGCTCGCCCGGTACGACAAGGTGGTCGTCCCGGAGATGAACCTGGGCCAGCTCGCCACCCTGCTGAGGGCCAGGTACCTGGTGGACGTGCAGAGCTTCAACCAGGTCAACGGCATGCCCTTCAAGGCCGAGCAGCTCGCCACCGCTCTCAAGGAGGCCATCGATGTCTGACGCCAACGAACTCCTCCAGCTGGTCCCGAAGGCCGAGGGCAAGCAGTCCATGAAGGACTTCAAGTCCGACCAGGAGGTGCGCTGGTGCCCCGGGTGCGGGGACTACGCGGTCCTGGCCGCGGTGCAGGGCTTCATGCCCGAACTGGGTCTGGCCAAGGAGAACATCGCGTTCGTCTCGGGCATCGGCTGCTCGTCCCGCTTCCCGTACTACATGAACACCTACGGGATGCACTCCATCCACGGCCGCGCCCCGTCCATCGCCACCGGGCTCGCCACCTCGCGGCGGGACCTGTCGGTGTGGGTCGTCACGGGTGACGGCGACGCGCTGTCCATCGGCGGCAACCACCTGATCCACGCGCTGCGCCGCAACGTCAACCTGAAGATCCTGCTGTTCAACAACAGGATCTACGGCCTGACGAAGGGTCAGTACAGCCCCACCTCGGAGCTGGGCAAGATCACCAAGTCGACGCCGATGGGCTCGCTGGACGCGCCGTTCAACCCGGTCTCCCTTGCCCTGGGCGCCGAGGCGTCCTTCGTGGCGCGGACCGTCGACTCCGACCGCAAGCACCTCACGAGCGTGCTGCGGGCGGCGGCGGACCACCCGGGGACCGCGCTGGTGGAGATCTACCAGAACTGCAACATCTTCAACGACGGCGCCTTCGAGGTGCTGAAGGACAAGGAGAAGGCGCAGGAGGCGGTCATCCGCCTGGAACACGGCCGTCCCATCCTCTTCGGTACCGACGACTCCAAGGGCGTGGTGCGCGATCCGCTCACCGGTGATCTGGAGGTGGTCGCGGTGACCGAGGAGAACCGGTCCCGGATCCTCGTCCACGACGCCCACAACCCGAGCCCGACCACGGCGTTCGCCCTCTCCCGGCTCGCCGACGCCGACACGCTGCACCACACCCCGATCGGGGTGCTGCGCAGCGTGGAGCGCCCGGTCTACGACCGCCTCATGTCCGACCAGCTCGACGCCGCCGTGGAGCAGCGGGGCAAGGGCGACCTGGCGGGGCTGCTGGCGGGCAACGACACCTGGACCGTCGTCGGCTGACCCCGCCCCACCCGGCGCCCCGGCCGGACCGGCGCCGCCTCTCCAGCGCCGGACGGGCAGACTTTCCGCCCGCCCGGCGTTTGGCCGCCCCGGCCCCGTGCCGGGCGGCCCATCATGACGCCATGGCCCTGGACAGCGGCCCGGGGTACCGGGTCAAGAACCACCTGCTCGGCAAAGCGCTCACCAGCAGCCGGCTCGGCGGGGAGAAGCTGAGCAACCGTACGGCCCTCGGCGTCCTGGCCTCGGACTGCATCAGCTCCTCGGCGTACGGCTCGGAGCAGATGCTCCGGGTCCTGGTGCCGGCCGCCGGGGTGGCGGCCTTCACCCTGCTCATGCCGGTGACCGGGGCGATCCTGCTCGTCCTGCTGCTGCTGACGCTCTGCTACAGCGACGTCGTCATGATCTACACGCGGGCGGGCGGCTCGTACGTCGTGGCGCGGGAGAACTTCGGGCCGGACATCGCCCAGGTCGCCGCCGTCGCCCTGCTCGTCGACTACGTGGTCACCGTCGCCGTGCAGGTGTCGGCGGGCACCAACGCGCTGATCTCGCTCGCCCATCTGACCGGGATCGGCTGGAGCGGCATGGACCGCTTCCAGCTCCCCATCTCCGTCCTCGCCATCGCGGTGCTGGCGTACGGGAACCTCAGGGGCGTCCGCGAGGCCGGGCGGCTCTTCGCCCTCCCCGCCTACCTCTTCATGACGGCGATCGGGCTGGTCATCGTCGTCGCGGCCGTACGCGGTCTCGCCGGGGACCTTCCGCACGCCGATCTGCACGCCCCGGGGGTGGTGCACATCGGCACCGAGGGGAGCGGCTGGCTGTACGGGGCCTCGCTCTTCATCGTGCTGCGGGCGTTCGCCAACGGCGGCTCCTCGCTGACCGGGCTGGAGGCCATCTCGAACGGCATCTCCGCGTTCCGCGAGCCGCAGGGCCGCAACGCCCGCCGCACGATGATCACCATGAGCTGTGTGCTGGGGTTCCTCGTCCTCGGCGTCTCCACGCTGGCGCACTTCACCCATGCCGTGCCGTACAAGGACGGCACGCCGACCGTCATCGCGCAGGAGGCCCATCTCGCGTTCGGGGGCGGGCCGGTGGGCACGGTGGGGCTGGTGTTCGTCCAGCTGGCGACGGCTCTGGTGCTGTACACCGGGGCCAACACCCCGTTCACCGGCTTCCCGTTCCTGGCGAGCTTCGTCGCCCAGGACCGGTTCCTGCCCCGGGTGCTGACCCGGCGCGGGCACCGGCTGGCGTTCTCCAACGGCATCATCTGCCTCGCCGTCATCTCGCTGGCCCTGCTGCTGGTGACCGGGGCCAGCGTGGACAAGCTGGTGGCCCTGTACGCGATCGGCGTGTTCACGGCCTTCACCATGGCCGGTGCCGGCCTCACCGCGTACCACCTCAGGCGCCGCGAGCCCCACCGCCGTACCAAGATCACGGTGAACGCCCTCGCCTCGGCCAGCTCGGCCGCCGTGGTGGTGATCTTCGCGATCACCAAGTTCACCGAGGGCGCGTGGCTCGTCGTCGTGGTCTTCCCGATCGGTGTGTGGGCGCTGATCCGCATCAATCGCGAGTACCGGAGCGAGGCCGCCGCCCTGGAGGGCATCCAGCCGCCCGGGGCCGACCGCCCGCTCACCCGCCACCATCTGGTGTTCATCCTCGTCGAACGGCTCGACCTCGCGACCCTGAAGTGCCTGCGGTACGCCCATGAGCTGCACCCCGACGGGATCAGGGCGGTGCACTTCGCGATCGACGAGGCGTACGCGGAGCGGCTGGCGGCCCGGTGGGAGGACACCTCCGCGACCTCCGTGCCGCTGGACGTCGTGGCCTGCCCGGACCGGCGGCTGCACCACGCCATGGCCGAACTCGCGGCCCGCACGACCGCCGACGGGGACACCTCGCTGACGGTCCTGGTGCCCCGGCGGCTGTACCGCCATGTGCTGGGGAAGCTGTTGCACCGGGGTACGGGCGAGGGGGTGGCGAAGACGCTGAGCACCCTGCCGCACGTGGCGGTGACGATCCTGCCCTTCGACGTGTCGCGGGCCCTGCACGTCATGAAGGAGGGCCGGGCACCTCAGCCGGACTGACGGCCGGGGGCCCGGGGGCCTCAGACGGACCGACGGCCGGGGGCCCGGGGGCCTGGGCGCCTCAGACGGTCCGGCCGCGCCGGGCGTCGTACGCCTCGCGGGCCGACTCCACCGCGTCCAGCCGCTGTTCGGACCAGCGGGCCAGCTCCCAGACCCGCTCGGCCGCCTCCCGGCCGAGCGGCGTCAGCGAGTAGTCCACGCGGGGCGGGATGACCGGCTTGGCGTCACGGTGGACGAAGCCGTCGCGCTCCAGCGTCTGGAGGGTCTGCGCGAGCATCTTCTCGCTGACGCCGCCGACCGTCCGCCGCAGCTCGCTGAAGCGGTACGAGCGCGCCAGCAGGGCGCCCAGCACGAGCACGCCCCACCGGCTGGTGACGTGTTCGAGGACCAGTCGCGAGGGGCAGTTCTGCTGGTTGACGTCGGGGCGCCGTCCGCCCACCTCGTCCAGGATGCTTACCGTCATGCCAGTACCTTACTCCAAAGTGGGTACTTTCCCCAGGTTAGTACCCCCCGTAGGGTGAGTGAGTCCCTTCCCGCAGGATCAGCGCACCCCAGGAGAGAACCCCCATGAGCATCGTCGTCACCGGAGCCACCGGCGCACTCGGCCGCCTCGTCGTCGAGCACCTGCTCGCCACGGTCCCGGCGGAGCGGATCACCGCCGTCGTCCGGGACAAGGAGAAGGCCGCCGAGGTGGCCGCCCGGGGCGTCGAGATCCGGGTCGCCGACTACGACAGGCCCGAGACCCTCGCCGACGCCTTCCGCGCCGGTGACCGCGTCCTGCTGATCTCGGGCAGCGAGGTCGGCCGGCGCGTGGCCCAGCACACCGCCGTGATCGACGCGGCGAAGGCGGCCGGGGTGGCGCAGCTCGCGTACACCGGGATACTCGGCGGACCGGACGCCGACTTCCTGCTGGCCGCCGAGCACAAGGAGACCGAGCGGCTGATCCTCGCCTCGGGGCTGCCCCACACCTTCCTGCGTAACGGCTGGTACACCGAGAACTACACGGCGAACCTGGCCCCGGTCCTGGCCCACGGCGCCGTCGTCGGCAACGCGGGCGACGGCCGGATCGCCTCCGCGAGCCGGGCGGACTTCGCGGCGGCCGCCGTCGCGGTGCTGACCGGCGAGGGCCACCTCGGCGCGGCGTACGAGCTGAGCGGCGACACCGCCTGGTCGCTGGACGAGTACGCGGCCCAGGTCGCCGTCGCCACCGGCAAGGAGATCACCTACAACCGGGTCCCGGCCGCCGCGCACCAGGAGATCCTGGTCGGCGCCGGGGTGCCCGAGGCTTTCGCCGCCATCCTGGTCGACGTGGACGAGGCGATCGGGCGCGGGCTGCTCGCGGGTACGAGCGGCGACCTGGCCCGGCTCATCGGCCGGCCGACGACACCGCTGGCCGACACGGTGGCCTCGGCGGTGGCCGCCCTCTGAGCGGTTCCCCGGGCTCCGGGACGGGCCCCGTGAGCGGATTTCCGGCCCCCTGAGCGGCCCGCCGGTCCTCCGGGGGGTCCCCCGTGGCCCGTCTGTCATGACCGTATGCGGGAGACGGCTATGACAGGCGGGCCGCGCGGCGCTACCGTCGTGCAGTCGGACGTTCGCCGACCCAGGAACGCCGGGAGGGCCCGTGGCAGGGAAGAACGAGCAGCGGGCAGGTCTGCTGTACGGAATCGGCGCGTACGGGATATGGGGCGTGGTCCCCCTCTTCTGGCCCCTGCTGGAGCCGTCGGGGGCGGTGGAGATCCTCGCCCACCGGATGGTCTGGTCGCTGGGCGTGGTGGGCATCGCCCTGCTGGCCCTGCGCCGCTGGTCCTGGATACGCGAGCTGCTCGGGCAGCCCCGGAGGCTGGGGCTGATAGCGGTCGCCGCGACCGTCATCTCCGTCAACTGGGGCCTGTACATCTGGTCCGTCAACCACGGCCATGTCGTCGAGGCGTCACTCGGATACTTCATCAACCCGCTGGTGACCATCGCCATGGGTGTGCTGCTGCTCGGTGAACGGCTGCGGCCCGCGCAGTGGGCGGCGGTCGCGACGGGCTTCGCCGCGGTGCTCGTGCTGGCCATCGGCTACGGGCAGCCGCCGTGGATCTCCCTGGCGCTGGCGTTCTCGTTCGCCACGTACGGTCTGGCGAAGAAGAAGGTGGGCATGGGCGGCCTGGAGTCGCTGGCCGCCGAGACCGCCGTCCTGTTCCTGCCCGCGCTCGGGTTCCTGCTGTGGCAGGGGGCACGTGGCGAGTCCACGTTCGCCTCCTCGGGCGCGGGACACGGAGCGCTGCTCGCCGCCACGGGGCTCGTCACCGCGATCCCGCTCATCCTCTTCGGCGCGGCGGCGATCCGGGTGCCGCTCTCCGTACTGGGCCTGCTCCAGTACCTGGCACCGGTCTTCCAGCTCGCGCTGGGCATCCTGTACTTCCACGAGGCGATGCCGCCCGAGCGCTGGGCCGGCTTCGCGCTGGTCTGGGTGGCGCTGATCCTGCTGACCTGGGACGCGCTGCGCACGGCACGGCGGACAAGGGCCGAGGCCCTGCGCCTCGCGGTCCTGGCCGGAGCCCCGGAGGGGGCGGGCCCCGCCCCGGCCGTCACCGACCCGGAGGCGGGCGGACCGGCGACGCAGGAGCGTACGCCCGCGCCCTGACCCGAAGGGGACCGGTACGGTCCGGGCGGCCCGGCTCAGCTCAGCGCGGCCTCGATCCGGTCCATCACGCCCCGCCAGTGGGCACGCCGCTCCTCGCGCTCCTCGGCGCTGCCCAGGTGCTCCTGGTGCAGGCGGAGCACCGCACTGCCGTCCGTACGACCGGGGGACACCGTGACCTGGACCGTCGTCGGCCCGTAGGTCAGGCGCACCCGTTCGCCGGAACGGTAACCGCGGATCTCCCCCTCGACGCCGTCGGCCGTGCGGAAGCCGTCGCCCTTCCCGGTGGGCAGCCGGACGCCGGGGCCGAGCCAGAGGGCCACCCCCTCCTCGCCGGTGACGAACTCCCAGAGTGCCGGGACGGGCCGGGGCAGGGTCCGGGAGACCCCGATCTCCCATCCCGCGTCCTGTGTCAGTCCGGTAGGCATCACGCCTCTCCTTCCGCTCGTCCGGCGTCCCCGCCGGGAGGGGCTGTACGGGCACGGTGGGCCCGCACCTTGTGGCGGTTCCCGCAGCGGCCCATGGCGCACCAGCGCCGTCTGCCGGGACGGGAGGTGTCGACGAAGTGCAGGGCGCACTCCAGGGCTTCGCACTCCCGGACGCGCCGGGCGTGCGGGCCGGTGAACAGGTCCACCGCGTCGCGGGCGACCGTCGAGAGCAGGGCCGTGCCGGTCGCGGCCGGCGCCCAGGCCCGGTGACCGGTGGGTGTCATCACGGCCAGCAGCGGGGGTGCCGCGGCGGCCTCGTTCACCACGTCCGTGTCGGCCGGTGCGAGGTCCTCGCCCCGGGCGCGGGCCCTGGTCATGCGCCAGAGCGCACCGCGCAGCACACGGGCCCGCTCCAGCTCCTCGCCACCGACGACGAGCGGCAGCCCGTCCGGCAGCCGGCTCTCCCCGGCCCAGCGGACCAGGTCGGCGGGTTCGCGCAGGGCCTCCAGGTGCCAGGGCACTCCCCCGGGGTCGCTGGTGAGCAGCAGCTCCAGACAGAGCGCGCCGGGGTCGAAGCGGAACGCGCGACCCCGTGGCGTCCGCAGGACCAGACCCGGCCCCGGCTCCGGCGTTTCTGTTGCCCCTTCGGTCATGTAACCACTATAAACGGTTTCCATGACACTGCACTGGAAACTCGTCATCGACGCGGGCGATCCGCACCGGCAGGCCGACTTCTGGGCCGAGGCCCTCGGCTATCTCGTCGAGGACAACAGCCCCCTCATCGACGAGTTGCTGAGCGCCGGGCAGGTGCCCGAGGCCGCCACGGTCGAGGTCCACGGCCGTCGCGCCTGGCGCGGCCTGGCCGCGGTCCGGCACCCGGACGACCCGCACGACCCCCGGAGCGGGACGGGCCTGGGCCGCCGTCTGCTCTTCCAGCAGGTGGTGGAGCCGAAGACGGTGAAGAACCGCCTCCACATCGACGTCCACACCGAGCCCGGACAGCGCGAGGAGGAGGTGGCCCGGCTGGTGGGGCTCGGAGCGAGCGTGCTGGACACGATCGAGGAGCCAGGGGGCTCGTGGCAGGTACTCCTCGACCCGGAGGGCAACGAATTCTGCGTCCACTGACCGCCCCGCCCGCACGCCACGTGGGCGACCCGGTGAGAACGTGAAGTCAGGCGCCTGTCCCCACTTGCGGAAGGCCATGGCCACGCACTTCTCGTCAAGCCACTTGAGCCGCGCGGCCACCGTGCTCGCGTCCAGCCACAGCCGTCGGTCCGGCTCGCCCCACGCGGCGCGGTACGCCTGGTGCGGGCGGGGTCACGGCTCGGGCCTGTCCCCTTCGGGGAACAGATGCGGATGGCCCCGCTCGGCAAGTTCCCACAGGACGGCACTCGTCGGGTCGATGACGTCCCAGCTGTGCCCGGCGGAGTGTTCGGCGAACAGTTCGCACGCGTTCCCCTCGGCGTCCACGTCCCCACACCAGGCGAACGGAACCAGCCGGGCGCGCTGTTCGCCCCAGCGGGCCCATACGCCACCGCTGTCGCCGTCCAGGTCCCACAGCAGCGTGGCGTGATCGGCGTCGTGGCCCTCACCCAGCTCGCACAGGACGTACCCCGGTTCCGGGTCCTCCAGCAGTGCCACGAGGTGGGGCGGCGGGCTCAGCAGGACGAAGGCGGTGCACTGGTTCACGGTTCATCCCTCCGGGTCATGACGCGGCCTGCGGAACGGAAGGCGGCGGCGCCTCACAGCCGCTCCCCCGCGCTCCGCCGGTTCGCGATGGCCGTCGCCGCGTGCAGGTGCTCCCTGGCGTCGGCGGGCCGTACGTGCGCGGGGTCGGCCTCCCACTCGGCCCCGCCCCGCACCGGGCGCAGCGACCAGTACGGGCCGGCGACCCCACGGAACTCGCCCACCAGATCCCCGCGTCGGGTGTCCACCACGAGCGTGCCGGGGGCGGGGACGGGCGGGGGTGCGGGGCGGTCGGACAGTTCACGCTCGACGGACATGGCCGTTCCTCTCCGTAGTCGTTCCACTACCAAGAGGCTCAGCATTGACCTAGAGTCAGGGGTGCTTCAACGTTCTGGATGCGGAGGAAGTGTTGGTAAACCGCAAGGAGTTGAACCCGGACGCGGGCCCGGCGGCGGCGTTCGGCGCGCGTTTGCGCAGCGCACGTGAGGCGCGCGGCTGGAATCAGGACGAGTTCGGCGTACGCATCGGGTACTCGGGACGCCATGTCTCGGGCGTGGAAACCGGTCACAAACCGCCGACCCGCAGGTTTTCGCTCGCCACTGACACAGCGTTAGGACTGGAGGGAACCGATGACTCGTTCGAGCGAGCGTGGCGGGATCTGCGGCACGGCGTACTTCTCCAGGGCTTTCCCGAGTACGTGAGACTCGAAGGCCGGGCGGTGGAGATCAAGTTCTTCGAGGTGGGAGTGATTCCCGGCCTGCTTCAGACGTCGGCCTATGCCCAGGCTCTGGACGCCAGTGCGGTCGCGCGGGGCGCCATCACGCCCGATCAGGCCGAGGAACGGCTCTCGCTCCTCCTGGACCGCCAGGCCGCGCTGATGCGCCCCGTACCACCTCTGGTCGTCGCGGTGCTGGACGAAAGCTGCGTCCGGAGGCCCGTTGGAGGGGCCACCGCCATGGACGCGCAGCTGCAACACCTCGTCGACTTCGCCGAGCGGCCGAACACCATGCTTCAGCTCGCCCCCTACAGCATGGGTGAACACCGGCCCTTCAACCGAGCGGTGAACCTGTTGACCCTCGCGGACCGGTCGGTGGTCTCCTATGTCGAGTCCCAGACCCGAGGGCATCTGGACCGTGAACTGGCCTCAGCCGTACCGCTGATGAGGGACTACCATCAGCTCCAGGCCATGTCTCTGTCGCAGACGGCCTCCGTGGACATGATCCACCAGCTACGAAAGGGCACCTCGTGACGACCGACTCCGCGACCCCCGCCTGGGTCAAATCCTCCTACAGCGGCAACGGCGGCACCTGCGTCGAGTGGGCCCCCGGCCACGCGGCCACCACCGGCGCGGTCCCCGTCCGCGACTCCAAGAACCCCGGCGGCCCCGTCCTCACAGGGCACCCCGTGACGAACGATTCCCTCCGCTGGTACAAGTCCTCCTACAGCAACAACGGCGGCACCTGCGTCGAGTGGGCCCCCGGCCACGCGGCCACCACCGGCGCGGTCCCCGTCCGCGACTCCAAGAACCCCGGCGGCCCCGTCCTCACGAGAGTTCGACACCGTCTGAGCGGTGAGTACGGCCGGAGCCCCGTCCGCGTGACGGGGCTCCGGGCGTCCCTAGGCTGGCCTCCATGGCCACGCCACCCGCCCCCGCCCTCGTCGCCACCGACCTGGACGGCACCCTGCTGCGGTCCGACGACACGGTGAGCCGTCGCACCCGCGCCGCCCTGGCCCGTGCCACGGCGGCCGGGACGCGCCATCTCGTCGTGACGGGCAGGCCGGTACCGAACGTCCGGGCCCTCCTCACCGGCCTCGGCTACGACGGTGTCGCCGTCTGCGGGCAGGGCACCCAGGTCTACGACGCCGGCTCGGCCCGGATACTGCGCTCGGTGACGCTCGACCGGGAGCTGGCCGCGACCGCGCTCGGCAAGATAGAGGCCGGGGCCGGACCGGTCTTCGCGGCGGTGGACCAGGACGGCCCGGACGGCCTCACCCTGATCGAGCGCGGCTACCGCATGCCGCACACGTCGCTGCCCGCCCGGCCCGTGGCACGGCGGAGCGAACTCTTCGCGGCCCCGGTCATCAAGGTCCTGGTGCGCCACCCGGAGCTGACGGACGACGCGCTGACCGCCCTGGCCCGCGCGGCCGTGGGCACGCTCGCCTCGGTGACGATGGCGGGCCCCGGCACGGTGGAGCTGGCGCCGTACGGGGTGGACAAGGGCACCGGCCTCCTCCTGGCCGCCGCCGGGCTGGGCCTCGACCCCGCCGGGGCGGTCGCCTTCGGGGACATGCCCAACGATCTGCCGATGTTCCGGCTCTGCGGGCGGGGCGTGGCGATGGCCGACGCGCACCCCGAACTCCTCGCGGAGGCGGACGAGATCACCCTGTCGAACGACGACGACGGGGTCGCCGTGGTGCTGGAGCGGCTGTTCGGCTGAGCCCTCGGGCCGGGCCCTGCCTCGCCTCAGCCGGGGCTCCCGGGCTCGGCGCCCAGGGAGCGCAGGACGTGGTCCACCAGGGAGGCCACCGTCGCCTCGTCCTGGGGCGGCTTGCGCAGGACGTGGCGGTAGTAGACCGGGCCGTACAGCATCTCCACGGCCAGCGGCAGGTCCGCGTCCGCCGGTATCTGGCCCTGCTCCCGCGCCTTTCGCAACCGGTCCTCGGCCGCGGCGAAGCGCGGGCCGACAAGCTGCTCCTGTACGGCCTCGGCCAGGGCGTCGTCGTAGTGCATCTCGGAGAGGATTCCGGCGTACGCCGGTCCGTACGGTGTCGTGGACGTCAGCCGCACCGCGCTGTTGATGTGCGTGCGCAGGTCGAGCGCGATGTCCCCGGTGTCGACGAACGGCGTCGCACCGACGAACGCGTCGGTGAAGGCCTCCAGCAGCACCGCGCCCTTTGACGTCCACCACCGGTAGATCGTCTTCTTGCTCACCCCGGCGCGGGCCGCGATGGCCTCCACCGTGACCCGGCCGTACCCCTTCTCCGTGCACAGTTCCAGAGCGGCGTCCAGCGTGGCCCGTCGTGACCGCTCGCTGCGGCGCAAGGAACTCTGCGGTGTGATCATTCGGTGAGCATAGGGGGATACCGACCACCGCTTGTTGACAGTTCGTCGTCAGAAGTCGAACAATGACCTGGCAGAAACGGAACGTACCGTGTCGTGACGTTCCGCCTCACCGTTCGTGCCGTTCGTGCCGCGACGAGCCGATCGGGGGACGGCTCGACCGGCCGGCGGCGCGGGCGGACGGACTCCGGTAGTGACCGCGGCGGGCGGATTCCGGTGGGCGCTCCCCCTCAGACCCCTCGGACCCCTCGGACCGTGCCCTCAGACCGTGATGTCCTTCGTCGTGAAACGGGCCCAGGCGGCCGAGCCGAACACCGCGACGTACACCGCCTGCACACCCAGGTTCCGGACGATCTCGTCCCAGTAGACGGGCGCGCGGAGCAGATCCGTGAACGACATCCACAGATGCGGGAAGAGATACGGCCCGACCGCGTCCAACTGCGGGATGCCGTCCACGATCTGCGCCGTGATGAGCACGCCCACGGTGGCCGCCATCGCCGCGATCCCGCTGTCGGTGAGCGTCGAGACGAACAGCCCCAGCGCCGCGAAACCGGACAGCGACACCGCCACCACCAGCGCGATCAGCCCGGCCCGCAGCAGCCCCTCGCCGAAACCGATCCGGGTCCCGGAGATCGTCGTGACCTCCCCGACCGGGAAGAGCAGCGCACCCGCCACCAGCCCGGACACCGCCACGACCAGGGTCGCGACCAGGCAGAAGACCAGCACGGACGTGTACTTGGTGAGCAGCAGCCTGCTCCGGCCCGCCGGGGCGACCAGCAGATAGCGCAGGGTCCCGGCGTTCGCCTCCCCCGCGACGCTGTCCCCCGCGACCACACCGACCGTCATCGGCAGGAAGACGGGGAGCGTCGCGGAGAGGGCCGCGAAGACCAGGAAGAGGCCGTTGTGGCTGACCTGGGAGAGGAAGGCGGGGCCGCCTCCGCCGCCGGGGCCGGCCGGGGAGCCGTCGCCGGTCTCGATCCGCACGGCGATCCCGATGAGGACGGGGACGGCCGCGAGCACGCCGAGCAGCGCGAGGGTACGGCCACGGCGGAGCACGGTGGTCAGCTCGGAGCCCAGGAGCCCGAACGTCCACAGCGCACTCCGTTCCGGGGCGGCGGTGAGGTCAGCCCGCGACATCGAATCCCTCTCCGGTGAGGGCGACGAACGCGTCCTCCAGCGTGCCGCGTTCGACGCCGAAGGAACGTACGCGCACCCCGGCGCGCACCAACGCGGTGTTGAGGTCCGCCAACTCGGTGTCCGGGGGCGGGGCGTCCGCGCCGACGCGTTCCCCGTCGACGGCGAGCCCGCCCGTCCCG
This sequence comes from Streptomyces halstedii, assembly GCA_000720535.1. Taxonomy (GTDB): domain Bacteria; phylum Actinomycetota; class Actinomycetes; order Streptomycetales; family Streptomycetaceae; genus Streptomyces; species Streptomyces halstedii. The sequence continues at coordinate 15,752 of JOAZ01000006.1, forward strand.
TGCTCGCGCAGGACGCGGGCGGCGGTGTCCGGGTCGGGGGTGGTGACGACGAGCCGGCCACGGGCGCGGGCGGCGAGCGCGGCCACCGGGCCCTGGACGAGGAGGCGGCCCCTGGCCATGACGGCGGCGTGGTCGCAGACCTGCTCGATCTCGTCCAGCAGGTGGGAGGAGAGGAAGACGGTGGTGCCCTCGGACGCCAGCTCCCGTACCAGGGCGCGGATCTCCCGCATGCCCTGCGGGTCGAGGCCGTTGGTCGGCTCGTCCAGGACGAGCAGTCTGCGGGGCCTGAGCAGGGCGCCGGCGAGCCCGAGGCGCTGTTTCATGCCGAGCGAGTACGCCTTGGCCTTCTTCCCGGCCGCCGCCGCGAGGCCGACCCGCTCCAGGGCGCCCTCCACTCGCGCGCGGCGGGTGCGGGGATCGGCGGTGGGGTCGGCGCGGTCGAGCCGGAGGAGGTTGTCGCGGCCGGTCAGGAAGCCGTACGGCGCGGGCCCCTCGATCAGCGCGCCGACGTGCGGCAGGACCGTGCGGACGGCGGCCGGGACGGGGCTGCCCAGCACCCGGGCGGTGCCCGAGGTCGGTTCGACCAGGCCCATCAGCATGCGGATCGTCGTGGTCTTGCCGGAGCCGTTGGGCCCGAGGAAACCGAAGACGCTGCCGCCGGGCACCCGCAGGTCGAGCCCGTCGACGGCCAACTGGCCGCCCCGGTAGCGCTTGGTGAGGTCCCGGGTCTCGATCACCGTGCCCGAGCCCATGCCCGAGCCTGTGTCCGTGTCCGGGCCCGTGTCCGCCGCCCGGTCCGCCGTACGGTCCATACGCTCCCGCGCTCCCTTCCCGCCGTGCCCGGCCCCGCCGTACGCGACGCCCCGCCGTGCCCAGGCCGCCCTACGCGAGCGCCCCGCCGTACGGAGCGTACGGCGGGGCGTTCGTGCGGGACCGGTCCTACCGGGCGGTGTCGGCCGCCTTCACCAGGGCGTCCTTGGTGACGGCACCGACGTAGACCGAGCCGTCGTCGGTCAGCAGGGCGTTGACCAGGCGGGTCTTGAAGACCGTGCCCGAGCCGAAGTCGCCGCTGACCTTGTCGCCGAACGCGCCCAGGAGGCCCTGCGCCTCGGCGGGCATCCCGGAGAGGTCCCCGGCGGCGGCCTCGCCCGCCTTGATCTCGGCGATCGCCGTCCAGCCCTCGCCGATGACGTTCACCGCGCCGAGGTCGCCCAGCCCGGACAGCTCCTTCTGGAAGGCGCCCAGCTCGTCGGCCTTCTCGTCCGTGCGCTCCGCCGGCTCGTCGGCCTCGGTCACCCGGGCGCCCTTCGGCGGGGTGAAGGAGAAGGACGAGGCGTCCGGCTTCGCGAAGTCGACCTGGGTGAAGCCCGCGTCGACCACCCCCTTGCCGCCGCCGCTCGGGGCCAGGGTGAACTTCAGCGGCACGCCGTTCGCGGCGTCCACCGCGACCCTGATGGCCCCGATCGTGGAACCGGACTGCTTGGGCTTGATCAGCAGCCGGTACGCGTCGCGTCCCGCCACCCGCGTGGTGCCGTCGACCGTGACGGAGGTGGTCTTGTCCGCCGCGGCGAGCGCCTCCTCGGCCATCTCCTTGGGGGTGCCGGGCACACCCTTCGGAGCCGGGTGGTCCTTGTCCCCGCCCTCGGCCCGCTGGTGGTACACCTCGTCGCTCGCGCTGTCGTACGCCCAGACGTCGGCGCCGTTGTGGACGACGCTGTACTCGGAGCCCTTGCCGAGGACCGAAAGGCGCTGCCGGTCGGGGCCGTCGGCCGCCAGCCGGAGCGTGTGCGTGCCGGAGGCCAGCTCCGTCAGCTTGGCCTCGGGCGCGGCGCTCGACGTGTCCGCGCCCCCCTGGCCGCCCGGCAGGAGGGAGTCCGTGAGCCCGCCCAAGGACGGCAGACCCAGGTCGGTGCTGATCTTCAGGGTGCCGGAGAGCTGCTGCTCGTCCGACGCGGCGATCTTCTCGACGAGTTCCTGTGCCGTGATCGCGGGCAGGTCCGGGTCGCCGGAGTCGGCGAGGGCCGGGACGAGTCCGATGGTCGCCGCCGCCACTCCCGCCACGGCGACGGGGACGATGTAGCGCGCCGCCTTCCGGCGGCCCACGGACCCGCCCGTGACCTCGCCCGTGGCCTCGCCCGTGGTCTCGGCGCTGTCGTTCGGTGCCATGTGTGCCCTACCTCCGTGATCGGCGGCTGTCATCCCTCTGCGCTCATCCACTTCCCGCCGCGCTTCTCACCCGATGTGGTCGGAAGTGGTGTACTCCATCTGACCAAATCGGGCGGCGGCAGGCGTCAGCCCCCGGGAGCAACTCCGCCTACCCCTGCGGTATGACGTCCGGGGGACGGAACCCTAGGGTCAGCCCGCGCGGTGCACCACGGCGTCGCACAGCTCTTCGAGGGCGGACTTGGCGTAGCACTCGGGCAGCGGGGTCAGGGCGGCCCGTGCCTCCTGCGCGTACCGGACGGTGTCGCGGCGGGCCTGCTCCAGCGCCGGGTGGGCGCGCAGCCCGTGCAGCGCCTCGGCGAGCCGGGCGTCGTCGTTCAGGTCGCCGTCGAGCAGCTCCACCAGCTTGAGGTCCTCGGGCCTGCCCTCGGCCGCGGCCCGTGCGCGCAGGTGGAGGACGGGGAGGGTGGAGATGCCCTCCCGGAGGTCGGTGCCGGGGGTCTTCCCGGACTCGTGGGAGTCGGAGGCGATGTCCAGGACGTCGTCGGCGAGCTGGAAGGCGACGCCGAGCCGCTCCCCGTACTGGGTGAGGATGTCCACGACCGACTCGTCGGCGCCCGCCATCAGGGCGCCGAAGCGTCCGGCCACGGCGACCAGGGAGCCGGTCTTGCCGGCGAGCACGTCCATGTAGTGGTCGACCGGGTCGCAGCCGTCGCGCGGGCCGGCGGTCTCCAGGATCTGGCCGGTGACCAGCCGTTCGAACGCCTCGGCCTGGATGCGTACGGCCTCGGGGCCGAGGTCGGCCAGGATGTGCGAGGCGCGGGCGAAGAGGAAGTCGCCCGTCAGGACGGCCACGGAGTTGCCCCAGCGGGTGTTGGCGCTCTCCACCCCGCGGCGTACGTCGGCCTCGTCCATCACGTCGTCGTGGTACAGCGTCGCCAGGTGCGTCAGCTCGACGACCACGGCCGCGGGCACGACCCCGAGGGCCTCGGGATCGCCGAACTGCGACGCGAGCATCACCAGCAGCGGGCGGAACCGTTTGCCCCCGGCGCTGACGAGGTGCTGGGCCGCCTCCGTGATGAACGGGACGTCGCTCTTGGTGGCGTCCAGCAGCCCGGCCTCGACAGCGGCCAAACCGGCCTGGACATCGGCCTCAAGGGCCTGGTCCCGCACGCGCAGCCCGAACGGCCCGACGACGGTCACGAGGGGATCTCCTGTCTGCTGACGATCACAGGGAATGTCGATGTGTCGCTGTCTTCACTCAAGTCAGCGTATCCGGTCCTGTTTGGATCACCGTGGGCGCCTTCCCGCCGCCGCCGGTATGTTCGGGATCAGCTCATACGATCAGGAGTTGCCGCTTTGTCCCACGCCACCCCCACCACCGAGCCGGAAGGCCCCGCACCCGAGGACGACCACGCGTTCTTCGGCCAGCCACGGGGTCTGATGACGCTGTCCGGGCTGGAGGTCTGGGAGCGTTTCTCCTTCCTCGGCATGCAGGCGATCCTCGTCCTCTTCTTCGCGGACTCGGTCGCGAACGAGGGCCTGGGCATGGACCCGGGCACCGCCGCCTCGGTCTCCGCCGCCTACGGCACGCTCGTCTACCTGGTCTCCGTCGCGGGCGGCTGGCTGGCCGACCGGATCCTCGGCTCCTACCGCGCCGTCCTGTACGGCGGCATCCTCATCGCCTGCGGCCACTACTCGATGGCCGTGCCGACCGCCACCATGACCTGGGTGGGCCTCGGCCTGATCAGCGCGGGCACCGGCCTGCTCAAGCCCAACGTGGCGTCCATGGTCGGCAAGCTCTACCGCACCGAGGACGAGCGCCGGGACGCCGGCTTCGCCCTCTACTACATGGGCATCAACATCGGCGCCTTCGCCGGTCCGCTGATCACCGGCTGGCTCGGCGACCACGTGGGATGGCACTGGGGGTTCTCGGCCGCCGCCGTCGGCATGACGCTCGGTCTGATCCAGTACGTGGCGGGCCGCCGTCACCTGGCCGGGCGAAAGCACGCGGCGGAATACGCGCTGGCACCGGGCCCGATGCGCCGGGCCGTGCTGCTGATCGCGCTCGGGATCGTCGTGGTGGCCGCCGTGGCGACCGCGCTGGCCCTGGCCGGCTGGCTCACCATGGACCGGTTCGTGGACGTGCTCACCCTGGTCTCGGTGATCGCCCCGGTCGTGTACTTCGTGGTGATGTTCCGGAGCCCGCGGGTGTCCCCGGAGGAACGCGGCAGGCTGCGGCCGTACGTCGTGCTCTTCCTCGCCTCGGTCGTCTTCAACTTCATCCTCTTCCAGGCGTACTCGACGATGATGCTGCTCGCCTCGACGAACGCGCGGACGGAGATCTTCGGCTACCACTTCCCGGCCAGCTGGTACGCCTCCGCGCTGGGGGCCTTCGAGGTGGCGCTGGCCCCCGTGGTGGCCGCCGTCTGGGCCCGGATGGGGCCGAGGCAGCCGCACGCCTCGAACAAGATCGCGATCGGGGTGATCCTCGGCGGCCTGTCCTTCCTGCTGATGGTCTTGCCGACCTCCGGCCACGCCGACGACACGTACAAGATGGCCGCCTGGTGGATCGTCGGCTCCTACCTGCTGCTCGGGCTCGGCGACATCCTGCTGGAGACCTCGGGCATGTCCGCCACGACCAAGCTCGCGCCCCGGGCGTTCGCGAGCCAGACGATGGCCCTGTGGTTCCTGTCGCTCGCCCTCGCCAACGGCATTCAGGCACAGATCGTGAAGCTCTACGGCGAGGTGTCCAACCCCGCCTACTTCGGTGTCAATGGCGCCGTCGCGGTGCTGGCCGGTGTGGCCGTCATCGCCGCCGCTCCCTGGCTCAAGCGCACCATGCACCCCGTCCACTGAGGTACCACCATGCAGATCCGCACCGCGTTCCCGTACGAGACCACCTACGAGGACCTCTACATCCCCCTGCCCGGGGACACCTCCCAGGCCGGAGGATCCACGTCGGGCCCCCAGCTCTACGCCCGGATCTGGCGGCCGGTCACCGACGAGCCCGTGCCCGCGCTGCTGGAGTACCTGCCCTACCGGCTGAGCGACTGGACCGCCCCGCGCGACTGGCAGCGCCACCCCTGGTACGCGGGCCACGGCTACGCCTCCGTACGCGTGGACGTGCGCGGGCACGGCAACAGCGAGGGGATGCCGGGCGACGAGTACGACGCGACGGAGCTGGCCGACGGGGTGGCCGTCGTGGAGTGGCTGGCGCGGCAGGAGTGGTGCTCGGGCAAGGTCGGCATGTTCGGCATCTCCTGGGGCGGCTTCAACTCGCTCCAGATCGCCGCGCTCGCCCCCGAACCGCTGAAGGCGATCGTCACCGTCTGCTCGGCCGACGACCGCTACGACAACGACGTCCACTACATGGGCGGCTCCGTCCTCGGTGTGGACATGCACGCCTGGGCGGCGACCATGCTCGCCTTCGTCTGCCGCCCACCGGACCCGGCGGACGTCGGGGACGACTGGCGGCAGATGTGGGTGGACCGCCTGGAGGCCGTCGAACCCCTCATCCACACCTGGCTGGCCCACCAGAGCCGCGACGCCTACTGGAAGCACGGAAGCGTCTGCGAGGACTACGGGGCGATCAAGGCGAAGGTCCTGGCGGTCGGCGGCTGGCACGACCCGTACCGCGACACCGTCCTGCGGCTCGTGGAGCACCTGGACCCCGGGCAGGTACGCGGGATCATCGGCCCCTGGTCGCACCAGTACCCGGACCGGGGACTGCCGCCGGGACCGGCGATCGGCTTCCTCCAGGAGACGCTGCGCTGGTGGGACCAGCATCTCAAGGGCGAGGACACCGGGGTGATGAACGAGCCCCTGCTGCGGTCCTGGATCAGCGGTTCGCACCGCCCGGCCACCGTCTACGAGACCCTGCCGGGCCGCTGGGTGGGCGACGCGGCCTGGCCCTCCTCCAACGTCACCCCGGTGGAGTACGCCCTGACGGGCGGCTCGCGGATCGTCCGCTCACCGCAGCAGACCGGGCTGGACGCCGGCCGCTTCTTCCCGTTCGGCAACGCCGCCGACCTGCCGCCCGACCAGCGTGACGAGGACGCCAAGTCGGTGTGCTTCGAGTTCCCCGTCGAGGACGGCCCCGTCGAGATCCTGGGCCGCCCCCGGGTACGGCTGCGGATCCGGATGGACGTGCCGCGCGGGCAGGTCGTCGCCCGGCTCTGCGACGTGGCCCCGGACGGCGCCTCCACCCTGGTGACCCGGGGAGCCCTGAACCTGGCGGCCCGGCACGGACGCGACCGTACGGAGGACTGGCCCGTCGGGGAGACCGAGGACGTGACGTTCGAGCTGAACGGCATCGGCCACACCTTCCCGCGCGGCAACCGCATCCGGATCGCCGTCTCCTCCTCCTACTGGCCGTGGATCTGGCCGCAGGCGGGCTCGGCGGGCTTCACCCTGGAGGCCGACGGCAGCCTCGTCGAACTCCCCGTACGCCGGTACACCGAGGACCCGGGCATCACCTTCGGCGAACCGGAGCAGGCCGAGCCGCTGAACGTCGTGTACCCGGCCACCCTGGACGAACAGCGCCCGGAGCGGCTGGTGGTCCGGGACGTGGCCAAGGGCGAATGGCGCCTGGAGGTGGACCCGCGCTACGGCGGCACCCGGGTCTACCCGGACGGGCTGGAGTTCACCGAGGACGCCGCCGAGGCGTACACCGTCCAGGAGGACGACCCCCTGTCGGCGCGGGCGCGCTCCGACTGGACGGTCCGGCTGCACCGCCCGGAGATGGGCTGGGACGTGCGGGTCGAGACACGGTCGGAGACCTCCGCCGACGCGCACGACTTCCTCACCTCCAACGAGGTCGTGTGCCGGGACGGTGACGAGGTGGTGTTCCACCGGACCTGGGAGAAGAGGATCCCCCGGACCGCGGGCTGAACGGCGGTTACCGCCCGGCTTCGCGGGAATGACGCGTCCTTGAGGCGGTGCCGCCGGTCGGCGGCCCCGACGTAACGTGTGTCCTCAAGCGACCTGGAAAGCGAGGCAGCGACAGATGCCCGAGCAGAGCAGTCCGCTCGATCTGGCCGAGGGCGATCCCTTCGGTCCGCACAACCTTCCGTACGGCGTGTTCTCCACCCCCGGACACCCGGCGGACCGCAGGGTCGGCGTCCGCGTCGGCGGCCACGTGCTGGACGCCGGCGCTGCCGCGCACGCGCTCGGTTCGCCCTACGCCCGGCTCCTGGCGCAGCCGAGCCTGATGCCGCTGCTGGCCGCCGGGCGCACCGCCTGGCGCGACGTCCGGCGGGCGCTGACCGCCTGGGTGACCGTCCCGGCACACCGAGCGGACATGGAACCGCTGCTGTACCCGGTCGACTCGGTGACGCTGCACCTGCCGTACGAGGTCGCCGACTACGTCGACTTCTACGCCAGCGAGCACCACGCCACCAACGTGGGGAAGATCTTCCGGCCGGACGGCGCGGCTCTCACCCCCAACTGGAAGCACCTGCCGATCGGTTACCACGGCCGGGCCGGCACGGTCGTCGTCTCGGGCACCGACGTGGTGCGCCCCTCGGGCCAGCGCAAGGCGCCCACGGACCCGGCTCCGGTGTTCGGGCCGTCGATGAAGCTGGACATCGAGGCGGAGGTCGGCTTCGTCGTCGGCGTCCCCTCCGCGCAGGGCTCGCCCGTCGCGCTGGGCGACTTCCGGGAGCACGTCTTCGGGCTCTGTCTGCTCAACGACTGGTCGGCCCGGGACATCCAGGCGTGGGAGTACGTGCCGCTGGGCCCCTTCCTCGGCAAGTCCTTCGCCACCTCCGTGTCGGCGTGGGTGACGCCGCTGGAGGCCCTGGACGCGGCCCGCACGGCCCCTCCGGCCCGGGACGTCCCGCTGCTGCCGTACCTGGAGGACGCGGACGAGGAGGAGCCGGGCGGCTTCGACATCCGGATCTCGGTCGCGGTCAACGGACAGACCGTCGCGGAGCCTCCGTTCGCCTCCATGTACTGGACGGCGGCCCAGCAGCTGGCGCAGATGACGGTGAACGGCGCCTCGCTGCGCACCGGTGACCTCTACGGCTCCGGCACGGTCAGCGGTGCGGAGCCCGGCCGGCGCGGCTCCCTGCTCGAACTCACCTGGAACGGGCGCGATCCGCTGGACCTGCCGGACGGCAAGCGGACGTTCCTGGAGGACGGCGACACGGTCACCCTGACCGCCTGGGCCCCGGGACCGCACGGGACGCGGGTGGGTCTGGGCGAGGTGACCGGGCGGATCGTTCCGGCGGGGTGAGCGCGCTCCGGGCGCGGCTGCCCGGCCCTCGGGGTGACCGGGACCCGGCCGCCGTCCGGGCCTGGTCAACGACGCGTGACTCGTGCACACGTGCGGGTGGGCCTGATCCGGTTCCCGGCGGATACGCTGGACGAACCCGCGAGACTCCTTCCTATGGGAGCACTGATGAGCGTCGAACCCGAGGCACCCGAGCCGCGGTGGGCGGTTCCGCCCGTGGGCGGCTGGACCGCCGATGACCTGGACACACTCCCGAATCTGCCTCCGCACACGGAGCTGATCGACGGGAGCCTCGTCTTCATGAGTCCGCAGACCCTGTTCCATTCACGGGCAGTCGACTTCTTCACCTGGCAGTTGCAGTCGCTGGCGCCGCCCGAGCTGGAGACCGTCCGCGAGTTCACCATCGACATCGATTTCCAGAACCGGCCCGAACCCGATGTCGTCGTCGTTCGCGCGGACGCGGTCGAGAGCCTGCGGCAGACGCGGTTCCCCGCCGAGAGCGTGCTGCTGGCCGTCGAGGTGGTGTCCGACGAATCCGTCACCCGGGACCGGGAGACCAAGCCCGTGAAGTACGCGCGGGCGAAGATCCCGCACTACTGGCGGGTGGAGAACCAGGACGGCCGGGCCGTGGTCTACGTCTTCGAGCTGGAGCCCGCCACCGGTGCCTACACCTCCACCGGGATCTTCCACGACCGGATGAAGGTCTCCACCCCCTTCACCGTCGATCTCGATCTGACCGCGATCGTCTCCCGCCGCCGGGCGGCCGCCCCGGAGTCCCCGCGGTAGGGGGCGGCCGGGCCCGGATCAGTCGAACTCGGGCGGCTCCTCGTCCCAGCCGAAGTGCTGGTCCGGGTCGGCCGCCGCACGAGGCGTCTGGGCCGGGCGGGGCGGTTCCGGTGCCGCCGGAGCCGGTTCCGGGGCCTGGTCCCGCGCGGCGGCCCGGTCCTGCACGGCGGCCGGGGCCTGGTGCGGGACCGGGGCGGGGGCCGGGGCCGGGGCGTCGTCCAGCCCGGCCAGGACCTCCAGGACCCCCTCGCCGTACGTCGCGAGCTTCTTCTCGCCCAGGCCGCTGACCCCGCCCAGCTCCGCCAGGGAACTCGGGCGCAGGGCGGCGATCTCCCGCAGGGTCGCGTCGTGGAAGATCACATACGCCGGGAGGCCCAGCTCCTTCGCCTGGGCCGCGCGCCAGGCGCGCAGCGCCTCGAAGACCGGGACGGCCTCGGCCGGCAGGTCCACGGGGGCCTGCTTCGCCTTGCGGTCGCCCCTGGCCGAGGTCCGGGACGTCGGCTGCTTCGGCTCCTTGCGGAGCAGCACCTCGCGCTCCCGGCCGAGCACCGTGGCGCTCGCCTCGGTCAGCACCAGCGTGCCGTACTCCCCCTCGACCGCGAGCAGCCCCTGCGCCAGCAGTTGGCGCACCACGCCCCGCCACTCCGCCTCGGCCAGTTCCTCGCCGATGCCGAAGACCGAGAGCTGGTCGTGGTCGAACTGGATGACCTTGGCGGTCTTGCGGCCCAGCAGGATGTCGATGATCTGCCCGGCCCCGAACTTCTGGTTCCGCTCCCGCTTCAGCCGGACGACGGTGGACAGCGTCTTCTGGGCGGCCACCGTGCCGTCCCAGGTCTCCGGCGGGGTGAGGCAGGTGTCACAGTTGCCGCAGGACTGCTCGCCGGGCTCCTGGCCGAAGTAGGTGAGGAGCTGGGCCCGGCGGCACCGCACCGTCTCGCAGAGCGCCAGCATCGAGTCGAGGTGCGCGGCCGCCCTGCGGCGGAACGCCTCGTCGCCCTCGCCGCCCTGGATCAGCTTGCGCTGCTGGACGACGTCCTGGAGGCCGTACGCCATCCAGGCCGTGGACGGCGCCCCGTCACGGCCGGCGCGGCCGGTCTCCTGGTAGTACCCCTCGACGGACTTGGGCAGGTCGAGGTGGGCGACGAAGCGGACGTCCGGCTTGTCGATGCCCATGCCGAAGGCGATCGTCGCGACGACGACCAGGCCCTCCTCGCGCAGGAAACGCGACTGGTGAGCGGCGCGCGTCCCGGCGTCCAGACCCGCGTGGTACGGGACGGCCTCGATGCCGTTGCGGCAGAGGTACTCGGCGGTCTTCTCCGTCGCGTTGCGCGAGAGGCAGTAGACGATGCCCGCGTCCCCGGTGTGCTCCTCCTTGAGGAAGGTGAGCAGCTGCTTCCTGGGGTCGGCCTTGCCCACGATCCGGTACTGGATGTTCGGCCGGTCGAAGCTGGCGACGAAGTGCTTCGCCTCGGGCATCCCGAGACGCTGGGTGATCTCCTGGTGCGTGGCGTCGGTCGCGGTGGCCGTCAGCGCGATGCGCGGGACGTCCGGCCAGCGCTCCCCCAGCACCGACAGGGCCAGGTAGTCGGGGCGGAAGTCGTGGCCCCACTGGGCGACGCAGTGCGCCTCGTCGATGGCGAACACGGAGATCTCGCCCCGGGCGAGCAGGGCGAGGGTGGAGTCCAGGCGCAGCCGCTCGGGGGCCAGGTACAGCAGGTCCAGCTCGCCCGCCAGGAACTGGGCCTCCATCGAGCGGCGCTCGTCGAAGTCCTGCGTGGAGTTCATGAAGCCGGCGCGGACGCCGAGCGCCCGCAGGGCGTCCACCTGGTCCTGCATGAGGGCGATCAGCGGGGAGATCACGATGCCGGTGCCGGGCCTGACCAGGGCCGGGATCTGGTAGCACAGGGACTTGCCGCCGCCGGTGGGCATGAGCACGACCGCGTCGCCGCCGGCGACCACATGGTCGATCACCGCGCCCTGCTCGCCGCGGAACGCCTCGTACCCGAACACCCGGTGCAGCGTCTGCCGCGCAGCGCTCTCGGTCGTCACACTCATGGTCGCGCCCGTCCGTCCGTCTTCACCCGTCACCGGCAACCATAGGCGCCCGGTACGACAACGCCGGACGGGCTTGACTTCCGTCAGGCCCGTCCGGCGTCCAGGAGTGCTCCCGTCGTTACCGCACGAACACACCGGCCTGGCTCGCCAGGTCCAGGAAGTACTGCGGGGCCAGGCCCAGCACCAGGGTGACGGCGACGCCGACCGCGATCGTGGTCATCGTCAGCGGGGACGGGACGGCGACCGTGGGGCCGTCCGCCTTCGGCTCGCTGAAGAACATCAGGACGATGACCCGGATGTAGAAGAACGCGGCGATGGCCGACGAGATCACACCGACCACGACCAGTCCGGCCGCCCCGCCGTCCGCCGCCGCCTTGAAGACGGCGAACTTTCCGGAGAAGCCCGAGGTGAGCGGGATGCCCGCGAAGGACAGCAGGAAGACCGCGAAGACCGCGGCGGTCAGCGGGGAGCGGCGGCCGAGCCCGGCCCACTTCGACAGATGGGTCGCCTCCCCGCCCGCGTCGCGCACCAGCGTCACGACGGCGAAGGCGCCGACGGTCACGAAGGAGTACACGCCCAGGTAGAAGAGGACCGACGAGATGCCCTCCGGGCTGGCCGCGATGACACCGGCCAGGATGAACCCGGCGTGCGCGATCGAGGAGTAGGCCAGCAGCCGCTTGATGTCGGTCTGGGTGATCGCGACGACCGCCCCGCCCACCATCGTGACGATCGCGACGCCCCACATGACCGGGCGCAGGTCCCAGGTGAGGCCCGGCAGCACCACGTACAGCAGACGCAGCAGCGCGCCGAACGCGGCGACCTTGGTGGCCGCGGCCATGAAGCCGGTGACCGGGGTGGGGGCGCCCTGGTAGACGTCCGGGGTCCACATGTGGAACGGCACGGCGCCGACCTTGAAGAGCAGGCCCATGAGGACCAGCGCGCCGCCGATGAGCAGCAGCGCGTCGTTGCCCATGGTGTCGGCGAGCGCCGGGTCGATGTCCTGGACCCCGCCGTCGACCACGGCGGCGATGCCCGCGTACGAGACGGTGCCGGCGTATCCGTAGAGCAGGGCGATCCCGAAGAGGAGGAACGCCGAGGAGAAGGAGCCGAGCAGGAAGTACTTCACCGCGGACTCCTGCGACATCAGCCGCTTGCGGCGGGCGACGGCGCACAGGAGGTAGAGCGGGAGGGAGAAGACCTCCAGCGCGACGAAGAGGGTCAGCAGGTCGTTGGCCGCCGGGAAGACCAGCATCCCGGCCACCGAGAACAGCACCAGCGGGAAGACCTCGGTGGTGGTGAACCCGGCCTTGACCGCGGCCTTCTCACCGTCGCTGCCCGGGACCGAACCGGCCTGGGCGGCGAAGGAGTCCACCCGGTTGCCGTGCGAGGCCGGGTCGAGCCGCCGCTCGGCGAAGGTGAAGACGGACACCATCGAGACCAGCAGGATGGTGCCTTGCAGGAAGAGCGCCGGACCGTCGACGGCGATGGCCCCCATGGCGGCGATGTGCGCGCTCTTGGTGGCGTACCCGTCGGCCGCGAGCCCGATGACCGCCGCGAACGAGGCCGCGAGGGCGACGACCGTCAGGAACACCTGGGTGGTGTACCGGTGGCGGCGCGGCACGAAGGCCTCGACCAGGACGCCGAGGACGGCGACGCCCACCACGATCAGGACGGGCGCCAGTTGGGCGTACTCGATGGTCGGAGCGGTGAAGCGGTCTCCCGGCGCCGCCGACGTCACCTCGCCCGCCGTCGTCCACAGGCTGTGGACAGCTGTTGCGCTCACTTGGCGGCCTCCACCTCGGGCTGGGGGTCCTTCTTCTGTACGTCCTGCATGGTGTGCTGCACCGCCGGGTTGACGACGTCGGCCACCGGCTTCGGGAAGACGCCCAGGAAGAGCAGCAGCGCGATCAGCGGCACGACCACCGCCAGCTCACGCACCCGGAGGTCGGGCATGGCCCGCACGCTCTCCTTGACGGGTCCGGTCATGGTCCGCTGGTAGAGGACCAGGACGTAGAGCGCGGCGAGCACGATGCCGACGGTGGCGATGATCCCGGCCGCCGGGTAGGCGCTGAACGCGCCGACCAGGACCAGGAACTCGCTGACGAACGGGGCGAGACCGGGCAGCGAGAGCGTGGCCAGGCCGCCGATCAGGAAGGTCCCCGCCAGCACCGGTGCCACCTTCTGCACCCCGCCGTAGTCGGCGATCAGACGCGATCCCCGACGGGTGATCAGGAACCCGGCGACGAGCATCAGCGCGGCCGTCGAGATCCCGTGGTTGACCATGTAGAGCGTGGCGCCCGACTGGCCCTGGCTGGTCATCGCGAAGATGCCGAGCACGATGAAGCCGAAGTGCGAGATCGACGCGTAGGCGATGAGCCGCTTGATGTCGCGCTGGCCCACCGCGAGCAGCGCCCCGTAGATGATGGAGACCAGGGCCAGCACCACGATCACCGGCGTCGCCCACTTGCTGGCGTCCGGGAAGAGCTGGAGGCAGTAGCGGAGCATCGCGAAGGTGCCGACCTTGTCGACGATCGCGGTGATCAGGACGGCGACCGGGGCGGTCGCCTCACCCATGGCGTTGGGCAGCCAGGTGTGCAGCGGCCAGAGCGGGGCCTTCACCGCGAAGGCGAAGAAGAAACCGAGGAACAGCCACTTCTCCGTGGAGCCCGCCATCTCCAGCGAGCCGTTGGCCCGCGCCTCGGCGATCTCCGCGAGCGAGAAGCTGCCCGCGACCACGTAGAGGCCGATGACGGCGGCCAGCATGATGAGCCCGCCGGCCAGGTTGTAGAGGAGGAACTTGACGGCCGCGTAGCTGCGCTGGGCCGCCGCGTTGTCGTCGGTGCCCGCGTGGGCCCGGTCCCCGAAGCCGCCGATGAGGAAGTACATCGGGATGAGCATGGCTTCGAAGAGGATGTAGAAGAGGAAGACGTCGGTGGCCTCGAAGGAGAGGATCACCATCGCCTCCACCATCAGGATCAGCGCGAAGAAGCCCTGGGTGGGGCGCCAGCGGTACGGCCTGGCTCCCCCGGTGTCTCCCCCGCCCGATTCGGGCCGGGAGTCCGGGGAGGGGTCGGCGTCGTGCCAGCCGGCCAGCAGGATGAAAGGCATCAGCAGCGCGGTGAGCCCGAGGAGCGCCACCCCGATGCCGTCGACCCCCAGGTCGTACCGGACGCCGAAGTCCTTGATCCAGGCGTGGGACTCGGTGAGCTGGTAGCGGTCACCGCCCGGTTCGAAGCGGGCGAAGACGAGGCCCGCCAGGACGAGGGTGCCCAGCGAGAAGAACAGCGCCGTCCATTTCGCGGCCGTGCGGCGCCCGGCCGGAACGGCGGCGGTGACGACCGCGCCGATCGCCGGGAGGGCCGCCGTCGCTGTCAGGAGGGGAAAGGACATGGGATCAGACCGCCCTCATCAGCAGGGTCGCGGCGATGAGTACCGCCGTACCGCCGAACATCGAGACCGCGTAGGTGCGGGCGTAGCCGTTCTGCAGCTTGCGCAGCCGGCCGGAGAGCCCGCCCATCGAGGCGGCCGTACCGTTGACGACGCCGTCGACCAGGGTGTGGTCCACGTAGACCAGGGACCGGGTGAGGTGTTCGCCGCCCCGGACCAGGACCACGTGGTTGAAGTCGTCCTGGAGCAGGTCGCGGCGGGCCGCCCGGGTGAGCAGGGAACCGCGCGGGGCGACGGCCGGGACCGGCTTGCGCCCGTACACGGACCAGGCGACGGCGACCCCGATGACGAGGACCACCATGGTGGCCGCCGTGACCGTGGTCGCGCTGATCGGCGCGTCGCCGTGGTCGTGTCCGGTGACGGGCTCCAGCCAGTGCAGGAACCGGTCGCCGATGGAGAAGAACCCTCCGGCGAAGACTGATCCGAAGGCGAGCACGATCATGGGGATCGTCATCGACTTGGGTGACTCGTGCGGGTGCGGCTCACGGCCCTCGGCGTCCGGCTGCCAGCGCTTCTGGCCGAAGAACGTCATCAGCATCACGCGTGTCATGTAGAACGCGGTGATCGCGGCGCCCAGCAGGGCCACGGAGCCGAGGATCCAGCCCTCGGTGCCGCCCTTGGCGAACGCCGCCTCGATGATCTTGTCCTTGGAGAAGAAGCCGGACAGGCCGGGGAAGCCGATGATCGCGAGGTAGCCGAGGCCGAAGGTGACGAAGGTGACCGGCATGTACGTCCGCAGGCCGCCGTACCTCCGCATGTCCACCTCGTCGTTCATGCCGTGCATGACCGAACCGGCTCCGAGGAAGAGCCCGGCCTTGAAGAAGCCGTGCGTCACCAGGTGCATGATCGCGAAGACGTAGCCGATGGGACCGAGACCGGCGGCGAGGACCATGTAGCCGATCTGCGACATCGTCGAACCGGCCAGCGCCTTCTTGATGTCGTCCTTGGCGCAACCGACGATCGCACCGAAGAGCAGTGTGACCGCGCCGACGATCGCGACGACCAGCTGGGCGTCCGGGGCGGCGTTGAAGATCACGCCGGAGCGGACGATCAGATAGACGCCCGCGGTCACCATGGTGGCGGCGTGGATGAGGGCCGAGACCGGGGTCGGGCCCTCCATCGCGTCACCCAGCCAGGACTGCAACGGCACCTGGGCGGACTTGCCGCAGGCCGCGAGCAGCAGCATCAGGCCGATCGCCGTGAGCTTGCCCTCGCTCGCGTCCCCGGTCGCCCCGAGCACCGGCCCGAAGGCGAAGGTGCCGAAGGTGGTGAACATCAGCATGATCGCGATGGACAGCCCGATGTCACCGACCCGGTTGACCAGGAAGGCCTTCTTCGCGGCGGTGGCCGCGCTGGGCTTGTGCTGCCAGAAGCCGATGAGCAGGTACGACGCCAGACCGACGCCCTCCCACCCGGCGTACAGCAGCAGGTAGTTGTCGGCGAGGACCAGGAGGAGCATCGCCGCGAGGAACAGGTTCAGGAAGCCGAAGAAGCGGCGGCGGCGTTCGTCGTGCTCCATGTAGCCGATGGAGTAGATGTGGATCAGGGTGCCCACACCCGTGATCAGCAGGACGAACGTCATCGACAGCTGGTCGAGCTGGAAGGCCACGTCGGCCTGGAAGCCCTCGACGGGGATCCAGCTGAACAGCTTCTGGTGCAGGGCGCGGTCGTCGGCGCCCTTGCCCAGCATGTCGGTGAAGAGCACGGCGCCGATGACGAAGGACGCGGCGGCGAGCAGCGTACCGATCCAGTGTCCGGACCGGTCGAGCCGGCGGCCGCCGCAGAGCAGGACCGCCGCTCCGAGCAGGGGCGCCGCGACCAGCAGCGCGATCAGGTTTTCCACGACAGCGACCCCTTACAGCTTCATCAGGCTGGCGTCGTCGACCGAGGCCGAGTGGCGGGAGCGGAACAGCGACACGATGATCGCGAGCCCGACCACGACCTCCGCGGCGGCGACGACCATCGTGAAGAAGGCGAGGATCTGGCCGTCGAGGTTGCCGTGCATCCGGGAGAACGTGACGAGCGTGAGATTGCAGGCGTTCAGCATCAGCTCGATGCACATGAACACCACGATCGCGTTCCGCCTGATCAGCACCCCGGAGGCGCCGATCGTGAACAAAAGGGCCGCGAGGTAGAGGTAGTTGACCGGATTCACTTGGCGACCTCCTCCCCTTCTTCCGCGTGGTTCTTCGGAGCGCCGCCCTCGGACGCCTCGGCCCGGTCCGCGGGGGCGCGGCCCAGCCGCTCGCCGGACCGCTGCTCCAGCGCCTTGAGGTCGGCGAGCGCCTCGTCGGAGACGTCGCGGATCTGGCCGCGGCGGCGCAGCGTCTGCATGACGGTCAGCTCGGACGGGGTGCCGTCCGGGAGCAGTCCGGCGATGTCCACGGCGTTGTGCCGGGCGTAGACACCGGGGGCCGGCAGCGGCGGTACCTGACCGCTGCGCACCCGCTCCTGGGACAGCTCCCGCTGGGTCTTGGCGCGCTCGGTGCGCTCCCGGTGGGTGAGCAGCATCGCGCCGACGGTCGCCGTGATCAGCAGGGCGCCGGTGATCTCGAACGCGAAGACGTACCTGGTGAAGATGAGGTTGGCCAGGCCCTCGACGTTCCCGCCGTGCAGGGCGTTGGCCGCGCCGAGACCGTTGAAGCTGCGCAGCGAGGCCTGGCCGATGCCGGCGATCAGGAGGACGCCGAAGCCGAGCCCGCAGCCGGCGGCCAGCCAGCGCTGGCCCTTGATGGTCTCCTTCAGGGAGTCCGCCGCCGTCACGCCGACGAGCATGACGACGAAGAGGAACAGCATCATGATCGCGCCGGTGTAGACGACGATCTGGACGATGCCCAGGAAATAGGCGCCGTTGGCGAGGTAGAAGACCGCCAGCACGATCATCGTGGCGGCGAGCGACAGCGCGCTGTGCACCGCCCTCTTCATCAGGATCGTGGAGAACGCCCCGATGACGGCGACGGTGCCCAGCAGCCAGAACTGGACGGCCTCGCCGGTCGAGGTGGCGGAGGCGGCCGCGGCCAGTGCGGAGGTCATACGTCCACCTCCTTGTCGGCCTCGCCCTTGGAGACGGCCCTCTGGCGCTCGGTCCCGGGGGCGGCCTCGCTCACCAGGCCCCGGTAGTAGTCCTGTTCGTCCATGCCGGGGAAGATCGCGTGCGGGCTGTCGACCATGCCCTCCTCCAGTCCCGCGAGGAGTTCGTCCTTGGTGTAGATGAGGCTCGCCCGGGTGGTGTTGGCGAGCTCGAAGTCGTTGGTCATGGTCAGCGCCCGGGTCGGGCACGCCTCGATGCACAGCCCGCACAGGATGCAGCGGGCGTAGTTGATCTGGTAGACGCGGCCGTAGCGCTCGCCCGGGGAGTAGCGCTCCTCGTCGGTGTTGTCCGCGCCCTCCACGTAGATCGCGTCGGCGGGACAGGCCCAGGCGCACAGCTCGCAGCCGATGCACTTCTCCAGGCCGTCGGGGTGCCGGTTGAGCTGGTGCCGGCCGTGGAAGCGCGGCGCCGTCACCTTCGGCGTCTCCGGGTACTGCTCGGTCAGCCGCTTCTTGAACATGGCCTTGAAGGTCACGCTGAAGCCGGCGACCGGATTCATGAACATGTCCCCTGAGGGCTCCGATGGCTCAGACACCGTCGGCCTCCTTTCCGTTACCGGCGAGATCGTCACTCTGAGTATCCGGTCCGCCACTGACAACGAGCTGCCGCTCATGTCGCGGCCTGCGGCGCGGCACCGGCGGCAGGGTCTGGCCGGGCAGCGGCGGCACCGGGAACCCGCCCGCCATCGGGTCGAACGCCGGCTCCGGCCCGGCCGCCTCCTCGGCGGCCTTGGCCTTGCGGTCGCGGAAGACGTCGGCGACGAAGGAGATCAGCAGGACCGCGATGACGGCCCCGACGACGTACAGCACGATCCTGGAGAAGTCGTAGCCCTCGTTGCTCAGGGCCCTGACGGTGGCGACCATCATCAGCCAGACCACGGCGACCGGGATCAGGACCTTCCAGCCGAGCTTCATCAGCTGGTCGTAGCGGACGCGTGGCAGGGTGCCGCGCAGCCAGATGAAGAAGAAGAGGAGCAGCTGCACCTTGAGGACGAACCAGAGCATCGGCCACCAGCCGTGGTTCGCGCCCTCCCAGAAGGTGCTGACCGGGTACGGGGCCCGCCAGCCGCCGAGGAACAGCGTCACGGAGACCGCCGAGACGGTGACCATGTTGACGTACTCGGCGAGCATGAACATCGCGAACTTGATGGAGGAGTACTCGGTGTTGAAGCCGCCGACGAGGTCGCCCTCGGACTCGGGCATGTCGAACGGGGCGCGGTTGGTCTCCCCGACCATGGTGACGATGTAGATGATGAAGGAGACCGGCAGCAGGATGACGAACCAGCGGTCCTGCTGCGCCTCGACGATCTGCGAGGTGGACATGGACCCGGAGTAGAGGAACACCGAGGCGAACGCGGCGCCCATGGCGATCTCGTAGCTGATCATCTGGGCGCACGAGCGCAGTCCGCCGAGCAGCGGGTACGTCGATCCGGAGGACCAGCCGGCCAGCACGATGCCGTAGATGCCGACGGAGGCGACCGCGAGGATGTACAGCATCGCGATCGGCAGGTCGGTCAGCTGCATCGTCGTACGGTGGCCGAAGATCGACACCTCGTTGCCGGACGGGCCGAACGGGATGACCGCGATCGCCATGAACGCCGGTGCGGCGGCCACGATCGGGGCCAGGACGTAGACGACCTTGTCGGCGCGCTTGACGACGACGTCTTCCTTCAGCATCAGCTTCACCCCGTCGGCCAGCGACTGGAGCAAGCCCCAGGGGCCGTGCCGGTTGGGTCCGATGCGCAGTTGCATCCAGGCGACGACCTTGCGCTCCCACACGATGGCGAAGAGCACCGTCACCATCAGGAACGCGAAGCAGAACACCGCCTTGACGACGACGAGCCACCACGGGTCCGTGCCGAACAGCGAGAGGTCCTCGGCGGCCAGGACGGCGTCCTGGGGTGCCGCGGCGAGTCGGGCGAGGCCGGTCACTCTCCTACCTCCGATGTCACGGCATCCTCCGGGGTCACGGCGCGGGAAGCGGGGGCGGCGGCCGGATGGATCCGGACCAGTCCGCCCGGCTGCGCGCCGGTGTCGGCCGGAACGCCCCGGCCGACGGAGTCGAGCGGCACCCAGACGACCCGGTCCGGCATCTCGGTGACCACCAGCGGGAGTTCGGTGGTGCCCGCGGGGCCGGTGACGGCGAGCAGGTCGCCGTCCTTCACCCCGGTCTCGGCGGCGGTGGCGGCGGAGAGCCGGGCGACGGCCGCGTGCCGCGTCCCGGCCAGGGCCTCGTCGCCCTCCTGGAGCCGGCCCCGGTCGAGCAGCATCCGGTGGCCCGCGAGGACCGCCTCGCCGTCGCCGGGCCGGGGCAGCGGCCGGGAGGACTCCCGGGGGTCCTCCGCACGGGAGCCCTGCCAGCCGGCGAGCCGGTCCAGCTCGCGCCGGGCGGCCCGCAGGTCGGGCAGGGCCAGGTGGACGTCGAGGGCGTCGGCCAGCATGTGCAGCACCCGGGCGTCGGACGGGCAGAGTGTCCGGGGCAGTTGCTCCGGCTTGAGCGCGGCCTCGAACATCCGTGCCCTGCCCTCCCAGTTGAGGAAGGTCCCGGCCTTCTCCGCGACGGCCGCGACGGGCAGCACCACGTCGGCGCGCTCGGTGACCGCGCCCGGCCGCAGCTCCAGCGAGACCAGGAAGCCGACCTCGTCCAGCGCCCGCAGGGCGCGTGCCGGGTCGGGCAGGTCCTCCGGGTCGACGCCCGCGACCAGCAGCGCCGCCAGCTCGCCGGTGGCCGCGGCCTCCACGATCTGACCGGTGTCACGGCCGTGGCCGGTGGGGAGCTGGGCGACGCCCCAGAGCGCCGCCACCTCCGCGCGGGCCCGCGGGTCGGTGGCCGGACGGCCTCCGGGCAGCAGCGACGGAATGGCTCCCGCCTCCAGCGCACCGCGCTCACCGGCCCGCCGCGGGATCCACACGGGTGTGGCACCGGTGGCCGCCGCGGTGCGCAGTACGGCGGTCAGCGCGCCGGGCACGGTGGCGAGCCGCTCCCCGATCACGATCACGGCGCCTTCCCCGCGCAGCGCCTCGGCGGCGGCGGTGCCGTCGGCCTCCAGGCCGACCCCGCCCGCGAGCGCGTCCAGCCATTCGGTCTCGGTGCCCGGCGCGGCGGCGAGCAGGGTGCCGCCCGCCTTGGTGAGGCCGCGGCTGGCGTGCGAGGCGAGCGCGAACGTCCGCTGGCCGCGCTTGCGGTGGGCCTTGCGCAGCCGCAGGAAGACGCCGGGCGCCTCCTCCTCGGACTCGAAGCCCACCAGCAGGACCGCCGGGGCCTTCTCCAGCGCGGTGTAGGTGACCCCGCCGCCGTCCAGGTCGCGTCCGCGTCCGGCCACCCGGGCGGCGAGGAAGTCGGCCTCCTCGGCGCTGTGTGTCCGGGCCCGGAAGTCGATGTCGTTGGTGCCGAGGGCGACGCGGGCGAACTTGCTGTACGCGTAGGCGTCCTCGACGGTCAGCCGGCCGCCGGTGAGGACACCGGCCCGGCCGTGTGCGGCCGCCAGTCCGGCCGCCGCCACCTGGAGCGCCTCGGGCCAGCTCGCCTTCTCCAGCACGCCGTCCGCGTTGCGGACCAGCGGGGTGGTGAGCCGGTCGCGCTGCTGGGCGTAGCGGAAGCCGAAGCGGCCCTTGTCGCAGAGCCACTCCTCGTTGACCTCGGGCTCGTTGGCGGCGAGCCGCCGCATGACCTTGCCGCGCCGGTGGTCGGTGCGGGTGGCGCAGCCGCCCGCGCAGTGCTCGCAGACCGAGGGCGTGGAGACCAGGTCGAAGGGGCGGGAGCGGAACCGGTACGCGGCCGAGGTGAGTGCCCCGACCGGGCAGATCTGGATGGTGTTGCCGGAGAAGTACGACTCGAAGGGGTCGCCCTCGCCCGTACCGACCTGCTGGAGCGCCCCGCGTTCGATCAGCTCGATCATCGGGTCGCCGGCCACCTGGTTGGAGAAGCGGGTGCAGCGCGCGCAGAGCACGCAGCGCTCGCGGTCCAGCAGCACCTGGGTGGAGACCGGCACCGGCTTCTCGAAGGTGCGCTTCTTGCCGTCGAAGCGGGAGTCGGTCCCGCCGTGCGACATCGCCTGGTTCTGGAGGGGGCATTCGCCGCCCTTGTCGCAGACCGGGCAGTCCAGGGGGTGGTTGATGAGCAGGAGCTCCATCACCCCCTTCTGGGCCTTCTCCGCGACGGGTGAGGTGATCTGCGACTTGACGACCATGCCGTCGGTGCAGGTGATGGTGCAGGAGGCCATCGGCTTGCGCTGGCCCTCCACCTCCACGATGCACTGCCGGCAGGCACCGGCCGGGTCGAGCAGCGGATGGTCGCAGAAGCGCGGGATCTCGATGCCGAGGAGTTCGGCGGCCCGGATGACCAGGGTCCCCTTGGGGACACTGATCTCGATGCCGTCGATGGTCAGCGTGACGAGGTCCTCGGGCGGGACGGCCGCCTCGCCGCCCCCGGAGGGCGCACTCGTGGTGACTGTCATGCGTTCACCCCCCGGTGAGCGGTCGTGTCGTCGGTGTCGTCGGCCCAGAGGGTCGACCTGGCCGGATCGAAGGGGCAGCCCTTGCCGGTGATGTGCTGCTCGTACTCCTCGCGGAAGTACTTCAGCGAGGAGAAGATCGGTGAGGCGGCGCCGTCGCCGAGGGCGCAGAACGACTTGCCGTTTATGTTGTCGGCGATGTCGTTCAGCTTGTCGAGGTCGGCCGCCTCTCCCTTGCCGGCCTCGATGTCGCGGAGCAACTGGACGAGCCAGTAGGTGCCTTCGCGGCAGGGTGTGCACTTGCCGCAGGACTCGTGGGCGTAGAACTCGGTCCACCGGGTGACGGCCCGGACCACACAGGTGGTCTCGTCGAAGCACTGGAGGGCCTTGGTGCCGAGCATGGACCCGGCGGCGCCGACGCCCTCGTAGTCCAGCGGGACGTCGAGGTGTTCGTCGGTGAACATCGGGGTGGAGGAGCCGCCCGGGGTCCAGAACTTCAGCCGGTGCCCGGCGCGCATCCCGCCGCTCATGTCGAGCAGTTGGCGCAGGGTGATGCCGAGCGGGGCCTCGTACTGGCCGGGGCTGGTGACGTGGCCGCTGAGCGAGTAGAGCGTGAAGCCCGGGGACTTCTCGCTGCCCATCGACTTGAACCAGTCCTTGCCCCGGTTCAGGATCGCGGGAACCGAGGCGATGGACTCGACGTTGTTCACCACGGTGGGGCAGGCGTACAGACCGGCGACCGCGGGGAAGGGGGGACGCAGCCGGGGCTGGCCGCGCCGTCCTTCGAGCGAGTCGAGCAGCGCGGTCTCCTCTCCGCAGATGTAGGCGCCCGCGCCCGCGTGGACGGTGAGTTCGAGATCGAGTCCCGAGCCCATGATGTCCGAGCCGAGGTAGCCCGCCGCGTACGCCTCGCGGACCGCCTCGTGCAGCCGCCGCAGTACGGGGACGACCTCACCCCGCAGGTAGATGAAGGCGTGCGAGGAGCGGATCGCGTAGCAGGCGATCACGATGCCCTCGATGAGGCTGTGCGGGTTGGCGAAGAGGAGCGGGATGTCCTTGCAGGTCCCGGGCTCCGACTCGTCGGCGTTGACCACCAGGTAGTGCGGCTTGCCGTCGCCCTGCGGGATGAACTGCCACTTCATCCCGGTGGGGAAGCCGGCACCGCCGCGTCCGCGCAGACCGGAGTCCTTGACGTACGCGATGAGGTCGTCGGGCGGCATGGCCAGGGCCTTGCGCAGGCCCTCGTAGCCGTCGTGGCGCCGGTAGGTCTCCAGCGTCCAGGGCTCCGGCTCGTCCCAGAAGGCGGACAGGACCGGGGACAGGAGCTTCTCGGGGCTGGTCCCGTTCTTGTCGATCTCGGCGGCCAAGGTCATCACTCCCCCTCCTCGGCTGCGGGCCCGGCCGGGTTCGCCGGGTCGGAGGCCGATGTCTGCTGCGGTGCGTCGTGCGAGCTGAGGTGCTCGGTCGGCGACGGGTCGTGCGCCGGGGTGTCGCGGGGCGCCTCGCCCCGCGGGCCGACGACCCGCGCCTGCGGTACGGCCTCGCCCTTGGCGAGCTTCAGCCCGACCAGCGAGGCGGGGCCCGCACCACCGGTCGCCTCGACGGCGCCGGGGCGGGTGTCGGGGAAGCCGGCCAGGATCCGGGCCGTCTCCTTGTAGGTGCACAGGGGGGCGCCGCGGGTGGGTTCGACGGTCCGCCCGGCGATCAGGTCGTCGACGAGCCGGGTGGCGCTCTCCGGGGTCTGGTTGTCGAAGAACTCCCAGTTGACCATCACCACGGGCGCGAAGTCGCAGGCCGCGTTGCACTCGATGTTCTCCAGGGTGACCTTGCCGTCCTCGGTGGTCTCGTCCTTGCCGACGCCGAGGTGCTCCTTGAGCCGGTCGTAGATGGCGTCGCCGCCCATGACCGCGCACAGGGTGTTGGTGCAGACCCCCACCTGGTAGTCACCGCTCGGCTTGCGCCGGTACATCGAGTAGAAGGTGGCGACGGCGGTCACCTCGGCGGCCGTGAGGCCGAGCTGCTCGGCGCAGAAGGCCATGCCCGTACGGGAGACGAAGCCCTCCTCGGACTGCGTCAGGTGGAGCAGGGGCAGCAGGGCCGAGCGGCTGTCGGGGTAGCGGGCGATCACCTCCTTCGCGTCCGCTTCGAGCCGGGCCCGCACGTCGGCCGGGTAGGCGGGGGCGGGGAGCTGCGGCATCCCCAGACTGACTTCTCGCTCGGACGCGGTCACCGGTCGACGCCTCCCATCACGGGGTCGATGGACGCGACGGCGACGATGACGTCGGCCACCTGGCCGCCCTCGCACATCGCCGCCATGGCCTGGAGGTTGGTGAAGGACGGGTCGCGGAAGTGGACCCGGAAGGGGCGGGTGCCGCCGTCCGAGACGACGTGCACGCCCAGTTCGCCCTTGGGGGACTCCATGGCGGTGTACGTCTGCCCGGCCGGGACCCGGAAGCCCTCGGTCACCAGCTTGAAGTGGTGGATCAGGGCCTCCATGGAGGTGCCCATGATGTTCTTGATGTGGTCGAGCGAGTTCCCGAGGCCGTCGGGGCCGAGCGCGAGCTGCGCGGGCCAGGCGATCTTCTTGTCGGCGACCATGACCGGGCCGGGCTCCAGCCGGTCCAGGCACTGCTCGACGATCCGGAGCGACTGCCGCATCTCCTCCAGCCGGATGAGGAAGCGGCCGTAGGCGTCGCAGGTGTCCGCGGTGGGCACCTCGAAGTCGTACGTCTCGTAGCCGCAGTACGGGTCGGTCCTGCGCAGGTCGTGCGGGAGGCCGGCGGACCTGAGTACCGGGCCGGTGGCACCGAGCGCCATGCAGCCGGCCAGGTCGAGGTAACCGACGTCGCGCATCCGGGCCTTGAAGATGGGGTTGCCGGTGGCGAGCTTGTCGTACTCCGGCAGGTTCTTCTTCAGGGTCCTGACGGTCTCGCGGATCCGGTCGACCGCGCCGGGCGGGAGGTCCTGGGCCAGGCCGCCGGGCCGGATGAACGCGTGGTTCATCCGCAGGCCGGTGATCAGCTCGAAGAGGTCGAGGACGAGTTCACGGTCGCGGAAGCCGTAGATCATGATCGTCGTGGCGCCCAGCTCCATGCCGCCGGTGGCGACGCACACCAGGTGCGAGGAGATCCGGTTGAGCTCCATCAGCAGCACGCGCAGGACGGTGGCCCGGTCGGGGACCTGGTCCTCGATGCCGAGGAGCTTCTCGACCCCGAGGCAGTAGGCCGCCTCGTTGAAGAAGGGGGTGAGGTAGTCCATGCGGGTGACGAAGGTGGTGCCCTGGGTCCAGCTGCGGAATTCGAGGTTCTTCTCGATCCCGGTGTGGAGGTAGCCGATACCGCAGCGGGCCTCCTGGACCGTCTCGCCGTCGATCTCCAGGATCAGCCGCAGCACGCCGTGCGTGGAGGGGTGCTGGGGGCCCATGTTGACGATGATGCGTTCGTCGTCGGCCTTGGCGGCCGACTCGACGACCTCGTCCCAGTCGCCGCCGGTGACCGTGTACACGGTCCCCTCGGTGGTGGTGCGGGGCGTTGCTCGGGGAGTGGTCA
This sequence comes from Streptomyces halstedii, assembly GCA_000720535.1. Lineage (GTDB taxonomy): Bacteria > Actinomycetota > Actinomycetes > Streptomycetales > Streptomycetaceae > Streptomyces > Streptomyces halstedii. The sequence continues at coordinate 41,530 of JOAZ01000006.1, forward strand.
TCAGCTGTACGACCTCCGCTGGTCCGGAGCCGGGATCTTGGCGCCCTTGTACTCGACGGCGATGCCGCCGAGCGGGTAGTCCTTGCGCTGCGGGAAGCCCTGCCAGTCGTCCGGCATCATGATCCGGGTGAGGGCGGGGTGCCCGTCGAAGACCAGCCCGAAGAAGTCGTAGGTCTCGCGCTCGTGCCAGTCGTTGGTCGGGTAGACCTCGACCAGGGACGGGATGTGCGGGTCGCTGTCCGGGGCGGACACCTCCAGGCGGATCAGCCGCCCGTGGGTCAGCGACCGCAGGTGGTAGACCGCGTGCAGCTCGCGGCCCGTGTCCCCCAGGTAGTGCACGCCGCTCACCCCGGTGCAGAGCTCGAAGCGCAGGGCGGGGTCGTCGCGCAGGGTGCGGGCGACCTGGAGCAGGTGCTCGCGGGCGATGTGGAAGGTGAGTTCGGCCCGGTCGACGACGGTCTTCCCGATGACCTCGGCGGGGACCAGGCCCTGTTCCTCCAGGGCTCCCTCCAGCTCGTCGGCCACCTCGTCGAACCAGCCGCCGTACGGCCGGGAGGCGGCGCCCGGCAGGGTCACGCTCCGGACGAGGCCGCCGTAGCCGGAGGTGTCGCCGCCGTTGTTCGCGCCGAACATGCCCTTGCGTACGCCGATGACCTCGCCGGAGCGGTCGTTGGGCGCGGGCACCTGGCCGCTGTTGGTGTTGAGTTCGTCGCTCACCGCAGCAGCCCCTTCATCTCGATCAGGGGGAGCGCCTTGAGGGCCGCCTCCTCCGCCTCGCGGGCGGCCTCCTCCGCGTTGACCCCGAGCTTGGTGCCCTGGATCTTCTGGTGGAGCTTGAGGATGGCGTCCATCAGCATCTCGGGACGCGGCGGACAGCCGGGCAGATAGATATCGACCGGGACAATATGATCAACACCCTGAACAATGGCGTAATTATTGAACATTCCGCCCGATGACGCGCAAACGCCCATGGAGATGACCCACTTGGGGCTCGGCATCTGGTCGTAGACCTGCCTCAGGACGGGGGCCATCTTCTGGCTCACCCGCCCCGCGACGATCATCAGGTCCGCCTGCCGCGGCGAGCCGCGGAAGACCTCCATGCCGAAGCGGGCCAGGTCGTAGCGCCCGGCCCCCGTGGTCATCATCTCGATGGCGCAACAGGCGAGGCCGAAGGTGGCGGGGAAGACGGAGGACTTCCGCACCCACCCGGCGGCCTGTTCGACAGTGGTCAGCACGAAGCCGCTCGGCAGCTTCTCTTCGAGTCCCATGGTGTGCCCCTCAGCCCCTCAGTCCCATTCCAGGCCGCCCCGGCGCCACACATACGCGTAGGCGACGAAGACGGTGAGCACGAAGAGCAGCATCTCCACGAGCCCGAAGATCCCCAGGGCGTCGAAGGTGACCGCCCAGGGATAGAGGAAGACGATCTCGATGTCGAAGACGATGAACAGCATCGCCGTCAGGTAGTACTTGATGGGGAAGCGGCCGCCTCCGGCCGGCGTGGGTGTGGGTTCGATACCGCACTCGTACGCTTCGAGCTTTGCCCGGTTGTACCGCTTGGGGCCGATAAGCGTGGCCATGACCACGGAGAAGATCGCAAACCCTGCCCCCAGGGCGCCGAGCACGAGGATGGGCGCGTAGGCATTCACGCTCCTCGCTCCTTCCAGTCGTCCTTGACCGTTGGACCGCATCGGGCGACCGGCTCGCCACCTCATCAAGATCGTGCACATGTGAGGCAGTTCACAAGCCCGACTGCCCCGCATCCTATGCCCGCCGTCCTGTGATCTGCGACACGGGGTGCGCCAACGTCTTTGTGATCTCCACCACCTGACGAACGATCATGAAGTCGGATGAGCGGTGATCTTCGTACGCGAAGCGGCCGAGTGATCACGAGACGTGACATTCGAGCGCGTCATGGCAGGTCAAGGGCCTTGCGCTCTATCAATCGACGGACGGTACAAGCAAATTGGTGCTGGACGCGCACGGGGTGATATATGAAGCGGCCGCAGTCCTCGACCACCCGGACGAGGGGGGCCGGGGTACCGATGTGGACAATGCGCGCGAATTCACGAGCTCCCGGACAGGGCCGCGCGGCGACGGCCGACGACCCGCCCAGGAAACGGACATGACTCACCAACAGGGCATGCCGTGACAAGTGGGCACCCCACCCGGAGGCCCCCGGGGCGCGGGCGCGAGGACGCCTCCCGGGCGCGCATCACCCTGTGACCTGCGTCACAAGCCGAGCGGTTCCCCGGAAAGAGGGCTTGGCCAACCACGCGAACGGATGGTAAGTGGCGGGCAATTCGGGCGTATTGCCGAAAACCCGTGATCACGGCCATGATCACCGACGCCCGGTATGCCCCTTACGGCGTCAATAAGGGCCCCGGACAAGCGGATTCACAGATTCCGTACGTAACTGTGTCGCAGCACACGTTTCTTGATGGGACCCCTACAGCCCTGATAGCGCTAGTACCCATGTCCCACACCGCTCACATACCCAGCCACCGGAAACCCCGCCAGAGCGCCTCGAAGACGGCCCTGCGGGCAGGAGTTGCCGGTGGCGTCCTCAGCACCATCGCGGTCGCGGGTGCCGCCGGCCCGGCCCAGGCCGAGCCGGTGACCCAGACCATCGAGATGCCCACCATCACCGCCGGGCTCTCCACCACCGTCGCCGCGTCCGCCCAGGCGACGCAGCAGGTCGCCCTGGACCTGGAGACCCGGGCGAACGAGGAGGCCGCGGCGACCGACGCGGCCAAGAAGGCCAAGAAGGCCAAGGCGGAGGCCGTCCGCAAGGCGGAGGCGAAGAAGAAGGCGGAGGCCGAGGCCAAGGCCAAGGCGGAGGCCGCCGAGCGCGCCTCCCGTACCGCCGCGCGCACCACGCTCAGCGCCCCCTCCGGCTCGTCCTCGTCCTCGTCCGGCTCGACGGCGGCGTCCGCCTCGACGGTGTCGTACTCCTCCAGCGCCACGGGCTCCGCGGCCTCCGTCGTCGCGTTCGTCCAGTCCCACGTCGGTGACGCGTACGTCTCCGGCGGCACCGGCCCCAACTCGTGGGACTGCTCCGGGCTCGTCCAGGCCGCGTTCCGCACGGTGGGCGTCGACCTGCCGCGTGTCTCGCAGAGCCAGTCGACGGCCGGCACGCAGGTCTCGCTGAGCAACCTCCAGCCGGGCGACATCCTGTACTGGGGTGGCGCGGGCAGCGCGTACCACGTGGGCGTCTACGTGGGCGGCGGCCAGTTCGTCGGCGCGCAGAACTCCAGCACCGGTGTGGTGCAGCGGTCCCTGGACTACGACCCGCCGTCGGGCGCGGTCCGCGTTCTCTGATTCACAAGCGGTCGCGCACCGCTTCGGGCCGTCGCGTCCGGGGCCGTGGTGTCCCTGACCGCCGTGGGACCGTCACTTCCGGGCCGGTCGTCCCCGGAGACCTCCCGCGCCGGCCCGCGCCCCTCCCCGGCCGCGTCACGGCGTACGAGCAGCACGCCCAGCGCGCAGGTGAGCCCGGCCAGCACGAACCCGTAGGCCGGGGTGGACCCCGAGGGCTGCGTCTCGTAGACCAGCGCCGCCGACAGCACCGCGACCGTGGCGCGGGTCCGGCCCGTGCCCGCGGTGGCGGCGAGCACCACCGTGCCCCACAGCAGGTACCACGGCTGCACCATCGGGGACAGGGCCACCAGCGCCACCAGTGCGAGCCCCAGCGCGTGGACCGGCCGCGTACGGCCGACGGCGGAGCGGTGGGCCAGCACGGCGATCAGCACCACGGCCGCCGCCAGACCGGCGTTCTGCACGGCGGACTTGACCGGGTCCGGGTCGGTGCCGAACAGCAGCCGCCCCAGCTCCCCGAGGCCGAGTCCGAGGTCGCTGCTGGCCGAGAGCGCGGTGTGGATGCGGCCCGCGACGCCCTGGGTGCCCAGCCAGCCGAAGCCGGTGCCGCCCAGCAGCGTCACCGCGACCACGACCGCCCCGGCGACCGCTCCGGGGCCCAGCAGCCCCTTGGCGACCCGGCGGACGAGCGGACCGGCGGCCGCCCTGCCCACCACGACGCCGACGAACAGCAGCGCCACCGCGGCGGGCGACTTGACCATCATGGCGAGCCCGACGAGCGCCGAGCCGGTGACCCACCTCCCGCGCAGCGCGAACACCGCGCCCGCCAGCATGAGTCCGGCCATCAGCCCGTCGTTGTGCAGCCCGCCCACCACGTGCATGAGCAGCAGCGGGTTCAGGGCGCCCAGCCAGAGCGCGGCGCCGCCGTCGCGGCCGTGCTCGCGGGCCAGCCGCAGCAGCGCCCAGACGGTCAGGGCCAGGGCCCCGAGGGCGATGAGCCGCATCAGCAGGACGCCCGGGACGATCGTGCCGCCGGTCAGCCAGGCGGTGCCCCGCGCGAGGATCAGGAAGAACGGGCCGTACGGCGCCGGGGTGTCGGTCCAGTGCCCGCCGACGCTCGCCGCCGCGTCGCCGCCCGGCCCCGCGGGGTCCAGGACGGACGGGCCCACGCTGTAGACGTCGTGCCCTTCGAGGACCATCGTGCCCTGGGCGAGATAGCTGTAGACGTCGGCGCTGTAGAGCGGCGGTGCCAGGACGAACGGCGCGGTCCACCAGACCAGGGTGAGCAGGGTGTGGCGGACACCGGCGCCCGTCCTGCCGTACAGCCACCAGGCGACGACGAGCGCGGTCAGTCCGGCGTAGGCCAGCGCGTATCCCGCCGCCCTCACCGCCGTGCCGTGCGGGACCCACAGGCCCCACGGATCGTGGGCCGGCAGGGCTCCGACCGCCCAGCCGCCCAGGACGGCAGCCGCCGCGCCCACCGCACCCAGCCGACGGCAGCCGCCGGCGCTCCACGCCCCCATTGCCCGCATGGTCCGCAAACCTACCGCAGGGGCGGCCGACGCCCCCGGCGGCTTCGCTCAGGCCTTCGGGGCGACCTTGGAGAGCCCGTTGATGACACGGTCCATGGCGTCGCCGCCCGTGGGGTCGGTCAGGTTGGCGAGCATCTTCAGCGTGAACTTCATCAGCAGCGGGTGGGTCAGGCCCCGTTGCGTCGCGATCTTCATGACCTTGGGGTTGCCGATCATCTTCACGAAGGCGCGGCCCAGCGTGTAGTAACCGCCGTAGGTGTCCTTGAGGACCTTCGGGTAGTGCTGGAGGGCCAGTTCGCGCTGGGCCGCCGTCGCGCGGGCCTGGGCCTGCGTGATGACGTCGGCGGCGAGCTGCCCCGACTCCATGGCGTACGCGATGCCCTCGCCGTTGAACGGGTTGACGAGGCCGCCCGCGTCACCGACCAGCAGCAGTCCCTTGGTGTAGTGCGGCTGCCGGTTGAAGGCCATGGGCAGCGCGGCGCCCCGGATCGGCATCGTCATGTTCTCCGGGGTGAACCCCCAGTCCTCGGGCATCGAGGCGCACCAGGCCTTCAGCACCTCGCGCCAGTCCAGCTCGCGGAAGGCGGACGAGGAGTTGAGGATGCCGAGGCCGACGTTGGAGGTGCCGTCGCCCATGCCGAAGATCCAGCCGTAGCCCGGCAGCAGCCGGTCCTCGGCACCGCGCCGGTCCCACAGCTCCAGCCAGGATTCGAGGTAGTCGTCGTCGTGCCGGGGCGAGGTGAAGTACGTCCGCACCGCGACGCCCATCGGACGGTCCTCGCGGCGGTGCAGCCCCATGGCCAGGGAGAGCCGGGTGGAGTTGCCGTCGGCGGCGACGACCAGCGGGGCGTGGAAGGTGACCGGGGTCTTCTCCTCGCCGAGCTTGGCGTGCACGCCGGTGATGCGGCCGGTGCGGGCGTCGACGACCGGGGCGCCGACGTTGCACCGCTCGTGGAGCCGGGCGCCGGCCTTCTGCGCCTGCCGGGCCAGCTGCTCGTCGAAGTCGTCGCGCTTGCGGACCAGTCCGTAGTCCGGGTACGAGGCCAGCTCGGGCCAGTCCAGCTGGAGGCGGACACCGCCGCCGATGATGCGCAGGCCCTTGTTGCGCAGCCAGCCGGCCTTTTCGGAGATGTCGATGCCCATGGAGACGAGCTGCTTGGTGGCACGGGGGGTGAGGCCGTCGCCGCAGACCTTCTCCCGGGGGAAGGCGGTCTTCTCCAGGAGGAGGACGTCGAGCCCGGACTTGGCGAGGTAGTAGGCGGTCGTGGAGCCGGCGGGGCCCGCACCGACGACGATGACGTCCGCGCTGTGTTCGGACAAGGGCTGCTCGGTCACGTCCGGATCTCCCGAAGACTCGAAATCGCGTGCCGCGCGGCACCTGTCGCGTGCAGTCTATGGGGGCTTGCCGTTCCGACTCCGAAGGGCTCCCAGATGTCGCTCGCGCCTCCCGCCGCCCCCTTGGTCCGCCTTCGCGTCCCCACCGACGAGGACGCCCTCGCCTGGCACCGGGTCTTCGACGACCCGGAAGTGATGGAATTCCACGGCGGCCGGGCGGCGGAGCTCTCGGTCTACGAGGAGCTGACCGCCCGCCAGCGGCGGCACGACGCGGAGCACGGGCTGTGCCTGTGGACCCTGCTGGACGACACCGGTCAGGTGCTCGGGTTCACGGGCGCCCAGCCGTGGCCGCACCCGTCGTTCGGCCCGGTCGGCGAGATCGAGATCGGCTGGCGGCTGGCCCGCCCGGCGTGGGGGCGCGGTTACGCGACCGCCGCGGCCCGCACCACGCTGGAGCGGGCACGCGCGAGGGGCGTGTCCGAGGTCGTGGCGATGGTGAACGCGCGCAACGAGCGCTCGATCGCGGTCGCCCGGCGGCTCGGCATGCGGCAGGCCGAGACGTACACGACGCCGGTGTCCCAGCAGGAGGCGTACTGCTTCCGGCTGGAGCTCTGACCGGGACCTGAGACCTCGGGCCCGTACCTGGCAGCTCGGGCCCGTACCTGGCACCTCCCGGGCGGGTCCGGCACCCCCCGGGCGGGTCCGGGCACCTCGGGCCCCCGGCGGTCCGGGGCCCCCGGCGGTCCGGGGCCCCCGGCGGTCCGGGGCCCCCGGCGGTCCGGGGCCCCCGGCGGTCCGGGGCCCCGCCCGCCGGGCGCGGCGGCGGGCCGGGCCGCCGCCGTCCCGGTCTCAGGCGCGGACGCCCCGGTGCAGGGCGACGACCCCGCCCGTGAGGTCGCGCCAGGCGACCTGCGACCAGCCCGCCTTCTTCAGCAGCCCGGCCAGGCCCGCCTGGTCGGGCCAGGCGCGGATCGACTCGGCGAGGTAGACGTAGGCGTCCGGGTTGCTGCACACCGTGCGGGCGACCGGCGGCAGCGCGCGCATCAGGTACTCGGTGTAGACCCGGCGGAACGGCGCCCAGGTCGGCTGGGAGAACTCACAGATCACGACCCGCCCGCCGGGCTTCGTCACCCGGTACAGCTCACGCAGCGCCTGGTCGGTGTCCTGGATGTTGCGCAGCCCGAAGGAGATGGTGACCGCGTCGAACGTCTCGTCCTTGAACGGGAGCTTCGTGCCGTCGCCCGCCGTGAACGGCATCCACGGGTGGCGCCGCTTGCCGACCCTCAGCATGCCGATCGAGAAGTCGCAGGGCACCACATAGGCACCGGCCCGCGCGAAGGGCTGCGAGGAGGTCGCCGTACCGGCCGCCAGGTCGAGGATCTTCTGCGCCGGGCGGGCGTCCACCGCCCTGGCGACCTCCTTGCGCCAGCGCCTTGCCTGCCCGAGGGAGATCACATCGTTGGTCAGGTCGTAGTTCGCCGCCACGTCGTCGAACATCGAGGCGACTTCGTGCGGCTGCTTTTCCAGGGATGCTCGGGTCACCCTCCCATTCAAGCAGCCCGCCCCCCTCCCGCCCTCGCCGGTGTGGAACGGCCTTCAACCTTTTGATGCCGACAGCACTCATACAGGGGGGAGAACCACCGGGGACCGGCGGAAGAGCCGGAAGAAATGCCGGAAGAAGAGGGGGCCGATGCACATCACTCAGGGGGTCGCGGCCGTCGGCGCACGCGGGGCCCGCCCCACGCCGACCGCCTTCCGGTACGGGACGGACTCCGTCCCGCCGACGGTCTCCCCGGACGAGGGGACGGGCGTGGCCGCGTCGGTGACGTCGGATCAACTCCCCGCCCTGGCAAGGGAGACGGGCCCCGGGGAGGTGGTACGGGAAGCACACGGGCACCCGGCCCCGGCCTGAGGGCCGACCCGCACCCCTGGTTGACGATCAACTTTGGACGATCACATCGACACCACGGATACTCACCAGAACATGCACAGTGAAAGCACACGTCGAATACGCGGCGCCTCCGGCGCGCGCCGGAGGCGGGGGGCGGCGACTCCCGGGGGGCGCGGCCCCTCGCGCGCGCAGACGAGGAAGCGGTCCGCACAGCGCCGGAAACAGCGGCAGAGACGCCGGGCGGTCTTCGCCGGGGCGGTCGTCGCGGTCGCCGCCGCCGCCGCGTTCCTCCTCGTCGATCCTCCCTGGCAGCACGACGACGACGCGGTCGCCGCCGACCGGGTGCCCACCGGCCCGGCCTCGACCGCCGCGTCGCCTCCGTCCCCGACGGCGTCGGCGAGCCCGAAGGCCCCGGCCTCCCCCGAGGCCTCACCCGGCGAGACGGAGGTGGACCCGGACTCCGTACCCGAGAAGGGGTCCGGCACCTTCACGGTGGCCCGCGCGGCCGTCACCACCTCCGGCGGCGGCAACGCCTACCGCGTCGAGGTGGAGGACGGCATCGGCGTGGACCCGGACAGCGCCGCCGAGGACGTGGCAGCGATACTCGACGACCCGCGGGGCTGGAACGAGCAGGGCACCCGCAGCTTCCGCCAGGTCGCCGACGACTCCGCCGGGCTGGTGATCCGCATCGGGACCCCGGCGACCACCGACAAGCTGTGCGGGCAGTACGACCTGGACACGGGCGGCGAGGTGAACTGCCGCGGCGGGAAGAACGTCATGGTCAACCTCCGCCGCTGGCAGCTGGGTTCACCGACGTTCGACGGCTCCCCGGCCGAGTACCGGGCACTGATCATCAACCACGAGGTCGGCCACTGGCTGGGCCACGGCCACGAGACCTGCCCCGGTCCGGGCAAGCCCGCCCCCGCGATGATGCAGCAGATCAAGGGCCTGAAGGGCTGCGTGTCCAACGCCTGGCCGTACACCGCGGACGGCACCTACCTGGGAGGCCCGGCGGTGCCGTGAGCGTTCGGGGCCCGCACGCTCCGGAGTGCACTGCTCTCCTGAAACGGGAGTCGCAGGAGTCCGGACTCTGCCGGGATCACAGGAAGAGGGCCAGCTCCGGAGGGTTTCCTCCCAGGCTGGCCCTTGGTCGCGTTCGGGGTGGGTGAGGCGTGAGCCAAGCAGCGACTTCGAGATGACGCCTCCGGAGGGGCGCTCAGACTCCGGGACGGCAACAGGGGTGAGCCGTAGGCCGGGGTCTCGGGTGCACAGGACGTGCGACCACCTGTACGTGCACTACGACCACACCAGTCGCAACGCATGCGACGGCGATGCCTCAAGAAGACGGGCCACGCGACCCCGGGGATGGCATACTTGAAGTATGGCAACCCGGAAGATCACCATCACCGTGCCGGACGAGCTCCTCGCGTCGATCAAGGAGCGTGTCGACGCACGAGGGGTGTCCGGCTACATCGCCGCCGCCGCCGCTCACCAGGACGCCATGGACCGGCTGCGCGAGCTGGCCGGACGTCTCCAGGAGGAGTACGGGCCCGTGACGGACGACGAGCAGCAAGAAGCGCTGGACCGTATCGCCGCCATCGACCGCTGGCACGACGAGCAGCAATCCCACTCGGACGAGGCCGCGTGAGCCGTACGCGCCACGCGCCGCTGCGCCAGTCGCGACGGCGCGTCTTCGTGTTCGACTCCGAGGCCCTTTCCAAGGCGGTGCGGGGCGATCGGGAGATGGCCGCGCTGATCAGAGCGGCTCCACGGCTCGACATCCCGATCATCACCTCGGCGCTCACCACCTTGGAGGCGTGGAACCCACGCGAAGCATCGAGGCAGGCACTGTGGGACTGGACGCTGTCCCGGATTCGCGTCACCCACACGGACGAGCAGGTGATCTCCACGGCGCGCGACATGCTGAGAACCGCCGGCCTGCACGGACACAAGTACGCCATCGACGCCGTCCTGGCGGCGCTGGCCGCCCGGGAAGCTGCCCAGGGAGCCCAGGTAACCGTCTTCACCTGCGACACCGATGACCTCAGGCAGCTCCTCGCGGGTCACTCCGTGTTCGTCGAGAAGGTCTGACGCGGCGTGCGCACACCTCCATTTCGGCCGCCTGCCTGACTCCGCAGCGAGGTCCCGGCGCTCCTCCTCGGTCGAGCCGGGGCCTGCGTGTGAGGTGTTCGCGTCCGTGGGTGCCGTGAGACCGGCCCCGCCGGGGATCAGCTCGCGCGGAACAGGAGGCGCCCGCCGAGCACGGTGGCGACGCAACTGCCCGCGCCCCGCGCGGCCAGCTCCGCGGCGTCCCGTACGTCGAACACCGCCAGGTCCGCCGGGCCCTCGACGACCGGCGGGCCGACCGGGGCACCGGGGCCGGCCAGCGGGTCGAGGGAGACCGGCGGCCACGCCTCCCGGTCCACCGGTGGCAGGAGGCGCAGGCCCGAACGGGCCACCGCCGTACGCACGGTGGGCCGGGTGAAGGCCCCGGCGACGGCGGTCGTGCCGTGCCGCAGCATCCGTTGCAGCCCGCGCCGGGCGCTGGCGCCCCACCGGGCGTCGTCCAGGGCGAGCGGGTCCAGCGCCGCGCCGGACAGCGGTTCGGTGCCGAGCGTGCCGGCCTCGCGCGGGTCGGGGTGGTAGACCGCCTCCAGCAGCTCCGGCGCCGTGACGTTCACCAGCCCCCGGCCGATCAGCCCGGACCAGCGGCGCACCCGGGCCGCCGGAAAGGCCGCCGACACCCGCTCGTACGGGCCGACCGCGACGACGATCCCGCCGTCCACGGCCACGGAGTCCGCCCCGTCGGGGGCGCCGAGGACCGCGTCGGCGGTGTGGATCGTCAGCACGGGGACGTCAGTTGGCGTCGAGGAGCTTCAGCTCCGGGTGCGCGGTGCCGCCCGCGATCGCGGTGGACGAGATGTGCGAGACCACACGCTCGTCGACCGGGTCCAGCGCCGGGTCCTCGTGGACGACGAGGTGCTCGTACGTGGTGGCACGCTGCGCGGGGACCCGGCCCGCCTTGCGGATCAGGTCGATGATCTCCAGCCGGTTGGAGCGGTGCTTGGCCCCGGCCGAGGAGACGACGTTCTCCTCCAGCATGATCGAGCCGAGGTCGTCCGCGCCGTAGTGCAGGGAGAGCTGGCCGACCTCCTTGCCGGTGGTCAGCCACGAGCCCTGGATGTGGGCGACGTTGTCGAGGAAGAGCCGGGCGATGGCGATCATCCGCAGGTACTCGAAGAGGGTGGCCTGCGTCCGGCCCTTGAGGTGGTTGTTCTCCGGCTGGTAGGTGTACGGGATGAAGGCCCGGAAGCCACCCGTCCGGTCCTGCACGTCACGGATCATCCGCAGGTGCTCGATGCGCTCGGCGTTGGTCTCGCCGGTGCCCATCAGCATGGTGGAGGTGGACTCGACCCCCAGCTTGTGGGCGATCTCCATGATCTCCAGCCAGCGTTCGCCGCTCTCCTTGAGCGGGGCGATGGCCTTGCGCGGCCGGGCCGGCAGCAGCTCGGCACCGGCACCGGCGAAGGAGTCCAGGCCCGCGGCGTGGATCCGGGAGATCGCCTCCTCGGCCGGGACACCGGAGATACGGGCCATGTGCTCGATCTCGGAGGCGCCCAGCGAGTGGATGACCAGCTGCGGGAACGCCTTCTTGATCGCGGAGAAGTGCTCCTCGTAGTACTCCACGCCGTAGTCCGGGTGGTGTCCGCCCTGGAACATGATCTGCGTGCCGCCCAGCTCGACCGTCTCCGCGCAGCGGCGCAGGATGTCGTCGAGGTCGCGGGACCAGCCCTTGGCGGTGTCCTTCGGCGCGGCGTAGAAGGCGCAGAACCGGCAGGCGGTCACACAGACGTTGGTGTAGTTGATGTTGCGCTCGATGATGTACGTCGCGATGTGCTCCGTACCGGCGTACCGGCGGCGGCGCACGGCGTCGGCGGCCGCCCCCAGCGCGTGCAGCGGGGCCGACCGGTAGAGGTCGAGCGCCTCCTGCGGGGTGATCCTCCCGCCTGCGGCGGCACGGTCGAGGACGGGCTGAAGGTCGGCCTTCTCGGTCACCGGGCTGTCACCTTTCGGCGGTTTTTCTACGGATCCGCGGACCGATCCAGCCTACGCCAGCCATGTGCCGCCTCAGCGGCCGGACCGGGTGAGCGTGCCCTTCGGCGTGCCCGCGGCCTCCTCGTGGGAGCGGTAGCGGAGGGTGCCGTCGCCGTCGAGGGTGAAGTCGAGGTCCGCGTCGCCGCCGGTGCACAGGGCGCCGTCCGTCTTCTCCGGGTCGGTACGTTCGCGGATCTTCAGCTCGGTGGCCGTACCGGAGACGAGCCTGCCGACGCTCTCGCAGACGACGCTCGTCCCCAGCACGTCGAGGCGGTGCGTCAGCCGGACCACGTCCTCGCCCTTGGCTCCCTCGGTGAACACGGCGGTGACCGTGCCGTGCGGCAGTCCGGTGCGCTCGGTGGCGGCGCCCTGCCAGGTACCGACGAACGTCTCGGGCAGCGCGCTCACCGGCGCCGCGGCGTCGGACGCCCCCGGCGCCTCGGACCCGGTGGCCGAGGGCCGCGCCGCTCCCTCGTTCCCGTGCCGGTCGTCGTCGCCGAACGGGATCAGGTCGCCCAGCAGCGCCGCCCCGACCGTGACGGCGGCGAGCGCCCCGGCCACGGCGAGCGCGACGGTGCAGCTGACCCGGCGCCCGCGCCGTACCCCGCCGGTGCCCCGGGCGCCGGTGGCCGGCTCCCCGGAACCCTCGGGCCCCCAGGGACCGGAGTGACCCCGCAGGCCCGACCGGCCTGGCTCCCCCGGGCCTCCGGGCCCCCAGGGACCGGTCGCCCCCGACGACGGACCGGGCCCCGGTCCCACGGGCGGCGGCGCGGACGGCGGCTGGGGCGGCGGCGGGCCGAACACGCCGAGCGGCCCGCTCTCCAGCGAGGCGTCGCTGAACGGCACCGGTCCCGACCGCGCCGGGTCGTCCTGCGGCTCCAGGTCCAGCAGCGCCACCGCCGTACGGCTGACCTGACGCACCATCGGGTCCGGCAGCCACCCCGCGCCCACCAGGGCGGCGGCCCCGTCCGGCGCCAGCCGCCGGGCCAGCTCGGCGGGGGCGGGCCGGTCCTCGGGCCGCTTGGCGAGGCAGGCCGCGATCAGCTCCCGCAGTTCGCCCTCCAGATCGCCCAGTTCGGGTTCCTCGTGCACCACCTTGTAGAGGAGTACGGCGGAGGAGTCGCCCAGGAAGGGGGCGCTGCCGCACGCCGCGTACGCCAGGACCGCGCCCAGCGAGAAGACGTCGGCCGCTCCCGAGACGTCCAGCCCCCGGATCTGCTCCGGCGCCATGTAGCCGGGGGAGCCGACGGAGACCCCGGTGGAGGTGAGGGAGACGGTCGCGCCCAGCGCACGGGCGATGCCGAAGTCGATCAGCCGGGGGCCGTCGAGGGCCAGCAGGACGTTGGACGGCTTCACGTCGCGGTGGACGAGCCCGTAGGCGTGGACGGCGTCGAGCGCCTCACCGAGGCCGGCGCCGAGCACCCGCACCGCGTGCTCGGGCAGCGGCCCGTGCTCGGTGACCGCGTCGGAGAGCGGCGGCCCGGCGACGTATCCCGTCGCCACCCAGGGCACCGGGGCGTCCGGATCGGCGTCCAGGACGGGGGCGGTCCACCGTGCGCCGACCCGGCGCGCGGCCTCCACCTCGCGGCGGAAGCGGGCGCGGAACTGCTCGTCGAGGGCGAAGTGGGGGTGGACGACCTTGACCGCGACGGTGCGCCCGCCCGCGCTGCGGCCCAGATAGACACGGCCCATCCCGCCCACGCCGAGCCGGCCGATCAGCCGGTAGCCGCCGATCGCGCGTGGTTCGCCGGCTTCCATCGGCCGCATATGGTCTCCCCCTGTGAACCCCAAGACCTCCGCCCGCAGCCTAGGCGGCCGGGGTCCCCGGTCACAGGGACCCCTTCCGCCGATTTCGGCCCCTAAGGGAACGAAGCCAGGGATTTCGCCACGGCGAAAGGCGCGAATACGCCGTTCACCGAACGCCCGCGCCGGCGTTCACCGGCGCGATACCGAACGGCACACCGGGAGTGTTCCCCCGTAGGCCCGCTATTCAGCTCCCCCCTCTGTGCGACATACGTCCGTACGGGGAGGGCCCGGCCATTCCCGGGCATTCCCGGGAACGAAATGGAGCCCTCCGGCGTCCGGGGTAAAGGGACGGACGAGAAGGTACGGGATTCATCCACTTCCCCGCCTTTCCCGTCCGCCCGTGTCAGTCGCCCAGCAGTTCGACCGTCACATCGGCCGGGTATCCGGTTCCCGGGCCGGTCCTGCGGGCGAACTCGCGCACCCCGGCCAGTTGGTCGGGACCGAAGCGGAAGTCCAGGGTGGTGAAGTACCGCTCCAGCACCTCGGCGTCGAAGGCCTCCCAGCGGGCGGCCTGCTCGGCCACCTTGGTGACCTCCTCCAGGGAGAGGTCGCGGGAGGCCAGGAACGCCTCGTGCACCTTCTCCACGTACAGGGGGTGCGAGGCCAGATAGTCCTTGCGGGCCGCCCAGACCGCGAAGACGAACGGCAGCCCCGTCCACTCCTTCCACATGCTGCCCAGGTCGTGGACCTGGAGTCCGAGCCGGGGCGCGTCGTGCAGGTTGGCGCGCAGCGCGGCGTCGCCGATCAGCACGGCCGCGTCGGCCTCCTGCATCATCACGCCGAGGTCGGGGGGGCAGGTGTAGTAGTCGGGCGTGACCCCGTAGCGCTCGGCCAGGAGCAGCTGGGCCAGGCGCACGGAGGTGCGGGAGGTCGAACCCAGCGCCACCCGGGCGCCGTGCAACTGCTCCAGGGGCACCTGCGACACGATCACGCACGACATGACGGGGCCGTCGCAGCCGACGGCGATGTCGGGGAGGGCGACCAGGTCGTCGGCGTGCCGGAGGAACTCGACCAGGGTGACGGGCCCGATGTCGAGGTCCCCCCTGACCAGCTGCTCGCTGAGTCTCTCCGGGGTGTCCTTCGAGAGCTCCAGGTCGAGCAGTGTCCCGGTCCGCGCGAGCCCCCAGTAGAGGGGGAGGCAGTTCAGGAACTGGATGTGGCCGACCCGCGGCCTGCTGCGACGGTCGTCGCCTTCTACGGGAGAGACGGTTGAATTGTCCACATCGCGAGGCTAGACCCGTACCCGTGGGCAGGTGTCATCGGGGCGCCCCGGCGCCTCCCGGGAGGGCCTGTCCGTCAGCCGTTCGGCGGCTCAATCAAACATCCGGGTGAAGTGATCTTTCCCTCTACCGCTCCCCGCGGACTGCGTGCTAGGCTCGCCGCAAGTTGCAGTTTGGTTTCCCTTGCAGTACAGAGCCTGCGGAGCATGTAACCCGCAGGCTTTTGTAGTTTTCAGACTTGTTTGCAGGTTCTGGAGCAGGGCAACCCTTTGGCCCAAGGAGGGCTTATGGCTACCGGAACCGTCAAGTGGTTCAACGCTGAAAAGGGCTTCGGCTTCATCGCCCAGGACGGCGGCGGCCCGGATGTCTTCGTCCACTATTCCGCGATCAACGCGTCCGGGTTCCGCTCCCTTGAGGAGAACCAGGTCGTGAACTTCGACGTCACTCAGGGCCCGAAGGGCCCGCAGGCTGAGAACGTCACCCCGGCCTAGGTCGTTCGTCCGGATCGGGCCGGATCAGGGAGCGGGGCCCGGCGCCGTGCGTCGCAAGGCGGAGGAGGGAGTCATGGCGGAGCCATGGCGACCGACGACAACGCCGCGAGGTGCGGTGCCAGGCCCCGTGAGCCCGGTCTGATCCGAACGAAGGGCCTTGTGTTGCCCGGGTCGGCCGATCGCGGCCGGCACGCAGTACCCAAGGAGCCCCGCTCCTCCGCCTCGGCGGAGGAGCGGGGCTCCTGCCTTGCGCGGGCCTTCGGAGAGCTTCGCGGCACGCCCCGAAGGCCCCGCCCCTCGGCCCTTGACCTTCACACCGTGTGAGGCCGTGCACTGGGAGCATCATGTTCACCATCGGAGACTTCGCCCGGTACGGCCGGGTATCGGCCCGGATGCTGCGCCACTACGACGCCCTCGGCCTGCTGCGCCCGGACCGCACCGACCCCGTCACCGGCTACCGCTACTACGGCGCCGCCCAGCTCGCCCGCCTCAACCGCGTCATCGCGCTCAAGGACCTCGGCTTCACGCTCCAGCAGGTGCGGGCCGTCCTCGACGAGCGGGTGGACACGGAGGAGCTGCGAGGAATGCTGCGGCTGCGCCGGGCGGAGCTGGAAGAGGCCATGAACGCGGCGGCCTCCCGGCTGACGCGGGTCGAGGCGAGGCTCCGGTCCATCGAGAGCGAGGGGCACATGCCCGACAACGACGTCGTCACCAAGCGCGTCCCGGCGGTACGGGTCGCCGAGCTGACCGGCACGTCCGCCGGCTACCAGCCGCAGGAGATCGGCCCGGTCATCGGCCCCCTGTACGACCGGCTGTTCCCGCTGCTGGCCGAGGCGGGCGTCAGCCCGTCCGGGCCGGGCATCGCGCGGTACGAGGACGCCCCGGACGGCGACGGAGCGATCACCGTGCACGCCGGAGTGGCCGTCGAGGCCCCGGCCGGGCCGCTCGGCGGCACCGGCGTCACGGTCGTGGAGCTGCCCGCCTTCGAGGCGGCGACCATCGTCCACCGGGGCTCCATGGACGGGGTGCTGGCCACCGAGCAGATCCTCGGCCGGTGGCTCGACGCCCACGGGCGCCGGCCCGCGGGGTACACCCGCGAGGTCACGCTGGAGTGCCCGCCCGACCACGCCGGGTGGGTGACGGAACTCCAGCAACCGCTTGCCGACTGACACCGCGTCACCTCCTTCGCGCGGGACCGGCCCCCTGACACCGTCACGGTCCTGTGCGGAGCACCACCTGATGCTGACGAGTCCGCCCACGACAAGGCAGACTGTTGAGCGCGATACGAGCGGTACGGAGCAGAGCGGCACCAGCGGGACCGGCGGGGCGAGCAGGACAGGGGGCATCGATGGATCGCGACAACGGACCTGGTGTGCAGGTTCCGGAGCAGGGCGCTCCGCGAGAGCGGGCAGTGGAGACCACCCTGCGCTTCGCGGTGCTCGGCCCCGTGCGTTCCTGGCGTGACGGCGAGCCCCTGCCGCCCGGTTCCCCGCAGCAACGGGCCCTGCTGGCCGCCCTGCTCCTGCGCGACGGCCGCACGGCCACCGCGTCCGAACTCATCGACGCCCTCTGGGGCGAGGATCCGCCGTCGCAGGCGCTCGCGACCGTACGGACCTACGCCTCCCGGCTCCGCAAGTCCCTCGGCCAGGACACCCTGGTCAGCGAGTCCGGGGGCTACGCGGTCCGGATACCGCGCGACACCCTCGACCTCACGCTCGCCCAGGACCGCGCGGCCGAGGCGGAGAAGGCCCGCTCCGCCGGGGACCGCGGCCAGGCCCGCGCGCTGCTCCGCGAACTCCTCGGCCTGTGGGACGGCGAGGCGCTCGCCTCGCTGCCCGGCCCCTACGCGGAGAACCAGCGCGCCCGGCTGGAGGAGTGGCGCCTCCAGCTCACCGAGACCCGGCTCGACCTGGACCTGGAGGCCGGCTGCCACGCGGAGGCCGTCTCCGAACTGACGGCGCTCACCGCGGCCCACCCGCTGCGCGAACGGCTGCGCGAGCTGCTGATGCTCGCCCTCTACCGCAGCGGCCGGCAGGCCGAGGCCCTCGCGGTGTACGCCGACACCCGGCGGCTGCTCGCGGAGGAGCTGGGCGTCGATCCGCGCCCCGAGCTGGCCCGGCTCCAGCAGCGCATCCTCCAGGCCGACGAGGACCTGGCCCGCCCGGCCGACGACCCGTCACCGGCCCCCGCCCCCATCCGCCCCGCCCAGCTCCCCGCCACCGTCCCGGACTTCACGGGGCGCGCCGCGTTCGTACGCGAGCTGGGTGACCGGCTCGTCACCGCCGAGGGCTCGGTGATGGCGGTCTCCGCGCTGGCCGGAATCGGCGGGGTCGGCAAGACGACGCTGGCGGTGCACGTCGCCCACCAGGCCCGCCCGCACTTCCCGGACGGCCAGCTGTACGTGGATCTCCAGGGCGCGGGCGCCAGGGCCGCCGAACCCGAGACCGTGCTCGGTTCGTTCCTGCGCGCCCTGGGGACGCCCGACTCCGCGATACCCGACTCCCTGGACGAGCGGGCCGCCCTCTACCGCTCGACGCTCGACGGCCGCCGCATCCTGGTCCTGCTGGACAACGCCCACGACGCGGCCCAGATCCGGCCCCTGATCCCCGGCACCACCGGCTGCGCGACGCTGGTCACCAGCCGGGTCCGGATGCTCGACCTGGCCGGGGCGCATCTGGTGGACCTCGACGTGATGTCCCCCGAGGAAGCGCTCCAGCTGTTCACCCGCATCGTCGGCGAGGAGCGCGTCACCTCCGAACGCGAGGCCGCCCTGGACGTGGTGGCCGCGTGCGGCTTCCTGCCGCTGGCCATCCGTATCGCCGCCTCCCGGCTGGCCGCCCGCCGCACCTGGACGGTCTCGGTGCTGGCCGCGAAGCTCGCCGACGAGCGCCGCAGGCTGGACGAACTCCAGGCGGGCGACCTCGCGGTGAAGGCCACGTTCGAGCTGGGCTACGGCCAGTTGGAACCCGCCCAGGCGCGCGCCTTCCGTCTCCTGGGTCTCGCGGACGGCCCGGACATCTCCCTCGCGGCGGCCGCCGCCGTGCTGGACCTGGAGAGCCACACGACGGAGGACCTCCTGGAGTCCCTGGTGGACACCAGCCTCCTGGAGTCGGCGGCCCCCGGCCGCTACCGCTACCACGACCTGGTCCGGCTGTACGCGCGCGCCTGCGCCGAACGCGACGAAGAGCCCGCCCGGGAGCGGGAGATGGCGCTGTCGCGGCTGCTGGACTTCTATCTGGCGACCGCGGCGGAGGTGTACGCGCTGGAGCGGCCCGGCGACCGGCTGGTCGCCCACCTCCAGACGACGCGGTATCCGGGGCTCACCTTCGGCGACCGCCACGCGGCCCTGGACTGGCTCTACTCCGAGGCCAACTGCCTCCTGGCCTGCGCACAGCAGTCGACGGGTCCGCAGATGCTCCGCAGGGCGGTCGACCTCCTGTGGGCGTCGAAGGACCTGGCGGAGTCGGGCGCCAACTCGAAGCAGTACGAATCGGCGGCGCTGACGACGCGGGACGCCGCCCAGGCGTGCGGCGACGCCCACGCGGAGGGGCGCGCCCGGACCACCATCACCAACGTCCACATCGTGGCGGGCCGGTTCGACGAGGCGGACGCCGAGGCGCAGCGGGCGATGCAGCTGGCGCGGTCGGCCGACGATCCGGTCCCCAACTGCTGGGCGCCCAACGACCGGGGCGTCATCGCCATCTACCAGGGGCGCCACGAGGAGGGCGAGCAGTACCTCCTCCAGGCCATCGAGAACTTCCGGGCCGACAGCAACGACGTCGGCCAGGCGAGCGCCCTGTGCAACCTCTCCCGGATCCATGTCTCCCTCGGCCGGATCTCCAGCGCGATCGAGCTCGCGCAGCAGGGCATCGACATCTACGACCGGATGGGCCTCAGCCTCCGGCTGGCGAACGGCCGGTACGCCCTGGGTATCGCCCTGACCCGGGCGGGCCGGCTGCCCGAGGCGCTGAACCAGCTCACCGAGGCCCTGGCGCTCTTCCAGGACAACCGCCAGCCGCTGTGGGAGGGCGTCACGCACTTCCGGCTGGCGGAGGCCCATCTCGCCGCGCAGCGCCCCACCCTGGCCGCCGCCCACGCGGAACAGGCGATCGCGCTGCGCGGTATCGGCGGGGAGTGGCGCCGGGGGACGGTGCTGACGGTGCTCGGCAAGGCGCTCGACAGCATCGGCCAGCCCGACCGCGCGCGGGCCTGCTGGCACGAAGCCCTGTCCATCTACGACCGGTTGGGCGCGCCCGAGGCCGAGGAGGCCCGTCTGCTGCTGGCGCCGATGGCGGCGGCCTGAGCGCTGTCCGGCACCCGGCGGGCAGGGTCCGCTCGGGCCGTTCATCGTTCGTTTATCGCGGGGCGCGAGTCTGTACGTCATCGAGCCGTCGCGTCGGGGGGCAGGCGGATCGAGGGTGCGGCCGTCCCAGTAGGCTGAACGGCCCTGAGATGCCCGCTCGGAGATCCACGGGGGAATCGCCGGGCGGGCATCGCCGACCTTGCACGGATTGACGAACGGGAGCTGACGATGAGTGACAAGAAGAAGGTCAAGGACGACCTGCTCAAGCCGCAGGACAACCACGCGTCCGGCGCCGACACGGGTACCGCCACCACGCAGGACAACCACGCCTCCGGCGGCGGCGTCACGACCCTGGACAACCACGCGTCGGGTGAAGAGATCACGACGATGGACAACCACGCGTCGGCTCCGACGCCCAAGTAGACCTCACTCGACGGGGAACGGCCGCGGCGGCGCGGAGGGGGAGCCGTCGCGGCCGCCGCGTGTCCGCGTACGGCACTGCCGTACGCGGACATCCGCGTTCCCGCCGCCCCGTCCGCCGGGTCAGTAGCGCTGTTCCGCCCTGACCAGGCAGCGCTCCACCCGGGAGACCGCCTGGGGGTCGTCCATGCGGACCGACACGGTCCTGGACGCGCCGGCGGCGAGGGTGACCGCGGCCCTTCCGGTGTCCACCGTCGTGCCGGCGGCGTCGGTGAACGTCACGGACACGGCGTACGTGTGCGAGGTGGTCGCGGTCGAGCGGATCTGGACCGTGGCCGCCGTCACGGCCTTGCGTTCGCCCCGCGCGGGCTCGGCGCAGCGCAGGACCCGGACTTCCGGAGACCGGGAACCGGTCGAGGCGGTCGCCGTGGAGCCCGACGAGCGGTTGCCGCTGTTGCCGGAGTGGTTACTGTAACCGCCATTGCTCTTCTTGGAGTTGGAGCACCCACCGCCACTGGATCCGCTGCTTCCGCCACGGCTCTTCCCTCCGCTCGTGCCACCGTGGCCGGAGGTCTGGAAGCCGGTGAGCGCGAGCACCACCACGGCCAGTACCGCCGCGAACCTGATCCGTCGCCCCATCATCGATGCGGCCCCCCTTGCTGTCGTGAGCCGGCCCGGTGCCGGCTGCCCTGCGGTCGCGCAGCCGCGCGCGACCGCACCGCACAGCTTTCCTCGCCGGTCCCACGACTCGGTCATCCTCCTGTCACGGTCTGGTCATGGTCGGGTCATAAATTCCGGATGGCGGGACGAACGGGTCCGGCGTAGCGTCGGGCGAAGGGGTGTCGTGCAGTTCCGTGCGCGCAGGCCCGGGAGGCCGTCCATGATTCGCAACGTACTCGGCTCGGTCCTCGCCCTTGTCGGAGCGGCCGCGGCCGTCCAGAGCCCCTTCAACAGCTGGTACAACCACCGGCTGGGCCGCGACTACCGCGTCCAGGACCTGTTCGGCGGCATCACCGGCACCTCGTCCGCCGTGATGCTCTCGATCCTGCTGCCGTTCCTCTTCGCCGCGCTGGTGACCCTGGCCGGGGTCGTCCTGCGGTCGCGCTGGCTGGTGACGGCGGCCGGCCTGATCGTGCTGGCCTTCACCGTGCTGTGGATGGTCCGGCAGGGGCTGGCGGCGGGCAGTCTGAGCGTCGGCGGCGGGACGGGACTGCGGTACGGCGTCGCCGAGGCCCTGGGCGGCGGTGTGCTGCTCCTGCTGGGCGCGCTGTTGATGTCGGGGCGGACAGGGGGCGTACGGCGGCGGCGCGCCGCCGACCCGTATCCCGCGCCGGCGGACGACCGGCCCGACACCTGGCCCCCGACACGCGAGCCCGGCCCCTCCGTACAGACCTCGCCGGGCCCCGAGCCGGAGGCGGACCCCTACACCGGACCGGGCCGGCACCGGGGACCTTCGGGCGACCAGGACACGGCCGGATTCCCCGCCCGGGAGGCCCAGGGGACGTACGGGACCGAAGGGGCCCCGGAGACGCAGGAGCCGCACGAGGTGCCGGGAAGCCAGGAGACGCGGGAAACGCAGGAGATACGGGGAACGCAGGATCCCCAGGGGGCGCACGGGGCTCACGAGGCCCGGGGCGAGGACGGCCCGGACGAGGACCCCGGCAGCTACCGCCCTCCGCACCCCTGACACACGGCACGCACAGCACGCCGGGCGGGCGGGCGCCGGGGTCAGGTCCGCGCCCTGCTCCCCGTGCCCGTGCCCTTCAGGGCGTCCAGCGCGTACACACAGCGGTCCTTGCTGCACGCGTACACCACACCCGCCTGAGCCACCGGTGAGCCGGTGATCTCGCCGCCGGTGGCCAGCTTCCAGCGGAGCTGGCCACCGGCGGCGTCCAGCGTGTAGAGCACATGGTCCGCCGAACCGAAGTGGACCCGGCCGTCCGCGACCACCGGGGCCCCCACCACCTCGCCGCCCGCCGCGAACCGCCACTTCGGCGTCCCGGTCACCGCGTCCAGGGTGTACAGCGCGCTGCCGCTGCCCACATGCACGTTCCCGCCGGTGACCAGCACCGGTTCGACGGACTGCCGCGCCTCGGTCGCGATCCGCCACCGGTCCTTGCCGGTCGAGGCGTCCAGCGCGTAGACGGTGCCGAGGTAGTCGGCGAGGTACACACCGCCCCCGGTGACCGCCGGCCCCGGGGCGAAGGCGGGCGGCGAGAGGAAGGCGGCCGGTGACTCGAAGTGCCAGCGCACCCGGCCCGAGACCGTGTCCACGGCCAGCACGCGGGTCCCGGCGGCGACGTACACGAAGCCGTCCTCCGCCGGGGTCACCCGCACCGGCACCCCGCCGCACGAGGCCGCGTCACCGACCGGGTACGACCAGCGCTCCAGGCCGGTGCGCGCGTCCACGGCCCGCAGCCGGGCGTCCTGCCAGAGGTAGACCGTGCCGTCGTGGAGGACCGGTCCGGCCTCCGGTGTCTCGAAGTCGGTCTGCACCCCCCGGACCTCCCACAGCTTCTCGCCGCTGGACGCCTCCCACGCCTGGACGCCCCCGCCGCGCGTGGCGGTCAGCACGGTGCCCCGGTCCGCCTTCAGGGCGTACACCCAGGCATCCGTCCGCAGCCGCCACCGCTCAGCGCCGGTCGTCGCGTCCAGCGCGTACAGCGAGGGACCGTCCGACGCGTGGATCCGGCCGCCGTCGACGGCCATCGACCAGGCGACGTCCCGGGTCTTGAACTGGCGGCGCCCGTTGCCCACGTCCAGCGCGTGCACCTCGAAGGAGGTCACGTAGAGCAGGTCCCCCACCACGACCGGGGTCCCCCACACATCGTTCGACATGCGAAAACGCCAGGGACGCCAGCGCTCGGGGCCCGCGGGCACCGCGTCCGGGGCGGGCGCGGGCGGGGCCGCCGGGTGCGGGGCCGGGGCCGTCCCGGCGGGCGGACGCACCCAGCCGGTCGCCGGATCGGCGTGCGCGGCGGCCGCGCCGCGCACGTCCACGGGGCGCGGGCCGGGACCGATCGGCACCTGGGCGCCGGGCAGCCGCACCGGACCGCCCTCGGGCTGCGGGGACGGGAGCGGAGCGGGGGCCGGCGCGGAACGGGCGTCGCCGTCACCCCGCCAGGCGGTGTCCCGGCCGGCGCCCGGCGGCGGCTGCCGCGGGGGCGGCGGTACGGCCACCGGGGCGGGCGGCGCGGCGATCGCGCGGCCGCCGCCGCGCCGCTGCTCGATCATCGCGGTGGCCGGGATCGGCAGCCAGGCCGAGGCGGTGCCGCTGTCGTCGCCGCCCGAGGCGAACAGGTGCGGTGCCAGCTGGGACTGGAGATCGGCGGGGCTGGGCCGCCGGGTCGCGTCCATCTGCATACAGGACTGGATCAGGGGGCGCAGGTCGTCGGGCAGCCCCTCGGTGTCCGGGCCCTCCCGCAACAGCATGAACACGGTCTCCACGGGGTTCGCCCCGTGGAACGGCGCGTGCCCGGTCGCCGCGAAGACCAGCGTCGAGCCGAGCGAGAACACGTCACTGGCGCCCGTCACGCTCCGCGAGTCACGCGCCTGCTCCGGCGACATGTAGGCGGGGGTGCCCACCGCGACGTTCGTCATGGTCAGCCGGGTGTTCGAGACACCCGAGGCGATACCGAAGTCGATCACCCGCGGCCCGTCCTCGACCACCAGGACGTTGGACGGCTTCAGATCGCGGTGGACGAGCCCGGCACCGTGGATCGACTGGAGGGCCTCGGCGATCCCGGCGGCCAGCCAGCGCACGGCCTGCGTGGGCATGGGACCGCACTCGTTCACTATCTCCTCAAGGGAGGGGGCCGGGACGTACGCGGTGGCCAGCCAGGGGACGGCCGCGCGCGGGTCGGCGTCGACCACGGCGGCCGTGTAGAACCCGCTGACGGCGCGGGCGGCCTCCACCTCACGCGTGAAACGGACCCGGAACAGCTGATCCTCGGCCAGTTCCGTGCGAACCGTCTTGATCGCCACCCGTCGGCCCGACGCCGAGCGTGCGAGATAGACCAGCCCCATGCCGCCGGCCCCGAGCCGCCCCAGCACCTCGAACGGGCCGATCCGCCTCGGATCGTGCCGCGTCAGCTGCTCCACTTGCCTGCCACCTCCCCGTACGGACCTCAGGCAACCAAGGCCCGCGAAATACCGCCCTGTGCAGCGTCTCACCACTGAGCACCACCGGCGGTGCGCCCCCGATTGTTCCTGGCTCGCCGTCCGGTTGCGAACCCGGGGGCGGATCGGGGTGTCTTGTGTCAGTCCACCCGTTTCAGGACACCACGGCCCCGGCGGCGGTACGGCTACGCCCGCGGCCCGGCCGGCTCCAGCACCGCGAAGACGGCACCCTGGTCGTCCTGGAGCACCGCGATCCGCCCGCGCGGGACGTCGTAGGGCGGTGCCGAGATCCGGCCACCGAGGTGGACGGCGGTCCCGGCCGCCCGGTCGCAGTCGGCCACGGCGAAATAGCTGAGGAAGTAGCTGGGCATCATCTCGGGGAACGCGTCCGTGAGCACGGCACGCCCGCCGACCGCGGTCTTTTCGCCCGGTTCGGTCCCGGGCGGGGACCACGTCCGCAGCCCCGTGCCGGCCGCGGGCCCCGGCCCGCCGGGGACGACCAGGTCGGCGCCCCGGAAGCCGAAGACCTCCTCGTAGAAGGCGTCCACCCGCTCGGGCTGCCGGGTGTACACCTCGGTCCAGCAGAAGGCGCCGGGGGCGTTCCGCTTCTCGAACCCGGCGCGTTCGTCCGCCTGCCAGAGGCCGAAGACGGCGCCGCCGGGGTCGGCGGCCTGCGCGAGGACCCCGGCCCGGCCCGCGCGGACCGGATCGGTGATCACCTGGCCGCCGGACTTCCGGATCAGGGCGACGGTGGCGAGGATGTCCTCGGTGGCGAAGTAGACGCCCCAGGCGGTCGGCATACGGCCGTCCCGCTTGGCGGCGAGGGCCGCGACGAGCGCGCCGTCGCTGTACGCGTCGGCGAACGGCATGCCGTCACCGGCCCGGAAGGTCCAGCCGAAGAGCCCGCCGTAGAAGCGCTTGCCCGCTTCGAGGTCGGAGAGCTGCACATCGACCCAGCACGGCGCGGACTGCGCGAATGCGGCCATGGGCCCGTCCCTCCTCGATGGTGACGCCCGTCACACCCAACGTAGCGTCGGGCGGCGCGCGGCGCGCCCCGAGGCCGCCCTCCGACATCGGGACTCCGTGAATAGAACTTTTGCCCGAACCGTGAAGACGTGGGCGCAGGGTGGACACGCGTTGTCCACCGAAGTTATCCACAGGGTGTTGATAACAAAATCGGACCGGAACACCTCGTTCCAGCCCTCCGGCCTCCCCGTTTCCCCTCCCCGGCCCCCCGGAATCGTGCCCTCCGCCCGGTCCCCAGCGGGCTGTTCCCCATTTGCAGTCGGTCAGATCGCGCTCCGACCCCCCGTCGGTAAGCTGACGGCATGACAGGACAAGTGCGCACCGTCGACGGCCGCGTGGCTGGTCGGCGAGGTCAGGCGACGCGGCAGAAGCTGCTCGACTGCCTCAGCGAGATGCTCAGCTCCTCGCCGTACCGGGACGTCAAAGTCATCGACGTCGCCCGGAGGGCGGGGACTTCACCCGCGACCTTCTACCAGTATTTCCCCGACGTCGAAGGCGCCGTTCTCGAACTCGCCGAAGAGATGGCCCGCGAGAGCGCCGGACTGACCGAACTGGCCGCGGACCGCTCCTGGGTCGGCAAGGCGGGACGGCAGACCGCCGAGGAACTCGTCGACGGGTTCCTCGACTTCTGGCGGCGCCATGACGCGATCCTGCGCGTGGTGGACCTCGGCGCCGCCGAAGGGGACAAACGGTTCTACAAGATCCGCATGAAGGTCCTGAACTCGGTCACCGGCTCCCTGACGGGCGCTGTCAAGGACCTCCAGGCCAAGGGCCGGGTCGACAAGGACGTCAGCCCCGCGGCCGTGGCGGGCTCGCTCGTCATGATGCTCTCGGCCGTCGCCTCGCACCAGAAGGGGTTCACCACCTGGGGCGTGAAGCAGGCCGAACTCCGCCCGAACCTCGCCCTGTTGGTACACCTGGGCATCACCGGCAAGAAGCCGGTCAGGTAGGCGCCGGCCAGGACCCACCGCATACACCACCGGGTGCCGCGCGGACATCCCGCGGCCCCGTCCTGTCTCGCCGACGGCGGACCACCTCAGGTGGTCCGCCGTCGGTGTTCCCGCGCCCGGCCGCCCCCCGCACCGGGCGGACGCGTCTGCGGCGCGGTGGAATGGGTCCATGAGCGATACACAGAAGGCCTTCCGCGGCCTGCTCCACGCCCAGCGCGTCTGGGACGTCACCCTTCCCCGCTTCGAGACCTCCACCGCCCCCGCGGACCCCCTCACCCTGTTCCGTACCTGGTTCGCCGAGGCGGCCGGCGCCGGCCAGAGCGAGCCGCACGCCATGACGCTGTCCACCGTGGACGCCGAGGGCCGGCCCGACGCCCGGATCCTGACCCTGCACGACGCCGACGAGCGCGGATGGCACTTCGGCACGCACACCACCAGCGAGAAGGGCCGCCAGCTCGCGGCCCGCCCGCACGCGGCCCTCACCTTCTACTGGCCCGTCCAGGGGCGCCAGGTCCGGGTACGGGGGACGGTGACCCCGGTGGGCCGCGCCGAGAGCCGGGCGGATCTGCGCGCCCGGTCCACCGGGGCCCTGGCGGCGGCGCTCACCGGGACGCAGAGCGAGGTGCTGCGCTCCCGCGACGCCCTGCTGCGGGCCTCCGAGGCCGCCTGGGAGCGCGCGCGGGCGGAACCGGACACCGAGGTGGAGACCTGGACGCGCTACGTGGTCGAACCGCACGAGGCCGAGTTCTTCCAGGGGGACGCGGAACGCCGCCACGTCCGCCTGCGCTACCGCCGGGAGACCGGCGGACCCTGGACCCGGGAGCTCCTCTGGCCCTGACGCCGGAGGACATTTATCCGCTTCGCACGGAGAAAGGGGCACTATGGGAGACAGGTGAGCTCTTGGAGGCACCCATGGCACGAGCCCGTTCCCGTTACGCCCCTGACCGGGGGCTGACCACCCGCATGGTCGGCACCATGTTCTTCATCGGCCTGCTCTACGTCGTCCTGGTGGGGATCCTCCTCGCCGTCCTGCACGGAGCCTGGCCGTTCATCCTGATCGTCGTGGGCGGTCTGTTCATCGCCCAGTTCTGGTTCAGCGACCGCATCGCCGCCTTCGGCATGGGCGCGCGCGAGGTCACCCCGCAGGAGGCGCCCGAACTGCACGGGGCCGTCGACCGCATCTGCGCCCTGGCCGACATGCCGAAACCCAAGGTCGCGATCGCGCGGAGCGACGTACCGAACGCGTTCGCCACCGGGCGCAGCGAGAAGTCCGCGCTGGTCTGTGCCACGACCGGACTGCTGCGCAGACTGGAACCCGACGAGCTGGAGGGGGTCCTCGCGCACGAGATGTCGCACGTCGCCCACCGCGACGTCGCGGTCATGACCATCGCCTCCTTCCTCGGGGTCCTCGCCGGGATCATCACCCGGGTCGCCCTGTGGGGCGGTCTGGCCCGCAACAGCCGGGGCAACGACCCGGCCGGCATGATCATCATGCTCATTCCGCTGATCAGCGCGGTGGTGTACGCCCTGAGCTTCCTGCTGACCCGGCTGCTCTCCCGCTACCGCGAGCTGTCGGCCGACCGCACCGCCGCCCTGCTCACCGGCCGCCCCTCGTCCCTGGCCTCCGCGCTCACCAAGGTCAGCGGCCAGATGGCCAGGATCCCGACGGAGGACCTGCGCAAGGCGGAGCCGTACAACGCCTTCTACTTCGTGCCGGCCTTCTCCTCGAAGGAGAGCCTCGGCCGGCTCCTCTCCTCGCACCCGACGCTCGAACAGCGCCTCGACCAGCTGGCCCGCATCTCCGCCGGCCTGTCCCGTCCGTAAGGAGCCTCCGTGGGCCTGCTCGACACCATCCTGGGCCGCAGCAAACCGGTCCGGCCCGACCTCGACCAGCTCTTCGCCGTCCCCTCCGCGGCCCTGACCCTCCAGGCCGGCACGGGTTTCACCCCGACCGGGCTGGGGTCGGTGTGCTTCGCGGGGGTGGAGGGCGGCACCTTCGCGCGTATCCAGCAGGACGTAGGGGAGCTGCTGGACGCGGACACCGGCCGGGGCGGGGTCCCGGTGGAGTTCAGCCGGGACACCTACGGCTACACCTGGCTGCTCGCCCGGCAGCCCGCCGACGACACGGCGGGTCTGGTCAACGACCTGCACGCGGTGAACACACTGCTCCAGGACGGCGGATTCGGGCCTCATCTGCTCTGCTCGCTGATCGGGTTCCGCCACGCGGACGGGCGGCGGCTGGCGCTGGTCTACCTCTACAAGCGCGGCACGTTCTACCCGTTCGCCCCGGCCGCGGACGGCGGGGAGCGGCGTGACAACCAACTGGAACTCCAGGTGAGAGCCCTGCTGGGCGACGACCTCCGGGTGGAGGAGGACCTGGCCCGCTGGTTCCCGGTGTGGGGCGCGCCGGGACTGTGAGCCGCGGGGCCGTGATCATTTCGCAACCGATTCCGGCCTGGAGTGAGACCTATCATGTGCATGTCGGTAGGCCTGTCCGGTTACGCTCCGGTCATGCCCGACAGCTCTGCCGCCCCTGCCGCCCTGTCCGACTCCACCGACCGCACCGACCACCGGCCGGTCTACGTGGTCGGCGGTGGCCCCGGCGGCCTCGCCACCGCCGCGGCCCTGCGGGAGCGGGGCGTCCGGGCGGTGGTGCTGGAGAAGGCCGGGGACGTGGGCGACTCCTGGCGCCGCCACTACGAGCGGCTGCACCTGCACACCACCCGGCGGTGGTCGTCCCTGCCGGGGCTGGCGATGCCGCGCCGGTTCGGCCGCTGGGTCTCGCGCGCGGACATGGTGCGCTACCTGGAGAAGTACGCCGAGCACCACGACCTGGAGGTGGTGACCGGTGTCGAGGTGTCCCGGATAGACCGGGCCGCCGACGGTACGGGGTGGCGGCTGAGCGCCACCGGCGGGCGGGTGCTGACCGGCCGCGCGGTGGTCGTGGCGACCGGCTTCAACCACACACCGCTGATCCCCGAGTGGCCCGGCCGCCAGGGCTTCACCGGCACGCTGCTGCACGCCGCCGACTACCGGGAGCCCGGCCCGTACGCGGGCAAGGACGTGCTGGTGGCCGGCATCGGCAACACCGGGGCCGAGATCGCCGTGGACCTGGTGGAGGGCGGCGCCGCCCGGGTACGGATAGCCGTGCGCACACCTCCGCACATCGTGCGCCGCTCCACGGCGGGCTGGCCCGCGCAGGCCACCGCCGTCCTGGTCCGCCGGCTGCCGGTCCCGCTGGTCGACGCGGCCGGGCGGCTGATGTGCCGGATCTCCGTGCCCGACCTGTCCGCGCACGGGCTGCCCCGCCCGCGCAAGGGCCTCTACTCCCGGGTGCGCCAGGGCGCGATCCCGGTCCAGGACGTCGGGCTGGTCGCCGCGGTGAAGAGCGGCCGGGTGGTCCCGGTGGCGGCCGTCGAGTCCTTCGACGGGGACGCGGTGGTGCTCGCCGACGGAACCAGGGCGACCCCGGACACGGTGATCGCCGCGACCGGGTACACGCGTTCGCTGGAGGGGCTGGTGGGCCACCTCGGCGTCCTGGACGACGGGGGCCGGCCCGTCGTGCGCGGAGCCCGCACGCCCAAGCAGGCACCCGGGCTCTACTTCACCGGCTTCACCAACCCGATCAGCGGGATGCTGCGCGAGATAGCCCGGGACGCCCGCAGGACGGCGGCGAGGCTGGCCGCGAAGGGCTGAGGGGACAGGTCCTCTCGGCTGCCGGGGTCGGCCCCGGTCAGGCCGCGCCCGCGCGGGGACGGCGGATGACCAGGGCCATCAGGGCCGCCGTGGCGCACATGGCTCCCGCCGCGTACCAGACGACGTCGTACGAGCCGAACGCGTCACGGGCCACCCCGCCCAGGAACGCGACCAGGGCGGCGCCCACCTGGTGGGAGGCCAGCACCCAGCCGAAGACGATCGCGCTGTCCTCGCCGTACTGCTCACGGCACAGGGCCAGCGTCGGGGGGACGGTGGCGACCCAGTCCAGGCCGTAGAAGACGATGAAGAAGACCATCGGCGGATGCACGGACGGGGCCAGCAGCATGGGCAGGAAGAGCAGCGAGACGCCGCGCAGCGCGTAGTACAGGGCCAGCAGTCTGCGGGCGTCGAAGCGGTCCGTGAGCCATCCGCTGAAGATCGTGCCGATGACGTCGAAGACCCCGACGACCGCCAGCAACGAGGCCGCGGCGGTGATCGGCATGCCGTGGTCGTGCGCCGAGGGCACGAAGTGGGTGCGGATCAGGCCGTTGGTGGAGGCCCCGCAGATCGCGAACGTGCCGGCCAGCAGCCAGAAGGGGCCGGTACGGGCCGCGTCGAGCAGCACCCGCACCGCTCGGGTGGCGGCGCCCTTCGCGGGGGCGGGCTTCTCCACGTACGCGCCGCCGTAGGGGGCGAGGCCCACGTCCGCCGGGTGGTCCCGCATCAGCAGCCAGACGAACGGGACGACGACGAGCGCGGCCAGAGCGACCGTCACCGAGGCCGGGCGCCAGCCGTGGCCGTCGACGATCCAGGCGCACAGGGGCAGGAAGACGAGCTGGCCGGAGGCCCCGGCCGCGGTCAGGATGCCGGTGACCAGGCCCCGGCGGGCGACGAACCAGCGGTTGGTGACGGTCGCCGAGAACGCCATCGCCATCGATCCGGTGCCCAGGCCCACCAGCAGGCCCCAGTAGAGCATCAGCTGCCAGGCGGCGGTCATCCAGACACTGGCCAGCGCCCCGGCGGCCACCGCGCTCAGCGCCACGGCCACCACCCGGCGGATGCCGAACCGGTCCATCAGCGCCGCGGCGAACGGCGCGGTCAGCCCGTACAGGGCCATGTCGATGGAGACCGCCAGCCCGATCTCGCCACGGGACCAGCCGAACTCCGTGTGGAGCGGGTCGATCAGGAGGCCGGGCAGGGAGTTGAAGGCCGCGCCGCCGATGATCGTCACGAAGGTGACGGCGGCGACGATCCACGCCCGGTGGATCCGCGGGCGGGAGGGGTCGCGGAGCCACGCGGTACGGGAGGGGCGGCGGGGCGGGACGGTCTGGGCCGGCGCGCTGTCGGTGATCCGGTTCACGTCCCCCAGCGTCGTGGTCCGGCCGGTCCCGCACGAGCGGCCTGGATGCCACCCTTCGCAAGGATCGGGCCACACGGGTCAGACGTGCGCGAGGGTCCGCCGGGCGGTGAGGCGGGTGTGGACGGCCCACGCCAGGGCCGCGCCCACCGCGTACCAGAACAGGTCGGGGGCGTTGAACGTCGAGCCGAGGACCAGCCGGGCCGCCGTGCTGTGCCGGGACAGCTCGGCGGGCAGGTCCGTCAGTTGGGCCAGCTCCACCGCCCAGCTGACCGCCAGCGCGGTCCCGGCGGCCGTGAGCGGCCGCACCCGGGGCACCAGGAAGACCACCAGGGTGTGGATGAGTACGGTGTACAGGGCGTCCCCCGCGTACTTCGCGACCTCGCCGCCGGACACCGCGCGGACGCCGAGCCCCGCGGCCACGGTCAGGACGGCGGCAGCCGCGGCAGCCGCGCGGACAGCGGTGGCGGTGGCGGTGGCGGGAATGGACGCGTGGCCGGGGGACTTCTCCGTCATGGCGGTGACGTCTATCAGGCCGAAGCCGGAAGAACCCAATCCGTGGGAGAACAGGAGTCCGTGTGCCGCACCGTGTCGTGGTCCTCGCCCTCGACGGGCTGATCCCCTTCGAACTGGGCATCCCCCAGCGGATCTTCGGTCTCCCCCACAAGCCCGGCCCGCCCGGCCGGGGCGAGAAGCTGTACGAGGTCGTGACCTGTTCCACCCGGCCGCCGGGCCCGGTCCCCACCGACGCCGACTTCCACATCCTCGTGGAGCACGGCCCCGAGGCCCTGGCCACCGCAGACACCGTCGTCGTACCCGCCTCGTACGCGCTGGGACCGGTCCACCGGGAGGGCAGGCTCACCGGCGAACTGGCCGCCGCCCTGGCCCACATCAGGCCGGGGACCCGGCTGGTGTCCATCTGCACGGGCGCCTACGTCCTCGCCGCCGCCGGATACCTCGACGGGCGCCCCGCCACCACGCACTGGTCCTCGGCCGACCACTTCCAGCGGCTCTTCCCGAAGGTCCGCGTCGATCCGGACGTGCTGTTCATCGACGACGGGGACGTGCTGACCTCGGCCGGGGTGGCCGCCGGCATCGACCTCTGCCTGCACATCGTGCGCCGCGACCACGGCACCGCCGTCGCCAACGACGTGGCCCGGCGCACCGTCGTACCGCCCCACCGCGACGGCGGCCAGGCGCAGTTCGTCCGGCGGCCGCTGCCGGAGACGGGTCTCGCCTCGACGGCGGCGGCGCGGGCCTGGGCGCTCGGGCGGCTGGACGGGCCGGTCTCGCTGCGGGAGATGGCGGCCCAGGAGTCCATGAGCGTACGGACGTTCACCCGCCGCTTCCGCGAGGAGGCCGGCGTCAGCCCGGGGCAGTGGCTGACGCGGCAGCGGGTGGAGCGGGCGCGGCATCTGCTGGAGTCCACGGACCTGTCGGTCGACCGGGTGGCGCGCGACGCGGGGTTCGGTACGGCGGCCTCCCTGCGCCAGCACGTGCGGGCCGCGCTGGGCGTGTCACCGACGGCCTACCGGCGGACGTTCCGGACGAAGGCCATGGCACCGGGGAGCTGAGCGCGAAGGGGCCGGCCCGGCTCCTGAGCCCTCGGAGCCGGTGCCTGAACCGTCGGAGCCGGTCCCTGAATACTCGGAGCCGTGCGCCGGGCCCTCAGAGGCGTGCGCCGCCGAGGGCACCCGGCTGCTCACCCCGGGATCCTGAACGCTCACCCAGGGCGGCCGGCGGCTGCACCGGGACGCCCCGGTCGATCTCGCACCAGATCCGCTTCCCGGCGCCTTCGGGCTGCCAGCCCCAGCGGTCGGCCAGGCCGTCCACCAGCTCCAGACCCCGGCCGCCGGTGTCCTCACCCTCCGCGTGCCGCGGGCGGGGCGGGCGGCAGCTGGTGTCCGCCACCTCGACCCGGACCGTGCCGGCCGACTCCGCCGAGCCGAACAGCATCCGCAGCACGGCCGGACAGCCCGTGTGGACCACCGCGTTGGTGACGAGCTCCGAGATGAGCAGGACGAGCGTCTCGGCGAGCGAGTCGTCGTCGTCCATCCCGGACCCGGCCAGCCGCGACCGCGCCCATCTGCGGGCCCGTCCCACCTCCGCGGGATCCGCCCCGACCTCCAGTTGAACCTGAAGCACCTGCACCGCTCACACCATCCGAACCGGCGGACACATCGCCTCGCGTCTCCTCGGGATCACGGAACGTGACTCCCCTACGAGACAGCATGGTTGACGTACAGTCACCGCAACAAGCGCTTCGGGCATATTCCAGCGTGAAGGAGTACCCGTGGTGCATACTGTGCGACGCGCGCTGCGGAGAGTCGAACAGAAGCGCGCCGACGCCCGGGTGATCCGCTCCCCGGCGGCTCCGGCACAGCTCCTCGGTCCGCGAGCGGATCGCGGGCCCCGGACCGGGGCGGCCGCGCGGGCCACCCCCGGAGTCCCTGGTTCCACAACCACTCGCATCCCACGGAGCGTACCCGAGCGGACGGGCCGACTCCGCCCGGTGACCGGCCCGGACGAAAGTTCGGACCGACACCGGTAGCGCTGCGTCACCCTCCGGCCTGCGCCGGTCGGCCGGGGCGGTCGCCCGAGCGGTGCCCCCTCAAGCGGCGCCTCTCAAGCGGGCACCTCTCACGTGTCCGGTGCCACCACCGTGAAGTAGGCCGAGAACGCGGCGACCGCGTCCGCCTCGGCGACACGGCCGTCGCCGTCGCCGTCCAGGCTCCGGGCCGCCACACCCGCGACGTCGTCGGCGGCGCCCAGCACCCGCAGGGCCCGCTCGACGGCCTCGACCGGGGCCGAGCCCGCGGAGCCGTCGCCGCCCGCCACGTCGAGCGCGGCCCGCAGGAAGGGCCGGGCGATCTCCGCGAACCGCTCCGGGCTGTCCCGCAGCCGCTTCACCGCGCCGCCCACGAACTCCGCGCGGTTGACCCGCTGGTCGCCGTCCACGTCCGCGATCCCCGCCATGCCCTGCCAGAAGGCCTCGGCACCCGAGTAGAGCGCCTGCCCCTTGTCGCAGCGGGCCCGCGTGCCGAACTCCGCGAGCAGCCGGGCCGCCGCGGCGTCGAAGTCCGCGCGGTCGATGTACCCGTTGCCGTCCTGGTCGAAGGCCGCGAAACGATGAGCGATCTTGCGCTCGTACTCTGCGCTGTCCATGCCGGGAGCGTACGACGTCCGGCACCTCACGTGTCACCCCGTCCGCCGGCGGCGCCACCACCCGCCGCTCACGCTCCGAGCGGCCGTGACACCCCGTCGGTGGCGGCCCCGGCGTCCGGGTAGACCTCGAAGAGCCGGCGCACCCCGAGGGCGCCGAGCACCTTGTTGACGTGGGAGCCGTCCTCCGCCCCCCGGGCCGGGAGTATCAGCCGCAGCCGTCCGCCGCAGGACTTCATGAGGCGGCGGGTGGCGATCAGGACGTTGACGCCGCTGGAGTCGCAGAAGAAGACGCCCGCGAGGTCCAGGACCAGGTCGTGCCGGCCGTCGGCCACGGCCCCGTGGACGGACTGGCGCACCGCGGTGGCGGACGCGATGTCGAGCTCGCCGCGGATCCGCAGCACGGTCCACGCGCCCTGCTCGCTCTCGTCCACCTTCAGCGCCACGCCACTGGACCTCTCGTTCCGGGTGGTTCCGGAGGATCCGGAAGTTTCCGTTCCCCCTCGCGGCTGCCCGCGCCGGGCGCCCGCGAAACACCGGTGCGCTCATCGGCCCGGCTCATGTTCCCTCTACAAATGATCACTTACTGATCGTTTGTCCGGCGGCTACACGGCAAGACGTGACGTATTCCCTATCATCTGGCGCCACTCGGGGGACGTACTTGGTGCAAAGGTACGTGGACCCGAGAGGCTGCCTACTACATTCGACGTGACGAGGGGCACAGAGCTGGGGGCCGGATGGCGAAGGACGCACCACCACGCTGGGACCGCCGCATGCAGCAGCGGCTGACGCGCGGCGAGGCGGCGGCCCTCGGCGAGCTCTACGACCGCTTCGCCCCGCTGGTGCACAGCCAGGCCCATCGCATGCTCGACGACGAGGAGGCCGCGGACCTGGTGACCCGGGAGGTCTTCGGTCACATCTGGGAGAACCCGGACGCCTACGACCCCGCGCAGGGGCCGATGCGGTCCTGGGTGGCCCGGCTCACCCACCGCCGCTGTGTGGAGCGGCTCCGCGCGACGCACGGCGAGGCGGAGGGACCCGACGCCGGGGCGCACCACCAGGAGCTGGAGCAGCGGGTGCGCAGGGCCACGGCCGCGGCCCGCGCCGACTACATCGTCGCCTCCATGCCCGCTTCGCTGCGGGCGGCCCTGGAGCTGGCGTACATCCAGCGCCGCGACTACCGCCAGGCCGCCGCCGACCTGGGAGTCACCGGGGACGAGGCCCGGCGCCGGCTGCGGCTCGGGCTCCAGCTGCTCTCCACCGCGAACCCCCGCCCGCCCGAGGGGTCGGGGCCGCCCGGATACGGACCGACACCATGAGCTGGGAGACCGGTGGCACAGGCCGCGAGAACGAGGATCTGGACGCCGGGCGCATACCGCGGCCCCGGGCCGCCGTGGAGGAACACGCGCTCCGGGCGCCCGCCGGAGGCGACGGGAACGGTCCGGGCGACGGGAACGGTCCGGGCGGCGCGGACGGTCCGGGCGGCGGGGTGCTGAGCCACCAGGTCCTCAAGTCGCTGCTCGGCGCGTGGGCGCTGTCCGCCTGCTCGGCGGAGGAGACCGCCGCGGTGGAGGAGCACCTCACCGAGTGCGCCCGCTGCGCCGAGGAGGCGCTGCGGCTGCGCGACGCCGTGGGCCTCCTGCACTCCGGCCGCAGCCTGGACCTGGATCCGATGCTCCGCTCCCGGGTGCTGGAGGGCTGCCTCGGCCGCCGTCCCGCGCGCATCCCGGTACCGTCCTGGGCCGCCCCGTACGACGCGGAGACCGCCCGGCTCGACGCCCTGCTGCGGGACTTCGGTGACGCGGAGTGGCACGCGCCGGTGCGGCTGCGGTGGTACGAGGACGAGCGGTCGTCGCAGCGCAGGACGACGGTGGCCGGGGGTGATCCGCCATCTGACGGCGGTCGACGGCCTCGTCTCCGCCGCCCTCGGCCTGGACGATCCCCTGGGGAGCGGCGTGAAGCCGCTCTCGCCGACCGAGCGGACCGAAACGTACTGGGCGGCCGCTTATCAGCCACCGACCCGTGCCGTCCGCGAACCCTGGCGCGACCAGGGCCACACGCTCGTCCGGACGGTGTCGTTCGCCGGCCGGGGCGTCGGTGAGATCTCGGTGCCCTACGGCGGCTTCGCGCTCCCCTTGCGGGACGCGCTGCTGGAGCGGGCCTTCGAGTGCTGGGTGCACGGCGGCGACATCGCGAAGGCGGTGGACTACCCGCACGAACCGCCCTCGGCACCGCATCTGCACCGTCTGATCGACCTGGCGGTCAGGCTCCTGCCCGCCACCCTCGCCGGGCGCCGCCGCGCGGGACTGGCCGCACCGGCCCGCGGGCTGGTCGCGGCGGGTTCGCCGGGGCGCTCGCTCCATCTGGAGGTGGAGGGCAAGGGCGGCGGTGACTGGTACATCGCGCTGGACTCACCGGCGGCCGTGGGCTCCCCGGACCACGCGGTGGCACGGGTCGCCCTGGACGGCGTGGAGTTCTGCCGGCTGGTCGCCGGACACGTCCCGCCGGTGGAGGCGGCGGCCGGGCAGGAGGGCGACCGGGAGGCGATCAACGACGTGCTGACCGCGGCGGCGTCCCTCAGCCGCCTCTGACCGCCGGGCCCGGAGGCTTCGAAGCCGGGCGGGGCGCCCGGCCCGAGGGCCGGAAGCCGGGCCCGGAGGCCTGGAAGCCCAGCCGGGCGCGCGGCCCGGAGGTCAGAAGCCGGGCCCGCGTCTCAGGGGAAGATCACCGTACGGCGGCCGTTGAGCAGGATGCGCCGCTCGGCGTGCCAGGTGACGGCGTGGGCGAGCGCCCGGCACTCCACGTCCCGCCCGACGGCCACCAGCTGGTCCGGGGTGACGCCGTGCCCCACCCGCTCGACCTCCTGCTCGATGATCGGGCCCTCGTCGAGGTCTGCGGTCACGTAGTGGGCGGTCGCGCCGATCAGTTTCACCCCGCGCGCGTGCGCCTGGTGGTACGGCTTCGCGCCCTTGAAGCTCGGCAGGAAGGAGTGGTGGATGTTGATGATCCGCCCGCTCAACTGCTTGCAGAGGTCGTCGGAGAGCACCTGCATGTAACGGGCCAGGACGACCAGTTCGACGTTCTCGCCGCGCACCAGCTCCAGCAGTTGGGCCTCCGCCTCCGGCTTGGTGTCCCGGGTCACCGGGATGTGCCGGAAGGGCACGCCGTACGAGGCGGCGAGTTCGGCGAAGTCCGTGTGGTTGGAGACGACGGCCACGATCTCGACGGGCAGCGCGCCCGTACCCGAGCGGAACAGCAGGTCGTTGAGGCAGTGACCGAACTTGCTGACCATCAGCACCACCCGCATCCGCTCCGAGGCGCGGTGTATCTGCCACTCCATCCGGAACGACTCACCGATGGCGGCGAAGCTGGCCCGCAGCTTCGCCACGTCCACATGGGCGTCCGCCGTGAAGTGGACGCGCATGAAGAAGAGACCGGTGTCGTGGTCGCCGAACTGCTGGCTGTCCTCGATGTTGCAGCCCGTCATGAAGAGATAGCTCGACACGGCGTGCACGATGCCCTGCTTGTCGGGGCACGAGAGCGTGAGGACGTACTGCTCGGCGGCGATGTCCGAAGCGGCGGCGGTAACGGAGTCGGCAGGCTGCGGCGCGGTCATCCCCGTAGGGTGCCACACCGCCTGCCGGTCAGGCCGATCCGGTCATGATGCGGAGCACGTCCAGCGAGTGCGGCGGGCTGTCCGGGTCCTCCGCGTCGTTGGTGGCGAGCATCACATGGGCCTCGCGGGCGGCCACGACGGCCTCCGGCCAGCCGGGGTGCTCCAGGTAGGCGGAGACCGGGGCGTCCGCGCCTATCTGGTGCATGATGCGCAGCACCCGCAGGGCCGCGACGTCCACCAGCGCGGCCTCGGCGGAGTCCCGGAAGATCGTCCCGACGTACTTCTCGGCGGACCAGTTGTCCAGCCAGGTGTCCTCGACCAGGCGGTACACGGCGTCGGTCACGTCGCCGTACCCTTCCAGGCCGGCGAGCCAGCACTCCTGGTGGAAGACGGGGTCGGAGAGCATGTGCAGCGCCGAGCGCACATTGCTGCGCCAGCGCCACCACGGCATGTCGTTGAGCGGCATACCGCCCATGGTGGAGGAGCGACGGCCGCGACGGGAAGTGTTCTCCGAACCTTGCTGCACGGTTGTCGATCGTACGTTCCGTCCGCCGGCGTCCGCACCGCCCCCCGTAATTCACCGGGCCGCCACCCGGGGTCACCCCTGACGCGGCACGGCGTTACCCGTCGGGCGGAACAGTCCGTGACCATGACCGTACGGCGACGCTCCTCCTCCCCCGGCCCCCGCGGGCTCCTCGTACGTACGGCGGTGGCCGGGGCGCTGCTCGTCTCCGGCTGCGGCGTGCTCCCCGGGACGTCGGGGGGATCCAGGGACCCCGTCACCGTGATGACCTGGGCCCCCGACACCACCGGGCCGGAGACCGTGAACATGGCGGGCATGCCGGCCATGGCGCGGACCTACGCGGCCTGGGTCAACGACCAGGGCGGTGTCGACGGGCACGAACTGCGGGTGCTGACCTGCAACGAGGGCGACACGGCGCTCGGCGCGTCGAAGTGCGCCCGGCGGGCGGTGGACGAGGACGTGGTGGCGGTCGTCGGCTCGTACAGCCGCCACGGGCGCTCCTTCCTGGCCCCGCTGGAGGCGGCCGGCATCCCCTACATCGGCGGGTACGGGGCGTCGCCCGAGGAGTTCACCAGCTACCTCTCCTACCCGGTCAACGGCGGCCAGTCGGCGCTCGTCGCGGGCAACGGCAAGCAGTTGGCGGGCGCGTGCGAACGGGTGTCCCTGGTACGGCCGGACACCCTGGTGGGCGACACCATGCCCGCGCTGGTGGACGTCAGCCTCACCGGTGCGGGCCGCCCCGCCGCCCACGACATACCGGCCCCGGAGGGCGCCACCTCGTACGACGCGCAGGCGGCCGAGGCGCTCCGGGAGGCGGACGGCGGCTGTGTGACGGCGGTGCTCGGCCAGGGCACGGAGACCTTCTTCGACTCCCTGCGGCGGCTCGGACCCGAGGACACCGCCGTACGGATCTCGTCGGTGCTCGGCAGCGTCGGGCAGCCGCTGATCGACCGCACGGGCGGCCGGAACAGCCCGTTCGAGGGGGCGTACGTCACCGGCTGGTACCCGGAGTCGAGCGACGCCCGCTGGGACGAGATGCGCCGGGTGATCCGCTCGTACGCCTTCGGGGACAACCGGATCGACCCGGAGGACACCGGGGTGCAGACCACCTGGATCGCCTACACGGTGCTCAGGACGGTCGTCGAGGCGATGGACCGGGCGGAGATCACCGCCGGGGGCGTCGGCGTCGCCCTCAACCGGGGCGCCCGGGTCGACACCGGGGGGCTCACCCCGGTGCTGCGCTGGCGGTTCGCGGACATGGTGGGCTCGGCCGCGTACTCCAGGATCGCCAACGGGCGGGTGACGTTCCAGGTGGTGCGGGACGGACGTCTGGTCACCGACCGGAAGGGCTTCGTGGACGTCTCGGAGACCCTGGTGGACGCCCGCCTGCGCGGCTGACCCCGGGGCGCGCGGCGGGCCGCCGGACCCCGGCACGCGGCCGGTCCGGGCCCTGGGACGTGGTCGGTCCGGACCCCGGGGCGCGTCGCCGGTCCGGGCCCTGGGGCGCGTGGCGCGGACGCCGGGCGCGCCTCAGAGCTGCGTGGGGTCGCGCTCGGTCAGCCCGTACTCCCGGGCGATGGAGTTCCAGAGCCCCGAGGCTTTCTGCTTGGCCTGGGTGGCCTCTCCGCTGGAGTGGTCGGCCTTGCCCTTCTCGTCGGTCGAACGGGCCGTGCCGCCCTTGCAGACCTTCTTGCCGTTCTTCGCCTGGCCGGCCCACGCCGCGTAGTGGTCGTCCGCCTCGGCGGAGGCCTGCCAGGCGGCGGTCAGCGAGGAGGTCAGCTCCTCGTGGGAGGGCAGCTGGTCGACGCTGATCCCTTCGAGGCGGGTCACCAGGTCGCGGCGCTGGCCGGCGGCGTCCTTGAGGTCGGCGGCCGCCTGGTCCAGATCGTGGCAGCCCTTGATCTTCTCCACGGCGCCGATCACCGCCGCACGGCTGTTGTTGCTGTCGGCGAGGAGCTTGTCGAGCGCCTCCGCCTGTGCCTTCACCGGGTCGGCGGCCTGGGCCGGGGGCTCGCCCGCGGACGAACTCTGCGCGGCCACCGGCTGCTTGTCGTCCTTGGTGTCGCCGCCGCCGCTCATCAGGGCACCGGCCCCGAGCCCGACCACCGCGCACCCGATGACGACCGCCGCGATCAGCGGGATGTGCGGCGAGCGTCTGCGCTGTTCGCCGTGGCCGTGCCGCTCCGGCTCGGGTTCCGGTTCGGACCGCATGCCCTGGAGGCCCGAGTGGTACGGCTCGGCGGGCTGCGGCGGACCCTGCTGCCCGTGCGCCCCGGGGAACGGCTGAGCCGGTCCCGGCTGCTGGTGCTGCTGCCCGGGGGCGATGTGGGGCATCTGCTGGGTGCCGGGCGCCGGTTCGGGGGCGCGGAACAGGTTGTCGAACTCGGCGGGCGGCTGCCGCTCGTCCGGGGTCCCCGGCCGGATGCCGTACGGGGCGCCGCCGGGCACCGGCGGGATGTACTGGGTCGCGTCGGCGTCCCCCGCCTGGGCGGGCGGCTGACCGACCGGGCCGGGAGAGCCCGGCACCGGCGGGATGTACTG
Source organism: Streptomyces halstedii (assembly GCA_000720535.1). Taxonomy (GTDB): domain Bacteria; phylum Actinomycetota; class Actinomycetes; order Streptomycetales; family Streptomycetaceae; genus Streptomyces; species Streptomyces halstedii. The sequence continues at coordinate 82,928 of JOAZ01000006.1, forward strand.
CGTGGCGTCCGCGTCCCCGCCGCCGGGCAGGGCCTCCGGGGGCAACGGCTGGGCGTACGGCTGGGGCTGGTGGTGCTGCGGCTGGTGGTGCTGCGGCTGATGCTGCTGGTACGGGTCCTGCGGGGACCCGTACACCGGCTGCCCGTACGGGTCCTGCGGGGCCTGGTAGCCCCCGTGCTGCGGGGCGTACCCGCCCTGCTGGGGCTGCTCCGGCGGCAGCTGTCCCGGCGGAAGGCCGTCCTGGGGTGCGGACTGCGGGCCCCAGGACTGGCCCCACGGCTGACCGCCCGCGGGAGCGGCGGGTTCGGCGGGCGGGTTGGCCGCCTGCCCCCCTGCCGCCCAGGGAGCGCTACCGTCTGCGGGCAGCACGAGCCCTTCGTGCGCGGGCCGTCCAGCAGGGGGTTGCTGCTCGTCGCCCTGTCCGCTCTGCGTCACCGGGACTCCTACGTGTCAACCTACGGAATCGTCGGCTCACGCTACCGGGTGAACGGCGCCCCGCGCCAAGCGCCCAGGTGCGCTCACCGCCCCTTCACACCGGGGGTAACACGCGGGGCCCTCACGACGCTGATCACGGGGACGCGCGCGGCCGCTCAGGCCGCCTGCAGTTCGAGGCGGGCGTCGAACTCCCGGACCGCGGGCTGGTCACCGTAGGGCGCGAGGCGCTGCTGGAGGTCGTCGAGATACTCCGCGCCCCGGCTGGAACGCACCGTCCCCAGCAGTTCCACCGCCCGCAGCCCCGTGTGGCAGGCCTGCTCCACCTCGTGCTGCTGGACCTGTGCCGTGGCCAGCAGGACCAGGCCGATGCCCCGGCGCCGGATCCGGGACTCCGGCAGGGCCGCCAGTGCCTCCTTCGCCCGGCGCGCGGCCGGTTCGCCCTGTCCCAGGTCGCGGTGGCAGTGGGCCAGTTCGTCCGCGAGGTAGCCCTCGTCGAAGTGGGCGATCCAGGACGGGTCGTCGCCGGTGTCCGGCTCGGCCCGCTCCAGCGCGTCCACGGCCCGGCCCGCCACGGCCTGGCAGGTGCGGGCGTCCCCCATCAGCGCGTGCCCCCGGGCCTCCGCCGCGTGGAACATCGCCTCGGCCCGCGGGGTCACCCTGCCCCGCGCCCCCTCCTGCGCCGCCCGCGCCAACTGCGCGATCTCCCGGGGGTTGCCCAGTTGCGCGGCGAGGTGGCTCATCGACGCGGCCAGCACATAGCCGCCGTACGCCCGGTCGCCCGCCGCCTGGGCCAGGCGCAGCGCCTGGATGTAGTACCGCTGGGCCAGGCCCGGCTGGCCGGTGTCCACCGCCATGTACCCGGCGAGTTCGGTGAGCCGGGCGGCCGCGCCGAACAGCTCGCGGCCGGTCGATTCGCGGTACGCCCCCGAAAGCAGCCCGGACACCACGCTGTTGAGGTAATGCACCAGGACGGGCCGGACATGGCCGCTGCCGAAGCGGTGGTCGAGGTCGACGAGCGCGGCGGTCATCGCGCGCACGGCCGCCACGTCCGCCGGCCCGACCCGGCCCCCGGCCGTCCGCGCCACCTGCGGGTCGGCGCCCGAGATCAGCCAGTCGCGGCTGGGCTCGACCAGCGCGGAGGCGGCCACCGCCGAACCCGACAGCAGGTCGCGGCGGCCCACGTCGCTGCGCCACAACTCGCAGACCTGCTCGATCGCGCCGAGGACCGTGGGAGCGAACTGGAGCCCCACGCCCGAGGCCAGGCTCTTGCCGTTGGCCATGCCGATCTCGTCGATCGTGACCGTACGTCCGAGCTTGCGGCCGAGTGCCTCGGCGATGATCCCCGGGGCCCTGCCCCGTGGTTGCTGTCCGCGCAGCCACCGTGCCACGGAGGTCTTGTCGTAGCGGAGGTCGAGCCCCCGTTCGGTCCCGACCATGTTGACGCGTCGGGCGAGGCCCGCGTTGGAGCACCCCGCCTCCTGGATCAGCGTCTGGAGCCGTTCGTTCGGCTGGCGTGCGACGAGAGGCCTGGCTGCCATGTTTCCCCCTGGGAGCGCAGTGATCAAGGAAGGGATCACTGCCCGGCGTTGGCGCAAGAAATGCGCATATTCATCTTCATTGGGTACAACCTTGAGTTCGGTGCGCAGTCGTGCATGTGGCTACCCGCACTTGGGGGCACCGCCTCACGCGCGCCCCCGTCGATGCACCCGTGCGCCCTGTGTGAGGGTCCGGTGCGCCGTCACCGGCGGCCGTGCGCCCGTAACTCCGGATGGTGCCGTCAGTTGTGCTGTTCGTGGAAGAGCGCATCGGAGTGATGGAAGCCGCGCGGGTGGTACGGGTCCCCGAGCAGCGAGGTGAGCAACTGCTCCAGGCCGCGGCGTGGTACGCGGAGGAACGGCACTGGGACGTGGTGCCCGGCACCTGGCTGGACGCGGTGGAGGGCACCGAGCGCTGTTCGTGCGGGGAGGCGGGCTGTGCCGCCCCCGGGGCCCATCCCACCCGGTCCGACTGGGCGGGCCAGGCCACCGGCAGTGCGGCGGCCGCCCGCCGGATGTGGTCGAGGCAGCCGGGGTCCTCGGTGCTGCTCCCGGCCGGACGGGCCTTCGACGCGCTCGACGTCCCGGAGTCGGCCGGTTTCCTGGCCCTGGCACGGATGGAGCGGATGGGACTGGCCCTCGGCCCGGTCACCCGCACCCCGGACCGCAGGATGCTGTTCCTCGTGCTGCCCGGCGCCGCCGCCAAGGCGCCCGCCCTGGTGAGCCGGCTCGGCTGGGACGCCGGGGCGCTCGACCTGGTGGGCCGGGGCGAGGGCCATTACGTGGTGGGTCCGCCGACCCGGGTCGGCGGGCGCGGGGCCGTGCAGTGGGCGCGCCGGCCGAACCAGGCCAACCGCTGGCTGCCGGACGCCGAGGAGCTGATCAGCCCGCTCGCCTACGCCTGCGCCAGGGAGGACGCCGACGCCCGGACACGCCTTTCGTAGGCTGGTCCCCATGACGGGGACTTCGAAAGGCAGTGCCATGCCGGAACACGTGGAGCACGCGGAGAGCACGGACGGGACGGCCGCAGCGGTACCGGCCGTCCGGGTCGAGGGGCTGTGGAAGCGGTTCGGTGACCAGATCGCGGTCGCCGGGATCGACCTGGAGCTGCCCGCGGGCAAGTTCATCGGCCTGGTGGGACCCAACGGCGCGGGGAAGACGACCACGCTGTCCATGGTGACCGGGCTGCTCAGGCCGGACATGGGGCGCATCGAGGTCGGCGGCCACGACGTGTGGCGGGATCCGGTCGAGGTGAAGTCCCGTATCGGGGTGCTCCCGGAGGGGCTGCGGCTCTTCGAGCGGCTGTCAGGACGCGAGCTGCTCGCGTACACCGGGCGGTTGCGGGGGCTGCCGGGCGCGGAGGTGGACAAGCGGGCCACCCAGCTGCTGGACGTGCTCGATCTCGCGGGGGCCCAGCACAAGCTGGTCGTGGACTACTCGACCGGGATGCGGAAGAAGATCGGGCTCGCGGCGGCACTGCTGCACAACCCCGAAGTGCTCTTCCTCGACGAGCCGTTCGAGGGGGTGGACCCCGTGTCGGCGCAGACCATCCGCGAGGTGCTGGTGCGCTACACCCGCTCCGGCGCGACGGTGGTCTTCTCCAGCCATGTGATGGAGCTGGTGGAGTCGCTCTGCGACTGGGTGGCCGTCATGGCGGCGGGCCGTATCCGGGCGCAGGGCACGCTCGCCGAGGTGCGCGGCGAGGCGCCCTCGCTCCAGAGCGCCTTCCTGGAGCTGGTCGGGGCGGGCGGCCGGGAGACCAGCGGCTCCCTGGACTGGCTGGGCGGCACCCGATGACCGTACTCACCCCCGCGGGACCCGCCGTCCCGGTGGCCGGGGCCCCGGCCCTCGTCCCCGTGTTCGTACGGCTCAAGCTCTCGCTGCTGCGCAACGGGCTGCGCCGGTCGTCGGGGCGCAAGGCGGCGTACGTCAGCTCCCTCGTCGTCACCCTGCTGCTGGCGGCCGGGCAGGTGGCGGGCCTGGTGCTGCTGCGCGGGCACGCGCAGGCCGGGACCCTGGCGGTGCTGCTGGTGGGGGTGGTGGCGCTCGGCTGGGCGGTGCTGCCGCTGTTCTTCCCGAGCGGCGACGAGACCCTGGACCCCAGCCGGCTGGTGATGCTGCCGCTCAGGGCGCGTCCGCTGATCGGCGCCCTGCTGGTGTCCTCGCTCGTCGGGATGGGGCCGCTCTTCACCATGGCCCTGGCCGTCGGGTCGGTGATCGCCGTGGCGCACGGGGCGGTGGCGACGGTCGCCGGGGTCGTCGCGGCCCCGCTGTCGCTGCTGGTCTGTGTGGCGCTGTCACGGTGGGTGGCCACGGCCAACGTCCGGCTGCTGACCTCGCGCAAGGGCCGTGACCTGGCGGTCCTCAGCGGACTGGTGATCGCGGTGGGCATCCAGTTCGTCAACTTCGGCGCCCAGCGCCTGGGTCAGGCGGGCGGGCTGTCCTCGCTGGAACCGGCCGCGGACGTGGTGCGCTGGCTGCCCGCGGCCTCGGCGATCGGCGCGGTGGGATCGGCCTCCGACGGGTCGTACGGCGCGGCCGCCGGCCAGCTGGCGGTCTCGGTCCTCGCCCTGGGAGCCCTGCTGTGGCTGTGGCACCGGAGCCTGGACAAGCTGATGTCGTCCCCGGACGGTTCGACGCTCGCGGCGGCGGAGCCCTCGCGCCGCCGGTCCGGGACGGAGCGCTCCGGGTTCTTCGGGCTGCTGCCCGAGGGCCGTACGGGCACGGTGATGGAGCGGAGCCTGCGGTACGTCGTCCGGGACCCGAAGACCAAGGCGGCCTGGGTGACGGCGCTGGCCATCGGGCTGATCGTGCCGGTGCTCAACGCGGTGCAGGGCGTCGGCTCGGTCTACTTCGCGTGCTTCGCGGCCGGGATGCTCGGCATGCAGATGTACAACCAGTTCGGGCAGGACACCTCCGCGTTCTGGATGGTGGCGACGACGCTCTCCTCGACCCGGGACGCCTATGTGGAGCTGCGGGCGCGTGCCCTGGCCCTGCTGCTGATCACCTTGCCGTACACGGTCCTGGTGGCCGTGGTGACGGCGGCCGTGCTCGGTGACTGGCCGGCCCTGCCGGGGGTGGTGGGGCTGTCGTTCGCACTGCTGGGCGCGATGCTGGCGACGGGTGCGCTGGCGTCGGCGCTGTTCCCGTACTCGATCCCGCAGGACGGCGCGTTCAAGAACGTGGTGCCGGGGCAGGCCGGACTCGCCTGGATCTCCATCCTCGGCGGGATGCTGACGTCCGCGCTGCTGAGCGCGCCCGTGATCGTCCTGACGGTCTGGCTGCATCTGGCCGGTCACCAGGGCTGGTTGTGGGCGCTGCTACCGGTGGGCGCGGTGTACGGGACGTTCATCGGGTGGCTGGGGATACGGCTGGCCGCACCGCGCACCGCGCGGCGGTTGCCGGAGATCCTGGCCGCGGTGAGCAAGGGCTGAGGGGGCTGACGGGACGTCCCGGGGCCGGCGGCCGGGGGGTCGCGTGCGGCGTGCCGGCGTGCGGCAGGACGGCGTGCGGCAGGACGGCCAGGGGGTGGCCGGTCAGCGGTCGGCGGGGGCCGGTCAGGGGGTGGCCGGGGGGCCGGTCACCTCCCGGTCCTTGCGGCGCTCCTCCGCGAGCCGGTCGAGGAAGGGTTCCACCGCCGCGCGCCAGCCTTCCGGCCGGTCGTAGTGGACCAGGTGTCCGGCGTCGGCGACCTCCGCGTACTCCCCGCGCGGCAGGACCCGGACCATCTCCTGGGCCTCGGCCCTGCCCAGCTGGCCGTCGATCCCGCGCAGCACCAGGGTGGGGCAGCGCACCTGCGCCAGCTCCTCCCAGTGGGCGTCGTAGACCCAGGTGGCCCGGGACTCCAGCATCTGCCGCCGGGAGAAGACCGGACGCCAGCCGTCCGGGCTCTCGGCCATCACCTCGGCGAAGAACTCGCCTCGGGCCGGGTTCGGCCGCTCCACCCACGGGTCGTCCTCACCGAACCACTTCCGTACGTCGGCGAGGGTGGCGAAGGGCAGGGGCCAGGTCTCGAACCAGTCCTCCCACTCCCGCTGGGAGGCGGCGCCGGGCGCGGAGGCGCGCATGTCGCAGATGACGAGGCCCGCCACGAGGTCGGGGCGTTTCGCGGCCAACTGCCAGGCGGTGAGGGCGCCCATCGCGTGTCCGACGAGGGTGACGGGCGCGAGGCCGAGCTGTTCGATCGCGGCCTCGACGTCACAGACGTAGGCGTCACGGGTGAAGGGACCCCCGGACGGCTTCTCGCTGCGGCCGTGCCCCCGCTGGTCGAGGCCCACGGGCCGGTGGCGTTCGGAGAGCCAGCGGGCGGTGGAGGTCCAGTGGGCGGCCCGTCCCATCAGACCGTGGAGCAGCAGGACACCGGGGGCCCGCTCGCCCTCCGCCCCTTGCTTGGGCGGATCCGCGAATTCCCAGGCCGACAGGCGTAGCCCGTCGGAACCGGTCACATCAACGCGCCGCACCATAGGTTCTGGCACCCCCTTCTGGTTCTCGCTCACCGCATGGTCGCCGCCGCCAGGCTATCGAACCTTTATTCGAAAGACGGGTTCCGGCTCGCAACACCCCACCATCGAGTGACACCGCTCCAGGATTGGCGGCCGGTGCCGGGGGGAGATCTTCTCCGGGCAGCGGATCACTCGGGGACAGGGATCCGCGGTCACTGACCTTGAGAGCTCGGGGCTCCAGGTCAGCGCAGGGGAGGACGGGCCCCGGCACCCTCGGGCGCCGGGGCCCTCCGTCGTTCCGGAAGGGGGGACGTGTGCCGGCTCGGGAGGCGTGGCGCGGGCCGGTCCCGCGGGTGTGGCGTGCGCCGCTCCGTAAAGCGGGACGCGCGCCGTCCGGGGAGACATGGCGCGCGCGGTCCGGGGAGAGGTGGCGCGCGCGGTCCGGGGAGACATGGCGCGCGCGGGGCATGCCTCGGGTCGCGCCCGGGAGCGCGGCGGGCACCGCGCGGTGCGCATGCCAGTACTTCGGGCGCATTTCCCGCTCCCTCCCCGACCGCCCGGCGGGCCGTGCCGGCACCCTCAGGTCATATGCCTGGCCACAGCCTGGCACGCGTTTCGCCCGCGCGCTGCGATTCCGGGCGGAAAACAGAAAGCGGGCTGTACCAGCGCACTTCTGCACGTGCATCCGCACCTGCACGCGCCCGGCCTCCGGGAGGGTCCCGGAGGCCGGGCGCGCAGGTGGCGAGGGGTACGGGCGCCCGGCCCATGGGGCGCGGACGCGGGCCGCGCATGCGGACCGGGGTGAGGGACCACCTCGGCCGCACGCGGGCCGGTCGTCGTTCGCGGCCGCGGGCGCCGGTCGGCGCGGGGCGGCCGCGCGCTCAGCGCCTGGCGACGAAGACGTGGGAGGCCACACCGGCCTCCAGCTCCGCCACCTCACCGCTGGAACCGACCAGCACACCGCCGGCCGACTCCGTCACGCTGACCACCGCGCCGGGCTGCACGCCCGCCCGCCGCAGCGTGTACATCAACTGGGCGTCGGTCTGGATCGGCTCACCGATCCGCCGCACCACCACGGTCTTGCCCTCCGCGCCCGGGTCGAGATCGGCCAGGCTGACCATGCTCGCGTCCAGGAACGGATCGGCCTCGGTCTGCTCGCCCAACTCCTCCAGACCCGGGATCGGGTTGCCGTACGGAGACTCCGTCGGGTGGCGCAGCAGCTCCAGCACCCGGCGCTCCACGGCCTCGCTCATCACGTGCTCCCAGCGGCACGCCTCGGCGTGGACCTGCTCCCACTCCAGGCCGATCACGTCGACGAGCAGACACTCGGCGAGCCGGTGCTTGCGCATCACCCGTGTCGCCAGGCGGCGCCCTTCCTCGGTCAGCTCCAGATGCCGGTCCCCGGCGATCCGGACCAGCCCGTCCCGCTCCATGCGCGCCACCGTCTGGCTGACCGTCGGACCGCTCTGGTCCAGCCGTTCGGCGATCCGGGCGCGCATCGGGACCACGCCTTCCTCTTCGAGCTCGAGGATGGTGCGGAGATACATCTCCGTTGTGTCGATCAGTCCGGACATAAGTGCCCCTCGATGCTGTGACATGAAAATCGTCGTGCGATGGCCCTTCACCAATTCTGACCCATACCGCTGACAACCGTGCCGCCCCCGTCGGATACCGGACAGGCGCGGGGCTCCGCCCGGTATTGACAGGCCACCGGTCCGGCCCGCAACGTGATCGGCGGCACGACACCTCCGGCCCCCGTGGAAAGGGTTCCTCGATGAGCGACACCAAGCTCGCCGGTCAGTTCTTCGACGCAGCGATCGGCCTGCTGGAGCGTGTGCGCGACGAGGAGGCCGGGGCGATCGCCGCGGCGGGGGCGGCGATCGCGGACACGGTCGCCGCGGGCGGGCGGCTCTTCGCCTTCGGGGCCGGTCACTCCTCGCTCGCGGCACAGGACGTCGTCTACCGCGCGGGCGGACTCGCCCTGATGAACCTGCTCGCCGTGCCGGGCACCGTCGGCGTCGACGTCATGCCGGCCACGCTGGGCTCGGCGCTGGAGCGGGTGGACGGGCTGGCCGGGGCGGTGCTCGACTCCAGCCCCGCCAGGTCGGGCGACCTCCTGGTGATCATCTCCCTGTCGGGGCGCAACGCGCTGCCCGTGGAGATGGCGCAGAACGCGCGGGCGCTCGGGCTGACCGTCGTCGGGGTCACCTCGGTCGCGTACACGACGGGCACCCGGTCCCGGCACGCCTCGGGGGGCTTCCTGCGGGACCACTGCGACATCGTGCTCGACAGCAAGATCTCCATCGGCGACGCGGAGCTGACGGCCGCCGGGGTGGAGGCGCCCTTCGCGCCCGCCTCCACGGTCGTCACCAGCGCGCTGATGCAGGCGATGATGGCCACCGCCGCGGAGGAGCTGGTCGCCCGGGGCGTCGAGCCGCCGCTGCTGCGCTCGGGGAACGTGGACGGCGGGCACGAGTGGAACGGGCGTGTGATGCGGGAGTACGGGGACCGGATCTTCTACCGGCACTGAGCCGCGCCCCGGTTTGGGCGGGGCCTCGTTCCCGGTCCTGGCGCGGCCTCCTTCCCGGTCCTGTCCCCGGGCGCCGGGGCGGGCTGGGGTGCCGTTCGCGTGGGTGCGGCCTGGGCCGCGCGCGGGGTTCCGTCCTCAAACGCCGGACGGGCTGGAAGTGCCCCGCACACGCCGGACCGGCTGGAAGTGCCCCGCACATGCCGCACCGGCTGAACGTGCCCCTACGTGCCGGGGCCGGGGCACAGGGCGTCACCGGGGTGGTGGGGTGGTCAGTCGGGCCAGGTCCAGGGCCGAGGCGACCCGGACCGCCACGCTCTCCGCGTACATCGCGTCCGGCCGCTCGAAGGCGCTGCGGTTCGCGGCGCGCAGGAACGTCACCACGCCGAGTGTCCGCCCCCGGCTCCGCAGCACCGCGCACAGCGCGTGCACCGCGTCCGGGGGCCACTGGCGCTCCACCGCCCACGCCTGGTCCGCCCCGGTCCGCGCGCTGGTGCGGACCGTCCCCGTACGCTCCACCGCCTGGAGCGCCGGGTGCCCCGCCTCGTACCGCACCGGGATCGAGCCGCCCGACACCGGCAGGCAGGGGCCCGGCGCGTCGGACGGCGTAGCCACGGCGCGTACCAGCCGCTCGCCGGAGACCAGGTCCACCAGCACGTGGTCGGCGAATCCGGCCAGGGCGTAGTCCAGGGTCGAGGTCGCCGCCTCCATCGGGTCCTCGCACTCGGCCGCCTGCCGGGCGGCCCGGTGCAACTGGTTGGAGCGGAAGCGCAGCCGGTCCGCCTCCTGCTCAGCGAGCTTGGCTTCCGTCACGTCCCGGAACAGCCAGCCCACCCCCAGAGGAACCGGTTCTTCCGCCAGCGGCGAGACCAGCCGCACGAAGCCGCTGCGCCAGCACCGACGCCGTTCGCCCTCGGAGGTCCGCAGCGTCACCCAGAGCTCGGCCGGGGCGGGCGGTGAGCCCTCGGCCAGCACGTGCTGGAGCGCGCCCTGGAGCTCCTCCGCGCCCTGGGCCAGCAGCTCGCCCAGCGGCCGTCCCAGCGGCGCCGTACGCCCGACGCCCCACGCACGGGCCGCGTAGGAGTTGACGACGGCGGGCCGCAGATCGGCGTCGACCAGGACCACGCCCCAGGACGCGTCGTCGAGCAGGGCCTCGCTCAGCGCGATGGAACGCTCCAGGTCGATCTGCGCGTGCACCTCGCTGAACGCGCAGTAGACCCCGGCGGGCGTGCCGTCCGCGCCGCGCACACCGGACGACTGGGTCCGTACGAGAACCCGGCCGCCGTCCTTGCGCAGCAGCGCGAACTCGTGGACCCGCCGGCCCGGGGCGTCCATGGCGCCCATCAGCCGCCGCCGTACGTCCTCCGCGTCCGCGCTGCGCACCGCCCACCCGGCGAAGCCCCGGCGTCCGACGGCCTCCTCGGCGCTCCAGCCGAGGACGCGTTCGGCCTCACGGTTCCAGTGGGTGACGATTCCGTGCGCGTCGAAGGCGCAGAGCGCGGCGTCCATCCCGTCGAGAAGCGCCGCGAGCAGTACCGCGCCCTCGGGCCCCGCGCCTTCACGCGGACCGGGACCTTCCTCCGGCCCGATCGCGTCGGCGATCCCACTGCTCCTGGAAGCACTCACTCCGCACCTCCCGCAAAGCGGATCCAGCCTTTATGCACGTCAGACCATTGAACTCGAAGGTGAGCCACCCCACAGCCACTTCCCGGAAATCCGGTGTCCACCCGTTCCCCGGTAATTCCCTTGTGTCCCTCGGGAGGCGGTGCCTAGGCTGTGGTCACACGTTGAAAGGAGGTGATCCGAAAAGTGCGGTCTTATCGGATTCGTGAGGTGGCTGCGGGCTGACAGCCCGTCGTCGCACACAGTGCACCTCGGCAGGCTGTCTGCCGAAACCCACGCAGTCACCGACCCGCAGGCCCGCCGGTAGATCCGGCCGGCCCCTCCTCACGGAGGGACCAGGGCCTGCGGGTTTCCGCGTGCCAGGGGCCGGTGGGCCCCGCACGCGTCAGGGGCAGAGGCGCTCGACCCGCCAGCCGGTGCCCTCCCGGACGTACCGCAGCCGGTCGTGCAGCCGGTTCTCGCGGCCCTGCCAGAATTCGACGGTCTCCGGGACGACCCGGAAGCCGCCCCACTGCGGGGGAGCCGGAACCTTCTCGCCCTCCGGATAGCGGGCGTCCAGCTCCTCGTAGCGGCCGACCAGCTCCTCGCGTGAGCCGACGACCGACGACTGCTCGCTCGCCCAGGCCCCCAGCTGGGAGCCGTGCGGCCGGGTGCGGAAGTACGCGACGGTCTCGTCCCGGCCGACGCGCGCGGCGGAGCCGGTGACGATCACCTGGCGGGCCAGCGGGTGCCAGGGGAAGAGCAGCGAGGCGTACGGATTCGCGGTCAGTTCGCGGCCCTTGCGGGAGCCGTAGTTCGTGAAGAAGACGAAACCGCGGTCGTCGTAGTGCTTGAGCAGCACCGTGCGGGAGGACGGCCGGCCCTCGGGGGTGGCCGTGGAGACCACCATCGCGTTCGGCTCGTGGAGCATCCCGCCGGCCGCGACCTGACGGAACCAGCGGGCGAACTGGTCCATGGGGCCGGCGGCCAGGTCCTTCTCGGTGAAGTCCTGGGATCGGTACTGCTCGCGCATCGCGGCGGGATCGGTGGTGCAATCGGAAGCAGAGGCGCGCGAGGAGGCGGAAGCGGAAGACGGAGTGGCGTCAGCTGTGGGCACGGAGGCCATCCTGCCCCAGCGGTGCGCACGGCGGCCGGTGAGGGGCCCCGGCCGCCGACAGACTGGCCGGCGGTCCGCCTCGAACCGGCCGGATCCCGTGACCTGTGCCTGAGGTCACCCTTCCCCCCGTCGTGGGTACCCGCCAGTATCGTGGGCAGGCCCGAGGGTCCGAAGGGCCCGCACACAGCCGCCGAGCCGAGGGAGCCGCCTGATGTCCGATTTCGTACCCGGACTTGAAGGAGTCGTCGCGTTCGAGACGGAGATCGCCGAACCCGACAAGGAGGGCGGCGCGCTCCGCTACCGCGGCGTCGACATCGAGGACCTCGTCGGCCAGGTGTCGTTCGGCCATGTCTGGGGTCTGCTGGTGGACGGGGCGTTCAGCCCCGGGCTGCCGCCCGCCGAGCCCTTCCCCATCCCCGTCCACTCCGGTGACGTCCGGGTCGACGTGCAGTCGGCGCTGGCGATGCTGGCGCCGGTGTGGGGCCTGAAACCGCTCCTGGACATCGACGAGGAGACCGCGCGCGACGACCTGGCGCGGGCCGCCGTCATGGCGCTCTCGTACGTCGCGCAGTCGGCGCGCGGCCAGGCGCTGCCGATGGTTCCGCAGAGCGAGATCGACAAGGCGCGGTCGGTGGTCGAGCGGTTCATGATCCGCTGGCGCGGGGAGCCCGACCCCAAGCACGTCAAGGCCGTCGACGCGTACTGGACCTCCGCAGCCGAGCACGGCATGAACGCCTCGACCTTCACCGCCCGGGTCATCGCCTCGACCGGGGCGGACGTGGCCGCCGCGCTCTCCGGGGCGGTCGGCGCGATGTCGGGTCCGCTGCACGGGGGCGCCCCGTCCCGGGTCCTCGGCATGATCGAGGAGATCGAGCGGACCGGCGACGCCACGGCGTACGTGAAGCGGGCCCTGGACAAGGGCGAGCGGCTGATGGGATTCGGCCACCGGGTCTACCGGGCGGAGGACCCCCGGGCGCGCGTCCTGCGGCGTACCGCACGGGAGCTGGCCGCGCCGCGCTTCGAGGTGGCCGAGGCCCTGGAGCGGGCGGCGCTGGAGGAGCTGCACGCCCGTCGCCCGGACCGGGTGCTGGCGACGAACGTCGAGTTCTGGGCGGCGATCGTGCTGGACTTCGCCGAGGTCCCGGCCCCCATGTTCACGTCGATGTTCAGCTGCGCCCGTACGGCGGGCTGGTCGGCGCACATCCTGGAGCAGAAGCGGACGGGCCGGCTGGTGCGCCCCACGGCGCGGTACGTCGGTCCGGGGCCGCGTGACCCACGGGAGATCGCGGGCTACGACCAGCTCGCGGGCCAGGGCGGCTGACGGGCCCGCCCCGATCAGGCCCCGGGCCGGACGTCGGCCGGCCCGGGCCGGCCGAGCACGCCGTCGAGCAGCGCCGCCCACTGCGCGACGACCCGCCGCCGCCGGGCGGTGTCGTCGGTCAGCAGGTTGGCGAGGCCGAGGCCGCGGGCCATGTCGAGGAGGCCCTGGACCGTTTCGCGGACCCCGGGGCGTTCCTCGTCGGCACCGAGGAGTTCGACGGCGATGCGGTGGGTCTCGCGGCCGACGCGGGCTTCGAGTTCGGTGACGCGGGGGCGGAGCTGTTCCTCGTTGGAGGCGGCGACCCAGAGCTGGAGGGCCGCGCGGAACAGGGGCCCGGTGTAGAGGTCCACGAGCGCGGCGACGACCTCGGCGCGGCCCTGGACGGGCAGCGCGCGCAGGGCGGCGGAGCGCTGCTCGGCGACGTACTCGACGGCGCCGGTGAACAGGTCCTCGCGGGTGGGGAAGTGGTGCTGGGCGGCGCCCCGCGAAACCCCGGCGCGTTCGGCGACGACGGAGACGGTGGAGCCCGCCCAGCCGTGTTCGGCCAGGCAGGCGACCGCCGCTTCCAGGAGCCCCTGGCGGGTGGCGCGGCTGCGGTCCTGCTTGGGGGGTGTCACAGCCGCCATGCCGGGTCCCGTCGTTCGAGGAAGGCCGTCATCCCCTCCCGGGCGTCGTCGGACGCGAACAGGGCCGCCGAGCGGGCGATGAGGTCTTCGGAGTGCTGGTCGAAGCTCCGCAGCACCCTAGCCGCGACCAGCTCCTTGGACGCGGCCAGCCCCTGGGGCGAGGCCCGGCGCAGTCCGTCGAGCACCGGTGCGAGCGCCGCGTCCACGTCCTCGGCCGCGACGGAGACGAGCCCGATCCGGGCGGCCTCGGCCGCGTCGAAGCGTTCCCCGGTGAGGTAGTAGCGGGCGGCGGCGCGCGGGTCGGTACGGGGCAGCAGGGGCAGGGAGATCACGGCGGGGGCGAGGCCGAGCCGGGACTCGGTGAGGGCGAAGGTCGCGCCGGGCCCGGCGGCGGAGACGTCGCAGGCCGCGAGCAGCCCGAGCCCGCCGGCCCGGACGTGCCCGGTGACCCGGGCGACGACGGGCTTGGGCAGGGCCACGATCCGGCGCATGAGGGCGACGAGCGCGTGCGGGTCGGGCGGTGCGGTGAGGTCGGCCCCGGCGCAGAAGGTGTTCCCGGTGTGCGTGAGCAGGACGGCTCGTACGGTCTCGTCGGCCGCGCACCCGTCGAGGGCATCGGCCAACTCCCCCACGAGCCGGGCACTCAGGGCGTTGCGGTTGGCCGGGGAGTCGAGGGTGAGGGTGGCGATACCGCGGTCGTGGGCGGGTGGGGCGAGCAGGCTCATCGGGGGTGCTCTCCTTCTGCCGGGCGTCCGGTCGAGCGTGGTGGCGGGGCACGAACGGTCAGGCGCGCTCGCGGGCTTCCGCGTACGTCGGAGACCGCCGGCTTCCGGTCAGGGCTGCGCGCCTCCGAGACGCTCCCCTCCCCCGGAACGCCCACCCGTTCACGCGCGGTCCCGTAGTGCGCGGCGGAGGATCTTGCCGGAGGCGCCGCGTGGGACGGAGTCGATGAATTCCACCTGTCTCACCTTCTTGTACGGGGCGACGCGTTCCGCGACGTACGCCGTCACCTCCTCGGCCGTGAGGTGCGGGGCCGTGGAGCGGCGGACCACGTAGGCCCTGGGGACCTCGTTCCCGTCCTCGTCGTACACGCCGATGACCGCCGCGTCCGCGACGGCGTCGTGGGTCAGCAGCAGGGCCTCCAGTTCGGCGGGGGCGACCTGGTAGCCCTTGTATTTGATCAGTTCCTTCACCCGGTCCACCACGTAGAGCCAGCCGTCGTCGTCGACGCGGCCCACGTCGCCGGTGTGCACCCAGCCGTCCGGGTCGATCATCGCGGCGGTGGCCTCCGGGCGGCCCAGGTAGCCCTTCATCGTCTGCGGGCCCCGGATCAGGATCTCCCCGTCGGCGCCGGGGCCGAGGTCGGGGCCGCCGTCGAGGGGGACGATGCGCATCCGGGTGGAGGGCAGGAGCTTGCCGACCGCGCCCGGCGGCGGGTTCTCCGCGTCCAGCGGGACGACATGGGTGCCGGGCGAGAGTTCCGTCATGCCGTACGCCTGGCGGACCGGGGGCAGGCCGAGGCGGGTGGAGCAGGCCGCGGCGAGGTCGGCGTCCAGCGGGGCGGCGGCGGAGACCAGGTAGGTGAGGGAGGACAGGTCGTACCGCCCCACGGCCGGGTGCTTGGCCAGGGCCAGGACGATCGGCGGAGCCACGTAGAGGCCGGTGACGCGGTGTTCCTGGATCGCGCCGAGGAACTGCTCCAGCTCGAAGCGGGGCAGCACGATCACCGTGGCGCCGTACCGCAGTGGGGCGTTCATCAGAGCCGTCAGACCGTAGATGTGAAAAAAGGGCAGGACGGCCAGGATCCGGTGGCCCGGTCCCATCGGGACGAAGGGGCGCAGTTGCTCCAGGTTGGTACCGATGGAGCGGTGGGTGAGCATGACGCCCTTGGGCGCGCCGGTGGTCCCGGAGGAGTACGGCAGGGCGGCGATGTCCTCGCCCGGGTCGAAGGCGACTTCGGGCTCGGCGGCGGTGGAGCCCAGCATGTCCAGGACGGACGTGTGCCCCTCGGCCCGGTCGCAGACGAAGATCTCCTCGATGCCGCCCGCGAGACCGGCCGCCCGCCGGGCCGTGTCCAGCAGCGGGGAGACCGTGACGATCCAGCGGGCCGAGGAGTCCGTCAGCTGCTTGGCGAACTCCTCGGCGGTGGCCAGCGGGTGGACGGTGGTGACGGCGGCTCCGGCGCGGGTGGCGCCGTAGAAGACGGCGGGGTAGGCGACGCTGTTGGGGCTGTGCAGGGCGAGCACGTCCCCCTTGCGCAGCCCGGCCTCGGCGAGGTGGGCGGCGACGCGCCGGTGGACGTGGTCGAGTTGGGCGTAGGTGACGCTCATGCCGTTGGTGCCGTCGATCAGGGCGACGGTGTCGCCGTACTGCTCGGTGGCCCCGCCGAGGACGGCGTCGTGGATGGGTGTGTCCAGGGCCGGGACGTCTGCGTACTCGCTGTGGAACACCATGGCGGTCCCCTGTCGTCGCGGTGCGGCGGGCACGGCGGGCCCCGCGTGGTGGGTGCGGGGCGCCGGCCGTGCGGGTGTGGAGCGTCAGAATCTCCCCGCGGGTGCGGAAGGGGGAGACCTCGGACCGGAGGGATACGGATGCGTCGTACATCGGGCTCGGCGCGGCCGGGCTCGGTACGCCCGGCTCGGTACGGCCGCTCAGTACGACTTGGGCAGGCCGAGCGACTGGTGGGAGACGTAGTTCAGGATCATCTCCCGGCTGACCGGGGCGATCCGGGCCACGCGGGCGGCCGTGACCAGGGAGGCGAGCCCGTACTCGCGGGTGAGACCGTTGCCGCCGAGGGTGTGGACGGCCTGGTCGACGGCGCTCACACAGGCCTCGCCGGCCGCGTACTTCGCCATGTTGGCGGCCTCGCCCGCACCGACGTCGTCGCCGTCGTCGTACAGCCGGGCGGCCTTCTGCATCATGAGGCGGGCCAGTTCGAGGTCGATGTGGGCGGTGGCGAGCGGGTGCGCGATGGCCTGGTGGGCGCCTATGGGGGTCTTCCACACCTGGCGGGTGCGCGCGTACTCGACGGCCTTGCCGAGCGCGTACCGCCCCATCCCGATGCCGAACGCGGCGGTCATGATCCGCTCCGGGTTGAGCCCGGCGAACAGTTGGAGCAGCCCGGCGTCCTCGTCGCCCACCAGCGCTTCGGCGGGCAGCCGGACATCGTCCAGGACCAGCTCGAACTGCTTCTCCGGGGCCTGGAGTTCCATGTCGATGGGGGTGCGCCCGAAGCCGGGTGTCTCCCGGGGGACGATGAAGAGGCAGGGCTTCAGCGTGCCGGTGCGGGCGTCCTCGGTACGGCCGACGACGAGGGTGGCGTCCGCGATGTCTACGCCCGAGACGAAGACCTTGCGGCCGGTGAGCAGCCACTCCTCCCCGTCGCGGCGGGCGGTGGTGGTGATGCGGTGGGAGTTGGACCCGGCGTCGGGTTCGGTGATGCCGAAGGCCATGGTGACGCCGCCGTCGGCGAGTCCGGGCAGCCACCGCCGCTTCTGGGCCTCGGTGCCGAAGCGGGCGATGACGGTCCCGCAGATGGCGGGCGAGACGACCATCATCAGCAGGGGCGATCCTGCGGCCCCCAACTCCTCCAGCACGATGGACAGTTCGGCCATGCCGCCGCCTCCGCCGCCGTACTCCTCGGGGAGGTTGACCCCGAGGTAGCCGAGCTTCGCGGCCTCGGACCACAGCTCGCGGGGGTGGGAGCCCTCGCGGATCACGCCGGTCATGTAGTCGCGGCCGTAGCGCTTCCCGAGGGCGGCGACGGCGTCGCGCAGTGCCCGGTGCTCTTCGGTTTCGAGGACGGTGCTCATGCGTTCTCCTCCGGTGCGGGGGCCGATGGTGCGGGGGCGGGGCCGGGCGGTACGGGCACAGGGCCGGGAGGTACGGGTACGGATTCCGGCGGCGCGTCGGCGTCGGTGACGACGGCGAGCAGGGCGCCGACCTCCACCTGGAGACCGGGCGCCGCGTGCAGGGCGGTGAGGGTGCCGGAGGCCGGGGCGAGGACGCGGTGCTCCATCTTCATCGCCTCCAGCCAGATCAGCGGCTGCCCGGCCTCGACGGCCGCTCCCGGTGCGAGGCCGTCCGCGAGGCGGACCACGGTGCCGGGCATGGGGGCGAGCAGGGAGCCGGGTTCGGTGCGCTCGTCGGGGTCGGTGAAGCGGGGCAGGACGGTGAAGGTGTACGCCCCCGCCGCCCCGTCCACGTACACCCGGGAGCCGTGCGCGGTGACGGTGAAGTGGTGGGTGACGCCGTCCGTTTCGAGGGTGACGCGGTCCGGGGCGGCGGACAGGACGCGTTCGCCGGTCTCGGGCAGGAGGGCGGCGCCCCGCGCGGTGCGGTAGGCGATCTCGTGGACGGCGCCGTCGGGTTCGGCGCGCAGGCTCCGCCGCTGCGGCCCGGAGGCCAGGTTGCGCCAGGCGCCGAAGCGGGCCGGTCCCCTCGCGGGGCGGTCGGCTCCCCGGGCGAGCGCGGCGGCGGTGGCGGCGAGCCGGACGGCGGACTCGGCGGCGGGCGCGGTGAGGGCGGCCAGGTGGCGGTCGAAGAAGCCGGTGTCCAGGCGGGCGCCGGTGAAGTCCGGGTGGCGCAGGGACCGTACGAGCAGGTCCCGGTTGGTGACCGGGCCGTGCACGCGGGCCCGTTCGAGGGCGCGGGCGAGGAGACGTACGGCCTCGGGGCGGGTGAGGGCGTGGGCGACGACCTTGGCGAGCATCGGGTCGTAGTGCACGCCGATGGTGTCGCCCCCGGTGTATCCGGTGTCGAGCCGCAGACCGGGCTCGTCCGGCAGCTCGAACGTGAGCAGTGCTCCGGTCTGCGGACGCCAGTCACGGGCCGGGTCCTCGGCGTACAGCCGGGCCTCCACCGCGTGCCCCCGGGGCTCGGGCGGTGCCTCGGCCGGCAGGGGGGCGCCCTCCGCGACGCGCAGTTGCAGGGCGACCAGGTCGAGCCCGAACACGGCCTCGGTGACGGGGTGTTCGACCTGGAGGCGGGTGTTCATCTCCAGGAAGTACGGGCGGCCCTCGGCCGACACGAGGAATTCGACGGTGCCCGCGCTCCGGTAGCCGACCGCCCGCGCGGCGGTGACGGCCGCCTCGTGCAGCCGCTCCCGCAGACCCGGGTCCAGGCCGGGCGCGGGTGCCTCCTCGATCACCTTCTGGTGGCGGCGCTGGAGCGAGCAGTCCCGGGTGCCCAGCGCCCAGACCGTGCCCCGGTCGTCGGCCATGACCTGGACCTCGACGTGCCGGCCGCGTTCGACGTACGGCTCGGCGAACACCTCCCCGTCACCGAAGGCCGCGGTGGCCTCGGCCGCCGCCGCCGTCAGCTCCCCGGGCAGCTCGGCCGGCTCCCGTACGATCCGCATCCCCCGTCCGCCGCCCCCGGCCGCCGCCTTCAGCAGCAGCGGCAGGTCATCGGCGGTGGCGGCGGCCGGATCGACGGGGGCCAGCAGCGGCACACCGGCCGCGGCCATCAGCTCCTTGGCTCGGGTCTTGGACGCCATCAGCCCGATCGCCTCGGCGGGCGGCCCGACCCAGACGAGCCCGGCGTCCCGCACGGCGCGGGCGAAGGAGGCGTTCTCGGAGAGGAATCCGTACCCCGGGTGCACGGCGTCGGCCCCGGCCGCCAGCGCGGCCCGTACGACGAGGTCGCCGCGCAGATACGTCTCCGCGGGGGCGGCCCCCGGCAGGCGTACGGCGGTGTCGGCCTCCCGTACGTGCAGGGCGTCGGCGTCCGCGTCGGAGTACACGGCCACGGTGGCGATGCCCAGGGCCCGGCAGGTGCGGAAGACCCGGCAGGCGATCTCGCCCCGGTTGGCGACGAGGAGCGTGCTGATGGTCATGTGGGTCCTCACATCCGGAAGACGCCGAAGCCGCCGCGTGCGCCCTCGACCGGTGCCGTGTGGATCGCGGACAGGCACATCCCGAGGACGGTCCTGGTGTCGCGCGGGTCGATGACCCCGTCGTCGTACAGCCGTCCCGACAGGAACATCGGCAGCGACTCCGACTCGATCTGCTGCTCGACCATGGCGCGCAGTCCGGCGTCGGCCTCGTCGTCGTAGGGCAGGCCCTTGGCGGCGGAGGAGGCGCGGGCGACGATCGACAGGACGCCCGCGAGCTGCTGGGGGCCCATGACGGCGGACTTGCTGCTCGGCCAGGCGAACAGGAAGCGGGGGTCGTAGGCGCGGCCGCACATGCCGTAGTGCCCGGCGCCGTAGGAGGCGCCCATCAGCACGGACAGGTGGGGGACACGGGAGTTGGCGACCGCGTTGATCATCATGGCGCCGTGTTTGATGATGCCGCCCTGCTCGTACTCCTTGCCGACCATGTACCCGGTGGTGTTGTGCAGGAAGAGCAGGGGGATGTCCCGCTGGTTGGCGAGCTGGACGAACTGCGCGGCCTTCTGGGACTCCTCGCTGAACAGCACGCCCTGCGCGTTGGCGAGGATGCCGACCGGGTAGCCGTGCAGCCGCGCCCATCCGGTGACGAGGCTGCTCCCGTACAGCGGCTTGAACGCGTCGAAGTCCGACCCGTCCACCAGCCGGGCGATGACCTCGCGCGGGTCGAAGGGGACCTTGAGGTCGCCGGGGACGATCCCGAGCAGTTCGTCCTCGTCGTACAGCGGGGGCTCGGCGGCCGGCGGATCGGGGTGGGCCTTGCGCCAGTTGAGGCGGGCGACGATCCGGCGGGCCTGGCGGATCGCGTCGTGCTCGTCCACCGCGAAGTGGTCGGCGAGGCCGGAGGTGCGGGCGTGCATCTCGGCGCCGCCGAGCGACTCGTCGTCGCTCTCCTCGCCGGTGGCCATCTTCACCAGGGGCGGGCCGCCGAGGAAGACCTTGGAGCGCTCCTTGATCATCACGGTGTGGTCGGACATCCCGGGGACGTACGCCCCGCCCGCCGTCGAGTTCCCGAAGACGACGGCCACGGTGGGGATGCCTGCCGCCGACAGCCGGGTGATGTCGCGGAAGAGCGCCCCGCCCGGGATGAATATCTCCTTCTGGGAGGGCAGGTCGGCGCCGCCGGACTCGACCAGGCTGACACAGGGCAGCCGGTTGGCGAAGGCGATCTCGTTGGCGCGCAGGGCCTTCTTCAGCGTCCAGGGGTTGGAGGCGCCGCCGCGTACGGTCGGGTCGTTGGCGGTGATCAGGCACTCGACGCCCTCGATCACCCCGATCCCGGTGACCAGGGACGCCCCCACCGTCCAGTCGCTGCCCCAGGCGGCGAGCGGGGACAGCTCCAGGAACGGGGTGTCCGGATCGACCAGCAGCTCGACGCGCTCCCGGGCGAGCAGTTTGCCGCGCCCCCGGTGCCGGGTCACGTACTTCTCACCGCCCCCGGCGAGAACCTTGGCGTGCTCGGCGTTCAGCTCGTCCAGTTTGACCAGCATGGCCGCACGGTGGTCCGCGTACTCGGGTCCGGCAGTGTCGAGCGCGGTGGGCAGGACGGTCATACGGGCACCTCCGTGGGGTCCAGCAGCTCCACCGGCACGGGGAGGTGCCGCGAGCGCAGCCACTCCCCCAGGGCCTTGGCCTGCGGGTCGAAGCGGGCCTGCGCGGCGACGCCCTCGCCGAGCAGCCCGCGCACGACGAAGTTCAACGCCCGCAGACCGGGCAGCACATGGCGTACGACGGTGAGCGGCGCGGTCTCGGGCAGCAGCGCGGTGAAGCGCTCGACGGTCAGTTCATGGGCCAGCCACCGCCAGGCGTCGTCGGTCCGCACCCAGACCCCCACGTTGGCGTCACCGCCCTTGTCGCCGCTGCGGGCCCCGGCGACCAGGCCGAGCGGCACGGTACGGGTGGCTCCGGCGGGCAGGGGCGCGGGCAGCGGCGGCGGGTCGACGGGGCTCAGCTCCCGGTGGCGCCGGGCGGCCGGGACGCGCTCCCGCCGCCCGTCCGGCAGCACCGCCGTGTGCGCGACCTCGTCCGCCGGTACGGTCCCGGCCTCGAACACCCCGTAGGGGGCGCCCTTTCCGGGCGGGGCGGTGACGTGGAAGCCCGGATAGCTGCCGAGGGCCAGTTCGACGGCGGCCCCGGAGACGGCCCGGCCGACCGCCTCGGCGTCCTGGTCGCGGACGACGAGCCGGAGCAGGGCGCTCGCCGTCTCCTCGGTGGGCGCGTCGGGCCGGTCGGTGCGGGCCAGCTCCCACCGCACCTCGGCGGGTACGCGTCCGGCGCGGTCGAGGGCGTCGGCGAACTGCTCCTTCACCAGCCGGGCCTTGGCCTCCATGTCGAGGCCGGTCAGCACGAAGACGACCTCGTTGCGCCAGCCGCCGAGCCGGGTGAGCCCGGTCTTCAGCGTGGCCGGCGGGGCCTCTCCCCGTACGCCGTCGATCCGCACCCGGTCCGGGCCGTCCTGGGTGAGGGTCACGGTGTCGAGCCGGGCGGTGACGTCGGGTCCCGCGTACCGGGCCCCGGCGGTCTCGTACACCAACTGGGCGGTGACGGTGCCGATGTCGACGACCCCGCCCGTGCCGGGGTGCTTGGTGACGACGCTCGACCCGTCCGGGTGGATCTCCGCGAGCGGGAAGCCGGGGCGCCGCACGTCGTGCTCGCCGAAGAACGCGTAGTTCCCCCCGGTGGCCTGGGTGCCGCACTCCAGCACATGGCCCGCGACGACGGCCCCGGCCAGCGCGTCCAGGTCGTCGGGGCCCCAGCCGAAGTGGGCGGCGGCGGGCCCGGTGACCAGGGCCGCGTCGGTGACCCGGCCGGTGACCACGACGTCGGCCCCGGCGCGCAGGCAGGCGGCGATCCCGGCACCGCCGAGGTAGGCGTTGGCGGTGAGACAGCCGTCCGGCACGGGGAGGGCGTCGCCCTCGACATGGGCGACGCGCACGGGCAGCCCGGCCTTCTCCGCGACCTCCCGTACCGCGTCGGCGAGCCCGGCCGGATTGAGGCCCCCGGCGTTGGTGACGATCCTGACGCCGCGTTCACGGGCGAGGTGGACGTTCTCCTCCCACTGCCGCAGGAAGGTGGAGGCGTAGCCACGCCGGGGGTCCTTGAGGCGGCCGCGGCCGAGGATCAGCATGGTCAGTTCGGCGAGGTAGTCCCCGGTGAGGACGTCCAGCGGGCCGCCGGTGAGCATCTCGCGTACGGCGTCGAAGCGGTCGCCGTAGAAGCCGGACGCGTTTCCGATCCGCAGCGGCTCCGTCATCGCTCCCCCTTCGGGGTGCGCCCCGCTCCGGCCGGTCCGGCGAAGGCCTGCGCGATGTCCAGCCACCGGTCGGCGTCCGGCCCCACGGCGCGCAGGGCGAGGTCGTCGCGGTGGGCGCGCTGGGTGACCAGGAGGCAGAAGTCGAGCAGCGGACCGCTGACCCGCTGGCCGGCGTCCTCGGGCCCGTACACGACCATCTCGCCTTCCAGGCCCTTGAGTTCGACCCGGAAGGGCTCGGCGGGCGGCTGCTGTCCGCGTACGGCGTAGGCGTAGTCCCGGGCCCGCACCCCGATGCGGGCGACGTGCCGCAGCCGCGCGGTGGGCTGTCGGCGCACGCCGAACGCGTCGGCCACGTCCTGGCCGTGCGCCCAGGTCTCCATGAGCCGGGCGGTCGCCAACGAGGCGACACCCATGGGCGGCCCGTACCAGGGGAATCTGGCCCCCGGCGGCGCCGCCCGCAGCGCCTCACGCAGCCGGGCCCGGCCCTCTCGCCACCGGAGGAGCAGATCCTCGGCGGGCAGCAGCTCCACGATCTCCCGGGCCGCCTCGTCGACGAACGCCTCCGGGCGCGCGAGCGCCTTCTCCACCTCGGCCGGGAAGGCGCCGGGGTCGGTGACGGCGGTCAGCGCGACCTCGTCGGTCCAGTTCAGATGGGCGATCTGGTGGGCGACGGTCCAGCCGTCGGCCGGGGTCGGCAGGGCCCACTCCTCCGCGCTCGCGCCGGCGACCAGCAGGTCCAGTTCCTCGCTCTCCTGACGCAGATCGTCGAGCACGGCGGCGGTCACGGCCGAAGCGTCGGACACGGTGCGCTCCCTCAGGGCGTGGCGGTGTGCCCCGGAGCATGCCAGCGCCCCGAAAAACAAGCAAGCGTGCTTGCATGATTTTTTTAGGAACCCGGGCCGGGAGCGGGGCCGGAGGGCGGGGAGGCCGGAGGCCGGTGCGGCCAGTTCCGCACGCCCGGCCGGTCAGCCCCACAGGTCCGGCCGGTCCCCGCAAGCCCGGCCGGTCAGCGCCACAGGTCCGGCCGGTCAGTTCCGCAAGCCCGGCCGATCCCGAGAGGCCGGGCCGATCCCCACAGAGGGGTCAGTCCCCCCGTTCGCCCTCCGCCTGGGACGGCTGGGTCCTCGGGGTGTCGGGGTGGACCTCGGACGCCCGGCCGCGTTCCGCGGCGTCGTCGCGTTCGCCCTCGGCCTGTGAGGGAGTGTGCGCGTACAGGCCGTCGTATCCGTCAGTGTCCTTCTCGGTTCCCACGGACAGGCCTCCTTCCTCGGCTCGTCCCCTTCTCCATCCTCCCCCGCCGGGCCGTGGCCCGCACCGCGCCCATGCTGGCGCCGACGACCAGGGCGATGGCCAGGGCGTCCGTCATGGAGAGCGCCTGGTCCAGGATGAGGAAGCCCGCCATGGCGGCGATGGCGGGCTCCAGGCTCATCAAGACCGCGAAGGTGGGGGCGGGGAGCCGGCGCAGGGCCATGAGTTCCAGCGTGTACGGGAGGACCGAGCTGAGCAGCGCCACGGCCGCGCCCAGGCCCAGGGTGGAGGGGACCAGCAGCTTCGAGCCGGACTCCATGACGCCCAGCGGCAGCGAGAGGACCGCCGCCACCGCCAGGGCGAGGGCCAGCCCGTCCGCCTGCGGGAAGCGGCGGCCGGTGCGGGCGCTGAAGACGATGTACGCCGCCCACATCGCGCCCGCCGCAAGGGCGTAGGCCGCCCCGACCGGGTCCAGCCCGTCGAAGCCCGCCCCGGCTTCCCGGCCCTGCCCGAACAGCGAAGGCCCCATCCCGCTGAGGAGGACGACCCCGCAGAGCGCCAGCCCCGCCCAGACCAGGTTGAGGAGACGACGGGACGCCACGACGGACAGGACCAGCGGGCCCAGCACCTCCAGGGTGACGGCGGCGCCCAGCGGGATACGGTCGGCGGCCTGGTAGAAGAGCGTGTTCATGGCGCCCATCGCCACGCCGAACGCGAGCACCGTGCCCCAGTCCGCGCGCGAGTGGCCCCGCAAGGACGGGCGGCAGACGACCAGGAGCACGAGCGCCGCGGCGGCCAGCCGCAGCGTCACCACGCCCAGCGCGCCCGCCCTCGGCATCAGCAGAACCGCGACGGCCGCCCCGAACTGGACGGAGAGCCCGCCCGCGACCACCAGAGCGACCGGCCCGAGCGTCGTCCGGCGCGCGTCGCCGCGTCCGGGCCCGCCGCGCCCCGGGCCGCCGTGGCCCGTTCCGTCGAGCGCGGCCACCGCCTCGGGTACGCCGACGGCCGCCGTCGGTGCGGCACTGCGCGAGTCGTTCACGGGGACCTGGACCTTTCGGGACGTCGGCTGGAGGCGGGGAACACCCAGGGCACACGGTAGAGACCGGCGCGCGCCAAGTGAAATGCCTGATGTGCTCGCATTATGCTCCTCACGCATGAACTCCCCCCACCACTCAGGACGCGGCGTCGAACTCAGACATCTGCGGGCGTTCCTGGCCGTCGCCGACGAGGGCAACGTCACCCGGGCCGCCGCCCGGCTGGGCCTGAGCCAGCCCGTCGTCTCCCGTACGCTCGCCGCGCTGGAGGACCGCCTCGGTGTCCGGCTGGTCGACCGGTCCACCCACCATCTGGAGCTCACGCCCGAGGGCGCCGTCTTCCGGGACAAGGCCGCCCTCGCGGTCGCGGCTTTCGACGACGCCGTCGAACCCGGCCGTCCGAGCCCCCGCCCGCTGAGGCTCGGGCACGCCTGGTCGGCGCTCGGCCCGTACACCACTCCCCTGCTGCGCACCTGGCAGCGGCGGTGCCCGCAGACCCCGCTGGAGCTGCGGCGCGTCGACGACCGTACGGCCGGTCTCACGCGCGGCGAGGTGGACGCGGCGGTGCTGCGCGGGCCGGTGGAGACCCCGGGAGTCGTCACCGAGGTGCTGTACGCCGAAGGCCGGGTGGCCGCTGTCGCCGCCGACGGGCCGCTCGCCGCACACGCCTCGCTGCGCCTCGCCGACCTCACCGGCGAGGCCGTCGTCCTGAACACCGTCTCCGGCACCACCACCCTGGACCTGTGGCCCCCGGACGCCCGGCCCGCCGCCACGCTCACCGTCGCCAACACCGACGACTGGCTGACCGCCATCGCGGCCGGCCGGGGCGTCGGGGTCTCGGGCAGTTCCACCGCCGGGACCCATCCGCACGCCGGGGTCGTCTACCGGCCCCTGGAGGACGCCCCACCGCTGCCCGTCCTGCTGGCCCGCCGGGACGGCCCGGCCCACCCCGCCCTGCCCGAACTGCTGGGGCTCATCCGGGAGATCGTCACCTGGGACGGCGAGTGAGAGCGTTCCGTACGGCTACGGGGACCGTCTGACACCGGGGCGCGCCTGACGGACGGGCCGGTACGGGACACGGGGTCCGGGACGGGCACGGGGTCCGGGACGGGCACGGGGTCCGGGACGGGCACGGGGTCCGGGACGGGGCCGGACGCGGCGAACGCGGCGGGCGGGACCGGGACCGGCGGCCGGGACCGGCGGCCGGCCGGGACACGCCGGCCGACACGGAGTTCGCGGTCCCGTCCCCGTCCCCCGTCCCCGCTACTGCGCGCAGACCTGCTTGTCTCCCCCGACGCGCTGGATCTCGTCCGGTGCCTTCCGCGGGGCGCTCAGCGGGGTGCCCGCTTCCACGAAGTCGGGGCCAAGGGTCAGGACCATCGGGTCCCGCTCGCCCGCGTCCGTCGTCGTCGGCTTCAGTGCCGACGCCGACAGGCCCATCATGTCGGCCAGCCGGCGCGCCTGGTCGGCCTGGTTGGGGGCGTAGACGAGCTGGGTCTTCTTGACGTTCTCCGGGGCGTTCGACTTGTTCGTGGACTTCAGTACGCCTTGCTTGTTCTGGAGCCAGTCCAGGGCGTTCTGCGCGGAGCCGGACGGGGCGCCGCCGTTGTAGACGTCCACCCGCACGTCCGCGGGCTCCGCCATCTCACCCTTGAGCTTCGCGGCTTCCTTCTCCTTGGCGGCGGCCTTCTTCTGGGCGGCGACCTCGGTGAAGGAGACGTCCTCGCGCATCATCGAGAAGACCTGCGGGGCCTTGTTCCTGTCGAGGACGACGGACGCCTTGTCCTCCGGGTTGTCCAGCACCGGCACCGTGGTGAACGTGATGTTCTTCGAGTCGACCGAGGCCAGTTCCATGCCGAGCTTGCGCAACTCGTTGATGTCACCGATCTTGTCGTCGACCGTGAGCGCCTTGGTGCCCGCCTCCGCCAGGGTCCACATCTTGGTGGGGCTGGTCAGGGTGTCGTTGGACTTGAGCTTGCGCATCAGCGAACTCAGGAACTGCTGCTGGAGTTCGATACGGCTCAGGTCGCTGCCGAATCCGACGGAATAGCGGGTGCGCAGGAACGACAGCGCCTCCTCGCCCTGGAGGTTGTGCTCGCCCTTCGTGAGGTTCAGATGGGACTTGGAGTCGTTGATGTCCTTGGCCAGGCAGACGTCCACCCCGCCGACCGCGGTGGACAGGGTCTTGACCGCGTTGAAGTCGGCCACCATGAAGTGGTCGACCTCCAGGCCGGTGAGCTCGGTGACGGTGCGCATCGTGCAGCTGGGCGTCCGGTCGAACTGCCCGAGGCTCGTGTTGAAGCGCTGGCCCTCGGTGCCGGGGATGGTCTTCGTCGTACCGTCGTCCTGCGCGGTCGGGCAGTCCGGGACGGTCGCTATCAGGTCGCGCGGAATGCTCAGCGCGGTGGCGTTGGTACGGTCCTTGGAGACGTGGAAGAGGATCGTGGTGTCGGCGTGCCCGACGCTCTCCTTGTCCCCGTAGCCCTCGTTGCCCTTGCCGGTCCGCTTGTCGGTCCCGATCACCAGGACGTTGATGGGCCGGTCCTTGCTGAAGCCGCCGGTCCCGGCGCCGTCGCTGGAGACGGCGGTGATGTTGCCGTTGAAGTGCCGGTACGCCAGATAGCCCGCCGTGGCGGTGCCCACCAGCAGGAACGCCAGCACGCCTCCCGTCCAGACCAGGGCCTTCTTCTTCCCGGACTTACCGGACTTCCTGGACTTCGTCCTGCGCCGCCCCGTCGCCGCGGCGGCGCCCCGGGCTCCCGCCCGGCCGCCGCCCGGCCCGCGCTCGGACGGCGACTCGCTCCGCCCGGTTCCCCTGCGGCCACCGCGCTGGCCCGGTACGGCGGCGCGCTCGTCCGCGGGCGGGGTGCCGGGCGCCTGCTCGCGGCGGGAGGACGGCGCCGCGGCCCTGGTCGCGGACGCGCCGGACGAGGACGGTGCGGCGGAGGGGGAACCGGACGCCGACGGCGCTCGCCCTGCGGAGGGGGTCAGTCGCAGTTCGTAATCGCCGGTGTCCGGATTGAGTACCCACTGGTCTGCGGGGTCGATGCCCTCGTCCCGCCCACGGCCTTGCGCGTCCACGGTTGCCTGCGTCCTCCGTCGGGACCACGCGGCGTCTCCCCCTCAAGACGCCCGCGGTGTGTCTTACGGCAGTGCCGCGACCTGGGGGGTCGGCTGCACCGGAGCGCTCAGACTAGTCGCCCACCCGCCCTCAGGCGACGATCGTGACAAATCCAGCTCCGCACAGACGACATATCGCCATATTCGCTACTGCTTCACCACGGGCATCCGTCGCCCCGACCTGCCGCACCTCTCAGAAATCCCCATCACCGCCCTCTTTGAGACAGATTTCAAATAGAAGTGGCCACATGAGATCCCCAAACGAGACGTCAATTCTCCTATAGTTGCCGTTACTTGATCAGGAACAATCAGCTCCAGTTGCGGATCATTCACCGCGACCGCACCGAAGCACCTGGATCATCACCGACCCCGAACCGTCCGCCCTCCGAGGACTCCGATTGCGCCCTTCACCCCGGCCGACCGCATTCGCCCTGCTGATCTCGGCAGCCGTCACCGGTTCCCTGTGTCTGTGGGCGGTCGCCTCGGCGCCCGCCTCGGTACGGACGCCCCTGTCCTGGGGAGCGGGCTCCGCGGCCCTCGTGCTGAGCGTCTCCGTGGCCGTCACCGTCCACACCCTGGCCAAGGCGCGCGTGCTGCGGGCCCTGCGCGCCTCGGACGCCGAACGCTTCACCGCCGAGACCTCGCGTCTCGTCTCGTCCTCCGCCGCCGAGGCCCAGCGCTTCACCGCGGAGACGGCCCGTATCAGGGCGGCAGCCGCCGCGGAGACCGCCCGGGTCACCGCCGAGGCCGCCGAACAGGTCGCCGCCACGACGGCCGGGGCCGAGGCCGAGCACGCCCGCCTCACGGCGGACAACGCCCGGCTCACCGAACGCGCCCGGCGCAGCGAGACCGAACGCTCCGCCGCCGTCGCCGCCTGCGCCAACGCCGCGGGCCGTATGCAGGCGCTGGCCACCGGCATGCTGGCCGACCTGCGGGAGATGGAGCACCGGCACACCTCCGAGGAGGTCCTGGCCGACCTGCTGCACCTGGACCACCGCACCGCCCAGGCGGGCCGGCTCGCCGACTCCGTCGCGGTGCTGACCGGCGCGCGCTCCGGGCGCCGCTGGGCGAAGCCGATCGTGATGGAGTCGATCCTGCGCGGCGCGATGGGCCGCATCGGCGGCTACCAGCGCATCCGCCTGCACTCCACCAGCGACGTGGCGATCGCCGGGCACGCCGCCGAAGGCGTCATGCACGCCCTGGCGGAGCTGCTCGACAACGCGGCCAACTTCTCGCCGCCCACCGCCGAAGTGCATGTGTACGTCGAGGAGGTCCCGGCCGGGGTCGTCATCACCGTCGAGGACAGCGGCCTGGTGATGAGCGAGGTGCAACTGCGCCGCGCCGACCGCTCCGTGTCGGGCCGCAACCAGGACCTCACCGGTCTCTCCGGGACCCGCCTCGGCCTGGCGGTGGTCGGCCGGCTGGCCCGTAAGCACGGGCTGACCGTCTCCTTCCGGCCTTCGGCGCGCGGCGGCACCGGCGCGCTGATGATGCTGCCCCAGGAGCTGATCTCCCGGGGCGCCCTCCCGCCCGGCCCGCCCGTACCGGCCCCCGCGGCCCGCCCGGAACCGGAGCCGGTCCACGCGTCGGCCCGCCCCGTGGACTCCGCGCCCGGGCAGGGGGCCCCGCGCCAGGACGCCCCCGTGCACGCCTCCGGAAACGCGCCCGGCAGCTCCCCCGGCGACGCCCCCCGAAACGACCCCGCGCACGCCCCCCGCGACGCCTCCGGGAACGCCCCCGGCGACACCTCCGGACACGCCTCCGCGAACGCCCGTGAGAACGCCTCCGAATCGACCGGATCCGTCCCGCGGTTCGGCGAGAGCGGCCTGCCCAAGCGCCGCCGCGGCCGCACCCTGGCCGCCGCCGAAGCCCGTAACGGCAATGCCACACCCGGCGGTGCCGACTCCCCCCGGCCCCGTACCACCGACCCGAAGGTGCAGGCGGCACGCTTCAGCACCTTCAGTCAGGCGGTCCGGGCCAACTCCCCGAACCCGGAAGGCAACACCCGATGACCGCGACGACCGACGAGAAGCTCAACTGGCTGCTGGAGGGCCTGCTGGACCGCACTCCCGGCGCCCGGCACGCCCTGGTCCTCTCCCGGGACGGCCTGAAGCTGTGCCGTACCCCCGAGCTCTCCGTCGACCAGGCCGACCAGCTCGCCGCGATCTCCGCCGGTATCCAGAGCCTGTCGCACGGGGCGTCCGTGGAGTTCGGCGACGGCAGCGGCGGCGTACGGTCGGCGATGGCCGAGTTCTACGGCGGGGTGCTGTTCATCGTCGAGGCGGGCGCGGGCGCCCATCTGG
Source organism: Streptomyces halstedii (assembly GCA_000720535.1). Classification (GTDB taxonomy): domain Bacteria; phylum Actinomycetota; class Actinomycetes; order Streptomycetales; family Streptomycetaceae; genus Streptomyces; species Streptomyces halstedii. Next base: position 113,384 of record JOAZ01000006.1, read on the forward strand.
CGGTGGTCGCCGCGGAGGACTCCGACGTCGGCCTCGTCGGTCACAACATGAGCGAACTCGTCGAGCAGCTCGGCGAGCACCTGGTGGCCCCGCCGCGCGGCCCCGGCGCGGTGGCCCCGGCCACGGAAACCGCGGACGTATGACGTCGGCGCCCCGGCCCCGCCCCGGACGCGACGACGCCCCGGACCGGCTCTACACCCTCACGGGAGGCCGCAGCCGGTCCGACTCGGACGTGTTCGACCTGGTCACCCTGGTCGTCGCCGAGTGCGATCCGGCGCCCGGGATGCAGTCGGAGCACGTCGCGATCCTGCGGATGTGCGCACGCCCCACCGCCCTCGTCGAGATCTCGGCCACCCTGAACCTGCCCGTCGGCATCGTCCGCATCATGCTGTGCGACCTGCTCGACACCGGCCGGATCAGCGCCCGCCATCCCCGTACTGCCCGTGTCGCGGACCGGCTCCCCGACACCGACACCCTGGAACAGGTGCTCGTTGGACTCCGCAATCTCTGACCGTGCCGCCCTACAGGCGACGGCCGACAACGGACTGAAGATCGTCGTGGTCGGCGGCTTCGGGGTCGGCAAGACCACCATGGTCCGTTCCGTGAGCGAGATACGTCCGCTCAACACGGAGGAGACCATGACCCGCGCGGGCGAGGACGTCGACGACCTCGGCGGTGTGCACTCCAAGACGTCCACCACGGTCGCCTTCGACTTCGGCCGCATCACGCTCGACGCGCGCTCGGTCCTGTACCTCTTCGGCGCCCCCGGCCAGGAACGCTTCTGGTTCCTGTGGGACCGCCTCTTCTCCGGCACCCTGGGCGCCGTCGTCCTCGTGGACACCCGGCGGCTCGCCGACTCCTGGTACGCGATCGACCGGCTGGAGCACCACGGCACGCCGTTCATCGTGGCGTGCAACGACTTCGGCGGCCCGCTCCACACCGAGCAGCAGATACGGGAGGCGCTGGACCTCTCCCCGGACGTCCCGCTGGTCGAGTGCGACGCCCGGGACCGCTCCTCCAGCAAGTACGTCCTGATCACCCTGGTCGAACACCTCCACGCGCTGTCCGTCGCCCGCGCCGAGGGCGGCGGGGCGTCCGCCGCTTCGCTGGACGCTGACCAGCCCCTGGCCGCCCTGACCCCGGAGCACAACCCGTGACCCAGTGCCCGCACGCGGCAGGTGCCGTCGACCTCTCCAGCCCCCGGTTCCAGGCCGACCCCGCCGAGCTGTACCGGGCGATCAGACGCGACCACGGAGCGGTCGCGCCGATCGTCCTGCCCGGTGGCGTCCCCGCCTGGCTCGTCGTCGGCTACCGCGAACTGCACCAGCTCACCAGCGATCCGGCGCTCTTCAGCCGCGACTCGCACCTGTGGAACCAGTGGCCCGACATCCCCGACGACTGGCCGCTGATGCCCATGATCAGCCGGGACCAGCCGTCGATCCTCTACACCGTCGGTGAACGGCACAGCCGCCGCTCGGCCGTGATCAGCGGTGCGCTGGAGGCCGAGGACCCCTTCGCGCTCAAGCAGCACACCGAGGCGTTCGCCGACGAGCTGATCGACGCGTTCTGCACGACCGGCGCCACCGACCTCGTCGCCTCGTACGCGATGATGCTGCCCGTCCGCGTGCTGGCGAAGCTCTTCGGGTTCGACAACGACAAGGGCCCCGCCCTCGTCACCGCGATGAACGACATGATCAACGGCGGCCCGGACGCCCTCGCGGGCCAGCGCCACATCGCCACCTCCGTGTTCCAGCTGCTGGCCGAGCGGCGGGCCGACCCCGGCGACGACGTGGCCAGCCGCATGCTCGCCAACACCTCCGGTTTCACCGACGAGGAGGTCGCCCGCGACCTGATGGTCATGATGGCCGCCGGGCACCAGCCGACGGCCGACTGGATCGGGAACTCGCTGCGCCTCATGCTCACCGACGACCGGTTCACCGCCTCGCTCTCCGGCGGCCGGCACAGCGTCGCCGAGGCCATGAACGAGGTGCTCTGGGAGGACACCCCCTCCCAGAACATCGCCGGCCGCTGGGCCACCCGCGACACCCATCTCGGCGGCTGCCACATCAAGGCCGGCGACCTCCTCGTGCTCAGCCTCGCCGGGGCCAACTCCGATCCGCGGGTACGCACCGACGGCACGGTCCTCACCGGCGGCAACAACGCCTTCTTCTCCTTCGGGCACGGCGACCACCGCTGTCCCTTCCCCGCGCAGGAGATCGCCGAGACCGTCGCCCGTACGGCGATCGAGGTCATCCTCGACCGGCTGCCGGACGTGGACCTCGCCGTCCCCGCCGAACAGCTCACCCGGCGGCCCTCCCCGTGGCTGCGCGGTCTGAAGGACCTGCCGGTGCACTTCACTCCCACCCCCGCCCTTGGAGGCCAGAGATGACCGCACCCACCGCAGAACCGACCGGTACCACCGGGCGGGAACGCATCGTCCTGGACCCGTTCGTCACGGACCTCGCCGGGGAGAGCGCCCGGCTGCACGCGGCGGGCCCGCTCGCCGAGGTCGAACTGCCGGGCGGCATACCGGTCTACGCGATCACCCACTACACCGAGGCCAAGGCACTGCTCACCGACAGCCGTCTGGTGAAGGACATCAACGTCTGGAACGCCTGGCAGCGCGGTGAGATCCCCCTGGACTGGCCGCTGATCGGACTGGTCAACCCGGGCCGCACCATGCTCACCGCGGACGGCCCGGAACACCGGAGGCTGCGCGGCCTGGTCGCCCAGGCGTTGACGGCCCGCCGGGTGGAACGCCTGCGGGCGGGGATCGAGGCCCGTACGCACGTGCTGCTGGACCGCCTCGCGGCCCGCCCGGCGGGCGAGACTGTGGACCTCAAGGCCGAGTTCGCCTACCCGCTGCCGATGAACGTCATCAGCGAGCTGATGGGCGTCGACTCCGCCGACCTGCCCGAGATGAAGCGCCTCTTCGACAAGTTCTTCTCCAACCAGACCCCGCCGGCCGAGGTCCCGCGGACCATGGCGGGCATCCACACGCTGTTCACCCGGATCCTCGACGAGAAGAAGCAGTCGCCGGCCGACGACCTCACCTGGGCGCTGCTCAACGCCTCGGAGGACGGCGACCACCTCACCGACGACGAGATCCTCAACACCCTGAAGCTGATCATCGCGGCCGGGCACGAGACCACGATCAGTCTCATCGTGAACACCGTCGTGGCCCTGGAGAGCCACCCCGAGCAGCGCCGGGCGGTGCTGTCCGGCGAGGTGGGCTGGGACAGCGCGGTCGAGGAGACGCTGCGCTGGAAGGCGCCGACGTCGCACATCCTGATCCGGTTCGCCACGGAGGACATCGAGGTCGGTGACCGGATCCTGCCGAAGGGCGAGGGCACCATGATCTCGTTCGCCGCCATGGCCCGCGACGAGCGGCAGTGGGGCCCGACGGCGACGGAGTTCGACGTCACCCGCTCTCCCAACCGGCACATCTCTTTCGGGCACGGTCCGCACGTCTGCCCGGGTGCCGCCCTGTCCCGTCTGGAGGCCGCGGTCGCGCTGCCCGCGCTGTACGAGCGGTTCCCGGACCTGGCGCTGGCCGTCGCCCCCTCCGAGCTGCGGAACAAGCCGATCGTGACCCAGAACGACCTGTACGAACTCCCGGTCACCCTGGGCTGACACGGCTCCGGGGGGTGCCCTTGCGGGCGCCTCCCGGAGGCGTCCGCGTACGGGAGCGCGCGTCTCATCGGACGGACACCGTTCCCGCGGCGCGTCACGGAGGGACTACGCTCCGGCTCGTGGCCGATATCCAGATTCCCGCTGACATCAAGCCCGCCGACGGACGTTTCGGCGCCGGACCCTCCAAGGTGCGGACGGAGGCGCTCGACGCGCTGGCCGCCACGGGCACCTCTCTCCTCGGTACGTCCCACCGCCAGGCCCCGGTCAAGAACCTGGTCGGCGAGGTACGTGACGGTGTGCGCAGCCTCTTCTCCCTCCCCGAGGGGTACGAGGTGATCCTGGGCAACGGCGGCTCCACCGCCTTCTGGGACATCGCGACGCACGGGCTCATCGAGAACAAGTCGCAGCACCTCAACTTCGGTGAGTTCTCTTCCAAGTTCGCGAAGGCGGCGAAGCTCGCCCCGTGGCTGGCCGACCCGACCGTGATCGCCTCCGACCCGGGCACCCACCCGGACCCGGCGGCCGAGGCGGGCGTCGACGTCTACGCCCTCACGCACAACGAGACCTCCACCGGTGTCGCCGCGCCGATCAGGCGGGTCGCGGGCGCCGACGAGGGCGCGCTCGTCCTGGTGGACGCCACCTCCGGCGCGGGCGGCCTGCCGGTGGACATCACCGAGACGGACGTCTACTACTTCGCCCCGCAGAAGTCCTTCGCCTCCGACGGCGGCCTGTGGATCGGTGTGTTCTCCCCGGCCGCCCTGGAGCGCGCCGCGCGGGTCCACGCCTCCGGCCGGCACGTCCCGGAGTTCTTCTCGCTGCCCACGGCGATCGACAACTCCCTGAAGAACCAGACGTACAACACCCCGGCGCTCGCCACCCTCTTCCTGCTGAACGAGCAGCTGAAGTGGCTGAACACCCAGGGCGGCCTGGACTTCGCGACCGGCCGCACGGCCGCGTCCTCGCAGGCCCTGTACGGCTGGGCCGAGGACTCCAAGTACGCCACCCCGTTCGTCACCGACCCGGCGAAGCGCTCGCAGGTCATCGGCACGATCGACTTCGAGGACGGCATCGACGCGGCGGCCGTCGCCAAGGTGCTCCGCGCCAACGGTGTCGTCGACACCGAGCCGTACCGCAAGCTGGGCCGCAACCAGCTGCGCGTGGCGATGTTCCCGGCGATCGACCCGGCGGACGTCCAGGCGCTGACGGCGTGCATCGACCACGTGATCGACAAGCTGTAACGGCGACCGCACGTCCGGACGGCCCCGCACACCCCGTGTGCGGGGCCGTTCCGCGTACGGCCCGTCAGCGCCGGCGCGTACGGGTCCTCGGCCCCGGCGGGTACGGCCTGTCAGTGCCGGTCACTACGCTCCGGGCATGACGACAGCCGTGCCGTACACCGGCACCGAGAAGGAATCCCTGCACGCGAGCCTCGACCGCCACCGGGACGTGGTCCTGTGGAAGCTGGACGGGCTGGACGACGAGCGCCTGCGCCGCCCCATGACCCCCACGGGCACGAACCTGCTGGGCCTGGTCAAGCATCTGGCCACCGTCGAATACGGCTGGTTCTGCACCACGTTCGGACGGGAGGCGGAGGACTTCTGGTTCGACCCGTACACCCAGGACATGACGATCGCCCCGGACGAGACGACCGAGCAGATCCTCGCCTTCTACGCACGGGCCCGCGCCGCCGCCGACCGGGCGATCGAGGAGACCGGTCTGGACGACACCGGCACGTCGTGGAACGGCACCACGGTGTCGATGCGCTGGGTGCTCATCCACATGCTGGAGGACGTCCTGCGGCACGCCGGTCACATGGACATCGTCCGGGAGCTGATCGACGGCTCCACCGGGTCTCACCCGGCTTCCTGACCCCCCGTCGCCAAGCTCGCGCGCAGGGACCGGACGCCGGAGCTCCACTCCTCGCCCTCGCCCACGTCCGCCCACAACTCCAGCAGTTCGGACGCGTCGGCGACCACCCGGTCCAGTGCCCGCACGGCCAGCTCCCGCAACTCCGGGGCGAGCGGGGGCATCGGTTCGTCCGGGGCGTACGCCGAGTCCACCGGGGTCCCGCCGGGGCACTGGGCGGCGAGCAGGGCGGCGGCGGCCACCGCCACCACCCCGTCGTAGGCGTCGAGGTACTCCCCCGCCCCGGTGCCGGCGGTCACGGCCAGCGCCTCCTTGACGACGGCCTCCCGCTCGGCGGGCGGCGCGTCGTCCAGCCGTCCCGCGAAGTCCGCGGCGGTGTCACTGTCGAAATGGCCCATCCCCCAGGTCCCCATGGAACCCCCTCCTCAGTCGGTGACCCCATCCTGCCGCCCACCACTGACAATCGGCCCGCAGTCGGGTTCCGGGGGCCACGGGGCGCGGCACCGTGCGGAGCTGGGGGGCACACGGCGAGGGGGCACGCGGCGAGGGAGCACACAGCGGGGGTTACGCGGCGGGCGGCTTCCGGGCGATCAGGAACGCCTGCGGCGTCTTCTCCGGGAAGGCGCTCCCGGTGTCCCTCTCGCGCACCATCCGGGCCCGCGGCTCCAGCCCGGCGTCCCGGAGCACCTCCTCCACCCGCTCGGGCCGGCGGCGCCGGAAGTCGAGCGCGATGTCCCGGCCGAAGCCCTCCGTGAGGTGGAGGGTCTCCTCACCGGCCTGGAATCCCAGCAGGAGGTGCCCACCCGGCGCCAGCACCCGGTGGAACTCTCCGAACGCCACGGGGAGTTGGTCGTCCGGCACATGGATCGTGGAGTACCAGGCGAGCAGCCCGCCCAGTGAGCCGTCCGGCAGGTCGAGGGCGAGCATCGACCCCTCCTCGAACCGCAGTCCGGGGTGGTGCGCCCGCGCCTCGGCCAGCATGCCCGGCGACAGGTCGATGCCGAACACGTCGGCGCCCAGCGCGTGCAGGTGTCCCGTGACCCGCCCCGTTCCGCAGCCGACGTCGGCCACCGGCCCGCCGCCGCCCGCCGCCACGAGTTCGGCGAAGCCGGTCAGCATCGCCCGGTCGAGGGGCTTGGCGGCCAGTTCGTCCCGGAACCGGGTGGCGTAGTCGGAGGCGAGGGCGTCGTAGGAGGCCCGGGTGGTGTGGAGGAAGTCGGATGAGGTCACAGCCGGGCACTGTAGTGGCGCCCGGGTGGCCGCGGTACCGGATTCTCCGGGGGCCCGGTGACGCGGAGCGCGAGCACGGCCACGTCGTCGGAGCGCGGGAAGCCCTCCAGGCTGCGCGACAGCACCTCCAGGAACTGCGGCAGGGAGCCGTCCCCGTACGTGGACAGCAGGGACACCGCCTGTGCGATGCCGTCGTCGATGTCACTGTCGCGGTGCTCGACCAGCCCGTCGGTGTAGAGCATCAGCACACTGTCCTGCGGGAGTTCGCGTACGTGGTCCCGGCGCGAGAGCCCGGCCGGGGAGCCGAGCAGAAGCAGGTCGTGTTCCTCCAGGACCGACACGCGCCCGCCGGGCAGCCGGAGCAGGGGCGGGGTGTGGCCGGCGTTGGACCAGGTCAGCCGCCAGCGGTCGCCGAGCGGATCCAGACGGGCGTGCACGGCCGTGCCGCCGGGGCCCAGGGGGAGGACGGCGAAGGTGCTGTCGACGGCGGCCAGGGCGGCGGCGGGCGAGTGCCCGGGGTCCCCGAGGGTGGCCTGGCGCAGCATGCTGCGGACCTGGCCCATGACCGCGGCGGCCCCGATGTCGTGGCCGATGATGTCTCCGATGGACAGGATCAGCGCGGGCTGCCGCACGCCCGTCCCGCACGGTTCTGTCGTCCCGCCCGGTTCCGTCGTCCCGCACGCTCCGGCCGGGACGGGGTAGGCGTCGTACCAGTCCCCGCCGACCATGTCCTGGTCGGCGGCGGGCAGGTAGAGCGCGGCCATCTCCAGGCCCGGTACGGCGGGCAGGGCGGTGAGCATGGCCGACTGCAACTGTTCGGCGGTACTGAGCCGGTTCTCCACGAAGAGCGTGCGCTCCACGGCCTGGCTGACGTATCCGGCCACGGCGGTGAAGAACGCCTCCTCGGTGACCGTCAGGACGTGGGCGTCGACCCAGCACCACATCAGCACCCCGCGACCGCGCGCCAGCGGGACGCACAGGACGGAGCTGAGGCCCAGCGAGTCGAACCCGTGCCCGGCCTCGGGCCCATACCCGTCGGCGAGCGCGGCCCGGTCGGGGACGAAGACGGTGCGCTGCTCCCGCATCGCCTGGGCGCTGGGGAAGTCCGCGTCCCGCTCCAGGTGGTCGACGGCGCCCTCCTCGGGCCGCGCGTCGTCCGGGTGGGCCACCCGGGACAGCCCTCGCTCGTCGGCGAGCAGCAGGGTCACGTAGGAGGGTTCGACGGGACCGCCGAAGAGACGGTGCAGCCTGCGGACCAGGTCCGAGAGCTCACGGGAGCGGGCCAGCTCGACCGAGGCGCGCAGCAGGACGTCGGCCTGGTCCCGGTCGCGACGGATCTGCTGGGTGGCGATCCGCAGGCGCAGCTCGACCGAACAGGCTTCGGCGAGGTCCCGGAGGTCCCGCAGCTCGTCCTCGGCCCACTTCCGGGGCTCGTGGTCGATGGCGCAGAGCGAGCCGAGGACGTGGCCGTCCGCGTCGGTCAGCGGCATCCCGGCGTACGCGATGACCCGCAGGTCGGGGATGGCGAGGCTGGCGCAGGTGAGCCGGTACAGCCGTGAGTCGTCGAGGACCAGCGGTTCGCCGCTCGCCACGACGTGCTGGCAGAACGAGTGGCTCAGGGGCGTCTCGCGCTGTCCCGCCCAGGGCTCTTCCAGCCCTGTCATGCCGGGGAAGACCTGGCGGTCGGCCTCCAGCAGCGACACCAGCGAGACGGGGACGCGAACGAGCCGGGCGACCAGCCGGGCGAAGCGGTCCATGCCGGGATCGGCCGCCGCGGTGAGCCCCGCGAGCCGCAGGGCCTCCAGCCTCCCCAGTTCGTCCACGGAAGGTCCTTCGTCGATCGTTCGGCGGGAGTCACGTCCTCCACGCACGCCCCCTCCCGTGCCGCACCTCACTCGTCACGGCACAGGCATGCACATAACGAAGATAGAGGACATTTCAGTCCCTGTCGTGGCCGGTGTCCGCGCTCCACGGCGCATCCCTCCGCCACCGCACCTCCCCGTCCTCCCACTCCGGGGTCGCCTCAAGACCCGCGGCGGCGGCCACGACGGCGGAGGCCGCGTGACCGGGATGGATGTGGGCGACGACCGTACGGATCCCCTCCCCGCCCGGCGGGCGGCCCAGCAGGTGCCGCACCAGGCCCGTCGCGGCCTCCTTGGCGTATCCCCGGCCCTGCCACCCGGCGCCCACCACCCAGGCCACTTCCGCCCGCCCCTCCCGTACGGTCGCCTGCACGTAGCCGGCCAGGCAGCCTTCGGCGCGGACCCGGAGCACCCAGTTCCACCACCGCTCGGCCGGATCGGGCGAACCGGCGGTCTGCCGCTCGTAGCGGGCCCGGAGGGCGCCCGCGTCCTCCGGGCCGCCTCCGGTGTACGTGTAGAGGACATGGTCAGCGAGGACGGCGGCCATCTCGTCCGCGTGCGCGGGGTCGAGCGGTACGGCGTCGAGGCGGCCGGTCGCGAAGGGCCGTGGCCCGGCGGGCGTCGTCATGGACGGCGACCTTACGCCGGTCCCGGGCTCCGCCCGCCGTGGCCCTCGGCACCCGAAGGCTTGGCCGAGGGCCGAACGCGGACCGGCCGAGGACCGGCCGAGCGGGTCACCCTCTTTCGTGCACCATGGGACATATGGAGACGATCCGTGAGCTAGAGCCTTTTGTGAAGCAGTACACCGTCCTGCTCAGCAGCCGCAGGCCGGACGGATCCGCTGCCCGTACCCCCGTCAGCATCGCCGTCGAGGGCGATCACGCGTACATCCGTACGTTCTCCTCGGCCTGGAAGGTCGACAGGATGCGCAACCACCCCGTGGTGGAGATCGCTCCCTGCACCGTGCGGGGCGCGCCGACCGGGCCGCCGGTGAAGGCCTGGGCGCGGCTCCTGCCACAGGAGTCGAAGGAGAACACGCATGCCGCCCGGACGCTGTCCCGGAAGTACCCGGCGCTCCAGGGCGTGGCCGTGCCCCTCGCCCACCGGCTGAAGCGCGACCGGACGCTGCACTACGAGCTGCGGCCCTTCACCGACGAGAGCTGAGCGGTGCGGGGGCCGACCGCCGGGTCCGAGGCCGGGTCCGGCCACCGGTCCGGCCGGGGCCCGGCCCCGGTCTCACCCGCGCCGCTTCCGGAAGCCGAAGACGGCCAGGGCGATGACGGCGAGCAGCACCGCGCCCCCGGTCACCGTGCCCTTCTCGGCAGCGTCTCCGTCCCCGTCCTCCCCGCTCCCCGTGCCCGAGGCCGTCCCGGAGGGCGCGGTGCCCTCCTTCTTCCCGTCCTTCCCGGCGTACCCGTCCTCGGCCTTGGCCTCCACCCGGACCACGCGGCTGTTCTTCCCCTCGGAGCCGAACATCATGGCCGAGCCGTCCGCCGTGTAGGTCACCGACTCCGACTGCCTCTGGAACGGCACGACCACCGCGTGGTCCGCGCCGAGCCGGCCGTTCTCGAACGCGTAGCCCCGGGCGCTGAAGTAGGAGCGCAGCACCAGGTGCCGGCCGTCCGGGGAGAACGCCCCGTCCGTCACCCACGGCACCTCACCCACCCGCCGGAAGACGTTGTTCCGTCCGGTGGCCAGTTCCTCGGGGCCCTCGTAGAGCCCGCCTCCGTCCTCCTTCTTGGAGGCGATGTAGACCCGGCCGGTCTTCGGATGGACCATCAGCGCCTCGGCGTTGCGGGGCCCGTCGGCGTACGTCACGTCGAACTGGGTGGCCTGCACGGTGGCGTCTGCGAGCCGCTTGGGTTCGGGGAAGCGGTAGATCCACACGTGGTCCCAGGAACCGTCGAGGTTGTCACCGATGTCCCCGACGTACAGGTTCCCGTCCGGCCCGAGCGAGATCGCCTCCACGTCGCGGGGTTCACCGATCCCCCGCATGGTGATCGTCGCCACCGTCTCGCCGGTCCGTGAGTCCACCGCGAAGACGAAGGGCCCGTCGTCGCTGTCGTTGTGCGTCCAGTAGACGCCGGGGTGGATACGGCTCGCGGCGAGACCGCTGGACTCGGTGATCCGGGGATCCTTGATCGTGAAGTTCTGGTCGGCCTTGCCGTCGTCCGCCACGGCGGGCGCCGCCCCCACGCACAGCAGAAGGGCGGCAGCGGCGGCGGAGAGGGGCAGCGACGGTCTCATGCCACAAGTGTCCACTGTCACGTACCGGCGCGTAGCGGCGATCGGCCATGATGTGGCCATGCGTTTTCTCTTCGTCGGTGACAGCATGACCGTGGGCAGCGCCGGCGACTTCACCTGGCGCTACCGCATGTGGCAGCACCTCGAAGCGACGCTCGGCGAGGGCGGTTACGCGATCACCGGCCCGCGCACCGAGCTGTACGACACCAAGGCGGGCGCCCCGCTCTCCCACGCGTACGGCGATCCGTCCTTCCCCGCCCACGCCCGCCGGCACCTGGCGGGATGGGGCGAGGGCTGGCTGCACATGGCCCCGGTCGTCGCGGACGCGGTCACCGCGGCCCGCGCGGACGTACTGCTGGTCTCACTCGGCCTGATAGACCTCGGCTTCTACACGGACAGCGGCCAGACCGCCCTGAACGTACGGGAGTTCATCACCGCGGCGCGCACGGCGAACCCAGCTGTCCGGATGGTCCTGCTGCCCGTGATACCGAACATACGGGCGGAGTCCGACGCCCCCTTCGCCGCCGAGTGCGACCGCTTCAACACCCTCCTCGCGAAGGCGGTGGCCGACTTGGACACCGGGCCGTCCCCGCTGCTGCTGGCCTCCCGCCCGCAGGGATACGACATCCACACGGACACCTACGACGGCACCCACCCGGGCCCCAGCGGTGAACACCGCCTGGCCGCCGCGTTCGCCGACGCCATGCACCAGGCGTGGGGCGTCGGCGGCCCGTACGCGGGAGCCCTGGCCACGGTCTGAGGCGCGTCGCCCCCTCGCCAAGTCGGCGTCCTGGCGGCGCGCTTCCCGGCCCCGAGGCGGCTCACGGCCGGGGGCAGCGGAACCATACCGCCACCCCCGGCGTCGTCCTCCACGGGAGGCCGCCCGCACGGAAGCGGACTCCGGCGCCTTGGCCGTACGCGGGAGCGGGGCACGGTCGCCGTACAGGCACGATCGCCGCACGGGGCACGACGGCGCGGACAGGACAGGACACGGGGCACGGCATGGGGAAGACCGGGGGCAGCGGCGGCTCGGCTCGGTGGAGTTGGGGGCGGGGACGGGTCCTCGCGTCGGTCGCCGTACTCACGGCCCTGCTGCTGGTCTTCCACTCCGCCGTCCCGGACACCCCCGCCCACCTCGGCAGCCTGCTGGAGACGTTCCTGCCCTGGCTGGGTCTCGCCGTGCCCGTACTGCTGGTCCGGGGCCTGCTGCGCCGCTCGTACACCGCCCTGTGCGCACTGCTGCTGCCGGTGGTGGCGTGGGCCGCGCTCTTCGGCGGGCTGCTGCTCCCCGGCGGCTCGGACGGGGACCTCACGGTCGTCCAGCACAACGTCAGCGACGTGAACCCGGACCCCTCCGGCACCGCCCGCGCGCTGCGTGCCACGGGCGCCGACCTCATCGCCATGGAAGAGCTGATGCCCGCCGCGATCCCGGTGTACCAGGAGGTGCTGGGGGCCGACTACCCGTACCACGCCACCCAGGGCACGGTGGGGCTGTGGTCCAGGCACCCGCTCTCCGACGTCCGGAAGACCGACAGCAAGCCGCAGGGGATCGCGTACGGCTGGGACCGGGGCATGCGGGCGACGGCCAGGACACCGCACGGCGATGTCGCCGTGTACGTGGCGCACCTTCCCTCCGTGCGGATGGGCGTCACCGGCTTCCGGGCCGCGTGGCGGAACGAGAGCGCGGCCCTGCTCGGTGAAGCGCTCGCCGCCGAGCCGCTGGAGCGGGTGATCCTGCTCGGCGACCTGAACAGCACGCTGGACGACCGCGGCCTGTCCCCCGTCACCTCCCGCATGACCCGGCCGGACACGGACGCCGCCTTCAGCTGGCCGGCGAAGCTGCCCCTGGCCCGGATCGACCAGATACTGACCCGCTCGGCAACGGTCACCCACCTCTGGTCCCTCCCGGCGACGGGAAGCGACCACCTGCCGGTCGCGGCACACGTCACGCTCTGACCCGGCCCGCCGCGCCCCCGGTCGCGGCACACGTCACGCTCTGACCCGGCCCGTCGCGCCCCCGGTCGCCGCGCGGTCTACTCCACGGGGGAGGCGATGCCCATCATCTCCAGGCCCAGCGTGGTGAGTTCCTGCGAGACCTCCTCGGGCCTGGCGCGGCGGGCCCGGCGGCTGTGATGAGCCATCAGCTCGTGCACCGTACCCACCATCACCATCACCACCACGCGGTGGTCCCGCTCCTCCACCTCCCCGCGTACGGCGGCGCGTTCGGCCTCACCCGTCAGGAAGTCCGCCCACAGGTCCTTCCACCGCTTGCAGTGCTCGTCCACGGCCGGACTGACCCCCAGCACCTCCACGAACGTCACCCGGGCCTCGCGGAGGTCCTTGGTCACCGCGTACACATACGCGTCGAAGAGGCGCCGGAAGCGCATGCCCAGCGGGCAGTCGTCCATCCCCTCCGAGAGCAGGGCCTGTTCGGACGCCCGCAGCCCCTTGGTCGTCACGCGGTTGTGGATGGCCATCAGCACACCCTCACGGGAGCCGAACTCCTCCCACAGCACTTCCTCCGGCACCCCGGCCACCTCGCACAACGCCTGCTCCGACGTCTGTGCGTAGCCGTAGACCCCGAACAGCTCCAGCCCCGCTTCGAGAAGCTGCCCACGGGCCCGGGTACGAGCCAGGTCGACCGTGCCGGTCACCTGATCCACCGAGACATCCACGACGGTCCCTCCTTCGTCTGCCACATCTCCGTCCGTTCGCGGCGGCCGAGCGGTGTCGCGAGCGCGGGAGAGGATTCGTCACCTCTGCATGGCGCCTGCGCCATTCTCCTCGCCTCCGCCCCCGAACCCCTTCTCCGCCGCGCCGCAGCACCGGGTACGAACGCATGTCCCCGCACCGCCCCCCGTACGGCCCGGCGCCGACGGCGCGCCGCATCCGGTACGCCACCGAAGCGGCCCGAGCCGCCGCCAACTCCCGCCCCGCCACCCGCTCCTCGCCGCCGCCGCGTCACCACTCCCGACGCCCGCACGTCTGAAGCACTCGGCCCGGCCGTCCCGTGCGCACGACGGAACGGCCGCGGCATCACCCGTAAGAGAGCGCGGACGAGCCTCGGTATCGCACGCGGCCTTCGCGGGGTGCCGGGAAGCCGCGCCGACGTGCCGGAGCAGTCCTGGTGAACTCCTGCTCCACAGGCGGGTGACGACCCTCGGACCGGCGCGGGTGGCACCGCCGGGGGCTGCCGCTCCTCGCGCACGGAGCGTGAGAGCGCGCTCACGGTATCGCAGTGGGCCGCGCCCCCTGTAGGCATATGACAAGCGCACAGTCTTTCGATCAGGCACTCTTCAGGGCGCCATGCGGCGGGCCCTCCCGCACCGGCCCACGGGTCGGTTCCGGCCTCACGCGTAATGGTCCAGGAGTGCCCGGAGGTAGTCCTCCAGCCTGCCGGTCAGCAGGGCGGGAGTGAGGTCGGCGCGGCCCAGTTCCCGCCAGGGCACGGCGACTTTCTCGGCGTCCGGCGCGTAGGCCAGGGCGTCCAGCAGACGCCAGTACAGATGCGCGGCGCGGTCCCGGCCGAGTACGCCACCCGCCGCGACGTAGCGGTCGGCGAAGCGCATACCGGCGGGAACTCCGTGCAGCAGGGCCAGGGCCGTCGAGCAGTGGGCGACGTCCAGGTCGGCCGGCCCCCAGGAGGTCTCCACCCAGTCGACGACGCCGCTGATGCGCAGGTCCTCGCCGTCGCCGTCGAAGAGGACGTTGCCGGGGTGGAAGTCGCGGTGCAGGAAACGGGCCGTGTGGTCGGGTGGTTCGCGGCGGATGACGTCCACGGCTCGCCGCCACAGCTCCGGACGCCCGGTGTCCGGGGGGATGTTCACCCGCTCGGGCCCGGTCCACGCCTGGTAGACCCGGGGTCGGTCCGCCTCACCCACCCGCAGCTGGTGAATGCTCCGGAGTCGGCGAGCCAGCAGGTCGGCACGCCGGTCCGCCCCCTCGTCGGTCAGGCGCACGGTGCCCGGCAGCAGGGTCATGAGCAACGAGGGGTGGTCGCAGTACTCCGCCGTGGCATCAACGGCGACGAGCCGGGCGGCGGGCACATCGGTGTCTTCGAGCAACCGCTGGACGTCCGCCTCCCGTGTCAGCAGCCCCTCGGCATGCCGGACGTAGAAGGCCTTGGTGAACGACCGGAGCACCAGCGAGCGTCGGCCTTGGGGCCCGGAGACGTCCAGCCGGAGCATCTCCGACGTCCACCCTCCGCACAGGCGTACCGCGTCGTCGATGCGCTCCGACGCCCGCAGCCTGCCCTCCACCCAGGCGCGCGTCGCGTACCGGCCCTGACCGTCGAAGGCCTCGCTCACACGCTCGGCGCCTTCGCTCGCACCCTTGGACGGCGTCCGCGCCGTACTCCTCGCATCCACTCCGAGCCCCCCTTCCCCGCCGAGCCGCCACGCACGGCCCGGCCTCTGTGTCTCAGCATGGCTCGGCACGCGGTCCGTTGACGGCCGCGAACCGCTCCCGCCACGGCAGCGGGGCAGGCTGCCCCTCGGCCAACTCCCGCTGCCGGAGCCAGAAGCGCCGGGCCTCCACCCGTCCGCACGGGCCGCACAGCTCCTCGCCGCGCACCGGCCGGAAGAGGTGTTCCTCGCCCGGCCCCGCACAGGGGATCATCGCGGCCACCACCGGCTTCGGCGCGGGCACCTCCGGCCGTGGTTCCTCCGGCAGCTTGTGCACGAGCCGGTACCGCAGGAACCCGACCGCCGACCGTACGCCCCCGTCCGGCAGTTCACTGGTCAGCACCCGCCGCAACTGGGCCGCCGTGATGCCCCGCCGCAGCCATTCGGCGGCCAGGGCGGCGAGGGTCCGGGCCTCCTTGGCCCCGAGGTACAACTCCCGGCACACGTGCCGCAACGACAGCAGCACCCGCTCACCCTCCGCGACATCCGGCGGCAACGACGCGTCCGGCGCTGACCCCGGCTCCGGGGCCGGATCCGGGGCCGGATCCGGCTTTCCCTCCGGGGCCGGGACCGGGTCCGGCTTCGCTTCGGAGGGTGGGTGGGGAGAGTTCTTCTCCCGTTCTTCGTCTACCGGTAGTTGACCACCGACCACCCGGTCCACCGGCTCACCGATGGCCGGTTCACCGACAGCCGGATCCCGCGCACCCGGGCACATCGCGGTCTCGGGGGCCTCCGAGGCCTCCAAGCTCTCCGAGGCACGCCCCAGACAGACCGTGGCGGCCTCGGCGGGCGTCAGGGAGACGTTCGAGAGCAACTGCGCCGTAGCCCAGAGCCCACGCACACCCTGCTCGCGCCGCTCGTGCAGGAACCCGTTCACCGCGAGGAGTTCCTTGGCCTTCTGGTACGCCCGTCCGGTGATGCCGAGCTTCCGCGCGTGTTCACTGAGCGGCCTGTCCGCCGATTCGGCGGTGAGCCCCTGCACATACAGCAGGAGAATCTTCGCGTCACTGGTGAGACGCGGATGGCGCACGACATCGTGCGAAGCCTTCGTGTAGCGCCGAGGGGGCGCGATAGCATGCCGAAGCATTCCTGGTGGACTCCGTATCCACTAGCGGGTGAAGGCCCTCGGCCGGGTGTTGGTAGCACCCCCGGGGGCCGCCCTGCGCACGCGTGCGCACAGAGCGTAATGAGGCGATCACGCTATCGCACCGGAGGGACTCCCCGCACCCACAGGGCAGGGGAACACTCCTTCGATCAGGCACTCTCCAGAACACCGAGCGTCAGTTCGTGCAACAGCCCCGGATCGACGTACGGCACCTCACGCGTCGGTTTCGAGCGCCAGTCCAGCGGCCACGTACGCCCGTCGAGCGCCGGAACCCCGACGAAGGCGTCACACCGAGCGTCCCGCCCCATGAGGCGCGCACCCGCCGGCCACGGATACGCGGCGGCGGACCGTGGCGGCAGCAGGAAGTACACGTTCCGCTCCCCGACCCAGGACCGCACGATCGGCCCGGCCTGGAAGTCCGTGAACTGCATGATCTCGTACGCCACTTGCTCCCCCAGCACGCCGACCATCCGCACGGCGTCGAAGTGCACCCCCGTATGCCGGAGGGCGTGCCCGCTCGCGGGAATCCAGGACGGCACCGACTCTGGTGAACTTTTCTGATCCATACGGACAGCGTGAACGCCGACACATACGGTGACCAGAGTCACAGGGCGTCTGTGCACTGTCGTGTACTCGGGAGGCGGAGCTGTGCACTCCGGTGAGCAGAGAAGCAGCAACGCGGAGATGTTCGGCACGCTGCTCCGCTTCTACCGCGAACGGGCCGGGCTGTCCCAGGAGGCACTTGGCGCGAAGATCGGTTTCTCCAAGTCGCAGGTGGCGATGGTGGAACGGGGAGAAAGGCCACCGAAGGGCGGGTTCATCGCGGGGGCGGACGCGGCGCTGGGTGCACAAGGTGCACTGGAGGCGGCGGGAGCGAAACTGCGGTACAGCTACCTGCCCGCGTGGACCGAGGAGTACACGGAGCACGAGGCTGTGGCGGTCGCACTGCACAACTACGAGAACCGGGTGATCCCCGGCATCCTCCAGACCACTGGTTACGCCGGCCACGTTTTCAGTTGTCACTGTCCACCGCTGGACGACGAGGAAATCGAAGGGCGCGTACAGACACGACTCGCACGGCACGCACTCCTTCGGCGCCGCCCCGCACCCATCGTCAGCTTCGTGCTCGAACAGAGCGTGCTCACACGCCCGATCGGCGGGGAACACGTTCTGAAAGAACAGTTGCACCATTTACTCGATGTAGCCCGGCTGCGGCACGTCGACATCCAGGTCATGCCACCGACCCGGCGCACACACGCGGCGTTGAACGGCCCCATCTTCCTGTTGGAGACACCGGAACACGAGCAGCTCGCCTACGTCGAGGGACAGGATGGGGGTAACTTCGTCAGCGACCAGGCCCGGCGTAACCACCTGTTCACCAGGTACAGCCTTCTCCGCGCCCAGGCTCACACCCCGGAGGATTCCTTGAAGCTGATCCGAGAAATTGCGGAGGCCCTATGAATGGCACCGACCTCACCTGGTTCAAAAGCAGTTACAGCGACGACGAGAGCGCCTGCCTGGAGATCGCCGTCGCCTGGACCAAGTCCACCCACAGCGGCTACGAGGACGGCGACTGCGTAGAGGTCGCCACCTGCCCGCACGCCGTCCACGTACGGGACTCCAAGGACCTGACCGTCCCGGCCCTCACGGTCTCCCCCGACGCCTGGGCGGCCTGGACCGCCTTCGCCAGCAACGCCCCGGACATCTGAACATGCCGCGAGAACGGCCGTCATAGCGCGGGCTCCTCCTACGACGACTCGGCCGACGGCCCCTTGACGTCCTGGGGGCTCCCGGCGGAACGTCGTACACAGTCCATCGTCAGTCAGACATGGGAGAACACCATGGCGTTACGGTTCGTGGGCATGGACCCGGAGACTACAGGAGGCGGCTCACCCACCGTGTGGGTCGATGAGCAGAGACAGGAGATCGTCATCCAGGGTTGGAGACTGGATGAGGCGCTGACGGCCGAAGTCGCTGGCACGGAGTGGGCTCTCGGCCACGACACGGGCATCCCTCCCCACGAGACGGCTCTCCGTGTGCCGGCTCGGATGGTGCCGATCCTGAGGGAGGCGTGCGATGCCGCAGAGCGTTCCGGACTTCGCTGAACTGCTGCGCGGAGCCGAACGCACGGCGGTTCACCTGGAAATGCGTGACGTCTACAGCGTGGCTGACGAGGCGGGCAGCTTCGAACGTTTCAAGCGAACCGGCGAGGCAGATCTCGATCCCGACTCGGCGTTCTGGGTCGGCTGGACCTCGATCGTCCGCGAGACGGTAGGCCGCGGCGTGGAGATCCGTCGAGCACGTGTCGTTTCCGAGCCGGTGACCGACTACATCCGCTACGAACACGCTCTGACTCCGGTGAACGTCGCCGTGGGCGAGAAGGTGCGGTGGTTGCCTCGTCGGCTGGCGTCGGACATCGCTCTCCCTGGCAACGACCTTTGGCTGATCGACAACCGCAAGGTCCTCTTCCACTGGTTCACCGGGGACGGTGATTGGGCGGGACACGCCTTCAACGACATGCCGGAGGTGGTCAAGATGGTCTCCACGGCGTTCGAGACGGTCTGGGAGCGGGGCGTCCCGCACGCGCATTACGCCACCTGACCGCGACCCGCATCGGACAGTCCGCTCATGCCGAAGTCACCCTCCTCCAGCGCTCAAGCCGCCCGGGAAGCAGTCGCCGTGCGCCTGCGCGAACTCATGCTGGAGGCGGGGCTCACTGGTACAGAGCTCGCTGTCCGGTGCCGCTGGAGTAGCGCCAAATCCTCTCGGATCATCAACGCCAAGACTCAACCATCGGATTCCGACATCCGTACGTGGTGCTCTGCCTGTTGCGCTGACGACCAAGCCGGTGACCTGATCGCGGCTTCACGGGCAGTGGAGTCGATGTATCTGGAGTGGCGACGACTGCACAGGAACGGCATGCGCAAGGTCCAGCAAGACTTTTACACTCTGCACGAACGAACCTCCTTGTGCCGGTCCTACGCGTCGAACGCGGTACCGGGCTTCCTGCAGACACCCGCTTACGCTACAGCGCTGATGGCCGGCATCACCGACTTCCAGGGAACTCCCGACGACATCGCCGAGGCCGTCGTCGCACGCGTGTCGCGCAGCCGGTTCCTTTACAAGGGCAACCATCGCTTCGTTGTCATCCTGGAGGAGTGGGTTCTTCGCTCACAGATCGCGGACCGCGACACCATGGCCTGCCAACTCCGGCATCTCCTCCGGACGATGCCGCTGCCCTCCCTGTCTCTCGGCGTCATCCCTTTCACAGCCCGGCGGAGTATTTGGCCGTTGGAAGCGTTCTTCCTGTACGACGACCAGCGAGCCCTTGTGGAGACGCTGACTGCGGAGATCAACGTCACGCAACCGCGTGAGGTCACCGACTACCGCAAGGCATTCGCCGGGCTCATGGAGACGGCCGTCCACGGTGACAAAGCACGAGCACTGATCAATCACGCGATCGACGCCCTTGGCTGAGTGCGCGCAAGACCGTGCAAATTCGTTGAGGCCACACCATCTGTCTCCTTAGCGTGTCCAGTGCCGTACGGGGCCGAAGAAGCACGGCTTGTGCAGGCGTGAGCAGTACCATCCGCCAACTTCTCAAAGCCACGGCAGGCGGCCCCGTACCACTCGAACCCGCCGAGAGGAGCACCACCATGGACACCCTCACCATCGAGCGCCGGGAACTCGGCCGCTTCCTCACCATCGCCGGACAGCGCTTCGACAGCGGCGATCCGGCCCCCGAGATGTTCTCGCGGGCCGTGGACGCCGCATGGCACCGGATGCTGGCCACCCCGGAGTACAGGGAATTCAGCAAGCAGCACGCCGGGGCCGTCCTGGGACACTGCGAAAGAGGCGGCACCGGGTCGATCACATGGGTCTCCGCGTACGAGGAGACGTACGGGCCTCTGCCGGAGATCTGGTTCACCGACGCGAGCGGCGTCCTCGACCACGCGGCGTTCGCCCGTTACCGGAACACCGGCACCGTCGTGGCGGAGTGGGACTGCGGTCCCACCACCGGCGACGGTGACGATGTCTCCCCGGGAACCACGACCCCGTGACCGTCGCCCACGCGGACGGAGCGTCCTGGCACACCGCTGGGGCGCTCCGTCTCATTGAGCCGAGCAGCACACGGCCGGTGACCGTGGACGTCGCCTCCTACACGGAGCGGATGACGGCCCATTGCCCCTACCTCGCCCCCTCACTCGAACGCGGCCTGACCACCTGGACCGTCTACCGCGCCGAGGGCGAAGCGGACGCCGTGGAGGCAGAGTTGTTCCGAGCCGGGGTCCAGGCTGCCGAATGGCTACGTCCCCTGCTGCACCGGCCGCACGGCCTTCTTCGGTGCGAGAACATCGTCGTCGTGGGCGATGTCCCCGGTACCACGCATCGCGCGCTCGTGACCTGGCCGCACTGGGTGCTCAAGCACCTCTACGGGCCCCTCGGGCTCATGTTCGGGAAGTTCTGCGCGGGAGAGGAGGAGACCTCGACGGCCGGTCGGCGCATCCCGGCCGCCCCGGTCTCGTTCCTCCCGGTGCGGGCCGCCGTCCGGCGGCGTGACCCGCGCCTCCTCCGGGCGACACCCGACCTTGCCGCGGCACTCGCCGTGGGCGATGACGACGGCCGGGATGTGTTCGCTCACCTGCCACGGGACTGGAAGGACATCCGGACATGGGCACGGAGCACGCTGTGATCCCGCCTCCGGCCGAAGCCGTCGGCATCCTCGAAGACCGCTTCGGCCGCCCTCTCGTCGCGGACCCCGTCAGCCGCCGTCGCGGCTCCCAGGTCTGGCGACTGACCGGTGACCATGTGCGCGTGGCTCTCAAGGCCGATGCGCCCGAGGGCGGCACCGCCCGTGGCACGGTGAGCGAAGTCGGCCAGGAGGACGCGGCCTTGACCGCTCTCATCGGCTCCGGCGCGCTGGATCCCGCGTACCGGGTCGCGGCCGGGCCCTGGGAAGGCGGACGTTGGCTGGCCGTACGGTGGATCGGCGGGCAACCACTCTGGCGCGCCCTCTCGACCGCGCGTGATCCTGAGGGGGACGGACCCGCCGTGCGCCCCTGGCTGCTCGGCATCGCCCGCACCTGGGCCGAACGCCTCGCCCTCGTACACGCCGCGGGGTGGACGCACTCCGATGTCCAGCCCACCAACACCCTCGTCGACGCGGGCACCGCCCACCTGATCGACTACGCCCTCGCCTGCGGCCCCACGCACGTCGACCGCCTGCCGTACCGGGGAGCACTCACCCACACCACCGCCCCCGAGATCGCGGACCGTCTCCTCTCCACCGCACCCGATACACATGTCCAGGCAGAGTGGCCGGCCGACATCTGGGGGCTGGGGGCCTCGCTCTTCTGGTGCTGGACGGGTATCCGGCCCTTCGCCTATGAGGACGACATCCCACGTGAGGAGAAGCTCAAGGTCATCGCGAAGGCCGGGACGACCCCTCTGCGCGATGTGCGGCCCTGGCCGTTTCCCGAGTTCGAGGAAGCCGTCACCGCCTGTCTGGCCCCTTCCCCCCAGGACCGGCCCTCCGGCGCGGAACTGGCCGCGCTTCTCGGTGCCTTGTGATCACGCTCGCGCTCCGACTCCTCACACCGGCCGACGCCTCTGCCGTCCTGCGTATCTACAGCGGAGCTTCGGTGGCATTCCTGGGGCGCCCCGCGATGACCGTCCATGAGTCCGAGGAGTACGTCGCGCCGGTGCGGCACCGGACCGGGTCCGTCTCCGTCTCCGTCGCGCAGTACGTCTTCGGCGTGGAGGTCGCCGGGGATCTGGTCGGTGTCGTCAAACTCGGCAGGCGCCCTGGTGGTCAAGGACGAGTGGGCTATGTCCTGCGCGAAGACTGCTGGGGCCGTGGCTACGCGACACAGGCCGTCCAGCAGCTCATCACCTTCGCCTTCGTCACGGTCGGCCTCGACTCGTTGGGCGCCAAGGTCCATCCCGACAACGTCGCCTCGGGCCGAGTCCTGGAGAAGGCCGGATTCACTCCGCTCGGGATGCGGGGCCGCATGATCACCTACCGCCTGGCCGCCTCGACGGACTGAACGACTGGACGCGCGGCCCGCCTCGTCAGGCCGCAGGCCTCCCCAGGCCGTGCGCCGCAATGGCCCGCCCAGCCCCTTGCCCCCCGCTCACGCGCCCACGGCGACCGCGTCCACGGCCGGGGTGCGCAGGGTCGTGCGGGCGGTTGCCAGCGTCGTGCCGAGGGTCGCGGCGGTGGCGACCGCGACGACGGCCAGCCAGGTGCCCGGCCCCTGGTCCGGCAGCACCTGGTCGGTGCGGACCATGGTGAAGGGGATGATCCCCGCGACCCCCGCCACCGTGCCCAGGAACAGCCCGGTCAGGGTGAGGACCACCGCTTCGCAGCCGACCGTGCCCAGGACCTGGCGCGGGGTGGCCCCCGCGAGGCGTTGCCGGCCGAACTCGCCGCCCCGGTAGGAGGTGGCCGCGTACAGGCTGTTGACGAGCATCACGCAGGAGAAGACGACGACGATGCCGACGACGACGAGGTTGAGGGTCTCCACGTTCTTGTCGTCCACGGTCTTGGCCAGGCCCGACGCCGTGACCCAGTCGCTCTCGACGGCCTGGATGTAGAGGGTCGCGGTCGCGATGCCGGTGAAGATGATCATCGGCATGAGCACTCCGGAGAGTTCCGCGCCGCGTCGGCGCAGGTGACGTGTGGTCAGGTAGCCGCTCGCGCCGCCGACCCGGTCCACCGGTCCCTGGAGCCGTCCCAGGACCCTGCCGAGCAGGGACGGGGCGAGGACGGCGAAGCCCACGGACAGCAGGATGGCCCCGTAGGCGGGGAAGGCCATCAGCATCTCCTCGGTGCCGTCCATGGCGTACGTGGTCGAGATGCCCGCGGCTCCCGCGACCAGGGCGGCGGTGCCCGCGAGGGCGCGGCCCCGGCCGCCCCGCCGGGTGCGGGCTCCGGCGGCCGCCCTGGTGGCGCGGCGTACGGCGAGGAACGCGGCGCCCGCCGTGGCCAGCAGCACGATGCCGGTCCCGGAGCCCAGGGCGACCGGACCGAAGACCGGATCGACCCGTTCGGAGACCTGACCGCTGTCCTGGAACAGCCCGACCAGGACCCGTCCGCCGAGTACGGCGGGGCCCACGGCCGCCAGGGTGGCGACCGTGGCGACGACGACCGCCTCCCCGACGACCATGCGCGTGATCTGGGCGGGGGTGGCGCCGGTGCAGCGCAACAGGTGCGTCTCCGCCGCTCGTTGGCGGACGTTGACGGTGAGGGTGGAGGCGATGGCGAAGAAGACGAGGAGGGAGCCGTAGCCGCCGACCACGCTCGCCGAGAGCGTCAGCGACTCCGCGCTGGCGTCGTCGGTCCCGGGGGCGGCGGCCGTGTCGAACAGCGAGCTGAACGTCATGATGATCACGGCGCCGAGGAACGCGGAGAGCAGCGTGGCGGCGAAGCGCCCCGGGCGCTGCCGGACCGAACGCAGCGCCAGGAAGAACACGGCTCACACCCCCGGCAGCGGGTCGCCCTGCGGATGCCGGGCGGCGGCCCGGTCCCCGAGGGGGTTCACGCCTTGCCCAGCCCGGTCCCCGAGGTGGGCCAGGCGTTCCGCGGCCCGGTCCCCCAGGTGGTTCACGCGTTCCGCGGCCCGGTCCCCCAGGTGGGTCATGCGTTCCGCGACCGCCTCGGCGGTGGGCGCGCGCAGTTCTCCCGCCGGCCGGCCGTCCGCGAGGAACACCACGGAGTCTGCGTAGGCGGCGGCCACCGGGTCGTGGGTGACCAGGACGACGGTGCGGCCGTGCAGCCGTACGGTCTCCCGGAGCAGGGTCAGCACCTCGCGGGCGCTGCGGGTGTCCAGCGCGCCGGTCGGCTCGTCGGCGAAGATCACGCTCGGCTCGGTGACCAAGGCGCGGGCGATGGCGACGCGCTGGCGCTGTCCGCCGGAGAGTTCGTCGGGGCGGTGGGTGAGGCGTTCGCCGAGCCCCACCTGGGTGAGGATCGTCCGGGCGCGTTCCTGGTCGACGGGTCGGCCGGCCAGCCGCAGCGGCAGGACGGTGTTCTCCGCCACGGTGAGGGTCGGCAGCAGGTTGTACTGCTGGAAGACGAAGCCGATGCGGTCCCGGCGGAACTTCGTGAGCGCCGCCTCGCCGCCGCCCGTCATCTCCTCGCCGTCCACCACGATCTGCCCCCGGTCGGGGCGGTCCAGCCCGGCGGCGCACTGGAGGAGCGTGGACTTCCCGGAACCCGAGGGGCCCATGACCGCCGTGAACGTCCCGGCGCGCAGGCTCAGGCTCACCTCGTCCAAAGCGGTCACGGCGCCGCCCCCGGTTCCGTACACCTTGCTCACCGACACCAGCCGCAGTGCCTCGGCCGACCGCCGCGGAGGTCGCCGTCTGCGAGCGAACATGACCGTCACCTTCCCCTCGTCCGACGCCTGGTGCGCCACGGTGACGACGCTACGGAGAGGGCTCCTCCGGTACACGGGGCGTACACACCCGAGTGCGGGGTGGTGCTGGGTGCACCCCGGCCGGACACTGCCTCCCGCTCGGGAGCGGGCACGGTAAGATACCCCTAGGGGTATGCATTCGACACGGGAGGAACCATGCAACTGGAGCTGGCGGCCGATGAGCTGAAGTCGGTCCTCAACCGGCTGCGCCGGGCCCAGGGACAGATCGCCGGGGTCATCAAGATGATCGAGGAGGGCCGGGACTGCGAGGAGGTCATCACCCAGCTCTCCGCCGCTTCCCGCGCCCTGGACCGGGCGGGGTTCTCGATCATCGCGACGGGCCTGGAACAGTGCCTCACCGAGGAGGGCCAGACCGTCGCCGACAAGGACCGGATGCGCGCCCGGCTGGAGAAGCTGTTCCTCTCCCTGGCCTGAGGCGCCTGACCTGAGGCGCCTGGCCGGAGGCTTCCGGCCGGAGGCCCGAGGCCCGGTGCCGCGACCCGGGGTCCGGCGCGTCAGACGACGGCGTCCACCAGCATGACGGCCGCGACGCCCAGCAACAGGACGGCGAAGACCTGTTGCAGCCGGGCCCCCGAGACCTTGGCCGCGAGCCGCCTGCCGTCCCACGCGCCCAGGATCGCGGCTCCGGCGAAGGGCGCGACCACCGCCCAGTCCAGGTCGGCGGCCCCGCCGGTACGGGTCATGAGCGAGGCCAGGGAGTTGGTGGTGATCACCAGCAGGCTCGTCCCCACCGCGGCCTGCATCTCGAACGCCAGCACCGTGACCAGGGCGGGTACGGCGAGGAATCCTCCCCCGACGCCCAGCAGTCCGGTCAGCGCGCCGAGCCCGGCGCCCGTACCCGCCGCCTTGAGCGGCCGCACCTCCTTCGGCGCGGCGGTCGCCGGGCGGAGCATCCTGACCGCGGCGAGCGCGGCGACGGCGGCGAACGCGGCCGTGAGCACGGGCTGCGGCAGCCGGGTCGCGGCCGCCCCCGCCAGGGCCGCCGGTACGAGACCGGCGGCGGCGAAGGCCGCTCCGGCCCTCCAGCGCACGTGCCCGGCGCGGGCGTGCGCGTACAGGGAGGTGGCGGTGGTGGCCGCGACGATCAGCAGGCTCGCCGTGGTCGCCGCGGCCGGGGTGAAGCCGAGCAGATAGATCAGGGCGGGCACGGCCAGGACGCTGCCGCCTCCGCCGAGCGCACCGAGCGCCAGGCCGACCACGGCCCCCGCGACCAGGGCCAGGACGAGCACACTCACGCCGTCGAACCGCCCCGGCCGCGCCCGCCGGTGACGGGAAGGCCCGCCCGCTCCCAGGCGATCATGCCGCCCTCCACATCCAGGGCGTCCACTCCCCGCCCGGCCAGGAGCTTCGCGGCCTGCCGGGAGCGGTGCCCGGAGCGGCAGACCGCCACGACGGGACGGCCCTCGACGGCGCCGGGGAGAGCCGCGCCGGCCAGCAGACGGGTCAGGGGCAGGTGGACCGCGCCGGGAGCGTGGCCCGCGTTCCACTCGGAGACCTCACGTACGTCCAGCAGGACGGCACCGCCCGGGGTGCCGGTGCGGGTACGGGCCTCGGCGGGGGTGAGCCGGCCGGTGCCACGCCGGAAGGGGTTGCGCATGATCGTTTCCCTGGTTCTTTACGTTACGTTACGGTACGTTTCGTTATGCTGGCCGGGCCGCCTCGCGGTCCTTGTGCCGCAGTCGGCCATCAGTCACCGTCAGCGGCCGTCATCCGTCTCCACGGTGAGTCCGGCGGCGCGGGCGGACTCGAAGCCGTCGTCCACGGCGACGACCTCGCGTCCGGCGGCGTCCAGCAGGGACGCGGCGATCGCGGCCCGCATCCCGCCCGCGCAGTGCACCCACACCGTCCCGGCGGGGACTTCGTCCAGCCGGCCGCGCAGGGCGTGGACGGGGATGTGGACGGAGCCGCGCACATACCCCTGGGCGCGCTCGGAGTCCCGGCGTACGTCCAGCACCACCACCTCACCGGCCCGCTCCGCGAGGGCGGCGAAGTCGGCGCGGGGGAAGGAGCGCAGGGTGTCCCCGGCGCGCACCCAGGACGCCGGGTCACCGGTGGCCGCCGAGGCGGGCCGGTCGATCCCGACCCGGACCAGCTCCCGCTGGGCGGCGGCGAGTCGCTCCGGGCTGTCGGCGAGCAGACTGACGGGCTTGCCCCACGGGATCAGCCAGGCCAGGTACGTGGCGAGCTTGCCCTCGGCCTCGAAGTTGAGGGTCCCGGCGACATGGCCCTGGGAGAAGGCGGCACGGTTGCGCAGATCGACGACCCACTCCCCCGCAGCGAGCCGGTCCGCGATCTCGGCGGGGTCGGCGATCCGGGGCGGCGTGAGGTCCACCGGCGCGGGACCGGACGCGTTGACCGGGCCCATGTGGGCGTAGTACGCGGGTACGTCCTCCAGCCCCGCCAGCACCCGCGCCACGAACGTGTCGGCGTCCAGCGTCAGCGCCTCGTTGCTCCGCCGCTCCGCGCCGATCGTGGTGGCGTCCCCTTCCGCCTGCGAGGAGGAGCAGAAGCTGCCGAAGCCGTGGGTGGGCAGGACCCGGACGGCGTCGTCCAGTTCGGCGGCCAGCCGGTGGGCGGAGGCGTGCTGGGCCCGCGCCAGCTCCTCGGTGAGGCGCGGTTCCACGAGGTCGGGACGGCCCACACTGCCGATCAGCAGGGACCCACCGGTGAAGGCGGCGACCTCGCGGCCGTCCTCGGCCAGGACGTAGGAGGTGTGGTGCGGGGTGTGGCCGGGGGTGGCCAGCGCGCGGAGCACGAGCCCCGCGTCCACGGTGACGGTGTCGCCGTCGGCCACGGGTATCCGCTCGAAGGCGACCCGGGCGGCGGCGGGCACCAGATAGCGGGCGCCGGTCAGCCGGGCCAGTTCGGGTCCACCGGTCACGTAGTCGTTGTGGATGTGGGTCTCCACCACGTACGCGACGCGCACCCCGCGCGCGGCGGCGGCCGCCAGCACCCGGTCGGCGTCGCGCGGCGGATCGACGACCACGGCCGCCTCCGGGCCACCGGCCAGATAGCTGCGGTTGCCCAGGCCTTCGGTTTCAAGGGTGTCGACGAAGAACACGGACGGTCTCCTTCTCCTGCGCGGGCTGAAAATTACCCCCCGGGGTATACATCGACTGTAACAGCAATACCCCAGGGGGTATTTCCCCGGACCTCCGCCCCCGTCTCCGGACTCCCACCACCCCCGTACCCGGACCCCCGCCGCCCCCGTCTCCGCGCCTCTGCCACCCCCGGCCTTCGGTAAAGCGCTTGCCCTTCCCGTGCCCGGTCACGGAGCATTCCTGCCTGTGACGACGACGCACGCACACGACCCCGCCCGCCGACCGCTCGCGCTGATCACCGGCGTCGGCCGCACCGTCGGCATCGGCGCCGGAATCGCCCGGCGCCTGGCTGCCTCCGGCTGGGACATCGCCTTCACCTACTGGACGCCGTACGACCGCCGCATGGACTGGGGCGTCGAGCAGGGGGCCACCGAGGCGATCACCGCCGCGCTGACCGAGCACGGCGCCGCCTCCGTGGCCATCGAGGCGGACCTCACCGACCCCGACACCCCCGGCCGCGTCCTCGACGAGGCCGAGACCCGGCTCGGCCCGGTCACCGCCCTGGTGATGTGCCACGCCGAGTCGGTCGACTCAGGGCTGCTCGACACGTCCCTGGAGAGCTTCGACCGGCACTTCGCGGTCAACACGCGGGCCTCCTGGCTGCTGATCCGCGAGTACGGGCTGCGCTTCCGGGGCACCCCGGGCTCGGGCCGGATCGTCGCCCTGACCAGCGACCACACGGTCGGTAACCTGCCCTACGGCGCCAGCAAGGGCGCCCTGGACCGGATCACCCTGGCCGCCGCCCGCGAACTCGCCCATCTCGGGGTGACCGCGAACGCCGTCAACCCCGGCCCGGTGGACACGGGCTGGATGACCCCGGAGGTCGAGAAGAGCCTGACCGCCGCCACCCCGCTCGGCCGCCTCGGTACCCCCCGGGACACGGCGCATCTGGTGGACTTCCTGTGCTCGCCCGAGGGTGCCTGGATCAACGGGCAACTGCTGATGAGCAACGGGGGCCTGGCGTAGGTTCCGTACGGCGGGCTCTGGCCCGGCCACGCGGCCACGACGGACCGGCACGGGGGCACGGGCACACCCCGAGACGTACCCTCCCCGGACTCACACCACCGGGACGCACACCCCCGAGACGCACACGCACGCCGACCCCCACACCCGCCCCCACACGCCCGACGGACGACAACCGGATGAGGCCCCATGGTCACGGTCACGGCGCAACCGGCTTCCTGGCACCGTGGGGCGGTGCTCGTCGCCCTCATGCTGGCCGCGTTCACCTTCAACACGGCGGAGAACCTGCCCATCGGCCTCCTGAAGCTCATCTCCGAGGGGCTGCGGGTCTCGGTGCCCTCGGTCGGTTACCTGGTCACCGGCTACGGCGTGACGGTGGCCGTGGCCTCCCTGCCCCTGGCCCACGCCACACGGACCATGCCCCGCCGCCATGTGCTCTCCGGGGTGCTGGCGGCCCTCGTCGTCTCCAGCCTGGTCGCGGCCCTGGCCACGTCCTACGGGGTGCTGCTCGGGGCGCGGCTGCTGACGGCGCTCGCCCAGGCGTTGTTCTGGGCCGTGATGGGGCCGGTCGCGGTGGGCCTGTTCCCGGCCGAGGTGCGCGGCCGGGTGATCGGGGTGCTGTCCGTCGCCGGGTCGCTCGCCCTCGTCCTCGGCGTGCCCGCGGGGACCTGGCTGGGCCACCACAGCGACTGGCCGGTGCCCTTGGCGGCTCTCGGGGGCCTGGGGCTCCTCTCCCTCGTGACGATCGCCGCCCTGCTGCCCACCTCGCGCCCGGAGGAAGGGCACGCCGCCTACGGGTCCGCTCCGGACACCCGCAGGTTCGCGACCGTGCTGACCGTCGGAATCCTGTCCGCCACCGGGGCGTTCGCGGGATTCACGTACATCGTGACGTTCCTGGGCGACGTGAGCGGCTTCTCCACGGGCACGATCAACCTCCTGCTCGTGGCCTTCGGCATCGCGTGCCTGGCCGGGGTGGGCGTCACCGGGGCGCTGCTGGACCGCTTCCCGCGCGCCGCCCTGGGCGCGGCGGTGGCCGTCCAGGCGGTGGGCATGCTCGGTCTGTACGCGACGGGCTCCGATCCGGTGGCGGCGGTGGTCTTCCTGACCGTGATGGGCTGCGCGCTCGGACCGGTCTTCATGGCCACGCAGCACGAGATGCTGCGCTGCGCCCCCGGCCGTACGGACATGGCGCTCGCGGCCAACTCCGGTGGCTACAACGCCGGAATCGCGGCCGGGGCCGCGATCGGTGCGCTGCTCCTGCCCCGCGTCGAGGTACGCGGTACCTTCCTGACGGGCGGTCTGCTGGCCGTCGGGGCGTGCGCGGTGCTGCTCGTCGAACGGCTGCTGCCCCACGGCTCCGTGCGGACACCCGCGCACAATTGACCTACCGTCAGGCACACCAGCGCGGTCGCCCGCGCACCACTGGCACACCGTCAGCCGGACACCCCGCCGCGCGGCGTACGCTCACCCGCGATCAGTGCGGCTGACGCTCCGGGAACGGCTCACCGCAGGCGCTGCAGAACCTCGGCGCCCGGTCCGCCGACAGCCGGCCGCACTCCGGGCAGACCAGGTCCAGCATGCAGGGGGCCTCGCCGCCTTCCGAGCGCACCGGCGCCCCGGCGGCCGACCTGATCGTGAGGCCGGGACGGCGGCGGTGCACCGTGAAGTACGCCAGCCCCTCGGGTCCGGCCTCCAGGGCACGGCGCGAGGTGCGCGGCAGCCAGGTCACGGTCGTCGGGACGAGCCCCAGGACGTCCCCGTCGCCCGTACGCAGGGTGCCGCCGCCCGCGAGGACGACCAGCAGCACGTCCAGGGTGTCCTCCTGGTGCTCCCCGACCGCCGCGTGCGGGGGCAGCCGGACGACGTTGGCGTCCAGCTCCCGCCCCTGTTCGGCGAGGTGCCACAACGCCCCGCGTTCACCCGGGGCGGCCCCGGCGAGCAGGTCGTCCAGCAGGGCGAGGATCCGAGGAGTCGCGTTCACGGCGCCCAGGCTACGCCGGGGGCCCGGCGCCCGGGGTGGGCGCGGCCGGAATCCGTCGGGGCCGCTTCCGTACGTACTTGCTTCGAGCGCGCTCGAAGGCGTTGGCTTGGGTCTCATGAAGTACACGCAGCTCGGACGCACCGGACTCAAAGTCAGCCGCCTCGTCCTGGGGACGATGAACTTCGGCCCGCAGACCAACGAGAGCGACAGCCACGCGCTCATGGACGCCGCCCTGGACGCGGGCGTCAACTTCTTCGACACCGCGAACGTCTACGGCTGGGGCGAGAACAAGGGCCGCACCGAGGAGATCCTCGGCACCTGGTTCGCCCAGGGCGGCGACCGCCGCGACAAGGTGGTCCTCGCCACCAAGGTCTACGGCAACATGGGCGCCGACGGCGAGGCGTGGCCCAACCACGACAAGCTGTCGGCCCTGAACATCCGCCGGGCCGTCGACGCCAGCCTCAAGCGGCTCCAGACGGACCACATCGACCTGTACCAGTTCCACCACGTCGACCGGTCCACCCCGATCGAGGAGATCTGGCAGGCCATCGACGTACTGATCCAGCAGGGCAAGATCCTCTACGCCGGATCGTCCAACTTCTCCGGCTACAAGATCGCCCAGGCCAACGAGCGGGCCCGGCAGCGGGGCAGCTACGGGCTGGTCAGTGAGCAGTGCATCTACAACCTGATGCAGCGCGACGCCGAGATGGAGGTCATCCCGGCCGCCCAGGAGTACGGCCTCGGGGTCATCCCGTGGTCGCCGCTGCACGGCGGGCTGCTCGGGGGCGCGATCCGCAAGGAGCGCGAGGGCGGCGGCGCCCGCTCCACCTCCGGCCGGTCCGGCGACGCGCTCGCCGACCCGAAGCTGCGGGCGCAGATCCAGGCGTACGAGGATCTGCTGGAGAAGCACGGCCTGGAGCCCGGCGAGGCGGGTCTGGCCTGGCTGCTGACCCGGCCCGGGATCACCGGCCCGATCTCCGGCCCGCGCACGCGGGAACAGCTCGACTCCGCCCTGCGGGCGGTGGAGCTGGAGCTGTCGGACGAGGTGCTGGCCGCCCTGGACGAGATCTTCCCCGGCCCGGGTCCGTCGCCGGAGAACTTCGCCTGGTAGCCGGCGCACCGGTCGCGGCCGTCCTCGTGGCTGACCACCCCGAGGGCCACCGCGCCGGGTCGCGGCCGTCCGCGCGGGCTCAGCCCCCGAGGGCGGCCGCCGCCGCGACGACGAGGAACATCAGCACGAGCACGGCCGCCATGATGCGGTTTCTGGTCTTCGGGTCCACCCGTCGAGCCTAACCGCCCGGACCGCCGTCCCGGCGCCCAGGCCCGGAGGACCGCGTACCGGGACTCCCTCCTGCCGGCTCACCGAGGGCGCTCGGGCGGCGGGACGGCCACCAGGGACGCGGCCGAGCCGTCGTCCGGTGGCAGCCGAAGGCGACGGAAAGGATGATGGTGCGGGACTCCAGCTCCAGGAGGCCCGATGAACTACAAGGTCAGCGTCCTGTTCCGAGCGATACCCGTTCTCATGGGCGCCATCTCGGCCGCGCTGGGCGGATACGTACTCGCGCACGCCTCCGGGCCGAGCGCCCGGGTCGCGGGCCTGGTACTCATCTTCCTGGCAGCCATCTGCCTCTGCCTCTTCTCCACCGCGGCCACGATCATCCGGCAGCTCATCGGCCGCTTCTCGGCGCTGGACCGGGTGCTCTACCCGGCGCTCGGCTTCGCGGTCAGCGGCGTCACCGCGGGGTACGGGCTCTCCCTGCTCACGGAGACCCCGCGCCCACCGCCCGACTTCGTCGCCGGGCACGTCGTCTTCGGCGTCGGCATGATCTGCGTGTGCGTCTCCAGTGTGGCCACGGCCTCCACCCGGTTCGTCATGATCACCGAGAACTCGGCGCTGCCCGAAGGGTCGCCCCCGCGCTCGCCCGCACCGTTCGGTCCGCTCACCGCACGGGTCCTGCTGGCGCTCCCGGCCCTGGCCGCCCTGGTGACCTGGGTGTGGGCCTTCGTCCTGCTGGCGGGCGGGGGCGGCGGGGCCGCGGCGGGACGTTTCACCGCCGGGCACGTGATGGCGGGCCTGGCGCTCGTCTGCACCTGCCTCATCGGACTGGTGGCCAGCATCCTGCGGCAGATCCAGAACACCTACACACGCCGGGAGCGCGTCCTGTGGCCCGCGGCCGCCGCTTGCCTCGGCGCCGTCGGCATCGTGTGGGGGCTGCTGGTCCTCGCCCTCCACGACCGGTCCACCCAGCTGTCCGCCGGATACGTCGTCATCGGTCTCGGCCTCATCTGCTGGAGCATCCTCAGCAAGGTGCTGCTCCTCGCGCTCGTCTGGCGGCGGAAGGCACCCCTGGCGAACCGGGTGCCGCTGATCCCGGTCGGCACGGCCCTGCTCTGCCTGTTCCTCGCGTCGTTCCTCTTCGAGTCGGCCGACTCCGCGGTCGTCGTCGCGGCCCGCGTCCTGATCGGCCTCGGCGGCGTCTGCTTCTCGCTGTTCTCCATCGTCTCCATCCTGGAGAGCGGGACCGGCGGCGGAGACGACGACCCGGGGGACGGGACGTCGGCGGCGCCGGAGACCGGGGCCCCGGCGACGGACGGCACCGGCCGCGCCACCGCCGGGCGGGAACCGCCCGGCGACCGCCCCGGAACCTGAGAACGGCCGCCCTCCCCGGCAGGGGAGGGCGGCCGTGCGGTCCGTCGGTGCGGGCGGTCAGGCCGCCGCGGCCAGCTCGCGCGGGACTATCCGCACGTGCGGGCGGCCAGGTCGCAGGTCCACCTTGACGCGCAGGTTGCCGACGCGCGTCAGCATGAAGCCGACGGCGACCGCGGCGACCATCGAGATGGCGCCACCGACGGCCATGCCCGTCCGGGCGCCGTAGGTGTCGCTGATCCAGCCGACGATCGGGGCGCCCACCGGCGTACCACCGGCGAAGACCATCATGTACAGGCTCATCACCCGGCCCCGCATCGCGGGGTCCGCGGCCATCTGGACGCTCGTGTTGGCGCTGATGTTGGTCGTCATCCCGATCATGCCGATCGGGAGCAGCAGCAGCGCGAAGAGCCAGACGGCCGGGGAGAGCGCCGCGACGACCTCCAGCAGACCGAACACCGTGCCCGCGGCGACCACCATCCGCAGCCGCGAGGAGCGGCGGCGGGCGGCCAGCAGGGCTCCGGCCAGGGAACCGGCCGCCATCAGGATGTTGAAGAACGAGTACATCCCGGCGCCGCCGTCGAAGATCTCGTCCGCGAAGGCCGTCAGGAAGATCGGGAAGTTGAAGCCGAAGGTGCCGACGAAGCCGACCAGGACGATCGGCCAGACCAGGTCAGGTCTGCCGGACACGTAGCGCAGGCCCTCGCGCAGCTGGCCCTTGGCACGCTTGACGGTCACGGACGCGTGCAGCTCGTTCGTCCGCATCATCAGCAGGCCGACCAGCGGGGCCGCGAAGGACAGGCCGTTGAGCATGAAGGCCCAGCCGCTGCCGACCGTGGTGATCAGGACACCCGCGACGGCGGGGCCGATGAGGCGGGCGGACTGGAAGTTCGCGGAGTTCAGGCTGACGGCGTTCCGCAGCTGGGCGGGGCCGACCATCTCGGAGACGAACGACTGGCGCGCCGGGTTGTCCACGACGGTCACCATGCCGAGCAGGAACGCGATCAGATAGACATGCCAGACCTCGACGACGCCGGAGAGGGTCAGCACGGCCAGTGCGATGCCGCACAGACCGAGCGCTGCCTGGCTGATGAGGAGCAGACGCCGCTTCGGGAGGCGGTCGGCGATGACGCCGCCGTACAGGCCGAAGAGCAGCATCGGGAGGAACTGGAGGGCCGTGGTGATACCTACGGCGGCGGCGGACCCGGTGAGGCTCAGGACGAGCCAGTCCTGCGTGATGCGGGACATCCAGGTACCGGTGTTGGAGATCACGGCGCCCGTGGCGAACAGGCGGTAGTTACGGATCTTCAGCGACGAGAAGGTCCCGCCGGTCGTGCTCTCGTGGGTGGAAGTCGGTGCGGGGGCGGAGTCTGCTCCGGATCCCGTACTCAAAGGGGTTCGCCTCCTCGGCGTCTACGACGTACGTGCTGACGAGGACGTGGCGGCGGGCGCCGCGGACGGTGTCCGCCGCGCCCGGGGTCACAGGTGGGCCAGCTTCTCCAGCACGGGCGCGGCGGCCCGGAGCTTGTCCCACTCGTCCTCGTCCAGGCCCTCGGCGAGGCCGGCCAGCCAGGCGTTCCGCTTGGAGCGGCTCTCGGCGAGCATGGCTTCCGCCTGCTCGGTCCGGCTGACCATCTTCTGCCGACGGTCTTCGGGGTGCGGTTCCAGTCTGACCAGGCCCTTGGCTTCCAGCAGCGCGACGATGCGGGTCATCGACGGCGGCTGCACGTGCTCCTTGCGGGCCAGCTCACCCGGGGTGGCGGAACCGCACCGGGCGAGTGTCCCGAGCACCGACATCTCGGTCGGGCTCAGCGACTCGTCGACGCGCTGGTGCTTCAGGCGACGGCCCAGCAGCATCACCGCGGAGCGAAGGGAGCTCACGGCGGCGGCACTCTCACCGTCGTGGATCAGGTCAGGCATGTTCATTAGCGTAACTCATTAGCTTCACTAAAGACCACTCGGTGGTACACGCGCGAGAAACTGATCACCCGAACGAGTGAGTACGAGCCGGAAAGACGCGCGAAACGGCCACATGTGCCGAGACCCTGCTGAGCATGGGATCGACAGTGCTCAGTCTGCGGATAGACGGTGAGCTGCTCGACCGGCTCCGCCGGCACGCGGCCAGACGCGGCATGAGTGTCCAGGACTACGTGGTCCAGACGCTCGTCCGCGACGACTTCGACGAACGGTTCAGCGCGGCCGTCGACGAGACGGAGAAGTTCTACGGGGCGGACCTCCCGCAGGACCCGGCCGACCGGGTCACCTGAGGGAGGTCCGCCCCGTGGGGGTGGACGTGCGCGGCGGTGGTTACGTGAGGCCGAGCGCCGGCATCGCGTAGTAGAAGACGAAGACCGCCGAGACCGCGTACATCGCCACCGGCACCTCCCGGCCGCGCCCCGCCACCAGGCGCAGCACGCAGAAGGCGATGAAGCCGATGCCGATGCCGTTGGTGATCGAGTAGGTGAGCGGCATCATCAGCATCGCCAGGAACGCCGGGATCGCGAGCGTGTAGTCGCTCCAGTCGATGTCCCGTACGGAGCCCGCGAGGATCATGAACCCGACCGCGACCAGCGCGGGGGTGGCGGCCTGCGAGGGGACCATCGTCGCCAGCGGCGTCAGGAACAGCGCCACCGTGAAGAGCAGCCCGCTCACCACGCTCGCCAGACCGGTGCGGGCGCCCTCTCCGACCCCGGCCGTGGACTCCACGAAGCAGGTCGTCGCGGAGGAGGAGCTGGCCCCACCGGCGGCGACGGCGACACCGTCGATGAACAGGACCTTGTTGATCCCGGGGAAGTTGCCGTCCTTGTCCATCAGCTTCGCCTCGTCACCGACGCCCAGGATGGTGCCCATCGCGTCGAAGAAGCAGGACAGCAGCACGGTGAAGACGAACAGGACGCCGGTCAGCAGCCCGACCTTCTCGAAGCCGCCGAGCAGGCTGACCTCACCGATGAGCCCGAAGTCCGGGGAGGCGACCGGGTTGCCCGGCCACTCGGGGACGGTCAGCCCCCACGCCTCGGCGGGCAGACCGGCGACGGCGTTGATGATCAGCGCCACCGCGGTCATGGCCACGATGGAGATCAGGATCGCGCCCGGCACCTTGCGGACGAGCAGCGCCAGGGTGAGCAGGGTGCCGAGGACGAAGACCAGGACCGGCCAGCCGTTGAGGTGGCCGTCGTTGCCGAGCTGGAGCGGCACGGTGGTGTGCGCGGCGTCCGGGATGCGGGAGACGAACCCGGAGTCGACCAGGCCGATCAGCAGGATGAACAGGCCGATCCCGATGGCGATGCCCTTGCGGAGCGACTTCGGCACGGCGTTCATCACGCGTTCGCGCAGCCCGGTCGCGACGAGGAGCATCACGACGATGCCCGCGAGGACGACCATGCCCATCGCGTCCGGCCAGCTCATCCGGGGGGCGAGCTGGAGGGCGACGACGGTGTTGACGCCGAGCCCGGCGGCCAGCGCGATCGGCACGTTGCCGATGACGCCCATCAGCAGGGTGGAGAACGCGGCCGACAGCACGGTGGCGGTGACCAGCTGGCCGCCGTTGAGCTGGTGTCCGTACATGTCGTGCGCGCTACCGAGAATGATCGGGTTGAGCACGATGATGTACGCCATCGCAAAGAACGTGGCGAATCCGCCGCGGATCTCGCGCGCGAGGGACGACCCCCGCTCGGAGATCTTGAAGAAGCGGTCCAAGCCGCCGGAAGGCTGCTGAGGGGCCGGGGGCGGAGTGGCGTCGACCGGAGCGGTGGCCGAGGGGGACATGTAGGACCTTCAGTCGGGCATCGGGGGAGTAAAAGTGGTCAGCTTTGGATGTTCGTACCAATAATTCGAGACAACCGGAAGCAGATTCAGTATGAATACATAAGGCGAAGATCGCTATCTCCGCGCGTAGACCCTTGGGTCGACTACCCTGTCCGCCTTCGTCCGGCCACGACCTAGACTGGGCGCATGGAGAAGTGGACACCGAAGCACGAGGCACCGGAGCCCCTGGAGGGCCCGGTCGTCGCCACGGTCACCGGCGGCACGGTCATCTGGTTCGTCCTCTTCCTCGTGCAGCTCCCCTTCTACGGCTGGTACGCCGACCACGGCCACACCTGGTGGCTCTGGGCCTGCCTGGCCGGTGGCGGTCTCGGCCTCATCGGCATCTGGTACGTGCGAGCGCGGGACGCGGCGATCAAGCGGGAGGCCGCGCGGGCGGCGGGGACCGCCGGGGACGCCGCGCCGGGCGCCGGACACTGACGGACCGGGGCGGGGCACCGACGGACCGGGCCGGGGCGCCGTGTACGCCCACGGGACCGTTTCCCTCCTCCCACGGTCGGATCTTCGGACCCCCGGCGGGTGAAGCGCTCCGGCGGCCCGTACGGTCGGAGCCATGACGCAGCGGGCACTCGACTCCCCCGGAGAGCAACCGGACCCCGTACGGCCTCCCGGGCCGGCCGGCGGGCTGAGCAGCGCCGAGGTCGCCGAACGGGTCGCGCGTGGCGAGGTCAACGACGTGCCCGTACGCTCCTCCCGCTCCGTCACCGAGATCATCCGCGCGAACGTACTGACCCGGTTCAACCTGATCATCGGTGTGCTCTGGGTGATCGTGCTGCTCGTCGCACCGGTCCAGGACAGCCTCTTCGGCTTCGTGATCATCGCCAACACCGGGATCGGCGTCGTCCAGGAGTGGCGCGCCAAGAAGACCCTGGACGGCCTCGCGGTCATCGGTGAGGCGAAGCCCACCGTGCGGCGGGACGGCAAGGCCGCCGAGGTGTCGGTCTCCGCGATCGTCCTGGGCGACCTGGTGGAGCTGGGGCCCGGGGACAAGGTGGTGGTGGACGGCACGGTCGTCGAGGCCGACACCCTGGAGATCGACGAGTCGCTGCTGACCGGCGAGGCGGACCCGGTGATCAAGCGTCCGGGCGACTCCGTGATGTCGGGCAGCTTCGTGGTCGCCGGGGGCGGGGCGTTCACCGCGACCAGGGTCGGCCGCGAGGCCTACGCCGCCCAACTCGCCGAGGAGGCCTCCCGCTTCACCCTCGTCCAGTCCGAACTGCGCAGCGGCATCAGCACCATCCTCAAGTACGTGACGTGGATGATGGTGCCGACCGCCCTCGGCCTGATCATCAGCCAGCTGGTCGTCAAGCAGCACGCGTTCAAGGAGTCCGTCGCCCGGACCATCGGCGGCATCGTCCCGATGATCCCCGAGGGCCTGGTCCTGCTCACCTCGATGGCCTTCGCGATCGGGGTCATCCGGCTCGGCCGCAAGCAGTGCCTCGTGCAGGAGCTTCCCGCCATCGAGGGCCTGGCCCGGGTCGACGTCGTCTGCCTCGACAAGACCGGCACGCTGACCGAGGGCGGCATGGACGTCACCGAGGTCCGGACGCTGAACGGCTGGGACGAGGACGAGGTCCACCGCGTCCTGGGCGCCCTGGGCGGGTCCGACCCCCGGCCCAACACCAGCCTCCAGGCGATCATCGACGCCTGCCCGGACGACGGGCGGTGGACCGTCACCCAGACGCTGCCGTTCTCCTCGGCCCGCAAGTACAGCGGCGCCGCGTTCACCGACGCCGACGGGACCGCCTCCGCCTGGCTGCTGGGCGCCCCCGACGTGCTGCTGGACACCGACGACCCCGCCCTCGCGGAGACCGGCCACCTCAACGAGCAGGGGCTCCGGGTGCTGCTGCTCGCCCGCGCGCGGGACGCGCTCGACGCCCCGGACGCCGCCACGGGCGCGAAGCCCGCCGCGCTGATCGTCCTGGAACAGCGGTTGCGGCCGGACGCCGGACAGACCCTGGCCTACTTCGAGGACGAGCACGTCTCGGCGAAGATCATCTCCGGGGACAACGCCGTCTCGGTCGGCGCGGTCGCCCAGAAGCTCGGGATGCCGGGCGCCGAGAACACCCTGGACGCCCGCCGGCTGCCCGCCGACCGCGACGAGATGGCCTCGGCGATCGAGCGGAACGCCGTGTTCGGCCGGGTCGCCCCGCAGCAGAAGCGGGACATGGTGGCGGCCCTCCAGTCGCGCGGCCACACCGTCGCGATGACCGGTGACGGCGTCAACGACGTCCTGGCGCTGAAGGACGCCGACATCGGGGTCGCGATGGGGTCGGGCTCGGAGGCGACCCGCGCGGTGGCCCAGATCGTGCTGATGGACAACAGCTTCGCCACCCTGCCCTCGGTGGTGGCCGAGGGCCGCCGGGTCATCGGCAACATCACCCGGGTCGCCACCCTGTTCCTCACCAAGACCGTCTACTCGGTGCTGCTGGCGGTCCTGGTGGTCTGCTTCCAGGTGGAGTACCCGTTCCTGCCGCGCCACCTCACGCTGCTGTCCACACTGACGATCGGGGTGCCCGCGTTCTTCCTGGCCCTCGCCCCGAACAAGGAACGGGCCCGCCCGCACTTCGTGCACCGGGTCATGCGGTACTCGATCCCCTCGGGGGTCATCGCGGGGGCGGCCACCTTCGCCACGTACCTGCTGGCCCGGCACCACTACACCGGTCCCGGCGCGCTGGACGCCGAGACGAGCGTGGCCACGCTCACCCTGTTCCTGGTGTCGATGTGGGTCCTGGCGATCATCGCCCGCCCCTACACCTGGTGGCGGGTCGCCCTGGTGGCGTCCATGGGCCTGTGCTTCGTGGTCGTCCTGGCTCTGCCGACGCTCCAGCACTTCTTCGCGCTGAAACTGGTGGGGTCGGTCATGCCGTGGACGGCGGTGGCGATCTCGCTGGTGGCGGCGGCCGCCCTGGAGCTGGCCTGGAGGCTGGTCGGCCGCCGCTTCCCGTCGTGACGTCGTGACGCGGTCCCTCACGCGTCCGCGACGGCGGGTCCCGGTCACGTCACGTACGCCGGGACCCGCCGTCTCACGTACGCCGGGGGCTGGTTACCTCACCTCGACTTCACCGGCTGCTTCACTGGTTACTTCACGTCCACGAAGTCGCCCGCGGCCGTGACCGCCGGGGTGGTCGACGTACCGGCGAAGGAGTAGCGCCAGTAGCCGTCCGCCGAGGCCTTGACCGTGGTCTTCAGGGCGCCCGTGCTGTTCGACTTGACGGTCTTGACGGTCGTGTAGGTGCTGCTGCCCTTCTTGCGGAACTGCAGCTTGACGGGCTGCTTGGTGTAGCCCTTGTAGGTGCCGGTCTCCCAGTTGGCGCGCGTGAGCTTGCCGGTGATCGTGAGGGTCTTGCCCTTCTTCACGGGCTCCGGACCGGCGTTGGCGGTCAGCTTGGAGAAGCGCTGGAGCTTCACCTTGGCGAACTTCGTCTTCTCGACGAGCTGGCCGTCCTTCGCGGCCACGGCGACCGCCAGGTGCCAGGAGGCCGCGTCACTGTTGATCAGCCAGGCCGGGTCGACCGTGATGGTCAGGGTGCAGGTGGAGGTGGTGGCGCTCGCCGCCTTGCACGTGGCGTTGTCCTCGTTCTGCGAGAAGCCGAAGCTGTCCTCCGACTCGATGTCGCTGCCGATCCACAGCGCGGCACCGGCCCCGGCGATCCCCGAGTCGTCGGTGGCGGTGATCGCGACGGTCACCTTCTTCTTCGACTTGGTGCCGACCGCGATCGGCTTGCCGCCGTTCACGACCGCCT
Organism: Streptomyces halstedii; assembly: GCA_000720535.1. Lineage (GTDB taxonomy): Bacteria > Actinomycetota > Actinomycetes > Streptomycetales > Streptomycetaceae > Streptomyces > Streptomyces halstedii. The sequence goes on from JOAZ01000006.1 coordinate 154,428, forward strand.
TGGTGACCTTGAGATCGGTGTCCGAGGTGAGGGACCGGGCGGCCATCCGCTCCTGGGCCTTCTGCGGCGCCGTGAGCGAGAAGTCGTGCGTCCACGAACGCCCTTCGTCGGCCTGGGCGGCCGGAAGCGCGAGAGCGGAAAGAACCAGGGCGCCGGAGACGGCGGCCACAGTGGCACGCATACGCATGTGTTCCCCTGATGGAGAGGGGGCCCGCGGCATGTGGTTCGGCCGGCGGGGCCCGTCTGGTCGATGAGTCTGATGACTCGACTGACCAGACGGGTCCCTGGTGTGAATGGTTGTACACACTCATGACTTTCCCGTGAAGATCACAGGACCCGGGCGGTTCCTGCGGCCACCCGGCGGCCACCGGGAACGGCCCCCGGCACTCTCAGTCGAACCAGCGGTCGCGGGCCAGCTCCTGGGTACGGGACGGGTCCTCCAGCAGCGCCGCCACCTCGAAACGGCGCGGCCACTGACCGGCCGCCCAGGCCAGACCCGCCGCCACGCCCTCCAGCGTCGAGGCGTGGACCACCCCGTCCGGGGTGCGGCGCCAGTCCAGCTCGACGCCACCGGCACGGAGTTCACCGTGTTCGAGGTAGGTGGCGGGCGTCCCGGCACCGAGCAGCGCCCGTACCTGCTCCGGCACCGGGTGCTCCTCGCCCTCGCTCGTCACCTCGGCCTCGACCCTCTCGCCGAGCCGCGGCACCTGGAGCAGCTCCGCCAGCTCGGCCGCGCGGGCGGGCGCCACCGGCAGCAGGGGCATCCCGCCGGTCAGCGGCAGCACGTCGGGGGCGTCCGCGACCACCGCGTCCGCCGCGTCCACCACCCGTACCTCGCCGTCCACGACGGCCCGCAACTCGTCGGGGAGCGTGACCTGTTCGGGGTCCAGACCGGCGAGGGCGGTGTACAGCGCGTGCAGCTGCACGGGGCTGACGGGACGGTCCTCGTCCGCGAGCCTGCCCAGCAGCTCGGCCGCGCCGCCCGGCTCGTCCAGCAGGGCGGCCACCGAGGTGCGCACCCCGAGGGCGCGCAACACCTCGGCGTCCTCGAAACCGCTCGCGTCCACGGCGTCGTACAGCCCCGCCAGAAGGGGGTCACCGCTCGCGGAGCGCAGTCCCGCGGGCCGGCGGCCGTCGAGCACCGGGTGGCCGCGCAGCCACCAGGCGGTGTACGGGCGTACCGACCGCGTGGTGCCGTCGGGGAGCAGGACCCGCACCGGCTGGGTCAGCGCGTCGCGCAGCGGCGGACGGGCCAGCATGGCCAGCGCCTGCGGCCAGGCGTCGTCGTCCACCAGGTCCAGATCACGTACGGCGACGAGTTCGGTGGCGACCGGCGGCACCGGGGTGTCGGGCAGCCGGTCCAGGACGTCCTCGCACCACACGTCCACGGCGTCCAGCAGTCCGGCGTCGTCGGGTTCGGCGAAGTCGCCGTCGCGGGGCTCCAGTTCGTCCGGGTCCAGGACGACGTCGTCGGCGCGTACGAGGGTGAAGCCGGCCAGCACCCCGCAGGCGGTCAGCGGGCGTTCGCCCCAGCGTCCGGCCAGCTCCGCGTCGCACAGGGCGAGTTCGTCCTCGCGCATCACCTGGGCGAACGGGCTTCCGGGCAGCACGAGTTCACCGGCGGGCGCGAGCTCGCCGTCCTCGTCGGGCAGGGCGAGGGCACCCAGCCAGGGTTCGTCACCGGGCTCCAGAGCGGCGTCCCGGACGAGGGTGAGGACGGTCTCGGCCAGTTCGTCGCCGCTCGGCGCGTCCTCGTCCCAGATCTCGCCCGCGTCCAGTGACCCGGCGACCGCCGCCCGCACCTGAGGCGTCGTCAGCACGGCGCGCGGGGTCGCGGGCAGGGCGCCGAGCTTCTCCAGCAGCGGGTGGGCGGCGTCCGGGTGGGCCACCTTCAGCCCGAGCCGGGCCAGCCGGGCGAGGACGGGGCCGGTCAGCGCGTCGGGCAGCGGCAGGAGCACCTGCCGGGGGCCGATGGTGGTACGGGGCACCTCGTCCGCCGCGCCCTCGCCCGCGAGCGGGACGGGCAGCCCGGAAAGCCGGTCCGGATCGACCCCGGCGAGGCTGTCGTAGAGCCGCCGCCACCACTCGGGGGCACGCTCCAGTCCGGCCAGCCGGTCGATGGCCTCGGTCAGCGGCACCCGGGCGACGCCGAGCGTACGCAGCTCGGTACGGCGTTCCAGCCCGGCGGGCAGCAGACACGGCAGCACCTCGGCGAGGACCCGCACGGTCTCGGCGCCCACCCCCTCGACCACCTCGGCCTCCAGCGGGCGCAGCGCGGTCGTCGCCGTGCGGGGCGTCCCCTCGGCGCCGCCCTCCCAGTCGTCCCAGCGGTCGTCCTCGGCCAGGTCGCGGGGGGCCGCCGCCTCCAGGAACGCGACCTTGGGCAGCCGCTCCAGGATCGCCGCCCGCAGCTCGCCGTCCAGGTGCCCCTTGCCGAGCGGGCCGGGCACGAGCGCGATGGTGGCGGTGGAGACCGGCTCCCACGCGGCCAGCAGCTCGGCGTAGGCGTCGGCGGCCCGCTCCACCAGGAAGTCGGTCAGCGGACCGGGCGCGGGGTGCCTGCGGGTGGTGTCCAGCGGCAGCGAGGCGATCAGCAGCGCGGGGACGCCGAGCGGCTCCTCGGTGGGCGTCGGCGCGTGTACGACCGGTGCCGTACGGGGGGTTCGGGGCGCGCCGTCCTCGTCCACCGGCACGGCCCAGGTCACCGACCAGTACGGACGCAGCCGTTCCTCCACGGGCCGGTCCGCGAGCAACGCCCGCTCGACAGAACCGTGGCGGACGACGGTGCGCCAGCGGTGGGTCCCGCTCGCGGAGTCCTCGACGTGGGTGTACGGGCCGTGCTGCGACCGGCCCAGCGTCCGTACGCCGTCCGGCGTCTCGACGACGACCTCGGCGAGGCCGGGCAGGGTGAGCAGCAGCGCGTCGTCCACCGCGGCGAGCAGCCGGGCCACCAGGTCCTCCGCGACGCCGTCGCGCAGGGGCAGCACGACGACGGTGTCGTAGCCCTCGGGCGCGGTGCCCTCGGCGGGCAGCGGCAGGCGGAGCAGCGGTACGTGGCCGTCGCGGCGGCGCAGTTCGTCCCCGAGGCCGGGGCTGCCCGCGGCGGCCTGCCGGGCGAGTTCGCGGGCCTCGGCGAGCGACCAGCGGACGCCGCCGTGCCGGCCGACGAGGGCGGGTTCGTCGCTGACCGCGAGGACGGCGGCGAAGCCGACACCGAACCGGCCCACGGCCTGTTCGTGGCCCTCGCGCTTGGCGGAGGCCCGCAGGGTGCTCAGGGACTCGACGCCGGTGGCGTCCAGGGGCGCGCCGGTGTTCGCGGCGGCCAGCACGGCGCGGCCGTCCCGGTCCTCGTGCAGGGTGAGGCGGAGCCGGCCGGGGACCCCGGCGCGGGCGGCGGCGTCGGCGGCGTTCTGGGCCAGCTCGACCACGAGGCGGTCGCGGTAGCCGCCGAGCACGAGGTCCTCCTCGGCGTTGGCGTCCTCCCGGAACCGGGCGGGCCCGGCCCCCCACGCGTCGAGCACGCCACGCCGCAGCCGTGCGGTCCCGAACGGATCGGCCCCCTCGGTCGCCTTCATGCTCACGCTCGTAACTCCACTCTTCCGGTGACCCCTGACGCCCAGTGTGCGCCCGAAGGTACCGCGCGTGGCGCCGCCCATCCGGCCGAGGGGTTCCGTCCCCGAACGCCGGACGGGCCGGGGGTGTCACCGCCGGGCGGGCACGGACAACCGCCCCGAGCCCGCCCGGCGATTCAGGGCAGGCTCCGGGTCGGGCCGGATCAGGTCAGTCCGACGTCAGGTCAGGAGTGGCCCAGGTCCTCCGTAGGACCGTCCGCCAGAACCGGGACCGAGCCGGAGTCGTCCGCCGGCCGCAACGAGTACTCGTCCACCCGCATCGTGTCCATCGCGTGCGGCACCGGCTTCGGCGGCTTCGGCATCACCGCCGCCTCGGAGTGCCCCCCGCAGCCGTACGCCAGCGAGACGACCCGCCCGTCGGCCGGGGCGAACTCGTTGGCGCACACCCCGAACGCCTGCCGCAGCGAGCCCGCCATCGGCAGCAGGAACGCACAGGTCACACAGGACGCGGGCGCCGCCTGCGCCATCGGCGTCCGGGGTCCGAACGCCTCGTCCCACCGCTCCGCCGCCTGCCGCAGCCCGTACCGGGACAGCACCCGCGCCCGCCGCGCCCCCAGCTCCTCGGCGACCGAGGCGATGGCTCCGCGGTTGACCTCCGTGGGCCGGTTCGTCAGCTCGGCGTCCTCCACGTCCACGAGGTCCGAGATCTCGTCGGACATCTCGGCGATCACGGAGTTCGGCGGCGGCTCGTCCTCACCGGTGTAGCCCGGCTCCAGGCGGGGGTCCTCCGCCTCGGTGGGCAGCAGGTCGCCGGGGCCCATGTCGCCGGGCCGCAGCCGCTCGCTCCACGGCACCCACTCCGGGGCGAGGAGCGCGTCGGGGCCCGGCAGCAGCACCGTTTCGTCAAGGGTGACCTTCTTGGCCCGCGACGCGCGGGCGACCGTCACCGCCCAGCGCCAGCCCCGGTAGCCGGGGTCCTCGCACGCGAAATAGTGCGTGACGACCCGGTCGCCCTCGGAGACGAGGGACACATGGTCGCCGACCACACCGGGCGCGGCAGCCTCCTCGGCCGCCGCGCGGGCGAGGTCTACCGCCTCGGCGCACAGGCGGTCGGGGGCGGGGGTACGGGCCGTACGGCTTCGCGTCGTCGCAGCACTCACAGGTCTCGCTTCTCTCCATACGCCGTCTCACGAGTGCGCCAGCAGCCCATCGATGTCCGATTTCGGCTGTCACAGGTGCGGGCGGAGCGGACCTGGGGGCCGCGTCGACGTCCACACCCGTGGTGCCTGCCTCGGGCGCGCCTTCTGCCACCCATTCTGCGGGATCGCGAGGAGGCGCGCGGCCAAGAACCATCGCCGGTGGCGCGTGAGTGCACGCTACCCTCTCCGCCGCCCCGCGCCCACCTGCCCGTCCGTAAGAGAACCGGAACCGGGACGGCCGACCACCGCGACGAGGAACCGGAACCCGTGCGGGAGCGCCTCACGACAGGGGCGCGACGCCGGCTCCGCGCGGGCCGCCGGGGCGCCGGAACGGCTTCGCGGCGCTCACCCGACAGAGCGTCCGCCACCGCGTCCGGCACGATCATGGGTTCGTGAGGGCAGGGGGTGGGGCACTATGACTGACGTGGCTGCCGCCAGGTCCTCCGACGGATCCGGTCCCCTCCGCAGGGCGGGCCGGACGGTCGGCCGTGCCCTGCGCGCCCCGTTCACCGGCACCGCGAAGGGCATCCGGAAGGCGACGCACGCCCACGGGGCCGGGGAGTCCGGTCTCGGCAAGCTGATCGAACTGCACGCGGTCAACGGCGCGGGCGACGTCATGATCACCGTCGCGCTCGCCTCCACGGTCTTCTTCTCCGTGCCGACCGACGAGGCACGCGGGCGCGTCGCCCTCTACCTCGCCGTCACGATGGCTCCCTTCACCCTGCTCGCCCCGGTGATCGGCCCGCTGCTGGACCGGCTTCCGCACGGCCGGCGGGCCGCGATGGCGGGCGCGATGCTGGCCCGCGCGGTACTCGCGCTCGCCATGTCGGGCGCCGTCGCCACCGGCGGGCTCGAACTGTATCCGGCCGCCCTGGGCGTGCTCGTCTGCTCCAAGGCGTACGGGGTGGTGCGCAGCGCTGTCGTACCCCGGCTGCTGCCCCCGCGGTTCTCCCTGGTGAAGGCCAACTCCCGGGTGACGCTGGCCGGGCTCCTGGCCACGGGCGTGGCCGCCCCCATCGGGGCGGGGCTGCAAGCCGTCGGGTCCCCCTGGCCGCTCTACGGCGCCTGCGTGATCTTCATCGGCGGCACGTTCCTGGCCTTCACCCTGCCCCGCACGGTCGACTCGGCGAAGGGCGAACACCGGGCCCGGCTGGTCCCGCGCGGCGACGACGTACGGCTGTCCTCCCCCGGCCCGGGGAGCACCCGCAGCGATCTGTGGAGCGGGCGGTGGCGCGGGCGCCGGGACGGTACGCGGGGAAAGCCGCCGGGGCTGCGGTCCGTGGGGCCGTCCGTCCTGCACGGCCTCCAGGCCAACGCCGCGCACCGCACGCTCTCCGGCTTCCTGATCTTCTTCCTGGCGTTCCTGCTGCGTGAGCATCCGCTCGGCGGGCAGAGTGCCGCCGTGTCGCTCGGCATCGTCGGCGTCGCGGCCGGGGCGGGCAACGCCATCGGTACGGCGGTGGGGTCCTGGCTGCGGGCGCGCGGCCCCGAGGCGATCGTCGCGACCGTGCTGGGGCTCGCCCTGGGGGTCGCGGTGCTCGCCGCCGTCTTCTTCAGCACCGTGCTGGTCGCCGCGCTGGCCGCGGTGGCCGGATTCACCCAGGCCCTCTCGAAGCTGTCCCTGGACGCCATGATCCAGCGGGACGTGCCGGAGGAGGTGCGGACATCGGCCTTCGCCCGGTCCGAAACGCTGCTCCAGATGTCCTGGGTCTTCGGGGGCGCCATCGGGATCGCCCTGCCGCTCAACGGCGTGCTCGGCATGTCGGTCGCCGCCGGAATCCTCGCGCTCGGCGCGACCGCCTCCGTACGGGGCCTCCTGGGCGCCGCGCGGCGCGGCTCACCACACCCCCGCGTGGCGTGAACGCCGCCGACCGATAACCTTCGGCGCATGACCGTTGCGTTCTTCTCCGGTAAGGGCCGTCGAATCGGCGTCGCTCTCGGTGCCGTGTCCGCGGGACTCCTTGTCCTGACCGCCTGCGACAAGCCGACGCCGCTCGCCACCGTGACGGTCGGCGACACCTCGGTGAACACCGAGGCCGCCTGCTACAACGACGGCAACGCGCTCAAGGAATCCAAGATCGAGGGCTGCCTGAACAAGAAGGCGGACAAGGTCATCGACGTCTCGATGGACGACAAGGTCCGCTTCGGTGTGGACCCCGAGATCGCCGACCACGGCTGGACCCTGTTCATCAACGGCCAGCAGGCCGAGCAGGAGCCGTACAAGAAGACCTACCGGTCGATCCCGGGCAGCGCCTTCTTCGCCAGCCAGACCGGCGAGACCACCGCGGACAAGACGCAGGTCAGCATCGTCGAGACGAAGGGTCAGAAGCTCACGGGCATCTGGCACTTCGAGCTCAAGAAGACCTCCTGACCGTCTCGACCCGACCGTCTCCTCCTGAACCACCGATCTGAACCACCGATCTGAACCACCGATCCGCCAGGAGCGTCGCCGTGCGGGTGCTTGTCGTGACCGCCGTCCCGGCCGAACGGGACGCGGTCGCACGCGCCGTCGCGGGGACCCCACGCGTCCGCGCGGTGCCGGGTGCCGAACTGCACCGGGCGGGCCCCTTCGACGTGGTCGCGGGCGGTGCGGGACCGGCCGCCGCCGCGGCGGCCACCGCGTTCGCCCTCGCCTCGGCCCCCTCCTCGCCCACCGGCCCGGCGACCTCCGACGAGCCGTACGGCCTGGTCGTCTCCGCCGGCATCGGGGGCGGTTTCGCCCCCGCCGCACCGGTCGGCTCCCTCGTCGTCGCGGACGGCATCGTCGCCGCCGACCTGGGCGCCGAGACCCCGGACGGCTTCGTGCCCGTCACCGGTCTCGGCTTCGGCAGGGACCGGTTCGTGCCGCCCGCCCCGCTCGTACGGGAGGTCGCGGAGGCCACCGGGGCCGTGCCGGGCCAGGTGCTCACCGTCTCGACCGTGACCGGGAGCGCCGCCCGCACCGCCGCGCTGCTGGCCGCACACCCCGGAGCCGTCGCCGAGGCCATGGAGGGCTTCGGCGTCGCGGAGGCCGCCGGCCGGCTCGGCGTGCCGGTGCTGGAGCTCCGGGCCGTCTCGAACGCCGTGGGGCCCCGCGACCGGGACGCCTGGCGCATCGGCGAGGCGCTGGCCGCGCTCACCGGGGCGTTCGGGAAGCTCGTACCCGTAGTGGAAGGCTGGACCCATGACCGACTCGACCGACACCGCGCCCCGCACCGTGACTGAGACCGCCGACGGCATACCGCCCGCGCTGCGGATCGCCTTCTCGCCGTGCCCCAACGACACCTTCGTCTTCGACGCCTGGGCGCACGGACGGGTCCCCGGCGCGCCCGCCCCCGAGGTCACCTTCGCGGACATCGACCTCACCAACGGCATGGCCGAGCGCGGCGAGCTCGACGTGCTGAAGGTCTCCTACGCCGTCCTGCCGTGGGTCCTCGACGAGTACGCGCTGCTGCCGTGCGGCGGGGCGCTGGGCCGGGGCTGCGGGCCGCTCGTCCTCACCCGGGAGCCGGGCGCGGACCTGACCGGGAAGACCGTGGCGGTACCCAGCGAGCGCTCCACCGCCTACCTGCTGTTCCGGCTCTGGGCGGCCGAGGTGGTGCCCGGCGGCGTGGGCGAGGTCGTCGTCATGCCGTTCGACCGGATCATGCCCGCCGTGCGGGACGGCCTGGTGGACGCCGGTCTGGTGATCCACGAGGCCCGCTTCACGTATCAGGACTACGGCCTGCACAGCCTGGCCGACATGGGCCAGCACTGGGAGTCCACCACCGGGCTGCCGATCCCGCTCGGCGCGATCATCGCCAAGCGGTCCCTGGGCGAGGAGACGCTGAAGCGGCTGACGGACACCATCCGCGCCTCGGTACGGATGGCCTGGGACGACCCGGAGCGCTCACGCCCGTACGTCCTGGAGCACGCCCAGGAGATGGACCCGGCCGTGGCCGACCAGCACATCGGGCTGTACGTCAACGAGTTCACCGCCGACCTCGGCGAGAGCGGCTACGCGGCGATCCGGGGCCTGCTGACGCGGGCGGCCGCCGAAGGGCTCGTCCCGCCGCTGGCCCAGGACGCGCTGTCGGTCACCGGCCGCTGACGGCCGCCTGTTCCGGGCGGACCTCGTCGCGGGCGGGCCGTGTCCGGGCGGACCGTCACTCCGAAGAGACCCGCATACCCCGGGCCCGTCACTCCGACGAGACCGTCGCCCGGCCGGGGACGTCACCCCGGCGGGGAGATCCCCGCCGGAGCGCCTCCCCGGCGGGGACGTGAGTCCGGCGGTCGCGGGGACGTGCGTCCGGCGCGCGTCAGACGTCGAGCTGGTCCGCGACCGCCCTCAGCAGGCCCGCGATCTTGGCGCCCGCGGCCTTGTCCGGGTAGCGGCCCCGCTCCAGCAGCGGCGTGATGTTCTCCAGCACCGTCGTCAGGTCCTGCACGATCGACGCCAGCTCGTCCGGCTTGCGCCGCTGCGCCGCGGCCACCGACGGGGTGGGATCCAGGACGGTGACGGAGAGGGCCTGGTCACCGCGCTGCCCCGCCACCACGCCGAACTCGACGCGCTGGCCGGGCTTGAGGGCGTCGACACCGGCCGGGAGTACGGACGAGTGGACGAAGACGTCGCCGCCGTCGTCGCGCGAAAGAAAGCCGAAGCCCTTTTCCGAATTGAACCATTTGACCTTACCCGTGGGCACGTCTGTCCTCGTCCTCGTACTCGTCGGTGGGGCGGGAGAGCCGCGAACCGGCTCCGGATAGCAGTACAGCGGGTCCCGTGACCCGCCACGTCCAAGGCTAGTGGCCCAGGGGCCGGAGACAAGACGTCGCCGAACGGCTCCGCCGAGCTGGGAACTACCCTGGCCGGGTGAGTACTACTCCTTCCGGCGCCGGCGACCGGCTCGTCCAGGTCGGCGCGATCGTCTTCTTCATCGGCGCGCTGGCCACCCTGGTGACCGTCGCCCCCCTGTTCCTGGGCACCGATCCGTTCCCGTCCGTGGCTTATGCGGTGTGCATGCTGATGGGACTGGGCTTCCTCATCGCCGCCGCGGGGGTGGTGCGCTCGGTCTGGAAGAGCTCACCGAAGCGCGCCGCCGCCCGCTGACCGGGGCCCGTCAGACCGCCGCGCCGCGTGCCGCCCAGCGCTTCAGCCAGGCCGGGAACCGGGTGAGATTTGGCAGGATCACGTCGGCGCCCGCGGTCCGCAGCTCCGCCTCGTCGCACGGTCCCGTGGTGACGCCGACCGACAGGGCGTCCGCCGCGCGGGCCCCGCGTACGTCTCCGGTGTGGTCGCCGACGTATACGCGCGCGCCGTGTTCCAGGAGCGCCTCCGCCTTGCCCTCGGCCCAGAGCCCGCCGATCAGGACGTCCGGCGCGAGGCCGAGGTGGTCGAGGTGGAGCTTGGCGTTCGGCTCGTACTTGGCGGTGACGACGAGCGCCCGCCCGCCGAGCGCCTGAACGGCTTCGACGGCCTCCCGGGCGCCGCGCAGGGCGGTCGTCGGGGTGATCGCCCGCTCCGGGTAGATGTCCCGGTACAGGTCGGCGACCTCGGCGACCCTCTCGGGCGGGTACCAGTGGGCCAGCTCGTCCTCCAGCGGCGGGCCGAGCCGGGTCACGACCAGGTCGGTGTCGATCGGCACCCCCGTCACCTCCGCCAGGGTCAGATAGGCCGCCTTGATGCCGGGCCGGGAGTCGATGAGCGTCATGTCCAGGTCGAAACCGACCGTCAGGGGGTGTGAGGGCATACAGCCATTGTGCCGAGCCCGCCCGGGGACGGGAGGAGCCGTACAACACACCGGCGCCCGGTGGCCGCCTGCCCCCAGGTGGTCAGGACCCCGGTGGCCGCCCGGCGGCCCGGCGGCGCGGTCGCGGGGCAGACGGAGCCCCCGGACAGGCCACGCATAGACTCAGCCAAGCCTTACCTTGCTCCTCCCCGCACACCCGATTGGTTCCGATGGCCCCCGCCGCACCCCGCCTCTCCAGACGCGCACTCGCGACAACGGTGGCCGCCCTCGCGCTGGTCCTGGCCGTCCTGCTCAGTCTGGCCGTGGGCGCGCGGACCATCGCGCCGTCCGCGGTCCTCGACGCCCTGCTGCACGGCGGGCACTCGGACGCCGCCGAGGTGATCCGCGAGATGCGGGTGCCCCGGACCCTGATCGGGCTGATGGTCGGCGCGGGCCTCGCCCTCGCCGGTACGGCGCTCCAGGGCATCACCCGCAACCCCATCGCCGACCCCGGGATCCTCGGCATCAGCCAGGGTGCCTCGGTCGCCGTCGTCCTGGCCATCGCCTACGCCGGGGTCCACACCCTCAGCGGGTACGTCTGGTTCGCGTTCGCCGGGGCCGCCGTCGCGGCCGTCGCCGTGTACGCCGTCGCCGCCCGGGGACGCGGCGGCGCCACCCCGGTCAAGCTCGCGCTGGGCGGCGCGGCGATCAACGCGCTGCTGGTGTCGGTGACCATGGGGGTGCTCACCACCAAGGCGTCCGCGCTCGACGAGTTCCGCTTCTGGCAGGTCGGGTCCATCGCCGGACGCGAGACCCAGGTCGCCCAGCAGATCTGGCCGTTCCTGCTGGTCGGGGCCGTGCTCGTGCTGTCCGTGGCGCGCGGTCTCGACGCCCTGGCGCTGGGCGAGGACGTGGCGAAGGGCCTCGGCCAGAACGTCGCGGCCGTACGGATCGTCGGCGGGATCGGCGCCACGGTGCTGACCGGCGCCGGGGTCGCGGCTGCCGGGCCGATCGCCTTCGTCGGCCTCGCGGTCCCGCACATCGCCCGCGCGATCGTCGGCGGGGACCACCGCTGGGTGCTGCCGATGGCGGCCCTGATCGGGCCCGTGATGCTCCTCGTCTCCGACGTCGTCGGCCGGATCGTCCTCCCGCCGGGCGAGGTACCGGCGGGCGTGATGACGGCCCTGATCGGGGTGCCGTTCCTCGTCGCCCTCGTACGCCGGAAGGCGGTGCCCGCGTGAGCACGGACACGGCGGTACCCGCACGGAAGGTCCCGGTCCGCCCCGCCGGTTACGGCGTCGTACGGATCGGGGCACGGGCCCGCTTCCTGCTCCACCGGCGCTCGGCCCTCGTCTCGCTGGGGCTCGCGGCGCTGCTGGCCGCCCTGTGCGTCGCGTACCTGTGCGTCGGCGAGAGCTTCGTGGCGCCCACGGAGGTCGTGAAGGTCGTCCTGGGGCAGCCGTCGCCGGACGAGCTGGTCGTGGGCACCCTGCGGCTGCCGCGCATGGTCGTCGGGCTGCTCGTGGGGCTGGCCTTCGGTGTCGCCGGGGCGCTGATCCAGACCGTCGCCCGCAACCCGCTGGCCAGCCCCGACATCATCGGCGTCAGCCAGGGCGCGGGCGCGCTCACGGTCGGCGCGATGACCTTCGGCGTCACCTCGTACACCGTCCTGCCGTACCTCTCCGTCCTCGGCGGGATCCTCGCGGCGGTGCTGGTGTACGTGTTCGCGTGGCGCGGCGGGCTGCACGCCACCCGCTTCGTCCTCATCGGCATCGGTTTCGCGGTCGCCCTGCGGTCGGTGACCACCCTCTTCCTGACGAAGGGCGACTACCTGGTCGCCCAGCAGGCCCAGATCTGGATGACGGGCTCGCTCAACGGCCGGGGCTGGAACGAGGCCGCCCCGATCGGCTGGACCCTGCTCGTCCTGCTCCCCGCCGTGCTGTGGGCGGCGCGGGCGCAGCGCACCGTCTCGATGGACGACGACACGGCGACCGCGCTCGGCGTACGGCTCGGCCGCGTACGGCTGGGGCTCGTCGCCCTCGGCGTGGTCCTGGCCTCGGTGGCGACGGGGACGGCCGGGCCGGTGGACTTCGTGGCGCTGCTCGCCCCGCAGATCGCCCGCCGGATGACGCGTACGGCACAGATCCCCCTGCTGTCCTCGGCGCTGCTGGGGGCGGTCGTCGTCGTCCTCGGCGACCTGCTGGCCCGCAGGCTCTTCTCGCCGACCGAGCTGCCGGTGGGCGTGCTGACGGCGGCGGTCGGCGCCCCGTACCTGATCTGGCTGATCATCCGCGGTCATGGCGGCCGCAGTGGAGGCAACGCATGAAGACGACCGGCCCCGGCACCGCCACGGACACCGTGACCAGCCGGCTCACCGCCCGCGGGCTGACCCTCGCCTACGAGGACCGCACCGTCGTCCACGAGCTGGACCTCGCCGTCCCGGACGGGCGGGTGACGGTCATCGTCGGCCCGAACGCCTGCGGCAAGTCGACCACCCTGCGGGCGCTCGGACGGCTGCTGAAACCGGCGGGCGGGGCGGTCCTCCTGGACGGCACCGAACTCTCCCGGATACCCACGCGGAAGATCGCCCAGGCGGTCGGGCTGCTGCCGCAGACCCCGGTGGCGCCCGAGGCGATCACGGTCTCCGACCTGGTCGCCCGCGGCCGCCAGCCGCACCAGCACTGGTGGCAGCAGTGGTCGGACGCCGACGAGCGGGCGGTGACGGAGGCCATGGAGCGGACGGACGTCACCGCGCTCGCCGAGCGGTCGGTGGACGAGCTGTCCGGCGGCCAGCGGCAGCGGGTGTGGATCGCCATGGCCCTCGCCCAGGACACCGATCTGCTGCTCCTGGACGAGCCGACGACGTATCTGGACATCGCCCACCAGGTGGAGGTCCTGGACCTGGTGCGCAAGCTCGCCGCCCCGGCGGCCGACGGCACCCGGGGGCGGACCGTCGTGACGGTGCTCCACGACCTCAACCAGGCGGCCCGGTACGCCGACCACCTGGTCGCCATGAAGGCCGGCCGGATCGTGGCCGAGGGCCGCCCCGAAGACGTGGTCACCGCCGGCCTCGTACGCGAGGTGTTCGGCCTGGAGGCGGTGATCGTCCCCGATCCGGTGACGGGTTCGCCGCTCGTCGTGCCGGGCGCGCCCTGGAAGCCCTCCGCCCCCTCTCCCCGAAAGGCATCCTGACATGACCGGTTCCCTCCGCAACCGCCGCTCTCTCGCCGCCGCCTGCTTCGCCGTGACGACCGCCCTGGCGCTCTCCGCCTGCGGATCGTCGGACTCCGACGACTCCGGCACCGGCCCCGTGTCGGGCGGCGGCTCCACGGGCGACACGACGCACATGGTCGCCACGGCGATGGGCAACGTGTCGGTCCCCGTCGCCCCGAAGCGGGTCGTCGTCCTGGACACGGCCGAGCTGGACTCGGCGCTCACCCTGGGGGTGAAGCCGGTCGGGGCGACCCACGCGGACGTCGACTCGGGCTTCCTGAGCTACCTGCCCGAGGACCAGGTCGCGGGCATCAAGGACGTCGGCGCGATGACGACACCGAACCTGGAGTCGATCGCCGCCCTCAAGCCCGACCTGATCCTCACCAGCAAGGTCCGCCACGGCGACGCGTACGACGAGCTGAAGAAGATCGCGCCGACGGTGATGACGGAGAACACCGGCTTCACCTGGAAGGAGAACTTCCAGACCCACGCCAACGCGCTCGGCAAGGTACCGGAGGCCGAGAAGGTCATCGCGGACTACGCCGACCACACGGCGAAGGTCACCGAGGCCCTCGGCGGCAAGGAGAAGGCGGCCGCCACCGAGGTCAACATGGTGCGCTTCGTCGAGGGCGCGGACATCCGCGTCTACGGCAAGCAGAACTACATCGGCACGATCCTCGCGGACGTGGGCCTCGGACGCCCCGCGATCGTGGACAAGGCCAAGGACGGCTTCTCGTACGACGTCAGCCCGGAGAAGATCGACCTGGCGGACGCGGACGCCGTCTTCCACTCGACGTACGGCGACGCGAAGAAGTCCAAGGAGACGCAGACCGTGGGCAGCGGGCTGTGGAAGAACATGTCCGCGGTGAAGAACGGCAAGGTCTTCGCGGTGGACGACGAGCTGTGGATCCAGGGCATCGGCTACACGGCGGCGGACAAGATCCTGGACGAACTCCAGGCGGACCTGACGAAGTGACACCGCCCCCGGCCGGGGCGCCCCGCGAGTGAAGCCGGGGCGGGGCCGGTCGGGGTGGCCGCGGCTCTGGCCCCGCGCGCCCAACCGCGGTCGGCGCGCCCGGCATTCTCCCCGCTCGTGGTGGCGGGCGTACCTTGGCGACGTGGCAGACGAAGACCTGGGACGGACCCTGCGCCGCCTGCGCCGTCTGGCCTCCCTGACGCAAGAGGAGCTGGCCGAGCGGTCCGGCGTGTCCGTCGATGTGATCCGTCAGCTCGAACAGGGACGGAAGCACTCGGCGCGCCTCCCCACACTGCACGCGCTGGCGGACGGTCTCGGCGTGGAGCTGACCACGCTTCTCGGTGACCCGCCCGCGGTCACCTCCTCCGGCGAGAACGACGGACCGCGCTTCGTGGCCGTACGCCGTGCGATCATGCCCGCGCTCCGGGGGCCAGAGCCTCGCCCCCCAGGCCCCGAGTTCTCTTCGGAGCGGCTGCGCGAGCAGATCGCGGAGGGCTGGACCCAGTACCATTCCGCCGAGTTCGACACGGTGATGAAGGCGCTGCCGGACGTGATCTCGGACGCGCGTTCCGCCACGACCTCGGGAAGCGACGACTACCGCAGGGCCGGTTTCGCGGCTCTGGGCAAGGCACTTCAGCTCGCGGGACACGTCGCCGTGCGGATGGGAAAGACGGATCTCGCCCTCATCAGTCTGGAGCGCGCGACAGACGCGGCGGGGCGGTCCTCCGACCCGCTGCTCCTGCCGATGATCGTCAACTCCACGGCGTGGACGTACCAGCGACAGGGACGCCTGGAAGACGCGCTGGACATCGCGCTCCGTACCGCCGACGCCATGGCGGACGCGGGCCGTACCGACACGGCCGACGAGCTGAAGGTGTGGGGCGCACTGACCATGAGCGCCGCCACGTCCGCCGCACGGAGCGGCGACTACGAGCGTGCGGCGGCGATGATGGAAACAGCGGAGAAGGAAGCCGCCCGCGTCGCGAAGCTGCCCGCCGGTGGCGACAACCGTATGGTCAGCGTCTTCAGCCCCTCGTCGGTCCGCATCGAACGTGTCCGGCTCGCGGTCCAGTACGGGCATCCGCACGACGCCCTGGCTCTGGCCAAGGGAATGCGGCTGAGCAAGGACACACCGCCGTCCTGGCGGACATGGCTCCTGCTGGACGTGGCACGCGCCCACACGGACACCGGCGACGCGGCCGGAGCGGTGAAGACCCTGGAGTCCCTGCGCCGTGTGGCACCGACGTGGATGCGGCACCACACGCTGGCCGTGGCCGTCGTGCGTGACCTCTGGGCCCTGACCGACCACCCACCGGGCCTCAGGGCCTTGGCCGAGTTCCTGGGGGTCGGCGAACAGCGTGGTGAGACCGGATCGGTGGACCTCGCGGCGACCGGATCGGTTACGGGTCGTCAGGACCCGTGAGGAGCGGCTGCGGGCCCAGGACATCTGACGCGGATGGAGCCGGGCACGCGGGCGCCCGGAACCGGGCGGAACCAGGCGCGGGGAACCGGGCGCGCGGGGCCCCGGTATTGGCCGCCGCCGCCCCGCCTCGGCCGGGGTTCCCGCTCCTCACCCCGGCAGTCGCCGCGAGCGCCACACCAGGTAGACCGCCGACGCCACCGCCGCCGTACGGACCACTCCCGGCCATACGTCCGCCATCGCGTCCCCCAGCGCGCCCTCCGCGATCGGGGTGCCCCAGCGGCCGTCCATGCGGCCCCAGAGCCAGACGACCGCACCGGCCACCACCACACCCGGCAGGCCCAGCGCGACCCACTTCGCCTCCGTGCGGGAGAACTTGCGGGAGCTGTACGCCAGCACCCAGCCGCCCGCGAGCGCCAGCCAGGAGCCCACGACCGCCCCGGCCACCAGCAGGGCCGCCGCCATCAGCAGGAGCGGATGGGAGAGCCGGATCCTGCGGGCGGGGGCGTCGGCTACGGGCGTACGGCGGCGCAGCCTCGGCCACTTCCGCGCGGGAGCGGGGGCCGCCTCGGCGGCGGCCTCCTCCGCCTCGGCGGTGTCCGGCGCGTCCGCCGGTTCCTCCGGCGGGCGGGGCCGCCTCAGCAGTTCCGGGGCCAGCCCGCCCACGAACCCCGGGACGCTCATGTCCGGCGCGCCCGACACGCCCGCCGGGCCCGCGGTCTCACCGAAGGGCCCCGGTTCGATCCGCCACCACTCCGGCTCACCCGTCGACACGCCCTCCGACACGCCCGACTGCCCCAGGCCGAGCATGTGCGGTGCGGACGCCGAGGGCCAGGCGGTTCCGGCCTCCTCCGTGTCCGGGGCGGCGGAAGCCGTGTCCGGCGGTGTCCCTGCCGTACCCTCACCCGCCGCCTCCACGGGCCGCACGGCCGGGGCCGCCGGATCCTCGCGTCCCGCGTCCCCGTCGGCCCGGTCCGCGCGCCCCGGGTCCTTCCGGAACATCCCGAGCCGGGGCCGGGGAACCCCGCGCGGCCGGGCCGGTTCCGGGTCGGCGGCGGCCGCCCGGGGTGACGGCGTCACCACCGTCCCGTCGCCCGACTCCGCCGCCGCGGCGACCAGTTCGTCCGGCGCGCCGAGCCGGCCGAGGATGCGCCGGACCGTGGCGGGCGAGTCCGCGGCCTCCCCGCCGCGCTGCCGGTCGATCTCGCCCCGGAGCGTCGAGACGAGTCTCATCCGGGCGCCCGAGGACAGCTGTTGCTGCTGGGCCAGGTCCCCGACCCGGCTCAGATAGTCGTAGACAAGCTGGTCGCTCTCGATCCCCACGCGTTGGCTCTCCCTCCACCCGCCCTGCCCCGACGGTAGCGTTCCAGCGGCTACCGTGGGACGGATGGGGACGACCACACCACCGCGCACGCTCGCCGAGGCTCTGCGCGCCCGGGGCGACGCATCGCTGGCGGGGCTGCTGCGTGCCCGCCCCGACCTGCTGAGTCCCGTGCCGAACGACATCACGCAACTCGCCACCCGGGCCGGGACGCGGGCCTCCGTCGTACGGGCCCTGGAGCACCTGGACCGGTTCGCCCTCCAGACGGCGCAGGCCCTGGCGGTGGCGCCGGACCCGGCTCCGTACGCCACGTTGCTCGCGCTCCTGACGGGGGACGGCCAGGACGACGGCGCGGGGCGCGACGGCACCGGGGCGGCGATCACCGCCGCACTGCCCGGAGCCCTCGACACCCTGCGCGAACAGGCCCTCGTGTGGGGCGAGGACGAGGCCCTGCACCTGGTACGCACGGCACGCGAGCTGCTCGCCCCGTCCCCCCAGCACCCCTCCGCCACCGGTCTCGGCCCGACCGTCGCCGAGGCCACCGCCGGCATGTCACCGGGCCGGCTCCAGGAGATCCTGGCCGCCGCCGGGCTGCCGGCCACGCACGACCCGGTCTCGGCCGTCGCCGCGCTGACGGACCTGTTCACCGACCGCACCCGGATGGCCGCGCTGCTGGACACCGCCCCGGTCGAGGCCCTGGCGGTGCTGGACCGCCTGGTGTGGGGCCCGCCGTACGGCGAGGTCACCGCCAACCCCGCGCCGCCGGTGCGGTGGCTGCGCGACCGGGGCCTGCTGCTGCCGGTCTCGACCCGTACCGTCGTCCTGCCGCGCGAGGCCGCGCTGCACCTGCGGGCCGGACGCGCCCACCGCGTACCGGAACCCGTGGCCCCGGCCGTCACGGCCGCGGCCGAACGCGATCCCCAGGCTGTGGACAGGGCTGCGGCCGGTCAGGCCTTCACCGCGCTGTCCACGATCGAGGAGCTGCTGAAGCTCTGGAACAATGGCGGACCGGCCATCCTGCGCGCGGGCGGCCTGAGCGTACGCGAGCTCAAGCGGACCGCGAACGCCCTGGACGTCTCCGAGCCGATCGCCGCCTTCTGGGTTGAACTCGCCTACACCGCAGGACTGTTGGCCCCCGACGGGGAGACCGACGAGCGGTACGCGGCGACACCGGCGTACGACGAGTGGCTGGAGCGCCCGGCCCAGGACCGCTGGACCCACCTCGCCACCGCCTGGCTCACCGCCACCCGTACCGCCGGGCTGGTCGGCGGTCAGGACGCCAAGGGCCGGGCCCTCTCCGCGCTCGGCCCCGACCTGGACCGGTCGGCCGCCCCCGAGGTACGCCGCCGGGTGCTGGCCCTGTTCGCGGCGCTCCCTGCGGGCACCGCCCCCGACCCGCAGGCCGTCCTCACCCGGCTGCGCTGGGAACGCCCCCTGCGCACACCCGCGCCCGGCACCTCGGCCGCCTCCGGCGAGACCCTGGACCTGCGCTCCAGAATCGCCCTGTGGACGGTGAACGAGGCGGAACTGCTCGGCGTCACCGGCCGCGGCGCGCTCTCCTCGCAGGCCCGCGCCCTGCTCGACGAGGGGCCCCGCGAGGCCTCCGCCCGGCTCGCCCCGCTCATCCCCGAACCCCTGGACCACGTCCTGCTCCAGGCCGACCTGACGGCGGTGGCCCCCGGCCCGCTGGAACGCCCGCTCGCGGAGACGCTGTCGGTGCTCGCGGACATCGAGTCCAAGGGCGGCGCGACGGTCTACCGCTTCACACCCGGCTCCGTACGCCGCGCTCTGGACGCCGGCCAGGCCGCCTCCGACCTGCACGCCTTCCTCGCCACACACAGCCGTACGCCGGTGCCGCAGCCGCTGAGCTACCTCATCGACGACGTGGCGCGCCGCCACGGCCATCTGCGGATCGGCGCCGCCTCGGCCTACGTCCGCTGCGACGACGAGGCCGTCCTGAACGAGATCCTGGCCGACAAGCGCTCCGCCGGACTGCGGCTGCGCCGCCTCGCGCCGACCGTGCTGTCCGCGCAGTCCGACCCGGCGTCGCTGCTGGAGGCGCTGCGCGAGATGGGGTACGCCCCGGCCGCCGAGTCCGCGGAGGGCGACGTCCTGATCACCCGCGCCGGCGCCCGCCGCACCCCGCCGCGCACGGCCCCGGCCCCCGTGCCCGAGGGCCCGCCGGTCCCGGACGCGACCCTGCTGTCCGCCGCGGTACGGGCCGTCCGCGCCGGTGACACGGCCGCGCGGGCCGTCCAGGGCGGCGGCGGGGACGGCCCCGGCCCGACGTCGGCCGGCGCCCTGCCGCGTACGGCGGCGGCGGAGACCCTGGCCACCGTCCAGGCGGCCGCGATGACCGGGTCCACGGTGTGGATCGGCTACGTCAACGCGGACGGGGCGGCCAGTCAGCGCGTGATCGCCCCCGTCAAGGTCGAGGGCGGCTTCGTCACGGCGTACGACCACACGGCCGACGAGGTCCGCACCTATCCGCTGCACCGGATCACGGGCGTCGCCGAACTCGCCGACGAGCAGGGCGCCTGACTGGCCGTCACCTTGGCGCGTACCGGGGCGATCAGGCGGGATCCATGTCCCGGAAGCGCTCGAAGGACTCCGTACCGGTGGTCCCCTTCTTCCACGTCACGGTCAGGGTGTCCCCGCTCTGCTCGATCTCACCGAGCCGGTCCTTGTCCTCGGCCTTGGTCCCGTCCTGCTCGCAGAGCAGCGCCACCACCAGGCCGCCGCCGTCGTCCTTCTGCCACCGGCCCTTGCACTCGAAGCCGTTCCCGTCGCTGAGGACCGCGTTCACACGTCGGGGCTCGTCCTCGTACGCGTCGCCCAGGGCCAGCATGGTGGAGTCGGGGGCCCGCCACACGGCCTGGAGCCCGGTTCCGGTGGGCGTCGGCAGATCGGGGACCGAGGACGACCCCTCCCCCGCCGACCCTTCGGCGGACGGCCCGGCCACGGGCGGCTCCGGCGCGGTGGGGTCGTCCGTCACCCCCGGCGTGGTCTCGGAGGTGCCCGGACTCCCGTGCGCCGTAGGCGCCTTGGCGCCGTCGCCGCCCCCGTGACCGAACGCGAACCACACCCCGCCGCCGACCAGCGCGAGGGCCACCAGCACACCCCCCGCGATCAGCCCGGCCCGCCGCTTGCCGGCACCGGACGCCGGTGCCGGGACCGGGGGCCCCGGAGGCGGAGGCGGCGGGGACGGGTACCCACCGTACGGCGAGGTCTGCTGCGGCGGCTGCGGAAACGGCGGGGGCTGCTGGTACGGCTGGTACGGCTGAGCCTGTGGGGACTGAGGCGCCTGCTGCGCATACGGGTTGTCCGCCACGGGCTGCCCGCCCTGCGGGTACCCGTACCCCGGCCCGGGCGAACCGTACGGCGACTGGGGCTGCTGAGGCGGTTGCTGCGCCGGTTGTTGCTGGGGCGGCGGCCCGTCCGACGGCTGGGGCTGCGGCCCGTCCGGCTGTTGCGGCCAGGGCGGCGGCTGTGTCATGGCGTTTCCTCCCCCGCGGCCGACGCCCTGTCGGCGCGAAATCCCTTTCTACCAGCCGCTCCTGACCGCCCCGGGCGCCTCCCTTGTCGGCAGTGGCGGCGTACCCCCGCATGCCGCCCGCTCACGTCGAGGTGTGCCGTGCCTTTCTCAACAACCCGACAAGCCTGTCCACATCCGTCCATGGATTGACCGCACACCCGTTCGATCCACGCTTCCTCATCGCACTCGCGCGCTGCTCGGCATCCGCGTGGCCCTCACGCAGGCTCTCGTAGTCCAGATGCTTGCGACTGGTCGAATAGCCACAGGACCCAAGCCTCTCCAGCGCCTTCTGGGCGGCGTCGGACGTCTGGTAGCCCGACACCTCGGTGAAATGCAACATGATCCACAACTCGAAGCAGGGGTTGGTGAGCGCCACGTCGATGCCGTGCCGTTCCGCCAGTCGTAGCGCATCGCTCAGGCCGGGGTGCGGAGTCGGCGCCTCGACGTCGAGCACACACCAGACCTCGTCGTATTCCGTCCAGCGGTCCTGCGGAGAACGCGCGGCCCGCTTCTTGTGCTCGATCGCCGCACGGACCACCGATTTCGGCTCGCCGTGTTCCCCGCCCATGCAGATCTGGACGGGGAGGGCGCGTAAGTCGGCCCTCAGACCGCGGAAGTACTGGTTCTCCGTGCACTCCCCCTCGCAGTAGATGAGGAACCTACGCTGCTCCTGGCGCACGCCCCTCGACCGCCTCAGCGGCTTTCCCCGCTTCATTGACACCCCCATGCCGGAACGCCGCGACCATGTCCCGCAGCAGTTCGTCATCCAAGTACGGCACCGCTCCGTACCGTCCGCCCAGGTAACGCTTCTCCAGGTTGTCGGTCGAATCCCGGACCGAGAACTCCGTCATGGGGAACAGCCGGGTGGCGAGTGTGCGCGGGTCCTTCTCGGTGAACCACACCTGATCGCGGAAGAGTTCGGTACGCACGTTCCGTCCCAGCAGCGCCGCCTCGTGCGTGCTGAAGACCAACTGCGCTCCGGCCCGGTTGATGTCGCGAGACTGGAACATGCCGACCAGGGCGTCGACCAGGTACGGGTGCAGCCGTGCGTCGAGTCCGTCCACGCAGAGCACTCCGCCGTCGGCGAGTGTCGTCACGACCGGACCGACCAGTCCGATCCAGGTGCGGGTACCGCTCGACTCGTCCCTGAGGTCCAGCGGGAACACTCCTTCGTCCGTCCGGTGCTCGACCCTGACTCTCCGCTTGCTCTCCTCCTGCACCCTGACCTTGTCACCCAGGGCCTCCCGCAGTGCCTCGGTGATGCGCTTGTGGTCCTCCAGGACGGCCTCGTCCCACTCCTTGGTGTCCAGACCCGATACTCCGAGATCGGCGAAGCGCAACATGGCCATGACAGGTGTGTCCGGTCGGCCCCCTTCGGCCTGACACAGCCGGACGGTGTGGTCGAGTCGCTGCGAGAAGTCCTGGTCCGTCGCCATACGCAGACCGAAACGGAACCACCGGTACACCTCTCCCAACTGCTCGTGGCCCTGCGCCGCCGCCACCGAGAGATAGAGGCTGTTGGGGCGCAGCAGTTCGGCGATGAGCTTGCGTCTCCCCGTGAGCCAGCGGCCGAACGTCACATCGCCGTCGCCTCCCCGCTCGTAGAGCCGGCGCTGCCGGCCCTCGGGGTAGTAGTAGAGCCATTCCTCCGTCACCCGGTCGTCGTTCACCGAGAAGCCGAACTGGTGGTGCACTCCGCCCAGTACGAAATCGACCGCGAACGAACTGGGATGGGCGGCGGCGTCATCGCGCAGGACGAACGGGCGGCGCGGCACTCCGCCACTGGGGTCCCAATGGCGGAACGACGACAGCACGGCCCTTCTCATCCATCCGACGGCGTCGATGACATTCGACTTGCCGGATGCGTTGGTGCCGTAGACAGCGCAGACCGGGACCGCGCGGAAGTCACCGCTGGGTGTCTCCGCCTCGGCCCGTTCGGCGTGACGGTCTGCGGCCACCAGGGAAAGCTCTTGCTCCTCCAGGAGCGACGCGTGATTCGTGACCTGGAACCGAAGCAGCATGGCGCCTCCTCCACGCATCGGACGATGTCGTTGGGCGGGCGGTATCGTCAGTTCTCGACGATACCGCCCGCCCAACAACATCAGCCAGCGTTTTCACCCTTCAGGGTGGCGCGCCGGCCTCTCCGGGCGGCAGGTGTGCCCGGAGGGCTGCCCCAGCCCCCCGATCCCCGCCGCCTCCCGGAGTACGCCGACGAGCATCGGCATCGTGAGCCGGCCGGTGAACGTGTTGCGCTGGCTGGGGTGGTAGCTGCCCAGCAGGTGCACCTCCCGTCGGCGTTCCGTGGCGGGCAGGACCGCGTGTGCGCCGTGGCCGAAGGCGGGGCGGGGGCGGGGCAGTCGCCAGCCCGCCTCGGCGAGGGCCGGGAGGAGGGCCTGCCAGCCGAAGCCGCCGAGGACGACCACGGCACGCAGCCCCGGGCTCAGCAGGTCCAGCTCGGCCGCGAGCCACGACCGGCAGGTGTCGCGTTCCAGCGGGGTGGGCCGGTTCACCGGGGGCGCGCAGTGCACCGGGGAGGTCAGCCGTACGCCGTACAGGGTGAGGCCGTCCCCGGCGTGGTCGGAGGTGGGCTGCGAGGCCAGGCCGAGGGTGTGCAGGGCCTCGAAGAGGAAGTCGCCGGTCGCGTCGCCCGTGAACATCCGGCCCGTCCGGTTGCCGCCGTGCGCGGCGGGTGCGAGCCCGACGACGGCCACCGTCGCGTCCGGGGGGCCGAAGCCGGGCACGGGCCGGGCCCAGTAGTCCCAGTCCTGGAAGGCCGCCCGTTTGACCACGGCCACCTCCTCCCGCCAGGCCACCAGCCGGGGGCAGGCACGGCACCCGGTGAGAAGGCTGTCCAGCTCGCCGAGGCCGGAGCACCGGGGCGCGTGGTAGGCCGGAAAGCCCCGGTCGTCGGCGCCCGGCGCCGGATCTGCCGCTTCCGCTTCGTCCATCCCTCCACGCTATGACCCTTCCGCCGCGCGGCCCGCGAGCCGGGCGGACGCCGTGATCGCGGCCCCGCGCGGCCACCCGGTCGCGGCCCCGATGCGGCACACTGGACGTTTGGCCGTTCGCGGCCGCCCGGCGGCGGACCCCAGCAGCAGGGCACAGGCAGACCAGAAAGGGCCGACGCGCGTGACCGGACCCCTCATCGTCCAGAGCGACAAGACGCTGCTCCTCGAAGTCGACCACGACCAGGCCGAGGCCTGCCGTCGTGCCATCGCCCCCTTCGCGGAACTGGAGCGTGCGCCCGAGCACATCCACACCTACCGGGTCACCCCCCTCGGCCTGTGGAACGCCCGCGCCGCGGGCCACGACGCGGAGCAGGTCGTCGACGCGCTCGTGGAGTACTCGCGCTACCCCGTGCCGCACGCACTGCTCGTCGACATCGCCGAGACGATGGCGCGGTACGGCCGGCTCACCCTCTCCAAGCACCCGGTGCACGGGCTCGTGCTGACCACCAACGACCGGCCGGTGCTGGAGGAGATCCTCCGCTCGAAGAAGGTCCAGCCGCTGGTCGGCGCCCGGCTCGACCCGGACACGGTGGCCGTGCACCCCTCCGAGCGCGGACAGATCAAGCAGACGCTGCTGAAGCTCGGCTGGCCGGCGGAGGACCTCGCCGGGTACGTCGACGGCGAGGCGCACCCGATCGAACTCGCCCAGGACGGCTGGTCGCTGCGCCCGTACCAGAGGCAGGCCGTCGACGGGTTCTGGCACGGCGGCTCCGGTGTCGTCGTCCTCCCCTGTGGCGCGGGAAAGACGCTGGTCGGGGCCGGTGCGATGGCCGAGGCCAAGGCGACGACGCTGATCCTGGTCACCAACACCGTCTCGGCCCGGCAGTGGAAGCACGAGCTGGTGAAGCGGACCTCGCTCACCGAGGACGAGATCGGCGAGTACAGCGGTACGCGCAAGGAGATCCGCCCGGTCACCATCGCCACGTACCAGGTGCTGACCACCCGCCGTAAGGGCGTCTACCCGCACCTGGAGCTGTTCGACTCCCGCGACTGGGGTCTGGTGATCTACGACGAGGTGCATCTGCTGCCCGCCCCCGTCTTCAAGTTCACCGCCGACCTCCAGGCCCGGCGGCGCCTCGGGCTCACGGCGACGCTGGTGCGCGAGGACGGCCGTGAGTCGGACGTCTTCTCGCTCATCGGGCCCAAGCGGTTCGACGCGCCGTGGAAGGAGATCGAGGCGCAGGGGTACATCGCGCCCGCCGACTGCGTCGAGGTCCGGGTCAACCTCACCGACTCGGAGCGCCTCGCGTACGCGACCGCCGAGACCGAGGAGAAGTACCGGTTCTGCGCCACGACCGCGACGAAGCGGAAGGTCACCGAGGCGCTCGTACGCAAGCACCGGGGCGAACAGACCCTCGTCATCGGGCAGTACATCGACCAGCTCGACGAGCTCGGTGAACACCTGGACGCCCCCGTGATCAAGGGGGAGACGAGCAACGCGCAGCGCGAGAAGCTGTTCGAGGCGTTCCGGCAGGGCGAGATCAGCGTGCTGGTGGTGTCGAAGGTCGCGAACTTCTCCATCGACCTGCCGGAGGCGACGGTCGCCATCCAGGTCTCGGGGACGTTCGGGTCGCGCCAGGAGGAGGCGCAGCGGCTCGGCCGGGTGCTGCGGCCGAAGGCGGACGGGCACGAGGCCCGCTTCTACTCGGTGGTCGCCCGCGACACGGTCGACCAGGACTTCGCCGCGCACCGCCAGCGGTTCCTGGCCGAGCAGGGGTACGCGTACCGGATCGTCGACGCGGACGAACTGCTCGCGGAGCCCGACCCGGAGAGCTGAGCCGAAGCTCAGAAGCGGCTGAAGCGGCTGAAACGGCCGGAGGGTCAGTGGGGGCGGCGGACGACGCCCGCCTCTTCGGCGAACTCTCCGAGGACGGCCACCCCGAAGGCGGTGCGCGCGAAGACGCCGACGGCGCGCACCGCGTCCCCGAGGCGGTGGCTGCGGGGCTGACCGGCGTTCGCGCCGTGCGCGGGGCCGGTGCTGCTGGGGTTCAGGTAGGCGCTGGTCATGTGTTCCATGGTGCGTCGCGCCCACCCGTCCCGGCATCGGCCCGGGGGCTGAAGTGGGCGGCGGCGCGGGTAGACCCCAGGTGCCATGCCGTCCCCTACGGGACGGACCCGCCCGCCTCCTCCCCCGGCAGGTGACGACACCGGTGGCGGGACGAACGACGAACCCGGAGAGACCGGCGGACGCGTCCCGGCAAGGGCCCGTCCGCCACGGCCACGCGCCGTAATACGTTCGACCTGACCCACCGCGATCGATACAATCGCCGGTCTGCCCGCCTCCCGCACCGTGGTACCGGCCCGCCGACGTAGCGGCCGGCAGCCGGGGGAGCGCCGCCGACCGGACGGAAACCGGCCGACACCAGCCGTACACGGCCACCGTGTGCGCATCCGTGAAAGTCCTCAGCGGGCCGTGCCGTGAGCGCGGTCCGCCGTCCTGTGTCGAAAGCCGGAGGCAAGACCGTGCCCACGCACGAAGCGACAACCCCACCCGAGACTGCCGGCCCCGGTGCGTCCGGTGATCCGCTCGCGAGCGAACGCGCCCACCTGGCCGCGTCCCGTGCCGCCCTGCGCGCCATGCGTGAGGACGTGCAGGCCCTGGACATCCGCGACGTCACCGCGAACTGGGTCAACGCCGCGGTCCTCCAGGCCCAGATGGATGACCGGATCAAGGCGCTGGCCGATCTGGCGCACACCCCGCTCTTCTTCGGCCGCCTGGACTACCTGCGCCCGGTGGGCGGCGAGGCGGCCGAAGGGGCCGAGGGCGAGCAGTTCTACATCGGCCGCCGCCACGTCCACGACGCGCACGGCGACCCGATGGTCATCGACTGGCGCGCCCCGGTGTCCCAGCCCTTCTACCAGGCCTCCAGGAACAACCCCCTGGACGTGGACCGGCGGCGCCGTTTCGGCTACACCGGCGGCGAGCTGACCGCGTACGAGGACGAGCACCTCACCGACCCGGCCGAGGCCGAGCAGACCAGCAAGCTCCTCCAGGCGGAGATCGAGCGGCCCCGTGTCGGGCCGATGCGCGACATCGTGGCCACGATCCAGCCGGAGCAGGACGAGATCGTCCGCAGCGGGCTCGGCGGGACGGTGTGCGTCCAGGGAGGTCCCGGGACCGGCAAGACGGCCGTGGGCCTGCACCGGGTCGCCTACCTCCTGTACGCGCACCGGGAGCGACTGGCCCGTACCGGCACCCTCGTCATCGGCCCCAACAAGTCCTTCCTGCACTACATCGAGCAGGTGCTCCCCGCGCTCGGCGAGCTGGAGGTGAAGCAGGCCACCGTCGAGGACCTGGTGGCGGCCCGGGTCGAGGTGCGCGGCACCGACGAGCCGGCCGCCGCCGTGATCAAGGGCGACGCCCGGATGGCCGAGGTGCTGCGCCGGGCGATCCGCTCGCACGTCACCCCGCCGACCGAGCCGGTCGTGGTGGTGCGCGGCTCACGGCGCTGGCGGGTACCGGCGTACGAGATCGAGGAGATGGTCACCGAGCTGCTCGCCCGCGACATGCGGTACGGCGCGGCCCACGAGGCGCTGCCGCAGCGGATCGCGCACGCCGTGCTCGTACGGATGGAGGAGGCCGGTGAGGCGCCCGACGACCGGGTGCAGAACGCGGTGGCCCGCAACCCCGCGGTGAAGGCGGCGGTGAAGGCGATCTGGCCGGTGGTGGACCCGGCGAAGCTCGTGCTGCGGCTGCTGACGGACGCGGAGTTCCTCGACGCGCACGCGGAGGGGCTCCTCACCGCGGAGGAGCGCGAGCACCTGCTGGCGGCGAAACCGGGGCGCGCTGTGAAGTCCGCGAGGTGGACGGCGGCCGACGCGGTGCTGATCGACGAGGCGGCCGACCTGGTGGCGCGTACGCACTCGCTGGGGCACGTGGTCGTCGACGAGGCCCAGGACCTGTCCCCGATGCAGTACCGGGCGGTCGGGCGGCGCTGTTCCACAGGTTCGGCGACCGTGCTCGGTGACCTGGCGCAGGGCACGACGCCGTGGTCCACGGCGAGCTGGGAGCGGGCGCTGTTCCATCTGGGCAAGGCGGACGCGGTGGTGGAGGAGCTGACGGCCGGTTTCCGTGTGCCGCGCGAGGTGATCGCGTACGCCTCCCGGCTGCTCCCCGCGATCTCGCCCGGTCTGGCCCCGGTGGAGTCGGTGCGTGAGGCTCCGGGCTCGCTGGCCGTACGGGAGGTGGCGGATCCGGAATCCCTGGACGCGGCGGTGGTCGCGGCGTGCGAGGAGTCGCTGCGCCAGGAGGGCTCGATCGGCCTGATCGCGGCCGACGCGCGTGTCCCGGCCCTGGCCGCCGCGCTCGCCGCGGCCGGTCACGGCCACCTCTCCCCCGGCGAGGAGACGACGGCCTCCTCCCGGCTGACCCTCGTCCCGGCCTCCCTGGCGAAGGGCCTGGAGTACGACTACGTGGTGCTGGACGAACCGGCCGCGGTGGTCGACGGGGAGCCCGACGAGCGTACGGGGCTGCGCCGTCTGTACGTGGCGCTGACCCGAGCCGTGTCGGGGCTGACCGTGCTGCACGCGGCGCCCCTGCCGGAGCGGCTCGCCGGCGCCTGATCCGGGCGGGGCGAGCGGGCCGGGCACGGCGACCGGGCGGGACCTGGCCGGGCACGGCGACCGGGCGGGACCGGCGGGGGATCCGGAAGCGCTCACCCGCCGGGCGCGGCCCGGCGTCGCCCGGCGGGTGAGTGGTGTCCGGCCACGCGGGTGTCCCCGGGTCCGTCACCCGTCGATCGCCGCGCGCCACTCCCGTACGGCCGCCACGTCCACCGGGCCGGACCAGCCGCCGGGGCGGGCCGCTCCGCCGATGTGGAAGGCGTCGACACCGCCGGCCCTCAGGCGGGGCAGGTGGTCCAGGCGGAGGCCGCCGCCCACCAGGATCCGGGCCTCGTAGCCGGGCTGCCCCGAGCGGGCCGCCTCGGCCAGCAGGGTCGGGATGCCGTCGTCCACCCCGGTCGCGGCGCCCGCCGTCAGATAGGTGTCCAGTCCCGGCAGGTCGGCCAGGTGCTTGCGCAGGACGTCGCGGTCCACGGCGCGGTCGATCGCCCGGTGGAAGGTCCACCGGCAGCCCTCCAGCTCCGCGACGAGGCGCTCGACGGCCACCAGGTCGGCGTGGCCGTCCTGGTCCAGGAAGCCGAGGACGAACTCCTCGGCGCCCTCGGCCCGCATCTCGCGTGCCTTGTCGACCAGTACATCGATGTCACCGGCCGCGAATCCGTCCGCCACCCTGAGCATGACCCGCATGGGGATGTCCACGGCGGACCGGATCTCCGCGACGGTCTTCGCGGAGGGCGTCAGGCCGTCGGCGGCCATGTCGGTGACGACTTCGAGGCGGTCCGCACCACCCGCCTGGGCCGCGACCGCGTCCTCCGCGTCGAGTGCGATCACCTCCAGTAGTGCACGGTTGCTCATGGGATCCCAATTCTTCGGAAGCGGCTATAGGTCTAGTCCATTGACCAGCCTACGGGTCAGCCACCTGACAGCGCAGCTCCCTATGTGAACGTACGGCGGCTCCCTCCGCGAACGTACGGCGGCGCGGCCCGGCGAAGACGCGAGGCCGCGGCGGCGTCCGTGGGGGCGGACGCGCCGCGGCCTCGCGCGGTCACGGGCGGGGGTACGTCAGGGCTGGAGCGGCATCGACCAGCAGTTGGAGGTGGTGCGCCTGCCTTCGAGGCGGTCGGTCAGCCAGGACACGGCCTTGCCCTGGTCGGCGAGGAGGGGCGCGAGGTGGTTGGTGAGTATCTTGTCGCCGAGGTTGGGCAGGACGACCGCGTCGTACGTCACGTCACCGCCCTTGCGGCACCAGTCCACCGCCAGTTGGCGGGCCTGTCCGTGCGGCACGATGTCGTCGTGGACCCCGGTCGCCAGCCGCACCGGTCCGGTCGGCTTCAGGGTGCCGATGCGCTGCTGGTCGAGCACCGCCCGGAGCTGGGGCTCGGCCGCGATGATGTCGGCCAGGGACCGGCCGTCCGCCGTCCACTTGGTGCTCTTGGTGAAGCCGTGGCCCAGGATCGCGTCGCCGACGCACATGGTGGACGTGTCCTGGAGCGCGGCCTTGCCGGCCGCGTTGGTGCGGGCGTCGACGACGGCCCGCAGGGAGGGTTCGGACTGGACGAAGCCGTTGATCGACCAGCCCAGGGCGCCCGCCAGGGCGCTGCCGTCTATGCCCTTCATGACCTCGGTGAGATCGGCGGGCGGCGCACCGGCGTAGGTCCCGGCCAGCGTGATGTCCGGGGCGTAGACGGGCTGGAGTTCGGCGGCCGCGGCGGTGGCGCCGCCGCCCTGGCTGTAGCCGTACAGGCCGACGCGCGAGTCCTTGGTGACCGACGCCCCGTCGACTCCGTACGCGGCGCGGACCGCGTCCAGCAGGGCGTGCCCCTCGTCGACCCGGTTGACGTAGGTGTGCAGCCGGTCGGTCGTGCCGAGGCCCACGTAGTCGGTGACGACGACCGCGGCGCCCTCGGCGAGGAAGCGGTAGACGGCCAGGTTGTCGTAGCCGATGGAGAGCGTTCCCTCACCGATGGTCAGGGGGTGCTGGAGGGCGAGCGAGGGGGCGCACTGGTCACCCTGGCCCATCGTCCCGGAGGCCAGCGCGACCAGCGGGCGGGGACCGGAGCCCTTCCAGCGGGCCGAGGGTTCGATGTAGGCGCCGGTGACGGCGACGGGCTGTCCGGCGGAGTCCGTGGACTTGTACATCAGCCGGGTCGCCGTACCCGGCATCGGCTTGCCGTCCAGTCCCGGCAGGCTCAGCCCCAGCGGGAGGGGTTCGGTGCGCACGAGGGCGCCGTCCGCGGCGGGCAGTCCGGCGGGCGGGGTGTAGAAGGCGGGGATGGTGACGCCCCGGGACACCACCGGCTCGGTACCCGTCGCGGCGGAGGCGGCGGGTACGGCGAAGGCGCCGAGGCAGGCCGCCGCGGCGAGCACCGCCAGTACCGGCCGCCCGGTACGGCGGCGGGCGGTGGGGCGGAGACCGGGGTGGGGGGTACGCGCGGTCGAGCTGGAACGGGCGGTCTGACGGGGACTCACGGCTCACTCCTCGCACACGTCGGATGCAGGGTGAGCGCAAGCTAGCACCGGGGTGTTACCTCAAGTAACCAGCCGGTAAGTTACGCTTCGGTAACGTACTGGAGCCTCCTGACAACGGCGCTCAGGCCGCCACGAACCGCACCGGTGTCCCGGGGACCGCCTGCGCCGCCGCGGCGAGCGCGGACAGGGCGACCACGCCCACGACCGGGTAACCGCCGGTCGTCGGATGATCGTTGAGGAACACCACGGGCCGCCCGTCCGGCGGCACCTGCACGGCACCCAGCACCATGCCCTCGCTGGGGAGCTCACCGCCCCGGGCACGCTCCAGGACGGGCCCCTCGGTACGCAGCCCGATCCGGTTGCTCCGCTCCGAGACCCGGTACACGGCGGTGGTGAACGTACGCAGCGCGGCGGACGTGAACCAGTCGTGGCGCGGCCCAGGGTGCACCGGCAGGACCAGCTCGGTGGGCGCGCCCGGCCAGGGCACGGGACCGGCGGCCGGGCAGCCTCGCCCCGGAACGACCGCGCCCAGGGGCAGGGCGTCGCCGTCGCGCAGGACCGGCGGACCGAGCCCCGAGAGCAGGTCGGCCGACCGGCTGCCCAGCACCGGTCCGGGCACCAGGCCGCCGCCGAACGCCAGATAGGCGCGGAGTCCGTGCAGCGCGGGCCCGGCCTCCAGCACCGCCCCGGCCGGTACGCGCACGGGCGCGCCCCAGGCCGCCGGCCTCCCGTCCACGGTCACCCGGCACACCGCCCCGCCGACCACGGCGGTGACGGGGCGGGGACCGGTGACGCGGACCGCGCAGCCCGTGAGGGTGGTCTCCAGCACGGCCGCGTCCGGGGGGTTGCCGACGAGCCGGTTGGCCAGGTCCCGGGCCGGGCCGTCCAGCGCCCCCGCGCGGGGCACGCCGAGATGCGCCCGGCCGGTCCGCCCCGCGTCCTGCACCGTCGTCAGCGCCCCGGCCCGTACGACCTCCAGCCGGGCACCGGCGGCCGCCACGTCCCCGCGCCCGGCGGCACTCGCCTCCCCGCGCCCGGGGCCCGGGACCCGCGGCGCGTCCCGGGCGGTGCCCCGGGCCGTGCCGGCCCCCCGGGTCATCCGGCGCCCCCCGCGACCACGAAGCGCACCCGGGACCCCGGACCGAGCAGCGCGGCCGGTTCACGTCCCGGGTCCCACAGGGCCTCCGGCTCCGGTGTCCGGCCGATGAGCTGCCAGCCGCCGGGCGAGGGGCGCGGGTAGAGCCCGGTGTACGGCCCGGCGAGGGCCAGCGCACCGGCGGGCACCCGGGTGCGCGGTGTGGCCCGGCGCGGCACCCGCAGATGACCGGGCAGCCCCGTGAGATAGCCGAATCCGGGCGCGAACCCGCAGAACGCCACCCGGAACTCGGTCCGCGCGTGGATGCGCGGCACGTCCGCGACGGGCACACCCCACGCCCCGGCGACCTCGGCGAGGTCCGGACCGTCGTAGACCACCGGTATCTCGACGGCCGCACCGCCGCCCTGCCGCAGGGGCGGCACCTCCCAGGACGTCAGCCGCCGGGCGAGCGCGGCGGCCGCCCCGGGCTCGATCCCGTCCAGCAGCACGGTGGTGGCTCCCGGGACGATCTCGCGGACGGCGGGCAGCGCGCCCCGTGAACGGCGGCGCAGCAGCTCCGCGTGGAAGGCCTCGGCCGCCTCCCCGCAGGACAGCTCGACCAGCAGGGCGTCCGGTCCGGCCGGGAGCACCCGTACCGCGCTCACACGAACGCCCGTACCGTCACGCCCGCGTCCTCCAGGGCGGTCCGGACGCGCCGGGCGAGCGCCGCCGCCCCGGGGGTGTCTCCGTGGACGCACAGCGACCTCGCGTCGACCGGTATCCGGCTGCCGTCCACTCCGGTCACGGCGCGCTCGACGGCCATGCCGACGCTCCGGCGTACGACTTCGTCCGCGTCGTGCACCACCGCGCCTTCCTCGCCCCGGGGGACGAGCGTGCCCCGGGGTGTGTAGGCGCGGTCGGCGAAGGCCTCCTCCACGGCGGTCAGTCCCGCCTCCCGGGCATGGGCGAGCAGCCGGGAGCCGGGCAGGCCCAGGACGGCGGGACGGCCCCCGGCGAGCAGCACCCCGGCGACGACTGCGGCCGCCTGCCCGTCGTCGTGGACGGTGCGGTTGTACAGCGCGCCGTGCGGTTTGACGTAGGTGACGGCGGAACCGGCCGCCTCGGCGAACACCCGGAGCGCGCCGATCTGGTAGGCGGTCTCGGCGGTGAGTTCGGCCGCCGGTACGTCCATGGCGCGGCGCCCGAATCCGGCCAGGTCCCGGTAGGAGACCTGTGCCCCGATCCGCACGCCCCGGGCCGCCGCCGCGTCGCAGACCCGCCGCATCACGGAGGCGTCTCCGGCATGGAAGCCGCAGGCCACGTTGGCGCTGGTGACACAGGTCAGCAGCGCCTCGTCCTCGGTGAGGGTCCAGCGCCCGAACCCCTCCCCGAGATCGGCGTTGAGGTCCATCGCGTACGGCGTGGCGGCGAGGGCCGCGCCGTGGTCCGCCCGGTACGCCGGGAGCGCCGCTTCTGTCACCGCCGCAACGTAACCACTGGTCGGCCCGCCCGACAAGGTCCCGGCACCGGCACCCGCCCGCCGGGATCCCCGGCACCGGCACCGGCCGCTCTACCCTCGCCCTATGACCGACGCCTCCGCACTCCGCCGCCGCTGGCAGGACGCCCTCGTCGCCGTACGGGGCACGGCCTCCGGGCCCGACCCTCTGCCGTACGCCGAGCACCTCCTGGAACGCTGGGGCGAGCCCCAGCGGCGCTACCACACCACGGCCCACCTCGCCCAGGTCCTGGACCACGTCGACACGCTGGCCGGTCACGCCGCCGACCCGGACGTGGTGCGCCTGGCCGTCTGGTTCCACGACGCGGTCTACCGCCCCGACCGCTCCGAGAACGAGGAGCGCAGCGCCGCGCTGGCCGAACGGGCGCTGCCCGAGGCGGGGGTGCCCGACGCGGCGACGGCCGAGGTGGCCCGGCTGGTCCGGCTCACCGTCACCCACGACCCGGCGGACGGCGACCGGGACGGCGAGGTGCTGTGCGACGCGGACCTGGCGATCCTGGCGTCGGCCCCCAGGGAGTACGCGGCGTACGCGGCCCAGGTGCGCGAGGAGTACGGCTTCGTCCCGGACGACCTCTTCCGCGCGGGACGGGCCGATGTCCTGCGTCACCTGCTGGGGCTGCCACGCCTGTTCCGTACGCCCCACGGGGCCGCCGTGTGGGAGCCGAGGGCCCGGCAGAACGTGACGACGGAACTGGAGCTGCTCACCGGCTGAGACAGGGGAATGGCGGGCACCGGGTCGCTGTTGCTGTGTGTCATGCCCGACTCTGCTTCCCGCCGCGCCCGTATGCCCCTGGCCGTGTACATCCTCGGCCTCTCGGTCTTCGCTCTCGGTACCAGTGAGTTCATGCTCTCCGGGCTGCTGCCGCCGATAGCCGACGACATGGACGTGTCGATACCGCAGGCCGGACTCCTGATATCCGCGTTCGCGATCGGCATGGTGGTGGGCGCCCCGCTGCTGGCCGTGGCCACCCTGCGGCTGCCTCGCCGTACGACGCTCATCGCCCTCATCTCGGTCTTCGGGGTGGGCCAGATCGCGGGTGCGCTGGCACCGACGTACGAGGTGCTGTTCGTCTCCCGGGTGGTGAGCGCGCTGGCCTGCGCGGGCTTCTGGGCGGTCGGGGCGGCGGTCGCCATCGCGATGGTCCCGGTGAACGCGCGGGCCAGGGCGATGGCCGTGATGATCGGCGGACTGTCGATCGCCAACGTGCTGGGGGTGCCGCTGGGCGCGTTCCTCGGTGAGCACTTCGGCTGGCGTTCGGCGTTCTGGGCGGTCGGCGCCGCCTCCGCGGTCGCCCTGGCCGGGGTCGTCACCCGGATCCCGCGCATCCCGCTGCCGGAGAAGAAGCCGCAGCTGAGGCGTGAGCTGGCGATCTACCGGGACCGGCAGGTGTGGCTGTCGATCGTCATCACGGCGCTCGCCGCGGGCGGGGTGTTCTGCGCGTTCAGCTATCTGGCACCGCTGCTGACGGACGTCGCGGGGTTCGGTTCGGGGTGGGTGCCCTGGGTGCTGGGGCTGTTCGGCCTGGGCGCCCTCATCGGCACGATGATCGGCGGCCGGGTCGCGGACGCGCACCTCTTCGGTGTGCTGCTGAGCGGTATCAGCGCGTCGACGGTCTTCCTGGTGGCACTGGCACTGTTCGCGTCCAGCCAGGTGGCGGTGGTGGTGCTGGCGTTCCTGCTGGGGCTGTCCGCGTTCTTCACCGCCCCGGCGCTCAACGCCCGGATGTTCAACGTGGCGGGCGCCGCCCCGACGCTGGCGGGCGCGACGACGACGGCCGCGTTCAACCTGGGCAACACCAGCGGCCCCTGGCTGGGCGGCGCGGTGATCGACGCGGACTTCGGCTTCCAGGCGACCGCGTGGGCGGGTGCGGCCATGCTGGTCGTCGGCCTGGCGGCCGTGGGGGTCTCGCTGCGGCTGGGCGGCGCCGGGACGCCGTCCCTGCGGGTGGCGGGCGCGAGCGCCGGTTCCGGGCCGCGAGCCACGGTCTCCCCGGCGTCCGTCACGGGGACGGCCTCAGTCACGGGGACGGCGTCGTCGGAGTGAGGGGCGTTTCCCGCGTGAGCGCCGTCGTCGTCTGCGCGGGCGGCGCCGGGCGGCCCTTCGGCCGCCGTAGCCCGGCGGCCGTGAGCCGGCGCACGATCTCCTTCGATCCGACCTCCCTCGCCCCGGCGCGCACCGCGTCGGCGTAGTGCCCCTCAGGGATGTCGTAGTGGTCGCGCTCGAAGGCGCGCGGCGGGCAGCCGATGGTGGCGGCGAAGGCGTGCAGCTCCTCGAACGACACGTCGCTGACCAGGTGAGACCAGAGGCGCCCGTGGCCCGGCCAGGTCGGTGGGTCGATGTAGAGAGTCATCGGCGCAGCACGCCGGCCAGCCCGCCCACGGGGGCGACGGACACCGCGGTCTCGGTGCAGACCCAGTGCGGGTCGGGGCCGAGCTCCGGTTCGACGTCGAGCGCGTGCGGTCCCTCCGTGCACACCGGGCAGAGCGGCCAGCGGCCGTAACGCTCCAGCAGGGCGTCCTGGACGTCCTGCGCGATCAGGCCGGTGACGTAGGACACGCCCTCGGGCCACTGCTCCACCCACCACCGGCGATGGGTCACCGCGTCCTCGACCAGCGAGACGATCTGGGCCTCGGCGACGTCGCCCGCGACGAGATCGGCCATCACCAGCGCGCGTGCGGTGTGCAGTGCTCGTTCCAGGGTGTTCAACTCCATGCCTCCATTGTCCTCCTGCCTGTCTTCCCGCTCGCCCTCCCGGCCCGCGCCGGGTGGGCCGGAAGGGTTTTCCACAGGTCGGACCAAAGGGGGTTGACGGGACACGGGGTTGAAAATATCTTTCAAACGTGACCAATGACGTGAAGGAAAGTTTCAGCGCCGATTCCCCGCCCGCGCCCGCCGCCCTCGCGGCCAAGGTGCGGACCCTCGCCCCGTCCATGACCCGCTCCATGCAGCGGGTGGCCGAAGCCGTCGCGGGGGACCCCGCGGGGTGCGCCGCCCTCACCGTCACCGGTCTCGCCGAGCTCACCGGCACCAGCGAGGCCACCGTGGTCCGCACCGCCCGCCTCCTCGGCTACCCGGGCTACCGCGACCTGCGCCTGGCCCTGGCGGGGCTCGCCGCCCATCAGCAGTCGGGCCGGGCGCCCGCCGTCACCGCGGACATCGCGGTCGACGACCCGATCGCCGACGTCGTCGCCAAGCTCGCCTACGACGAGCAGCAGACCCTCGCGGACACGGCCGCCGGGCTCGACACCGTCCAGCTCGGCGCCGCCGTGTCGGCCGCCGCGACCGCCCGCCGTATCGACGTCTACGGCGTGGGCGCCTCCTCCCTCGTCGGCCAGGACCTCGCGCAGAAGCTCCTGCGGATCGGCCTGATAGCGCACGCCCACACGGACCCGCACCTCGCCGTGACGAACGCGGTGCAGCTGCGCTCGGGAGACGTGGCCATCGCCATCACCCACTCCGGCTCCACCGGTGACGTCATAGAGCCGCTGCGGGTCGCCTTCGACCGGGGCGCGACGACCATCGCGATCACCGGACGCCCGGACGGGCCGGTCACCCAGTACGCCGACCACATCCTGACCACCTCGACCGCCCGGGAGAGCGAGCTGCGGCCCGCGGCGATGTCCAGCCGGACGAGCCAACTGCTGGTCGTGGACTGCCTGTTCATAGGCGTCGCCCAGCGCACGTACGAGACGGCCGCGCCCGCATTGTCCGCCTCGTACGAGGCGCTGGCCCACCGCCACGCCCCCCGCAGCCGCTGACGGCGCCCCGCCGACGCCGCCCCCGCGTACCCCGCACCCGCACCCGCACCCGCACGTGATGATGAACGAGAAAGCAGAGCCGCCGTCCATGACCTCCACCACCGACGCCGACGCCGCCACCCCCGACGGCTACGGCGCCCTGCGCGCCCAGCTCGCCACCCTGACCACCGAGGCGTTCCGCCCCGAGCTGGCCGAGATCGACCAGCTCCCCACGGCCGAGATAGCCGCCATCATGAACGGCGAGGACAACACCGTCCCCGCCGCCGTCTCCCGGGTGCTCCCCCGGATCGCCGCCGCGATCGACGCCACCGCCGAGCGCATGGCGCGCGGCGGCCGGCTGATCTACGCGGGCGCCG
Organism: Streptomyces halstedii; assembly: GCA_000720535.1. GTDB lineage: Bacteria > Actinomycetota > Actinomycetes > Streptomycetales > Streptomycetaceae > Streptomyces > Streptomyces halstedii. Next base: position 192,094 of record JOAZ01000006.1, read on the forward strand.
GCACCGCGGGCCGCCTCGGGGTCCTCGACGCCAGCGAGTGCCCGCCCACCTTCAACACCGACCCGTCCGAGGTGATCGGCCTGATCGCGGGCGGCCCGTCCGCCATGATCACCGCCGTCGAGGGCGCCGAGGACAGCAAGGAGCTGGCCGCCGCCGACCTGGACGGGCTGGGTCTGACCGCCGACGACACCGTGGTCGGGATCTCCGCCTCCGGCCGCACCCCGTACGCCGTGGGCGCCGTCGAGCACGCCCGCTCCCGGGGAGCGCTCACCCTCGGCCTCTCCTGCAACGCGGACTCCGCGCTCGGGGCGGCGGCCGAACACGGCCTGGAGGTCGTCGTCGGCCCCGAGCTGCTGACCGGCTCCACCCGGCTCAAGGCCGGTACGGCCCAGAAGCTCGTGCTCAACATGATCTCGACGATCACGATGATCCGGCTGGGCAAGACGTACGGGAACCTGATGGTGGACGTGCGCGCCTCCAACGAGAAGCTGCGCGCCCGCTCCCGCCGGATCGTCTCGCTCGCCACCGGCGCCACCGACCAGGAGATCGAGGCGGCGCTCGCCGCCACCGGCGGCGAGGTGAAGAACGCCGTCCTCACCATCCTGGGCGGCGTCGACGGGCCCACGGCCTCCCGCCTCCTCGCCGACTCGCACGGCCACCTCCGCGCCGCCCTCGCGGCCGTCCGCACCACCTGACGCACCACTCCCCCGCACAGCAAGGCACGACGCACCATGGCTACTGAAGACAAGAACCGCGCGACAGCCGCCGCGATCCTTCCGCTCGTCGGTGGCGCGGCGAACGTCAGCTCGATCGCCCACTGCATGACCCGGCTCCGGCTCGGACTGCACGACCGCTCCCTCGTCGACGACGAGGCCCTGAAGGCCGTCCCCGCCGTGATGGGCGTGGTCGAGGACGACACGTACCAGATCGTGCTCGGTCCGGGCACCGTCGCCCGGGTCACCCCCGAGTTCGAGCGCCTCGTCGAGGAAGGCCGGGACTCGGCCCCCGCCGAGCCGGCCTCCGGCACCCCCGCCCCGGTGTCGGCGGAGGAGCTGGCCGCCCAGGGCGCGGCCATCAGGGCACAGCGGAAGGCGAAGAACGCCACCCCGTTCAAGCTGTTCCTGCGCCGCGTCGCGAACATCTTCGTGCCGCTGATCCCCGCCCTGATCGGCTGCGGCATCATCGCGGGCCTCAACGGCCTGCTGGTGAACCTGGGCTGGCTGCCGTCCGTCACCCCCGCGCTCGCCGCGATGGCCTCCGGCTTCATGGCGCTGATCGCGGTCTTCGTCGGCTACAACACGGCGAAGGAGTTCGGCGGTACGCCGATCCTGGGCGGCGCGGTCGCGGCGATCATCGTCTTCCCGGGCGTCGCGAACATCGACGCCTTCGGCCAGACCCTCGCCCCGGGCCAGGGCGGTGTCCTCGGTGCCCTCGGCGCGGCCGTCCTCGCGGTGTACGTCGAGAAGTGGTGCCGCCGCTGGGTGCCGGAGGCCCTGGACGTCCTGGTCACCCCGACCCTCACCGTCCTGGTCTCGGGCCTCGTCACGATCTTCGGCCTGATGTTCGTGGCCGGTGAGGTCTCCTCCGCGATCGGCACGTTCGCGGACTGGCTGCTGTCGACGGGCGGCGCGGGAGCGGGCTTCCTGCTCGGCGGCTTCTTCCTGCCGCTGGTGATGCTGGGCCTGCACCAGGCCCTCATCCCGATCCACACGACGCTGATCGAGCAGCAGGGCTTCACGGTCCTGCTCCCGATCCTCGCGATGGCCGGGGCCGGCCAGGTCGGCGCGGCGGCCGCGGTCTATCTGCGCCTCCCCCGCAACGAGTCGATCCGCAAGACCATCAAGTCGGCCTTCCCCGCGGGCCTGCTGGGTGTCGGTGAGCCCCTGATCTACGGCGTCTCGCTCCCCCTGGGCCGTCCGTTCGTCACGGCCTGTGTGGGCGGCGCGTTCGGCGGCGGCTTCGTGGGCCTGTTCAACCAGCTCGGCGACTCGGTGGGTTCCACGGCCATCGGCCCGTCCGGCTGGGCCCTGTTCCCGCTCCTGGACGGCAACCACGGCCTGGGCACGACGGTCGCGATCTACGCGGGCGGCCTGCTCGTGGGATACGTCGCCGGGTTCGCCGCCACGTACTTCTTCGGCTTCAGCACGTCGCTGCTGGAGGAGTTCAACGTCTCCCAGCAACCGGCCCCGGCCTCGGCCTCGGCCGAGCCCACGACCACGCCCACCGGCCACCCCGGGGCACCGGCGTCCGCCTCCGAGGACCGCGACTCGGGCGGCTCCGACGACCCCACGGCGAAGGAACCGGCGGGGGTCTGACGCCCGGCCGGGCACCCGCGCCGGAACCTGCGGCCGCGCGGCCATGAAAAGAATCCACGAGCGATCGGTGTATCGAATTAATCAAGGGGCACCAGACGTGTCGGAGGTTGATAACTATGGGTCCCCTGCTTCTCGTTCTTCTGCTCGCCCTGATTCTTTTCGGTGCCGGTTTTGCACTCAAGGCACTGTGGTGGATCGCGGTGATCGTACTCATCGTCTGGCTGATCGGATTCTTCGTCCGGCCCGCCGCGAGTGGCGGTAAGCGCGGTCGGTGGTACCGCTGGTAGACAGCGCTTCACCATGACCGATGATGCGAGTGGGCCGGAAAGAGATTTCCGGCCCACTCGCATTTTCATTTCTTTCTCCATGCGTGTGTGTCTTCCATGATCGGGGGCACCCGCCTTGTCGAGACCGAATGGACCGTCACGAAAGGAGCCGATGATGAGCGACCACCTGTGGGGTTACCAGCCGACAAGCGGTCATACCGCGGGCGCCGACCTGACCGGTTACACGGTCGAGGCGACCGATGGCAGCATCGGAAAGGTGGACAAGCACTCGGACGACGTGGGCTCGGCCTACCTCGTGGTCGACACCGGCGTCTGGATCTTCGGCAAGGAGGTGCTTCTGCCCGCCGGCACCGTCAAGGGCATCGACACCGAGCACCGGACGATCTTCGTCGACCTGACCAAGGAACAGATCAAGGACTCGCCGGAGTTCGACAAGCACAAGCACACCGGCGACCCGGCCTACCACGCCCAGGTCGAGAGCTACTACGTCGGCCACCGCCTGCGGTAGGCACGACGCAGGCACCGCCGCCGGACACAGGCGGGGGCAGACCCGGACACACGGGCCTGCCCCCGCCTCTCGGCGTGCGGGGCAGGACGCCGGCAGGAGCACGGAGCGCTTCCGACCGGCGCCACGGTCATCGCGGCAGCTGCCCTTCCCGGTTGATCTCCCTCACCCGGGCCCGCAGCGCGACGCCCGGCGGCGCCGGGCGCACGGACTCCCACGGGCACTCCCACTCCGCGCCGCCACCCGGCGGCCGCAGTTGTACGTACGGTCCCACGCGCCTCATCACCCGGCCCACCCGTCCGTCGCGGCCGTCCACCGCGAAGGTGCCGGGCTCGGGCGTACACGGCTCACGTCCTTCAACTGTCATGAGGGGCCTTCGCTTCGAGCTGGGCGGTCAGGCGCAGCGCCGTCTCGATCGAGCACCGGCCGAGATCGACCAGCGGGACCGGCTCGCCGCCCGCGCACGACACCGGGTCGACGCCCAGCGACGGCAGTTTCACCCCGACCGACGCGAGCCCGGCCCGCAACCGCGCCACCGCCTCCTCCGCCGCCCGCACTCTGTCCCCTGCTTCATCGCGCCGTTCCGTAGCCGTCATCATGATCTTTCCCATTTCCACGCTGAGTAGCGGGTATGCCTACACAGCGTGGCCAATTCCCCGACGCGGAGGAAGAGATGTGGTCTCCGCGGCCGCCCGTGCCCGCGTCGAGGGGGTCAACAGGGCACGGGGCGGCTGTCGTCGTCCGTGTCGTCGGCGGCGTCCACCGCGTCCACGGTGTCACCGGGAGCCAGGGAACGGATGCCGGGTATCGGCGACGGCAGGAGCCAGAGCAGCGACAGGGCTCCGCCGACAGCGGCGACGAGGAGAGTCGGCCTCAGACCGACGAAGGTGGCGAGGAGCCCTCCGACGACGGCACCGAGGGGGCGTACGCCGTAGTTGATCGTGCCGTACGCGCCGGCCACGCGACTGCGCATGCCGTCGGGGATCACCGCGGCCTGGAGGGAGTTGAGGTTGACGTCGAACAGCATGACGCCGAAGCCGGACAGGAACTCGGCCGCGGCCAGCGCACCGGCGCGGAGCCAGAGCGGGCCGTCGGCCGCGGCGACAAGGGCGGTCGGCGCGGGAAACAGGACGGCCCCCACGCAGATGCTGCGCCCCACACCGATCCGTCGCGAGATCTTCGGGGCGAGCACCGCGCCGAGCAGGGATCCGGTCGCGCCGACCCCGAACGCGATGCCGATCGCTCCCGCCGAGAGCTCCAGGGTCCGGTTGGCGAACAGCACGAGCAGTCCGCTGCCCGCGACGAAGGAGAAGAAGTTGACGGTCGCCGCGCAGCTGAGGGCGGCCCGCAGCACCGGATGGCGGACGACGAACGTCAGCCCCTCCCGGGCGCGTCGCCACAACGGAGGCGCCACCGGGTCCCCAGGGGCGGAAGGCGGTTCGTCGACCGGTACCCGGCCCACCAGGACCGCTGACGCCAGAAAGGTCAGGGCGTCCACGACAAGGGTGACGGGCGCGGTCAGCACCTGGATCAGAGCGCCGCCGACGGCCGGGCCGACGACGTACGACGCGGACCGGGTGGCGCTGAGCTTGCTGTTCGCGTCGACGTAGGAGGCGCGCGGCACCAGGCGTACGAAGAAGGGCGGATAGGCGGTGTTGAACAGCACCCCGGCGGCGCCCGTCAGCAGCGCCACGGCGTACAACTGCCCCAGTGTCACCGCCCCCAGCAGGTAGGCCACCGGGACGCTGAGCAGTACCACGGCGCGCACCAGGTCGGCGAGGACCATCAGGCGGCGCTTACGGGCGCGTTGGTCGACCCAGGCCCCCAGAATGATCGCGAGGAGGTTCGGGGTCCAGATGAGAGCGGTCAGCCACGCCACCTGGTTGGCCGAGGCGTTCAGGGCGCTGACGGCGATCAGGGGCAGGGCGAGTTCGGTGATCCGGTCGCCGAACTGCGAGACCGACTGACCGGCCCAGAAGCGGCGGAACCGTCGATCCCGCCACAGGGATGTCGCCGCGACCGGCTCCGGGCCGCTCACGGCGCCTTCCGCGTCTGCCCGGCCTGACCGGACTCCCCGGCCCGCTCGGACTCTCCAGACTCCCCGGCCTGCCCAGCCTGCTCCTCGGAGCCGGCCTCCCCGACCTGCCCCTCGGAGCCTTCCGGCAGTACGTACCGCATCAGCAGGACGCCACGGCCGTCGGCGGGCCGCTCGGCCGGGTCGCGGGTGACGTACGGCGCGAGAACGCGCTCGATCCCGTCCTCGATCGCCGCGAGTTCCTCGGCGGACACGACGACCCGGGTGTTGGCCAGCCCGGCCAGCCTGAGCCACGTCGGGTCGAGTGCGGGTCCGACCTCGTCGGCCCATCGGCTCGGGAGGTCGGCGTAGCGCCGGAACATCTGCTGTGACAGCACCCGCGCGGCGGCCTGGCCCTCCTCGTCGGCCGGGTCCAGCGGCGCCTCGAACCGGAAGCCGCGTGCCGCCGCCTCCCACCTCCGCTGTCGGCGGTCCGGGCCGGGCTCGCTGTCACGGACCAGCCCGAAACCGGCCAGATGGCGCAGATGCCAACTGGTCACCGAGGGCGTCGCTCCCACATCGGGCGCGAGTTGGGTGGCGGTCGCGGGTCCGTGCCGCCGCAGGTGGTCGAGGATCGCCAGCCGCACCGGATGCGCCAGCGCCCGCATGGCCTGCGGATCGGTGATTTCGATGTCGCCCAAGCGGTTAGGGGTGCCCATGACGTGAGAGTGTCCTCTCACAATTCGTGAGAGTCAACTCTCAGATCTCTCCGGTGCGCGGCGGACACGCCGTGATCGCGGTCGTCCCGGCGGGCAGCGAGGCGGCCTCGGCGAGGCCGGTGTTCCCGGGGGCGTACGACAAGCGGCGGGGCCGGACCACGACGCACTCGGCGGCGCTGCCGGACGCGCCCGGCCCTCGTACAGCACCGGCCCGTCGGCCCGGGCGCCCCGCCGGGCCGTCAGGCCTTGCGCACCTTCCAGAGCCAGCCCGAGCCCACGGCCACCATGACCAGCATCGCTCCCGTCAGCAGCCACGGCAGGAAGGCCGGCACATCGCTGGAGGAGACACCGAAGTTGTAGCCGAGGGCGATGACCGTCGGGAGGAAGGCGGTCACCGCGACGCCCACCCACTTCTGGTTCCAGTCCCAGTGCCGGGACCTGCACAGCACCACCACGCCGACGATCCTCAGCACCAGGCCGAGGACGCCCACGAGGATCCCCGCCAGCATCGCGACGACCGGCAGCGCGACCACGACCCAGGCGGGCGTGCGGCGCCTGCCCGAGCCGCTCACCGGTTCCACGGTCACCGGCGCCACCGCGCGCCCCTCGGGCGCGGCCGCCGCCCCGGAGCCCGCGCCGACCCCCGACTCCTGGAGCGCGGTGGCCGCGATGGTGCGCGGGTCGCCCAGCTCGCTCAGGATCTCCCGCGTCCCGCCCGGCCGCTCGGCCAGGGCGATCTCGATGTGTTCGGCGAGGTCGGAGACGAGCTCCTGACGCCGCTCCGGCGGGAGCGCCGACGCCTCACGCCCGACTGCCGCGAGGTACTGCTCCACCAGCGCACGCTCGGTGTCGCCCGCGTTCTCGGCCTTCATTCCTCTGCCTTTCCAGATGGCTGCGCGCACGCCGTCGGCGTGAGCAGGCGGTCCACCGCGTCCCGGAAGCCGGGCCACGTCCCCGTGAACTCCGCGAGTGCCGCGTGTCCGGCCTCGGTCAACTCGTAGTAGCGGCGGGGCGGTCCGGAGGTGGACTCCCGCCAGCTGGTGACGACGAGTTCGTCCCGTCGCAGCCGTGACAGCAACGGGTAGACCGTGCCCTGGCTCGTCGCCAGCGCCCCCGTCTCCTCCAGCTCCCGGAGCAGCTCCACCCCGTACCTCGGCCCGTCGCGCATCAGGGCGAGCACGCAGTACTCCAGGACGCCCTTACGGAGCTGGCTGGCCGCCTTGCTCGGGGTGCGATGCCTCGACCCGGTCGGTTCCATGCAATGCACAGTACCTTGCGGCTACGAGTTCCGGAACGGCGGGGCGGCGAGATCCCGTCCACCACACGGGCCCACCGCGCACGGAAAGGGCCCGGAGGCGGCGCACCCCGCGAAGGGCGGCCGCGTCCGGGCCCGAGTGGCCCTCCGGGTCAGCCCGACGCGCAGGCCCGGCCGTTCAGCTTGAACGTGCCCGGGTCCGCGGCCGCCCCCGTGGCCGAGGTGTTGAAGCCGAAGTCGACCGCCGTACCCGGTGCCAGCGTCCGGTTCCACGCCAGCGGCCGTGCACTGACCGTGCGCCCGTGCTGCTCGAACTCCGCGCTCCACGTGTGGCTGAGCTTCTGCTCACCGGGCAGCAGCCAGGTCAGCGCCCACGGCTCGACCGGCGCCGAGCCGGTGTTCTCGACCCTCACCGACACGGTCGAACCACCGCTCCAGGGGTGCGAGGAGTACGTGACCTCGCAGGTGCGGGCTGCGGTGGTCTGCCCGCCGTCGCCCGCGTCGTCCAGGTAGGAGGCGATGAAGGCGAGGGGGGCGTTCCAGTTGACGGTGATCTCGTTGGTCGACCAGGAGCCGATGTCGTCGATGTAGCACATCGCGGGCGCGCAGCCGCTCAGCTTCTCCGCCGCCACCGGGTCACCGGAGCCGGCGGCGGTGCGGTTGGGGCCGCCCGCGACCGAACCGGGCGCCGGGTTCGGCAGGCTGGAGTCGTACTGGTGCGCCCAGAAGCGGTGGTGCTGGTTGTGCGAGTCCCGCTCGCCGTAGCCGGTGACGTACGACTGGTTCAGCGGGTTGCGGCCGAACAGGTAGTCGGCGCCCCGCAGCACGGCGTCCTGGTAGGCGGCCTCGCCGGTCAGGTCGTGGGCGACGGCCAGCACCACCATGTTGTTGAGCACCTGGCTGTTGGACCCCCAGACGTAGTCCGTTCCCCGGGGCGCGTACGGCAGCCCGTACGCCTGCGCACGGGACTGGGCGGCGTAGCGGTCGGCCGCTGTGGTCACCGTGGCCCGCACACCGTCGAGTTGATCGGTAGTCAGGTTGTTGGGCACGGTCGCCAGGGTCAGCGCGCCGAGCCCGGCGGTGGCGCCCCAGGAGAGGCCGCCGCCCGCCGGGAAGACCGCGTCCGCGTCATCGTGCAGGTCGGAGGAGAGCACCGCCTGGCGGTAGGTGTCCTTGCCCGTGGTGGTGAACAGCTCCGCCGCCGCCCAGTAGAACTCGTCGGAGACGTCGTTGTCGTCGTACGTGCCGCCGCCGACGCCGTCGTTCGGGTCGGCGAACACGTCCGGGTGCCGCTTCGCCGCGTCCCACGCGGTCTCGGCGGCCCGCAGGCAGCGGTCCGCGAAGTCCTCGTCGTAGGGGGCGTAGAGCCGGGCGCACTGGGCGGCCGTGGCGGCGAGGTTGAGCGTGGCGGCCGTGGACGGGGCGTGCAACTCACGCTGCTGCGGGTCCAGATGCGGCTTCATCGGCAGCCCGGTCCACTCGGCGTCGTGCATCTTGTGATGGACCATCCCCGCCAGCGGCTCGCCGGCCGGGACCTGCATCTTGATCAGGAAGTCCATCTCCCAGCGCGCCTCGTCCAGGATGTCCGGCACCCCGTTGTCCCGCTCCGGCACCCACAGCGCGCCGTCATCGAGCTGGGCCGACTCGGCGTTGTCGGCGGTCAGCGTCCGCTCGTAGGTGGACATCAGCTGGGCCACCGAGATCCCGCCGTTGACCACGTACTTGCCGTGGTCGCCCGCGTCGTACCAGCCGCCCGACACGTCCAGCCGGTAGTCGCAGACCCCCGGCTTGCACGGGACGTCCGTGTCCCCCTTGTTCGGCGCGACACCGATGTGCCCGGCCGGACGCGCGTACTCCTCACCGACGAGATCCGCGTCGATCTCGATGCCACTGCGGTTGTGGTAGAAGTACGCCAGCGCGTCGGAGCGCAGACCGTCGTAGAGGTCCCCGCGGATCGAGAACGGCTCGCTCACCTCGCCGTCGACCTCCACGGTGTAGCCGTCGCCCGGCGTGGTGAGACCGCCGAAGTCGAAGGTGTGGACCCGCTGGCGCGAACTGGGGTCCTCGCCCCGCGGAACGGTCGTACCGGTGGCGGCCGTCGAGCCGTCCCCGGCCTTCACGGTCCACGTCAGCGGCGCCTCCGCGTCGGTGACCACGGTGCCGCTCTTGACGCCCCGGGGCAGGTAGCCGACCTGGTTGACGCGGACCGGCGAGCCGGTGTCCGGTACGTACACCGGAGGCTCGGCCCCGCCGCGCAGCGACACGTCGTCCAGGCAGAAGGTCGTGGCGCGCTCGCCACCGCCGATCTGCAACTGCACCGACGCGGCCGGCTGGTCCACCGACGCCGTGAACGTACGGGTGACCTGGGTGTCCTCCGTGCCCACCGGGTCGGCGGTGGCGAGCACGGTGCCGTACGGCTCGACGGCCTCCTGCACCCGCGTCTGGACGGTCAGCGGCACGGTCGAACGGGCGGTGTAGGACAGCTCGTAGCTCTCGCCCGCGACGATCGGGATGTCGTTCTGGCCGACGATGACGTCCCAGGCCTCGGCCGTACCGGCGGGGACCTCGACGCACAGCCGCCCCTCGGACACGGCCGCCGAGGCGTTCGGCGTCCACCACCACGGGGCGGTGCCGGCGGAGAAGTCGCCGTTGGTAATCTGCTCGGGTCCGGGCGCGTCGTCGTCGGCCAGGGCCGTGCCGGGAACCGCCAGGGCACCCGCGCACAGCAGGGCGGCGGCCGAGATCCCGAGCGCGCGCCTCCCGTACCGGGACCGTGATCGGACGGGTGCGGGCCGGGCGGGGGGTGGTAGGGCGTTCACCGATGAGACCTTTCGTCCGGACGTACGGGGCGGGGTGCGGGTGGGGCGAACACATGGGAGCGCTCCCATCTTGCCGGGGCGCAACGGGCCACGGCGCGTGGGAGCGGTTCCATGGGACGCGGCCATTGTGCGGCCTGAGACGGGCGTTACGCCAGGGTCATGACAGAAATCGGGGTCCGGCCCGGACAGCACACCCGCCGGACGCGGCACACCGCACACGGCACCACACAGACGACCGCCGGCCCCAGGACGAATCCCGGGGCCGGCGGTCGTACAGGTACTACGGGGTACCGCTGGAACTCTGATCCCGGAGGATCAGAAGTCCATGTCACCGCCCGGCATGCCGCCCGGAGCGGCCGCGGCGGCCTTCTCCGGCTTGTCGGCGATGACGGCCTCGGTGGTGAGGAACAGCGCGGCGATCGACGCGGCGTTCTGCAGGGCGGAGCGCGTGACCTTCGCCGGGTCGATGATGCCCTCGGCGATCATGTCGACGTACTCGCCGGTCGCGGCGTTGAGGCCGTGACCGATCGGCAGGTTGCGCACCTTCTCGACGATGACGCCACCCTCCAGACCACCGTTGACGGCGATCTGCTTGAGCGGGGCCTCCAGCGCGAGCTTCACGGCGTTGGCGCCGGTCGCCTCGTCGCCCGTGAGGTCGAGCTTCTCGAAGACGGCCGAGGCCTGGAGCAGAGCCACGCCACCACCGGCGACGATGCCCTCCTCGACGGCGGCCTTGGCGTTGCGCACCGCGTCCTCGATGCGGTGCTTGCGCTCCTTGAGCTCCACCTCGGTCGCGGCACCGGCCTTGATGACGGCCACGCCGCCGGCCAGCTTCGCGAGGCGCTCCTGGAGCTTCTCGCGGTCGTAGTCCGAGTCGGAGTTCTCGATCTCGGCGCGGATCTGGTTGACGCGGCCCTGAACCTGCTCGCTGTCACCCGCCCCGTCCACGATCGTGGTCTCGTCCTTGGTGATGACGACCTTGCGGGCGCTGCCGAGCAGGTCCAGGCCGGCGTTCTCCAGCTTGAGACCGACCTCCTCGGAGATGACGGTGCCACCGGTGAGGATGGCGATGTCGCCGAGCATGGCCTTGCGGCGGTCACCGAAGCCCGGAGCCTTGACGGCGACGGACTTGAAGGTGCCACGGATCTTGTTGACGACCAGGGTGGACAGGGCCTCGCCCTCGACGTCCTCCGCGATGATCAGCAGGGGCTTGCCCGACTGCATGACCTTCTCCAGCAGCGGAAGGAGGTCCTTCACGTTGCTGATCTTGGAGTTGACGATCAGGATGTACGGGTCGTCGAACGACGTCTCCATACGCTCCATGTCGGTGGCGAAGTACGCCGAGATGTAGCCCTTGTCGAAGCGCATACCCTCGGTGAGTTCCAGCTCCAGACCGAAGGTCTGGGACTCCTCGACGGTGATGACGCCTTCCTTGCCGACCTTGTCCATCGCCTCGGCGATCTTGGCGCCGATCTCGGTGTCGGCGGCGGAGATGGAGGCGGTCGAAGCGATCTGCTCCTTGGTCTCCACGTCCTTGGCCTGCTCCAGCAGGGCGGCGGAGACGGCCTCGACGGCCTTCTCGATGCCACGCTTGAGAGCCATCGGGTTGGCACCGGCGGCGACGTTGCGCAGGCCCTCACGGACGAGCGCCTGGGCGAGAACGGTGGCGGTGGTCGTACCGTCGCCGGCGACGTCGTCCGTCTTCTTGGCGACCTCCTTGACCAGCTCCGCACCGATCTTCTCGTACGGGTCCTCGAGCTCGATCTCCTTGGCGATGGACACACCATCGTTGGTGATCGTGGGCGCGCCCCACTTCTTCTCGAGGACGACGTTACGGCCCTTGGGGCCGAGGGTGACCTTGACGGCGTCGGCGAGCTGGTTCATCCCGCGCTCGAGACCGCGCCGTGCCTCCTCGTCGAACGCGATGATCTTGGCCATGTGAAGTGGTCCTCCCGGACAGGGGTGGATTTCTCCGGACCGAGAGGCGCCCGCGACGGACGGCCTGCGTGCTCAGTGGTTCCTTGCCCCACTGGGCCTGCGGGCCTCACCGGCCCGGTCCAAGTTCTGTCACTCTCACCTGGAGAGTGCTAACGCCAATGATTAGCACTCGACCCCCGCGAGTGCAAGCGCCTTCGAGGAACACCCACCGAGGGTCGGCGGTCGGGCGACGGGTGGGCGCGAGCGCCTTCGCCCTCCTGAGGGTGTCGCCGCGGCCTCGCCGACGGAGTCGCCACGGCCTCGCCGAGGGAGTCGCCACGGCCTCGCCGAGGGAGTCGCCCGGGGCTCCCGGCCGGACGGCGCGCGGGCACGCACGCAGGGCCCGTCCCCCCTTTTACGGAGGTACGGGCCCTGCGTGCGTGAGTAGTGTCGTTCGACCGACCGCGCCGAGCTCAGCCGACGGCGAGCTTGACCATGTCCGCCTGGGGCCCCTTCTGGCCCTGCGAGATCTCGAACTCAACTCGCTGACCCTCTTCGAGGGTGCGGTACCCGTCCATCTGGATCGCGCTGTAGTGGACGAAAACATCCGCACCACCGTCGACCGCGATGAAGCCGTACCCCTTCTCCGCGTTGAACCACTTGACGGTGCCCTGAGCCATGCCTAACTCCCCTATTACTGGCCCTTGCACGAGCCCGCACTTCGCGGGCCCGGGTCAGAACTCACCCTCCGTCAGGAGAGGGTGGTGTGCGTCGGAACGCGTCGACCGCCGCTGAATGTATCTGTCCAACTGCCCTCTGCAACAGGTCAATCGGACGAGAATTCTGGGCACGCCGGAACACCCGGATGGAGAAATCGGGGGAGATTCCTGGGCAAGTCGGGCCTGACAAAGGCCGCTTATGCCGCAAGTAGTACACGCACTTTGGCTGCTTCTAGTCGTGACGGGGCGCATTCTCATATGCGGATGGCACGAGCAGCGGAGGGGACTTCCCCAACTGTACCCCGCTCAACCATGCAGAATTGCCCCCTCCGTTTCTCCCGGAGGGGGCAATTCAGGGGACGCGGCGGCCCGGCGGCCGGGCGGGTCAGCCTCCGGCGACGGCCGGGATGATCGAGATGCCGGCGCCGTCCGGGGTGGCCGTCCGCAGGCCCTCCTCGAAGCGCACGTCGTCGTCGTTGACGTACACGTTCACGAAGCGGCGCAGCTTGCCCTCGTCGTCCAGGACGCGGGCGGCGATGCCGGGGTGGTTCTTCTCCAGGGACTCGATGACCTCGGAGAGGACCGAGCCCTCCGCCTCGACCTCGGACAGACCGCCCGTGTAGGTGCGGAGGATGGTGGGGATACGGACCTTGACGCTCATGTGGGTGCCTTCCTCGTTCTCGGGTGGTCAGTTGGCGGCGAGGCCCGCGTCGCGGAACGCCTCAAGGCTGGGCCGGATCGTCGCCGACAGGCCGGTCGTCGGGGCGACCGCGTCGAGCGTCTTCAGCCCGTCGCCGGTGTTCAGGACGACGGTGGTCAGCGCCGGGTCGATCAGCCCCGCCTCGATCAGCTTCTTCGTCACGCCGACCGTCACACCGCCCGCGGTCTCCGCGAAGATGCCCTCGGTGCGGGCCAGCAGCTTGATCGCGTCCACGACCTGCTCGTCGTCGACGTCCTCCACGGCGCCGCCGGTGCGCCGGGCGATGTCCAGGACGTACGGTCCGTCCGCCGGGTTGCCGATCGCCAGGGACTTGGCGATGGTGTTCGGCTTCTGCGGGCGCACCACGTCGTGACCGCCCTTGAAGGCGGCGGAGACCGGGGAGCAGCCCTCGGCCTGGGCACCGAAGATCTTGTACGGCTTGTCCTCGACCAGGCCGAGCTTGATCAGCTCCTGGAGACCCTTGTCGATCTTCGTGAGCTGCGATCCGGACGCGATCGGGATGACGATCTGGTCGGGCAGCCGCCAGCCGAGCTGCTCGCAGATCTCGTACGCCAGCGTCTTGGAGCCCTCGCCGTAGTACGGGCGCAGGTTGACGTTGACGAAGCCCCAGCCCTCACCGAGCGGGTCGCCGATGAGCTCCGAGCAGAAGCGGTTGACGTCGTCGTAGTTGCCCTCGATGCCGACCAGCTCACCGCCGTAGACGGCGGCCATGACGACCTTGCCCTGCTCCAGGTCGTGCGGGATGAAGACGCAGGAGCGGAAACCGGCGCGGGCCGCGGCGGCGCCCACCGCGCCGGCGAGGTTGCCCGTCGAGGAGCAGGAGAGGGTGGTGAACCCGAAGGCGCGGGCGGCCTCGACGGCGATGGCGACGACACGGTCCTTGAAGGAGTGCGTCGGGTTGCCGGAGTCGTCCTTGACGTACAGGCCGCCGGTGACGCCCAGCTCACGGGCGAGGTTGTCGGCCTTGACCAGCTTGGTGAAGCCGGGGTTGATGTTGGGCTTGTCCGCGACGTCGGACGGCACGGGCAGCAGCGGCGCGTAGCGCCAGATGTTGGCCGGGCCCTCGGCGATGCGCTTCTTCAGCTCCTCGGGCGAGCCGCTCGGCAGGTCGTACGCCACTTCGAGCGGCCCGAAACAGGACGCGCAGGCGAAAAGGGGGCCGAGGGGGAATCGCTCACCGCATTCGCGGCAGGAAAGCGCCGCGGCGGGACCGAGGTCCACGGTGGAAGCGGGGTCGTTCGCGGCAACTGTCTGCACAGCCATGATGGCGGAGGCCCTTTCTCCTCATCTTCCTCGTGACGGATTTCGCCACAAGACGGAATTGGCACCTTCCCCGCCATGACCTCTCGGTGCGGCGGGGGGGTTGCCGGGACTTCAACGGGCCGTTCCCTCTGTCCCTCTGGATGAGCGCTATGGCACCGGATCCGTGGATCCGGGCGTTTATCGGCGGACCGACCCCGACATGCGAGGGCCATCCGCGTTGTTCAAGACTGTAACCGAAGCCCCGGACGATGGAGGTAGTCGTCCGAACCGCGAGATGGATCACATACAGGGAGTACCGACCGTGCTGGAAGAGGTCGAACGCTGGCTGACCAGGCGTTCCTGGTCGGCCGCCGACCGTCCGCTCGACCGCCTCACGGCGGCCAGGGAGAAGGACCCGCACCGCGCGAGCGTGAGCGTCGTGCTGCCGGCGCTGGACGAGGAGGCGACGGTCGGCGCGATCGTCGCGGAGATCCGGCGCGAGCTGATGGAGAAGGTCCGGCTGGTCGACGAGCTGGTGGTCATCGACTCCGGCTCCACCGACGCCACCGCCGAGGTCGCCCGCGCGGCGGGGGCACGGGTCGTGCACCGGGACGCGATCCTGCCCCGGATACCGGCCGTCCCCGGCAAGGGCGAGGTGCTGTGGCGCTCCCTGCTGGTGACCACCGGTGAGGTCGTCTGCTTCATCGACGCCGACCTCAAGGACTTCTCGGCGGACTTCGTCTCCGGAACCGTCGGCCCGCTGCTGACCGACCCCTCGGTGCAGTTCGTCAAGGCGATGTACGACCGGCCGCTGGGCGAGAGCACCGGCCAGGGCGGCCGGGTCACCGAACTGGTGGCCCGCCCGCTGCTCAACCTGCACTGGCCCCTGCTGGCGGGCTTCGTCCAGCCGCTGGGCGGTGAGTACGCGGTCCGCCGTTCCCTGCTCGAACAGCTCCCCTTCCCCGTCGGTTACGGCGTGGAGCTGGGCCTGCTCGTGGACGCCCTGCACACGGTGGGTCTGGACGCGCTCGGCCAGGTGGACGTCGGCGTACGCAAACACCGCCACCAGGACGGCCGGGCGCTGGGCCGCATGGCCGCGGCGATCTACCGCACCGCGCAGCTACGGCTGTCGCGGGGCCATCTGGTGCGGCCCGAGATCACCCAGTTCGAGCGGGGCGCGCACGGCTTCGAACCGCGCACCTACCCGGTGGACACCGAGGAGCGGCCGCCGATGGCCCGGATCGCCGAGTACGCCTCCCGCCGGGCGGCCTGAGGGCCGGGCGGGCGGGCCCGCGTCACGTTCCGTGCAGGCAGTCGTCCTTGACGCTGATCGTCACCGGGGCGGTCTGGGTCGCCGTGCCGTCCGAGGCGCGGAGTTCGGCGGCGTACTCGCCGACCGGCGTCGGTGCGATCGACACATGGACGAAGCCGACGAACGCGCCGGTGCGGTTCAGCTCATCGGGATAGATCCTTCCGCCCTGGCTGGACGAGCCGGGCGGCAGCTTCTGGATTCTGGTCTCGATGACCTCCGCCGTGCTTCCGGTGACGGAGGCGAGGAAATAGGTCTGGGGCCACCCGTGTTCGGGGGTGACGCATATCCGCTGATTCCCCGGGTTCAGGGTCCAGGTCGCCGCCGGGTCGGCCGCCGAGGCCTGTGCCGCGCCGGCCGGCACCAGCGCGAAGGCCGTGGCCAGGGCGAACAGTAAGCCGGCCCCGCGATGGATTGATGTCATCAGTACCTCCTGGCTGGGCGCGTACGAGACGTCGCGTCCCCCGGCCGGTGACCGCCAGGAGACCGTCCGAGAAGTGTCACCCGGCGGATACGCGCCTCACAAGGCGCGGGACCCGCCCCGCGGTGATCGTTGGTCCCAGGCCCCCGGGCCTTGTCACGTTTGGCGGCTTCCGCTTCGGGCTAGGTTCGGGTACATGGTCTCCGAGCACGCTGCCAAGGTCCTCGTCGCGTCCAACCGCGGCCCCGTGTCGTACACCCCGCGGGAGGACGGCTCGCTCGACTCGAAACGGGGCGGGGGCGGGCTCGTCTCCGGGCTGAGCGCCGTCGAGGACAAGGTGTGGGTGTGCGCGGCCCTGAGCGACGGCGACCGCGAGGCGGTGCGGCGCGGGGTGTCCGAGCCCGGGGTGCGGATGCTCGACATCGACGCCTCCGTGCACACCGACGCGTACAACGGCATCGCGAACTCGGTGCTCTGGTTCGTCCACCACATGCTCTACCAGACGCCCCTGGAGCCCGTCTTCGACGCGGAGTTCCGGCGGCAGTGGGCGTCCTACGAGGCGTACAACCGCGCCTTCGCCGAGGCGCTGGCCGAAGAGGCCGACCCCGGTTCGGCGGTCCTCGTGCAGGACTACCACCTGACGCTGGTCCCCGGCATGCTGCGCGACCTCCGCCCCGACCTGCGGATCGGGCACTTCTCACACACCCCGTGGGCGCCCGTCGACTACTTCCGGCTGCTGCCCGACGACATCGGCGAGCAGGTGCTGCGCGGCATCCTGGGCGCCGACCGGGCCGCGTTCCTGACCCGCCGCTGGGCGGACGCGTTCATCGGCTGCTGCACGGAGATCCTGGGCGGCACCGGCGGGACCCGCATCGGCGTGCACGGCCTCGGAGCCGACGCGGACTTCCTGCGCCGCCGCTCGCACGAGGCGGACGTGGACCAGCGGATGGCGACCCTGCGGGAGCAGGTGGGCGCCGGCCGGAAGACGATCGTCCGGGTGGACCGCACGGAACTCTCCAAGAACATCGTGCGCGGGCTGCACGCCTACCGGGCGCTGCTGGAGGAGCGCCCCGAGTGGCGGGAACGCGTGGTGCACGTGGCGTTCGCCTACCCCTCACGGCAGGACCTCGCGGTCTACCGCGACTACACGGCGGAGGTCCAGCGGGTCGCCGAGGACATCAACGCGACGTACGGCACGGCCGACTGGACCCCGGTGCTGCTCCACGTCGACGACGACTTCGCCCGCTCGCTCGCCGCCTACCGGCTGGCGGACGTGGCCCTGGTCAATCCGATCCGCGACGGCATGAACCTGGTCGCCAAGGAGGTCCCGGTCGTCTCCGACCACGGCTGCGCGCTGGTGCTGTCCCGGGAGGCGGGTGCCTACGAGGAGCTGGGCGACGACGCGATCGTGGTCAATCCGTACGACGTGTCGGCCACGGCGGCGGCCCTGCACGAGGCGCTGACCCTGGACGACGACGAGCGGTCGGCCCGCACCGGCCGCCTGGCCGACGCGGCGACCGCGCTGCCGCCGCAGCGGTGGTTCCTGGACCAGCTGGACGCGCTGCGCGGTTAGCCGGCCGGGCCCCACCGACCGGGGCGGGCCGGACGGGACGCGGCGTGCCGGACGGGGCCGGCCGGTCGCGATCAGTCGTCCGGATCAGTCGGCCCGGGGCCAGTCGGCCGGGGTCGCCCCGTCCAGCTCCAGGTGGCGGGCCAGCGAGGCCAGCAGGTCCGCCACCTCCGCCGGGCCGGACAGCAGCAGGTCGGCCCGGGCCGCGAGTTCGGGGACCTCGGTGCCGCTGCACACCAGCAGGCCGTAGACGCCCTGGGCGCGGAGCGCCTCCACCGTGGCGTACGCGGCGAGGTCCCCGAGGTCGTCCCCGGCGTACAGCACGGCCTCGGCGCCCGTCTCCCGTACGTACTCCGCCAGCGCCACGCCCTTGTCCATGCCCGGCGGGCGCAACTCCAGGACGAGACGGCCGGGTTCGACGATCAGGCCGTGCCGTCCGGCGAGGTCGGTCAGCGGGCCGCGCAGGGCTTCGAAGGCGGCCTGGGGGTCGGTCGCCCGGCGGGTGTGTACGGCGAGGGCGTGGCCCTTGTCCTCGACCCGCGCGCCCTCGGCGGCGGCCCGCTCCAGGACGGCGGCGAGTTCGGCGCGGACGGCCTCGACACCCGGGGACGGTTCGGGGGCGTGGACGGTGTCCGTGGCGGCGTCCCACCGCTCGGCGCCGTAGTGGCCGAGTACGACGAGGTGGTCCAGGCCGGGTGCCCCGGCGAAGCCGCCGTACCGGACGGCGACGTCGGCCGGGCGGCCGGTGATCACGGCCACCGAGGCGACCCGCGGGGCGAGCGCGGAGAGGGCCGGGACGGCGTCGGCGTGGGCGCGGGACTGCTCGGGGTCCGGGACGATGTCGGCGAGTGTGCCGTCGAAGTCCAGCGCGACGACGGCGCGGGCGGGGCGGGCGAGGAGCGCGGCGAGCCCGTCGCGGCCGGCCTCGGTGGACGGGGCCGGCAGGGGGCGGAGGGGGTCCGGGGTGGCCATGGGGCGAGCGTATCGGGGCCGGGCGGGGGGTGCGGGGTGCTTCGGCCGGTGGACGGGCGGGCGTCGGGCGCTCCGGCCGGGCGGCCGTAGGCGGGGAAGGGCCGCGCGGGGTCAGCGGCTGCGGCCCGTCGGGCGCTCCGGCCGGGGCCGGAAGGCGGGGAAGGGCCGCGCGGGTCAGCGGCTGCGGCGCCGGGTGTCCCGGATCCGGCGCAGGCGGTTGACCGTGACCGGGTCCTCCGCCAAGGCACGGCGGTCGTCCAGGAGGGCGTTGAGGAGCTGGTAGTAGCGGACCGGGGAAATGCCCAGCCGCTCCCGGATCGCGCGTTCCTTGGCGCCCGGGCCCGGCCAGGACTGCCGTTCCACCGCCAGCACCGCGCGCTCCTGGTCGGAGAGCGCGGCTTCGGGGCCCGGGTCGGCGGCGGTCATACCGGCCAACTTACTCCGCGCTCTCCGCCTCCCGCGCCACGGAGGCGATGTTCCCGAGCACGGTCTCCGGGTTGCCGCCCGGCTCGACCGCGGAGCCGATCTTCTCCTTGACCGCCTCGCTGACCTGCGCCCATGACGTCTTGCCGAACGGGTAGAGCTGGGAGTTGGGCAGCGCCGCCACGAAGTCGTGCAGCTTCTTCTGCTTGCGGTCGGCCTCCATCCGCGCCGACGCGCTCCCGGTCACCGGCAGCAGGTCGTAGGCGTCGGCGAAGGCCAGGACGTTCGTGTCCTCGTACGCGAAGTCGAGGAAGGTGCCTATCTCCTTGCGGTGGCCGTTCTGCTTGAAGCCCATCATCCAGTCGGCCACACCCATCGAGCCCTCGGTCGGACCGTCGGGCCCCGGCAGCGGGACCATGCCGACCTCGACGCCCTTCTTCTCGGCGTCCTGCATGAGCGTCGGGTGGCCGTTGAGCATGCCCACGTCGCCCTTGGTGAACGCCTCGAACGCCTTCGCCCGGTCGAGCTTGCCGGGAGCGACCGGCCCGGTGAGCCCCTTGCCGACGAGGTCGTCCCTCAGCCACTGGAAGGTCTCGACGTTGGCCGCGGAGTCGATGGCGTACGTACCGGAGTCGTCGGTGTAGCCGCCGCCTCCGCTGAGCAGCCACATCAGGGTCTCGGCCTGGGACTCCTCCTGGCCGAGGGGCAGGGCGAAGGGATAGGTCACCCCGCTCTTCTTGAGCTTCTCGGCGTCGGCGCCGATGTCGTCCCAGGTCTGCGGGGCGTCGATGCCCGCCTCTGCGAACAGCCCCTTGTTGTAGAAGAGCAGCCGGGTGCTCGCCACGAACGGGAGGCCGTACAGGGCGCTGCCGACCTTGCCCGCCTCGCTGAGCGAGGGGAGGAAGTTGGACTCGGTCCGGATGGCGAGCATCTCGTTGGCGCGGTAGAGCTTGCCGGCCTTGGCGTAGTCGGCGTACGCGCCGATCTGCGCGATGTCCGGGGCCTCGTCGCGCTTGACCATGTCGGCGACCTCGCGGTCGACGTCCTTCCAGGAGTGGACGGTGACGTCGACCTTGATGCCGGGGTGGGTCTTCTCGAACGTGGTGACGAGGTCGTCCCAGTACTTCTTCGAGGTGTTCTCCGCGCCGGTGCCGTAGTCCGCGGCGACCAGCTTCAGGGTGACACCCCCGGAGCCGCCGTCCGTCCCGCACCCCGACAACGTTGCCGTCAGACCGAGGGCGGCCACCGCCGCGGTCACACCCGTATAGCGCCGCTGCACAGTCTCGCCGTCCCTCTTCATGCCCGCGTGTGGTCCGCGCATGGTGGTCTACACCAGCGCGGTATCGATTCGGCAATGTAGCAGGGGGGCGGCCGGGGTCGTTTGTATGCGTACGCAACAAACTGCGCTAGTGGACTAGACCTTTTGGGGGTCCACGGGCGAAACTGTCTCCCGTGAGACATGTCATCGCCCTCGATGTGGGCGGCACAGGAATGAAGGCCGCACTGGTCGGGGAAGACGGCACCCTGCTCCACGAGGCGCGCCGCGCCACGGGCAGGGAGCGCGGCGCCGAGGCCGTCGTGGACGGCATCCTCGACTTCGCGGCGGAGCTGTACGCGCACGGGGCGGAGCGGTTCGGCGCGGGCGCCGTCGCCGCCGGGGTGGCCGTACCGGGGATCGTCGACGCCGACCGGGGCATCGCCGTCTACGCCGCCAACCTCGGCTGGCGCGACGTCCCGCTGCGGGCCCTGCTCGGCGAGCGGCTCGGCGGCATCCCCGTCGCGCTCGGCCACGACGTCAGGACGGGGGGCCTCGCGGAGGGCCGGATCGGCGCGGGCAGGGGCGCCGACCGCTTCCTGTTCGTGCCGCTGGGCACCGGCATCGCCGGGGCCATCGGCATCGCGGGCACCATCGAGGCGGGCGCCCACGGCTACGCGGGCGAGATCGGCCATGTCGTCGTACGCCCGGACGGTCCCGCGTGCGGCTGCGGACAGCGCGGCTGCCTGGAGACGCTGGCCTCCGCGTCCGCCGTCTCCCGGGCCTGGGCCCAGGCGTCCGGCGACCCGGACGCCGACGCGGCGGACTGCGCCAAGGCCGTGGCCTCCGGCGACCCCGCCGCGCTGCGCGTCTGGCGGGACGCCGTGGACGCGCTGGCCGCCGGACTGGTCACCGCCCTCACCCTGCTGGACCCCCGCACGCTGATCATCGGTGGCGGTCTGGCCGAGGCGGGGGAAACGTTGTTCACACCACTGCGTGCGGCCGTCGAGGAACGCGTCACGTTCCAGAAGCTGCCCCACATCGTCCCGGCGGCCCTCGGGGACACCGCCGGATGCCTGGGCGCGGGGCTGCTCGCCTGGGATCTACTCTCCACGGAGGTAACCGCCTGATGGCCGGACGCGCAGACAGCACAGTTCTGGCAGGTGCCCGGGTGGTGCTTCCCACCGGGACCGTCGAGAACGGCCGGGTGATCGTCGAGGGCACCCGGATCGCCGGCAGCACGCCGGACGGCGCCCGGACCGTCGATCTGCGGGGCCACTGGGTGGTCCCCGGCTTCGTGGACATGCACAACCACGGCGGTGGCGGCGCCTCCTTCGCCACCGGCACCGCCGAGGACGTCCTGACCGGCGTCCGGACGCACCGCGCCCACGGCTCGACCACCGTCGTCGCCTCCACCGTCACCGGCGACCTGGACTTCCTCGCCCGGCAGGCCGGGATGCTCTCCGAACTGGTGGAACAGGGCGAACTCGCCGGGATCCACTTCGAGGGCCCCTTCATCTCCCCCTGCCGCAAAGGCGCCCACAGCGAGGCGCTGCTGCGCGACCCCGACCCCGCCGAGGTCCGCAAGCTGGTCGACGCCGCCCGCGGTACGGCGAAGATGGTCACCCTGGCCACCGAACTCCCGGGCGGCATCGAGTCCGTACGGCTGCTCGCCGAGCACGGGGTGATCGCCGCCGTCGGGCACACGGACGCCACGTACGAGCAGACCGTCGCGGCGATCGAGGCCGGCGCCACCGTCGCCACCCACCTCTTCAACGCGATGCCCGCCCTCGGCCACCGCGCGCCCGGACCGATCGCGGCCCTCCTGGAGGACGAGCGCGTCACCGTCGAGCTGATCAACGACGGGACGCACCTGCACCCCGCCGCCCTCGAACTGGCCTACCACCACGCGGGCGCCGGCCGGGTCGCGCTCATCACCGACGCCATGGACGCCGCCGGATCCGCCGACGGCGACTACCTCCTCGGCCCGCTCGGCGTCGTGGTCAAGGACGGCGTCGCCCGGCTCGTGGACGGCGGCTCGATCGCCGGCTCGACCCTGACCCTGGACACCGCGTTCCGCAGGGCCGTCACCGTCGACAAGATCCCCGTCGAGGACGTCGTCCGGTCCATCTCCGCCAACCCGGCGCGGCTGCTCGGCCTGGACGACCGGGTCGGCTCCCTCGAACCGGGCAAGGACGCCGACCTCGTGGTCCTGGACGAGGACTTCACGCTCAAGGGCGTCATGCGCCGCGGTGCGTGGATCGTCGACCCCACCTGAGCCGACGACCGGTTGAACACGTAACGAAGCGACGGCGGTTGTCCCGGGGGGCTGGGACGGCCGCCGCCTCTTTGGCATGATCACCAAAGAAGCGCCATACGGAGGAGACGGCGCGGGGCCGTCCTACGAACGAACCGGGAGCCGGTGCGGGTGATACTGACCGTCACGCTGAACACCGCGCTCGACCTGACCTACAGCGTCCCCGCCCTCGTCCCGCACACCAGCCACCGGGTCGGCGAGATGTCCGAACGTCCCGGCGGCAAGGGCGTCAACGTGGCCCGGGTGCTCCGCCTGCTGGGCCACGACACCGTGGTCACGGGCTTCGCCGGGGGCGCCACCGGGGCCGTCCTGCGCGACCTGCTCGCCGCGCTCCCGCACCGCCCCGCCGACGCCCTCGTCGAGGTGGCGGGCAGCACCCGGCGCACCGTCGCCGTCGTGGACCGCGCCACCGGCGACACCACCCAGCTCAACGAGCCCGGACCGCACATCGGCCCCGACGAGTGGGACGCCTTCCTGCGGACGTACCGCGAACTCCTCGACGGGGCCGACGCGGTCGCCCTCTGCGGCAGCCTGCCGCCCGGCATCCACGTCGGCGCGTACGCGGACCTGATCCGGATCGCCCGCTCCGCCGGGGTACCCGCCCTGCTCGACACCAGCGGCGAACCCCTGCGCCGCGGCATCGCCGCCCGCCCCGACCTCGTCAAGCCGAACGCCGACGAGCTGGCCCAGCTCACCGGTGCCCGCGAACCGCTGCGCGCCACCCGGGACGCCCGCCGCCGGGGCGCGCACAGCGTGGTCGCCTCGCTGGGCGCGGACGGGCTGCTCGCCGTCACCCCGGACGGCATCTGGCGGGCCGCGCCCCCCGCGCCGGTCCGGGGCAACCCGACGGGCGCGGGCGACTCCGCGGTGGCCGGGCTGCTCTCCGGGCTCGCGGAGGGACTGGACTGGCCCGGCCGGCTGGCGCGGGCGGTGTCCCTGGCGACGGCGACCGTACTGGCCCCCACGGCGGGTGAGTTCGACCACACGGTCTACGAGGAGCTGCTGCCCCGCGTCACGGTCGAGCGCCACAGTCCGGGCGCCTGAGCCGCGCGGAACCCCCCGGACACCACGGGGCGGGCCGTCGCACGGCCGCGCCCCGGCTCTCGGGCGAGAACCGGGGCGCGGGGGTGGTGTTCCTGCGTACCGCGGGAGGCAATCCGGTGGGAGGCGTTCCGTGGGAGGCGTTCCGCGGATGTGTTCAGCGGATGTGTTCAGCGGGTGCTTCCCCGGGAGGGCCGGACTACTTGGTGTGGCCCGACTTCAGCTCCAGCTGGTCGAGGTTGGCGTCGCACGAGTCGCCCTCACGGCACGACAGCATCAGCGTGTTGGAGCCCTTCTTCAGCTGCACCCACGCGTACGTGTTGGTCCAGCCCTTCTCCAGGTCACCCTCCGCGGCCTGCGCGTAGTTCTTCATGTTGATGGAACGGGGGTCCTCGTCGTTGACCGTCAGGGACGTCTTGGCGTCCTTGCCGGGCACTCCGTAGGTCACGTAGAGGGTGTACGGCCCGTCCTCCGGCACGTCCACCGTCCAGGTCGCCGACCGGCCCACCTCGTTGAGGCTGATGTACTGGCCGTTCGCGCCCTTGGCGCCCTTGACCGAGCTGTCCAGGGCCGCCGTACCGCCGAGTGTCAGCGTCGCCGCGTCCTGCTTGGGCAGCTCGACCGGCTCCGGGTCGTCCTCATCGGCCGACTTCGTCGGCTCCGGGGACTCCTCGGCCTCACCGGCGGGGCCCGCCGACGAGCCGGCCTCCTGCTTCTTCTTGTCGGAGTCGTCGTCCGTCATCAGCGCGGCGCCGATACCGATGAGCACGACCGCGACCACGGCGACCGCGACGATCAGCAGCACCTTCGTGTTGGGGCCGCCACGCCCGGGACCGCCGCCCCGGCCGCCGCCGTGCGGAGCGGCCGGCGCACCGCCCGGGTAGGTCTCCGGGGCCGCGTACTGCGGGTTCGGCCCGCCGTACTGCGGCGGGGGCTGCTGACCGTAGGCCTGCTGCGGAGGGACCTGCCCGTACTGGCGCTCGCCGACGGTCCGCACCTGGTTGTACGAGGTTCTGGGCACGCCGGGCTGCTGCGCGGCCGGGCCGGGGTAGCCGTAGCCGCCCTGTCCCGGCGGCTGGGCACCCGCCGCCTGCCCGTCCGCGTACAGATAGCCGAACGGATCGTCGTCCTCGGGTT
The DNA here is from genome assembly GCA_000720535.1 of Streptomyces halstedii. Taxonomy (GTDB): domain Bacteria; phylum Actinomycetota; class Actinomycetes; order Streptomycetales; family Streptomycetaceae; genus Streptomyces; species Streptomyces halstedii. The sequence goes on from JOAZ01000006.1 coordinate 217,052, forward strand.
TGCTCGCGCCGTTGTTCCCGGCCGTCATCCCTGGGTCACTCCTCACCATGTCGCCAGCCGTCGCCGACCGGCCGAGCCTACCCCGAACGGAGCAGACCTCGAATTGCCCTCGGCCGCCCCGGAAACCGGGCGTGGTACGGGAAGGACAGGGGCGTGAACGTCAGCCGGCTCTGCGGTGAACCTTCGACCGGGACCGCTTCTCCACGTACATCCGCTGGTCGGCGGAGCTCAGGACCTCTTCCACCGTCATGCCGCACTCGGCCCAGCCGATGCCGAAACTCGCGCCGACCCTGACGGCCCGGCCGTCCACCCTGATGGGCGGAATGATGGCGTTACGCAAGCGTACGGCCAGATCCGCGGCATCCGCCGCCGCGAGCCCGTCCGCGAGGACGACGAATTCGTCACCCCCGAGCCGGGCGACGGTGTCCCCGTCCCGTACGCAGGTGGTGAGCCGCCTGGCGACCTCGATGAGAACCGCGTCACCCGTGTGATGTCCGAAACGGTCGTTGATGGACTTGAAGCCGTCGAGGTCGCAGAAGAGGACCGCCAGGCCCTTCGAGCCGTCGTCGCGTTCCTCGTCCGGGGCGACGGTGTGCACGTGGTGGTCGTACGGCCCGCCGTCGGGGGCAGCCTCCCCCTCGAAGCCGTCCGCGCGGTAGCCGTGCGCGGGCGAGGGCCCCGTGTCCCCGTACGCGGCGTCCAGCGCCTCGATCGCCGTGGAGGCGGAGGAAGCGGCGGAGGCGGCCACCGAGTGGGGCCTCTCACACAGCCGGGCGCTGAGCCGGGAGCGCAGCTCGGCGCTGTTGGGCAGGCCGGTGAGCGCGTCGTGGGAGGCCCGGTGGGCGAGGTTCAGCTCGTTGCGCTTGCGCTCCTCGATGTCCTCGACGTGGGTGAGCAGGAAGCGCGGGCCGTCGGCGGTGTCCGCGACCACGGAGTTGCGCAGCGAGACCCAGAGGTAGGTGCCGTCCCGGCGGCCGAGCCGCAGCTCCGCCCGGCCGCCCTCGGCGGACGTCCGCAGCAGGGTGCCGATGTCCTCGGGGTGGACGAGGTCCGCGAAGGAGTACCGCCGCAGCACGGAGGCGGGGCGGCCCATCAGACGGCAGAGCGCGTCGTTGGTCCGCAGCAGCCTGCCGTGCTGGTCGCCGCCCATCTCGGCGATGGCCATACCGCTGGGGGCGTACTCGAAGGCCTGGCGGAAGGACTCCTCACTGGCCCGCAGCGCCTGCTGCTCGCGCTCCAGACGGACCAGGGCGCGCTGCATGTTTGCTCGCAGGCGAGCGTTACTGATCGCAATCGCCGCCTGGGACGCGTACATCTGGAGGGCCTCACGTCCCCAGGCACCGGGCCGGCGGCCGTTACGCGGCCGGTCGACGGAGAGGACGCCCAAGAGGTCCATACCTCCGCCGGAGGCGTACATGGGGGCGTACAGCCGGTCCAGGGGGTGCCACTCGTCCTCGAAGCGGGGCTCGGGTCCGTCGGTGTGCCACTGGGGCACGTCGTCGTCGAGGAGGACCCAGCCGTCGGTGTGGGGGATGAACCGGAGCTCGTCCCAGGGTTCACCCATGGACAGCCGGCGCTCCCAGGACTCCCGGGAGCCCACACGGCCGGTGATCAGCGCTTCCGCGGCGGAGTTCCCGGCGAAGGCGGCGACGACGAGATCGCCGTCGGGGCGTACCAGGTTGACGCAGCCCAGTTCGTAGCCGAGCCCGGTGACGATGCCGTCGGCCACGGCCTGCAAGGTGTCGGCCAGACTCCGCGCCCTGTTGAGATCAGCGACGGCCTGGTGCAGCTGCCGCATGGTCGCAAGGCGGACATACGGCTCCGACTCGGCCTCCATCGCTCGCACTCCCCGAGACCTCGACAGCAACTCCAGATTTCATATCGACGTACTTGTTGCAGTGTCACGGTCACTGAATCACAGTGCGCTGCGCACCCGGTACACAGGGTCAACAAATAGTGCCTTCTGTGTCCCAAGTCACAACAAGCGCCGCAGGAGTGACGGATGCCCGACAGACCGCCTCCTGCCCCGTTCGGTTGTTTCCCGAACGCAAAGTCCGGGTGCGGGTGGGAGCGGGTGGGTGGGTGGCCGTGGGGGTGCGTGCCGGGTGGGGCCGTGAGGCGCGTGCGTGCCGGGTGCCGCGTAGGGACGAGGGGTACGTGCCAGGTGCGGCCGTGGCGCGTCGTTCCGGCCGGAGTCCTAGGACCCGGCTGGTCCCCTGGCCCGATGCGGCGGCACATCCCGGGCCACTAGCGTGCCTGATGTGCCGCAGAAGACTTCCTCCACTCCGCCCCCCACGCCCATACCGCATGCTGAAGGGGTGAGCAACGACGCATTCCGTGCCGCCCTGGCCCGCCTGGCCGCGGGGGTGGTGCTGATCACGGCCGAGGAACCACCCCTCGACGCCCACGGCCGGGGTGAGGACGTCGGGATGACGGCGACCGCCTTCGTCTCGGTCTCCCTCGATCCCCCGCTGGTCATGGTCAGCCTGCGCAACGACTCACGGATGGACGACCTGCTGGCGGAGCAGCCGCTGTGGGCGGTCTCGGTGCTCGCGGAGGACCAGCGGAAGATCGCGGCGATGTTCGCCATGAAGGGCCGGATCAGCGACCGCCTGCTGTTCGAGGGCGTCCCCTACCTCCGGGGCGAGATGACGGGCGCGCCGCTGGTCGGCGGCGCCCTGGCGACGCTGGAGTGCCGTACGGAGCAGCGGGTGCGGGCAGGCGACCACACCCTGGTGATCGGGCGGGTGCTGACCGCCGCGCTGCCGAGCGGCGAGGGCGAACCCCTGACGTACTTCAAGGGGCGCTACCGCCGACTGGACTGAGGCCCCCGGCGCCCGGCCGGTACGTCCCCGGCGTACGGGGACGTACGGCGCCTTCACGGCGCCTTCGCGGAGCCTTGCGGACCTTGTGGAGCCTTACGGGCCTCGGGGGCAGCGGCGCCGGTGTCACCAATCGCGGCCGGAGCGGCCGCGCTTGGTCTCGCCGCGCTGCTTCTTCTCGCGCAGGCGGCGCTCGTTGATCCCACGCGGGACGCGCTTCTTGCGGCGTGGCTTCGGCGGCGGGGCGGTGGCCTCGGCGAGCAGCGCCGCGAGTCGCACGGCGGCCGTCTCGCGGTTACGCCACTGCGAACGGTGGTCCGAGGCGCGTACGGAAACAACGCCGCCCACCAGTCGGCCCGCCAGCCGTTCGAGCGCACGGGCCTTCCACACCTCGGGCAGCGCCTCGGTCGCCGCCAGGTCGAACCGGAGTTCCACCTGGGAGTCGCTGGTGTTGACGTGCTGCCCGCCGGGTCCCGACGAGCGGGAGAAACGCCACATGAGTTCGGCCTCCGGCAGGGAGACCGAACCGCGGATGACATAGGGCCCGGACATGACACCCATGGTCCCTGCCCCGGCACCGGTTCGTCACCTTCTTTTGCCCGCGTTCGACGAGAAGTTCGGCAAAGAAAGTAAAGGGAGCAGGAACCTCATGGTCCACTGCCTGCGTTAGGACGAGTGACGGTAGCTTCGTGATGGCACGAAGCCCGCACACGACGAGGAAAGGGACTTCCCATGGCAGTAAGCCTGTCCAAGGGCGGCAACGTCTCGCTCACCAAGGAGGCCCCGGGCCTGACCGCCGTCACGGTCGGCCTCGGCTGGGACGTCCGCACCACCACCGGCACCGACTTCGACCTCGACGCCTCGGCGATCGCGGTCAACACGGCCGGCAAGGTCTACTCCGACGGCCACTTCGTCTTCTTCAACAACAAGGCGACGGCGGACCAGACCATCGTCCACACCGGTGACAACGTCACGGGCGAGGGCGAGGGCGACGACGAGCAGATCAACGTCAACCTGGCGGGCCTCCCGGCGGACATCGACAAGATCGTCTTCCCGGTCTCCATCTACGACGCCGAGGCCCGCAGCCAGAACTTCGGCCAGGTGCGCAACGCCTTCATCCGCATCATCAACCAGGCCGGCGGCACCGAGATCGCCCGCTACGACCTGAGCGAGGACGCCGCCACCGAGACCGCCATGGTCTTCGGCGAGCTCTACCGCAACGGCGCCGAGTGGAAGTTCCGCGCGGTGGGCCAGGGTTACGCCTCGGGCCTGCGCGGCATCGCCCAGGACTTCGGCGTCAACCTCTGATGTAGCGTCACCGAGAGCCCCCGGCCCGCCACTTCGGCACCCCGGGGGCTCCCGTGCGTCTGGACGGGGACGGTACTCCGTCGTGCGGCCCGGCCTGGACGCGCAGCCGCACGGGCCCGTACTCCGCGCTCGGCGGGCCGGGCCGGGCTGGGCCGATCCGACCGATCCGGTCCGGTCCGGTCCGGGCCAGGCCGGTCCGAGCCGGTCCGGTCTGGGCCGATCCGGCTGAGCCGGTCCGAGCCGGGCCGATCCGGGCCAGGCCGAGCCGGGCCAGGCCGATCCGAGCCGGGCCAGGCCGATCCGAGCCGGTCCGGTCTGGGCTGAGCCGGTCCGATCCGGTCCGATCCGGGCCGATCCGGGCCGATCCGGGCCGATCCGGGCCGATCCGGGCCGATCCGGGCCGATCCGAGCCGATCCGAGCCGGTCCGGTCTGGGCTGGGCTGGGCTGAGCCGGTCCGAGCCGGGCCAGGCCCATCCGGGCCAGGCCGGTCCGAGCCAGGCGTAGAGTCGCACGGGCCCGTACCGGCCGGAGGCCGATCGGTCGGCCAGGCCCCCCACCTCCGCACCCCCACCGGCCGGCCCCCAGGCCCCCGGCCGCGCCCATGCCGCCCCCCGGACGCCCCCCGGCCTCCGGTGACCCCGGTCGGCGCGGGTCGCTCAGCGGGCATGACACCATCGGACCGTGCTCGACATCGGCTACTCCCTCTCCCGGCGCTTCCCGGACCCCCCGCAGACCGACTACCGCCGCGCGGACGTCCGTGCCCTGCGGCACGACCTGTTCTCCGGCGACGTCTACCTCGCCGACACCAAGGCGGACCGCGAGCTGTCCACAGCCTGGGGATGGGTTCCGGTGCTCGACTTCGCCTGGGCGCTGTGCGACATCGTCGAGCAGATCGACCAGGACCCGCGCGGCAACCGCTCCCACCGCCGGCAGTTCGCCGAGCTGGACTTCACCGAGTCCTCCGACCGCATGCTCTTCGAGCGCCGCTTCGGCTGGGTGGACGTCGAGGCGGACTGGATGCCCGGCGAGGAACCGCCGCTCACCTTCAGCCACTCCCTGCTGCGCCGCGAGGCCCGCGACTTCTTGCACGACCTGATCGCCGACCTGGCCGACCTCCACGAAGGCCTCGCCGACAACCCGGCCGTCTGGGACCTCCAGGCCCGCTTCCCCCGCGTCTGAACCCGCCGCCCCGCCTCGGACGGGCGGCCCCCCTACGCCTCCACCCGCACCCCGATCTGGGCCGCGAACGCCGGTGCCAGCTCCATCAGCTGGGTCGGACTGATCACCGCTCCCGCCAGCCGGTCCACACCGCGTGCGATGTCGAGCTCCGCCACCGTCCGCAGATCGACCGACTCCATCCGTACGGCGTTGAAGTCGGCCCGCCGCACCACGCAGTCCCGGAACTCCACCCGGGTCAGCTGGGCCTCCCCGAAGTCCGGCTCCGAGAGCACACAGCCCTCGAACACGACGTCCTTCAGCCGCGCCGTGCGCAGATTCAGGTAGTCGATCTTCCCGCCCCGCACCACGACCCGTTCGAGCACCGCACCGTGCAACTGCGTCCCGCCGAGCCGCGCGTCCACGATCTCCACATCGCGCAGTGACGCCCCGGCGAGATTCGTGCCCACACCCCGCACGTCCGTCAGGACCGAGTCCAGGAACCTGGCCCGGGGCAGCTCCGTGCGGTCCAGGGCGCAGCCGCGCAGCTCGCAGTCCATGAAGCGGGCGCCGGGGCCCGCCTCGTCCGCCAGGTCCACCTCATCGAACCGCACACCGTCGTAGTCCCCGTCCGGCTCCAGCCCCTCCCCCTCGTACGCCACGAGCGGCGGCAACCGGATCTCCGGCCGCCGCACCACGGCCACCGCGCCCTTCGCGCCCGCACGCCCACCGCTTCTGCTGCCTCGCTCTGCCATACCCCCATCGTGACGTACACCACTGACAGTCCCCTCACCCGTCCCACGTCCCGGGCCGGACCGGGCGTGCCGCACCGGACCGGGCCGCACCGTGTCACAGACCGCCCCCGCCGATCCGTCTCCTTACCGACGTACCCACCGTCCGACCCACGAGGAGACCCGGTCATGCAGCGCATCCATGTCGTCGGCGGCGGCCTCGCCGGACTCGCCGCGGCCGTCACCGCCGCCGAATCCGAGGCACCCGTCACCCTGTACGAGGCCCACCACACCCTGGGCGGACGGGCCAGGACCGCGAACGGCCCCTACCTGACGAACGAGGGCCCCCACGCCCTGTACCACCGGGGACCCCACTGGGCGTGGCTCCGGCAGCGCGGGCTTCTCGGCCCGATGGCCTCCGTACCGCTCCTCGAAGGCGCCCGCTTCCGGTTCCACCGCGGCGGCGTCCTGCGCCGGACCCCGCCCCTCGCGCTGTTCCGGCTCGCCCGCCGCCCGGCCCGTACCGCCCCCGTGGACCACGACTTCCTCAGCTGGGCGACCCGGCAGGTGGGCGAGGACGGCGCCCGCGCGGCCGCCCACTACATAGGGGTGGCCCTCTTCCACCACGACCCCGGCTCCCTCTCCGCCGCCTTCGTCCAGGAACGGCTCCGCCGCGCCACCGCCCTGCCGCCCGAGGCGCACTTCCCGGTCGGCGGCTGGGCCGGGATCGTCGGCCGGATGGCCGACCGGGCGCACGCCCTCGGCGTACGGACCGAGACGTCCGCGCGCGTCGACCCCGCCGCCCTGCGCGACCTCGCCCGCACCGGCCCGGTCGTGGTCGCCACCCATCTCGCCGCCGCCCGCACCCTCCTCGACGACCCCACCCTGGTCTGGGACAGCGGCCGGACCGCCCTGATCGATCTGGCCGTACGGAGCCGGCGCGGCGACCCGTACATCGTCTCCGACCTCGACGCCCCTGGCTGGATCGAGCGCTTCACCGCGCAGGACCCCACCCTGGCCCCCGCCGGGGAGCAGCTCGTCCAGGGGCAGATCCCGCTGGCCCCCGACACCCCGCGCGCCGACGCCACCCGGCGCGCCGAGGAACTCCTCGATCTCGGCTTCCCGGGCTGGCGCGACCGCACCACCTGGCGGCGTGACGCCCTCGCCGCGGGCCGTACGGGGGCCGTCGACCGGCCCGGCACCACCTGGCGCGACCGGCCCGCGATCGACCGGGGCGACGGCATCCTGCTGGCGGGCGACCAGGTCGCCGCCCCCGGGCTCCTCTGCGAGGTCTCGTTCAACAGCGGCATCGAGGCGGCGCTGCTGGCCCTGGCCCGGCTCTCAAAGCCCGGCCGGCGCCCGGCCACCGGGCTTGACCGCGAGCGGACATGAGACCGACCGCGGCACCCGCGCACCGCCCCTGACCGTGCCCTGCCCTGACCCGCCCCCTGACCCGAACCCTCAGGCCCCGCCCAGCTCCGCCAGCGCCCCGTCCGTCAGCCGGTACACCGTCCACTCGTCCTGCGGACGCGCGCCCAGCGACTCGTAGAACGCGATGGACGGGGCGTTCCAGTTCAGCACCGACCACTCCAGCCGCCCGTACCCACGCTCCACACAGATCCGCGCCAACCGGGCGAGCAGCGCCTTCCCGTGCCCGCCGCCGCGCCGCTCCGGGCGCACGTACAGATCCTCCAGATACACACCGTGCACCCCGCGCCACGTCGAGAAGTTGAGGAACCACAGCGCGAACCCGACCACCTCGCCGTCCTCGTCGGAGACCGCGAGGTGGGCGTACGCCGCCGGACGCTCCCCGAACAGCGCCTCCCGCAGGTGCTCCTCGGTGGCCTTCGCCTCATGGAGCGCCTTCTCGTACTCGGCGAGTTCACGGATCATGGAGTGGATCGCGGGGACGTCTTCGACAGTGGCGGCACGAATCATGGCGGCAGCCTAAACACGCGGGCCGTACGGCCGCCCGTCAATTCCGCCGCAGCAACCGCCGGGCGATCTCCACATGATCGGGCGGCAGCCGCCGCGCCCCGCCGCCGGTCGACCAGACGGCGTTCTGGAGCACCCGTCCGAGCGTCCAGGCCCGCGCCCGTTCCCGGTCAAGACCCAGCACCTCGGTCAGCAGATCGAACCGCCACACCACCTCGTCGGCCTCGAACCGGTTGTCCAGCGCGGGAAGCAGCTCGAACCCCGGGTCCCCCGCGAGCGGCTTGGGGTCCAGCGCCACCCACCGGTCCGCCCGCCCCTCCTCGGCCCGCCCCGCCAGGACGTTGCCGTAGTGCAGGTCCCAGTGCAGCAACCGGTCCCCCGGCTCCCCCGCCACCTCCCCTACCGCCGCGGCGCAGTCCCCCAGCAACCGCCGCTCCCTCTCGTCCACCAGCGCCGCGGCCGCCCCCGGCGCCGCCTCGGTCAGGCGTACCGCCGCGTCGGCCAGCCGCCGCACCCCCTCGGGCGCCGGTACGGACACCAGCCGGGCCAGCAACCGCGCCAGAACCTCCGCCGCCGCCCGCCCGTCCGCCATCCCGGCCAGCGGGCGGCTTTCGTCCAGCCGCTCCAGCAGCATCGCCCCGGTCCGCGCGTCGTGCTCCAGCAGACCGACCGCGCCCACGCCCGCCGCACCCCACGCCCGCAGCGCGACCGGCTCCCCCACCGTCTCGTCGTCGACCAGCTGCAACTTCAGCGCCGCCGGCCGGCCGTCCTCGCGCAGCACCGGCAGCACCAGCGCGCACATCCCGTACATCACCGCGCCGTCCCGCCGCAGCCCCCACTCCGCCAGGAACCGCGCGGCCAGCCCCGGCAGCGCCGCGCAGAACGCCGCTCCCGCCGCGCCGTTGAACTCCGCCTGCCCGGTCGCGAACCCCTCAGGAACCTCGATCACGCCCCGAGCCTACGAGGCCACCGGGCCGGGCGGAACACGCGCGAAGCCCTGACGCGGAGGGGCTCCGCCGCCTCCACCGGAACGCGCACGTATCCTGCAAGCACGCCTGAAGAAGTGCGGCGCGAAGTACCGGCAGCCGATATGAGAGCGGGGGTGGTCCTGCGATGTGCAGTGAGCCTCGTAGTCCGTACACCGCGTAGCACCCGCCTTTCCGCTCCTGCGGGAGCAGGACATGGAACGGTGCCCGCGGTGGCCTCCGGACGCCCGATCTCCGATCTCACCGTTGTGCTGAGGACCTTCCATGTCGCACTCCCGCCTGCCCCACGAGCCGGACTCCGAGCCCGACGAGTCGCTTGAGGACCTCGTCAAGGACCACCGGCTGCTCGCCGCCCAGCAGTGGCTGGGCACCCACCAGCCCCATGTGATCGCCGACGCGCTGGCCCGGATGAACGCGGTCGACGCCGGAGTGGCCTTCCGTCTGCTGGACAAGGACCGGGCCCTGGCGGCCTTCGAGGAACTGGAGCCGGTCAACCAGCAGCAGATCCTCGAAGGACTGCGCGACCGCGCGTTCCTGGACCTGGTCGAGAACATGGAACCCGACGACCGCGTCCGGATGCTGAACGAGGCTCCGGCCAAGGTCGCCAAACGGGTCCTGGCCGGGCTGAGCCCGAACGAACGCCGGATGACCTCCGCCCTGCTCGGCTACCCGGAGGGCTCGGTCGGACGCTACATGACCCCCGAAGTGGTGGCGCTCCCGCAGAACCTGACGGTGGAACAGGCGCTGCGGACCGTACGGGCCAAGGGCGCCGACGCGGAGACGGTGTACACGCTGCCCGTGGTGGACTCCGGGCGACGGCTGACCGGCATCGTGGAACTACGCGAACTGGTGCTGAACCCGACGGACATGATGATGTCGGAGCTGGTGGTCACCGAGCCGACCTCCGCGTACGCCACCGACTCCGCCGAGCGGGCCGCCCGCCTGATGCGGGAGACCAACGACCTGAACCTGCCCGTCGTCGACAGCGAGGACCGGCTCGTCGGACTGTTCACGATCGACGACGCGGTGGAGGTCATCGAGGCCGCCGACTCCGAGGACGTGGCCCGGCAGGCCGGTGCCGCCCCCTGGGCCGGCCACTACATGGCCGCCTCGGTATGGCAGTTGGCCCGGTACCGCGCCCTGTGGCTGATGCTGCTCCTGGTCGCCGCGACCCTGACGATCGGCGTGACGCAGGCGTTCGAGGCCACGCTGGAGCAGGTCGCCCAGCTCGCCCTGTTCATCCCGATGCTGATCGGCGCGGGCGGCAACGCCGGCGCCCAGGCCGCCACGGCGTGCGTGCGCGCGCTCGCGGTCGGCGAGGTACGCGGCTCGGACCTGCTGAAGGTCATCTGGCGGGAGTGCCGGGTCGGCCTGGTCCTGGGCTCGCTCCTGGCGGCCCTCGGTCTGCTGGTGGGCTCGCTCTTCGTCAGCCTGAAGATCGCCGTGGTGGTCGGGATCACCCTCGTACTGATCTGCGGCTGGGCCGCGACCATCGGCGGCACGATGCCCCTGCTCGCCAAACGGCTGCGCATCGACCCGGCGGTCGTCTCCGCCCCGATGGTCACCACCCTGGTGGACGCCACCGGGCTGATCATCTACTTCCTGACGGCGAAGGCGGTCCTCGGCGTCTGACCCCGCCCGTACCGCCGCGCGCGCCGGGGACCTGCGGGGTCGCGCCGGGCGGCGTCGAAGTCGAGGACGCCGGACGCGGTGACCGGGGCCGGTGACCGGGGCCGGTGACCCGGGCCGGCGCTCCGGGCCGTGCCCCGGGCTCGTGCCTTGGGCGACCGGCCACGGGGTGCTGCCGTACGCACCACGGGCAGCGGCCGGAGATCCGTCGGCGGGCCATGGGGCCCGTCATCCGCACGGACCAGGTCCGCAGGCGGATTCTGAGTACCGGTACTCAGAATGCAGTCATGACGGAGCAACGCGAACGACTTGCGCGTACCGGAAAGAAGTCCGCCGCTTCCTCGAAGAAATCCACCGCCACGTCCACGATCGGGCCGGAAGTCGCCGCGCGGCACGCCTGTCGCGGTCTCGGCCGCCTGATCGGCCACGACGCGGAGGGAGTGTCGGCCGTACGGCGGGCCGAGCAGGGCTGGCGCGTGCACGTCGACGTGGTGGAAGTGCTCCGCATTCCGGATACGACCAGCCTGCTCGCCACCTACGAGGTCGATCTGGACACACATGGCGAGCTGACCCAGTACCGAAGAATCCGGCGTTACCGGCGTGGTGAGAGCGACGACTGAGGCTGCACGCCCGAAAGGAAGAGCCCCCCATGACGACCAACGCCACCTACACCGAAGCCGTCGCGTGTGCGCCGCGCACAGGCACCCTCTATGACGTGCTCGAACTGATCCTCGATCGCGGCATGGTCATCGACATCTTCGTCCGCGTGTCCCTCGTCGGCATCGAGATCCTCAAGATAGACGCGCGCATCGTCGTCGCCAGCGTGGACACCTACCTGCGCTTCGCCGAGGTCTGCAACCGGCTCGACCTCGCCAACGACCCGAGCTCCCGGACCGTACCGGAGCTCTTCACCGGTATGGCGGGGGGCGTGGCCAAGAGCGGTGCGAAGAGCACGGCCAAGTCGGTGGGCGGCAAGCTCAAGGACGCCGTCGGCCTGGGCGACGACGAAGACGAGGACGGCGACGACGGCGAGCACGAGGAACGGGAACCGGCGCCCGAGCGCGGTGCCTCACGCTCCCGTTCCCGGAGCTCGGACAGCGAGACCTCGCGCGCCGGCCGACGCACCCGGTCCCGGACGGCGTGAGACATGGAAACCTCCCGTGTCTACGTCTACGGCATCGTCCACGCCGACCGGGCGCTGCCCCCGGAACTCACCGGCGTGGGCAGGCCCGCGGCGGCCGTCCACCTGCTGCCCGTGGGCGACCTCGCCGCCGTCGTGAGCGACGTACCGGACGATCTGCGCGCACGGCGGCGCGATCTGATGGCCCATCAGGACGTGTTGCTGAGAGTCGGATCGGTGACACCGGTGCTGCCGATGCGGTTCGGCATGGTGGCCGACGACGCGGTGACGGTCGCACAGGCCGTCGACAACGCCGCCGGGGCCCACCGCGAGGCGCTCGAACGCATCGGCGGCCACACCGAGATGAACGTGAAGGCGACGCCTGCCCAGGACCAGGTGGAGTCCCTCGTCCGGGGCGACGCGGGCTTGCGACGGCTCCTCACCGACGTACGGAGCCACCCCTCCTACGAGGGCAACGTCCGGCTCGGCGAGGCGGTCGCCAAGGGCCTGGCCCGCCGCGCCACGGCGGCTGTCGAGGAGATGCTGCCCGAACTACGCGCTTTGGCGACCGAGTTCGTACACGGACCCGAGGTGCCCGGATGCGTGTTCAACGTGTCCTTCCTCGTTCCGGAGGCCCGGAGCGAGCGTTTCCGGGCGGCGGTCGAGCGCTTCACCGCCGCCCGGAGTGACCACGTCGAACTGCGGCTGACCGGCCCGCTGCCCTGCTACAGCTTCGTCGCCCCGGAGCCTCTCCCAGCCGGCCGGACGGGCGACCCCACGAGGGCCGAACGTGCGGCGGTCGCGGGCTGACATGGGACTGTTCAGCGCCGTGCTGCTCCTGCCCCTGGCACCACTGCGGGGCGTCGAGTGGGTGGCCGGGCGCCTCCTTGACACCGCGGAAAGCGAATTCCGCGACCCCCCGATGCTCCGGGCCCGCCTCGGTGAGCTCAACCGGGCCTATGAGGAGGGGGAGATCAGCGAGGAGGAGTTCGAGCGCGAAGAAGAACGTCTGCTGGACCTTCTCGAACACCGGACGCCGGCCGTGGTGACGCACACCTCCACCCGTTCCGAATCCACAGCAGATGAGCCGAGTTCCCCGTCCGAGTCGGACCTATCACAAGGAACGAGCCATGGAAGACAGTTGTAAGAAGGCCGTTGCCCTCGCTGTCGCGGGCGGCTACGTCCTCGGCCGTACCAAGAAGGCGAAGCTCGCCCTCGCCCTCGGTTCGCTGGTCGCCGGCCGCCGTCTCGGCCTGAACCCGCAGGACCTCCTCACCCAGGGATTCAAGAAGGTCACCGAGCTGCCGCAGTTCCAAGAACTGAGCGTGGAGGTCAAAGGCCAGCTCCTGACGGCAGCCCGCACCGCGGCCACGGCGATGGCGAACCGCCGTATCGAAGGACTCGTCGACTCCCTGCGCGAGCGTACGGAGGGCCTGCGCGGACCGGGACAGGCGAAGGACGAGGACGAGGAGCGCGGAGACGAGGAGGGCGGACGGGACGAGGAGCCGGAGGAAGAGGAGCCGGCACCGTCTCGCGGGAAGTCCGGCGCGGAGACCGGCAGATCGCGGAAGCCGGCACCGCCGAAGTCGAGGCCCTCCTCCGGTCGGCCGAGCAGGAAGTCGTCCCCCGGCGGTACGAGCAGGAAGCCCGCCACCCACTCCGGGCGCGGAAGGTAACCCCCATGACTGAGCAGGCGAAAAGCGCGGCCTCGGGTGAGGGCCCTTCACCCCTGGACCAGTTGCGCGACCAGGTCCTGGAATACGCGACCTCGCTGGGCAAGCACGCGGTCGGCAAGGTGACCGACAAGCTCAACGGCATGTCGGGCGGCGGCGACATCGCGAGCGCCGCGGCAGCGGTGGGCAAGGGCGAGAACCCGATGAAGGCGATCGCCAAGGACAAGGTGAAGGGCGCCAAGGACAAGGTGGTCGGCTCGGCCAAGGAGGCGGTCGGCATGGGGGACGGTGGCGGCGAGGCCGGGGACATCAAGGCGATCAACATCATCGAGCACGTGGACATCGGCCGCCCGCTGCGGGTGGTCTACAACCACTTCTCGCAGTTCGAGGACTTCGGCACGTTCACCAACGGTGTCAGCAGTGTGTCCAAGGACGACGAGGACGAGACCAAGAGCAACTGGAAGGTCCGGGTCTGGCCGTCGAGCCGCAGCTGGGACGCCACCACCCAGGAGATGATCCCGGACGAGCGGATCGTGTGGACGTCCGAGGGCTCGAAGGGCACCACGCACGGTGCGGTCAGCTTTCACTACCTCGACGAGAGCCTGACCCGCGTCGCGGTGGTCGTGGAGTACTACCCGTCCGGCTTCTTCGAGAAGCTCGGCAACATCTGGCGCGCCCAGGGCAGGCGGCTCCGCCTCGACCTCAAGCACTTCCAGCGCTACGTCACGCTCCAGGCGGAGGAGGTGGAGGGCTGGCGCGGCGAGATCCGCGACGGCGAGGTCGTCCGCAGCCACGAGGAGGTGGTCCAGCAGGAGGAAGAGGAAGAGCAGGAGGACCAGGAGCCGGACGACGAGGACGAGGAGTCCGAAGACGGCGAGGAAGAAGAGGAAGAGGGGGACGACGACGGCGAGGACGACGACGATTACGAGGAGGACGAGGATGAGGATGAGGACGACCAGCGGTGAGGAGGGCCGGCCATGACGGAACGGACCATCACCCACGTACCCTCGATGCCCTCCGGCCCCGCCAACCTCGCCGACATCCTCGAACGTGTCCTGGACAAGGGCATCGTGATCGCCGGTGACATCAAGATCGATCTCCTCGACATCGAGTTGCTGACCATCCGTCTGCGGCTGTTCGTCTCGTCCGTCGAGACGGCGAAGAAGGCGGGCATCGACTGGTGGGAGACCGACCCCGCTCTGTCCACCAGGGCACACCGTGCCGCCGTGGACGAGGAGAACACGCGGCTACGGAAGCGGATCGCCGAGCTGGAAGGTGGCGAGGACACCGGCCGGGCCGGACGTGAAGACCCGGGCGGGGAGCGCGTGAAGGAGGTGCGGAGCCGATGACGCGACCGCTACCCGGAGCCGTCGTCACCCCGGGCGGCCACCCGGCCACCACCACCGCCACCGCCACCTACGTCTTCGCCGTCTGCCACGGCTGCGACCCCGCCGTGCTCACCGGGCTGGCCGGGCAGGCGGCGGGAGCTCCCGTACGGCTGCTGCGGTTCGGATCGCTGGAGGCGGTGGTCCAGGACGTGCCCGCGGAGATGTTCGGCGAAGAGGCCCTGCGGGAGCGGCTGGCGAACCGTGCGGAGCTCGAACACTGCGCTCGCGCCCACCACGCGGTGGTCGCGGCAGCCGCCGGCCGCGCGCCGACCCTCCCGCTGCCACTGGCCACGCTCTACCTGAGCGACGAGCGGGCGAGAGCGGCGCTGTGCGAGGACGAGAACCGCTTCCGTTCGGTCATGGGACGCATCGCCGGACGGGTCGAGTGGGGCGTCAAGGTCTATGCGGCGCCGGGCCGGCCGCCACCCACCCGGCCGGAGCGGACCGGCCCGCCGGCGCCGGCCGCGGCCCCGACGACGACCACCCTGACCGCGACCGCCCCGCCGGAAACCACGACCGCGGCGCGTACGGGCACCCGCCCCGGACACGCCTACCTCGACCGGGCGCGCGGCGCACGACGCGCGCGCGAAGAGCGGCAGGAAGCCGGACTCAACGCGGCCGCGTCGGTGGACCGGGCCCTGCGTGACATCGCCGTGGCGGGCCGGAGACTTCGCTCGCACGACACGGGCGTCACCGGCGCGGGCCGCGTGCAACTGCTGAACGCGGCCTATCTGGTGGAAAAGGGCCGGGAGGCAGACCTGATCGGTGCCGTCGAACTGCTCCGCACGAGCCCCGGGTACGAACGCGTCGAGCTGGAAGTGACCGGCCCCTGGGTTCCGTACTCGTTCGTGGACGGCGGTGACCTCGATGCCGATCAGTGACCATGTGGGCGAGGTGGTGCCCTGGGAGGGACCCGGCAGCGGCGCACCGCTGGGTGTGCCGCTGGTGGACCTGCTGGACCGGGTACTGGCCACCGGCGTGGTGGTCAGCGGGGACCTGGTGCTGGCGATCGCGGAGGTTCCGCTGGTCCGGCTCTCGCTGCACGCGCTGCTGTCCTCGGTCAACGAACGAGTCGCCGCCCCCTGGGCGGACGGGGGCCCGCTGTGACGCCCGCGCGTACCGAGGCGAGCGATCCGGTCCGCGACCCGGTCCGGAAGGGCAACGGCACGCTGGACCTGGACCCGGACCAGGTCGGGCGCGACCTGGTCTCCCTCGTGCTGACGGTCGTCGAGTTGCTGCGCCAGCTGATGGAGCGCCAGGCGCTCCGCCGGTGCGACCAGGGTGACGTCACCGACGACCAGGTGGAACGGATCGGCACGACGCTGATGCTGCTGGACCAGCGCATGGACGAACTGTGCGAACAGCACGGCCTGACACGGGACGACCTCAACCTCGACCTCGGCCCCCTGGGCACGCTGCTGGAACGCTGAGACGTCACACACCCCCGGCCCCTGGCGGCGCGGCTTCCGCGACGCCCCCACTGTGCGGCCGTCGCGCCCCGAACGCGAGAAACCCCAGGGCACGAACCACGTGACCTGGGGTTTCGCCGAGCCCCCTGTCGGATTCGAACCGACGACCTACGCATTTAAAGGGCCCGCGAGATCCTCCCGGCTGGTGCCGGACGATGCCATAGAATCCCGTTTCCCCAGGTCAGGGACACCTGGCCTTGATCACTATGACGCTGGGTCCACCCTAGTGCTACCCAGTCCGCTCACGCAGCGCTCACGCAAGCGAGACGTTCGGCGACCGAAAAACCGCAGGTCGCTGGCCTTCGAAAGGCGACCATCCGTACGGGCCCTCACTCCTGGCCCTGCGTGAAGCGCCCCCGAGCCGGAGGCCTTAAACCTCACCCCTCGGCTGGAGCCCAGGGGCCCCGGGCGCTTCCTTCCGATCATCGCGCTGACCGATGAAGATGGCGGCGAGGTGGTGGTGGCTTCGTCGTAGCGGGTGGCCGGCCCCACCGCCGCTTCAGGGTGAAGCGGTTGCACGCATGCGGTGAGGCAGGGCCCGTCCAGCGAGATCCGGAAGGGCCCTGTCTGGCCTTGCCGGGATCATCAACCCTTGCTGATCACGAGCCCCGCCATCGCGGCGCTCAACGTGAGACAGGCTCCGAACGCCGTGCCAGCCTTCAGCAGGACAGCCGGAAGAGGGTTGCCG
Source organism: Streptomyces halstedii (assembly GCA_000720535.1). Taxonomy (GTDB): domain Bacteria; phylum Actinomycetota; class Actinomycetes; order Streptomycetales; family Streptomycetaceae; genus Streptomyces; species Streptomyces halstedii. Next base: position 233,957 of record JOAZ01000006.1, read on the forward strand.
CCGAGGTGGTGCAGTACGCCCGTGATCCCTCCGCAGATCACGGCCGTTTCCACGGCTACCAACCCGCTCAACACCCAGATGACGATGTACTCGTATGACACCTGCAGCCCTCCTTCGTCGTTGTCCGGACCTACCTTCCACCCGTGATCGACACTTTTTGTTCACCATGCACAATGATGCACAGAGGTGAACAAGGGGATCGAGGGAGGGTGCGTGACGAACGACCCGCTGGCTGAACTGGGCCAGCGCCTGACTGACTTGCGTGTGATGAGCGGCTGGAACGTCAATCAGCTGGTCGCTAGGTGCGGTTCTCTGGGGCGGACAGTGATCAGCAACGCACTGAACACCCGTAAGGGCCGGAAAATCCCATCTGCGGATACGGTCGTTAGGATCTGCCAGGCTCTCGGCGCGGACTCGACCCCGTTGCTTGAACTGCTCAGGCAAGCCAAGGAGGATCGGCGGACTCCGCCCCCCGGGCCGCGAGCAGAGGACCGGAGCCGGCAGTTCGCCCGAGAACCCAGCTCTGAGGTAGACGATGCCGCCGACACTTCAGGCCGGTTCGACCCGCTACGACGCGAGAACCTGGAACGGTCAGTGCAGTGGGCGCTGGAAAGTGCTCCACCCGTCCCGCTTGCCTCGTTCCCTGCGGCGCCGGTCGAAGGTCTGTACGCCCTGTACTACGTGGGGTCGCACTCGCTCTATCGCCCGGTGTCCTCATCGGCTTGCGCGGTTCCGATCTATGTCGGCAAGTCCCTGCCGAGTGGGAAGTCTCGTAGCGGGATGGTCGTCCGGGGTTCCATGAATCGTCGGCTGCGCACTCACCTGAGATCGCTCGTGGACGTACACGACCTTGATGCCCAGGACTTCCTGGTGCGGTATCTCCCAGTAGACGAAATCTGGACGATCGGCCCTGAGCGGCTCATGATCGGTGATCACCGACCGGTCTGGAACGTCGTCGTCGAAGGCTTCGGGGTCCACATGCGGGGGAGCTTTCGGGCGGCAACGACCCCTCGGACGTTCTGGGATGAGCTGCATCCGGGAAGGCCGCAGTCCGAGCGCCAGAGGGACGCCGAGTTGAGCCGCGCCGATCTGCAACGGGCGGTGCGGCAGCACTTCGCTCGCATGGCAAGTATCTAAAGCGCATGGCTTCGACCGACGGACCAGGGGCTGGGGGCACCCGGACTACAGCATGCCCTTCTCCAACAGATCACGGATGGCGTCGTCTCGCCTGCGAACAACGATCCGCCCATTCCCGGCGCTATACACAACGACAGCGGCTCCTGGAGACAGCCCCGCCTCCGCGGGTACCCCCAAGGGAATCTCGATGGCGCCTGCTTCGGAGATGGTGGCCTCGGCTGGTTCCCTGATCATTCCGCCAGTGCGCCACCGCCCACGGGTCGGCTTAGAGCATGATCAGATCGCTCCGGGGGGCCGCCCGGCCGCGCTCGTCGGAGGCGTTGCATGCAGCTTCAGGTGCTCGCGGGCCGCTTCTCGGAGTGGCATGGGCCCCGATGGCTGGGGGCGCATCCCGTCGGCCCACGCCACACCGGTGTGGACCTCATGCCACTTTGGTCGCATCTGTTCGGCCTGGCGGGGCCCTCCCTGGGGGTTCACGCCGAAGCCCTCAAGTATCACGTTCCAGACAGGCTGGAGGTCTTGGATCATCAAGCGCTCGGCCATCGGCGTGAAGAGGTCGTCGGCGGGGAGGTAGCGGACGTAGAAGTCTTCCAGTTCGAAATCAGCGGCCGCTTTGAGCTTCCGCCTATGGGTCGAGAGTCGCTTCCAAAGCGGTGTTCCTGCCCACGCTTCGGCGACCTCAACACCCTTGCGGCCGCCCTCAGGATCAGACTTGCCCACATAGATGGGCACCTCGAACGATCCGGAGATCGGCGCGTACAGCTCGTGGTCCCCCGCGTAGTAGATCGCGTAGATCCCGCAGCCGTTGAACGACCGGACCCTGTCCATCCGAATAGGCTCGCCGGACGTTAGCGCCCAGAGCACACTGCGCCCGAGGTTTTCCCGTCGAAGCGGGTCGTAGATGCTGTCGGCGCCAGCCTTTAGCGGCTCGTCCACGACGCCATCGAAGGGTAGTTGGGCTGACACGGCGGCTTCTCCGTTCTTGTTCGGAATCGTTGGCTACTGGATGGGATGCTGGTCCGCGCGGGCTGGGTCAGCCCCCTGTTGTTGGCGGATCGACTTCGATGTCCCCTGCCGGCTCGGCCTCGGGCACGGCGTTGACGCGTTGGCCAGCGCGGTAGTACCGCCACGCGCTCTTGTAGTCATTGGGGCTGTCGTCGTACATGATCACGTAGCCCATGAGAGCGGCGACCTGCCATTTAGCCGGTATCTCCGCCGAGACCAGCTGGAAGACCTCGTCGGCGGTCATTGCGGCCGATGGCACGTGAACGCTTCGAGCCTTGAAGTCCGCCGACTTTCCGTACCTGAAGTTGTACGGGAGGCCAGCTTTGATCGTCTCCAGGAGTTCCTGCAGCGTCGTCTCGCCGGGCGACAACCCCTTGATCGGTCGGTCAAGATCGATGGGGAACACGACGTCGAAGTGGTTCTGCTTCAGGACGGTGCTGTCCCGCTGGCGGCCAGGATCCTTGTTGCCGAAGCCGTTGTTGTTCCAGGGGATGTCGCCCATGCCCTTGTGATGGGTGATGAGCAGCTGTTCCGGGGCGAGGGCGGAGAAGTCCTCGGCTACGTACAGGCACGAGAAGGCCATCTCGTCCGGGGAGATGTTGCGGCGCCCCGAAATCTTGCCGAGGTGGTTGCGGAGACGGGCCGGCAGGGACTTGTCGGCCTTGCCGACGTAGACGAACTCGCCGTTCAAGTAGAGCTGGTAGACCCCAGGCTTCTCCTTGAGCCGCGCGATGTTCGGCTCCGTGAGTGGAGCCCTGTCGAGTCCATCGAGGGCGGCGGCCAGCTGGTCACCGAGCGCCTTGGTGATGCTCAACGTGAAGTCCTTGTGGTACTGCGTCCCGTCGTCGGAGCCCACCACCGGCGTCATCGGTCCCACTCCCTTGTCGGCCTGATCCCGGGCAGCCTATCGGCGACCTGCACACACTGACGAACCTTCAGCTCGAAGCGGCTTGAAAATCTACAACTCCGCGGTATGCTTTTGAAATGGCTGAACTGCAAGAAGGATCAAAGAAGGACCGCACGGGGGTCGAGCTCTTCGCTGGCGCCGGCGGTCTGGCCATGGCCGTCCACCGTGCCGGATTCCGCCCCCTGCTCTTCAATGAGTTCGCCAAGCGGGCGTGCGAGACCCTGGAGGCCAACGGGGCCAAGCGGCTACCGGACGGCCAGAAGCCGACGCGGGCTCCCGAACCCGACGAGAAGGTGCCCCTCGTCGCGGGCGATGTCCAAGAACTCGACATGGACTACCTGGCCGGCGAAGTGGACGTCCTCGCTGGCGGCCCTCCCTGCCAGCCGTTCAGCCTCGGCGGCGTCGCCAAGGGCGACGAGGACAAGCGGAACATGTTCCCCCAGATGTTCAAGGCCGTCCGGCAGATCCAGCCGAAGGCCGTGATCTGCGAGAACGTCCGCGGTCTACTCAGGCCCTCATTCCGTCGCTACTTCGACTACATCCAGCGTGAGCTGGAGCTGCCTTTCGAGGAGCGAGTCGACGGCACCGACTGGGAGCAGCACTACGAGTACCTGCTGGAGCGCCGCGAGAAGGAGCTGGACGATCCCGGGAAGCGGTACGACACCGTCATGATGCCGGTGAACGCGGCCGACTACGGGGTTCCGCAGATTCGCAATCGCGTGATCATCGTCGCGTTTCGTCGCGACCTGAACGCCGACCTTGAGCTCTTCAAGGATCTCGTGAGGCCGACGCACTCCGAGACTGCCCTCTTCCGATCCATGGAGGACGGGAGCTACTGGGAGCGGCACGCGAATGTGCCCGACCACGTGCGCGAGTGGGTCATGGCCCGCCTCCCGAAGTCCATGCCCATGGACGACCGCCTGCTCCCCTGGCACACCCTGCGTGACGCGATCGTCGGTATCGGTGACAACAAGCCACTGCCAGAGGTACCGGACGAGTGGCTGGACCGCACCGAGCACTTCCTCGGCGGGTTCACGGAACACGTCGGTTGGCCCGGTGCCCGCATCTACGACGGGCACACCCCCAACGAACTCGACCGCCCGGCGAAGACCGTCAAGGCCGGCGTGCACGGCGTGCCCGGCGGCGAGTCGGTCATGCTCCTGGACGAGCTGGTGGCCGACAAGGCCGCTCAGGGCGGCGTCCGGTACAAGTACCGGTACATGACGGTTCGCGAAACCGCTCGCGTCATGACCTTCCCCGACACGTGGGAGCTCAAGGGCCCGCGGGGGGAGAAAATGCGCCAGCTCGGCAACGCCGTACCCGTTGCCCTTGGCGAGGTCTTCGCCAAGGCGGTCGCCGCCGTCCTGGACGAGGCGGAGGTGCGCCAGAAGTGACGGCGCCCACCAGCAGAGCGCAGAGCGGCTGGAAGCACGACCCGCCGCCGGACCGGGCGTGGAAGGGGCGGCCCGGCAGGGCACGCTCCGCCATCGCCGCTGAGCAGGACCGGGCGGCCGGCGGTCGTCACAGACGATCTGTGGACCTCGGCGAGGGGCGCTTCGCCCGAGCCTCTGTGGAGCTGAAGGTTCTTCCCGACACACGACGCATTCGCGCGTACCTGCGCTGGTCCGACGGTGGCAAGTCCCCGGCCCGCTACCTCGGACAGGTCGAGCACGAGACCCGGGCCGCTAACCTCGCTGAGGGTTGGAGGATGGCCTGGGAAAAGGGCCTTCTCACCGAGGAACCGCCGGCTGAGGGCTCCTGGGCTTCCTCGCCATCCGTGCGTGCGGTGATGCGGGGCAACAGGAACAAGGACACCCGGCCAGAGCTGCGACTCCGCTCCTTGCTGCACAAGCAGGGCCTCCGCTACCGCGTGGCGGCACGGCCGCTTCCCGAACTGCGACGAACCGCCGACGTGTTGTTCTCCAAGCCAAAGGTTGCGGTCTTCGTTGACGGCTGCTACTGGCACGGATGCCCCGAGCATCTTCGGGAGTCACACAAGAACGCCGAGTTCTGGCGTAGCAAGATCGAGGGCAATCGCGCTCGCGATGCCGAGACCGACCGCCTGCTTGGTGAAGCGGGGTGGACCGTCGTCCGCGTCTGGGAGCACGAAGATCCTGTGGATGCCTGCGCTCGGATCGAGGGCATAGTGCGACAGGCATCAAGGGACTCGACCGGTTAAAGACAGCGCCCGGGAAGTGCGTTCGCGGCTACGTGCTTGACTCCACCATTGAGGCATGGGGCATGGCATGAACGATTCGATCGTTGAGTGGGCGGCACTGGTGGCGGAGGCAGAGCTCCGGAGTCCCCTTCCCCGGCGGTGGGCGCATACGCGTGGTGCGGCTGGGGCCTGTCCGACGGATCTTGTGACCGTCTCGGTCCTAGTTCGTTGGCAGGCTCATGGGGCGGGGAGACCTCACAGGCGAAGAATGGGCTCGGCTGAAGCCGCATCTGCCGAGGTCCTGGCAGCGCGGGGGACGTTGGGGCAGCCACCGCGAGATCATCAATGGGATCTTGTACCGGAACCGGACCGGGGTGCCGTGGCGGGATCTGCCCACACGTTTCGGCAAGTGGAAGACCGTGTACGAGCGGCATCGGCGCTGGTCAGCAGACGGAACGTGGGACAGGCTCTTCGCGGCCGTCCTGACCGACGCCGACGAGGAAGGCCGCATCGACTGGTCGATGGTGAGCGTGGACTCCACCTCCTCCCGGGCCCACCAGCACGCCGCCGGAGCACGCAAGAAGCCTCCAAGGCTGCCGGGGAAAAGACACACGCCCCGGCGGCAGCACCGCCCCGACGAGGAACTCGGACGCTCCCGTGGTGGCCTGACTTGCAAATCCACCCCGCCGGTGAGGGAGGGCGCCGGCCACTGGCCCTGCTGATCACCCCAGGCCAGTGGGGCGACGCCCAGCAGCTCATCCCGGTCATGGAGCGTGTCCGGGTCGCCCGCTTGGGCGGTGGGCGCCCCCGGACTCGGCCCGACCATCTCGGCGGCGACAAGGCGTATTCCTCTCGCCGCAACCGCCGTTACCTGCGACGGCGCCAGATCAAGCACATGATCCCCGAGCCGAAAAACCAGCGGGCCAACCGCCAAGCCCGTGGCAACAAGGGCGGCCGGCCTGCCGGATTCGACAAGACGATCTACAAGCGCGGGAACGAAGTTGAGCGGACGATCAACGCACTGAAGAACTCCCGGGCAGTAGCTACCAGGTTCGACAAGCGCGCCTACATCTTCCACGGCACCGTCACCCTCGCCGCAGTCCGACTCTGGCTCTGCAGGTGATCCCACCCCTGACAAACCCTAGAGCCAGCGTTGCGCCGTCTCGAGGCTGTCCCCACCACTGGTGTTGAACGCAATGGCGGCCTGGGGCGCATGACGGCGAATCAGATTCACGATCTGCTCGAAGAGCGGAAGTAGCTGCTCCGTCTTGCGGATTCCGGCCCCGACAACCACCACGTCCCAGGCACGCTCGGCCAGCGACGCGACGAGGGTGGGCTCGGCCGAATCGCCGAACACGACCAGCGTCATGGCGGCTTCGATGCTGTGCTCCCCGAACCGGGTCAGCTCCTCCTCCAGGGCCGCACGAAGGCCCTCCGCGTCGACGCCGGGTATTGCCTGCGGGTCATAACCAACAACAAGTACGGAAGGCATGCAGCCAACCTACTCGCGCCTATCCGAGCATGATCCGCCGGACAGGCCCTAGGCCAGGGCAGCGGGGTATCTGACCTGGCCTAGTCAGAGCAGTCCTCGGCATTCGTACCCGAGACCTACACGGCGTGGGGGACGGTCAGCGATAGACGCATCTGCCTGACATTGCCTTCCCGCAGCATCGACGCAGAACTCGTTGCCTGTATCGCCCCATCCACTCGTGCCCCAGCTCACAGATCCATAACGGCTCCAAGCGTGTCACCGAGCCGCTCAGAGATCGCGTTGTTCTTCTTCCTGATCCCTGCCACAGCCTTCGCGTACGCGCGCTGAACCTCGGCGGGCTCCGGATCGAAACCCGCCTCGCTCCGAGCCTTTACTGCATCTTCGACAAGTTCGGCAAGCCGGACGGCTTGTTCGAGAGCTGCATCTACGCTCTCTCGCAGTTGGTCAATTCGCGGAGTGACCTGCTCGCGGAGCTCCGCAGCCCGGGCAGCGGGATCCACGAAGTCATGCGCACTACGCGCGGACTGCTCCGTCTCATCACCCTCGTCCACAATCGACTCGCTGTGATCTTCAGCATTCTGATCTTCATCGGTGGCATCGTCACCACGCCCCGTCCGTGCTCCCGCGAGCTTCGGAAACATGAGGTCGTACCAACCCTTGTCGGCCAGCACTCCCACCCGTGGACTCCCATCAGCGCCTAGGGCCCAAAATGTCCCCGGGGCTTTGCCGTCCACGCCATCAGCCGCCTCCGGAGCCCCTAGAACCGACCGCGCGAACACCACGAGCAGCGCATGGGTTACAGAGTCACGCTCAGGCTCTGTAAAGGCCCGAACCAACGCAAGCACGGCGTTGGACGGCGTACGACGATCGCCCTTGCGTTCGGCACTCGTCTCCGACCCTTGCCCCGCCGTGATGAACGGCTCCGCCGCATTCACCAGCCCTGGGACCATGTGCCGCCGGACGAGTACATTCCAAGCCGCTGCATCGCCGGTCTCACAGGCGGCAATGAGGACGTCTAGCGATCGGCGGTCCTGCACGACCCCGTACTGGGTATCCTCGGCGGAAAAAAGTCCGCCCATCGCCGCAAGGTTGCGCTGGTGGACGAAATGCTGGGCAATGGCCGCGGCCCACACCTCCGTGCGCCGCTCTGCACGCTTCCCGCCCTTGGAGCTCCAGGGAGCCTCTTGGAGGGCTCCTCTGACGACCGGCCAGTAGCGACCAGTCGGCATCCAGGCTCGTGGCGGGAGGTCCTTAGGACGGGGCGGAACGGGGGGAAACAGCAGCACTGTCGTACAGCGAATCGCCATGTCCCGCAGATCAGCAGGTGCGGGCTCTACGTCGGTCGGCAGCAGGGCGGCCAGCGGGTCCAGGGGCCCCGCTCCCACCAGCGCGTCCACAATTCCCGGCTCATCCAGGCTGGACGGTTCTACCCTGCCCCCCGTCAGCTCGCCCGCCAGGAGCGATGTCAAGAGATTCGCTTCCTGGTACGCGGTCACCAGAAGGGTCCAGAGTCCCAGGCTCCTGTCCTCGTCCTCGAATAGCAGCTGGCCACGCAGATGATCATGGATGTTCAGATCACGCAGCGATGCCTCAAGACGCGCTGGGGAGGCAGCACCAACAACGACCCGGACAGGCACTTCAGCGATCCGCTCGGCGCGGCTCGAACGGCACTCCGTGTCCTGCTCTGGGTCCACGGAGTCAACGCGTTCGGCATTGAGCTTGCCACTGACACGCCGCAGGATTTCGGGCAGCCCCCGCAGAAGTAGGTTGCGATCCGCCTTCTCCCCATCGCGGACCAAGAGCGGTTGCGGCACGCCCGTAAGAAGATGCTCTGCCTCGATGCCGAAGATCTGCAACCGGGCGTCGGCTCGGTTGTTCCCCGTGACCTGCATAAGTCGCCACGCAGAGAATCGAGTCCCATCAGGATCGGTCATACGTGTCTGCTGCAGCACTGCAACGGTGGACTCCCGCTGCCCCTCCTGCGACATCGACTCCACCAGGTCATAAGGACGGAGACGGCCACGTTCCCGCATCTGCTGGACAGCGAACCTCTGCACCGATGCCGCCAGGTCAACCGACATCAGCTCCGTGGTCAATGCGGCCCGCGCAGCTCCATCCTCTTGAGCTGCTTCGACCAGAGGAAGCGGCCGCCGCGCGCCCAGTGCTACGACGGCATCACGGTGGTCGACTGCAACCCGCTCCCGCACAGCCTGCGCCGCCTCCACGGCCTTTACCGCAGCGTCCTTCTCCGCCGATGTCGCCCCACGCCCCAACGCTCGCTGAGCGTCCTTCGCTCGACGCAGAGACGCCTCGGCTCCCGCAAGGGCCAATTCGGCAGCCACGAGGTGTTCATGCCGGACGATGTTCTCTGCCGTCGGCCGAACCCAGCTGCTCCGCGTACGGTCGTTGAGCGCCCACGGGAGCATTCCTGCCCCATGGCCGGAAAGGTTCAGCAGCAGCAGAGCGTGAGGGGTGCCCCTACCCTCAATGTGATAGGCGGCGGCCTTGAGACGGGGTTCACCGTTCCGGGGGGTCTCGACTACCCGCTTAGCCTCACCAGCAGCAAGAGTTGGCGCCAGCCCCTCGATCACCGCCTGCCTAGGCGGCGGCACCAGACCAGCGTCAGCGCAGGTGCTCACGATGGCCCGGTACAGCTTCTCCGGCCACTCCCCCGCCGTCGGGTACGGAAACGGCCCCTGAAGGTCCTTCTTACGGGATGCCATCTCGAGGACAGCCTTCCTCCCGACGCCAATGCCCACGGACACGTCGCCGGGTATGAACGAACGCGTCCAGCAGAGGCCGGGCGCGGCACGCACCCGGGGACCGCAGACCTCGTTCCACCAAGGTCATACGTGGGCCGCCGCTCCCGGATCTGTCCCTCTGGGATAAGAAACGGTGCGGCCGTCGACCCCCTACGAGTCCGTTCTGCGGGTGATGCACGCGGACATCTCCTCAGACACTCAGGAGGAACGCATGGCTCATACCCCTCGACCCTCCGCCGACGGCGGCATGGGGGGAATGGAACGACAGGATCACTGACGTGCACTCAGAGCTTTGCGGGCCCCTGACCGCAGTCACATCAATTTGAAGGAAATGCCACGCAGATTCACCAAAAGCCACGGTTTAGGACAGCCCCTGTGATAAGGCCGCGATCACCTCGGCACGGAACACTCGATGCGGCCTGGTATTCAAGCACGCGTCGGCCAGTCAACGAGCTCCTCTGCGGATCAAGAACACCGGCGAGGTTGCAGCCAAGCTGTCCACTCCAGCGCGGGACCACCACCAGGCCACCGCGAGAAGGGACCCACTGCGGCTCCGCTCACGCATGCAACGCCACGGCACCCCGGCCGCGTCACGCGCCATGCCCCGAGCAACCGAAAACCCCAGGTCACGGGCTACGTGACCTGGGGTTTTGCCGAGCCCCCTGTCGGATTCGAACCGACGACCTACGCATTACAAGTGCGTTGCTCTGGCCAGCTGAGCTAAGGAGGCGTGCCGGAGCAGTGTAACCAACGTCGCGGGCCCGGCCGTGCGGAATATTCGGGACCTCGGACTGCTGACAGAAACGAAAACGCCAGGTAGCGTCACCTCAGGTTCACTCCAGTGGACCACACCACTCCCTTACTCGGATCGTCCGGCACGTTCCTGCCGGTGGAGGAGAAGATCAGCATGGCCAGTGTCACGTTCGACAAGGCGTCCCGCGTCTACCCCGGCTCCACGAAGCCGGCCGTGGACCAGCTGGAGATCGACATAGCGGACGGCGAGTTCCTCGTCCTCGTCGGTCCTTCCGGTTGTGGCAAGTCGACCTCCCTGCGCATGCTCGCGGGTCTTGAGGACGTCAACGGCGGTGCGATCCGCATCGGTGACCGCGACGTCACGCACCTGCCGCCGAAGGACCGGGACATCGCCATGGTGTTCCAGAACTACGCGCTCTACCCGCACATGACCGTCGCGGACAACATGGGCTTCGCGCTCAAGATCGCCGGTGTGAACAAGACCGACATCCGGGCGAAGGTCGAAGAGGCCGCCAAGATGCTGGACCTCACCGACTACCTCGACCGCAAGCCGAAGGCGCTCTCCGGTGGTCAGCGCCAGCGTGTGGCGATGGGCCGTGCCATCGTGCGTGAGCCGCAGGTCTTCCTCATGGACGAGCCGCTGTCGAACCTCGACGCGAAGCTCCGTGTCTCGACGCGTACGCAGATCGCCTCCCTGCAGCGCCGCCTCGGCATCACCACCGTGTACGTCACCCACGACCAGGTCGAGGCCCTCACCATGGGCGACCGGGTCGCGGTCCTCAAGGACGGTCTGCTCCAGCAGGTCGACTCGCCGCGCAACATGTACGACCGCCCCGCGAACCTCTTCGTCGCCGGCTTCATCGGCTCGCCCGCCATGAACCTCGTCGAGGTGCCGATCACCGACGGCGGCGTGAAGTTCGGCAACAGCGTCGTCCCGGTCTCCCGCGCCGCGCTCTCCGCCGCCGCCGACCGTGGCGACCGCACGGTCACCGTCGGCATCCGCCCGGAGCACTTCGACATCGTCGAGCACGGTGGCGCCGCCGCCCAGGGTCTCTCCAAGGACTCCGCCGGCGCGCCGGCCGGTCTGGCCGTCTCCGTCAACGTCGTCGAGGAGCTCGGCGCCGACGGTTACGTCTACGGTGCCGCGCAGGTCGGTGGCGAGCACAAGGACCTGGTCGTCCGTGTCGGCGGCCGCGCCGTCCCGGAGAAGGGCACCGAGCTGCACGTCGTCCCGCGCCCGGACGAGCTGCACGTCTTCGCGACCTCGACCGGTGAGCGCCTCACCGCCTGATCCGGTCCACCGCCTGATCCGGCTGACCCGGTTCGCCGTCTGATCCGTCCGATCCGGTCCACCGCTTGTCGGCCCCGACCGGATCGCTCGACAGGCACCGCGCCACTCTGTGAACGGCCCCCGCACCCGGCTCGCCCGAGCCACGTGCGGGGGCCGTTCGCGTGGGGCCTTCACAACGTGCCTCCCCCGGCCTCCCCGTGTCCCCTCGCGCCAGGCCCCCTCCCCCTGCTTACTCGTGCCAAGCCCTCGCGTGGCCGAAACGGCATCGCCGTGCGGTCGGGTCCGCCAGGCTGTGGCGGGCCGTTGGCGTGGTGCGGGCACTTACGGGTTTCGCCGCCGACGGCCGCCGAACCCCGCGATTCCGCGCCATTCCGCCGCTCATGTCAACACCCCATTCGAAAAGGCGCGTCGAACCATCCCCCGGAAGGGTGACGGAATGTCGCCATGTCATCACCTGCCGCTACGCTCACCTGCGTGACCCACACCGCGCGCCGAATCGGCCGATCCCTCGCTCTCGTACTGCCCGTCGTCATGGTCCTGTCCGGGACCCTCGCGGTCACCCGCGTGTCGTGGTCGGCGCAGGGCAGTGAGTCCCAGCTGCTGACCGCGGCCTCGGAGACCAGCCTGTCCAAGCAGGCCGTGGCGCCCGCCCCGCAGGACGTCCTCCGCGACAAGCTCCTCCTGGAGATGCGCGAGAAGGACCCGGGCGTCGCGCTCACCGAGTTGCAGCGCGCCGTCGAGGGGCGTCCCTCGCTGGCCCGGCACTGCATGTCCATCGCGAAGGCCCTGGGCAAGGCCGCCGTCGAGCAGTACGGCCCGACCCGCGCCCACCGCTTCTCCCGTCCCGTCTGCGACACCTCGTTCGCCTCCGGCGTCGCGCAGTTCAGCTGAGCGCGGGCTCCGCCGGGCGGGCCACCGGGCACGGCATATCGTGCCTGGCATGCATACGTATCCGACGCAGGCCGTGATCCTGGCGGGTGGCCAGGGTTCGCGGCTGCGCCCGTACACCGACGACCGCCCCAAGCCGATGGTCGAGATCCCGGGCACCGGGACCCCGATCATCGGCCATCAGTTGTCCTGGCTGGCCGCCGAGGGCGTCACCGACGCCGTGGTCTCGTGCGGCCATCTCGCCGATGTGCTCCAGGAGTGGCTGGCGTCGGCCGATCTTCCGTTGCGCGTCACGACCGTCGTCGAGACCGAGCCTCTGGGCCGGGGCGGCGGTCTGAAGTATGCCGCGACGCGGCTGCCCGACCCGTCCGAACCCTGGTACGCGACCAACGGTGACATCTGGACCCGGTTCTCCCTGCGCGAGATGGCCGCCTTCCACGCCGAGCGGGACGCCACCGCGACGCTCGCCCTCGCCCGCCCCCGCATCCCGTGGGGTGCGGTGGAGACGGACGCCTTCGGGCACATCACCGACTTCATCGAGTCGCCGCCCTCTCCGTATCTGATCAACGCGGGGGTGTACGTCTTCGCGCCCGCGTTCACGTCGCTGCTGCCGGACCGCGGCGACCATGAGCGGACGACCTTCCCGGGCCTGGCCCGCGAGCGCCGGCTCGCCGGATATCCGCTGCCGCACGGGGCGTACTGGCGGGCCATCGACACCGCCAAGGACCTCACCGAGGCCGCGAAGGAGCTGGGCGCCCGCCCCTCGGGCATGTGAGGGCACACATACGCGGCACGGCACACCGCCTACGGACCGCGTACGCCTCCGCGTACCACCGCGGCACCGCGACTTCGCGTACGGCCGCGAGGGCGGTCACCGGACGGATCCGGTGACCGCCCTCGCGGTCTTGTGCGGGCCTGTACGGCGCGCGGGTCAGCCGAGGAGACCGCCGATGGGGTTCTGGCCGGCTCCGCCGGTCGAGCCCTCCTCGGGGGTGCCTCCCTCGTCGGAACCACCGGTGCCACCGCCGGCGCCCGCGCCGCCCGAGGACGTCGGGCCCGCGCTGCCGGCCGGGGGCTCCTGCGGGGTTGCCTCCTGCGGGGGTTCCTGGCCGGTGCCCTGGGTCATGCTGGGCTGCCCGGCGCTCGTCCCGGGGGCCCCGCCGGGCTCGCGGACGGTGTCGGACCCCGGGGTGGTGGTCTCGGCGGAGGGCGGGGTGGGGGCGGTGGACGGGGCGACCTCCTCGGGGCGCCGCTGCTCCGGAGAACGCGAGGGCTTCTTCTCCTTGCCGGAGGACTCGTCCGGCAGCGGCGAACCCGGAAGCTGGTTGGTCGGGTTGCCGTTGGGACCGGGCACGGTGACGACCTCCGTGGAGCGGACCGCCCCGCCGAGCATCGAGCCGACCAGCAGCGTCAGCCCGACGACCACGGTGGCGACGGCCGCGCCCCGGCGCAGGACCCGGCGGCGCAGGTCCCAGATCTCCGAGCGCGGTCCGAGCGTGCGCCAGGCCTCGCCGGCGAGGCGCCCGTCGAGGGAGTAGACGGGCGCCCCCGCGATGACGAGCGGGCTCCAGGCGGCCAGGAAGATGATGTCCGAGGCGTCGTAGGAGGCGGCGTCGCGCCGGCCGACCGTGACGAGGACGGTCGCGGCGAGCAGCAGACCGAAGGCCGCGGCGACCCGCTGCCAGAGGCCGAGGACGGTCAGGACGCCCACGACGACCTGGAGGAAGGCGACGGAGAGCCCCGTGCCCACGGGGTGGGTCAGAGCGAAGTCGCGGACGGGCTCGGCGACGGCCCAGGGGTGCAGCGAGGTCAGCCACTTCACCATGGAGCCGCGGTCGCCGTCGTCGAAGTAGACGGGATCGCAGAGCTTGCCCATGCCGGCGTAGATGGAGATGAAACCGATGAGGACGCGCAACGGGAGCAGGACGACACCGAGGTTCATCCGGCGCCCGGGGTAGTACGCGTGCCGGACGCTGTCACCGCTCTGCCTGCGCTCCCCGGCGGTGTCGTCGTCGGCCGGGGCGCCCTCGTCGTACAGGTCGCCGGAGGTGGGCTCGGCGCCGTCATAGGCGCCGACGGCCCGACGCATCGGGGGCAGCAGCGGTCCGGTGCGGGCCCCACCGGGCCGCTGGGGCGCGATGAGTACGGGGTTGGGCTGGGTCTCCTCCAGGAGCGGGATGACCTGGGTGCCGCCGCCCGTGGCGTCGCCGTAGTCGTCGGCGGGCGCGCGGTCGAGGCGGCCCGCGGTGGAGTTCCGCACGGCTTGCAGGAGTCCGGTCGCCCCGGTGTCGCCCGGCGCGGACCTGCCGCTCCAGACCACGGGAGCCCGCCTGCGGCCGGGCGCGCCGCTCATGGCGGGGATCCTGACCGGTCCGGCGGGGGCCGCGGGGCGCAGACGTGTGCGCTGGCCCGGTGCGAGCTGCACCCGGAAGCTGGCGTGGCTGACGATGACCTGGGCGGGGTCGCTGTCCACCTTCGTCATGCTCAGGGCGGGTTGGTCGTCGAACCGAGGCGTTCTGGTGTCCACACTCATCTAACCGAGTGACGTGACGTTAGGACACTGCCTTGACGCGTCGGAAGTGTCCGAGACCCGTCAACAGCCGGTGACCGTCCCGTACTTCACCGCGCCTTGGCCCCGGATCGTCCCGGAACGCCCCGTATCGCCCCTGGACCGGCCCGCGTTCGCGCTCCGGAGCGGCGTGGCATCCGCTCCGGTCCGCCCCGGTGCGGTCACCGTTCGTGTCCGGGGTGCCCCGCATCCGGTGGACCGGCGCGTGGACGCGGTACGTAGACGGGCTACGCGGACGGGTACGTGGACGAGCATGTGGAGGGGGCGCGCAGGGGCGGCGCCGGGCGTGCACCGCGCGCGGACGCCTCCGGTCCGGGCGCCGAGGACCGCCGGTCCGGCCGCCGGACACGCCGGACACGCCGGTCCGGCCGCCGTGCGTCCCGGCGCGCGGGAGAAGCCGACCGGAGCGCCTACAGCGCCCCCGGCCGACCCATGCCTCGCCGAGCCCCGCCGCACGCGGGCGCGCTCCGGCACGCACAGGCGCCGCCCAGGCACCCGGCCCCCGCTCAGGCGCGGCGGCGCGCCACCTCGTACAGGACGATGCCCGCGGCGACCCCCGCGTTGAGCGATTCGGCGCCGCCCGGCATGGAGATCCGGACGCGGTAGTCGCACGTCTCGCCGACGAGGCGGCCGAGGCCCTTGCCCTCGCTGCCGATGACGATGACAACCGGGCCGGCCAGCGCCTCCAGGTCCTCGACCGTGTGTTCGCCGTCGGCGGCGAGGCCGACGACGGTGAGGCCCGCCTTCTGGTAGCCCTCCAGGGCGCGGGTCAGGTTGGTGACCCGGGAGACCGGGGTGCGGGCGGCGGTACCGGCCGAGGACTTCCACGCCCCGGCGGTCATCCCGGCGGCGCGGCGCTCGGGCACGACCACGCCGTGGCCGCCGAACGCGGAGACCGAGCGGACGATCGCCCCCAGGTTGCGCGGGTCGGTGACACCGTCGAGGGCGACGATGAGCGGGTCCTCGTCGTTGTCGTACGCGGCGGCGGTGAGGTCCTCGGGGTGGGCGTACTCGTACGGCGGGACCTGGAGGACGAGGCCCTGGTGGTTCAGGCCCTTGGTCATCCGGTCCAGCTCGGGGCGCGGCGCCTCCATGAGGTTGATGTTGCCGCGCTCACCGGCGAGCTGGAGGCACTCGCGGACCCGCTCGTCGTTGTCGATGTACTGCTGGACGTAGAGCGTCGTCGCGGGGACGCCGTCACGCAGGGCCTCGTACACCGGGTTACGGCCGACGACCATCTCCGAGGTGCCCTTGGCACCGCCGCGCCGGGGGGCGGGGCGGCGGGCCGCGGCCTGCTTGGCCTGGGCGTTGGCGACCCGGTTCTTCTTGTGACCCTTGCGGGCGGAGGCGGGCGGCGTGGGTCCCTTGCCTTCGAGACCACGGCGTCGCTGGCCACCGCTGCCGACCTGCATGCCCTTCTTGTTGGACGTGCGGCGGTTCCTGCGCTGGCTGTTCCCGGCCATGACCTACCTGTTTCGTTGCTTCAGAGAAGATGTCGTCAAGTGAAAGTGTGCCGCCCGGACGGCCGGGCGGCACAGGTGCGCTGGTCGCGCGGGGTGCGGCGGTGCGCTCAGCGCGGTCCGAGGGTCCACCGGGGGCCGCCGGAGCTGTCCTCGATGACGAGGCCCGCCTGGCCCAGCTGATCGCGGATGGCGTCGGCGGTGGCCCAGTCCTTGCGCTCGCGCGCCGCCTGGCGCTGGTCCAGTACGAGGCGTACGAGCGTGTCCACGACTCCGTGCAGGTCCTCGCCCCTGCTCTCGCCCACCCAGTGCGGGTCGAGCGGGTCGAGCCCCAGGACACCGAGCATGGCACGCACCTCGGCGAGGCGGGCGACCGCGGCTTCCTTGTCGTCGGCCGCGAGGGCGGAGTTGCCCTGCCGGACGGTGGTGTGGACGACCGCCAGCGCCTGCGGGACGCCCAGGTCGTCGTCCATCGCCTCGGCGAACGCGGGCGGCACCTCGGCCGCCGGGGCGACCTCGCCCCCGGCCAGCTCGATGACCCGCTGGACGAAGCCCTCGATCCGCGCGAAGGCCGACTCGGCCTCGCGCAGCGCCTCCTCGCTGTACTCGATCATGGACCGGTAGTGCGGGGTGCCGAGGTAGTAGCGCAGCACGACGGGGCGCCACCGCTTGACCATCTCGCTGACGAGGACGGAGTTGCCGAGGGACTTCGACATCTTCTCGCCGGCCATGGTGACCCAGCCGTTGTGCACCCAGTACGTCGCGAACGTGTCGCCGAAGGCCTTGGCCTGGGCGATCTCGTTCTCGTGGTGGGGGAAGATCAGGTCGATGCCGCCGCCGTGGATGTCGAAGGCGCTGCCCAGGTACTTGTGCGCCATCGCGGAGCACTCCAGGTGCCAGCCCGGCCGGCCGCGGCCCCACGGGGTCTCCCAGCTGGGCTCCCCCGGCTTGGCCGCCTTCCACATCGCGAAGTCGCGGGGGTCGCGCTTGCCGGTCTCGCCCTCGCCCGAGGGCTGGCGCAGGTCGTCCAGGTCCTGGTTGGAGAGCTCCAGGTATCCCTCGTACGAGCGCACGTCGAAGTAGACGTTGCCGTCCGCCTCGTAGGCGTGGCCGCGCGCGATGAGGCCGCGCATCATCTCGACCATCTCGGTGATGTGGCCGGTGGCACGCGGTTCGTAGGTGGGCGGGAGGCAGCCGAGGGCGTCGTAGCCGTCGTTGAAGGCGCGCTCGTTCTCGTAGCCGATGGACCACCACGGGCGGTTCTGCTCGGCCGACTTCTTGATGATCTTGTCGTCGATGTCGGTGACATTCCGGATGAACGTCACGTCGTAGCCGCGGTAGGCGAACCAGCGGCGCATGATGTCGAAGTTCAGCCCGGACCGGATGTGCCCGATGTGCGGGGCGGCCTGGACAGTCGCGCCACAGAGGTAGATCGAGACACAGCCCGCGGTGAGCGGGACGAAGTCACGGATCTGCCGGGCGTCGGTGTCGTACAGGCGAAGAGTCACCCCTCAAGGGTAGTGGGCCCGCGCCAGTGCCCGAAGCCCCCCGGGGGATCGCGGTCGGTTTCAGTGCCCGGGTGCCCGCGAGCCCGCCCGGGGCAGGGTCAGCGCGACGCCGGCTCCGGCCAGCGGAACCGCGGCGAGCACGGTCCACAGGACGGGTCCCGGGGCACCGAGGAGCGTGCCGGAGGCGGCGCTGCCCAGCAGGACGGCCAGCCCGGAGACCGAGGACAGGGCGCCGGTGGCGAGGCCCAGCCGGTGGTCCTCGACCAGGTCCGGTACGAGGCCCCGGGCGGCCGGGACGAGGAGCATCTGGCCGAGGGTGAGCAGGACGACGAGCGTGGCCCCGGGGAACAGACCCGCCGGGCCGTCCGGGGCCAGCGGGACGGCCGCGAAGCCCGCCGCGACCGTGCCCAGGCCCGCGACCAGGGCGGTCCTGGGGGCGATACGGCGGGCGGACCAGCGGGTCAGGGGGAGCTGGGCGGTGACGACGAGCAGGGAGGAGAGCGCGAAGAGCGCGCCGAGCGCGCCCTGTGACCCGGTGGCGCGCTCCACCTCGGCGGGGAGCGCCAGATAGAGCTGGTTGTAGGAGACGAGGTAGGTGCTGTAGGCGAGGCAGAGCAGGAGGAAGGGCCGGTTGGCGAAGACCTCCCGGGAGAACACGGCGCGCGTGTGGGGCACGCGGAGGGCGCGCGGCCGGCGTGGCATGAGCCGTGCGTGCCCGGCCAGTACGCCGACGAACACGACGGCCCCGGCGAGGCAGGCGGCCCGGAACCCGCCGCCGAGGAAGAGCAGCAGGGTGCCGAGCAGCGGTCCGAGGAAGGCACCGGCCTGGCCCGCGGCGGAGAACACGGCGAGCACCTGGGCGCGCGGGGCGCCGGTGGCCCGCTCGTGGGCGACGGCGGCGCGAGCGGTCTCGGACTCGACGGCGGGTGAGAACAGCGCGGCGGCGAAGCCGATGAGCAGGACGGCCCCGACGACGGTGGCGGTGGAGCCGGCCTGGGCCAGCCAGCAGAACCCGCCGATGCGCAGCACGCATCCGGCCAGGACGACCGGGCGGGGCCCGTAGCGGTCGGTGAGGGCGCCGCCGACGACGAAGAGCCCCTGCTGGCTGAAGGTGCGCAGGCCGAGGACGAGCCCGACGAGCCAGCCCGCCATGCCGAGGCCCTCCCCGAGATGGCCGGCGAGGTAGGGCAGGACGGCGTAGAAGCCGATGTTGAAGGCGAACTGGGTGCCGGTCAGCAGCCGGATGTACGCCTTGGGGTCCGGCGGCCGGGGCTCGGTCCCGGGGGCCGACGGGTGGGGCTCGGTCCCGGGGGCCGACGGGTGGGGCTCGGTCCCGGGGGCCTGAGGCACGGAGTCCTGAGGCACGGGCACCTCGGGCACGGAGCCCTGAGGCCCGGAGCCCGCCCGCCCTGTGTCCTCCCGCTGGGGAGTCACGCCCGCCTCCTCCCGCGTACGGCCGCCGAGGTGAGCACCGCCAGCGCTCCCAGGGCGGCGAGCGCGACGGCGGGGGCCAGGACCGCCCAGGGCGCCCGCTCGGCGTACGGCATGTTCTCGGAGAGCATCCGGCCCCACTCCGGTGCCGGGGGCTGGGTGCCGAGCCCGAGGAAGCCGAGCGAGGCCAGCGCCAGGGCGACGGCGGGGGTCCGCAGGACGGCGTGGCGGACGACCGGCGGGACCACGCCCGGCAGCAGGTGGCGGCGCAGCAGGTGGACCCGTCCGGCGCCGAGCGCGCGGGAGACGGCGAGGTGCGGGGCGGCCTTCTCCTGGGCGTACAGCGCGGAGGTGTGGGCGGCGAGCGGCGCCCAGGCGACGGCGGCGACGGCCGCCGCGGCGCCCCAGGGGCCGGGACCCGCGATGCCCGCGACGACGAGTCCCGCCAGGACGGCGGGCAGGGCGTTGGCGGTCTCGGTCAGGGCTCCGGCCCGCAGGGCCCCGACGACCAGACCGAGGAGCAGGGTGACGGCGCCGACGGCGAGCGCGACGAGGACGGTCCGTGCGGCACCGTGGCCGAGCCGGGCCAGCACGTCGCGGCCGAGCGCGTCGGTGCCCAGCGGGTGGGCGGCGGAGGGGGAGGCGAGGCGCGCGGCGGCGTCGACGGTCAGGGGGTCGCGCAGCAGGCCCGCGACGGCGAGCGCGACCAGGAGCGCGGCGAGGCCCACGGCCCCGGCGGTGACCACGCGGCGTACGGGCAGTGGCGGCGCGGCGAGCGCGGGCAGCGCCCCGGCCGTACGGGCGGGGCCGAGCAGGACACGGGAGCCGAGCCGGGCCGCGAGCCCGGCGGCGAGCCCCAGCAGGAGCAGCAGGAGGACGCATGCCTGGAGGACGGGCAGGTCCTGGGCGAGGGCGGCGGCCAGCGCGGTCCCGCCGAGCCCCGGGATCGCGTACAGCGTCTCGACGGCGACCGCGCCGCCGGTGAGCCCGACGACCATCAGGCCGAGCTGCGGCAGCAGGGCGGGGGTGGTGCGGCGCAGGGCGTGGACCGCGATGCGGCGCGGGGGCAGTCCGCCCGCGGTGGCGGCGCGGGCCCAGGGTTCGGCGAACGCGGCGGGCAGGGCGTCGTCCAGCAGCCGTCCGAGCAGGGCACCGGCCGGGACGCCCATCGCGAGGGCGGGCAGGACGGCCTGCTCGGCGCTCCCCCACCCCAGCGCGGGGAACCAGCCGAGCTGTACGGCGACGACGGCGGCCAGGACAGCGGCGAGGAGGAACTCCGGCAGGGCGGCCAGGACGGCGGCGCCGACCCCGGCCCGGGTGGTGGCCAGCCCGCGGCGGGCGCCCCGCCGCAGGGTCGGGGCGGCGAGGGCGAGCGCGAGGAGCAGGGCGACCACGAGCGAGCAGCCCATGAGGGCGAGGGAGACGCCGAGGGCGGACACGGCGTCCGGACCGACCGGTTCGCCGGACACCCAGGACCGCCCCAGGTCGCCCCGGAGCAGGCCGCCCGCCCAGTCGGCCAGCACGTGCGCCGGGCCGCCGTCCAGCCCGGTCTCGGCGCGGATCGCGTCGAGGACGGCGGGGGTCGGCGGCCGGTCCGCGTAGCGGGCGTGCAGGATCGTGAGGGCCGGGTCGGTACGGGTCAGCCAGGGCAGCAGGCCGATGACCCCGAGGACGGCGGCGAGGACGACCAGCCGCCGCCCCAGGTACCGCATCCGGTCAGCCGATGTGCGTGTCGGCGGTGATGAGGGTGCGCTCCATGGGGTCGAGCACGACGCCTTGGACGCGGTCGCCGTCGTAGCCCTGGACGAACCGTTCGTGGACGAGCGGTACGAGCGCGTCGGCGCCGAGCACGGCCGCCTCGGCGGTCATTTCGGCGCGATGGCGCTCCTCGGTGCCCGCCAGGGAGGCCGCCTTGCCGACGGCGGCGTCGACGCGGGGGTCGCAGAGCTGGGAGATGTTGGCGCTGCCGTCGCAGGTGAAGTCGGAGGCGAGGTAGGAGACCGGGTCGGCGGTGTCCAGGAGGGTGTTGCGGGCCTGGATGAACGCGTCGTACTTCCCGGCCAGCGCGTCGGCCTCCAGCTGCGCGTACTCGCGTACGACCTGCTTGACGGTGAAGCCGCGCTTCGTCAGCTGCTGCTGGACGATCGTGGCGACCTCGGGGAGTTCGGGCCGGTTGGTGTAGGTGGCGAGGACGATCTCCTTCGTCTTCGCCACCTCGGCCCGTCCGGCCGCCTTCGCGCGGTCGGTGGGGGCGGTGCGGTCCTTCGCGGCCCACGGGACGCCGGGGCCGAGGAGGCCCTGGGCGGTGTCGGCGCGGCCTTCGTAGACCCCGTCGACGAGGGCCTGGGAGTCGATGGCCTCGCGGGCGGCGGCGCGCATGGCCGGGTCGGCGAAGACGCCCCGCTCGGTGTTGAGCGAGAGCCCGTTGGTCCGGGCGGAGGGGAACTCGTGGACGAAGCCGTCGCCCAGCAGGGAGGCCTGGGAGATCGGCACGTACTCGGCGACGTCCACCGCCTTGGTGCGCAGGGCGTTGGCGCGGGCGGTGCCGTCGGCGACGAACGTGACGTCGACGCCCGGCGCCTTCGCCTTGCCGCCCCAGTAGTCGGCGTTCCGCGTGAGGGTGGCGGCGACCGCGCCCTTGACGTCGGTCAGGGTGAAGGGTCCGGTGGCGTGCCCGGCGGGGTCCACCGTGCCGCCCTGGTAGGCGTCGGCCGACAGGATCGTGAGGGAGGGGTTGGCGAGGCGCTGCGGGAGGAGCGGGTCGGCCTCCTCGGTGGTGATCCGTACGGTGTCCGCGCCCTGGGCCTTCGCCGTCAGCCGGACGTCGGAGAGCACCCGGGGCAGCGGGGAGGCCTTGCCGGCGGCCGTCAGGGAGCGGACCACGGCGTCGGCGTCGACCTTCGTACCGTCCTGGAACACGGCGTCCCGGAGCGTGAAGGTCCAGGTGGTGGCGTTGTCCCGCTTCCAGGACGTGGCGAGGGCGGGCTGCGGCGCTCCGTCGCGGTCGAGGGAGGTGAGGCCCTCGACGACGGCGAGCCGGCTGAGGGTCACCGCGTCGTCGCCGTACGGGGACATGGCCTGGGCGGGCGGGAAGGCCATGACGACCCGCAGCCGTCCGCCGCCGTCGGACGCCGTGTCGCCGCCGGAGGAGGAGCAGGCGGCGAGAGGAAGGAGCAGGGCGGCGGCTATCACCGGCAGGGGTGAGCGGCGGCTTCGGAGCGTAGGCATGAGGGTAACCCTATGTGAAAACGATTATCATCTGATAGTGGATCTGGTGGTGCCCTGGGACAGCGGGGATCACGGCCCCGCCGGGGCGGGCAGCGGCAGTTCGAAGTGGATGATGCCCTGGCCGCCCCCGGGCAACCGCCGCTCGTCGCAGACCTCGTGCGCCATCGACCGCCAGAACGGCTCGGCGCCCGGCACGGCCGGATCGGTGTGCAGGTAGAGCGAGGTGTATCCCCCCGCGCTCGCGGCGAACGCCGCCAGCTCCCGTACCAGCAGCCGGGCCAGCCCGTGCCTGCGGTGCTCCGGGCGTACGTAGATCCGGCACAGCTGGGCGGTCGATCCGGACGGGAAGCGGTCGGCGATCCACCCGGGGTTGGGCGGCGCCTGGGGGCCGCGGTCCCGGACCGCGCCGGTCGCGACGACCTCGCCCCCGTGCCGTACGACCAGCAGGGTGCAGCGCTCGGGGAGCAGATAGGCGCCTTCGAGGTCGATGATGTCCGCGTGCCAGCGGGGCACGTAGCCGGACCGCAGGTCATGGTAGACGGTGTCCAGCATCACGGCCCGCGCACCGCCGAGGTCCTCGGTGGTGGCGGTCCGCAGGGCGTACCCCGGGCGCCCGGTCGTCGGATCCGCCACGGGGGACGTGCCCCGCGCCTCGGTCACCGTCGCCCCGGCCGTCGCACCCACCACTGACCCTCACCCTCGCTTCCCGGCCGCCGCGGGGCGCGTCACCTGCGCCACCTGCGGACATCTGCCCTGTCAGCGTACGTGCAACTGATGCGCAAGAAGGCGACGGGTGGGGCGGACCACGGCGGCGGGGCGGGCCGGAACGCGCTCCCGGGTCAGCCGGTGCGGTACACCAGCGCGGTGGCGATCCCCGCGACGCCCTCTGCCCGGCCGGTGAACCCGAGGCCGTCGGAGGTGGCGGCGGAGAGCGAGACGGGGGCGCCGACGGCCTCCGACAGCACCTTCTGGGCCTCCTCGCGCCGCTTGCCGATCTTCGGGCGGGCCCCGACGACCTGGACGGCGACGTTGCCGATGCCGAAGCCCTCGGCGCGGACGATCCGGGCCGCCTCGGTGAGCAACCTCACCCCGGAGGCCCCGGACCACTCCGGGCGGCCGGTACCGAAGTGCTGCCCCAGGTCACCGAGACCGGCGGCCGAGAACAGGGCGTTGCACGCGGCGTGCGCGACCACGTCGGCGTCCGAGTGGCCGGCCAGGCCGGGCCCCTCACCCTCCCAGAGCAGCCCGGCGCACCACAGCTCCCGGCCCTCCTCGAAGGCGTGGATGTCGGTGCCGATACCGACCTGGGGGATCACGGGGGCCGGTCGGCGTACCGCTTCAGAATCCATCGTTCGCCCTCCGGCGTGCGAGTACGGCCTCGGCCAGGACCAGGTCCAGCGGCCGGGTCACCTTGAATGCCTCTTCGTGCCCGGGTACGACGACGACGGGCGAGCCGAGCCGCTCCACCATGCCGGCGTCGTCCGTGGCCCCCTCGCCCTCGACGGCCACCTCGGCGTGGGCCCGGACGAGCGTGTCCCGGTCGAATCCCTGGGGTGTCTGCACGGCACGCAGCCGGGCGCGCTCCGGGGTGGACAGGACGGGCTCGGGTTCGCCCGGCCCTGCCTGTCCGACCTCCTTGACCGTGTCCGCGAGGGGCAGTGCGGGGACGACCGCCGGGGCCCCGCCCCGCACGGCCTCGACGACCGCGTCCACCGTGTCGACGGGGACCAGCGGCCGGGCGGCGTCGTGGACGAGGACGACGGAGACGTCCTCGGGCAGCGCGTCCAGGCCGAGTCCCACGGACTCCTGGCGGGTCCTGCCGCCCGGCACGACGAGGTAGTCGGTGTGCGCGGGCAGGACATGGGCGTCGATGAGGTTCTTGACCTCGGGCGCGCCGTCCGGGGGCGCGACCACGACGACCAGGCCGACGGCGCGCGAGGCGGCCATGGCCCGTACGGCGTGGATCAGCATGGGGGTGCCGCCGAGCGCGCGCAGCGCCTTGGGCGTTCCGGGGCCGAGCCGTACGCCGCGGCCCGCCGCGGGGATCACCGCGGCGGTACGGGACGGGCGGGGCCGTTCGGGCGTCGGGGACATCGATGACATCGGGTCGCACTCCGAGACGTCGGCGGGTTTGCCCGCGGCCGACATGGGTATGGCCTGGGGGTGCCCCCCAGGCCGCAGGCCGGGGGAGAGCCGGGCTCGACGCCTCGGCCTGACCGGGACCCTTCCGTGACCCCCGGTCGGGCGGAGTCACGCGGGAGACCCGGCCGGGACGGCCGAGACGTGTGGCCGGCCGGCACCGCGGGGCGGATTCACAGGATCCGGACGGACCCACGAGAACCGAACATGCCGCAGCGCCCGACGACATACCGTGGAACACGGTCGGTCAGCGGGCACCGCGGCAGATTCGTACAGCCGGTGTGGCACCGGTTCAGGACGCGAGAACCTCGTCGAGCAGAGCCTCGGCCTTGTCCTCGTTGGTGTTCTCCGCGAGAGCCAGCTCACTCACCAGGATCTGGCGGGCCTTGGCGAGCATGCGCTTCTCACCTGCGGAGAGTCCGCGCTCGCGCTCGCGGCGCCACAGGTCGCGCACCACTTCGGCGACCTTGATGACATCGCCGGAGGCGAGCTTTTCGAGATTTGCCTTGTAGCGTCGGGACCAGTTCGTCGGCTCTTCGGCGTACGGCGCGCGCAGCACCTCGAAGACCCGGTCCAGTCCGTCCTGCCCGACCACGTCGCGCACACCCACGAACTCCGCGTTGTCCGCCGGCACGCGAACCGTCAGGTCACCCTGGGCGACCTTGAGCACCAAGTAGGTCTTGTCCACGCCTTTGATCTGGCGAGTTTCGATAGCCTCGATCAGCGCGGCCCCGTGATGGGGATAGACCACGGTGTCGCCAACCTTGAACGTCATGTGACAGGTACCCCTTCCGTGGCTATCCAGAGTAACACGAGAATCGCTTCTCCTGAATGGCGTTTTCGCAGGTCAGGGCATATCTCGGGGCTTGACAACAACAACACGGACGTGCTGCGGAGGGTCGCGCGGAGGCGATATTCGCAGGTCGGAGCGGGCGTACGGCTTCGGCGAATCACATGCGTCACACCGACCGGAACCCACTCAGAAGGTGCTGAACGTCCCGTTTTGCCGGATTCTGGATGGCGAACTTTCCGTACTCCGTTCGGAGATCGATCACTCGTACGGGCCATAGTCGCCGTGTCCATTGAATTTGATCAACGGCCGACCGCCGGGCCGATTATGCGCAGGGAATGCGCCACTTCCGGATATCCGATCAGTCACTGATCACGCCACGATCACGCACGTTATGTGAACGCGCCGTGAATCCTCTCGGTTCCGACAAGCTGTCGGCCGGGCCGCGGCCGCCCCGTCGCGACAGATGGCACGGAGGGGCGGGTCGGGTGCGGGCGCGGTACGGCGGCTCGGTAGCCTGAGCCCGCTGACACACACTTAGGGCGGCTTTACGCCGCTCG
Organism: Streptomyces halstedii; assembly: GCA_000720535.1. Taxonomy (GTDB): domain Bacteria; phylum Actinomycetota; class Actinomycetes; order Streptomycetales; family Streptomycetaceae; genus Streptomyces; species Streptomyces halstedii. The sequence goes on from JOAZ01000006.1 coordinate 260,035, forward strand.
GCCTTCCTGTCCGCAGAGTCCGACGTCCGCTGTCCGAAACGTTCAAGGAGTTGCCGCCGCCGTGAGCCGCAGCCTTCGACACGGCGCTCTCGCCGCCACTGCCATCGTGTTCTCGATCGCCTCGCTGTCCGCGTGCGCCGCGGGCAACGACGCGCCGACGCTCAAGGTCAGGCCCGACAACGCGGCGACCTCGGTCGACCACGTGAAGATCCAGAACGTGAACGTCATCACCCAGCCCGACCGCGACACCGAGGGCCCGGCCGTCGTCGCCGCCACGCTGTTCAACGACGGCACGAAGCCGGAGACCCTGGAATCGGTGACGCTGCCCGGTTCCGGCACCACGGTGAAGCTGACCCCCGCCGAGGGCGACGGCCCGCTGGTGATCCCGGCCGGCGGCCGGCTGATCCTGGGCGGCAAGGGCAACGCCTCCGCCGTGATCGAGAGCGGCCGCGAGGCCGCGCAGGACGGCAGCGTCCAGACCGTCGCCTTCTCCCTGAGCGAGACGGGCGAGGTCTCCCTGGGCGCGACGGTCGTCCCGGCGAACAGCGTCTTCAAGGACTTCGGGCCCAGCTCCCTGCCGTCGCCGAAGGCGACGCCCACCTCGTCGGAGAGCGCTTCCGGGACGCCGTCCGGGGACGCGTCGGAACAGGGATCGCAGGACACGGCGAACGACGAGGACACGGCCTCCGAGTAACCCGTGCGACGCGGGTGACCCGGGTGACGCGAGTGACCTCTGCGACCCGGGTGACGCGAGTGACCTGTGCGACGCACACCTGACGCGGCCCACGCGTGAAGGGGGCGCCCTCCGGACGGAGGGCGCCCCCTTCGGGCGACCGGCGCGCCACTGCGGCGCGCGGCCGGCCTACGGCTCGAACTTGTAGCCCAGCCCCCGCACCGTCACCAGGTACCGAGGGGCCCCCGGGTCCGGCTCGATCTTGGCGCGCAGGCGCTTGACGTGCACGTCAAGGGTCTTGGTGTCGCCGACGTAGTCCGCGCCCCACACCCGGTCGATCAGCTGCATACGCGTGAGGACACGGCCCGCGTTGCGCAGCAGCATCTCCAGCAGGTCGAACTCCTTCAGCGGCAGGTCCACCTTGGCGCCCGAGACCGTGACGACGTGGCGGTCCACGTCCATCCGGACCGGCCCGGCCTCCAGAGCCGCCGGAGTGACCTCCTCCGGTTCGCCGCGGCGACGCAGGACGGCGCGGATACGGGCCACCAGCTCCCGCGAGGAGAAGGGCTTGGTCACATAGTCGTCGGCCCCTATCTCCAGGCCGACCACCTTGTCGATCTCGCTGTCCTTCGCGGTGACCATGATCACCGGGACGTTCGACCGGACGCGCAGCTGGCGGCAGACCTCCGTACCGGGCAGGCCGGGCAGCATCAGGTCGAGCAGGACGAGGTCCGCGCCGTTGCGCTCGAACTCGTCGAGGCCGTCGGGACCGGTGGCCGCGACGGCCACCTCGAAGCCTTCCTTGCGCAGCATGTAGGACAGGGCGTCGCTGAAGGATTCCTCATCCTCGACGACAAGCACTCGGGTCACGGAAGAGCCTCCGGGGCAGGAAACGGTTCGAAGGAGTCGGTCGCGTACGGACCGTCGTCGTCGACGGAACGGCCGCTGACAATGAGGGGCCCCCGACTGCGGCCCCGTACGACGCCCGACTCGGGCAGTCGCAGGGTGAAGGTGGAGCCCTGTCCCTCGGAGCTCCACACGGTGACCTCCCCGCCGTGCGAGGCGGCCACGTGCTTGACGATGGCGAGACCGAGGCCGGTACCGCCGGTGGCCCGTGAGCGGGCCGGGTCGACGCGGTAGAACCGCTCGAAGACCCGCTCGCGGTCCTTCTCGGGGATGCCGAAGCCCTGGTCGGTCACGGCTATCTCGACGAGGTCCCCGCCGGGCGCGGTCATCCGCTGGGCCGCGATGCCGACGCGCGTACGGGCGGGGCTGTAGTTGACGGCGTTCTCGACGAGGTTGCCGAGCGCGCCCACGAGCTGGCCCCGGTTGCCCCAGACGCAGAGGTCCGAGGTGCCGCCCGAGGCCATGGTGATCTGCTTGGAGGCCGCCTGCTGACGGCACCGGTCGATGGCCTCGGCGACCAGCTCGTCCACCCGTACCGGCTCGGCGTCCTCCAGCGGGTCGTCGTTCTGCACCCGGGAGAGGTCGATGAGCTCCTGGACGAGGTTGGTCAGCCGGGTCGCCTCGATCTCCATGCGGCCGGCGAACCGCTCCACCGCCTCCGGGTCGTCCGAGGCGTCCATGACGGCCTCGGACAGGAGCGACAGGGCGCCGACCGGCGTCTTCAGCTCATGGCTGACGTTGGCCACGAAGTCGCGGCGCACCGCCTCGATACGGCGGGCCTCCGTCAGGTCCTCGACCAGCAGGAGCACCAGCCGGGAGCCCAGTGGGGCGACGCGGGCCGAGACGGCGAGCGCCTCGCCGCGTCCCGTACCGCGCCGGGGCAGGTCCAGCTCGACCTGACGTATCTCCCCGTCCCGCCGGGTGTCCCTGGCCAGGTGGAGCATCGGCTCGACCGCCAGGCGGCCGCCCCTGACCAGACCCAGCGCGTACGCGGCGGAGCTGGCCTTGACCACGCTGTCGCTCTCGTCGAGCACCACGGCCGAGGAGCTGAGCACGGAGAGGACGGTGTCCACCCCCGGCGGCAGCGACGCGCCTCGGTCGGGCCGCAGGGACGTACGCGTGGGGCGCCTCTGCTCGCGCTCGCTCCAGCGGAACGCCAGCATCGCGATGACACCGGTGCACAACCCGGCTATCGCGGCAGCTGCGGCGACCGCCGCGTTCACGTCCATGCCTCCAGGTTATGCGGGTGCGCCGACACTCTCCCAGCCATCCGGGTGCCATCTCGAACACTCGTCGCCCAGAGTTCACCGAGGGGATGGGGCCGGTTCACTTACGCGGCCGGATCCCGACGCGTTAGGACCGCACCGTGGAACGCGGACGGCCGGTGCCAAGGTCCCGGCCTCAGCGGCCCGGCCGGCATATGCGGGACGGGCCAAGGATCTGGAGAGGGACTTCGGATCTGGAGAGGGACTTCCATGCGCGACGCTTACCACGAGGAACTCGATTCGATCGGCGAGGACCTGGTCGAGATGGCCCGGCTCGTCGGCTCGGCGATCGGACGGGCCACCACGTCCATGCTGGACGCCGATCTCAAGCTCGCCGAGAGCGTGATCGCCGCGGACCAGAAGGTGGACGACCTCCAGCACGACCTGGAGGCGCGTGCCATCGCGCTGCTGGCCCGCCAGCAGCCGGTCGCCACCGATCTGCGGATCGTGGTCACCTCGCTGCGGATGAGCGCCGACCTGGAGCGCTCCGGCGACCTGGCCCAGCACGTGGCCAAGCTGGCCCGTCTGCGCTTCCCGCAGACGGCGGTGCCGCACGACCTGCACGCCACCATCCTGGAGATGGGGCAGCTCGCCCAGCGGCTGATGGCCAAGGCCGCCGAGGTGATCATCACCAAGGACGTCGAACTGGCGCTCCAGCTGGAGCAGGACGACGACGAGATGGACCTGCTGCACCGCACGCTGTTCCAGCACCTGATGGACGACCGCTGGAAGCACGGCATCGAGACGGCCGTCGACGTGACCCTGCTCGGCCGCTACTACGAGCGCTTCGCCGACCACGCGGTGTCGGTCGCCAAGCGGGTCGTCTACCTCGTCACGGGCGAGCACGCCGACGAGATCCAGACACCGGCCGCGGTGGAGGGAGCGTAGGGGCGCACACGCTCCCAGGGGTCGCACACGCGTCCAAGCACGCGTGCGCCGTTGATGCGCCCAGGGGCGTGGGCATCCAATGGGGGCGGGTACGGCGGCGGGCCCCGCCGCGCCACCCGGCGGGTACGGCTGTGCCGTACACCGCCGAGTCGTACCCGTGAGGACCCGTGAGGACCCCTTGAGGAGGGACCATGGCCGATTCGCCCATGACCGAACCCCAGCAGGAGATCCCGACCGAAGTGGTGCGACTGCCCGTGCTCGGCGCCTGCGGCTGCGGCTCGGGCTGCGGGTGCGGCTGCCAGTCCGGCTCCCCGTGCCAGTGCGGCGGCGGCTGCTGACGGGACACCCGTGAGGCGGGGCCCCGCCACGGGCTCACCCTCCCCCGCGGGGCCCCCCCCCCCCCGCGGGCCGGCCGCAACCGCCGCCGCCCCGGCACCGGGGGGCGGCCGGTCGCGGGCTGCACCGGCCGGGGCAGCTTCCGCATCAGCAGCCAGTAACCGGCCGCGGCCACCGTGCCCAGGACCGCGCAGGTCCCCCAGAGCCAGTCCGCGCCGTAGTGGTCGATCACGAAGCCGGACATCAGCGGGGCGACGAGGGCCGCCGCCGACCAGGACATCGTGTACATGCCCTGGTAACGGCCCCGGCCGTGGGCCGGCGACAACTGGACGACGATGCCCGTCTGTGTCGGGGCGTTGACGATCTCGGCCAGCGTCCAGACGCACACCGTCAGCGCGTACACCCCGACCGACCCGGCGAAAGCGGTCAGCCCGAAGCCGTACCCCGCGATCACCGACGAGAGGATCAGCAGGCGGCGGGGGTCGCGGTGCTGGATGAAGCGCGTCACCGGGATCTGCATGACCACGATCAGCACGCCGTTCACGGCGATGGCCGTACCGAAGTCGGAGCTGGACAGCCCGTCCGCGCCCATGGCGACCGGCAGGCCCACGTACCCCTGCTGGAAGATCAGCGCGACGAGGAACGACAGCCCCACGACACCCATGAAGCGCCCGTCCCGCAGGACGGTGGTCAGCCGCACGTCGTCGGGGGCACGGGTACCGGCCGGGGTCTCCACCCGCTCGGGCCGGGACTCCGGCACCTTCAGGAAGACGAGGACGGCGCAGACCAGCGTGAGCGCGGCCTCGCCCAGGAACCCGGCCAGATAGCTGTACTCGGCGACGAACCCGGCCCCGGCCGCCGAGACGGCGAACCCCAGGTTGATCGCCCAGTAGTTCAGCGAGAAGGCCCGCACCCGGTCGGCGGGCGGCACGATGTCGGCCATCATCGCCTGCACGGCCGGCCGGGACGCGTTGGAGGCCATACCGACCAGGAAGGCCACCCCCGCGATGGCGAGCGGATGGACCATGAAGCCGAGCACCGCCACGGACACGGCGGTGGACAGCTGGGCGATCAGCATCGTGGGCCGCCGCCCCAGCCGGTCCGTCATCACCCCGGCCCCCAGCGCGGAGACGACTCCGCCCAGCCCGTGGAGAGCGACGACGAGACCGGCGTAGGAGGCGGAGTAGCCCCGGCCCATGGTCAGGTAGAGCGCCATGAAGGTGGCGACGAACCCTCCGAGGCGGTTGACCAGCGTGCTGATCCACAGCCACCAGAACTCCCTGGGGAGACCGGCGACCGTCTCGCGTGCCGCCTTTCTGAGACCGGCGACGGACATAGGGCTTCCCCCCGGGGACGTACGGAACGGTTGGGTGCCGCGGGTGGGCGCCGCGGCTGCGCGCGGTAAGTGGCCCGGCAGCTGTCCGAACATTACGAAGCCGGAATCCCGGACCGCCACTCAATTGACGCCGACCGTCAAACGTCACACCGCGGCAGCCGTACGCGACGCCCGTGTCCGTCCTGTGGCCGGGCGCGCGGGGGCCGATCCGCTTCGATTACGCTCGGACACATGGCCGACGCACCGTACAAGCTGATCCTCCTCCGCCACGGCGAGAGCGACTGGAACGCGAAGAACCTGTTCACCGGATGGGTGGACGTCAACCTCACCGACAAGGGAGAGAAGGAGGCGGTCCGCGGCGGTGAGCTGCTCAAGGACGCCGGCCTGCTCCCGGACGTCGTGCACACCTCCCTCCAGAAGCGCGCGATCCGCACCGCCCAGCTCGCGCTGGAGGCGGCCGACCGCCACTGGATCCCCGTACACCGCTCCTGGCGTCTGAACGAGCGCCACTACGGCGCCCTCCAGGGCAAGGACAAGGCGCAGACGCTCGCCGAGTTCGGCGAGGAGCAGTTCATGCTCTGGCGCCGCTCGTACGACACCCCGCCGCCGGCTCTTGAGGACGGCACCGAGTTCTCGCAGAGCAACGACGCCCGCTACGCGACGATCCCGCCGGAGCTGCGCCCGCGCACGGAGTGCCTCAAGGACGTCGTCATCCGCATGATGCCGTACTGGTACGACGACATCGTCCCGGACCTCCTCACCGGCCGCACGGTCCTGGTCGCCGCCCACGGCAACAGCCTGCGCGCCCTGGTCAAGCACCTGGACGGCATCTCCGACGCGGACATCGCGGGCCTCAACATCCCGACCGGCATCCCGCTCTCCTACGAACTGGACGCCGACTTCCGCCCGCTGAACCCGGGCGGCACGTACCTCGACCCGGACGCGGCGAAGGCCGCGATCGAGGCCGTGAAGAACCAGGGCAAGAAGAAGTAGCCCTCCGCTCTTCCCACTTCGGACCCCCTGCGTGCCGGCTCCCGGCGCGACAGGGGGTTCCGTGTCGTGGGGGCGGTGCACCGCCCGGGGCGTGGGCTACCTCGCGTCGGGAGTGTTGAAGTTGACGCCGGAGAAGTCACGTCCCTGGAGGACCGGGGCGTGCTGGGTGCCTCCGCTGATCTCGTTACTCGTCTCGCCGTCCCCGGTGCGCAGCTCCCGGGCCTGCTGGTGCCACTGCGCCAGGCCCGCCCCGAAGGAGGGGTCGTGCTGGGCGCGGCGGCTCAGGGCCTCGCTCAGGGCGCGCGCCCGTTCCTCGTCACGGGGTGCCTCGTCGAGCGCGGTCAGCTCCTCTTCGCCGGTCGTCACGGCCCGCCGGTCGACGACGCCTCCCTGCGATCCGGGAGCTCTGCGCACCAGGCCGCTCAGAGTCAGCCAGAGGTGCCGCCCGGCCTCCCCCGCCGTCCCGGTCGCCATCGCCACAAGGAGTCCTGCTGAGATCGGGTCCATACCGTGCGTCCCCCGCCCGTGAACAGATCGGAGCACCAGGGTCTCAGGAAGCGTCTTCGGGAGGAAGGGGACAATCAAGCCGTAGCCCGTGGGTGCGGGGGACGGTGGCCTGTCGTGACCGGGACGTGTTTCTCCGAACGCCCCGACAGCGGCCCTCCGCTCGGCTAGCCTGGGATCGGACCGCCATCCGCCCGTTGCCGATCTCATCCCTCCTGGACACCCCTCCGCCATGGAGTGTCCGGTACCGAGTGGGCTATGCGCATTTCGGTACCGGATTTACACGCGCCGTCGGTCAGCTGTACATCGACGACACCCATCCGTGCACGTTCACCGCATATGCGATGCAGGTGAGGCAGGAAAGCGCTGCTACGGCCGGGAGGATGCGCTTGAGCATGTGGTTCCTATCCGTTCTGCTTTTCAAGGATCGAAGGCACCGCGAAATGGGCGGACTGCACCCCCAGGGCCGTTGCAGCCGCCGCCAACCGCGATGATCCGTAGCGTAATGGCCGTACAGGAATTCGTACAAATCAAATGTGTGTCCGGCCGGCGAGGCATTTCCCTTTGTCATATGCGCGAGCCGTGGGCACCGTCGCCATGGATCCGGGGGCAGCGACCTCCGGCCGATCCGTCCCTACCGGTTCTCCCGCGTTCCCCGCAGTTCGGTCAGCGCCCGTGCGGCGCGGGCCTCTTCCGCCGGGGCGCCGATCCGCCGGCTGATCGTCAGGCTCTCCTCCAGGTGGGCCACGGCCGACTCCGTCCGGCCCAGAGCCTGTTCAGCCCGCGCCAGGTCGTAGAGCACCTCGGCCTCCTCACCTGCGGCACGGATACGGCGGGCCACCACGAGGGCGGCGGTGTGCCAGTCCAGCGCCTCCTCACCCCGACCGGCGGCGCGGTGCGCGCGGCCGGCCCCGTTCAAGGCGATCGCTTCCCCTCGCCGGTCCCCCACCTCACGCAGCACCGGAAGCACCACCCCGTACAGAGAAAGGGCTTCGTCCGTTTTCCCGAGGACATCCAGAACACTGGCCAGGTTCATGTGCATGGTCGCCTGGTCCCTCCGGCTCCCCATTCCCTTCGCCACATCTATCGCTTCCCGGTACGCCCGTTCCGCCGCCTCCGGATTCCCCATTCTCTGATGCAGTTGCGCCAGGTTGTTCAATGTGCTGTATCTGCCGCGGGAATCGCCTATGCCGGAGAATTCACGTAAGGCGGTCATGAAGCACGCCAATGCTTCCCGATTTTCCGCCAGATGGAGATGGGTGATACCGAGCATATTGCGACTGCGTGCCGTGTGTAACGCACTCCCGGATCTCGTCAGCAAATCCAGGGAACGCTTCTGGAGGGACTGGGCCAATGCGTACTGACCTGTTTGCCACAGGGGTACCGACAACTGGTGGACACAGTGGACCTCAAGCTCAAGATTCCCCAGCGCGCGCGCCGCTTCCAGGGCTTCGCGGGCTTCCGCGATGCCGTCCTCGTAGCGGGAGCCGTGGGTGTGTACGGCGCTGAGGTCGAGCAGGGCCCGCGCCCGCGCTGTGCTGTCGCCCACGGATCTCCAGTACGCGACGGCCCGTCGCAGCAAGGGCTCGGCCGTCGCGAGGTGTCCTTCCATGTCCAGGAAGCCCGCGAGCACATGGACCGCACGAGCCAGTGGGCGCTCCGGACCGTGATCCGCGAGCCCGTTCAGTACGTCCAGGAGATTGGCGCCCTCGGTGATCAGCCATTGTTCGGCCGCGTGCGCGTCGGCCATCTCTGGAGGCTGCGGAGTGGTCGGGCCGAGGCTGCCGGAAGAGGCCCGGGAACGGAACGGGTACGCCAGCCGATCGGCGCGGTCCGCGGCGCCGAGGTAATGGTCCATGAGGATTACAGCGGCCTGCCGCACGTCCTCCGCCGAGTCTGCGTCACCGGAGTCGGTCAACGACCGGGCGTATCCACGCAGCAGGTCATGCATGGTGAACCGGTGCGGGGAGGGCTCGGACACGAGGTGATGAGCCATGAGTTCTTCCAGCACACGTTCGGCGGTGTCGGGGGAAAGGCCGGTCAGAGCCGCCACCGCGAAAGGCCCGAATTCCACTCCGCGATGCAGGCCTATACGCCGGAAGACCAGTTGCTGACGGGAGTCGAGCGCCTGGTAGGACAGTTCGAAGACACGCGTCATCGTCCTTTCGCCGTCCCGCAGTTCGGCGAGGTGGCCACCGTCACGGCCCAGCTGCCGCACGAGGTCGGACGTGGTCCAGGACGGGTGGGCGAGCAGCCGGCTGGCGGCGATCTCGACGGCCAGGGGCAGGTGGTCGCATATGCGAACGATCTCGGCCACATCGGTCTCGCTGGTCCCGGCTCGCGTCCCGAGGCGTTGCACGAAGAGGGCGACCGCGTCCTGGGGCGGCAGTACGTCGAGCGAGAGCGCCCGGACGCCCGGGAGCCCTGGGAGGCGCCGTCGGCTGGTCACGATGACCGCCGTCGGCGAAGCCCCGGGAAGCAGCGGCCGGACCTGCTCCGAGTCGGCGGCGTCGTCCAGGATCACCAGCATGCGGCGGTCACGGGCCGACGAACGCCACAGGGCGACCAACTCCTCCGTGGAGCGCGGCAGGTCCTTCACCTCCATGCCGAGCAGACGGAGCAGTTCGGTGAGCACCTGACCGGCGGACCGTGCCGGGCGGTCGGGTGCGCGCCCTCCCAGATGGACGAAGAGGCGCCCGTCGGGGAACCGCTCCCGCAGCTGATGGGCGACGTGTACGGACAAGGACGTCTTTCCGACACCTCCCATCCCGTGGATCGCCTCGACCGTGACCACGACAGCCGCCCCGCCGTCGCCTTCACTCAGAACCGTGCCGAGCCGGTGCAGTTCGTCGGTCCGGCCGACCCAGGGCACGTCACGCGGCAGGTTGTCCGGAGCCCTGTTCGCCCGCCGTGCGGACTCCTCCTGGCCGCCTGCCGCGTACCGCAAGAGGTTCCTCGCGGGGGCCCCCGACAGGATTCCCTGGTGTACGCGCTGCAATCGGCGGCCGGCGTCGAGGCCGATGTCGCGGACGACGCGTTGCCTGGTCCGCTGGAGCAGCTTGGTCGCCTCGGCGGTACGGCTGCTGCCGTACAGGGCGACGGCCAGCCGCTCGGCCAGTGCCTCGTCGACGGGGTGTTCTTCCACCAGCGGCAGCAGGACGGGAACCGCGTCGGCGCACCTCCCGGTGTCGATGAGGATGTCGGCCCGGGTCATCGCCGCCGCCAAGGCCGTCTCACCGACGGCGGCGCGCAGGTGCTCGGGCCAGGAGCCGGCGATCCCGGCCAGCGGCTCTCCGTGCCAGAGGCGGTCCGCGCGGTCCAGCAGCCGCAACGCCGCTCCCGCGTCGCTCTCCCGCAGGGCGCGCCCCTGGCGGACCGAGTCCGTGTAGCACCGCAGATCCACGCGGTCCGGGTGGACCCGCATCAGGTACGAGTTGGACCGGCTGACGATCACGGGGGCGTCGTCCCCGGCGATCCGCAGGGCACGGCGGATCCTCGACACGTGCGTGTGCAGCGCCTCCCTCGCCTTCGCCGGGGGATGGTCGTCCCACACACGGTGGATCAGGGCATCCATGCTCACGCTGCGGTCGGCGTCCCAGGCGAGCGCTGCCAGGGTGAGTCGTGTCTTGGTCGACCCGAGGTCACTGCGGCGGCCGGCTGCCCGTACTTCAACCGATCCCGAGAGTCGGATCTCGAACTCCACCAGCGTCCTCCCGCCGGTAGGGCCTTCTGCTGGCCGGGCGTACGAGGCTGCCATGAACCTGCCACCGTGACCATACGAGGACGAATTACGTCCAAAATTAAGCGATTAGAGAGATGTTCCGTTCGTTTCTCGGATGGATTGGGGAGGACGTTCCGAGGTACCGATCGGGCGACACCGAAAGGAGCCCCGTACGTGGAAGCTTCCCGGCTGGAGGCGCTGTACTCGGCCCTGGTGGCCTACGGGACGGACCGGAACTCCCCCGCCTGGGACGCGCTGACCCGTGTCCTGAAGACGACGTCCGGCACCGACGAGGCGGTGGCCCGGCTCCTGCCCCCTGACGAGGCGGCCCCGGAAGACACCCGCACGGCGTGGCGGCGGCTGGCCCGGGAACTGGACCGGCTCGCCTCGCACGACGCCGGGACGGACCACGCCCTCACCCACTGGTTACGGCGTCACACCCCGCCACCGCCGTCGGCGACCGGCAACGTCATCGGCGGCAACTCGGTCCTGCACGGCCCCAGCGTGCAGGCGCGCGACATCCACGGAGGAATCCACTTCCACGCCGGCACCGAGCGCCCGCGCTCCCCCGCCCCCCGCCAGCTCCCTCCCGTCACCGCCCGGTTCGTCGACCGTGAGGCCGACCGCCGTGTCCTGGACGAGGTCCGCACCGGAACCGCTGCCCACGCGTCCAGGATCGTGGTGGTCACCGGGCTCGCCGGTGCCGGCAAGACCGCCCTCGTCACCCACTGGCTGTCCGAGCACGCGAGCGGCTTCCCCGACGGCCACCTCTACGCGGACCTGGGAGGACACGCCGACGACGAGGACAGTGGGCCGGTTCCTCCCGGCACGGTCCTCGAAGCGTTCCTCGTGGCACTCGGCGTGCAGTCGGTACCGGCCGGCACCGCCCCACGCAGCGCGCTGTGGCGCTCCGTCACGTCGGAGCTGCGGCTCGCCGTACTCCTGGACAACGCCTTCACAGCGGCCCAGGTACGTCCGCTACTGCTCGGTACGCCCACCGGACTCACCGTGGTGACCAGCAGGAACTCGCTCACCGGGCTGCGCGCCGACGGAGCCCGCGTGCACCGGCTGGACGGACTCCCGGCGGAATCGGCCGTCGAACTGCTGGCCACCGGCGGTGGAGCACGCGTATCCCAGGAGCCCGCCGCCGCGCGGGAAGTGGTCCGGCTGTGCGGGCGTCTGCCCCTGGCCGTCGGGCTGGCCTCCGCCCAACTCGCCGTCCGGCCCCACCGTTCCGTCTCCGCTCTCGCCGACAGCCTGGCCCACGGGGACGGGGCCGTCGGCACCCTGCGCGTGGACGGAGAGGCGGTGATGAGGACGGCACTGGACCTGTCGTACGGACTGCTGCCGGACGCGAGCGCCATGCTTTACCGCCTGATGGGCCTGCTCCCCACGGACCGCCACGACCTGTTCATGCTGGCCGCCGTGCTCGACGGCGGGCGGACGCCGGACAGCGCGCACCAGATCGACATGACCGTGCAGACCCTCCTGGAGGCGAACCTCCTTGAGGAGACGGGCCCGGGAATCCACCGACTGCACGACGTCGTCCGGCCGCACGCACGCCGGATGGGAGAGGAGCGGGAGGAACGCGCGTCCCGCGACCGCAGCCTGCGCCGTTTCGTCGACTGGTGCCTGGCCACCTCGGCCGCCGCCGAGAGCATCCTGACACCGAGCCACCGCATGCGAGAAGAGGCCACACCCGGGGACACGGCCATCGCCACCCCGCTCGCCGGTCCCGAAGAGGCACTGCTCTGGCTGGACACGCACCGCAACGGGATCATGGGGGCCATCCGGCACTGCGCCCACGCCGGCTGGCACACGTCCTGCTGGCGGCTGACCGATCTGGCCTGGCCCCTCTTCCTGCGGCTCCGCCCCACGGACCTGTGGATCGAGGCACACCGCCTCGGCCTCGAAGCGGCGCGCCGCAGCGGGTCCAGGCCGGGCGAGGGCCGCATGCTCACCTCGGGCGCGATCGGTCTGCGCAACGCCGGCCGGTACGAGGAGGCGTGTGACTGGTACCGGCAGGCCCTGGACATGGCCGTCGCGGACGGGGACGTACGGCAACAGGCACAGTCCCTCAGCGGCCTCGGGCACGTCAGCCTCCTGGCCCTCCGCCTCGACGAAGCCCGCGAGTACTTCGAACACACCCTCCGGCTACGGGAGTCGATCGGCTACCGGCGAGGTGTCGCGCTCACTCGGCGCCGCCTCGGGGAGACCGCGCTGGCGGCGGGCGACCTCGCCTCGGCCGCCCGGTACCTGCGCGACGCCGGGGCCGAGTTGGCGGCGCTGGAGGAGACGTACGAGCAGACCCGGGTGGAGGCGCTTCTCGGCCATGTACTGGACCTCGGCGGGGAGCATGACGAAGGCGTCCGCCGGTTGCGCGGGGCGTTGCGGGGGTTCCGCGAGGGCGGGTCCAGGTCGGAGCACTGGGAGGGCCGCTGCCTGGAATGGCTGGGTACGGCCGCCGAGTCCCGGGGCGACCCGACGGACGCGGCGGCCCACTACGAAGCGGCCCGGACCCTCTTCGGACGGCTGGACCCGGCCGCCGTGGAGCGTCTGGACGACCGGCTGCGGCGCCTGTGATCCGCCGCGGCCGGCCGCCGCCACCGCCCCCGCCGTCCCGGCTACGCGCTCATGTCGCCGTACCACCGGCCCCTGGTGAGCCCTCGCGACGCGAGGGTGACGGAGCGCAGCGCCCCTGGACGTCCGCCGACCGCCGTCCACGCGTGCGCCACCGAGGCGATCAGGGCGACGGGAGCCCCGAAGCGGAGATCAGCCTGTCCCTCCCCCACGAACCACAGCCCCTCCGGCCCGCCCCGCACGCCCACGGCAGCCCGCCCGGCACCGATGGCGGGCACCGCGGCGACCTGGCAGCCGGGGTGGCGGAGGAGCAGCTCACGCACCCGCAGGTACGCCACCGGCAGGGGCGTCGGCACGCGGCTCACCAGGACGTCGGCGTGCTCGACCAGGCTGCCCTCCCGCCGCCGGTCGTCCGGATCCAGGCACAGGTGCACATCGCACGGGAGCCCACCGGGCGGGTGCGCGCACAGGGGCGGAGGACGGCCCGAGCCGTCCCGTCCGCCTCCGGTCGGCACACCGGTACGGACGGACGCGGAGCCGGAGCCGGTGTCCGAGTACCAGGCGACCGAGACCGTCGCGCCGGCGGACCCCTCGACCCGGCGTGCGGCGCGGGCGTCCCGAACCCGCAGGCACACGGCGACCCACCTGGCACCCGGGCCGGACGCCGGTGCCGGGCCCTGCGCGAAGAATCCGGACGCGGACGCTCCGCCCAGGCCGGACGCCCACCCGCCAGTCATCCCGCCATCCCTCGCTCGGCGCGGATCTCCCACTCCTCCAGCGGAGAAGGCGGCGGAGGCGGCGCGACGACCGGCGGACGCGCGGGTTCCCCCAGGCCGAGCAGGCCGTAGACGACCGAACGCATCCGCCGGTGGAACTCCCCGAGCGCGGAGGACATCGACGCGGCCACTTCGTCGTACTGGCCCGGCCGACGCGACCTCGCCGCGTACTCCAACTGCTCCGCCACCGGGTGCAGAGGAGAGACCACCGGTGCGACGGATTCCAGCAACGCGGCCGGAGAGTACGCCGACACCTCGCGCCGCGGGCCGGCCGTGAGCAGCATCGTGGCGTCGGTCAGCGTGCCGTACGCGCTGAGCGAGCCGTGGTCACCGATGATCCAGTCGGCCGCGATCAGAACCGCCTGCCAGTCGGCCTCCGGAGGCACGACCGCGACCCCTCGGCACCCCGCCAGCCAGCCCCGCACCTGCCAGGTGCCGTGGCCCGCGAACACGTTGGGATGAGCCAGCAGCGCGATCCGGTAGCCGCCGCCCGACAACTCGCCGAGCAGCTGGGGCAACAGGGCGTGCAACTGCCCGAACGTCGAAGTGGGCCCCCAGGTGGAGCTGACGACCACGAGCCGCTGCCCGTCCTCGATGCCCAGAGCGCGCCGGTAGTACTCCCGCCGGGGCATCTCCGCCGTGATCCGGTCGACGCAGGGGTCGCCCACGACATGAGCCATCGGCAGCGCCTCCGGGCACGAGCGGGCCAGCTCCACCAGGTCGCGTTCGTGGGCGTAGACGATCGCCGCGGGCACCACCCTTCCCTCGTGCGTCAGGTGACCCCGGCTCAGCATGCCCGGCGCCCTGGGTTCTCCCGGTGCCAGAGCCGAGACGTCGGTGAGCAGTTTGATCTGCCCCGCCCCGTGGGAGATCCGCACGAGAGGAGCCCGCAGCTCGTGCAGCCCACGGGACCCCGCGGCCAGCGCGAGGTCGAACTCCGCGCGAAGGGCCTCCTCCCAGGGCACGGGGCTGATGCCGAGGCTTCGCAGGTAGCCGGTGACTCCGCTGCCGAAGGCGTGTGGCGCCGCGGTGAAGATGACCTGGATGCGCAGGTCCGCCTCCAACAGACCGAAGACCTCCCGCAGTCGTTGGGCGAAGGTCACGGTGTGGACGATCACCAGAACCCTCTTGCAGTCCCGCACGGTCAGCCAGTGGCCCTGTTCGATCAGTGCCGTCTTCGTGGTTCTCAAGGACATGCGATCCCCCGTCGCTCGTCTTCGGGTGTGCCGAGCGAAGGGTTCCCCGGCGGTCACGGCACTTTCCTTGCACGGTCCTTGCAATGCCCTTGCCGTGCCGCATGACCAGGAGCCGCTCCCCGTGCCGGAGCGCTTGCGGTGCGCCCCCGGCCCGGAAGGGGCGACGAGCACCACCGGACACGACGCGTGGAGCCGGGCGCGCTGTCCCTGCCGCCCAGCCCCGTCACTACGCGCCCTGTCGGCCCCCCGGCACGCGTTCCGGCGCCTCCACCTCCGGCTCGCCCCATGCCGTGACCGTCACGTCGTCTCCCACCGCCAGGCGACCCGGCCGGAGCACGGCGTACTTGGTGCCGAAGGCGACTCCGCCGCCGGGCGCCCGGCGGTAGCGGGCGAGGGTGCGCAGGGGCTCGGGGCCCGGCCGGTGGCCCGTCCGCTGGTCGACCAGGACCACCGCGCAGCGGATCGCCACCTTCGCGTAGGCCAGTTCCGTCGTGCCGATCGTGAGCCGGTGGGCCCGGTCCTCGGTGTGCGGCTCGGGCCAGCCGTCGATCACCACGTTCGGGCGGAAGCGGCTCATGGGGAGCGGGGGTGCGCCGGTCTCGGCCAGTTTCCGGTCGAGGTGGGCGAGCGTGGAGCGGGAGATGACGTGTACGGCGCTGCTGTCGGCGTACCCGGATGTGCCCGGGACGCGGCCGTCGGTCACCCGGTCGTGCTCCGGCGGTACCCGGACCAGCCGGCTGGGGGCGCCGAGCACCTCCGAGAGCCACTCCGCCACCGCGTCCCCCTGGTCGATGCCCCGGAACGCGGTGCCGAACAGTTCGACCCGGCGGCGGGCCCCCGAAGTGTCCACGGGCAGGGTGAGGGGCTCCGTGTCCGGGGCGCCGAGGGTGAGCCGCGTGCCGTCTTCACCGACGGCGGGCCGGATGACCGCCAGCCGGGGGTCGCGGCGCTGGGTGCGGAAGACGCCCTCGTCGTCGACCACCATGAAGCTGCGGTCGTGCGCCAGGCCCGCGGGTGTCATCCATGCCTCGGCGGGCGTCGCCCCGGCGCATCCCTTGACGGGGTAGTACGTCAACTCCGCGACGTGGGCGGCCATGGCGTGCTCTCAGTCCGTCTCATCGGTTCCATCGGTTCCATCGGTTCCATCGGTTCCATCGGTTCATCTGTTCCATCGGCCTCGGCGGTTACTTCGACCTCGGCGGTCCCGGCGGTCCTGTCGGTCCCGTCCGTCCCGAAACTAGTCGGTGACCAGCGCCAGGGTGAAGCCGTTGTACCCCTTGGAGCCGACCGTCTGGATCGTCGTGGCGGTGAGCCTGGGGTGCGCCGCGATCAGCTCCGTGAAGCGGCGCACGCCCTGGACCCGGGGGTCGGTGCTCGCCGGGTCGATGACCGCGCCGTCGCGGACGACGTTGTCGCCGACGATGACGCTGCCGGGGCGGGTCAGACGCAGGGCCCACTCCAGATAGGCCGGGTTGGACGGCTTGTCGGCGTCGATGAAGACCAGGTCGAACGGGCCCGCCCCCTCGTCCGCCAGCGCGGGCAGGGAGTCCAGGGCCGGGCCCACCCGGAGGTCCACCGTGCCGTCCAGACCGGCGCCCGCGATGTTGGCGGCGGCCACGGCCGCGTACCCCTCGTCGGCCTCCAGGGTGACCAGGCGGCCGTCCGCCGGGAGGGCTCGGGCGAGCCAGACGGTGCTGTAGCCGCCGAGGGTGCCGATCTCCAGAATCGTGCGCGCGCCCTGGATCCGGGCCAGCAGGTGCAGCAACTTGCCCTGGTTCGGGGCTACCTGATGCTCCGGGAGATGTGAGCTGCCGCTGTGCGCGGCGACCGCGCGCAGGGCGTCGTCCTCCTCCACCAGCAGGCCGTTGAAGTAGTCGTCGACGGATGTCCAGAGCTGCTGCGGCATATGAGTTCCCCTTAGATACCGACTCGGTCCCGAACCTACTGCGGTCGCACGACGGCCTGTCGGTGATTCCGGTGATCGCCGTGGGTCCGGGCCGGGTGGCCGGAGTCAAGGTCCCGTGACGGCCCCTCAGCGAGGGCCACCGGATAACGTGGCCTGTACGCCGTCCCGTTCGGCAGGTGCGTACACGGTGCGGAACGGGTACAGAGCGCAGAGGGCAAGGAGATCGGGGAGAGCGATCATGGGCGAGTCTCTGAAGACCTTCGTCGGGGGGACCGAGGTCGACGTCCCCAACAGCATCCCGGCGATCCGCGCCGCGCTGCCCGAGGAGAGACGCGAGGAGTTCGACCGGGCGATCAACGAGGCGGGGGTGCACGAAATCCAGGCCGTCATGCGGCACTGGATGCTGGAGTCCGTACCCGACCCCGAGGCCGAACAGATCCTGGACAGACTGGCCCAGGACGAGGCCGAGAGGCGGAGCGTGGCTTGAGCTTCCGTATCTCCTTCGCACCGCCCGCCGACGACACCCTGGCCAAGATGCGGAACGGCGACTCGTTCCGGCGCGAGATGGCGCGCACCCTGGGCCTCGATCCGTACGGATACGCCTCGACCGCCGTGAAACGCGAACGCGACCGGCGCGAGGCCACCGTGGCCGGCGCCATCGTCCTCTACTACGTCTCCGGGACGGTGCTCACCGTCACCGTCGTCCGGCTCGTCCCCCTGCCGTGAACCGGGAGGGGCACCGCCCCGCCCCACACCGGCCCCTCAACTCCTCCTGGCGTGCCGGTCCGTGTCGCCCAGGGACTCCAACAGGCCCCGCAGGTCGTCCGCGACCCGCTCGCGCTGCTCGTGAGTCAGGCCGGAGAGCAGTCGGTTCTGGTTGTCCACATGGTCCACCAGCGCCCGGTCGATCAGCTCCCGGCCCGCCTCGGTGAGGGACACGTACACGCTGCGGCCGTCGCCCTCCCTGCGCGTACGGACGACGAGTTCGCGCGCCTCAAGCCGGTCCAGCCGCTGGGTGATCGCCCCGGACGTGACCATCGCGGACCGCATCAGGTCGGCCGGGGTCAGCCGGTGCGGTGCCGGGCTGCGGCGGAGCGTCGCCAGCACGTCGAACGCGGCCGCGTCCAGGTCATGGGCGCCGAAGGCGGCACGCTGCTCCGCCTCGATGATCCGCGCCAGCCGCTTGACCCGCCCGAACACCCCCATCGACGAGGTGTCGAGCCCGGGGACCTGCTCGGCCCACTGCGCCAGTACACGGTCCACATGGTCGCTCATGAGCCCATGCTAGCAATGACTTAGCACTGAGATAGCTGGTTGCTTAGCGCTAAGCGAACGCTGTACGGTCTTGGCCATGACCCAGGACTCAGGTGCCCTGCCGCTGCCGCAGGCGATCCGTACGCGCCGCGGCATCCGCCCCTGCCTGCCCGGCCCTGCCCCCGACCGGCTACGGGCCGAGATCATCGGCCTCACGCCGGCCGCGGCTTCCCACCGGACCGCACAGGCGCGCCCCGGCAGTCCGGTCGACGGCGCTGTCGGCGGTGCCCTCGCGGGTGTCCCCCACGGTGCCGTCGGCGGTGCCCGGTGAAGCCCGACCGGATCGCGGCCGACTCCGCGCTCACCGCGCTGGCCCCGCTGGTCTGGGGCTCCACCTACCTCGTCACCACCGAGATGCTGCCTCCCGACAGGCCCCTGCTGGCCGCCACGGTGCGGGCCCTGCCCGCGGGGCTGATCCTTCTCGCCATCGGCCGGACGCTGCCCCGCGGCTCCTGGTGGTGGCGGGCCGCCGTCCTCGGGGCGCTGAACATAGGGGCGTTCCTCTATCTGCTCTTCGTCGCCGCCTACCATCTCCCCGGCGGGGTCGCCGCGTTGGTGATGGCCGTACAGCCCACGGTCGTACTCGTCCTGTCGGCACTGCTGCTGAAAGAGCGGATCACCGTCCTCCACGCCACCGCCTGCGCCCTGGGCATCGCCGGGGTCGGTCTCCTCGCCCTGGCACCCCGCGCGGGCCTGGACCCGGTGGGGGTGGGTGCGGGGCTGCTGGGCGCGCTGAGCATGGCGAGCGGCATCGTGCTCACCAAGCGCTGGGGGCGGCCCCAGGGGGTGGGCCTGCTGACGTTCACGGGGTGGCAGTTGGGCTTCGGCGGTCTGCTCCTGCTGCCGGTCACCCTGATCGGCGAGGGGCTGCCCGGAGCGGTCAGCGGGCGCAACCTCGCCGGTTTCGCCTACCTGGGCATCATCGGGGCGCTGTTCGCCTACGCGATCTGGTTCCGTGGCGTGGAACGGCTGCCCGCGCTGACCGTCTCCATGCTCGGCTTCGCCTCGCCGCTCGCCGCGACGGCCCTCGGCTACCTCGTCCTGCACGAGACCCTGTCCCCGGCCCAGCTCGCCGGGGCGCTGACGGTGGTCGCGGCCGTGGTGCTCGCCCGGCCCCGGCCGGCGGGGAACGCACGGCGGCGGAAGCCGCCCGGCGCGTCCCCGGCGCCCGCGCCCGTACCGTCCCCGGCCCGTGCCTCGTCTCCGGCCCGGGCCCAGGCCTGTACCTCATCTCCGGCCCAGACCCCGGCCCCCGCCCCGGCTCCCGCTCCAGCCCCGGCCCCGGCCGCTGGACGTCATGACAGCTGCCCGGACACGTAACCCTGCGCATTGCACGGGCCGTTGCGGGACGGGGCCCCTACGATCGGACACCCGCCCGGTAGTCGCCCCGCCGGTCGCCGGACGCGATCGCCACGGCAACGGGTCTGTCCGGAGAGCCGTCTCCGGGGCGGTCGCGGGGCCGCAGCCGAGCCCGAGGAGTGCCCGCCGTGCCCGTCCTGCCCGTCGATCCCGTCGATCCCGTCGCAGCCGCGCTCGCCGCGGTCCAAGAGCTCGGAGCCGCCGCCGCGCCGGGCGGCGCGCCCCCGACCTGCGAGACCCTCACCGGCGGCACGTACAACACGGTCATCCGGATGACCTTCGAGGACGGCCGGGCCTGGGTGGTGAAGATCCCGCCGCTTCACAGCTCCGGTCTTCGCTACGAACAGCGCCTTTTGGTGGGCGAGTTGGCGTTCTACGAGGCCGCCGCGGCCGTGGTCGGCGGCGGTGTGGTCCCGGCGGTCGTGCACGCCGAACCGGACCCCGCGGCGCCCACGGGCGCGTATGTGGTGATGACCGCCTGCCCCGGGCGGCCCTGGAGCGATCTCGCCGACGAGCTGACGGACAGTGAAAGGCGCGTTTTGCGGGCTGAGTTCGGAGCGCTCGTCGGTCGGCTCCACACCGTGACCGGCACGGACGGCTTCGGGTATCCGGGCGAGCCCCTGGGACCGCTCGCCCCCACCTGGCGCGAGGCGTTCACCCGTATGACCGGGGCCGTGCTCGACGACGCCGAGTCCTACGCGGCACGGCTGCCGCGGCCGGTCACCGAGATCCGCGCGCTGCTGGACTCCGCCGCGTACGTACTGGACGAGGTGGTCCGGCCCGTCCTCGTCCACTTCGACCTCTGGGAGGGCAACGTCCTGCTGGCCGGCGGGCCCGGGTCCCGGTCGATCGGCGGGATCATCGACGGCGAGCGGATGTTCTGGGGCGATCCGGCCGCGGACTTCGTCTCGGCGGCGCTGCTCGGAGACATCGAGGAGGACGAGGACTTCCTCGCCGGGTACGCGTCCGCGACCGGTACCCCCGTCGTCTTCACCGCGTCCCTGCGGCTCCGTCTCGCGCTGTACCGCGGCTATCTGTACCTGATCATGCTGGTCGAGACCGTGCCCCGGAAGGCGCCCCAGGACGCCGTGGACTGGGTGTGGACGCGGGTGGCGCCACGGCTCGACGCCGCGCTGGACGAGGTGGGCCGGGCCGTCAGCCGTCGGAGCGCCGGGTGAGGTGGCTGAAGGCGTCCAGATTCCGGGTGGACTCGCCGCGCTCGACGCGCCAGGCGTACTCCTTGCGGATCGCGCTCGCGAAACCCAGCTCCAGCAGGGTGTTGAAGGCGCCGTCCGCCGCCTCCAGCACCACACCCAGCAGCCGGTCCAGCTCCTCGGGCGTGACGACACGGAGTGGCAGCCGTCCGACGAGATAGATGTCTCCGAGCGGATCGACGGCGTAACTCACCCCGAACAGCCGCAGGTTGCGCTCCAGCAGCCAGCGGTGCACGGCGGCGTCGTTCTCGTCGGGGTGGCGGATGACGAACGCGTTGAGGGAGAGGGAGTGCCGGCCGACGATCAGGGAGCACGTCGTGGACAGCTTCCGCGTGCCGGGCAGCGTCACGACGTAGGTGCCGGACTCGGGGCTCTCCCATGCCAGCTCCGCGTCGTTCAGCGTCGCCTCGATGACCTGGGCCGCTGCTGCTTCGTCGGGTACGTCAGCCATGGTGCGAGCGTACGGCAGCGGGCCGCGGGAGGCCTGTGCGTCCCTGCGTGACCGCGTCCCTGGGTCCGGTGGGGCGGGGCGGATCACCCGAGGGACAGCCGGGCGCGGCGCCGGTGGTCGTACAGCGCGGCCGTGTACACGTCGGCCGTGGCCGAGGCCGCCGTGTCCCAGCCGAAGGACTGCGCGTGCGCGGCGGCCGCTTCGCCCATCCGGTCGGCCAGCTCCGGGTTGTCCGCGAAGCGGCCCAGCGCCTCCGCGTAGGCCTCGGGGTCGTGCCCCGGGATCAGGAAACCGCTCACCCCGTCGCGCACCGCCACCGGCAGGCCGCCCACCGAGGCCGCGACCACCGGTGTGCCGGAGGCCTGGGCCTCGATGGCGACCAGCCCGAAGGACTCGCTGTACGACGGCATGACCAGCACGGACGCGGCCCGGAACCAGTCGGCGAGCTGTTCCTGCCCGACCGGCGGGTGGAACCGTACGACGTCCGCGATGCCCAGCCGGGCCGCGAGCTTCTGCAGCCCCTCCGGCTTGGCGAGCCCGCTGCCGCTCGGGCCGCCGACCACCGGGACGAGGATGCGGGAGCGGAGCGAGGGGGTGCGGTCCAGGAGGGCGGCGACGGCGCGCAGCAGGACGTCCGGTGCCTTCAACGGCTGGATGCGTCCGGCGAAGAGCGGGATCAGGGCCTCCTGCGGCAGCCCGAGCCGGGCACGGGCCGCGGCACGCGCGGCCCCGCGGGCGGGCAGCGCGTCGGAGCCCTGCGGGACGGGGCGGAAGCGTTCGAGGTTGACCCCGGGGTGGACGACGGCCACGGACTCGGGGTCGGCGTCGTAGAAGCGGACCAGCTCGTCGGCCTCCTCGGCGGTGTTCGCGATGAGGCGGTCGGAGGCGCGGACGATCTGCGTCTCGCCGATGACCCGCGCGGCGGGCTCGGGGGTGTCACCCTCGGCGAGGGAGGCGTTCTTGACCTTCGCCATGGTGTGCATGGCGTGGACCAGGGGGACACCCCACCGCTGGGCGGCGAGCCAGCCGACCTGGCCGGAGAGCCAGTAGTGGGAGTGGACGAGGTCGTAGTAGCCGGGTCGCTGGCCGGCCCAGGCCTGCATCACCCCGTGGGTGAAGGCGCAGAGCTGGGCGGGCAACTCCTCCTTGGCCAGACCCTCGTACGGTCCCGCGTCGACATGGCGGACGAGGACGCCGGGCGCCAGTTCCACCGAGGGGGGCAGCCCTCCGGTGGTGGCCCGGGTGAATATCTCCACCTCGATGCCGATCGCGGCGAGGCGGCGGGCCAGCTCGACGATGTAGACGTTCATGCCGCCGGCGTCCCCGGTACCCGGCTGGTGCAGGGGGGAGGTGTGCACGGACAGCATCGCGATACGGCGCGGCTTGCGGTGCCCGCCGGCGAAACCGCCGGGAAAGCGGATACGCGGCGCCACCCGGGTGCCGCCGAGCCGGGAGATGTACTGGCTCACCTGGTCCGCTCCTCCTCGCTCGGGGCATGACGATCGGGGGCACACGTCCCCACGGAAACGCAGAACAGCGGAACGAAAGCTTTCATTTCCGCTTTACCAAATCATTACGCTCCACCCCGCGCGCGCCGGGGCCTCTCACGCTCCCGCCGGGCGCCGGGCGCACGACTGCGCGCACCACGAGATCAGGCATGCACCACGGATCAGGCGCGCACCAGGCATCGGGCGCGCCCCACGGATCAGCGGGGCAGCCCCAGCTCACCCGCGCGCAGACCGGCCTGGAAGCGGGATCCGGCGTCGAGCGAGGCCATCAGTTCGGCCACCCGCCGCCGGTAGGTACGCAGCGAGACGCCGAGCCGTCTGGCCGCCGACGCGTCGGTGAGCCCGGAACCGAGGGCCTTGAGGATCCGGCGGCCGTCGGCGTCGAGGTGGGGGACGTCCCTGCGCAGGTACGCGTCGAGGTCGAGAGAGGTCTCCCAGACCGCCGAGAACAGCGACAGGACGCCCTCGACCAGGGTCCGGGAGGTCGTCACCGTGTACTCACGCCCGGCGGGGGCCTCCTGACCGGCGAGGATCATCACGCGCCGGTCGATGACGATCGTCTCGTGCGGCAGCGGGGAGACGCTGATCCGGACGAGCGCCCCCTGGCTCCGCAGCAGCCGCAGATGTGCCCGGGACTCCTCCTCGACGAGCGCCGCCGGGCTGAGCAGCTTGCGGGTGGAGAGGTCCGCAGGGCCCACGGCCCGCATCCGGTTCACGACCGCCGCCCTGGCCTCCGGCTGGGACCAGGTCCGCAGGTCACGGGCGGCACACAGGAACTCGGAGGTCAGCGACTCGAAGAGATGGCCCGCACGCGCCAGCAGCTCCGCGTCCCCCTGGACCGAGAACACCTGTTCATTCCGCACCCCGCCAGTCTGGCAGCAAGGTGCCGCGCGCTCGCCGCTCACGGTGGCGGCGCCCACGATGGGCTCATGACGAACCACACCTTCTCCCTCGGCGGAGACCTGACCATCAACCGGCTCGGCTTCGGCGCGATGCGCCTGGCGACCGGCACCTTCGACGGTCCGACGCGAGCCCCGGAAACCGGCGTCGCGGTCCTGCGCCGCGCCGTGGAACTCGGCGTGAACCACATCGACACGGCCGGTTTCTACGGCAGGGGCGGCGTCTGGGCCAACGAGCAGATCCGGACGGCTCTGGCCCCCTACCCGGAGGATCTGGTGATCGCCACGAAGGTGGGCCCGCTGCTCGGGGCGGACGGCATGCCGAGCGAGCAGGCGGCCCCTGACCGACTGCGCGAACTGGTCGAGGCGGATCTGCGCACGCTCGGGCTGGACCGGCTCGACCTGGTCTATCTGCGGGTGGGCGGGATGACCGGGCCGGGGGGCGAGTCGATCGCCGAGCGGTTCGAGGTCCTGGCCGGGCTGCGGGAGGAGGGGCTGATCCGGCACCTCGGCGTCAGCAACGTCGATGCGGGCCAGTTCGCCGAGGCGCGTTCGATCGCGCCCGTCGCGGCGGTGCAGAACCAGCACGCCGACGACATGACGATGCTTGCGGAGTGCGAGGAGGCGGGCATCGCGTACGTGCCGTACTTCCCGCTCGGCGGAGGCGGCAACCCGCTCGACGCGGAACGCCTCGGCAAGGTCGCGGCCCGCCTGGGCGCGACCACCACCCAGGTGCAGCTCGCCTCGCTGCTGGCCTTCTCACCGTCACTGCTGGCGATCCCCGGCACCGGGTCCCTCGACCACCTGGAGGAGAACATGGCGGCGGGCGGCCTCGCCCTCACCGCCGAGGACCTGGCGGTGCTGCGCGGCTGACCAGGCCGGCAACCGTCGGGGGGCGCGCCGGGCGGCGGGGCCCCAGGCCACCCCGCCGCGAAGCCCCAGGCAACCCCGCCGCGAAGCCCCGGGCCGCCGCCCGAGCCCGGCGCCCCCACCGCGCCGGCCCGGCCGAACCCCGGTCACCGCCCGCCCCGCGCCCCCTTAGGCTCGCTGTCATGCGCCAGCGCCCCATCGGCACCGCGACCCGCGGGACCACCAACCCCAACCGGCTGCGCCGTATGGACCGCTGGATCACCGCCGTCCACGGCCCCGCCCTGCGCCGCAGCGATGACCCCGTCGCGGTCGATCTCGGCTACGGCGCGGCCCCCTGGACCGCCGTCGAACTGCTGCGACGGCTGCGTACCGCCGAACCGCGCACCACGGTCGTCGGCATCGAGATCGACCCGGACCGCGTCGCCGCCGCCAAGCCGTACGAGCGGGAGGGTCTCGCCTTCGTCCACGGGGGCTTCGAGATCCCGCTGGACGCGCGCCCCACCCTCATCCGGGCGGCGAACGTGCTCCGCCAGTACGACGAGGACGAGGTAGCGGCGGTCTGGGCGCGGTTGTGCGCCCGGCTCGCGCCGGGCGGGCTGCTCGTCGAGGGCACCTGCGACGAGATCGGCCGGCGGCACGTCTGGGTCGCGCTCGGACCGGAGGGCCCCCGCACGGTGACCTTCGCGACCCGGCTGGCTTCGCTGGAACGCCCCTCGGACCTGGCGGAGCGCCTGCCGAAGGCGCTGATCCACCGCAATGTGCCCGGTGAGCCGGTGCACGCCTTCCTGCGCGACCTCGACCGGGCCTGGGCCACGGCCGCCCCCTACGCGTCGCTCGGCGCGCGCCAGCGCTGGATCGCGGCGGTACGGGCGGTGTCCGCCGACTGGCCCCTGACGGACGACGTACGCAGGTGGCGGCAGGGCGAGGTGACCGTGCGGTGGTCCGCGCTGCGGCCCGGCACGGACGTGAGCTGAGGGGCGGACCCCCGAGGCACGGACACGAGTCGAGGACGGACCTCCCGGTCACGGACGTGAACCGAGGGCGGTCCGGCGGTTGATCCGGCGGCGCCGGAACGTGAACCGAGGGCGGACCCCACCATTACGTTCGTGAACCGAGGCCGGACCCCACGGTTACGTTCGCGCACTCACGTGCCGGACCCCGCGGTCCGGGAACGCGCGGGTGCCGCCGTTCGTCCCCCTGTGTGACGCGTCCTGTGTGACGCGTCAAGCGGCGCGGGCCCCTGTTGCTTTACGGGACGACATGGCACGATCACGTCGTCACCGAAAAGTTACTGACGGTAAGTCAGATGGCCGCGATATGGCATATGTTGCCTCACTCCCGGAGGGGGAGCCAGTGAACCGACGCCACTGTGCCTCTGCTGCGATCACCCTGGTCTGCGCACTGGCCCTGCTGACCGCGCCGGTCCAGGCCCTGGCGGCCCCGGTGCCCGAGCCCGCCCCCTCCTCCACGTCCTCGGCCGGGAAGACCCTCGAAGAGGTGCGCGACGAGATCGACACCCTCTACCGCAAGGCGGGCGCCTCGACCGACGCGTACAACCTCGCCAAGGAAGAGGCGAAGCGGCAGTCCAAGGAGATCGCCCAGCTCACCGAGGAGATCACCGACGGCCAGGAGCGGATCGCCGAGCTGAAGAACAGGGCGGGCGCCCAGGCCCGCGAGCAGTACCGCAACGGCGGCCTGCCGATGGGCGCGCAGCTGATGCTCAGCGGCGACCCCAACCTCTTCCTCGACGGGATGAACCAGGTCCGTCAGGGCCAGCAGGCCACCAAGGGGATGCTCGGCGAACTGGAGCAGGCCCAGGAGGACTTGGAGACCTACACCCAGGACGCCAACCTCAACTGGAAGAAGCTGGAGGCCAACCGCCTCAAGCAGGCGAAGGCCAAGAAGAGCATCAACGCCCGGATCGAGGCGGCCAAGAAGCTCGAAGCGGAGCTGGAGGAAGAGGAGCGGGTCCGCCTCCGGACGCTGGAGCGCGAGGCGGCGTCCACGGCACAGAAGGCCTGGCTCTCCTCCGGCGCCCTCAAGGACATCGACCGCGAGGCCAGCGCGAGCGGCAAGGCGGCCGTGGCGTTCGCGACCGCCCAGATCGGCAAACCGTACGTGTGGGGCGCCGCGGGCCCCTCCTCGTACGACTGCTCCGGGCTGACCTCCCAGGCCTGGGCGGCGGCGAAGCGGCCGATACCCCGGACCTCCCAGGAGCAGTGGCGGCAGCTGCCCCGCGTCGCCGTCCAGGACATGCGCCCCGGCGACCTGATCATCTACTACGGCGACGCCAGCCACGTCGGCATGTACGTCGGCGGCGGCTCGATCGTGCACGCGCCCCGGCCCGGCCGCGACATCACACTGGCGGGCGCCGGTTCGATGGAGATCCTCGGCGTGGTCCGCCCCGACAAGTAGCCCCGACCGCCCCGTGGCCGCCGGACGGGGGCGCGGGGCGTGAGCAATCCCTCTCCCGGGTGGGCCCGTACGTGATGTTCGTCATGGCGCCCGTGTCCGTTTCCTCCGCTCACGTCCCGTCGGATCCGTGGCGGGAAGCGGCTTATGGCCGCGCCCACACGGGGCGCCGGGCTCCAGGCGCCATTCCGTTCCCCCGCCGCGGACCGCTATGGTCCCCGTCTGGCAGGTCGTCGATCGTCGGCCCGCCGCGCCCTCGGGGGGAGGGAAGGAAGCCCGAACCCATGCCCGTACCCGTACCGCGGCAACGTGCCGTTTCCGCTGCGGAGACCACCCACGGCCCCGACCTCACCCTGCTGGTGATCTCGGACGACGCTGCGGGCACCTTCACCGTCCCCGAGCTGTCGTCCGAGGGCGGCACCCGGGTCCGCGTCCGTACCGCCCGCAACCTCACCGAGGCGGACCGGCTGCTCACGGACCACGTCGACTGCGTCCTGCTCGACCTCGACCTGGCGCCGCCCACCGGGGCCCGCGCCGACAGCCGTCCGGACGGCGACACCCAGGCCCGCGACGAGCTGGCCACCCTCCAGCACGTCCTGCGCATCGCACCGCACCACGCCGTCCTCGCGCTCACCGCCGAGGACGACGCCGAGCGCGCCGCCGAAGCCGTACGCGTGGGGGCGCAGGACTACCTCTTCCGGGGGGAGCTCGACGGACGCCTCCTCAGCCGCGCGATCCGGTACGCCGTGGAACGCAAACGCGCCGACATCGCCCAGCACCAGCTGACCGAGTCCCGGCTGCGGGCGCAGGAGAACGCCCGGCTGGAACGCGGACTGCTGCCCACACCGCTCCTGGAGGGCTCCGACCTGGGCTTCGCCACCCGCTACCGGCCCGGCCGCAGCCGCGCCCTGCTCGGCGGTGACTTCTACGACACGGTCCGCACCCCCGACGGCACCGTGCACGCCATGATCGGCGACGTCTGCGGCCACGGCCCGGACGAGGCGGCGCTCGGCGTCGAGCTGCGGATCGCCTGGCGGGCGCTGACCCTGGCCGGGCTCTGCGGCGACCAGTTGCTCGCCACGCTCCAGGAGGTCCTGGAGCACGAACGGCAGAGCGAGGAGATCTTCGCCACCCTGTGCACGGTGGACATCGCCCCCGACGGCCGTAACGCCGGACTCTGTCTCGCGGGCCACCCCGCGCCGCTGATCGCCCGCTCGGGCCGGGCGGCGCACCTGCTCCCGTACCAGGACGGCGGCCCCGCGCTGGGGCTGCTCCCGCGCGCCCGCTGGCCGCGCCGGCAGGTGCAGCTGGGCGGCTCGTGGAGCCTGGTGATGTACACCGACGGGCTGATCGAGGGGCGCGTCTCGGCGGAGGGGTCCCAGCGGCTCGGCCAGGACGGCATGGTGGCGATGGTCAACGGCCAGCTGGAGCGGGGACTGGGCGGCGAGGAACTGCTGGAGGCGGCGGTCACCCGGGTACGGGAGCTGAACGGCGGCGAGCTGACGGACGACGTCGCCGTGCTGCTGCTGGAACGCGACGAGGCCCGGATACGGCGACGGGGCCGGAGCGCCCCGCGCTCCCGCCCCGGTGGTCCTGACCCGGTCTCGGGCGGTCAGCGCCCGCCGTTGTAGGGGCCGTACGGCCCGTCGCTGGAGGAGCCGCCGCGCCGGCCGCTGCCGCCCGACACCGCCTTGATCGCCGGTCGCACGTCCACCATGAAGACGATGGAGGCGATCACCCCCGCGATCTGGAGGAACAGGATCGGGATGAAGAGGTTCACGGCCACGGCGATGCCGAGGATGATCAGCCAGAAGGACTTCTTCTGCTTGTCCGCGGCCCGGTAGGCGTCCTCGCGCGCCGTGGCGGCGAAGACCAGCGCGACCACGGCCAGGACGAGCATGGCCAGGAAGATCAGCTGGAGAAACGAGCCGAATGCTTCGAGCAACACGGTGAGCACCGCCTAATCAGGGGAAAGAGCGCCTCGCGGCCAAGGTACCCGGGACAACGACCGGAACACCCCGAAAAGTGCCCGCCCGTCCTTCGGCCCGCCCGCCGTCCTCCCGGTCCGGCCGCTTTCCCGGGGGCCGGCCGCGGTTCCAGGTCCGTCAACGTCCCGGTGCGACCTGCTGTTCCAGCCAGCTGTTCCAGGTGTGCACAACCTCCCGGAGCGGCCGCCGTTCCGGGGGCGTCCGCTTCCCGGGTTACTTGGCGGACGGCGGCGGGGTGGCCTTCTTGGCCGCCGGCTTGCGGGCGGGGGCCTTCCGCGCGGGCGCGGCGGGGGCCGTCTTCGCCTCGACGGTCTTCGGCGCGGCCTTCGGAGCCGGCTTCACCTCGGGCTTCTCCGCCGGGGCCGGGGCCGCGGCCACTGTCCGGGGCTCCGGCGCCGGGGCCACCGTCTCGGACTGCGGGGTCGGCGCCGCGGCCACCACGGTCTCGGGCTTCGGGGTCGCGGCCGGCCTGGGCTCCGCCTCGACGACGGTGGTGATCTCGACGATCTCCTCGGCCGTCTCGCCGCGCCAGGTCCGCACGCTCCGCTCGCCGCGCTCGGCGACCTTCTCGTACGTCTCGCGGGCCCGGACGGCGTATTCGGCGGCCACGCCCACGCTCCGCAGGGCAAGGTCCTGCGCGGTCTCGCCCAGCTTCTTCAGGTCGGTGTCCAGCGACCCCAGGACCTCGGTCACCTTCGCCTGCACGGTGGCCTGCGCCTCCCGGGCCTGCGTGCTGACCCGCTCCTGCACGGCCTTCGGGTCGGTGTTGCGTACGGCCTCGATCCGCTCGGGCGCCTCGGCCCGCAGCTGCTCGATCAGCGCCGGGACCTTGCGCGCCTGCTCCACGGCGATGTCGGCCGTGCCGGCGGCGAAGTAGAGGGGAGTGGGGTCGGTGAGGGTCTTGCGCAGGTCATCGGTGATGGCCATGACTGTGGTCCTCCCGGATCATCAGACGTGTCAGTTCAGGGGCGGTGTCTCTGCGTCACTGCCGTCGGCCGTGTGCGGGCCGCGGGTCTTCGTACCGGCGCCGTCCGGGGCACCGGCGGCGCTCTCCGTCCCGGCGTCGAAGCCGTTCTCCTTGCGGAAGGAGTCGTAGATCTGGAGCAGCACGTTCTTCTGCCGCTCGTTGATGGACGGGTCGGCCAGGATGACCGCCCGCGTCTCCAGCTCCTCGCGCTCCCGCTCGTCGAGGATCCCGGCCCGCACGTACAGCGTCTCGGCGGAGATCCGCAGGGCCTTGGCGACCTGCTGCAACACCTCGGCGCTGGGCTTGCGCAGGCCGCGCTCGATCTGGCTGAGATACGGATTGGACACCCCGGCGGCGTCGGCGAGCTGCCGCAACGAGAGCTGCGCGGTACGCCGCTGCTCACGCAGGTACTCGCCGAGGTTGCCGACGTTCAGTGATGCCATACGCCGATGGTGCCCCACCCTTGCTAACTTTTGCAAGCACCCGCTTGCAAAAGTGTTCGCGCGGCGGCGGGGCTGAGGCCGTAGCCGTATCCGATGTGACCCGCCTCCGTGCGGTTGAGGGAGTCCCGGTCCTGGTGAGGCATTCAGTCACACGTCTCGCTCAACCTCGGGCATTCGGCGCACTGCCGACTCCGAGCAGGAGGCGCTGGTGGCAACGACGATGGCCGCGCTCCACACAGCCGACACCCTCGCCGCCGCGAACCGGACCGGGTTCCGGCACCGTGCGCGACCCGCGTCCCGCCACCCGAGACCTTCACCGTCGGCCACCGGCCCGCCGGCGATCTCTGCGCCTGGCGCTCCGGCGGCAACGGCCAACCCATCCACGTCCGCGTCCGCGTCCGCGTCCGAGGGTTCCATGACCATGTCCGCATCCGCCATCAGCGCCGGCCGAGCTACCGGACACCCGCCCCCCGAGGCATCACACTTCCGTGGCTCGTAACAGTCGTGTCGGCTTGGTGGAAGCCGTCGCGGACCTGACTCACGACCGTGGACCCGAAGACGCCTCGTCCTGACTGGTCATCACGGAGCATCCCCATCGTGATCGATGAGGGACACGCCCGACGCCAGAGCGCGGGCAACGTCGGCGAAGTACTGCTCGTCGGCGCCAGGGGCGAGACCGAGGGGGACGCCCTGGCTGAGGCCGACGAACACCGCCCTGAGCGCGGTGGTCAGGCGATGCGCCTGTTGCGACGTCACGACGCCTCCGTGGTGCGACCTTCCGGTGAACAGCGCGATCAGATGGTTCTCCTGCGACCGGACGGACGTGGCGAGCTGGGACCCCGGCTCGGGGTCATGCAGGGCCATGTCCAGCAAGGTGATCTGGAGTGACAGGCGAGACAACGCGTCCGGCGCGTCACAACTGCGCCGGTAGTACCGGGCAAAGGCGTCGACCGCTTCCAGCAGATCAAGTCCAGCGGGGACCGCCCGCTCGACCTCCTCGTAGTACGGCCGCAGGCAGTCGGCGACCAGGAGGTGTTGCTCGCCGCCGTCTACATCGCCTGCGCTGCCCCGCTCGGCCGGTTACTCAGCACGCCTGCCTGGCTGATGGCCGTCTCAGGCGTGGCCCTGCTGATCGGCGGCGGCATCGAGATCCGGTACACGCGCAACCGGTCCGTGCGCACCTACACGCGGCTCATGATCGCCTACGACAGTGGCTGGGTGCCGGCAGCCCTGACCGGCCTCCTGATGGCCCGGCAGGGCAGCAGCGCCGGGGGTGAAGTCTGGATGGGGTACCAGACAGCGGGCCCCATCGTGTTCGCCGCACTGCTGATCGCCTCTCCCCCCGTGCAGATGGCCTCGGGCACTCAGCGCGACGCCTCGGATTGAGCGAGACAGGACACGATGTCCACTGCCCTGCCTCTGCGATGTGTGGACAGTCCCACTCTTCTGTAGGCGTGTGCGACTGGCTCCCGGTCGTGGGCACGTTCTGGAGAAGATCCGGGCCGGAGGCGGAGCGACGCGCGACCTGGGTGCTCAGGTCACGAATGGGGTGGTCGCAATGCGCCGGCGACGACGGTGGTCACCATCTTGCGGACGGCGGCGGGCTGCGGTGGGGCGCTTGCCCGGTCGGCGAACAGCAGGTGCCCGGCCCCGACGAGGGTGGGGGCGAGTGTGTCGATGTCGGCGTCACCGGCCAGGCGCCCCGACTCCCGCTCGGCCGTGAGGTACGCGGCGATCATCGCGGTGCCTTCCACGGCCAGTGGGATGCCGGCCAGCCCGGCCTCGCGCAGTCGGGCGCGGAGGCCGTCGCGGAAGGTGATGAGCGCGACGATCGCCACCGTGACCGGCCCGAACAGGTCCCGCAGGGCGTCGGCGAGGTTGTCCACCACGCTCCCGGTGCCGGCGGCCGCCCGCAGAGTCGTGGTTCGGTCCTCGATGCCGCGGACACGGTCGAGGACCAGTTCCGCCAGGAAGGCGTCGAAGTCGGTGAAGTGCCGGTGCAGCACGCCCTTGGCACAGTTTGCCTCCTCCGTGACCGCCCGGCTGGTCAACGCGTCGGGCCCGTCCCGCAGCAGGACGCGCTCGGCGGCTTCGAACAACTGGCCGCGCACGTTGTGGATGTGTACCCCTGACGGCATGGTCTCCCTTTCCGCGCCGCCCCGCCTCAACAAGTGGGCAATCGCCCATTAGTGTGGGCGCATGCCCACTCTATCGCAGGGACAGCCGGACAAACCCGGACCCGAGCCCCACCGTCACCGGCAGACGGCCGAGTCGTTCGGTGTGGACGCCGAACGCTACGACCGCGCCCGACCGCCGTATCCTGAGGCCTTGGTGGACAGGGTCGTCGCGGCAAGCCCCGGTCGGCACGTCCTCGACGTCGGAGCCGGAACCGGCATCGAGGCCCGGCAATTCCAGGCGGCCGGGTGCACGGTGCTCGCCGTCGAGCCCGACGAACGGATGGCCGCCTTCGCGCGACGCAGCCGTGTCGAGGTCGAGGTCGCCAGGTTCGAGGACTGGCAGCCGGCCGGGCGGCAGTTCGACGCGGTCATCGCCGGCACCGCCTGGCACTGGGTGGATCCCGTCGCCGGCGCGGCCAAGGCGGCCCAGGTCCTCCGGCCCGGCGGCCTGCTCGCCCCCTTCCACCACGTCCCACAGCTCCCCGCCGAGGTGATCGACGCCCTCGCCGAAGCACTCCAACGGGTCGCCCCCGACTCCCCGTTCAACCCCGGCCTGCTGAGAGGGTCGGCCGTGGACGCGTACCAGCCACTGTTCGCGAGGATCGCCGACGGGATCCGGCAGACGGGCGGGTTCAGCGAGCCGGAACAGTGGCGCTTCGCCTGGGAGCGCACCTACTCCCGAGCGGAGTGGCTCGACCACCTCCCCACCTTCGGCGGCCTCACCCAACTCCCCGCGGACAAGCTGGCGGAGATCCTGGACAGCGCCGGGGCCGCGATCGACGTGCTCGGCGGCCACGCCACCATGCCCTACACATCCGTCGTGATCACCTCGACCCGCTCGCGTACGGCCTGACCGCCGCACACGTCGGGCGTCGCCGGGCACGAGCAGACCGGTGAACTCGGCGACGCCCCCGGGGAGGCGGGGACGAGGACGTGCGCGCGGGGAAGGCTCCCCCGACCTCTTACGCGCCGGGCATCGGCGGGCCTGGCGTCCTGCGGTTGAGCGGTACATCGGGCGCCGGCCCGTCCCACCGTGCCCGTTCCCACCGCGTACACCGCGCTAGCCTGGGGCGCCATGATCGTATGGCTCAACGGCACCCACGGCGCGGGCAAGACGACGACCAGCCCGCTCGTGCAGCGACTGCTCCCGGATTCCCGGGTGTTCGACGCCGAGAAGGTCGGCGAGACGCTCATGGACATCTCGCCGGGGCTGCCCGGGACGGACAACTTCCAGCACTGGCCTCCGTGGCGGCGGCTCGTGGTCGAGACCGCCCGTCATGTGCTCGACTACACCGGCGGCACCCTGGTGGTGCCCATGACCGTCCTGGTCGAGCAGTACTGGCGGGAGATCAGCGCGGGCCTCGCCCACCACGCCATTCCCGTACGGCACTTCGTCCTCCACGCCGACCAGGAGACCCTCCGGGGACGCATCGAGGGGGACACCCTCCTCGGGCCGTCCCCCTTCCGTCTCCGGTACCTGGAGCCCTACGCCGAGGCGGCCCGCACATGGCTGCACGACGAGGCCGAGGTCATCGACACCACGCGCCTCACGCCCGCCGAGGCCGCCCTGCGGATCGCGGAGGCGGTCAAGAGCTGAGGTCCCGTCCCTTCGGCCAGGGCGGCTCGCGGGGCCGGGGCGCTCCCGGGACGTCACGCGGGGCCGCCGCGCACTCCCGTACCGCCGCCGGTTGACCTTCACCCTGGGGGAAGCCACAGCATCGGTGGGGCCGGGCGATGTGCCCGGCACGAGGAGGAGCGGACATGGGGCTGCTGACCATCGGGGCGTTCGCGAGGGCGTCCCGGCTGTCGCCGAAGGCGCTGCGTCTCTACGACGAACTCGGTCTGCTGGCCCCCGCCCGCGTCGACCCCACGACCGGCTACCGCTTCTACGCCCCGGAACAACTGGAGCGGGCCCGGCTCGTCGCCTGGCTCCGGCGCCTGGGCATGCCGCTGGCGCGCATCCAGGGCGTCTGCGCGCTGGAAGGCCCCGAGGCCGCCCGGGAGGTCCGCGCGTTCTGGGCTCAGGTCGAGGCCGACACCGCCGCACGGCGGGATCTCGCTTCCTTCCTCGTCGACCATCTGTCCTGGAAGGACCCCGCCATGCCCGTGACCGCCGAACCCCTGGGACTCCGCTACGCCGCCCTCTCCGACCAGGGCCTGGTCCGCGAGAGCAACCAGGACACCGCCTACGCCGACTCCCGCCTGCTCGCCGTCGCCGACGGATACGGATCCCGGGGCGGCCCCGCCGGAGCGGCCGCCGTCGACACGCTCAAGCGTCTCGAAACGGACGGCATCCCGGCGGGCGACCTCCTCAACGTCCTCGAAGACGCGGTCGGCCGGGCCGAGCGGGCCGTACACGACGTCGCCGGGGCCGGCCCGTCCTCCGAAGACTTCGGTACGACCCTCACCGCCCTGCTCTGGACCGGATCGCGGCTGGCCCTCGTCCACATCGGCGACTCCCGCGTCCACCTCCTGCGCGACGGCGAGCTGTTCCAGATCACACAGGACCACACGCTGGTGCGGTCGATGGTCGAGGACGGACGCCTCACCCCGGAAGAGGCCGCCACCCATCCCCAGCGGTCGCTGCTGGTACGCGCCCTGGGCCGGGGAGCCGACGGCACCCCCGACACGCGCCTCCACGACGCCCGGCGGGGAGACCGCTACCTGCTCTGCTCCGACGGCCTGTCCGCCGTCGTACCGACGGAGGAGATCCACCGGGTACTCACCGGCACCGCCGAGCCCGAACAGGCCGCCCGCGCACTCATCACCCTGGCCAACGCGTCCGGCGGTCCCGACAACACCAGTTGCGTGGTCGCCGATGTCGTAGAGCTCCAGCCGTAGGGGCGGACGGCATGCACCTGGAGTTGCACCGGATCCGCTCCCGGGAGCTCATCCGCGAAGCCGACGCCTACCGGCTCGCCCGGCAAGCCGCGAGACCCGGACCGGACCCCGGAGCCACGGCCCCCGCCGGCCCCTCACGGCCCGCCCCGCGCCGTCCGCCGGCCCGGCTCCCTCGATGAGCCCCGCCCCACCGCGGCCTCACCCGCCCCCGCCCCGCCACGTCTCCGGGGCCGGGGCCAGGGCCGGGGTCCGGCGGGGCACCGCGCCCGCGCGTCGGTGAGGACCGTCGAAGAGCGGCCGAAAACCGTTCGGCCGCCCCCGGCCCCTCCCTCTACGCTGGCCGGCATGCCCCATGGGAAGACCGCGTTCGTCTGCCTGCCCTGCCGCGCCTCGTACAAGCAGCCCTACGACCGGGACCGGCCGGATCGCGTCTGCCCCCGCTGTGCCGGGGCGCTGATCCACGTCGGGTCCGCCTTCGCACCGCCCCGGCGGCGGGACGCGGCCGGGTGGCGGGCCCTGTCGGTGCTGTTGCACGCGGGCGTACGCTTCCACAAAAGCTGCTGCGGCGGGCCCGGTTACCGGCCCCGTTCCCCGCGCGAGGTGAAGGAGCGGATGGCGTACGCCGAGGCCACCGGGGAGCCGTACGCGCGTGCGCTCGTCCGGGCCGAGGTGGCATGAGGCCCGCCGACGCACCGGCCTCGGGAGCGTCCGGGGTCCCGGGCGCCGGGGCCGTACGCCACCGCCCCGGCCCGGCCGTGGACGCGGCGATGGCGGTGGCGGGCACCTCGCCGTACGACGCCGTGCTGTGCGACCTGGACAACGTCATCCGGTACTACGACCTGTCCCGTCTCGCCGCGCTCGAACGGGACTTCGGCCTCCCCGAGGGGACGACCGCCGACCTCGCGTACGCCCCCGAGGTCGACCTGCCCGTCCTGCTGGGCCGCATCACCCCCGACGAATGGGCGGAGGCCATCGCCCGGCGACTGGCCGCCCGCGTGGGCGTGGAGCGGGCCCGGACGCTGGGACGCGCGATGGCCGAGGCGCCGTTCCGGGTGGACGGGACGGTGGTCGCCCTGCTGCGGCGGGTACGCCGACGGGTGCCGCTCGTCCTGGTCACCAACGCCACTCTTCGACTCCACGACGACCTGGCCGCGTCGGGCCTCACGGACCTGGCCGACCACGTGGTCTCCAGCGCCCTGGAAGGGATCGCCAAACCCGACCCGGCCCTCTACCGGATCGCGGCCGGACGCGCCGGCGTACGCCCCGAACGCTGTCTGTTCGTCGACGACCGGCGGGAGAACGTCGACGCAGCCGAGGCACTCGGCATGACCGGCGTACTCTTCCGCGAACCGGCCGACCTGTACACCCCGTTCGGCTTCGCCCGGGAGGACGGATGAGCGGCGGACCGGACGTGGCGGTGCTGCACGGCGGTATGGACAACGCGGGCTCCGTCGTACGCCGGGGAGACACCGTCGAACGCCCGGACGGCCTCCTCGACGGCTGACGACCGACAGGTGGCCCCTGAACGGCTGACGACTGACGGCTCGTCGGCCATCACGGGCCCGCGTCCGGATCCTGCCGCCGACCGGCACGTCGGCTCGCGCCCGGCCCTTCGCCACCGACCAGCCACGAAGTCCCGCACCCGGCCGCCACGAAGTCCCTCGCCCCGCCCTACTCCGCCCCCCGCGTCTCCTTCCGGACGAGCACCTCGACGCCGTCGAGCACCCGCTCCAGCCCGAACACGAACTCGTGGTCCGGGTGGTCCGGTTCGGCCAGGTCCTCGGTCTCCAGCAGACTGACCAGCGCCGGGTGCCGTACGGGATCGACGAGCCGCTTCAGCGTGCGCTCCCAGCGCGTCATGACCTCCTCGGCCGGGACGCCCTTCTCCTCGACGGCCGCGGCGATGTCGCTCATCAACAGCGCCTCGTTCCGTACGAAGCCGGAGACCAGCATGATGACCGAGATCTTGGCGCCCTCGGGAAGTCCGCTGCCCGACAGCGCCTGGAGCCCCTGTTCCCAC
Source organism: Streptomyces halstedii (assembly GCA_000720535.1). Taxonomy (GTDB): domain Bacteria; phylum Actinomycetota; class Actinomycetes; order Streptomycetales; family Streptomycetaceae; genus Streptomyces; species Streptomyces halstedii. The sequence continues at coordinate 297,578 of JOAZ01000006.1, forward strand.
CAGGCCACCGAATGGGGGCTGGCGGGCGGGCCCCCGATCGGAATGCGCAGCGCCCACAGATTGCGGTGGAACATGCGCCGCTGGGCCCACGCCCACTCGCCCAGGGCCGCGCGCCAGTCGGCCCCCGACTCCAGCGCGGGCAGCGGCTCCGGGGTGCCCATGGCCGCCTCCTGCATCAGGAGGTACAGCTCCTCCTTCGCGGAGACGTACCGGTAGAGCGCCATCGTCGAGGCGCCCAGCTCCTTGGCGACGCGCCCCATCGAGACGGCCCCGAGCCCTTCGGCCGCGGCCACGTCCACGGCCGCGGCGACGATGCGGTCCAGCGAGAGGCCGGGCTTGGGCCCCTTGACCGGACGGTCCCGCAGCCCCCAGGCGGCCTCGACGCTCGCCGGAAGTCCGGTGCCGTCCGCGTCGTTGTTCCCCGCCACCCGAAGCCGCCTCATCCCGTGTCGTCTTGACCACCATCCTAGATGTGCGTAATGCTTACGCAGTAGAGCGTACGGCATACGCAGAAGTCGAAGGGGGGTCTCCGCCGTGCCGGAGACGATGATCGAGGCACACGGCCTCACCAAGTCCTACGGAAAACCGTCCGACCCGGTCCGCGTCCTGGACGGCCTCGGCCTCCAGGTCCCACGCGGCGAGGTCTTCGCCCTGCTCGGACCCAACGGCGCGGGCAAGACCACCACCGTCCGGATCCTCGCCACCCTGACCACCGCCGACTCCGGCACCGCGCGCGTCGCCGGGTTCGACGTCGTCGCCGACCGGCACCGGGTGCGCCGCGCGATCAGCCTGACCGGCCAGTTCGCCGCCGTCGACGCGACCCAGACCGGCGAGGAGAACCTGCGGATGACCGCGCGGCTCACCGGTCTGTCCCGCAGCCACGCGAAGCACCGGGCCGCCGAACTCCTGGAACGCTTCGGCCTCACCGAGGCGGCCCGCCGCCAGGTGCGCACGTACTCCGGGGGCATGCGCCGCCGTCTGGACCTGGCGGCCGGGCTGGTCGGCTCCCCCGAGCCCGGCGTCTTCTTCCTGGACGAGCCCACCACCGGCCTCGACCCGCGCAGCCGCCGTGAGCTCTGGCAGGTCGTCCGGGACCTCGCCGACGGGGGCGCGACCGTCCTGCTCACCACCCAGTACCTGGAGGAGGCCGACCGGCTGGCCGACCACATCGCCGTCCTGAACGGCGGCCGGGCCGTCGCCGAGGGCAGCCCCGAGACCCTGAAGGCCCGGTTCCCCGGCCACCGGCTCGATCTGGTGCTCACCGGCCGCGAGGCCTATCTGCGCCTCGCCGCCCGCGCGGTCCACCACTCCCCCGGCACCCTCACCCTGGGCCTGCCCACCGACGGCACGGCGGCCCACGCCCGCGCCCTGCTCGACGAGATCGACCCGCACCGCACCGACGTCGAGCGCTTCTCGGTGCACAGCGCGAGCCTCGACGACGTGTTCCTGGCCCTGACCGGCGAGACCGCCGAAGAGGCCGCCGGAGAGACCACCGGAGAGACAACCGAGCCGACGGAGGAACCCACCCATGTCTGACGCCCCCGGGGTCCTCACCCACGCCGCCGTCATGACCGGCCGCAGCCTGCGCATCAGCCGCCGCAACCTCGACGCCATGATCACCGCGATGATGCTGCCGATCATGCTGATGCTGATCTTCGTCTACTTCTTCGGCGGCGCGATCGAGACGGGCACCGCCTACGACTCGTACGTCATGTACGTCGTCCCCGGCGTCCTGCTCCTGTGCGCCGGCTTCGGCTCGGCCACCACCGCGGTGGCGGTGAGCGAGGACATGAAGGGCGGCATCATCGACCGCCTCCGGTCCCTGGACGTCGGCGGCGCACCTGTCCTGGCCGGGCATGTCGTGGCGAGCACCGTACGCAACCTGGTCTCCACCACGCTGGTGTTCGGTGTCGCCCTGCTCATCGGCTTCCGCCCCGCCGCCTCCCTCGGGGGCTGGCTCGCCGTCGCGGGCGTCCTCCTCGCCTACATCGTCGCGCTGTCCTGGATCTCCGCGGCCATCGGGCTGCTGGCCCGCACCCCGGAGGCGGCCGGCGGCTTCACCTTCTTCATGTCGTTCCTGCCGTACCCGAGCAGCGCGTTCGTCCCGGTCGACTCGATGCCCGGATGGCTCCACGGGTTCGCCGACCACCAGCCCATCACCCCGGCCATCGAGGCGCTGCGCGGCCTGCTGCTCGCCCAGCCGGTGGGCAACGCCCCCTGGATCGCGCTGGCCTGGGCGGCGGGGATCCTCGCGGTGGCCATCGGCCTGTCCGGGGTGCTGTTCCGGATACGGACCGCGTGAACCGGTGCGGCATCCCCCGGCATCCCCCGGCGGCCTCGTACGCCACCGGACTTCGGCGGCCGGGCGGCCGGACACGCCGCTGACGCCACGTCAGGACAGGCGGCGTCAGAACAGGCCGCATCAGGACTCGCCGCGTCAGGACAGGCCGCGTCAGAACATGTCCGGGCACCACGCCCGCCGGGGTGCCCGGAACGACGCGTCCGCCGCCGTCACCGCGCCCGGCCGCAGCTCGTCCACCCGGCCCAGCGCGGCCAGGCGCGCCACCGACTCGTCGCCCAGGTAGAGCGCCGCCAACTCCCCCGCCCCCAGGGCCAGATCGGCGCTCCGGGTCGTCGGCGCGCAGGTCGCCCCGGCCGGGGAGGCGTCCAGCAGGAAGCGGCCCGCCGTCAGTCCCGTCGCGTCGTGGACCTCCAGGACCAGGGCGGCCTCGGTGTCCCAGGTGCGGGCCGTGAGGGCCCTCGATACGTCCAGGAGGCGCAGCCAGAGCCAGTCCGCCTGGGTCACGACGCGGGCGGCCCGGGGGTCCGGGAGGAAGAAGGGGAGCAGGTCGTCCGGGGCGCGGCGGCCGGTGCGGACGGTGGTGATCCAGTCGACCGAGCAGACGAACCGCCACAGGACCCGCTCCGCCGCCGGGGTGGCGGCGATCAGATCGCTCACCGTCGCCGTGTTCAGCGGCTGCTTCCCGTCGCCCCAGCGGGCGTCGGCGCGGTAGGTGACCAGCCCGTCCACCGTGCCGTCGGCCGCGCGGTAGACCGCGTAGAAGGGCTCCGTCCACGTCTCGTGCGCCGGCACATGGACACCGGTGGTCCGCAGCCACCACTGCTCGCCCCGGCTCACGACACCGTGCTGCCGGGCCGCCAGCCGGTCGTGCAGCTCCGGCCCCAGAGCGCGTACGGCGTCCCCGTCCACCAGGTCGATCCGGCCGCCGTCCGCCTCGTCGGGCACCGGGCGGCGCGGGTCCAGACCGGCCCGGGGCACGTCGATCTCCCACTCGGTGGTCCAGGCGGCGGGGCCGAAGCCGTACCGCCCGTAGATCGGGTACTCGGCCGCGATCAGCGAGGCGACCACGTCACCGCGCTCCTTCGCCGCCGCCAGGTCCACCGCCATCATCCGGCCGAGCAGTCCGCGCCGGCGGTGCGTCGGCGAGACGGTCACCGTGGTGATCGCGTCGGCCGGCACCGTGGCGCCGCCGACGACGGTCAGCTCCTGTGCGAACGAACGGAAGGTGGCGACGCACCGGCCGGCGTCGAACACGCCCTGGACCCGGGCCAGATCGGTGTGGGTCAACCGCAACGCGATCTCCTCCTGCGTCGCCGCGTGCGGCCGCAGGAAGCCGGTGTCCACGGCGCGCAGCCAGTCGGGGAAGTCGGAGACGGTGACGGTACGCGGGGCGAGGCTCATACGCCCCACGCTATGCACCAGCCTGCCGACTGTCGCTCCGTTTACGCCCCCGGCGCCCCGGCAACGGCAACAGCCCGCCATCGCCCGCACCGCCCGGCCCCGCCGCGCTTCCGGGGCCGCCTCAGAACGCCGCGCGGATCGCGCCGACCTCCGCGGCCCCGCCGAGCAGCGGCGCCCGGCCGATGCGGGAGACCACCGGGGCGTCCACGCCCAGCAGTTCGAGCGCGCGCGCCAGCACCGGACCCAGGGCGCGCGTCGATCCGTCGTCGATCTTGAAGGCCAGCGCCCGGCCGTCCGGCAGCGCCACCGCCTGGACCGCCTCGGCGCCCATCTTGGACAGCGTCCCCGGCACCTCGCGCATCAGCCAGGTGTCCGGACGCCGGGTACCCGCCACGTATTCGGGGTGCGCCCGCATCGCGTCCGCGACCCGGCGCTCCGCCGACCCCGGCTCGGCGGTGACGAAGGCGCGGAAGGCGCGGGCCAGGCCCACCAGCCCGATCGCCATCAGCGGCGCCCCGCAGCCGTCCGTGCCGACCGCCGCGACGGGCTCGCCCGCCGCCTCCGCGACCACTTGCCCGACCAGGATGTGCAACGGATGGGCCGGGTCCAGATAGGTCGCGGTGTCCCAGCCGTTGCGTACGCAGACCGCGAGCATCGCCGCGTGCTTGCCGGAGCAGTTCATGGTGATCGGTTCCCGCACCCGCCCGGCCGCGAGGTACGCCTCCGCCTCCACCGGGTCCAGCGGCAGGTCCGGCGGGGTCCGCAGGTCGTCCGGGGTCAGCCCGTGCTCCGCGAGCATCGTGCGGACCAGTTCGAGGTGGAAGCCCTCGCCGGAGTGGCTCGCGGCGGCCAGCGCCAGCCGCTCCCCGGACAGTTCGAGACCGGCCCGCAGGATCGCGGCGGCCTGCATCGGCTTGTTGGACGAGCGCGGGAAGACCGGGGCGGCCGGGTCACCAAGGGCGAGATCGACGCTCCCGTCGGCCGCCAGCAGGACCAGCGAACCCCGGTGGTGGCCCTCCGTGAAACCGGACCGTACGACCTCGGCCAGAACCGGGTGCGGGGCGGACGCGGACGAGTACGGCGAGGTCATGGTGGCGGCTGGCCTTCCGGGCGGCGGGCGGAACCCGCCCCCCGGGGGATCGCCTCAGGCGAGCAGGTCGTCTACTTGTGCTTCCCCGTCACGGTACCTGCGGGCGATCTCCGCGCTGCAATCGTCCACGGTCCGCTGGAGCCGGTGACGGCGCCGGGACACCTGCTGCTCGTAGCCCACGAGCCGCCCCATCGCGGCCAGCAGCTCGTCGTCCGTACGCGCTCCCAGGTCGGAGAGCTCCACCTCGGCGAGGGTGTCGGCGGCCAGCCGGCGGTACTCGTCGCTGCGCGGCGTGGTCAGGGTGACGTGCCGCACCGAGGACCGGTGCACGGACGGGGCGTCGGCGAGGATCTCCGAGAGCCGGTCCACCACCGGCGACCGGTGCCCGGCCCGCCGGGCGAGTTCCGCACGCAGGATGTCGATCCGGCCCTGCACCAGTCGGCGTACGTAACTCAGGTCCGCCTCGTCGCGCTGGGCGTCCCGGCGCCGGATCCGCAGATCCGGCATCCGCAGCCCGCCGAACTCCGCGTGCCCCCGGCCCGCCCCCTCGCCGCCGCAGCTTCCCGCCGCCTGCCCCGGCACGTGCAACGGCCCGGCCGCCTGCACGGCCTGCGGCACGGGCTCCGGCAGCTGGTCCGGTCCGGGTGAAGCGCCTGTCCGCTGCACTGGTGGCCGCGAGGTACCGGCAGTACGTGTCACCGGTACGGCGCCGGGAGATGACCCGGTTCCCTGTGTACTCATGCTGTTCCGTCCCCTCGGCCGGTGCGTCGGCACACCGACACCGTGCATGGTGCCACTACGGAGGGTGTTCACGCAGGTGCTCTGTACCCGTTCGGCCCAAGATAGGTTGGTCTGTATGCGTGCAGTGATACAGAGGGTGGACGGTGCGAGCGTCACCGTGGACGGCGGTACGGACGGTCCTCCGGGTACCGCGACGGTCGGCGAGATCGTCGGTGAGGGGCTGTGTGTGCTGGTGGGGGTCACCCACGGGGACACCCCGGAGAAGGCGGCCCAGCTCGCCCGCAAGCTGTGGACCCTGCGGATCCTGGAGGGCGAGAAGTCCTGCTCCGACGTGAACGCGCCGCTCCTCGTGATCTCGCAATTTACCCTCTACGGGGACGCCCGGAAGGGCCGCAGGCCCACCTGGAACGCCGCCGCCCCCGGTGAGGTCGCGGAACCGCTGGTGGACGAGGTGGTGACGGCGCTGCGCGCGCTCGGCGCCCAGGTGGCCACGGGCCGCTTCGGGGCGGAGATGCGGGTCTCGCTCACCAACCACGGCCCGTTCACCGTGTTCCTGGAGGTGTAGGCACACGCCGCACGTCAGCCACCCGCCTCACGGCTCGACGACGGTCTCCTGGGCGGCGGCCGTGTCACCGGCGATCAGCTCCGCGTCCACGGGCACGTTCCGCTTCACCAGGGCCAGGGCGATGGGGCCCAGCTCGTGGTGGCGGGCGGACGTGGTGACGAAGCCGAGCTGGCGGCCTTCCTGGCCGTCGGCCGCCAGCCGCACCGGCGTCCCGTGGCCGGGCAGGTGCACCTCGCTGCCGTCCAGGTGCAGGAAGACCAGCCGGCGGGGCGGCTTCCCCAGGTTGTGGACGCGGGCGACGGTCTCCTGCCCCCGGTAGCACCCCTTCTGGAGGTGGACGGCGGTGCCGATCCAGCCCAGCTCGTGCGGGATGGTGCGGTGGTCGGTCTCGTACCCGACGCGCGGGCGGTGCGTCTCGACGCGCAGCGCCTCGTACGCCAGGATCCCGGCGGCCGGGCCGTGCCCGGCCGCGTACGCCTCCAGGCCGTCCCGGGACAGGAACAGGTCACGGCCGTGCGGGGTCTCCCGTACGGTGACGCCTTCCGGCACCTCGGCGATGGAACCGGCGGGCAGGTGCACGACGGCGATGTCCTCGGTGCGGTCGGCGACCTCGACCCGGTAGAAGAACTTCATCGACTCCAGGTACGCGATCAGCTCGCCCTGGGTGCCGGGTTCGACGTGCGCCCACACCGTCGTCCCGTCGTCCACCAGGTAGAGGGCGTGCTCGATGTGCCCGTTGGCGGTGAGGACCAACGCCTCGGTCGCCTGGTGGGGCGCGAGGTCGCTGACGTGCTGGGTGAGCAGCAGATGCAGCCACGCCAGCCGGTCGTCGCCGGTGACCGTGACGACGCCCCGGTGGGACAGGTCCACGAACCCGCTGCCGTCGGCGAGTGCGCGTTGCTCACGGAACAGGTCGCCGTAGTGCGCGGCGACACCTTCGTCGCGGCCCTCGGCGGGGACGGCGCCGGGCAGGGACAGCAGGGGGCTCTTCATGCCACCAGCGTACGACTCGCGCCGACGCGCCTTACGAGGCGGCCGACGGACCCTCCCCGGCCGCCTTGGCCGAGCAGTCGGCACACCGGCCGAAGATCGCGAAGTGCTTCATGTCCGTCTCGAAGCCGAAGGCGCCCCGCAGCTTCTCCGTGAAGTCCGCGACCACCTCGACGTCCGCCTCGATGACCTCGGAGCAGTCGCGGCAGACGAGGTGGATGTGGTGGTGGCGGTCGGCCAGGTGGTACGTCGGGGCGCCGTGCCCCAGATGCGCGTGGCTGACCAGGCCGAGCTCCTCCAGGAGCTCCAGCGTCCGGTAGACGGTCGAGATGTTCACACCCGACGCGGTCTTGCGCACCTCGCCGAGGATGTCGTCGGGAGTCGCGTGTTCCAGGGTGTCGACGGCCTCCAGAACGAGCTGGCGCTGGGGCGTCAGCCGATAGCCGCGCTGCCGGAGATCGGTCTTCCAGTCGGTGCTCACCACGCGCCCAGTGTAGGGCGGGACACGCGGTGGCCGTCGAGCCCCGCCCCGGGAGGGCCCGCCGGAGACCGAAGGGCCCGCCTGAACACCGAAGAACCCGCTCGGCGCCGGAGGGGTCTGCTCGGGGTGGGCCTACTTGAAGAAGGCGATGCCGTCGTCGGGCATGTCACCGAGGCTCTTCGCCATCTCCGCGACCTCCTCGGGGGTGACGACCTTCTTCAGGTGCGCCGACATGTACGGCCGCAGCTCCACGTCGGGGGTGGCCTTCTCGCCGACCCACATCAGGTCGCTGTGCACATAGCCGTAGAGCCGCTTGCCGCCGCTGTACGGGCCGGAGGCCGCGGTACGGGCGACCGCGTCGGTGGCGATGTCGATCTGCGGCTTCTGCTTGGCCAGCTCGCCGTACCAGACCTCGACGACGCCCTGGTCCCGGACCATGACGATCTCGACCTTGCGGTCCTTGTCCACGCGCCAGTAGCCGGACTCGCTCTCCAGGGGCTCGACCTTGTTGCCCTCGGCGTCCAGCACCCAGGAGTGCGAGACGTATTCGAGGAAGTCACGGCCGTCGTGGCTGAAGGTGACTTCCTGGCCGAAGTTGCACTTCTCGTCGCCGGGGAAGTCGAAGACGCCGGCGCCCGCCCAGTTCCCGAGGAGGAAGGACAGCGGTACGAGGTCCGGGTGGAGGTCGGACGGAATCTCGATCATGAGCGGCTCAGACGATCTGTGAGGGTGTACGGGAGCACGGGAGGCGTTCGGCGAGGGTCAGCGCTGGCCCTGGTACAGCTTCTTCACGGTCAGACCGGCGAAGGCGAGGACGCCGACGCAGACCAGGACCAGCAGAGCGGAGAAGAAAGCCTCAAGCACGGGAGCTCCTCGGGACGACATGACGGCGGAAACAGGGCCGGTCCCCAGCGTAATGGGTGGGGCCCGGCCGTGGCGGTCCGGGGTTTGCCCCGGGCCCGGTCGGCACGCGGATCCCGGCCCGGTCGGCACGCGCCCCCGGGCCCGGTCGGGCACACGACCCCGGGCCCGGTCGCCGCACGGGCACCGGCCCCTGTCCGGGGCGTTACCGGCCGTCCCCGGCGTACGCCGTCGCGAGGGAGACCGCGCACCGGAGGATTACAGTTCGGTCCATGTCCAAGAAGCTCGTGATCAAGGTGACCGCCGGGGCCGATTCCGCCGAGCGCTGCTCGCAGGCCTTCACCGTGGCGGCCGTGGCCGTCGCCAGCGGGGTCGAGGTCTCGCTCTGGCTGACCGGCGAGTCCGCCTGGTTCGCCCTGCCGGATCGGGCGGCCGCGTTCGAACTGCCGCACTCGGCGCCGCTGCCCGATCTGATCGACGCGATCCGGGCGGGCGGCCGGATCACCCTCTGCACCCAGTGCGCGGCCCGGCGCGACATCACGGAGAAGGACGTCCTGGAGGGCGTACGCATCGCCGGCGCCCAGGTGTTCGTCCAGGAGGCCATGGCCGACGGCACGCAGGCCCTCGTCTACTGACGGAAGCGGCGGAGATCCGCCAAAGCCCGTCCGGCGCCGGACGGGGCGTACGAGGACCGGCGCCGGACGGGCCGAGGACGGCCGTACGGGACCGGCGCCGGAGCGCCCCTCAGCGCGGGCGCCGGTCCTCGTACGGCCCGGCGCCGGTGCGCCCCTCAGCGCGGGCGCTTCCTGCCGTCGAGCTCGTCCCACCACGCGTCGGACTGGGGGTCGCCGGTGCGCTGGGACCTCCCGTCGCGCGACCCGGCCTTCCCGTGGGGCGGTCCCGTCTTCCCCTCAGGCGGTCCCGTCTTCCCCTCGGGCGGTCCTGCCGCCCCCTGGGGTGGCTCCGCCTCTCCCCGGGTGCCTTCCCCGCTCCCGCCAGGCCGCCGCGCGTCCCCGCCGGGGCGGTCCGCGTCCTCGTCGGGGCGCGGTCTCTCGCCCGGACGGGGCCGGAAGCCGCCTGGCCGGGGCCGGGAGACCGGGGACGGATCGTCCCACCACCGGTCGTCCGGGCCACGCCGGTTGGCGACCACCGCGGCCACGGGTGGGATGACCATGGCCACCACGCACATCGCCACCGCCGCCGGAATCGACCAGAGCCGCACGAAGGCCCAGGCGGAGACGAAGAGTGCGAGGCAACCGCCCATCATCAGGAAGTAGGCGCGCCTTCGTCGGGCGTACATGTCTTCCAGCGTAGGACCGGATCCGCTCCCCGGCAGCCCGCCGAGGACGGGCCGGGCAACACGAAGGGCCGCACCCGCTCAGGTGGCGTCCAACCCCCTGGGGTGCGGCCCTCCGGGCCGGGTCCGCGCGCACACGCCGCGCGGACGCGCTACACGGCGATGGCGACCTCGGAGAGACCACCGGTCTGGGCCACGACCGTGCGGTCGGCGGTGCCGCCCGGAACCAGGGCGCGGACCGTCCAGGTCCCCTCGGCCGCGTAGAAGCGGAACTGCCCGGTCGCCGAGGTCGGGACCTCGGCGGTGAACTCACCGGTCGAGTCCAGCAGCCGGACGTAGCCGGTGACGGGCTCGCCGTCGCGGGTCACGCTGCCCTGGATGGTCGTCTCGCCGGGCTTGATCGTCGAAGCGTCGGGGCCGCCGGCCTGTGCTCCACACATGGTGTTCTGTCCTTCTGGTCGGGGTCCTGCTGAACCGGTCGTGCGGACTTACTTGTTGGAGCCGAGCTCGATCGGCACACCCACGAGGGAGCCGTACTCGGTCCACGAGCCGTCGTAGTTCTTGACGTTCTCGACACCGAGCAGCTCGTGCAGCACGAACCAGGTCAGGGCCGAGCGCTCACCGATGCGGCACAGCGCGATGGTGTCCTTCGAGAGGTCCACCTGCTCGTCCTCGTAGAGGGCCTTGAGCGCCTCGTCCGACTTGAAGGTGCCGTCGTCGTTGGCGTTCTTCGACCACGGGATGTTGCGGGAGCTCGGCACGTGGCCGGGGCGCTGCGACTGCTCCTGCGGGAGGTGCGCCGGGGCGAGCAGCTTGCCGCTGAACTCGTCGGGCGAGCGCACGTCGACGATGTTCTGGTTGCCGATCGCGGCGACGACGTCGTCACGGAAGGCGCGGATCGAGGCGTCCTGCGGCTTGGCCACGTACGCGGTGGCCGGGCGCGTCGGGACGACGTCGGTCAGGTCGCGGGAGTCCAGCTCCCACTTCTTGCGGCCGCCGTCGAGCAGCTTGACGTTCTCGTGGCCGTACAGCTTGAAGTACCAGTACGCGTAGGAGGCGAACCAGTTGTTGTTGCCGCCGTAGAGGACGACCAGCGTGTCGTTGGCGATGCCCTTCTCGGACAGGAGCTTCTCGAAGCCGGCCTGGTCCACGAAGTCACGCCGGACCGGGTCCTGGAGGTCCTTGGTCCAGTCGATCCGGATCGCGTTCTTGATGTGGTTCTTCTCGTACGCCGAGGTGTCCTCGTCGACCTCGACGATGGCCACCTGCGGGTCGTCGATGTGGGCCTCGACCCAGTCGGCGTCGACCAGAACGTCTGCGCGGCTCATGTGTTTCTCCTCCGGGGCAGTCTGCGGCGGGGTGGTACGGCGTGCGTGGTACGAGGTGTACGCGCGGGCGCTCGGCACCGGGATGCGTACGGGAGGCACGGGTTCGGCCCTGACGTGGTCGAAGGGCCGGGGGGGAAACGGGAGAAGGTCCCGCTCAGAAGGTGCGACAGAGCATGGCGGCGACGCGGCACAGGTCTACTGCCCGCCGCTTCGTGAGGTCCGCCTGTCGCTTCATGGGTCCGATCGTAGGGAGGTACGGGTGGAGATGTCACCGCCGTGTCGCATCCTGAGACGCGATCGTCCACCATGCGATACGCGAGCGGAGCCGCCCGGGGCGCGACCCCGGTGGACGGGCATCGGGGCCGAGGCGGCTTCTACGCCTCGGACGGGAGCGTCTCAGCATCCGGATCGTCGGCCGCCGATGCTGGCAAGCCGGCTGCCCGGCGGCGCCCGGCGGCCGGTATCCGGGTCATCGGGCGGGCATGAGCGGGGCGTCGGGCGGGCACCGACGGGTCCGCGACGGGTCACCGGTGGGTCACCGGTGGGTCATCGGGCGAGTGCGATGTCCGAGCCGCTGACCGAGATCTCCAGGCCGTCCGGCGTCACCGCGATCTTCTCCAGCTCCAGGCCCTCAGGCAGCCCGTCGATCTTCCGTTCGAAGTCGGTCTTCTTGCGGACCAGGCCCTCCAGCCCGGGGATGCCCTCGCCGGGTACCTCGTCGGCGTGCACCTTGACGGTGTCGTCACCGGCCAGGGTGACGGTGGAGAGCACACTGCGCGAGAGCTGCTTGTCCAGCAGCGGGACCCGGATCGTGCCGGTGACCTTGACCTTGCCGTCGCCGCCGTAGGCGACGGTGACACCGTCCTCGGCGGCCGCGGTGAGGTCCGCGTACGAGACGACGGCCGTCCCGGTCGCCCGGGAGGCCGTCGCACTGGTGTATCCGGCGCCCAGTGCCACCTGATGGAGCCGGGCCCGGATCTCGCTGATCCGGAGCGACCGGCCGGCCGCGTCGTCCTTGACGTCCTTGACCATGACGTCCTTGACCGTGACGTCGACCCGGTCGAGCCGGGACCCGGCCAGTTGGGTCAGGAAGGGGAAGCCCTTGATCGAGACCTCGGCGGATCCGGTCTCGACCCCGGTGAACCGGACGCTGTCCTCGGCCTGCGACTCCACGACGTACACGGCGACGCGGTCGACCACGACGAAGATCCCGCCCAGCACCACGGCCAGGACCAGCAGTATTCGCAGTGCGCGCATCCTCGTTGCTCCCCACTCAGACCGGCCGGACCCACTTCGCCCGTGACCCGTGCCGCCGACCGGCACACCCTTCAGTGATCGACGGGTGCCGGCCACGGCCGGTTCCCTCAGCGCTCCTACCCGGCTTCGTCCCCTCCGCACGCGAGCCGGCGCCCCCTCCGCACGGGAGCCTTCGTCCCCTCCGCACGCGAACGACGAACGGAGGGGCGGGGCAGCCGGGTCGAGCGGGCGTCACCTCAGGCGAGGACCTGCCCGAGCAGGTAGACGGCGGGCGCCGCCGCGGTCAGCGGCAGCGCCACCCCGGCCGTCATGTGCACGAACCGGGACGGGTAGTCGTAGCTCGCCACCCGCAGGCCGATCAGCGCGCAGCCTCCGGCGGCGAGGCCGAGCAGCGCGGCCCGGCTCCCGAAGTCGGTGAGGGTCCCCGCCCCGGCACCGGCGGCGGTCGCCGCGGCCAGGGCCAGGACGACGGAGGCGGGACCGGTCAGCGGAAGCGCCCGGACCAGCACGGCCACCGCGACGGCGAGCGCGCCCACGGTCACCGCGTCGCCGGTGGCGGCCAGATGACCGCCCGCCAGGACGGCGAGCGCCGCCGAGGTGACGGTGGCGGTCAGCCCGTACATCCGCTCGTCGGCCCCGGCGTGGCTGCGGAGCTGGAGCACCAGGGTGAGCAGCACCCAGACGCCGAGCGTGCCGAGGAGGGCGGCCGGTCCGTTGTCCCGGCCGGCCGCGAGCAGGACGACGTCCGCGACGAGCCCGCCCGCGAACGCGAGCGCGATGCCCTGCCGGGCGGGCCACATCCCGTTCAGCCGGAACCAGCCCGCGGCGGTGACCGCCTGGAGCAGGACCAGCGGTACGAGCAGGGCGTACTGCCCGAGCGCCGCCCCGCCCGCGAGGAGCAGGCCGAGCGCGGCGGTGATCGCGGCGGGCCGCGTGCCCGGCGCGATGATCGGCGACCGGCCCTCGGCCCTGGCCCGCTGGGCATCGGTGATCCGGCTGTTGCCCACAGTGGTGGCGGGCCCGTACCCGTCGTTCCCGGCGGCCGGAGCGGGGGCCGCGCCGTCCACCGGCCCGGCGGGAGGCACGGACGGGGCCGCCGCCTCCGGCTGTGCGGAGGCGACGGGGCGCACGGGCGCCTCGGGGGGCAGCGGATACGCCCCGGAGCCCGCTCCGGCTCCCGCCGGCGCGGCGGGAGGCTGAGCCGCGCCGAACTGCTGCGGGTCGCCGTAGCCCTGGCCCGTGTGCGGACCGGGCTGCGCCTGCCGCGCGCCGGTGTGCGGGGGCGTGTGGAAGGGCTGCCGCGGTCCGTCCGCCTGCGGGGACCAGACCTGCTGCGCACCGGACTGCTGCTGGGCCGCGTACCCGGCCTGCCGCGGGTCCGTGTACGAGCCCTGCCCGGCACCGGACCGGTGCGGGTCCACGTGTCCAGGCTGCCGCGGGGGCGTGGCCGGCCCGCCCCCCGTGTACGGCGGGCCGCTGTCCGGCCGCGCGCCGTACCGCGACGCCTCCTGCGAGGAGCCCCCGTACGGAGCGCCGGCCCCGGACCCGGACCCCTGGGAGCCGTCGTGCCGGGAGGCCGGGGGCGGGGTCGTGAGGGGCCGGATCGGGGGCTGGTACTGGGTGTCCCAGGTCTGGCCCTCCCACGTCTGCGCCACCCCGGGACCCGCCTGGCCCTGCGGCTGGACCGGCTCCGCGTAGGGCCCGTTCTGCGCGTACGGCTGCGGATTCTGCTGCGGATACGGCTGCGCGTCCGGTTCCGGGTAGCCGTACGCGGCCGGCTGCTGCCCCTGGCCGCCCTGGCTCCCCGCCGGGTCCTGCCCGTGGGCCTGGGGCCATTCCGCCCCGGCCGGCGCGCCCGGAGCCGGGTCCGCGCCGTACGGGCGGCCCTGGGCGTCGTACCCCTGCCCCCGCGCCTGCCCGTACCCCTGGCCGTACTGCTGCCCGTACTGCTGGTCGTCGTTGCTCATGGTCTCCGGTTCACCCTCCTGCGAACGGCGGGAGCACCTCGACCGTGCCGCCCTCGGCAAGCCGTACGGTCTCATGGTCCCGGGTCCCCACGGGATCCCCGTCGATCAGGAACGAGCATCTGCGCAGGACGCGCGTCAGCTCACCCGGGTGCCGCTCGCGCACCCCGTCGAGCGCCTCCTTGAGCGTCGCCGCCGCGTACGGCTCCTCCGCGGTCCCCGCGGCCGCCTTCGCCGCGGCCCAGTAGCGGATCGTCCCCGCTGCCATGGCGGCACCCCTTTCCTCGTCCGTCAGCTGTCCATCATCGAGCACGCCACGCGTCACGCCGACGCGGTCCACTCCGCGACGCGGGTGAGCAGGTCCTCGTCCGCCGCGTTCTCGGCGTGGCCCATCCCCCGCTCCAGCCACAGCTCCGCGTGGCCCCGCGCCGCCGCCGCCAGCGTCCGGGGGTGGTCGAGCGGGAAGTACGGGTCCCGGTCGCCGTGCACGATCAGCAGGGGCACCCGGATCAGGGGCACCGCCTCGACCGGGGAGAGCGGGACGGGATCCCAGTCCTCGGTGTGGATACGGGTCCGGAAGCCGTAGCGCCCGACGAGCCGGCCGGTCCGCCGGGTGACCACCCAGTGCAGGCGGCGCATCGGGGCCGTACCCCGGTAATACCAGCGCGCCGGAGCACTGACGGCGACCACCGCATCCGTATGCGCCCCCGCGCGCCCATCACACGCCTCGGTGCGCCGCCCCACTCTCCCGGCCCTGTCCCCGGAATCCTTTTCCCCCTCTCCGGGACCCTCCCCGGAACCGTCCGCGGACCTATACAGGGCGGCGTGCCGGAGCACCACGGAACCGCCCATCGAGAATCCCACCGTGACGACCCGCCGGTGTCCCAGGGAGCGCGCCCAGGCGACGGCGGCGGCCAGGTCGAGCACCTCCCGGTCCCCGACCGTGGACCGTCCGCCGGACCGTCCGTGGCCCCGGAAGGAGAACGTGATCACGGCCGCACGCTGGGCGAACACCTCGGCGGCCCGCCGCACGGCCGGCCGGTCCGCCGAGCCGGTGAAGCCGTGGGCGAGGACGACGGCCGTGTCCCGCGCGTCCGCGCCGTCCGGCCGCGCGGAACCCGCCGTACACGGGGTGTACACCGCCTCGATTCGCACCCCGTCACCCGTCCGCAATGTCGTGCGCCGAGGTGTCGGCGTGAGCGAGGGAACAGAAGAACTCAGGAAACGGCCCTCGGACGCAGAACTCATGTGGGCTATTGTGCTGCGGAGAGGATCCGGGCAATGCAGCCCCCGGGTCCTTTTGTGCTTTCCGAGCCTTGTTACGGAGACGTTTCAACAAGCTCAGCGCTCCCGCGAACAGGGATCGCATCCGGAAAGGCCGTATTGCCGTCGCCGCACGGCGAAAGGTATACGGACGGAACGGGCGTACGAAGCAGTGCCGCATACTCCCCCGGGCGCGGCCCGGGAGTGCCCCTCTCGCAGGGAACGAGGAGAACCGACGTAATGGGCGAGCGAACCGTGCACGATCGACCGACGACCCAGGCAGGTGGGCGGCGATGAGTTCACTGCTGCTTCTGACGAATGCCCTCCAACCGTCGACGGAGGTGCTTCCGGCCCTGGGGCTCCTGCTCCACAGCGTGCGGGTCGCCCCCGCCGAGGGGCCCGCCCTCGTCGACACCCCCGGCGCCGACGTGATCCTCGTCGACGGGCGGCGCGACCTCCCGCAGGTGCGCTCGCTGTGCCAGCTCCTGCGGTCCACCGGCCCCGGCTGTCCGCTGATCCTCGTCGTCACCGAGGGCGGTCTCGCGGCCGTCACCGCCGACTGGGGCATCGACGACGTGCTGCTGGACACCGCCGGGCCCGCCGAGGTCGAGGCCCGGCTGCGGCTGGCGACCGGACGCCGGCAGCTCACCTCCGACGACTCCCCCATGGAGATCCGCAACGGGGACCTGTCGGTCGACGAGGCGACGTACAGCGCGAAGCTCAAGGGCCGGGTCCTCGACCTGACCTTCAAGGAGTTCGAGCTGCTCAAGTACCTCGCCCAGCACCCCGGCAGGGTCTTCACCCGCGCCCAGCTCCTCCAGGAGGTCTGGGGGTACGACTACTTCGGCGGCACCCGGACCGTCGACGTCCATGTACGACGACTTCGCGCCAAGCTCGGCCCCGAGCACGAGTCGCTGATCGGGACCGTCCGTAACGTCGGCTACCGCTTCGTCACACCCGAGAAACCGGAACGCCCCGCCGAGGAGGCAAAGGCCACGGCCGAGGCGGCCCCCGGGACGGCCGGAGAACCGGTCCCCCGTCCGGAGCAGTCCGCGCACCCACCTGTTTCGGAAGAAGCCCCGGTCCGGCCTGCCAAGCGATAGGTTGATCCGCGTAGACTGCCGCGCGTGGCCAAGGTGACGCGGGACGATGTGGCGAGACTGGCGGGGACCTCGACAGCGGTCGTCAGCTACGTCATCAACAACGGACCCAGGCCGGTCGCCCCGGCCACGCGCGAGCGGGTGCTCGCCGCGATCAAGGAGCTGGGTTACCGGCCCGACCGGGTCGCCCAGGCGATGGCCTCACGGCGGACCGACCTCATAGGGATGATCGTGCCGGACGCCCGGCAGCCGTTCTTCGCGGAGATGGCGCACGCGGTCGAACAGGCCGCCGCCGAGCGGGGAAAGATGGTGCTCGTCGGCAACTCCGACTATCGCGACGAGCGCGAGGTCCACTATCTGCGGGCCTTCCTCGGCATGCGTGTCTCCGGGCTGATCCTGGTCAGCCAGGGTCCGAGCGAGCGGGCCGCCGCCGAGATAGAGGCCTGGGACGCCCGGGTCGTCCTGCTGCACGAGCGGCCGGAGGCGATCGACGACGTCGCGGTGGTCACCGACGACATCGGCGGCGCGCAGCTCGCCACCCGCCACCTGCTGGAACACGGCAACGCCTACGTGGCGTGCCTGGGCGGCACGGAGTCCACCCCGGTGGTCGGTGACCCCGTCGCCGACCACATCGAGGGCTGGCGCCGGGCGATGCGGGAGGCGGGGCTGCCGACCGAGGACCGGCTCTTCCACGCCCCGTACAACCGTTACGACGCCTACCAGGTGGCGCTGAAGCTGCTGGCCGGGCCCGAGCGGCCCCCGGCGATCTTCTGCTCGACCGACGACCAGGCCATCGGCGTGCTGCGGGCCGCGCGCGAGCTGCGGCTCGACGTGCCCGGGGAGCTGGCGGTCGCGGGCTTCGACGACGTGAAGGAGGCGGGTCTGACCGACCCGCCGCTGACGACGGTCTCCTCGGACCGCCCGGCGATGGCACGGGCCGCCGTGGACCTGGTCCTCGACGACTCGCTGCGGGTGTCGAGCTCCCGGCGGGAGCGTCTGAAGCAGTTCCCGTCCGCCCTGGTGGTGCGGCGCTCGTGCGGATGCGGGGAGCCCGCCGTCGGCGCGGTGTAGCGGGTCCCCGGGCGCGGCGCACGGCCGTGCGGCCCTCCGGCCCACGGTGCGGAGGCCCCTGGCCCACGGCCCGGAGGGCTGGCGCACGGTCCGGAGACCTTCGCCCTCGGGCCCTTATATCGGGCATACGCGGTTCTGCCGGGCTTCTCAGGACGTACTCAGGCTGCTCTCATGTTCACTGGCCACTCTCGTAGACATGACCGACAGCCACCGCCCGAGCGGCGCGTACCCGATGTACCCCTCGTACGGCAACGGCGAGGCGGCCTACCCGCCGCCGCCGGCGTACGAACCCCAGCGGGCGGCCGACGAGGCGCCCGGTGCCGAGACCTGGCCGCCCCCGCCCCCGCAGTCCCCGCCCACCGGGCCGGACGCCGGAACTCCGAAGCCGGAACGCCGGGTCAAGCGGCCCGTCGCCCTGCTGGCGGCCGTGGCCATCGTGGCCGCGGCGGTCGGCGGCGGCACCGCGACCCTCATCGGTTCCCACCTCGACGGCTCCACGGCCCCCACGGCCTCCGGCAGTGCCGTCAGCGGCACCACCGTCTCGCAGAGCAGCGCGGGCACCGTCGCCGGTGTCGCGGCGGCCGTGTCCCCGGCCATCGTCGAGATCAGCGCGACGTCCTCGGCGGGCGAGGCCACCGGCTCCGGTGTCGTCGTCACCGCGGACGGCGAGATCGTCACCAACAACCACGTGATCTCCGGCGCCTCGCAGATCGAGGTGGCCCTGAGCACCGGCAAGACGTACACCGCCGACGTGGTCGGCACCGACGCCGACAAGGACCTGGCGCTCATCAAGCTCCAGGGCGCGAGCGGGCTGAAGACCGCCACCCTCGGCGACTCCTCCTCGCTGCGGGTCGGCGACGAGGTCGTCGCGATCGGCTCGCCCGAGGGCCTGACCGGCACGGTCACCAGCGGGATCGTCTCCGCGCTGGACCGGGACGTCACCGTCGCCAAGGACGAGGACCAGGGCCAGGGCCAGCAGCAGCGCCAACAGGGCGGCGGGAACTGGCCGTTCGAGTTCGGCGGGCAGCAGTTCAACGGCGACACCGGCACCTCCAAGACCACCTACAAGGCGATCCAGACCGACGCCTCGCTCAACCCCGGCAACTCCGGCGGCGCGCTCATCAACATGAGCGGCGAGATCATCGGCATCAACTCCGCGATGTACTCGCCCAGTTCGACCAGCACCTCCGGCAGTTCCTCGGCGGGCAGCGTGGGCCTCGGCTTCGCCATCCCGGTCGACACCGTCAAGGCCGACCTGGACACCCTGCGCGCCGGGAACGGCTCCTGACCGGGAGGTCCTCATGACATCCGCGACCGACACCGGGCCGTCCGGCCTGGCCCTGCCCCTCGCCCTGGCGGCCGAACTGGCCGCCTCGGCCCCCGCCCTCCGCCGGGCGCCCGAGATCCGGGGCGGCAACGGCGGCCGGGACCGCCGTGCCGCGCGACGCCGCGCGGCACGCGTGGGACGCTGAGGGCACACCCGGGAGAACCGGAACGACGAGAAGAGGACCAGGAAGCGATGAGCCCCGCCGAAGACGATCCCCAGCGTGTCCTGATCGTCGACGACGAGCCCGCCGTACGCGAGGCGCTGCAACGCAGCCTGGCCTTCGAGGGCTACGGAACCGAGGTCGCCGTGGACGGCTACGACGCCCTGGCCAAGGTGGACACGTACGCCCCCGACCTGATCGTCCTGGACATCCAGATGCCCCGGATGGACGGCCTCACCGCCGCCCGCCGCATCCGGTCCACCGGTTCCACCACACCCATCCTGATGCTGACCGCCCGCGACACCGTGGGCGACCGGGTCACCGGCCTCGACGCGGGCGCCGACGACTACCTGGTCAAGCCCTTCGAGCTGGACGAACTGTTCGCCCGCATCCGGGCCCTGCTGCGCCGCAGCTCCTACGCGGTCGCGGCGGGCGCCACGGACCCCGACGACGACGTGCTGTCCTTCGCGGACCTGCGCATGGACCTGAACACCCGCGAGGTCACCCGGGGCACCCGCCGGGTGGAGCTGACCCGCACCGAGTTCACCCTGCTGGAGATGTTCCTGGCGCACCCCCGGCAGGTGCTGACCCGGGAACAGATCCTCAAGGCGGTCTGGGGCTTCGACTTCGAGCCCAGCTCCAACTCCCTGGACGTGTACGTGATGTACCTGCGCCGCAAGACCGAGGCGGGCGGCGAGCCGCGCCTCGTGCACACCGTACGGGGCGTCGGGTACGCGCTGCGGTCCGGCGGCGGTGACGGGTGACCGGTCTGCCGCGCCCGCTGCGCGCCCTGCCGCTGCGCTCCCGGCTCGCCCTGCTGGTCGCCCTCGCGGTCGCGGTCGCCGTCGCGGCGGTGGCCGCCGCGTGCTGGTTCGTCACCCAGGAGCAGTTGGAGAGCCGGCTGGACAGCTCCCTGCGCAACTCCCCCGAGGTGGACGCGTCCCTGGTCAGGGACCTGCTCGCCAGTTGCCGGGGGGCCGGACGGGAACCCGTGCGGTCGCCCGGTTCGTACACCCTCCAGATCATCGACGCCTCCGGCACGGTCTGCGCGGCCCCCGGGTCCACCCGCATCGAGCCGACCGGCACGGACCTGACGGTGGCCGCCGGGGACCGCCGCGACGTCCTGCACTCCGCCACCGACGCCGACGGCCAGAAGATGCGGGTCTACACCTACGGGCTGGAGCTGCGCCCCTCCGGCGAGCACTACGCCGTGTCGGTGGCCCGCCCCGAGAGCGAGGTGACCGCCCCGCTCTCCACCCTCGCCTGGGTGCTGGTGCTCGTCTCCGGCGTCGGCGTCCTCGGCGCGGGCGCGGCCGGGCTGTGGATCGCCCGTACCGGCCTGCGCCCCGTCGACGAACTCACCCATGCCGTCGAACACGTGGCCCGCACCGAGGACCTCACGGTCCGGATCCCCGCCGAGGGCGAGGACGAGATCGCCCGGCTCTCCCGCTCGTTCAACTCCATGACCAGCTCCCTGGCCACCTCACGCGACCGCCAGGCGCAGCTCATCGCGGACGCCGGGCACGAGCTGCGCACCCCGCTCACCTCGCTCCGCACGAACATCGAGCTGCTGGCCCGGAGCGACGAGACCGGCCGGGCCATCCCGCCCGAGGACCGCAAGGCCCTGCTGGCGTCCGTCACAGCGCAGATGACCGAGCTGGCGGCCCTCATCGGCGACCTCCAGGAGCTCTCCCGGCCCGACGCCGCACAGCCGGGGCCGCTCCAGGTGGTCGCCCTGCACGACATCACCCGTACCGCGCTGCGGCGCGCCCGGCTGCGCGGGCCCGAGCTGACCATCACCGCCGAGCTGGCCCCCTGGTACGTACGCGCCGAACCGGCGGCGCTGGAGCGTGCGGTGGTCAACGTGCTGGACAACGCCGTGAAGTTCAGCCCGCCGCGCGCCACGATCGACGTGCGCCTGCACCGGGGCGAGCTGACCGTCCGGGACCACGGCCCCGGCATCCCCGCCGAGGAACTGCCGCACGTCTTCGAACGCTTCTGGCGCTCCCCGTCCGCCCGCCAGCTCCCCGGCTCGGGCCTGGGCCTGTCCATCGTGGCCCGCACGATCCACCAGGCGGGCGGCGAGATCGCCCTGCGCCCGGCGGACGACGGGGACGGCACGGTGGCCTCGGTCCGCCTGCCGGGGGCGCCGCAGCCGCCGCCGGGGCACTGAACCCGCCTCAGACCCCCGGGTTGTGCCTGATGAGCGACTCCACCAGGCCGGAGCGGGTCGCGGGGTAGTCCAGCGGGACGACACCGAGCCCGCTCCAGCCCGCCGCCTCGGAACCGTCGAGGAAGGCGTGCACCCGGGGGTTCAGCCGGTCGGCGTTCCAGCGGGGCGGCAGCAGCGCCGCGGTGGACACGTAGTTCATGAACAGCTTGCCGGGCTGCTGGGCGGCCTTGCGGAACTGCGCCTCGATCTTGGGGTACTTGCCGATCGGCTCGGCCATGTAGTCGTCCTGGATGTCGAAGAGCGCCGGATCCGCGTACCGGACCCCGGGCAGCCCGCCGTTGTCCGCGAGCAGCACGACCCTGCCCCGGGCCCCGCCGAGGTCGGGCAGCGCGGGGCCCAGATGGAAGAGCGAACGCCAGCCCTTGCCGTCCAGATAGAGGTCGAAGATGCCCCGGAACGTGGCGTCGCTCTCCTCGGAGTACTCCTGCTTGACCCGCATCAGCACGGTCTCCGAGGGCCGGCGGGCCAGGAAGTCCCGGCAGGCGATGAGGACGTCGCCGAACATCATGTTCTGGTACGAGGCACCGTGATGGATGGCGAAGGAGTCACCGGTGACGCGGCAGCGCACGTCGAGGAAGCGGATGCCGCTGTCGAGCTGCTCGGTGACGGTGGTGTTCTGGCACTCCGTCCAGGGCCCGCCGTGACGCGCGCCCGAGTTGTGCGTCCCAGGGATCGTGAGATGCCGCAGCGGGGTGGGGTCGGGGACGGCCCCCATCCAGTCCTGGGTCCCGAGGACCCTCACCGGACGGGCGGACGCGGGCGCCGCGCCGAGGGCGACTCCGGCGGTGGCGGCCAGGGCACCGGTGAGGAAGGTCCGGCGTGTGGTGGCGGTGTACGGACTCATGCGGACGCGTCTCCGGGGGCCGTGGGGGGCGGGCCTGAATTATGACGGGTCCACATCAATTACGGAACGGGGCGTGGGCGGGGCGAGGGCCGCCGGGGGCCGGGGGCCGGGGGCCGGGGCCACCGGGGGCAAGGGCCGGGGGCCGGGGCCGCCGGGGGCAAGGGCCGGGGGCCGGGGCCGCCGGGGCCTTCACAGCCGGCGCCGGAACTCCGCCGCGAACTGCGGAACACCGCCGGCGTCCAGCCTGTCCAGCAATCCGTGCGCATCCCGTGGCTCACGCCGACAGGAACCGGCCTGCGCACGCAGGACGGAGGCCACCTCCACCGGGGCGAGATCGAGCAGGTCCAGCAGGAAGTCGTCCGGACACAGCACCTCGATCTCGTAAGGATCCGAGGCCTCCGCCGAAAAGTCCCTCAGGTTCCTCGTGACGACGGCGTGGGCCTGCCCGCGAACGGCCGCCGCCATCACATGCCGGTCCTTCGGGTCGTTCCGCATCGCGGGGACGAGCGCCGTGTATCCCGTCACCAGACTGTCCGGAAACGTGTCGGCCATCGCACCGACGAGCCTCTTGGCCCTGTCGGGCCCGATCCGCTCCGCGACGTTCCTCGTCAACTCGTCCAGGATGTCGGGCGACCACAGCGGCTCGTAGAGCTCGGCCTCGGCGAGACGCAGCAGCGTATCCCTGAGGTAGTTCGGAAAGAGGACGCAGGTGTCCAGGACGACGCGCTGCACATCGCTCCAGTCGGTCGGTCGCGATCAGGCGGTCAGGTGTCGTACAGGTCCGCGTCCTCGGTCAGTCCGACCAGTTCGTCCAGACCTCGCCTGCGGCGCGAGCGCCTCTTCTCCTTGTAGGCGAGCACGTCCTCCAGCAGCACCCTCCGGTGCCTGCCGGGTCGCGTGAAGGGGACGCCTCCCTCGTCGAGAACCTTGACGAACGTCGGGCGGCTGACCCCGAGCAGGTCGGCGGCCTCCTGGGTGGTGAGGGTGGTGTTCACCGGGGCGACCGTCACCGCCTTGCCCTCGGACAGGGCTCTCACCACGACCATCAGGGCTTCGTAGACCTCCGGGGGCAAGGTGCGCGTGCTGCCGTCCGGGCCCCGCAGCAGGGCGGGCTCGACCGCTTGCGGCGTGCGGTCGAGGAAGGCGCAGAGCTCCGCGATCTCCGCGCGGTGCTCAGGCAGGAGAGTGCGGTCTTCAGCGGTGCCGTGCATAGCCCTGTCTCCTTCTGGATTCACCTCAGCATCGCACAATTCGAAAGAAACGCAAGGAGGAAAAACCCGAGCGGGGCGGTGGGCCCGTCGGCCCGCCGCCCCGCTCGTCCACCCGCGGAAGGGTTACCGCACGACCGTGATCCGGTCCGCGGCCGGCGGGGCCAGGGGGGCCGTGGCCGTGGAGTGGGCCGCCAGGTAGTCGTTGAACACGTCCAGGTCGGACGGGCCGACCAGCTTGTTCGTGCCCTCGCCCAGGGCCGCGAAGCCGTCGCCGCCGCCCGCGAGGAACTCGTTCATCGCGACGCGGTACGTCTTCGCCGGGTCGATCGCCTCACCGTTCAGGCGGATGGTGCCGGCCACCACCCGGTCGGCGCCCGACTTCGTCAGGTCCAGGGTGTAGGTGAGGCCCTCCGAGATCTGGAGGATCTTCGGGGAGGCCTCGTTGGAGCCGCTGACCTGCTGCTGGAGCGCCGCCACGAGCTGCGCGCCGGTCAGGTCGACGACGTTCATCATGTTGGTGAACGGCTGGACGGTGAACGCCTCGCCGTACGTCACCACCCCGTCGCCCTCACCGCCGGAGGCCGCGTACACCAGATCCGCCCGGATACCGCCGGGGTTCATGAACGCGACGACCGCGCCGCCCTTGTCCGCCGGGGCCAGGCCCTCCAGCTGCGCGTCCGCGATGAGGTCACCGAGGGGCAGTTCGGGGGTGGTGGCGCCCCGGCCGTTGATGTCGGCGCTGATCCAGCCCTGCGGCTTGTCCGCGATGGGGGCCGCGAGCTTGTTCCAGCGGGCGATCAGCTTCGTCATGTCGGTGGCCTTGGCCTGGTCACGGCTGACCACGTGGTTCGCCGACTTCACCGACGTACGCACGATGTCCTTGGTGCGCAGGTCGTAGGTGAGCGTCGTGTCCGTGTACAGCTTGCCGAACGACGCGGCCGAGGTGACCATGCGCGGCTTGCCGGACGGGTCCGGGACCGTGCACACGTACGCCTGGTGGGTGTGGCCGGTGACCAGCGCGTCCACCTTCGGGCTGATGCCCTTGGCGATGTCCACGATGGGCCCGGAGATCCCGTCACCGGCACCCGGGCTGTCGCAGTCGTAGTTGTACGAGGTGGACGCCGGGGCCCCGCCCTCGTGGATGAGCGCGACGATGGACTTGACGCCCTGCCGGTCCAGCTCCTTGGCGTACTTGTTGACCGTCTCGATCTCGTCGTGGAACTTCAGGCCCTTGACACCGTTGGCCGTGACGATGTCGGGCGTGCCCTCCAGAGTCACCCCGATGAAGCCGATCTTGACGCCGTTCTTCTTCCAGACCGTGTAGGGCTTGAGGATCGGCTTGCCGGTCTTCTCGCTCGTCACGTTCGCCGCGAGGTACGGGAAGTCGGCGCCCTTGAACTTCTTGCCCTTCTCGTAACACCCCTCGACCGGGTGGCAGCCGCCGTTCTGGAGGCGGGCCAGCTCCGTGGCGCCCTCGTCGAACTCGTGGTTGCCGACCGCCGTCACGTCGAGGTCGATCTTGTTGAGCGCCTCGATGGTCGGCTCGTCGTGGAAGAGCCCCGACAGCAGCGGGCTCGCGCCCACCATGTCGCCGCCCGCGGCCGTGACGGAGTACGCGTGACCCTTGCGCGCCTTGCGCAGCGAGGTCGCCAGGTACTCGACGCCACCGGCCGGGACCGAGGTCACCGTGCCGTCGGCCTGCGTCTCGCTGACCGTGCCGGCCGAACCGGCCGGCGGCTCCAGGTTGCCGTGCAGGTCGTTGAAGGACAGCAGTTGCACATCGACGGTACGGGAGGGCTGGTGGTGGCCGTGGCCGTGCCCCCGGTCGTGGGCGTCGGCCGGCATCGCGGCGACGAGCGCGCCGACGGTGGCCAGCCCGGCCGCCGCGGCGAGCACCCGCCGGGGCGCGCGGTTCTTCTGCGGATGCGAGGTCGCTGACATCGGTCCCCTTGAGAGTTCAGCGGAGGGTGGTGAGTGGTGACAGGTCTGGATCCTGCTGCCGCAGCCTAGGGTCAACGCGCGTAGCGCGACAGGGTGTCGAGGTTACGAGCTGATTGCTTCCGGGTCGGAAAGCGGCAGATGCCCCCGTATCGACCGGACCGGCCCGCGAGGCGGATCGGCGGGCCGCGGAGCCCTGCCGCACGGCGGGCCGGACGGCCGGGAACCGCCGCGCGCGCCACGGCACGCGACGGGCGGACCACACGGTACGGCCGCGCACGGGGCACCGCCGTTCGACGCGACGTGACCGGCGACCGGCGACAGCGACCGCGCCCCCGCCCGGACACACCCCCACCCCGACCCCGCCGCCGTACGCTCGTACACATGACGACTGACGCACCCCTCCCCTCCCCCGGGCGCGAGATCGAAACCCTCGACGCGCTCACCCCCGAGCAGGCCGACGCCGTCCTCGCCCTCCTCGGCGAGGCCGCCGCGTCCGACGGCCGGCAGGCGGTCTCCGAGCAGGGGCGGCTCCAGCTCCGGGGCGGGCACCGCGAGGGGGTACGGCACTTCCTGCTCACCGCCGACGGCATCCTCGCCGGGTACGCGCAACTGGAGGCCACCGACCCCGTCGAGGCCCCCGCCGCCGAACTCGTCGTGCACCCCTCCCACCGCGGCCGGGGACACGGCCGGGCCCTGGGCGCGGCCCTGCTCGCGGCGACCGGGAAGCGGCTGCGGGTCTGGGCGCACGGCGGCCGGGCGGCCGCACGGCACCTCGCACAGGTCCTGGGCCTGTCCCTCTTCCGCGAACTGCGCCAGCTCCGCCGCCCGTTGGACTCACTCGACATCGCCGAACCCGCGCTGCCGCCGGGCGTGTCCGTGCGCACCTTCGCCCCCGGACAGGACGACGCCGCCTGGCTCGCGGTCAACAGCGCCGCCTTCGCCCACCACCCCGAGCAGGGCTCTCTCACCCAGCGGGACCTGGACGACCGCAAGGCCGAGCCCTGGTTCGACCCGAAGGGCTTCTTCCTCGCCGAGCGCGACGGCGAGCTCATCGGCTTCCACTGGACCAAGGTGCACGCCGACGAACGGCTCGGGGAGGTGTACGTCGTCGGCATCCGCCCGGACGCCCAGGGCGGCGGCCTCGGCAAGGCGCTCACCGCGATCGGCCTGCGCCACCTGGCCGGCGAGGGCCTGCCGACCGCGATGCTCTACGTGGACGCCGACAACCCGGCGGCCCTGTCGGTGTACGAGCGGATGGGCTTCACCACGTACGAGACCGACCTGATGTACCGCACGGAGTCCTGACCGACCGTAATCCTGACTGTTCGTCAGCAGGCTCAGGGGCGGCGTCACTTGACGTCGCCCCTTCCTTACGGCACCCTTTCACTACTTCATTAGTGAAAGGGTGGTGAACATGGCAGAGTCCGCAGCGGTCGAGTTCCGTATCGACCGGCGCAGCGGCGTCGCCACCTACCTCCAGATCGTGCAGCAGACCAAGCAGGCGCTGCGGCTGGGCGTCCTGGAACCGGGCGACCGGCTGCCCACCGCCCGCGAGGTCGTCGAGGCCACCGCGATCAATCCGAACACCGTGCTCAAGGCCTACCGCGAGCTCGAACGCGAAGGTCTCGTCGAGGCGCGCCGGGGCCTGGGCACCTTCGTCCGCCGCACCCTCGGGAGCGCGGCGGTCACCACCGACGCGCCGCTGCGCGAGGAGCTCGTCGCCTGGACCCTCAGGGCCAGGGCGGCCGGACTCGACAGGGACGACGTGAGCGCGCTCTTCACCGCCGTACTGGACAGCACATTCAAGGGGGACCCGCACACATGACAGGCGCCGCCATCGAGGCGAACGGCCTCGGTATGACCTACGGGCGAAAGCGCGGGTGGGCGCTGCGCGACTGCTCGTTCCGGCTGCCCGCCGGACGGATCTGCGCCCTCGTCGGGCCCAACGGTGCCGGGAAGTCCACCCTCCTCGCCCTCGCGGCGGGCCTGCTGAGGCCCACCGAGGGCACGGTCCGGGTGCTGGGCTCCACGGACCGGGCCGAGATCCGGCCCCGCGTCGCGTACGTCGCCCAGGACAAGCCCCTCTACCCCCAGCTCACCGTCGCCGACACCCTGTGGGCGGGCCGGGAGCTCAACCCTGCCACCTGGGACGCCGACGCCGCCGACCGGATCGCCGCCCCGCTCCCACGGGACGCCAAGGTCCGCACCCTCTCCGGCGGTCAGCGCACCCGGCTCGCCCTCGCCCTCGCCCTGGCCAAGCGGCCCGGACTCATGCTGCTGGACGAGCCGATGGCCGACCTCGACCCCCTCGCCCGGCACCAGCTGATGGGCCTGCTGATGGCCGAGGCCGCCGAGCACTCCACCACCATCGTGATGTCCTCGCACATCCTCACCGAGCTGGAGGGCGCCTGCGACTACCTCCTGCTGGTCGACGGCGGCCGGGTCCGGCTCGGCGGGGAGAGCGAGGACGTCGTCGCCGCGCACGCCCTGGTCACCGGCCAGGTCCGCGACCTCGCCCCGCACACCGTCATCGAGTCCCGTACGACGGGCCGTCAACTCACCGCCCTGATCAGGCCGGACGGCCCGGTGGATGCCGCCGCCTGGGACGTGGCCGAACCGTCCCTGGAGGAACTGCTGCTCGCCCACCTCCGCTCCCCGGACGCCCCGCCGCTGCTCACCCCGAGCGCGCACGCCCGCGAGGCGGTGGCCGCCGCATGAGCACCCTCGCCCCGCCCCGCCCGTCCCCTTCCCCGACCGGCCTGCGCGGACCGGCCCGCGTCGTCGTGCGGCAGCACCGGCTGGTCCTGTGGGCCTCGGTGGCCTTTCTGGTCCTGGGGGCCGCCGCCATGGTGGGCACCCGGCTGCTGACCGACCGGTTCGCCGACCAGTTCGCCGCCACCGGCTGCTCGATCGAGGACACCGTGCACGGGTGCGGTGACACGGTCCGGAGCTATCTGGACGACCAGTACCTCCTGCACACCGTCCAGTCCTGGGCCGGACTCGCCTTCCTGGTGCTGCCGGTCCTCGTCGGCGCCTTCACCGCGGGCCCGCTCATCGCGCGCGAACTGGAGACCGGCACGTACAAACTGGCCTGGTCCCAGTCCGTGACCCCGGCCCGATGGCTGACCGCGAAGCTGGCGGTCCCGGCTGCGCTGCTGCTCGC
Source organism: Streptomyces halstedii (assembly GCA_000720535.1). Taxonomy (GTDB): domain Bacteria; phylum Actinomycetota; class Actinomycetes; order Streptomycetales; family Streptomycetaceae; genus Streptomyces; species Streptomyces halstedii. The sequence goes on from JOAZ01000006.1 coordinate 326,168, forward strand.
CGGCCTCTCGGTGCTGACGGCCGCCTTCACCTGGGCGCGGGCCAGGACGGGCAGCGAGTACTCCATCGACTGGTACGACACACCGGCCTTCGTGACGACGGGCGCCGCTCCCGTCGCCTACGCCCTCCTGGGGCTCGGCGTCGGTGCGCTCATCGGGCTGCTGGTCCGGCGCACCGTGGCCGCGTTGTCCCTGGCCGCCCTCGCAACCGGGGCGGTGATCACCGTCCTCGCGTCCGTCCGGAGCGCGCTCTGGCCACTGCGGACCACGGTCCTGGGTATGTCGGCCGACGACGCGACCATCACCCTTCCGATCAACCCCTGGGTCGTCCGCACCGGGCAGTTCACCAGTGGCGGCGAGCGGCTCCCCGTGGACGTGTGCTGGGGGATGGACGTCGAGGCGGAACAGGCCCGGTGCATGGCCGACCACCACATCACCGGGATGTTCATCGACTACCACCCCGCCTCCCACTTCTGGCCCCTGCAACTCGTCGAGACCGGCATCCTGCTCGTCCTCGCCGCCCTGGCCCTCACGCTCGCCTTCCGGCTGCTGCGCCGCCGCCACGGCTGACCGGGCCGCCCGTCCGGGTTCCGGGGGGATCCGGATCGAGCCCTCCGTCGATGAGTTCCCTGCGGTAGGCGATGACCTTCTGGGCGGTGGTGGTCATGCGCGGTCCTTCCTGGTGCTGACGTAGAGGTACGGGCCGCCGACGCCGGCACTGTGGTGGTCGGCGGCGGCGAGTGCCGCGGTGAGGCGCCGGCGTGGGCGCATGCCGAGGTGGGCGGTGGCGTGCAGGGCACCCAGGGCGAGGTCGTCGCCGCAGCCGACGGCGGCGTAGCTGTCTGTGGGTTCGCCCACCTGGTAGTCGCTGTGGACGGTGAACAGGCGACCGTGTATGCCGACGAGGAAGGTTCCGGCTTCTTCCTGCTCGGCATCCTTGCGGGCCCAGCCGCCGTCCTTGAGACAGGTGCGCAGCGCGTCCACGAACGTGGTGACCATGAACCGGTTGAGGTTGCCAGTGGGGTGGGGTGCTTGCAGGGCGTGGTGCAGAAGTTGGCCCATGCGGAAGCTGGTGGTGAAGCCGATGACGTATGGGCCGTTCCGGAAGACCTTGGGGTCGTTGCGGATGGTGATCTGGTAGCCGGAGACGCCGGCGGAGTCGGCGCCCAGGTGTACGCGTCCCTTGTGGGCGATGCCCACGATCACGGTCATGCGGTGGATGCCTCCGGGCATGCAGCAGCCCGGCCGTGTTGGTGACGGTCGGGCTGCTGGGCGGTTAGTGGTTGCGTCGGCGGAAGAGACAGGCGAGGACGTGGTCACCGTTGTTGCAGGCCTCGCGGGCGCGTTCGCCTGCCTCTTGCGCTTTGGCGTCGTTGATGAATCCCATGTGCCCCCCTCGGGCTGTGATATCTGGACATCATCGGCCACCAGGGAGGGCTGCGGAGGTGGATTGAAGAGGCCTATGTCTCGGGGATGCCGACGAGGCGTGGCGCGCGGCCGCGGGTGCTGCGTTCGGCGGTGGCGACGTCACAGATCGGCTACTTCGGTCTGCTGCGGGGCGCGGCGTGTCAGGGTGCCCGGCATGAAGGTGGAGCGAACTGTACTCATGGTGGCGGCCCTTGGGCTGGCGTGTGTGGCTTGCGACGGTCCGGACTCGGGCGGCGCGGGCGAGCCGAGCGGGTCCGCGGTGAGGAGCGCGGCGTCAAGCGCACCGGTGGAGCCGTCGGCTTCGGTGGAGGATGAGCCGACGGCGTCCCCTTCGCCTACGGAGGAACCGTCCAGCCGGGCACCGAGTCCGAAGCCGTCGCCGTCCGTGGCCGCAGAACCACGGCTGTTTCCGGGGCGTACGGCGCAGGAGAGCGAGGACAGTGTGGTCGCCACTCGGGCGTCGTGGGGCAAGGGCTGGCCATGGAAGACGAGCGATGTGGTGATGGCGTGCAGCGACGCGGTCAACGGGGGTGCGTACCTCGCTGCGGCGGACGGCGAGAACTACCTGCTGACGGGCACCATCGCGCGAGCCGGGTTCGTGAAGGGCAACGCGGGTGTGGCGCTGTGGGACATGAAGGACGAGGGGGCGTACGCGGAGTGGCTGGACGCGGGGGAGAAGCTCTGCCCTGGCGGGTGAGCGGGGTCCTCGGCCGGCCGGTGTTGTCTCGGTGATGCCGGCCACCCGCAGTGCGCGGCTGCGGGTGGCCTCCGCAGCGAGGGGCGCTATGGGGCTCCGTTCACGTCATGGGCGCAGTTGACGGCTTCTCGCGCCTCCAGCCGGGCGGCGTCCTCGGCGGAGGGCCTGCGGGTCCAGGCGCTGCGCCGCCCCGTCCCCTCGGTCTTCCACCCGCTCGGCCGACGCGGAACCCGGACGGGAACCAGAGAAACATGTACAGACCACACGGCTACCCCGCAGCCACACCGCTTCCCGTACGTCATGTCGCCGTCACCGACCGTTCAGACGGCCTTGCGACCCTCGCGGGATGCAGCCAGCTCTGCCCGCCCCCCGCACGGCGAGAGACCGGGGTTCACCGCCCGCTCCCGCCTCCTCCGCGTTCTTCCACGGCTCCGACGCGCCCAAGGAGCCGAACACGCGGAAGAATAGGTCCATGAGCCAGCAGCCCAGCTCCGAGGTTCCGGTCCCGCCCGCCCAACCGTCCGTCGGCTCCCTCGCCGCCCAGCGGCCCCACGCCGTGGCCGGCTCCTCGGTGTCCTCCGGCCTGTCCACGGCCGGTGACCTGGAGCCCGACCTGGACAACGACCCGGACACCTACGAGCCGGAGGGCGAGGGCGGCGAGCTCCCGGAGGGCCGGTTCCTGGACCGCGAACGCAGTTGGCTCGCGTTCAACGAACGCGTTCTGGAACTCGCCGAAGACCCCACGACCCCCCTCCTCGAACGGGCCAACTTCCTCGCGATCTTCGCCTCGAACCTGGACGAGTTCTTCATGGTCCGGGTGGCCGGCCTCAAGCGCCGCATCGCCACCGGGGTCGCCACCCGCTCCGCGTCCGGGCTCCAGCCGCGCGAGGTCCTCGACCTGATCTGGAACCGCTCACGCGAACTCATGGCCCGGCACGCCGCCTGCTACCAGCAGGACGTGGCGCCCGCACTCTCCGACGAGGGCATCCAGCTGATCCGCTGGCCCGAGCTGACCGAGAAGGAGCAGGCCCGCCTCTTCACCTTCTTCCGGCAGCGGGTCTTCCCCGTACTGACCCCGCTCGCCGTCGACCCGGCGCACCCCTTCCCGTACATCTCCGGCCTCTCGCTCAACCTCGCCGTCGTCGTACGCAACCCGGTCAGCGGCCACCGCCACTTCGCCCGGGTCAAGGTGCCGCCGCTGCTCACCCGCTTCCTGGAGGCGTCCCCGCAGCGCTACGTCCCGATAGAGGACGTCATCGCCGCCCACCTCGAAGAGCTCTTCCCCGGCATGGAGGTCCTCGCCCACCACATGTTCCGGGTCACCAGGAACGAGGACCTGGAGGTCGAGGAGGACGACGCCGAGAACCTGCTGCAAGCCCTGGAGAAGGAGCTCATGCGGCGCCGCTTCGGCCCGCCGGTCCGCCTGGAGGTCGAGGAGTCCATCGACCCGTACGTCCTGGACCTCCTCGTACGCGAACTGAAGATCTCCGAGACCGAGCTGTTCCCGCTGCCCGGCCCGCTCGACCTCACCGGACTGTTCGGCATAGCGTCCCTGGACCGGCCCGAGCTGAAGTACCCCAAGTTCGTCGCCGGCACCCACCGCGACCTCGCCGAGGTCGAGTCCGCCTCCGCGCCCGACATCTTCGCCGCCCTGCGCGAACGCGACGTGCTGCTGCACCACCCGTACGACTCGTTCTCCACCTCCGTCCAGGCCTTCCTGGAACAGGCCGCGGGCGACCCGGACGTCCTCGCCATCAAGCAGACGCTCTACCGCACCTCCGGCGACTCCCCGATAGTGGACGCCCTGATCGACGCCGCCGAGTCCGGCAAACAGGTCCTCGTCCTCGTCGAGATCAAGGCCCGCTTCGACGAGCAGGCCAACATCAAGTGGGCCCGCAAGCTGGAGGAGGCCGGCTGCCACGTCGTCTACGGGCTCGTCGGCCTCAAGACCCACTGCAAGCTGTCGCTCGTCGTCCGCCAGGAGGGCGACACCCTGCGCCGTTACTCCCACGTCGGCACCGGCAACTACCACCCCAAGACCGCCCGGCTCTACGAGGACCTCGGCCTGCTCACCGCCGACCCGCAGGTCGGCGCGGACCTCTCCGACCTCTTCAACCGGCTTTCCGGCTACTCCCGCCGCGAGACCTACCGCCGGCTGCTGGTCGCCCCGAAGTCCCTGCGCGACGGGCTGGTCACCCGGATCGACAAGGAAGCCGGCCACCACCGCGCCGGGCGCCCCGCGTACGTCCGCATCAAGGTCAACTCCATGGTGGACGAGGCGATCATCGACGCCTGCTACCGCGCCTCCCGGGCCGGAGTGCCGGTGGACATCTGGGTGCGCGGCATCTGCGCGATCCGCCCCGGGGTCCCTGGGCTCTCCGAGAACATCCGGGTCCGCTCCGTCCTCGGCCGCTTCCTGGAACACTCCCGGGTCTTCGCCTTCGGCAACGGCGGTGAACCCGAAGTCTGGTTCGGCAGCGCCGACATGATGCACCGCAACCTCGACCGCCGGATCGAGGCCCTGGTGCGCGTCACCGACCCCGCCCACCGGGCCGCCCTCTCCCGGCTCCTGGAAACCGGCATGTCCGACACCACCTCCTCCTGGCACCTCGGCCCCGACGGTGACTGGACCCGGCACTCCACGGACGCGGACGGCCAGCCGCTGCGGCACGTACAGGAGATGCTCATCGACGCCCGGAGGCGCCGGCGTGCGACACCCTGACCACCGGACGACGCCTTCCGCGGCCGACATGCTCGGCCCCTACCTGCGCGAACAGGCCGCCTGCTTCCTGCGCGGCCTGCGCCTGCACCGCGAGGCCCCCGCCGACGGCGGTACCCACGGCGCCGAGGAGGCCGCCGCGGCCCTGCGCCACGCGTCCCGCCGCATCAGCGGCACCCTGCGCACCTTCCGCACCGCTCTGGACCAGGCCTGGGCCGATCACCTCCGTACGGAACTGGTCTGGCTCTCCGGCACGCTGGCCCGCGAACGCGCCTACGCCGATCGGCTGGGGCGGCTGCTGGAGGCCCTGCACCAGCTGTCGGGAACCTCGCTCCCGGCGGCCAGGACCTCATCACCGCCCCCCGGGGACGGCCACAGGGAACGGGCCGCCCTCGGCATCGGCGCCGCACGGGCCGGCGCCCTCCTGGAACGCCGGCTGACCCTCGCCCGGACCCGCGCCCACTCCGAGGCGCTCCAGGCGCTCGGCTCCTCCCGTTTCCACGCGGTCGCCGACGCCGTGGCGCTGCTGGCCTCGGAGGTACCACTGGCCGCCTGCGCCGCCGGACCCGCCACCGAGGTGCTGTACGCCCCGGCCGGACTGGCCGAGCAGCGGGTGCGCACCGCGGTCGCCGCGCTGCCGCACGACGAGGCGGTGGAGCCGTACGACGAGGCCCTGGACGCCCCCTGGCACCGGACCCGGGTGCTGCTGCGGCTGCACCGGTACGCCCACGAGGTGGTCCGCCCGACCCCCGACCCGGCCCTGGCGGACGCCGGACACGCCCTCGACCTGCACCGGGACGCGGCGGAGGCGGCCTCGGCGGCGTCCGCCGCGGCCCGTACCCCGCGGATCGCGCCCGCGACGGCGTACGCGCTGGGCGTGCTCCACGCCCACCAGCGGCACGAGGTGGGGGCGGCCCGCGCGGTGTTCCGGGAGACCTGGCCGTACGCCGCGGCGGTGAGCGCGCCGTGAGCGGCCCCGTGCTCGCCGCCGGGTGCGTGCTGTGGCGCCGTGCCCCGCACATCGAGATCTGCCTGGTCCACAGACCGCGGTACGACGACTGGTCCTTCCCCAAGGGGAAGCTGAAGCGGGGCGAGACCGCGCTCGAAGGCGCCCTGCGCGAGGTCCTGGAGGAGACGGGCCACCACTGCGTCCCGGGGGCCGTCCTGCCCACGGCCCGGTACCTGACCGACGGCCGCCCCAAGGAGGTCAGCTACTGGGCGGCCGAGGCCACGCACGGCACCTTCGTGCCCAACGACGAGGTGGACCGCCTGGCCTGGCTCCCCCCGTCCGCCGCCCGGTCCCGACTCAGCCGCCCCGGCGACCGCGTCCAACTCGACGCCTTCCTGACCACCCTGCCCAAGCACTGACACACCCGCCCCACGCCACCCACACCCCACCGGGCCGCACGCGCCCCCACGCCCGGACCAGCGGCGTGCACGCGCCGGGCCGCACCCGCCCGACGGCCGGTCCGGGGGCGTGCAGGAGGGTCCCCGCAGGGTGACGAACGGATTGCCGGGCACCACAGCGTGCAGCTGGAAACGTTCGTCGCCCGAGGAGACACTCCGGAGGGCCGCCGGGCCACCCCCACGCACCGGGGCGCCCCGCACCGCGGCCCCCGCGCCCCCCGACCAGACCCGGGCCCCGCTCCCCGTACCGGGACCGGACCGCCCCCGCACCTCCGACCGGGGCCACCCCAGCCCGTCCGGCGCTTGAGGACGGAACCCCGCGCCCGGGAACCCTCGCGACGACCGCACGCCGCGCCCCGCACGTACCCCCGCGCACAGCCCACCGCCCCGCACGCCGCGCCCCCATACCCCCGGAACCAGCCCGCCCGGCACGGTTCACCCTCCGTTCACTCTGCCCCGTGGGCCGCTTCACCTGTTCTGCCTAATTTCGGACGTACCCGGTGCACGGCGCCAAGCCACCGCACCACTCCTCATCGCACGCCGCCTCGCACCCCAGCCGCGGCGGCTCCTGGAAGGAACACCCCGAAAGTGAAGCTTCAGCGCAAGAACCGGCTTCGTGCCACCGCGCTCGGTGCCCTCGCCGTCTCCGGCGCCCTGGTCCTCACGGCGTGCGGTTCGGACGACAACAGCGGCGCCGACGCGGACGGCGGCGGCAAGACCACCGCGGCCGCGTCCACCATCGCGTGCGACGGTGCCAAGGGCCAGCTGCGCGCCTCCGGCTCCAGCGCCCAGAAGAACGCGATGGACCTGTGGGTCAAGAACTACATGGCCGCCTGTTCCGGCGTGCAGGTCAACTACAACTCCTCTTCGTCCGGAGAGGGCATCGTCGCCTTCAACCAGGGCACCGTCGGCTTCGCCGGCTCCGACTCGGCGCTGAAGCCGGAAGAGGTCGCCGAGTCCAAGAAGATCTGCGGGACGGGCCAGGGCATCAACCTCCCGATGGTCGGCGGCCCGGTCGCGATCGGCTTCCACCTGGAGGGCGTCGACGACCTCGTGCTGGACGCCCCCACGCTCGCCAAGATCTTCGACACCAAGATCAAGAAGTGGAACGACCCGGCGATCGCCGCGCTCAACGAGGGCGCGAAGCTCCCGGACAAGGCGATCCAGCCCTTCCACCGCTCCGAGGACTCCGGCACCACGCAGAACCTCGGCAAGTACCTCGCCGCGGCGGCCCCGGCCGACTGGAAGTACGAGGCCGAGAAGAAGTGGCCCGCCCCCGGTGGCCAGGCCGCGTCCGGCTCCTCCGGTGTCGCCTCCCAGGTGAAGGCCGTCGACGGCTCGATCGGCTACTTCGAGCTGTCCTACGCCGCCTCGCAGGACATCAGCACCGTGGACATCGACACCGGTGGCGCCGCCCCGGTCGAGGCCACCTCGGAGAACGCCTCCAAGGCCATCGCCGCCGCCAAGATCAAGGGCACCGGCAAGGACCTGGCGCTCGACCTCGACTACACCACCAAGGCCGAGGGCGCCTACCCGCTGGTCCTGGTCACGTACGAGGTCGTCTGCGACACCGGCAACAAGGCCGACACCCTCGGCACCGTCAAGTCCTTCCTGACCTACACCTCCTCCGAGGACGGCCAGAAGGTCCTCACGGACGCCGGCTACGCCCCGATCCCCGAGGCGATCAACGCCAAGGTCCGCGAGACCGTCGCCGCCCTCTCGTAACCCGCGGGGGCCTCGTCACCCGCAGGGCCTCGTAACCCGCAGGGCCTCGTAATCCCAGGGCCTCGCGACCACAGGGCCTCGCGACCCGCACGACCCCCGTAACCCGCACGACCTCGCGGGCGGCCGGTCCGGCGCACCCCTCCGGACCGGCCCCCGCCCCCGACCCATCCGGTGCACCGCCGCCAGGGGAGCCAGCCGCTCCCCCACACAGACCGGAAAGACGATGGCTTCCACCACCTCACCGCTCGACAGCCCACCGGCTCCGCCCGCCCCACCCGGCCGGCCCCGGTCCACCGGACGCGTCGGCGACAAGATCTTCATCGGCCTCTCCCGGGGTTCCGGCATCCTGCTGCTCGTGATCATGGCGTCGATCGCCGTGTTCCTCAGCTACCGCGCCGTCCTCGCGATATCCAAGGACGAGGGCAACTTCCTCACCACCCTCGACTGGAACCCGGCCGGCGACCCGCCGGTCTTCGGCATCGCCGTCCTGCTCTTCGGCACCGTCGTCAGCTCGGTCATCGCGATGGTCATCGCGGTCCCGGTCGCCGTCGGCATCGCCCTGTTCATCTCGCACTACGCGCCGCGCAAGCTGGCCGCCCCCCTCGGGTACGTGATCGACCTGCTCGCCGCCGTGCCGAGCATCGTCTACGGCATCTGGGGCGCCCTCGTCCTGGTGCCGTACCTGGAGGGCCTGAACCTCTGGCTCGACCAGTTCTTCGGCTGGACGTACGTCTTCGAGAAGACCGAGGTCGGCATCGCCCGCTCGCTCTTCACCGTCGGCATCCTGCTCGCGATCATGATCCTGCCGATCGTGACCAGCGTCAGCCGCGAGGTCTTCCTCCAGGTCCCGAAGACGAACGAGGAGGCCGCGCTCGCCCTCGGCGCCACCCGCTGGGAGGTCGTCCGGCTCTCGGTCCTGCCCTTCGGCCGCTCCGGGATCATCTCGGCGTCCATGCTGGGCCTGGGCCGCGCCCTCGGCGAGACGATGGCCGTCGCCACGGTCCTGTCGCCGAGCTTCCTCATCTCCCTGCACGTGCTCAATCCCGGTGGCGGAACGTTCGCGCAGAACATCGCCGCCAAGTTCGGCGAGGCCGACGAGTTCGGGCGCGACGCCCTGATCGCCTCGGGCCTCGTCCTCTTCGTCCTGACCCTGCTGGTCAACGGCGCGGCCCGGCTCATCATCGCCCGCCGCAAGGAGTACTCGGGGGCCACCGCATGAGCAACGCCACCACCACCGACGTCCAGGACGACCGTCCCCGGACCGCCCCGAAGCCGCCCGGGACCGGCCTCAGCAGCCGCAGCCTCCCCCGCTGGGCCCCCCTCGGCTTCGCCGCCGTGGCGCTCGCGCTCGGTGTCGGTACCGGCCTCGCCGCCGGCTGGCACAGCCGCACCCAGTGGGGCCTGATCGCCGCCCTGCTCTTCCTGGTGATCTCCTACGTCGTGACCACGGCCGTCGAGAACCGGCGCCAGGCCAAGGACCGCCTCGCCACCAGCGTCGTCTGGGTGTGCTTCCTGGTCGCCGTCGTCCCGCTCGCCTCCCTGCTGTGGACGACGGTCAGCCGCGGCGCCGCACGCCTGGACGGGTACTTCCTCACCCACTCCATGGCGGGGGTCCTCGGCTCCGAGGACACCGGCGGCGTCTACCACGCGCTGATCGGCACCCTGGAGCAGGTCGGCATCGCCACGGTGATCTCCGCGCCGCTGGGCCTGCTCACCGCGGTCTACCTGGTCGAGTACGGCAAGGGCGCGCTCGCCAAGGCCGTCACCTTCTTCGTGGACGTGATGACGGGCATCCCGTCCATCGTGGCCGGTCTCTTCATCCTGTCGATCATGCTGATGGCGAAGATCGAGCCGTCCGGCCTGATGGGCGCGCTGGCCCTGACCATCCTGATGGTCCCGGTCGTGGTCCGCTCCACCGAGGAGATGCTCAAGCTCGTCCCCAACGAGCTGCGCGAGGCCTCCCTCGCCCTCGGCATCCCCAAGTGGCGCACCATCCTCAAGGTGGTCCTGCCCACCGCGATCGGCGGGATCACCACCGGCGTGATGCTGGCCATCGCCCGCATCGCCGGGGAGACGGCACCGATCATCCTGCTGGTCTTCGGCAGCCAGCTGATCAACACGAACCCCTTCGAGGGCGCCCAGTCGTCGCTGCCGTTCTACATCTACGAGCAGTACAAGGTCGGCGAGGCCGCGTCCTACGACCGCGCCTGGGCCGCCGCCCTGGTGCTGATCGCCTTCGTCATGATCCTCAACCTGGCGGCCCGCGGCATCGCCCGCTGGAAGGCCCCCCGGCGATGACCACGCGGCTCAGCCACGCGGCCTGCCGCTGACGCGGCCCCAGCGACCTTTCGAAAGAAGCAGTGATCTCACATGGCCAAGCGCATCGACGTCGGCGGCCTCACCGCCTACTACGGCTCCCACAAGGCCATCGAGGACATCTCGATGACCGTGGAACCCCGCTCCGTGACCGCCTTCATCGGCCCCTCCGGCTGCGGCAAGTCCACCTTCCTGCGCACCCTGAACCGCATGCACGAGGTCACCCCCGGCGGCCGCGTCGAGGGCAAGGTGCTGCTGGACGACGAAGACCTGTACGGGGCCGGGGTCGACCCGGTCACCGTGCGCCGGACGGTCGGGATGGTCTTCCAGCGCCCGAACCCGTTCCCCACCATGTCGATCTTCGACAACGTCGCGGCGGGCCTGCGCCTGAACGGCTCGTACCGCAAGAGCCGGCTCGCCGAGATCGTCGAGAAGTCACTCCGCGGCGCCAACCTCTGGAACGAGGTCAAGGACCGCCTGAACAAGCCCGGCTCCGGCCTCTCCGGCGGCCAGCAGCAGCGCCTGTGCATCGCCCGCGCGATCGCGGTCGAGCCGGACGTGCTGCTGATGGACGAGCCGTGCTCGGCGCTCGACCCGATCTCGACCCTCGCCATCGAGGACCTGATCGGCGAGCTGAAGGAGCGCTTCACGATCGTCATCGTGACGCACAACATGCAGCAGGCGGCGCGCGTCTCCGACCGCACGGCGTTCTTCAACCTCGCGGCGGTCGGCAAGCCCGGCCGGCTGATCGAGATCGACGAGACGGAGCGGATCTTCTCCAACCCGTCCGTGCAGGCGACCGAGGACTACATCTCCGGCCGCTTCGGATAACCCCAGACGGCCTTGCGGTGCTGCATGGCGGTGCCACCACAAGGCGAAGGGTCCGCCCCCGCTCCTCGGACACGTTCCAGGGAGCAGGGGCGGACCCATGTGCGTCGCGCGCGGCGTACCGGAGGGAACCGAGGGACCGGAAGAAGGCGGTACGGGCGGCGTACGGCGTATGCCGGAGCGAACGGTGAGGGGCGGGCCGAACCGCGTCAGCCGAAGAGCAGGAACACGACGCCGTAGCTCGTCGCGGCGACGATCGCCGCCGCCGGCATGGTGATGAACCACCCGAGGATGATGTTCTTGGCCACGCCCCAGCGCACCGCGTTCACCCGCTTCGTGGCGCCCACGCCCATGATCGCCGAGGTGATCACATGGGTCGTGGAGATCGGCGCGTGGAACAGGAACGCCGAGCCGAACATGATCGACGCACCGGTCGTCTCGGCCGCGAACCCCTGCGGCGGGTCCAGCTCGATGATCTTGCGCCCCAGCGTGCGCATGATGCGCCAGCCACCGGCGTACGTCCCGAGCGACAGCATCATCGCGCAGACGATCTTCACCCAGACCGGGATCTGGTCGTTCGGGCCCTCCACATCGGCGATGACGAGGGCCATCACCACGATGCCCATCGTCTTCTGGGCGTCCTGAAGGCCGTGGCCCAGGGCCATGGCCGCCGCCGAGACCGTCTGCGCGATACGGAAGCCGCGCTTGGCCTTGTGGGGGTTGGACTTCCGGAACATCCACATGATGGCGACCATCACCAGATAGCCGATGACCAGACCTATGACCGGGGACAGGAACATCGGGATGACGATCTTGGACAGCACGCCGTCCCAGTGCACCATCGTTCCGCCGGCCAGCGCCGCGCCGACCATGCCGCCGAACAAGGCGTGCGAGGACGAGGACGGCAGGCCGTAGTACCAGGTGACGAGGTTCCAGATGATCGCGCCGACCAGCGCCGCGAAGAGGATCCCCATCCCCTTCTGTCCCTCGGGCGTGGCGATGAGGCCTTCGCTGACGGTCTTGGCGACCCCCTGGCCCAGGAAGGCGCCCGCGAGGTTCATCACCGCGGCCATCGCCAGAGCCGCACGCGGGGTCAGCGCCCGGGTGGAGACCGAGGTGGCGATGGCGTTCGCCGAGTCGTGGAAGCCGTTCGTATACGTGAAGCCGAGCGCGACGCCGATGGTCACGATCAGCGCAAAGGTGTCCACGAGGTTCAGGACTCCTTGACCGCGATGGTCTCCACGGTGTTGGCGACGTGCTCGAACGCGTCGGCCGCCTCTTCCAGCACGTCGACGATCTGCTTGAGCTTCAGCACGTCCATGGCGTCGTACTTGCCGTTGAACAGGTGCGCCAGCAGCTTCCGGTGGATCTGGTCGGCCTGGTTCTCCAGGCGGTTGACCTCGATCCAGTACTCGGTGAGGTTGTCCATCGTGCGCAGCCCCGGCATCGCCTCGGCCGTGAGCTCGGCCGCCCGTGCCAGCACCTCGATCTGCTGCTCGACCCCTTTGGGCAGCTTCTCGATCTGGTACAGCACGACCAGGTCGACCGCTTCCTCCATGAAGTCCATGATGTCGTCGAGCTGCGAGGCGAGGTTGTAGATGTCCTCGCGGTCGAACGGTGTGATGAAGGAGGAGTTCAGCTGGTGGAAGATCGCGTGGGTCGCGTCGTCCCCGGCGTGTTCCGCTGCCCGCATACGCTCCGCGATCTCGACCCGGGAGGCGGAATCCGCCCCGAGCAGTTCCATCAGGAGCTTGGAGCCCGTGACGATGTTGTCCGCGGACGCGGAAAACATGTCGTAGAAGCTCGTCTCCCTGGGGGTCAGACGAAAGCGCACGTGGGGTCCTCGGGGTGCTTTGGATTCGGTCAGGCTGATGCTAGGCGCATCATCCGGCCACGGCTAACCGGCATTCTTCAGTGTCGCGCATCGTGCGCGGCGATCAGCACGGGCCCCCGGTCACGTTTCGGATGTATTCGTTACGCTATACCCGGCAGGGGTATACAGGAGAAAAGCGGGAGGACCCCATGACCACGACAGACGCCACCGGCGCGGCCGCCGCGGAAAGCCCCACCGAGCCCGGTGGGGAATCCGGCGGGGAAGTGATCGTCACCGATCACGACCGCGGTATTCACGGCTACCACCATCAGAAGGCCGAGCATCTCAAACGCCTGCGCCGCATCGAGGGCCAGGTCCGCGGCCTCCAGCGCATGGTGGACGAGGACGTCTACTGCATCGACATACTCACCCAGGTCTCGGCCTCCACCAAGGCCCTCCAGTCCTTCGCGCTCCAGCTGCTGGAGGAGCATTTGCGCCACTGCGTCGCGGACGCCGCCGTCAAGGGCGGCGAGGAGATCGACGCGAAGGTCGAGGAGGCCACCAAGGCGATCGCCCGGCTGCTGCGCACCTGAGCCCCGCCGGGCCGCGCCGGGCCCCACGGTGACACGCCCCGCCCCGCCGCGCCCCGCCGCGCGTCTCCCGGCGGGGCGGCCCCGCGTCGGCACCGGTTGCCGGTTGCCCGGAACCGCCCGGGACCGCGATGCGGCCGGCGGGAAGAGCGACCGGCCGCCGGGCACAGCGTCACGGCCGCTCGGGACAGCACCGCGGCCGCCGTCTCACAGCCGGTGGTAGAGCTGCTGCCGCGGCACGGTGGCCGCCCGCTCGCAGCCGTCCGCCCCGACGTTGAGCACCTCGTCGATCCGGTCCGGGCTCAGCCGGTCCTCCAACGCCGCCGAGGCCGCGATCATCAGCTCACCGCACAGCTCGATCTCGGCAAGGGCCACCCGGTCCTGGGCGGTCGGAGCGCTGAGCGTCACCACCTGCGTCACCTCTCTCTGCCGTCGCCGACTCCGGGCGCACCAACTTCCCAGCGTAGAGATCGAGCCACGCACGCGCATGGCACGGACGGACCATTTCGGCCCCCTCCCTACGGGGCTTCCGGACCATCCGCACCCTGCTGGACGCTCCCGGTGTAGATGTCCGCCTCCCGCGGCAGCTCCACGGAGACCGTGGCCCCGAACCCGTACAGCAGCATCGTCGAGACCACCGCGACCGGCGGCCCCTCGGCCGCGAAACTGAACCGGTGACGCACCTTGCGCAGCAGCCCGTCGTCGTCCAGGTACACGTCGAACGGCACCGCGTCCGAGCTGAACCCTTTCGCCGCCGCGGCCATCGCCCCACGGGACTCCGGCGAGGCCGCCCCCGCCGCGCGCCCCAGGTCGGCCGTCCCCCGGTAGTGCCGCACCGCCACCCCGGCCAGCTCCGTCCGCCCCACGTACCGCACCTCCCCGGCCCCGCGCAGGAGTTCGGCGGCGGCCATGGGATCGGTGACACCGCCGGTGACCAGGTTGCCGTCCTCCAGGACCGTCGTGTCGATCCGCACCCACTTGTCCTCGGGCACCCCCGCGCCACGGTTCTTCATGTACAGCACCCCCGGCGCCAGCAGCTCCGTGATCGGCGGGTGCCCGTCCGGTGACCCGGTGGCGTCCTTCGGCAGCACCACCCTGATCCGGCCGAGCTGCCGGCGGAAGTCGTAGATGCCCTGGCCCCGGATCGTCACCCGGGTACCCCCGGCCGCGGTCTCCATGGACGTACGCGTCTCGGCGCTGCCCGCACGCGACAGCGCGTCGGCCGCCGCACGGACCACGGCGGCCGAGGCGTCCGCCCCGCTCCCCCCGGTCACCGCGCGGCCGCCGGCCCCGCCCTCACCGTCCGGGGCCGGACCGGAGCACCCCGCGCACACCGCCACCGCACCCGCCACGGCGAGGGCGCACACAGCCAATGCCGCGCCCCCGCACCTGCGCTGCCGCACCACCATCGCCTGCCAACCCCCAACGACCGTACGCCTGACCGAGCTTCCGCCCGTCTCGCCTAACGACCACCGGGGCGCCCCGTCACGCCGCGCCACCCCCCACGCAAGCCGATCGGCCCACCCGTCCCCACGTGGAGGATGCCGTGGGTACCGTGGACAGGTGTACGAGGACTCCCCGGTTCCCCCGGATCCCGCCGCCGAGACGGCCGCCACGGCGCACACCGCCACCACCGTCGAACGGGGGTCGTTCTGCCTGGCCCGCTGTACCTGCGGCTGGTCGGGCCCGGCCCGCCGCTCCCGCGACCTGGCCCGCACCGACGCGGCCGGACACGGGGCGGCCGTCCCGGGCTGATCCGCCGCCCCCGGCTGATCCGGCCGTGCGAACCGTGGCGGGTGGCCGCACGCCGGAGGGGCGCCCCGAACCGGGCACCCGTACCCGAACCCGTACGCCGAAGGGGGCGCCCCGGACGGGACGCCCCCTCACACGCACACACATCGCACGCTCACACGCTCACACGCGAGCGACCACTGCTCGGACTGCTCGGTCCCGCTCGGACTGCTCGGTCCGCTCGGTCCCGCTCGGACTACGCCGCGAGATCCTTCTCGCCGGGCGAGCCGCCCCGGCCCGGCCGCGGCTCGGGAATGCCGCGCGAATCGCCGCGCCCGTCGGCCCCGTCCAGGACCGGCCGCCGCGAGCGGACCAGCCAGCCGGCCGAACCGGAGCGTGCCACCGCGCCCATGAGGGGCGTCAGCAGCATCATCGCGAGCGGCGCGAGAAGCAGGGCCACCGCCGTACCGAGCGCGAAGCCCCCGATGACGTCGGTCGGGTAGTGCACACCCATGTAGATGCGGCAGAAGCCCTCCAGCACCGCCAGCACCAGCGCGATCAGGCCGAACTTCCGGTTGGCCACGAACAGCCCCACCGCGATCGCCATCGCCATCGTGGCGTGGTCACTGACGAAGGAGAAGTCCTCCTTGCCCTGCACCAGGACTTCGAGCCCCTGGTGGTCGTTGAACGGGCGCGGCCTCTCGACGAACCCGCGGATCGGAATGTTGATGATCAACGCGATCCCGGCCGCGAGCGGCGCCCACACGAGTCCGGCGACCGCGGTCACCGAATCCTCGGTCGTCCCGCGTCGGCGTACGCTCCACCAGCACCACAGGCCGACCAGGACCATGCCGAACATGATCCCGTACTCACCGACGAACTCCATGACCCGGTCGAACCAGGTAGGAGCGGCTTTCGCCAGCCCATTGATGTCGTAGAGCAGGCTGACGTCGGGGTTCGACCCATCGAGTGCGAGTCCAGCCATCTCCTGCGGCCCCTTGCCTTGTCTGCTGCCGCGACGCACAGCGGCGTGCGTCGCCTTGGTCGGACCCCCGTGATCGGTGCGGATCCCCTCACGCGTGACACCGTGGTGCCGTGACGCGTGACCGCTCTGGCCAGTGCCGCATGGTCAGTGCGCATGCTGTACCAGTCCAGGGAACGGTCTGGCGGCCCGTTGCGTTCCGCTCTCCACCGAATGATCACCATGACGTTATCGAAGAGAGACTCGTCGTCGCAGCTCAGGGCCCGGTCTTTACGGAGAGTTCCAGCCATGGCCGACTCCCCGTCAGCTCTGCGGCAGCGCGGTCGGAAGCGCCGCCGCCCCGTCCTCGGTGACCCTGGTCGCGCCGAAGTAGTCGGGCGTGTCGATCTTGTCGAACCGGATGACCGCCCCGGTGTACGGCGCGTTGATCATGTACCCGCCGCCGACGTAGAGGCCCACGTGCCTGATGGTCCGGGAGTTGGTCAGATCGTCGGAGAAGAACACCAGGTCGCCGGGGAGCAGCTCGTCCCGCGAGGGGTGCGGCCCGGCGTTGTACTGGTCGTTGGCCACCCGGGGCAGCTCGATGTCGACGGTCCGGTACGCGGCCTGCGTCAGCCCGGAACAGTCGAACCGGCCGTCCTGGTCGGCCGTGCCGTTCCCACCCCAGAGATAGGGCGTACCCAGCTTCTTCTGCGCGAAGTAGATGGCCCCGGCGGCCTGCCGGGAGGGCGAGACCCGTCCGACCGGCTCGGCGAAGCTCTTCTCCAGCGAGCGGATGATCTTGACGTAGTTCTGGGTCTCGCTGATCGCGGGGACCCCACCGGACTTGATCACCCGGTAGGCCCCGGCGTTGTAGGCGGCGAGCATGTTGTTGGTCGGATCGCCCGGCACCTTCTTGACGTACCCGGCGAGTTCGCAGTCGTACGAGGCCGCGGACGGGATCGCGTCCGCCGGGTTCCATACGTCCCGCTCACCGTCGTCGTCCCCGTCGATGCCGTGCGCGGCCCAGGTGCCGGGGATGAACTGTGCGATGCCCTGCGCGGCGGCAGCGCTCTGGGCACGCGGGTTCCAGCCACTTTCCTGGTACAGCTGTGCGGCGAGGAGGGCGGGGTTGATGGCGGGGCAGAGGTTGCCCCACTTCTCCACGATGGGCTTGTACTGAGCGGGCACCGCCCCCTTGGCCAGCCCGACCGCCCCGCTCACCCCGGCCATGCCGGCGGCGGCGGAGTACGTCCCCACGACGAGCAGAGCGATGAAGCACAGGCCGAGCCCGAACGCACCGCCGACGAACACCCAGTATTTCCGCACGCACCAACCATCCCCCATCCGGGCGGGGTTCACGTGCCGATTCGCTGGTGTGTACGGACGGGTGGGTGCATGAGGGGGCGTCAGGGGCGGCTACGGGGGTCAGGGGGCGCCGGCCGACCAGAAGGGGGAGCGGATGGTGGGGCGGGGGAGCGGATAGACGCCCTCGTAGGCCGGGCCGTTCGGCGGAGTGGTCGACTCCGCCACCTCGGACTTCTCGACACAGGGGCTGTCGGCCTCGAAGAACGCCTGTCCCGCGCCCCCGAAGCTCAGGCTGACACCGAACCCGTCCGGCGTGCGCGCGTACACGGCAGGGAAATCCACATCCTTGTTAACGGATTTGATCCAAAATCCGTTCTTCCGCCAGAAACGCTCCACAATACCGAGAAAGCTACCCCGCCGCTGAGTCGAGATGATCGTCATAACCGTACGACGGCGAGATACGTCACAGCTACCCGTCGTTGTCTGATCGTGCGCCCACTCAACCCCTGGCTCAATTTCTCCCAAGACCTCGTCAAGGATACCGTCCGCACGGTCAGCCGCCGCCTGCATATTCACAGCTCCCCCCTCAGTGGTATTTCCACAACCGAGCAGCACCATGCCGAGCAAGAACCCCACCACAGAATTTCGAAATGAGGCAATCAACGAGCCTCCTCGGACTTGATCTTGTGCGCGTTCCCGGAAACGATCAACGCAATGTTGTCCGCCGAAGCATTATCTCGCTCGGGTCCAACATCGAAGTACCTTGAATGCGCATCGATTGACAGCCCCCTTGCACTGATCAGCCGGGGCCCTTCGTCCACATGAAAACGTTGCGCACCGAAGGCTCTGCTGGCCGGATCCTTCCCGAACCAGAGATCACCGTCTCCCTTGTCAACCAAACTGCCCACCATATAGGCCACGGGACCCGCCGCCGCACCAAGAACCACCTGCTGCTTGGACGGGAGCCTTGTCACGACATCATTTTCCGCTGCACCGACAAAAACGTGCTCTTTCCCAACGCCGAGATCCTCAGCACGATCAACTCCCACCCCAGGGCTGCCCACCAGCACGATGTCGTCAACGCCTGGGATTCCTTCGCCTCGCTGCGCAGCCGCCCCCACAGTGCGTGAACCGTACGAGTGACCAATAGCCGTAAGATGCGGGTCCTCGCTCTCATTCGTGGAAACGATTCCTTGCATGAAGCTACTGAAATGAGCCCCGCCTCTTTCGGCCCTGGAGTCCCCCATCACCGCCAAGCTGCCAAACCAGTCAGGAGCTTGTGGAGCGTCATACCCCAGCCATGCGATTGCCGCACTGGATGAGTCATATCTTTGCGCGGTGATGGCCGTGTCCCGAGCGCGCTTCAAATCCCCCTCCGCGAACTCCTTGTCCAATGAGGTGTTCAGTCCCGGCACGTACGCCGCCACGTTCCGCGCCGTGTCAGGGTTCCCGTAGGACACGATCGCTCGGCCGTTGCCCTCGTCACTGATGCCCCGCAGGAACATCGGAGGGTCGGACCCGGCCCTCAGCTGCCGGTCGATCTCCCGTAGGCCCTCCAGTTGCGCGACCGACCTGCTGTCGTCCCGGCCGTCCAGCTTCCCGATCAGCAGTTGCAGGTTGTCCCGGTTGGCCGCGTCCCGGACCGCCGCCGGGATGCCGTCCAGGTTGCCGATCACGTCCGGGTACACCGCCAGGTACTCCTCGCGCTGTTCCTGCCCGAGGCCCGCCCACCACGCGTTCCGCTCCGCCGGGGTCGCGTCCTCGGGGATGCCGTCCCGCAGGTAGTTCCTCGCCGCGTCCCGGACCTCGGCCGCGTCGGCCGCCGCGTCCTTCCACGTCGAGGCCGGGACCTTCAGGCCCTCCTCGGCCTTCAGGCGCCGGAGGATCCCCGCGTAGCGCCAGTCGATCTCGGCCGCCGCCCGCACCGCGCCCGCCACCCGGTCCGCGATGTCCTGGGCCCTCGCGGCGTTCGGGTTCGGGGCGATCAGGCCCGAGGGGGCCACCAGTCCCGGCGGGCCGCTCGACGCGGCCGTACCACCCTGGGGCGGCCGGCCGTCGAGCAGGCCCTCGCCGGCCGCCGGGTACGCCACCGAGCCGTCCGCGTGCACTGTGAACGTCAGCGCCGCCGCGTCCTCCAGCGCGTCCGCCAGCACCCGCTGCTGGGCCTTCATCTCGTGGGCCAGGCTGTTGAGGGCCGTGCGGATCAGCCCGCACTCGGTGTGCGCGTACTGGAAGTTCCCGTGCAACTGGTGCAGCCGTGCGACCGCGGACTCCGCCGCCTCGCTCCGCTGTGTGTCGCGCAGACCGTTCAGCAGGTGCGTGCCCACCCGGTCCCGCGCCGCGTCGGCGCGGTTGCCGACCTGGCCCCACCCGTCGGCCGCGCCTTCGAGTTCCGCGCATTCCAGGTCACGTAACGCCGTCCAGGTCAGACCGCCGTCGATCCTCACCGCGCCTCGGCCCTCCCGGCCACCGACGTGAAGGACGACCGCACGGTCTCGTCCGTCCCGCCCAGGGTCCGGGCCACGGCCCTGAACTTCCCGGTGAGGCTCGCGCACTCACCCTGGGCGGCCGCGAACCGCCGCTCCCAGGACGCGCGTACCGTTCCGAGCTCGGCGAGAGCCGACAGCGCGCCCGATCCGGCGGTCAGCCCCTTGTGCGCCGCGGCCAGTTCGGCGGGCACGGGCCCCAGGTGTGTACGCAGCGCCTCCGCGCCGTCGGCCGCCCGTACCCACGGCCCGTCGCTGTGCCGCAGCACCGCCCGGTCGTCGTCCCCGGCCGGCCCCGCGAGTTCTCTCAGGCTCCGCACCCCGGTCACACCGCTCACCCCGTTCCTGATCGTGGAGCGGCACTGTGCCAAATCCGGCGTACCCGACACGCCCGGCATCTCCGTACCCGGACTCGCCTCCCCCGCCGTCCCACGGGATCAGCGCACCCTCACGTCACCCGAACGCGCGACGGGCTGACCGGACGCGGGCGCGCCCCTCGTCCAGGCGACGGCCACCGGCCCGCCCGCCCCGTCCGCACGCCCGCCGCCCGGTGACGGGGCCGGGAACCGCCCTCCACCTCCCGGCGTCATCCCCACCAGCCCCACAGCCCCACCGAACACCGACACCCACACCGACACCGACACCGACACCGACCACCACAGCAACCGAGGACGCCCCCATGGCCGGGACCGCAACCCGCTACCTCTACCTCGCCCGGCACGGCGAGGCGCTGCCGGACGAGTCCGGGCTCACGGATACCGGACGGCGCCAGGCGGAACTCCTCGGCGAACGGCTCCGGAGCGCTTCCCTCGCCGCCGTCCACCACGGGCCGTTGCCCCGCGCCGCCGAGACGGCCGAGCTGATCGGCGGGCGCCTGGACGGTGTCCCCCTGCACGTCGCGGAGGAGGCCGGGGACTTCGTCCCGTACGTTCCGCGGCGCGAGGAGTTCCCGCCGAACGCGGCAGAGCGCTTGCTCGGCTTCCTGGAACAGTTCACGGAGGAGGAGCTGGCTCACGGCCCGGAGCTGACCCGAGCCGCGACGGAGCGGTTCACCGGTCCCGTGGACGGGGACGAACCCCGCCACGAACTCGTCGTCACCCACGCCTTCCTGGCCGCCTGGCTCGTCCGGGACGCCCTCGACGCACCCCCGTGGCGCTGGATGGGCCTGAACCACGCCAACGCGGCACTCACCGTCATCCGGTACGCCCCCGACCGGCCCGCCGACGTCATGACCGTCAACGACATGGGGCACCTGCCGCCGGAAATGCGCTGGACCGGCTTCCCGCCGGAGTCGCGCATCTGAACCGGGGCGGACGAACCGGGGCGGCTGCGCGAACCGCGTGACCGATCCTGACGACCGAAACGGGCGACCGAACCGCGCGACCGGTCCTGACGACCAAACCGGGCAAGCGAACCTCGCGACCGAAACGCGCGACCGAACCGGGCGGCTGAACCGGGCCCGCAGCCCTCACGGTCACCCGGACGGATGGTTTACGGAGCGGCGGCCCCTCAGTACCGAGTGGTGCGCCCGGGAGTTCGTGATCATGCGACGCGTGATCTCTGTACACCGCACCTCATCGCGCGGCCGCCGGCTGCTGCTGGCCTCGGGGCTCGCCGCCGCCGCGGCCCTCGTGTCATCGCTGCCCGCCGGACCACCGGCACGGGCCGCCTCGGTCGCGGCCCCCGCCCCGGACCGCCCCACGACCACCGCCGAACAACGCACCGCCGCCTGGCTGGGCGCGCACGGGGCCGAGGCGCGGGCGGCCGACCGCTTCTTCCGGGACCTGCCCAAGGGCGGTGACCTGCACAACCACCTCTCGGGTGCGGTCCGCACCGAATACCTCATCAAGCTCGCCGCCGACGACGGTCTGTGTATCGACGCCACCATGACCGCTGTCGCGCCCCCCTGCGGGCCCGGCAAGCGCCCCGCCGCCGACGCTCTCACCGATGCCGCGTTCCGGCAGAGCATCGTCCGGGCCTGGTCCATGCAGGACTTCCCGCAGGGCGAGTCCGGGCACGACCACTTCTTCGACACCTTCGGCAAGTTCGGCGCGGCGACCGCACACCGCGGAAAGATGCTGGCCGATGTGGCGGGCACCGCGGCCGTCCAGAACCAGAGCTATCTGGAGACGATGGTCAGCCCGGCCTCGGCGGGAGCCAAGAAGCTCGCCGACGAGGTCGGGTGGGACCCGGACTTCGCCGCCCTGCACAACAAGCTGCTCGCCGGGGGCCGGCTCGACCAGCTGATCACCGACGCCAAGAAGGAAGCGGACGCCTCCGACACGGAGTTCCGCGAGACGGCGCGCTGTGCCACCGCCACCCCCTCCCCGGCCTGCCGGATCACGGTGCGCTGGATCTCCCAGGTCTCCCGCAACAGCGCCCCGGAGCGCGTCTTCACCCAGATCGCCCTGGGCCTGCGCCTGGCCGAACGCGACCAGCGGTTCGTCGCGGTGAACCTGGTGCAGCCGGAGGACGGCGCGATCTCCCTGCGGGACTACCGCCTCCAGATGCGCATGCTGGACTACCTCCACGGGGTCTATCCGCGCGCCCACATCACCCTGCACGCGGGCGAACTCGTCCCCGGGCTGGTGAAGCCGGAGGACCTCACCTTCCACATCGACGACGCCGTGCGCACCGGTCAGGCGGAGCGGATCGGCCACGGTGTCGACCTGGTCCACGAGGACGGCTGGCGTCGGCTGGCCCGCGACATGGCCCGCCGCCAGATCGCGGTGGAGGTCCCGCTCACCAGCAACGCCCAGATCCTCCAGGTGGAGGGCGCCGAGCACCCCTTCCCGATCTACCGGGCGTACGGGGTCCCCGTGGTGCTGTCCACGGACGACCCGGGGGTCTCACGGGGCGACATCGGCCAGGAGTACCAGCGCGCGGCACGCACCTACGCCCTCGGCTACCCCGAGCTGAAGGACCTGGCGCGGGCTTCGCTGGAGTACTCCTTCCTGCCGGGCCGCAGCCTGTGGCGGGACGCGCCGGTGCGCAAGGGGTTCCGGCCGGTCGAGGAGTGCCGCGTACCGCAGTCGGACCGCTGCGAGCGCCTGCTGGCCGCGAGCCCGAAGGCCCGGCTGGAGTGGCGCCAGGAACGGGCCTTCCAGACGTTCGAGGCCCGGTACGCGGGATGACGGGCCGTTAGGCAAGGGCGAAGTCGCCCCGGGAGACGGACCAGAGGGGCGGTCAGGCCTGTCGGAGGCCCGGCCGCCCCCGGTCACGTACGGGAGCGGACAGCCGCCCCCGCGTATGAACGGGCGAAGGGCGACACCCCGAGTGGCGGGGAGCGGTGCCCCGGGGCCGGAACCAGCCGGATCACCCCGTCGGCCACTCCCTCGGCGACTCCGCCGGCAATTCCACCTCCGGCTTCCAGGCGCACTCGACCCACAGCAGCTTGCCGTCCTGTCCCGGCAGCCCCTCGCCCACCGGGCAGACGCCCCACCTCTCCGCCCAGAGGGTGACCAGGTGCAGGCCCCGCCCGTGCTCGGCCATGGCCGCCGGTGTCTCCACACTCCAGCCGAACGGCGCCGGGATGTGCGGATCGGTGTCGCGGACGCCGATCCTGACGCGCTGCCGCCCGGCCCCGCACACCCTGAGCGAATACGCGCCCTTGGAGTGCAGATACGCGTTGGTGACCAGCTCGCTGGCCAGCAGTTCGGCGGTGTCGACGAGTTCGGCCATGCCGTGCGCGCGCAGGGCGGCCTTCAGGGTGGAACGGGCCACCCCGGGGGCGCGGGGATCTCGGGGAAGGTGGAGGGTGTAGGCCCAGGGCGGCGATACGGTGGCAGTGGGCATGGAAGTCTCCGTCCACGGAGGAGGGTTGAGGTGCTCTGCGGTGCCCGGTGACCAGGTCGCTCCGTCGAGCGGGGTTCTTCCGGGCGGGTGGCCTGAGTCAGACACTAGAGTCGTTCAAGGATTACTTGCGCCACACGACCGGAATCCTTGCCCTAAATCACTCGTACGAGCGAGCGGGCCCCCGCAGACGACTCCGAGGAAGGTTCACATGGCAGGCCGGGCAGCCCCCACAGCGCGCCGCGTCCGACTCGGCGCCGAGCTGCGCAAACTGCGCGAGCGCGCCGGGATGACCACCACCCAGGCGGCCGCGCTCCTGGGCACGAGCTCGGGCCAGCTGAGCAACATCGAGGTCGCGCGGTTCGGGGTCAGCGCCGAACGCGTCCGCGTCGCGGCACGCGCCTACTCCTGTACGGACCAGGCGCTCATCGAGGCCCTGGTCGCCCTGACCGGTGAGCGCAGGGGCGGATGGTGGGAGGAGTACCGGGACAGGCTCCCGGCGAGACTCCTCGACCTGGCGGAGATCGAGCACCACGGCATCAGCCTGCGCGCGGCCTCCGGCCTGCACATCCCCGCCCTGTTGCAGACGGCCGAGCACGCGCGCGAGGTCCATCGGCAGGCCGTGCCCGCGATGTCACCGCCCGAGATCGAGCACCGCGTGTCGTACGGGATCAAGCGTCAGGGCGTCCTGTACCGCGACGGTGCCGTCCCTTACCGAGCGGTCGTCCACGAGGCGGCCCTGAGGATGAGGTTCGGCGGCCCCGAGACCGCCCGCAACCAGCTCCGGCACCTGCTGGAGCTGGGCGAGTACCCGCACGTCTCGATCCGTGTCGTCCCCTTCACGGTCACGGACTACCCCGGGTCGGGGCAGTCCGTCTCCTACGTCCAGGGATCCGTGCCCGCCCTCGACACCGCACAGCTCGACCAGTCGCACGGACCGGCGTTCGTCGAGTCGGCCGCCCAACTGGAGCAGTACCGGCTGCTGTTCGACCGCCTCGAAGCCGTGGCACTGCCCGGCCCGGAGTCACGGGACCTCATCCAGGCACTCGTACGGGAGCCGTGAGGGAACGCCCCGCCGACCGGTCTCGGCCCCTGCTGCGGATGAGACGGCCCGCACACCAGCCCATGCGAAAATCCGATGATGACCTCATCCTCGGAAACGATCGACGCATCGGCGGCCGGCACCTGGACGCTCGGTGATCTGACGGTCAACCGCATCGGCTTCGGCGCCATGCGGCTCACCCAGCCCGGCCCGGCGTTCTCGAAGGGCCCCTCCGGCGACCGGGGCAGGTCCATGACGGTCCTGCGCCGGGCGATCGAGCTCGGTGTGAACCACATCGACACCGCCGCCTTCTACTTCTCCCCCCTGCGGTCGGCCAACGAGCTCATCAACAGCGCCCTGGCCCCCTACGCCGACGACCTGGTGATCACCACCAAGGTCGGCCCCGGACGCGACCCCTCCGGCGTGTGGACGTGGGCCACCCCTGAGCAGTTGCGCGGCCAGGTCGAGGAGAACCTGCGCCAGCTCGGCCGCGACCACCTGGACGTGGTGAACCTCCGGATCGCGCGCAGCCACCGGGCGGAATCGGTCGCCGACCACATCGGCGCCCTGGCGGAGCTTCGGGAGGCGGGCCTCATCCGCCACCTGGGCATCTCCAACACCACGGCTGACCAGCTCGCCGAGGCTCGGAGCATCGCCCCCGTGGTCTGCGTACAGAACAGGTACGGCATCGGGTCCACCCCCGAGGACCAGGCGCTCCTCCGCTCGTGCGGGGAGCAGGGCATCGCGTTCGTGCCGTTCTACGCCATAGCCGGTGCCGGAGGTGAGGCCGGGACGGGCGGCGGCGAGGGTGAGAGCGACGAGGTGCTGGCCGTCGCCCGGAACCACGGCGTGACGCCCGCGCAGGTGCGGCTCGCCTGGACGCTCCACCAGGGGCCGCACGTGCTGGCCATCCCCGGCACCGGCAACCCGGACCACCTCGCCGAGAACATCGCCGCGGGAGCGGTCCGGCTCACGCCTGACGAACTGGCCCTGCTCGGCTCGTGACCGGCCGGGCCCGCGCCGGAACCCCTCCGTCGGCGGCCGGCTGAGCCCCTCCCTCTTCCGCGCGTCACGCCGCGCGCGGGGCCAAGGTCCGGCTGTCGCGGCCGGCCGGCGACCGGCACGCCGACGGCGACATCGAGGTGCCGCCGGACCGCGGCCGACGAAGGAAGGACGAGCGGTCGTTCGCCGAGTAGTCCGGGCCGGCCGCGGGCGAGGCCGACCGAAGGGGCGGCGGGGCCCCACCCCGAGCCGCTCCGCCCCTCCCCGGCCCGCGCCCTGACGGGGCGTCGGCCGGGAGCCACCGGCGCACTCCCGGCTCCCGAACGGCGCGGACGGACAGCCGCCACCCGCCCAACGCCGCAACCGGGCTGATAATCCATGGCCACTGTCGTTGCTAACCGTCACTGAGCGTGATACACAGAGTAACCATGCATGGGCACGCAGATCCGTACGTGAGCCGCACGTCAGAGCGGTCGCACCGGTCAAACGTGCGAGATTCGGGTAAAGAGACCCCGGAAGGCGTCGTGCGACGGCGGTTTCATCAGCGAAGATAGAAGGCGACCCGTTCCGTACGGCGCGGGCGGCGAACTACCCAACAGGGGCGGTGACTTACATGATCCTGGCAGCTGAAAAGGGCGACATCACCACCATCATCGGCGGAATCGCCCCGAACTGGGGGCCGTTCGGGACCCTGGGCAACGAGGCTCGCATCATGATCGAGGTGGTGATGGCGGTAGCCATTCTGCTCTGCCTCGGCATCGCGATCTGGGGGGCGGCCAAGCAGCGCATCGGGGCGACGGCCCTGCGTGACACGTTCAGCGCGGAACAGGGCAAAGGCCTGATCGTGGCGGGCCTGACCGGCGTCTTCATCATCGGGTCGCTGGGAACGCTCTTCACCATCGTCTACGGGATGGCAGTCTGAGCGCCCGTCAGCCCGTTCGCCCCGGGCCCGTCCCCGTTCCCCGCCCGCCTCCACCCATCCGTCCGTAGTGCCCACCGGCAGAGGTTGCGTCCCCTGATGTCGAGTCACCACTCCGCGCCCACGCGGGAACCAGCACGGCTACCGTCGTACCAGGCGGCACCGCACACGGCTGAGGGGGCGTACGCGGCATGAGCCACGGCGACGAGCGTGACTACAGGAGCGAACCGGGGCCCCGTACGGAGGACCCGTACAGCACCATCGGCGGTACACGCCAGACACGGACCCGCCTCCCCGGCGACGACAACGACGGCTACGGCCGCCGGCCCGTACGGAACACCCGCTCGCTGGCGATGGTGGTGGGCGTCGTCGTCCTGCTGATCGCGGCCATCGCCCTCGCGAACCTGGGCGGCGGCGAGGGCAAGGGCTCGGGAGCAAACGGCGGCGGCAAGGACTCCGCCACGGCCGGAACGGGCCCCACGGCCGCCACGGGCACGAAGCCGGTCCAGGGCAAGAACGGCACGATCGCCGCGGGCTTCGCCCACGACGAGCAGGGGGCCCAGAGCGCGGCGGCGAACTACGCGGTGGCGCTGGGGTCGGCGGAGATGTTCGACAAGGCACAGCGCGACGCCATCCTCGACGCGATCATCGCTCCCGCATCCGTCGAACGCTTCCGTACCACTCTGGACACCGCCTACTCGCCCGGCTTCTTCGCCAACCTCGGCCTCAACGACGACGGTACTGCGCCCGCCGGCTTCACCTTCATCTCACGCACCACCCCGGTGGGCACCAAGGTGGTGAAGGTGGCCGACGGCCGCACCACCGTCGATGTCTGGTGCACAGGGCTGATCGGCCTGGCGGGGGAGGGGTCGACCAAACCGGTCACAGACGGATGGTTCACCATCACAACGGAACTGGAATGGGTCGAAGGGGACTGGAAAATCGTGACTCATTCCCAGAAGGACGGTCCTGCCCCCGTAGACGGCGACAGTCGGGCGTCCAGCGCCGAGGAAATCGCCGGCGCTGTCAACGGGTTCGGAGGGTTCACCTATGCCCGGTAGCTCTCATCGTGCCGTCAAGGCTCTCGGCCTTGTACTGGCCGTTCTGCCTGCCCCCATGCTCCTGCTCGCCACACGTGCTGCGGCCGCGCCCACCCCGACTCCCGGCCCGAGTACCAGCAACAACCCCTGTGACCTCATCTACGGCGCTGCGAAGGACTACTGCGAGGACGGTGAAGGCGGCGCCCAACGCCGCACCCCCACCACCACCGACGACGCCCTGGACCCCCTCTCCTCCCTCGCCCGCGGCTGTGCCGACGCCGCGTCCTGGACCGTCAAGAAGCTCAGCGAGGCCGTCGAGGGCACCGCCAACGTCGACTTCACCAACCCCACGTTCCGCCAGCAGTACGCCATCGTGTTCGCCGCCTCCACCGTCCTGACCCTCGTCCTGTGGCTCTTCGCCGTGGCCAAGCGGGCGATCCGCGGGGTCCCGCTCACCACCGCGATCTCCGAGGCCGTCGGCTTCCTCTGGCTGACCGTGCTCGCCTCCGCCTTCACCCCGCTCATCCTCTACGTGGTCGTGTCCGCCACCGACGGCGTGACCTCGGTCATCTCCTCCGCCACCGGGGCCGACAGCGACGTCTTCTTCGGTTCCTTCGCCGAGGCGCTCAAGAAGGGCACCGACATCGGCGGCGGCCCGATCATGCTGATCATCGTCTCGCTCGTCTCGGTACTCGCCGCCGGCATCCTCTGGCTGGAACTGGTCATCCGGGCCGCCTTGTTGTACGTGGGCGCCCTGCTCGGCGTCATCGTGTACGCGGGCCTGGTCGACAAGAACATGTGGGGCCACGTCCGCCGCTGGGCGGGCATCATGATCGCCGTGATCATGGTGAAGCCGGTCATCGTCATCGTGCTCGGACTGGCCGGCGCGCTCGCCGAGGACGACGGGCCGAACGCCATGTCCGCCGTCGTCTCCGGACTCGCCATCATCCTGCTGGCCATCTTCGCCTCGGCGATGATCTACCGCTTCGTGCCCGGTTTCGGCGACGAGATCCAGGGCGCCCGTACCAACCGCAAGCAGGCCACGGACGGCTCCCAGGCAGCCGCGATGATCAGTTCGCCCGCCGCGCTCGTCTCCCAGGGCATCAAGACCCACAGCGGCCGCGGCGGCGGGGACGGCGGCGGTGGCGGCGGTGGCGGGGGCGGGCGACCGGCCAACCCGGTCAGCGGCGGTGTGGCCGCCCACAGCTCCCGCGGCACCGGCGGATCCGGCGCCACACCCGCGCCCCGCGGGTCCGGGCCCACCTCCGGCACCCCCCACAGCAGCCGCTCCTCCCGAGGTGGCGGTTCCGGCAGCACAGGCAGCACGAGCACAGGAGGTGGCGGGCGTTGACGACCCAGTCCCACACCATCGCATCCCGCCGTACGTATCTGATCGGCCGCGCCCGGCCGAACGCGATCGTCGGCAAGAACCGCGAGACGGGCGAGATCGCCCTGATCATCGGCGGGGCGTTCCTCGGCATGATGAGCGGGCTCCTCGTCCCGGTCCTCTCCCTGCGGATCGTGACGCTCGTCGGCTTCCCCATGCTGGCCCTGGCCGTCGTGTACTTCCCCTACAAGGGGCGCACCTTCTACAAGTGGTTCGAGATCAACCGCAGCTTCAAGCGCTCCCTGCGCCGGGGCACCGCCTACCGTTCCGCCGCCATGGAAGCGGGCGTGGGGGCGGACGGCCGTGAGGTCGAGATCGGGCCGCCCCCGGGCATCGGCCGCATCAGCTGGCTCGCCGCACCCTTCGGACCCGACGAGATCGCCGTACTCCTGCACGCCGACCGGCGCACGGTGACCGCCGCCATCGAGATCGAGGGCCCCGGAGTCGGCCTGCGCGACAGCGAGGACCAGGAAGCCCTGGTCGACCGGTTCGGCACCCTGCTCAAGCACGTCGCCAACGGCGACGGCTTCGTCACCCGCCTCCAGATGCTGGCGCGCACCCTGCCCGCCGACCCCGACGCCCACGCCAAGGACGTCGCCCAGCGCGGCGACCACGGCGCGCCCGGCTGGCTGCGGGACTCCTACGACCAGTTGCAGTCCATGGTCTCCACCTCCAGCGAGCAGCACCGCGCCTACCTCGTCGCCTGTATGCACTACAGCCGTGAGCTGGCCGCCGAGGCCAACGCCATGGCCCGCGCCGCCCGCCCCCGCAGCGGGCGCAAGCTCGACCGCGACGCCGGACTCGCCGTCGTCATGGCCCGCGAGCTCACCGACATCTGCGCACGGCTGGCCGAGGCGGACATCCGCGTGCGCCAGCCGCTCGGACAGAGCCGGCTGGCCTCCCTCGTCCACTCGATGTACGACCCCGACCACCCCATCGACCACATCCAGGCGATGACCAAGCGCAACGCCTGGCCCGCCGAACTCGACGCCGTCGAACCGACGTTCCTCCAGGCCAAGACCCGCGAGTCGACGACCCGCGCCCCCTGGTGCCACGCCACGGCCTGGGTGAAGGAGTGGCCGATGACCCCCGTCGGCGTGAACTTCCTGGCCCCGCTGCTCGTCCACACCCCCGACGTGATCCGCACGGTCGCCGTCTGCATGGACCTCGAACCCACCGAGATCGCCATCGAGCGGATGCTGACCGAGAAGACCAACGACGAGGCCGAGGCCAGCCGCCAGGCCAAGATGAACCGTACGATCGACCCCCGTGACATCGCCGCCCACGGCCGGCTCGACCAGCGGGGTGAAGATCTGGCCAGCGGAGCGGCCGGGGTGAACCTGGTGGGGTACATCACCGTGTCGTCCCGCTCCCCCGAAGCCCTCGCCCGCGACAAGCGGACGATCCGGGCCTCCGCCGGCAAGTCGTACCTCAAGCTCGAATGGTGCGACCGCGAGCACCACCGCGCCTTCGTGAACACCCTGCCGTTCGCCACCGGCATCCGCCGCTGACCCGCCGACCGCGCGCACCGACCGTACAGACCAAACCGAGAGGGAGGGCAGTCACGCCATGCGAGACCCGCTGTCCGCGTTGTCGGACGCCTTCACCGCCTTCCTCTTCGGGAAGGTGGAGACGACCCGGCTGCCGGTCCGTACGTCGACGGGCCAGGCCCAGGCCGTCTACCTGCCGACCGCCGCGCCCGGCCTCGGTGACTCCGGCGTGATCATCGGACGCGAGGTGTACTCCGGCAAGGGCTACATCTACGACCCGTTCCAGCTGTACGGCCAGCAGCTCCCCGCACCCCACTGGCTGGTCCTCGGCGAGTCCGGCAACGGCAAGTCCGCGCTGGAGAAGACCTATGTGCTCCGCCAGCTCCGCTTCCGTGACCGCCAGGTCGTCGTCCTGGACGCCCAGGGCGAGGACGGCGTCGGCGAGTGGAACCTCATCGCCCAGGAACTGGGTATAACCCCCATCCGCCTGGACCCGACCGCCGCGCTGAACGACGGGATCCGGCTCAACCCCCTCGACCCGACGATCACCACCACCGGCCAGCTCGCCCTGCTCCGCACGATCATCGAGGTCGCGATGGGACACGGCCTCGACGAGCGCTCCGGCTTCGCGCTCAAGGTCGCCCACGCCTACGTCAACGAGACCATCACCGACCGGCAGCCCGTCCTGATGGACATCGTGGAACAGCTCCGCCACCCGGAGCCCGAGTCCGCCGAGGCGATGAACGTCGATCTGGACGACGTACGGGCCTGGGGGCTGGACGTCGCCCTCGTCCTGGACCGCCTCGTCGACGGTGACCTGCGCGGCATGTTCGACGGCCCGACGACCATCGGCATCGACCTCGACGCACCGCTGATCGTGTTCGACCTCTCGCACATCGACCGCAACTCCATCGCGATGCCCATCCTCATGGCCATCGTCGGCGTGTGGCTGGAACACACCTGGATCAGGCCCGACCGGAAGAAGCGCATCTTCCTGGTCGAGGAGGCCTGGCACATCATCAACTCCCCGTTCGTCGCCCAGCTCTTCCAGCGCCTGCTGAAGTTCGGCCGACGGCTCGGCCTGTCCTTCGTCGCCGTCGTCCACCACCTCAGCGACGTCGTCGACGGCGCGGCGGCCAAGGAGGCGGCGGCCATCCTGAAGATGGCGTCCACCCGCACCATCTACGCCCAGAAGGCGGACGAGGCCAGAGCCACCGGCAAGGTCATCGGCCTGCCCCGGTGGGCGGTCGAGATCATCCCGACGCTGACCCCCGGTATCGCCGTCTGGGACGTCAACGGCAACGTCCAGGTCGTCAAGCACCTGATCACCGAAGCGGAACGCCCCCTGGTCTTCACCGACCGCGCCATGACCGAGGGCTCCGCACCGGACCTGCTCCCCGACGACGTACGGGCCGCGGAGCTGGAGGCGGAGGAGCGGGCGGCCAGGATCGAGCGCCAGCAGCGGCTCGCCCAGTCCTCCGAGTCGACGGTGGCCTGACATGGCACGCCCGGCACCGTCCCGTACGGAGCGCGGCGGCGAGGGCCGGGCAGGCGGCATCCCGGACGGCCTGCTGATAGGTCTCCTGATCTTCCTGTTCGGCCTGACGGTCCTGGCCTGGACGGCCACCGGGCTGGCCGGGCTGCTCTCCCACGGCGCCTGGCCGGACGGCGTGACGTTCACCCGGACCCCGCTGGCCCTGCGCGCCCTGGCCGTCGCCCCGCAGGACCTCCCCGCCGCCTGGCCCGACACCCCGGAGGACGCACTGTCCGGGTACGGGCTGTTCTGGGGCCTGTTCATCGGCGAGCTCATGGTGCTGGCCGTGCTGACCTTCTTCGTCCTCGGCGTGGTGACCCGCTGGCGCCTGGTCCGCCGCCGACGCGCGGCGGAGGCGGCGGAAGCGACGGCCGCACCGGCCGGGGCGGCGACGGAGACGGCCTACGAGCAGCAGCCGTCCGTACACGCACCCGCCGCCGTACCCGAGTCGCGCCCCCGAACGGCACCTCTGCCGACGCCCGTGCCCGTGCCTGCGTCCGAAGCGCCACCGACCGTGCCCGCGCCCGCGCCCGAAGCACCACCGACCGTGCCCCTGTCCGTGCCGTCCGCGGCCGCGACCACACGTGCGGCGGTGCCCGTCCCCTCGCCCAGGGCGCCGGCCCTCCTCTACGGCACCGCCGCCACCCGGCGCCCCACCGCCGTCCAGGCCGTCCAGGACGCCGAGGGCCCCGCCCTGGTCGTGACCTCCGACCCCACGCTCTGGGCCGAGACGAAGGACGCCCGCGCCAAGCTCGGCCCGGTCCTCGTCTACGACCCCGGCCACCTCTGCGACACCCCGGACCGCCTGCACTGGTCGCCCACCGCCGGCTGCGAGGACCCGGCCACCGCGTCCGCACGGGCCGCGGCCCTCCTCGCCCCGGTCCGTCCCCGGGCCCGGGCCGACGCGGCCGTCGCCGACACCGCCCAGACGCTCCTCCAGTGCTGGCTGCACGCGGCGGCCGTGGACGGCCGACCCTTCCGCCAGATCCATCGCTGGGCCTCCGGAGGCAGCGCCCATGAACCGGTGCGCCTGCTGCGTACGCACCCCAAGGCCGCCTCCGGGCTCGCCGGGCTCCTGGAGTCCGCGCTCACCGCGTATCCCGAACGCCGTGAGGTCGCACAGGACCTGACGGCCCGTGCCTTCACCGCGCTCTCCTCGGTCCACATCCGCGAGGCCTGCACCCCCCACCGAAACGACGCGCTCCTGCTGGAATCTTTCGCCCCCGAAGGGGGAACGCTTTACGTGGTGGGTGAACCCATCGAGGATCCCCGTCACCGCCCCGGCGCGATGCCCCTCCTCACGGCGCTGGCCTCGCACGTGGTCGAGCACGGCCGCCGCATGGCCGCACGGTCACCCGACGGTCGGCTCGACCCACCAATGGCCCTCGTCCTCGACGACGTCGCAGCGGTGGCCCCGCTCCCCCAGCTCCCCGAGCTGCTGAGGACCGGCCAACACCGGGGGATGCCCGCCCTGGTCCTGCTCCGTTCCCAGGAACAGGCCCGGTCCCGCTGGCAGGACACCCTCACCGCCCCGGAACACTCCTGACGGCGTCCCGCACCGGGCGGTCCGCCGGCCCGGGGTGGTTCACCGGCCTCGGGCGGATCACCGGGTGACGTCGGCCGCCGGGTCCCTGCGCACCTCGAACTCCAGCTCACGAGCGGCCGGATCGCCTTCCATCGGAATCGTCACCCCTGACGGGACGAAGCCGATCCGTCGATAGGAAGCCGCGGCCCGTGCGTTGTCCTCGTGGACGTAGAGGCGTACGCGTTCCACCGGGGGGCCGGGCAGCGCCCACGACCAGTCGATCGCCTCACGGAACAACGCGTCCACCACCCCACGTCCCCGGTGCTCGGGCCGGACGAACACCCCGACCAGGTGTGTCTGATCCCTCTCAGCCGCCGCCCCGAAGCGCACCTCGCCCGCCGGCCGTTCCACGAGCACCGACGCCGTGCCCGCCCACTCCCCACCGGGGGCCTCGGCGACGAACTGCCGGACGTGCCTCCCCGTCGCGGCGTCCGCCGTCCGCTCCCGCCAGAACGTGTCGGGCCTGGCCGCCGCCTGCTCGTACGACTCCAGGAAGGCGAGGGGGGCCACCGGGTCGCGCAGTGCCGCCAGCCGGATGTCCCTGGCCCGCTCCCACTCGTCGGCCCGTATCCCGCGTATGACGTAGTCCATCCGCCGATGGTGCCCCGCGGCCCGGCCCCGGGCAACCGAAATCCGGCCCGGGGGGTCGAAGGGGGCCGACCGGTCCGCCCTACGGTGGGGCTCTGAAACGCAGAAAAGCCCCGTGCCACAAGGGCACGGGGCTTTCCCGGAATAATAGTTCGGCGGCGTCCTACTCTCCCACAGGGTCCCCCCTGCA
>JOAZ01000007.1 GCA_000720535.1 Streptomyces halstedii
GCACCGAACTCCACGACGCCTTCGTCTCCCTCGCCTGCAGCCTCATCTGCTACCGACGCCTCACGAACACCCGACCATGATCGTGTTACGAGCTCTTAGCCTCCTTTTTACGCAGGCGCGTTCGAAGATCGAAAAATTATTTCAAAGATGAAATTCATTGTGGATGGGAAGGCTCCAGGTATCCCCGCAAGGAGGTACCAATGGCCACCCCCCTGTCTGCCGCGAAGCTCCTCAAAGCGCTGCGCGCCGAAGGCGTCGCCGTTACCGAAGTCGGCAATTGGCGAACACATAATCGGAACAAAGTGGGTGCCTGGGGCCCCGTCAACGGCAGCATGGTGCACCACACGGTCACCAGTGGCACCGCAGCCACCGTGGCCCTCTGCCGTGACGGGTACGCGGATCTGCCCGGCCCTCTGTGTCACGGCATGATCGCGAAGAACGGCCGGGTGCACCTCGTGGGCTGGGGCCGCGCCAATCATGCCGGTGGCGGTGATCCCCGGGTGCTGGACCAGGTGATCGCCGAGTCGTACGGCACCCGGCCCTCACCCCCCACCAAGGGCAACAGCAACGGCGTCGACGGCAACGCGCGGTTCTACGGGTGGGAGTGCGAGAACCTCGGTGACGGCAAGGACCCCTGGCCCGCCGCCCAGTACAACGCGATCGTCCGCGTCCAGGCCGCCCTGTGCAGGGCGCACGGCTGGAGCGCGAAGAGCGTGATCGGCCATCTGGAGTGGTCCAACGACAAGATCGACCCCCGGGGTTTCGGCATGCCGGCCCTGCGCACCGACGTCGCCGAGCGGCTGAAGCACCCCGCCGGCTGGAACCCCGGTACCGACCCGAGCAAGGAGGACGACATGCCGACGCGCGTCAACCCGAAGGTCAAGCAGACGAAGAACCGCCCGCAGGGCGAATGGCTGTCCGTCCCGCTGTCCGGCGCCCTGGTCACCGGACCCGCCGACTACTCGGGCACCGTCTACCTCCGGCTGTCCGGCGTCCCCGACGGGGCGACGATCCAGTCCCGCTTCTACGAGACGAAGGGCGGCAAGAAGTCGAAGAGCGGCCAGATCACCGAGCACCTGGGGAGCGGCGGTGACACCTTCATCGCGGTCACCAACGCGGGCGGCCACTGCGACTCCGGAGCGGCCCTGGCCGTCGAGTACGTCGTGTTCGACGACGGCGGCGGCACCCACGACCTGCTCTCCGGGCAGGCCCAACTCCTCTACTGGAAGTAGGGAACGCCCCCGTCCTCCGGTGCCGGTGTGCGGCACCGGAGGACGGGGCCCGTCAGTCCCGGTTCCCGGTGACCGTACGTTTCCTGTTACCGCGTCAGCCGCTCCAGCGGTGCTCCGGCTGCCGGGTCGCGCGGTGTCGGCCACGGCGGCAGGGGCCATGTTCCGCGCCGGGCCCCACGGCTCCCCGAACCCCGCAGCACCCGGCCCCGCCGTCACAGGTACTTCTTGATCTCCCGTCGCGCCAGCGACCGCTGGTGCACCTCGTCCGGGCCGTCCGCCAGCCGCAACGTCCGGGCCGACGCCCACAGTTCGGCCAGCGGCGAGTCCTGGCTCACGCCACCCGCCCCGTACAGCTGCACCGCCTGGTCGAGGATGCCCGCCACCGCGCGCGGCGTCGCGATCTTGATCGCCTGGATCTCGGTGTGCGCGCCCCGGTTGCCCACCGTGTCCATCAGCCAGGCCGTCTTCAGCACCAGCAGCCGCAACTGCTCCACCGTCACCCGGGCGTCCGCGATCCAGTTCTGGACCACGCCCTGCTGGGCGAGCGGCTTGCCGAAGGCCGTACGGGACACCGCGCGCCGGCACATCAGCTCGATCGCGCGCTCGGCCATCCCGATCAGCCGCATGCAGTGGTGGATCCGGCCCGGCCCCAACCGCGCCTGGGCGATGGCGAAGCCGCCGCCCTCCTCGCCGATCAGGTTCGCGACAGGCACCCGCACATCGGTGAAGACCACCTCGGCGTGGCCGCCGTGTGAGTGGTCCTCGTAGCCGTACACCCGCATGGCGCGCCGGACTTCGACGCCCGGTGTGTCGCGTGGGACCAGGATCATCGACTGCTGGCGGCGGATGTCCTCGCCGTCCGGGTCCGTCTTGCCCATCACGATGAAGATCGCGCAGTCCGGGTTCATCGCCCCGGAGATGTACCACTTGCGCCCGTTGACGACGTAGTCCCCGCCGTCCCGGGTGATCCGGGTCTCGATGTTCGTCGCGTCGGAGGAGGCCACCTCGGGCTCCGTCATCGCGAACGCCGAGCGGATCTCTCCGGCCAGCAGCGGCTCCAGCCACCGCTTTCGCTGCGCGTCCGTGCCGAACTGGTGCAGCACCTCCATGTTCCCGGTGTCCGGGGCCGCGCAGTTCAGCGCGGTC
Organism: Streptomyces halstedii; assembly: GCA_000720535.1. GTDB lineage: Bacteria > Actinomycetota > Actinomycetes > Streptomycetales > Streptomycetaceae > Streptomyces > Streptomyces halstedii. Next base: position 2,379 of record JOAZ01000007.1, read on the forward strand.
GGCGCCAGGTGGGGGCTGCGGCCGGTGATCTCGGCGAGCGGGGCGTACTGGAGGTTCGTCAGCCCGGCGCCGTACTCCGCGTCCGGCAGGAAGAGGTTCCACAGCCCCAGCCGCCGGGCCTCCGCCTTGAGGTCCTCCACCACCTGCGGGGTGTCCCACGGGGAGGCGAGCCGGGCGCGCTGCTCCTCCGCGACCTCCTCGGCCGGGTGGACGTGCTCGTCCATGAAGGCGAGCAGCCGGGTGCGCAGCTCTTCGGTACGGGCGTCGAACGCGAAGTCCATGGGTGGTCAGCCTTCCTGGAGGGTGGTGAGGCCGTGCGCGATGAAGACCGGCACCAGATCGCCGATGCGGTCGAATCCGGCGCCGACGGTCTGGCCGAGGGTGTAGCGGTAGTGGATGCCCTCAAGGATCACGGCGAGCTTGAACCACGCGAAGGCCGTGTACCAGGAGACCGCCGAGGTGTCCCGGCCGGAGCGGGCGGCGTAGCGCTCGACCAGCTCGGCGGGGCGGGGATGGCCGGCCGCGCCGCTGGTGGTGGAGACCGGCGAGTCGGGCAGCTCCAGGTCAGAGCTGTACATCACCAGCAGGCCGAGGTCGGTGAGCGGGTCGCCGAGCGTGGACATCTCCCAGTCCAGGACCGCCTTGATCCGGTCGTCCGGCCCGATCAGGACGTTGTCCAGGCGGTAGTCGCCGTGCACGACGGTGGGCGCGGGGGAGTCGGGCAGGTCCCGGCCGAGCGCGGCGTGCAGCTCGTCGATGCCCGGCAGTTCGCGGTTGCGGGAGGCGTCCAACTGCTTGCCCCAACGTCGCAGTTGGCGATCCAGGAAGCCGTCGGGCCGCCCGAAGTCCCCGAGGCCGACCGCTACCGGGTCCACGGCGTGCAGATCCACCAGGGTGTCCACGAGCCCCAGCACGGCGGCCCGGGTACGCGCGGCGCCGAGCGGGGCGAGCTGCTCGGCGGTCCGGTACGGCGTTCCCTCGACGTGCTCCATGACGTAGAAGGGGGAACCGATGACCGCGTCGTCCTCGCAGAGCAGCAGCGGCTCGGGCACCGGCACGGCCGTCGGGTGCAGGGCGCTGATCACCCGGTGCTCGCGCCTCATGTCGTGCGCGGTGGCCAGCACATGGCCCAGCGGCGGCCGGCGGACGACCCAGCGCCCGGTACCGTCCGTCACCAGGTACGTCAGGTTCGAGCGGCCGCCCTCGATCAGCCGGGCCTCCAGCGGTCCGTTCACCAGCCCCGGCCGCTCGCGGTCGAGGTGACCGCGCAACCGGTCGAGGTCGAGACCTGGCGGGTGGACTGGGCTCATGGTTCGCACCTCCGAGGCGGCCGTACGGGTCGGCACCATCATGCCGACCAGTCGGTATGCCGTCCAGTGCCCGCCCGGAATCCAGGTGTGATCTCCGCCGGACCCTGGTCGGCGGTCGCGTCCCTGAATACAGTTCACGTATGGATGCCGCCTTGTTGATCGAAGACGTCCGGCTCACCCCGATCCTCATCGCCGATCCGCCGCTGCTGAACACCCAGGGCGTCCACCAGCCGTACACCCCCAGGCTCGTGGTGGAGGTCGTCACCCGGGGCGGCGTGACCGGGGTCGGGGAGACCTACGGCGACGGCACCTACCTCGAACTGGCCGAGCCGCTCGCCCGTGTCCTGCCCGGCCGCCCGGTCAGTGACGTGAACGGCCTCTTCGCGCTGGCCGAGGAGGTGTGCGGTGCGGCGCGCGGCGCCGACGAGCGGGTGGACGCGGGCGGACTGCGCGGCGCCCAGACCGCCGACAAGCTCCGGCTCTCCGTCGTCTCCGGGTTCGAGGTCGCCTGCCTGGACGCGCTCGGCAAGACCCTGGGGCTGCCGGTGCACGCCCTGCTCGGCGGCAAGGTCCGCGACCGCGTCGAGTACAGCGCGTACCTCTTCTACCGCTGGGCCGCCCATCCCGCAGCCGGTGAACGCGACGACTGGGGCGCCGCCCTCGACCCGGCCGGGGTCGTCGCCCAGGCCCGCCGCTTCGCCCGCGACCACGGCTTCACCTCCTTCAAGCTCAAGGGCGGCGTCTTCCCGCCCGACGAGGAGATCGCCGCCGTCCGCGCCCTGGCCGAGGCGTTCCCGGGGCAGCCGCTCCGCCTGGATCCCAACGGTGCCTGGTCCGTGGAGACCTCCCTGCGCGTCGCCGAGGAGCTGAAGGGCGTCCTGGAATACCTGGAGGACCCGGCCAGCGGTACGGAGGCGATGGCGCGGGTCTCCGCGGGCACGGACCTGCCGCTCGCCACCAACATGTGCGTCACCACCCTCGCCGAGCTGCCCGAGGCCTTCGCCCGCGACGCGGTCCAGATCGTCCTCTCCGACCACCACTACTGGGGCGGACTGCACCGCACCCGCGAACTGGCCGCGACATGCCGCGCCTTCGGCGTCGGCCTCTCCATGCACTCCAACACCCACCTCGGCGTCAGCCTGGCCGCGATGACCCATGTCGCCGCCACCGTGCCCGACCTCGGCCACGCCTGCGACAGCCACTACCCCTGGCAGACCGAGGACGTCCTCACCACCCGCCACACCTTCGAGGACGGGCACCTGACCGTCTCCGAGGCACCGGGACTCGGTGTCGAGCTGGACCGCGACCGGCTCGCCGCGCTCCACCGGCGCTGGCTGGACGACGACGGCACCCTGCGCTCCCGCGACGACGCGGCCGCCATGCGCCAGGCCGACCCGGGATGGGTGGCCCCGGCCGTACCCCGCTGGTGAGACCGCCGGTGAGGTCGGCCGGTCGGTTCGGCCGGTCCCGGCGGCCTGAGTTGCGGGGCCGCCCGGCCGCGCCGATCGTCGGAGGATGAAGGCGATCAGCTACAGCAGGTACGGCTCGGCCGACGTCCTGGAGTACGGCGAGCGGCCCGACCCGAAGGTCGGCCCCGACTCGGTCCTGGTGAAGGTGCGGGCCGCCGCCGTGAACCCGGTGGACTGGAAGGCGCGCGAGGGATACCTCCAGGCGAGCCTGGAAGCGGTCTTCCCCGTGATCCCCGGCTGGGACGTCTCCGGGGTCGTCGTGCAGCCGGGCGCCGCCGTGGACGAGTTCGAGGTCGGTGACGAGGTCATCGGCTACGTGCGCGAGGACTTCCTCTCCCGCGGGACGTTCGCCGAGTACGTCGCCGCCCCGGTGCGCACCCTGGCCCGCAAACCGCTGAGCGTCGGCTTCGAGGAGGCCGCCGGGCTGCCGCTGTGCGGACTGACCGCCCACCAGGTGCTCCACAAGGTCCTGAAGGTCCGCGAGGGCGAGACGGTCCTCGTGCACGCCGCCGCGGGCGGCGTCGGCTCGCTCGCCGTCCAGCTCGCCCGGCACGCCGGCTGCCGGGTCGTCGGCACCGCCGGTCCCCACAACCACGCGTACGTGCGCGGGCTCGGCGGCGAACCCGTGGAGTACGGCAAGGGGCTCGCCGACCGGCTCCGCGCCCTGGCCCCGGACGGCTTCGACGCCGCGTTCGACACGGTGGGCGGCGAGGCGCTGCGGGTCTCCGCCGCGACCCTCGCCCCCGGCGGGCGCCTCGCCTCCATCGCGGACGCCGAGGTCTTCTCCTACGGCGGGCGCTACGCCTTCGTACGCCCCGACGCCACCGACCTCGCCCACCTCGCCGGACTGGCCGAGCAGGGCATCGTCTCCGTCCACGTGGACCGCACCTTCCCGCTGGAACAGGCCGCGGACGCCTACCGGCTCAACGAACAGGGCCGTACGCGGGGGAAGGTCGTCGTCACCGTGGACTGGGACACCTGACGGGGACGGGCACGGGCACGGCCGCGCCGGACCGCACCTCGGGCCGGGACGGGACGGCCCCACCTCGGGACGGCCCGCACGTCGGAACGGCCCCGCGTCGGAACGGCCCCGCGTCGGAACGGCCCCGCGTCGGAACGGCCCCGCGTCGGAACGGCCCCGCGTCGGAACGGCCACCGTGCACGCCACGGCCGCCAGTGCGTGGCGCGCCACCAGCGGCGCCGGTTCGGCCGCGCCCATGCGGCCCACCCGCCGGTGCGCCACCCGCAGGAAGCCCAGCCACGCCACCAGGCCCGTCGCGAGGCCGGTCAGCGCGGCGGCGTCCGCCCCGCCGCGCACCGCCTGCCGGACCGCGAGCAGCGCCACCACCGTGCAGGACAGCGTCGTACGCCGCCAGGCCAGCCGGGTCCGCTCCGGCTGGAGCCCCGGATCGCGTGGGGAGCCCGTCACGAGTCCTCCCAGCCGAACAGGACCACCACCACCATCATGACGGCCACCACGGCGACCGCCAGACTCAGCAGGACGGGGAAGCGGGACACCGGCAGATCCTCGCCGCGCCGCATCGCCCGCTCGCAGCGGACCCAGTGGTTGACCGCCCGCAGCGCGCACAGGACACCGGCCACCAGCAGGGCGAGCGCGAGACCGGCCCGCACGCCCCACGCCAGGTGCGGCAGGAACTGATCGACGGCGAAACCCCCGCCGATCAGCGCCAGAGCCGTCCGGAGCCAGGCGAGGAACGTGCGCTCGTTGGCGAGCGAGAAGCGGTAGTCGGGCGTGACGCCCTCCGCGCGGACCCGCTCCGGCGCGAACCAGAGCCGCACCCCGCGCGCGGACCCGCCGGACCCGCCCGGACCGGACCCGCCCGGACCCTCCCCACCCGTATCGTCCGTGCCCCCGGCGCCCCCCGCGCCCGCATCCGTACCGCTCGGCCCGCTCACCGTGTGGATCCCGCCTCCCGGGCGCGGAACTCCCGCAGCCGGTCGTAGGCCTCCCGCCCGTCCGGTACCCAGGTCCAGTCCGGCAGCCGGCGCTCCAGCTCCGCGTCGGTCAGGAAGGTGTGCCAGGCCACCTCCTCGGCCTGCGGCCGCACCGGCGACGCGCACCGCACCTGGTACACGGCCGACCACCAGCTGTGCTCGGCGCTCTCGTACAGGAAGGTGAACAGCGGCTCGGGGCGGGGGAGTCCGGACACGCCCAGCTCCTCCTCCGCCTCCCGCAGCGCCGCGTCGTCGTACGACTCGCCCGCGCCCACGACCCCGCCGACGAACATGTCGTAGTACGAGGGGAAGAGCATCTTCGTGGGCGTCCTGCGGTGCACGAAGATCCGGCCCGCCGGGTCGCGCGCCTCGATGAAGACGCAGCGGTGGCGCAGGCCGCGCGCGGTCGCCTCGCCGCGGGGCGCCTGCCCGACGACCATGTCGTGCTCGTCGACGATGTCCAGGATCTCGTCAGCCGGATTCATGCTCCTCATCCAACCCCACCCCACTGACAGCCGTGGACCCGTGTCCGGCCCCGTTCTTCCCGGGCGGCATCGCGGGGTGCCTGCCGAGCAGCACGATCCCCGTCACGATCGCCGCCAGCCCCGCCGCCTGCCAGGCCAGGGCCGCCGCGTCGGTCCGCACGTGATCGCCCAGGAACCCGATGCCACAGACGATGCCGGCGAGCGGCTGCGCGGCGGTGAGCGGGGGCAGCGACACCCGCAGCGGACCCGCCTCGAAGGCGCTCTGGACCATGATCAGGCTGGTCACCCCCATGACGACGAGCGCGTACGGCTCCCAGCTCATGAACAGCGAGGCCCAGCCCTCCCCGGTCAGCCGCATCCCGCAGACCCGGGTCAGGGCGTCCTGCAAGCCGTACAGCAGACCGCCCGCCAGCCCCAGCAGCGCCGGGGTCCACGGTGCCCGCCGGTGCCGGGCGAAGGCGGTGAGCGTCAGCGACAGCCCCGCCACCACGCCGATCACCAGCCACCGCCGCAGGGGTTCCGTCACCGCCTCCCCGCCCTTCGGCTGCCCCGCCAGCAGGAACACGGCGACCCCGCAGGCCAGCAGCCAGAGACCGCCCCAGCCCTGCCGGCCGAGCCGCTGCCCGGTCAGCCAGCGTGACAGGCCCATGGCGAACAGTAGATTGGTGGCCATCAGCGGTTCGACGACCGACACCTCGCCCTGGCCCAGCGCGAGGGCGCCGAGGACCATGCCGCAGATCATCAGACCGATACCGGCCAGCCAGCTCGGTACCCGCATGAGGTCGAGCAGCAGCCGGGGCGAGAGGAAGTCGGCCGACGGCGCGGTGCGGGCCGCGGCCTGTTGGAGGACGAAACCGAGGCCCAGGCAGCACGCGGCACCGACGGAGAGCAGGACGACCAGCACGGACACGTTCCGACGATAAACCCGAGAACGTACGAGATCGGTGAAGCCGCTCCAGGCGGCACGGTTGACGTGGCGGCGGCGGGTGCCGAAGATCTGACGCACGAGTAACTTCGGGGGCTCCCGGCGCGCCGTCCGTCCCGTACGCCTGCCCGCGCCACGTACCGCCCGCCCGCCTCACCGTTACGCTCCCGCCCCACCCGTACCGCACCCGCATCGCCCCGGAGGACGAAACCCATGGCGTACGACGCTGACGTGATCGTGATCGGGGCGGGCCTCGCGGGGCTGGTCGCCACCGCCGAGCTGGTCGACGCGGGCCGCACGGTGATCCTGCTCGACCAGGAGCCCGAGCAGTCCGTCGGCGGCCAGGCGCACTGGTCCTTCGGCGGGCTCTTCCTGGTCGACTCGCCCGAGCAGCGCCGGATGCGGATCAAGGACAGCCACGAGCTGGCCCTCCAGGACTGGTACGGCACCGCGGGCTTCGACCGCGCGGAGGACCACTGGCCGCGGAAGTGGGCCGAGGCGTACGTCGACTTCGCGGCCGGTGAGAAGCGCTCCTGGCTGCACGCGCGCGGGCTGCGGATCTTCCCGGTCGTCGGCTGGGCGGAGCGCGGCGGCTACGACGCGGGCGGCCACGGCAACTCCGTACCGCGCTTCCACATCACCTGGGGCACCGGCCCCGCCGTCGTGGCACCCTTCGAGCGCCGGGTGCGCGAAGGCGTGGCCAAGGGCCTCGTCAGCCTGAGGTTCCGTCACCGGGTGACCGGGCTGGGCCGGACGGCCGGTGCGGTCGACACGGTCACCGGCGAGATCCTCGAACCGAGCGACGCCGAGCGGGGCACCGCCAGCGGCCGCGAGGCCGTGGGCGCCTTCGAGCTCAGGGCGCAGGCCGTGATCGTCACCTCCGGAGGCATCGGCGGCAACCACGACCTCGTGCGGGCCCAGTGGCCCGAGCGGCTGGGTGCCCCGCCGGCGAAGATGCTCTCCGGGGTCCCGGCCCATGTCGACGGCCTGATGCTGGGCGTCGCCGAGGACGCCGGCGCCCACCACATCAACCGTGACCGGATGTGGCACTACACCGAGGGCATCGAGAACTGGAACCCGATCTGGGCCCGGCACGCCATCCGCATCCTGCCCGGCCCGTCCTCCCTCTGGCTGGACGCCCGCGGCAAGCGGCTCCCCGTCCCGCTCTTCCCGGGCTTCGACACGCTGGGCACCCTCGAACACATCACGCGGTCGGGGTACGACTACACCTGGTTCGTCCTGGACCGGAAGATCATCGGCAAGGAGTTCGCCCTCTCCGGCTCCGAGCAGAACCCGGACCTGACCGGCAAGTCGGTCCGCGGCGTGATCGGCAGGGCGCGCGCCGACGTCCCCGGGCCGGTGCGGGCGTTCATGGACCAGGGCGTGGACTTCGTGGTGGAGAAGGACCTGGGCGCACTGGTCCGGGGCATGAACGCGCTGACCGGCACCTCGCTGATCGACGAGGACGAGCTGCGCCGCGAGATCACCGCCCGCGACCGGGAGATCGCCAACCCGTTCACCAAGGACCTCCAGATCACGGCGATCCGCGGGGCCCGTACCTATCTGGGCGACAAGCTGATCCGCACGGCGAAGCCCCACCGCATCCTCGACCCGGCCGCCGGCCCCCTGATCGCGGTCCGGCTCAACATCCTGACCCGCAAGTCACTGGGCGGCCTGGAGACGGACCTGTCCTCCCGCGTCCTGACCCCGGACGGCACGCCGCTGCCCGGCGTCTACGCGGCGGGCGAGGCGTCGGGCTTCGGCGGCGGCGGGGTCCACGGCTACCGCTCCCTGGAGGGGACGTTCCTCGGCGGCTGCATCTTCTCCGGGCGGGCCGCGGGCCGAGCGGCGGCCGAGGCCACGGCGTAGGGGGCGCGACCGGTCTGTCCGGCCTCCGACGGCGAAGGCTTCCGACGGCGAACGCTTCCGAGGGCGAAGGCTTCCTGGGGCGCAGGCTTCCGACGGCGCGGGCTTCCGGGGCGAACGGGGCCGCCGCCCGGCGCGACCGCGCTGCCGACGGGCCCCGTACACACGTCACCCGTGGCCCCCGCCCAGGGGACCACGGGTGATCCACGTCGTACGCGCCCGGCCGCCCGGCTACAACACCAGCGACAGCAGCAGGATGAAGGCCAGCGAGACGACCGAGATGATGGTCTCCATCACCGACCAGGTCTTGACGGTCTGGCCGACGTCCATGCCGAAGTACTCCTTCACCAGCCAGAACCCGGCGTCGTTGACATGGCTGAAGAAGAGAGAACCCGCGCCCACGGCGAGCACCAGCAGGGCCGCTTCCGGCGTGGACATGTCCGCGGCCAGCGGGGCGACCAGTCCGGCGGCGGAGATGGTCGCCACCGTCGCCGAGCCCGTCGCCAGCCGGATCGCGACCGCGATCAGCCAGCCGAGCAGCAGGGCGGGGATCGACCAGTTCTCGGAGAAGTCCAGGATCATCTGACCGACACCGGCGTCGATGAGGGTCTGCTTGAAGCCGCCGCCCGCACCCACGATCAGCAGGACGCCCGCGATCGGGGCGAGCGACTTCTCGACGGTGCCCGCGAGCCGGCCCCGGGTGAACCCGGCCGCACGGCCCAGCGTGAACATGCCGACCAGGACGGCCGCCAGGAGCGCGATCAGCGGGGAGCCGATCACATCGGTGACCTTCTGGACGCCGTTCGCGGGGTCGTCCACCACGATGTCGACCAGTGCCTTGACCAGCATCAGCACGACCGGCAGCAGGATCGTCGCCAGGGTCGCGCCGAAGCTCGGACGCCGGTCCAGATCCTCGGACGGGCGCTGCGGGATCATCTTCTCCGGCGCCTCGATGTCCACCCAGCGGGCGGCGTAACGGGAGAAGACCGGACCCGCGATGATCACGGTCGGCACGGCCACCAGGACACCGAGGGCCAGGGTGACGCCGAGATTGGCGTCCAGCGCGTCGATCGCGACGAGCGGGCCGGGGTGCGGGGGGATCAGCCCGTGCATCACGGACAGCCCGGCGAGCGCCGGGATACCGATCCGCATCAGGGAGTAGTTGCCGCGCTTGGCGACCAGCAGGACCACCGGGATCAGCAGCACGATCCCGACCTCGAAGAACAGCGGGAGCCCGATGATCGAGGCGATCAGCACCATCGCCCAGGGCATCGCCCGCCCGCTCGCTCTGGCGAGGATCGTGTCGACGATCTGGTCGGCGCCGCCGGAGTCGGCGAGCAGCTTGCCCAGGATCGCCCCGAGTGCGATGAGCACGCCGACGCCCGCCACGGTGGAGCCGAGGCCCGCGGTGAAGCTGGCGATCGTCTCGGCGGGAGCGGCACCGGCGAAGGAGCCGAGCGCCAGTGAGCCGATGGTCAACGCGAGGAACGCGTGCACCTTGAGCTTCGTGATGAGCAGGACGATGACGGCGATGCCCGCCAGTACGGCGATGCCCAGCTGTGCGTTGCCCGCCGAAGTGATGGGTTCGACGGCGTCCGCTGCCAGGATCTCGACGCTGAGACCGGTCACGGTGGTGATCCTTAGTTCGCGAGCCGGCGCAGCGCGGCGACGGCCCGGTCGGTTATTTCCTCAGGGGTGCCGGACACGTCCACGGCGACGCCCGCCTCGTCCTCCCGCAACGGCTGGAGGGTGGCGAACTGGGAGTCGAGCAGCGCGGTCGGCATGAAGTGGCCCTTGCGGTCCGCCATGCGGTGTTCGATGAGGGCGCGGTCGCCGGTCAGATGCAGGAAGACGACACCGGGGGCCCCGGCCCGCAACCGGTCGCGGTAGGCCCGCTTGAGCGCGGAGCTGCTGACGACCCCGCCGAGCCCCGCCCGGCTGTGCGCCCACTGCCCGATGGCGTCCAGCCAGGGCAGGCGGTCGGCGTCCTCCAGCGGCGTACCCGCCGACATCTTGGCGATGTTGGCCGGCGGATGGAAGTCGTCGCCCTCGGCGTAGGGAACGCCGAGTTCGGCGGCGAGCAGGGGACCGATCGTGGTCTTGCCGGTCCCTGCCACGCCCATCACCACGACGACGTGGGGGGTGCTCATTGGTGCCTCGCTGTCTTCTTCGACATCGGTCCGTCGCGCTACTGAAACCCATACGTATGACTTATTCAAGGGGTTGTGACGTAAACGTCTTACCTTTTGCCTCCCGGGGCGGCACCGTACGCTGTGGGCATGACCGCACAGAGCCAGGGGCTGCATACACATGTGCTGGACACCCTGGGTCTGGAGATCTCCTCCGGCGGCTTCCCCCCGGGGTCCGTCCTACGCACCGACGAGCTCGCCCAGCGTTTCGAGGTCTCCCGTACGGTCGTCCGCGAAGTGGTCCGCGTCCTGGAGTCGATGCACCTGGTCGAGTCCCGCCGCCGGGTCGGGGTGACCGTGCTGCCCGCCGAGGAGTGGAACGTCTACGACCCCCAGGTCATCCGCTGGCGGCTGGCCGGTGCCGACCGGCCCCGGCAACTGCGCTCCCTGACCGTGCTGCGCTCCGCCGTCGAACCCGTGGCCGCGGGCCTCGCCGCCCGCAACGCCACCCCCGAGCAGTGCGCGGCGCTCACCGAGTGCGCGCTCGGCATGGTCGCCACCTCGCGCGGACAGCGGCTGGAGGACTACCTCCGGCACGACATCGCCTTCCACCGGATCGTGCTCAACGCCTCGGGCAACGAGATGTTCGCCCGCCTCGGGGACGTCGTCGCCGAGGTCCTGGCGGGCCGCACCCATCACCAGGTGATGTTCGAGGACCCCGATCCCGCCGCCGTCACCCTGCACGTCCGGCTCGCCGAAGCCGTACGCGAGGGCGCTGCCGCCGACGCCGAACGGCTGACCAAGGAGATCGCGGTCGGCGCGCTGCACGAACTCGACGTCCTGGCTCCCTGACCACCCGGCCCGCCCCGGTACGGTGGTCGTTCGATCTTCGGAGATACCGGAACAGTCGGGATGGGAGACCGCGTCATGGCGCAGCAGGTACAAGGGGTCATCGCGCCGGGTAAGAACGAGCCGGTGCGGGTGGAGACGATCCTCGTGCCGGACCCGGGTCCCGGTGAGGCCGTGGTCAAGATCCAGGCGTGCGGCGTCTGCCACACCGACCTCCACTACAAGCAGGGCGGTATCAACGACGACTTCCCGTTCCTGCTCGGGCACGAGGCGGCGGGTGTCGTGGAGTCCGTCGGCGACGGCGTCACCGACGTCGCCCCCGGAGACTTCGTCGTCCTCAACTGGCGTGCCGTGTGCGGCCAGTGCCGCGCCTGTCTGCGCGGCCGCCCCTGGTACTGCTTCGACACCCACAACGCGAAGCAGAAGATGACCCTCCTGGACGGCACGGAGCTGAGCCCGGCCCTGGGCATCGGTGCCTTCGCCGAGAAGACCCTCGTCGCCGCCGGCCAGTGCACCAAGGTCGACCCCGAGGTCTCCCCGGCGGTCGCCGGGCTGCTCGGCTGCGGCGTCATGGCGGGCATCGGCGCCGCCATCAACACCGGCCAGGTCGGCCGCGGCGACTCCGTCGCGGTCATCGGCTGCGGCGGCGTGGGTGACGCGGCCGTCGTCGGGGCCCGGCTGGCCGGCGCGGCGAAGATCATCGCGGTGGACATCGACGACCGCAAGCTGGAGACGGCGAAGACGATGGGCGCCACCCACACCGTCAACTCCCGCACCGGCGACCCCGTCGAGGCGATCCGCGCCCTCACCGACGGCAACGGCGCCGACGTGGTCATCGAGGCGGTCGGCCGCCCCGAGACGTACCAGCAGGCCTTCTACGCCCGCGACCTCGCCGGCACCGTCGTCCTCGTCGGTGTGCCCACCCCCGAGATGAAGCTGGAACTCCCGCTGCTCGACGTCTTCGGCCGCGGCGGCTCCCTCAAGTCCTCCTGGTACGGGGACTGCCTGCCCTCCCGCGACTTCCCGATGCTGATCGACCTGCACCAGCAGGGCCGCCTCGACCTCGGCGCGTTCGTCACCGAGACCATCGGGATCGGCGACATCGAGCAGGCCTTCGGCCGGATGCACGACGGCGACGTCCTGCGCTCGGTGGTGGTGTTCTGATGACCGCCCGCATCGACCACCTGGTCACCTCCGGCACCTTCGCCCTCGACGGCGGCGAGTGGGACGTCGACAACAACGTCTGGATCATCGGTGACGACACCGAGGCGGTCGTCGTCGACGCCGCCCACGACGCCGCCGCCATCGAGGCCGCGCTCGGTGGACGTACGCTGCGCGCGATCATCTGCACCCACGCGCACAACGACCACATCGACGCCGCACCGGCCCTGGCCGACGCCACCGGGGCGCCGATCCTGCTGCACCCGGACGACCTGCCGCTGTGGCGGCAGACCCACCCGGACCGCACCCCCGACGCCGAACTGGCCGACGGGCAGGAACTGGAGGTCGCGGGCGTACGCCTGACGGTCCTGCACACGCCGGGGCACGCCCCCGGCGCGGTCTGCCTCTACGCCCCGCGGCTGAACACCGTCTTCACCGGGGACACGCTCTTCCAGGGCGGGCCCGGCGCCACCGGGCGGTCCTTCTCGGACTTCCCGACGATCGTCGACTCCATCAGGGACCGGCTGCTCGGCCTTCCGACGGACACCGTCGTGCGCACCGGACACGGAGACTCCACCACCGTGGGCGCGGAGGCCCCGCACCTTCAGGAGTGGATCGCCCGCGGCCACTGACCGACCAAGCCCCGTTCACCGGTCCGGCCACGGCCACTGACCGACCGGGCCCCGTTCACCGGTCCGGCCACGCGGACAGCCGCAGCCCGCTCTCGAAGCGGCGCTCGGCACCCGTGACCGGATCGGTGAACTCCAGCACCCGGGCCAGCAGTTGCAGGGGACGCCCGTAGTCCTCCCGGCCGGGCGCCGGTTCCGGCCGTACCACCGGGTACACCGGGTCGTGGACCAGCGGCAGCCCCAGCCCGTTCATGTGCACCCGCAGCTGATGGGTGCGCCCGGTCGCGGGCAGCAGCCGGTAGCGGCCGAGCCCTGCGCGGTGCTCCAGCAGCTCGATCCGGGTCTCACTGTTCGCCTCACCCGGCTCCACCCGGGCGGCGAGGATCCCGCGCTCCTTGACGATCCGGTTCCGTACGGTGCGCGGAAGCGTCACCCGCGGGTCGTACGGCGCCACCGCCTCGTACTCCTTGCGCACCAGCCGGTCCCGGAACAGCGTCTGGTAGGCGCCCCGCTCCTCCGGCCGCACGACGAAGAGCACCAGGCCCGCGGTCAGCCGGTCCAGCCGGTGCGCGGGCTGGAGCGCGGTGATCCCCAGGAGGGCACGCGACCGGGCCACGGCGGTCTCGGTGATGTGCCGGCCGCGCGGGGTGGTCGCCAGGAAGTGCGGCTTGTCCACGACCACGAGGTGCGCGTCGCGGTGGACCACCTCCACCGGGAACGGCACCGGCACCTCCGGCGCGAAGTCCCGGTGGAACCAGACATGGCGCCCGGCGGTGTACGGCTCGTCCCCGCCCACCGCGCCGCCGTCCGCCCCCACGAACCGTCCCCCGGCCAGCATGGCGTCCACCCGGGCGGCGCCGATCGCCCCCGCGAACCGGTCCAGCAGGTGGTCGCGGACGGTCGGCCACGCCCCGGCGGCGTCCTCGGGGAACCGCACCCGCACCGGATCGACCCCCTGCCGCTGCGGCAGCGGGGCCGCGGGGGGCCTGGCCCGTCCTCTCATCGTCCCGTTCCTTCTCCTCGCCTCGTCCCGGGCCCTCTCCCCGCGTCGGGCGGCCGCGTCGGGCGGCTCCCGGCCGCGACGTGCCCGGCAACGCAAAAAACCCCAGGTGACCTGGGGTTTTCGCTGGTGTCCGAGGGGGGACTTGAACCCCCACGCCCGATAAAGGGCACTAGCACCTCAAGCTAGCGCGTCTGCCATTCCGCCACCCGGACAAGGTGTCTACGCCCCGGTCCTGCTCCGGTCCGGCCGGCCCCGGCCGCCCCGGGGAACGTGTGAAGGGGCGATGACGGGAGGCGGGCGGTCTTGGGCGCGCGGGGCCGGCGGGCGAGGATGGGGGCACGCACCACCGCGACAGTGGAAGGAAGCAGCGTGAGCGAGAGCAGCACGGCCCGGACCGTCCCCGGCGGATCCGCCGAGAATGAGGTCGTGGACCTCTGTCGTGACCTGATCCGGATCGACACCAGCAACTACGGCGACCACTCCGGTCCCGGTGAGCGGCTCGCGGCCGAGTACGTCGCGGAGAAGCTCGCCGAGGTCGGGCTGGAGCCGAAGATCATCGAGTCCCACAAGGGCCGGGCCTCGACCGTGGCCCGCATCGAGGGAGAGGACCCGTCCAGGCCCGCCCTGCTGATCCACGGGCACACCGACGTGGTGCCGGCCAACGCGGCCGACTGGACGCACGACCCGTTCTCCGGGGAGATCGCGGACGGCTGCGTATGGGGCCGCGGGGCGGTGGACATGAAGGACATGGACGCGATGACGCTCGCCGTCGTCCGCGAGCGCATGCGCACCGGCCGCAAGCCGCCGCGCGACATCGTGCTGGCCTTCCTCGCCGACGAGGAGGCGGGCGGCACGTACGGCGCGCGCCATCTCGTCGACCACCACCGGGACCTCTTCGACGGGGTCACCGAGGCGATCGGCGAGGTCGGCGGCTTCTCGTTCACCGTCAACGAGAACCTGCGGCTCTACCTGGTGGAGACCGCGCAGAAGGGCATGCACTGGATGCGGCTCACCGTGGACGGCACCGCCGGGCACGGCTCGATGACCAACGACGACAACGCCATCACGGAGCTCTGCGAGGCCGTCGGGCGGCTGGGGCGGCACACCTGGCCGGTCAGGGTCACCAAGACCGTACGGTCCTTCCTGGACGAGCTGTCCGACGCGCTGGGCACCCCGCTCGACCCCGAGGACATGGAGGCGACCCTCGCCAAGCTCGGCGGGATCGCCAAGATGGTCGGCGCGACCCTGCGCAACTCGGCCGCGCCCACCATGCTCGGTGCCGGATACAAGGTCAACGTCATCCCGGGGCAGGCCACCGCGCACGTGGACGGGCGCTTCCTGCCCGGTTACGAGCAGGAGTTCCTGGCCGACCTCGACCGGATCCTCGGACCCCGGGTGAAGCGGGAGGACGTGCACGGCGACAAGGCGCTGGAGACCGACTTCGACGGGTCCCTCGTGGACGCCATGCAGCTCGCGCTGAAGGCCGAGGACCCGATCGCCCGCGCCGTGCCCTACATGCTCTCCGGGGGCACGGACGCCAAGTCCTTCGACGACCTCGGCATCCGCTGCTTCGGCTTCGCCCCGCTCAAGCTGCCGCCGGAGCTGGACTTCGCCGGCATGTTCCACGGGGTGGACGAGCGGGTCCCGGTGGACGGCCTGACCTTCGGCGTACGGGTGCTCGACCGGTTCATCGACCATTCCTGAGATAAGCCGACGGTAATTCGCCAGCGTGTACGTATGTGACCGGAAAGAGTGAAAGGGCTGAAGTGCTCGTAGCTCCGTCACTCCCTCCTCGTTACAGGTGGTGCGGTCCGCGGCTGGGACCGCACTTACCAACCAGGAGGAATCATGATCAAGAAGGTCGTCGCCATCGCGGCTGCCACCGGTGGTCTCGTGCTCGCGGGTGCGGGTATGGCTTCCGCCGACGCCGGTGCCCAGGGTGCCGCCATCGGCAGCCCCGGCGTGCTCTCGGGCAACGTCGTCCAGGTCCCGGTGCACGTCCCGGTGAACGTCTGCGGCAACACCATCAACGTGGTCGGTCTGCTGAACCCCGCCTTCGGCAACACCTGCGTCAACGCCTGACGTTGAAACGTCAACCCGTAAGGGTGTGAGTCCGGTCGGCCCCGGTGTGCGTGCCATGCACTCCGGGGCCGCTGGGCATTCGGCCCCGCACGGTTGTGCCGGGGGGTATTTCGGAAGCCAGAAGGCAGGAAAGCAACATGCGACAGGTCACACGCAAGGGCCTGATCACCATGGCGGCGGCGGGCGGCGTGCTCGCGCTCAGCGGGGGGTACGCACACGCGGACGCGGGTGCGGCGAGCGCGGCGTCGAATTCACCGGGTGTCCTCTCGGGGAATTCGATCCAGGTCCCGGTCGACGTCCCCGTCAACGTCTGTGGAAACTCCGTCGACGTCGTCGGCGTGCTCAACCCCGTGAGCGGAAACGGCTGCGCGAACGGGTCGTCCGCGGACGCCGGGCACATCCAGACCGCCGACGAGGGCTCCCGGCCCGGTCAGGCCGGTCACAGCTCCGCGGACCAGGGGACCGCCGGTCACACGGCCGGCCACGCGGCCGGGCACGACGAGACCCAGGACAGCGGGCAGGGCACCGGCCGGCACCGCGCGCCCGGTGGTGCCTCGGCCCAGGGCGTGGCGAAGGGATCACCCGGCATCGCCTCCGGCAACCAGGTGCAGGTGCCGGTCTCCGTCCCCCTCAACGTCTGCGGCAACGGCATCAGCGTCGTCGGGCTGCTCAACCCGGTCTTCGGCAACACCTGCGAGAACGAGACCGAGCCGGTCGTCCCGGAGGTCCCGCCGACGCCGCCCACCCCGGAGAAGCCCGTCGAGCCGCCGACGACACCGTCGCAGCCGCCGGCTCCCGAGCCCCAGTTCCAGGCGGGCGAGGAGCTCGCCCACACCGGTGCGGGCGGGCTCGACGTCCTGATCCCGGCGAGCGCCGGAATGCTGCTCGCGGGTGCGGGCGCGGTCCTCTACCGGAGGTCGCGCAGCGCCGCGTGATGTCGTACGACGCGCCTGCGGCCTCGCCGTACGGCTCGTGAAAGGGAGCGGGTCCCGCCGTCGCGGGGCCCGCTCCGTGCTACCAGGTCGCCCGGAGCTGGCGGATGATCCGGCGCCGCAGCCGCACCCGACGGCTGCCGTCGAGGCGCAGCGTCAGTCGGTCCAACTCCCAGTGCCCGTACTCGGCATGGTCGGTCAAGAGGCGGGTCGCGTCCTTGCGGGAGACCCCGCGAGGGACGTACACATCGATGAATTCGTATTCCGGCATCGCATCTATTGTGCGGGCAGAGCCCCGGTACGGATAGCGTCTGCACTATGTCTGATGCTGCGCAGCCCACCGCTGCCGAGGTACGCGCCGCCGCCGATGCAATCAAAACCGCGCTCGACCGCCACCTCCAGGCTGTCGAACGCCGTACCGGGGACGACGACCCCGCCGTCTACGAGGCATTCAACGAACTGGCCGCCGCGGCCGAGGTCTACGACGAACTCCTCTACGACCGCTACGACGAGGTGACCCCCTTCGAGATCCCGGGCGCGGACGACTCCCTGCCGCCCTATGCGGGGCCCGGGGACCCGCACGCCCTCTCTGTGCTGATCAGGCGCGACTACGCGGTGGCGGAGCCCCAGCGGCTGCTCGCCCAGGCGCAGCGGCTCGTCGACCTCGACCCGGATCAGCCGGACGGCACCGCCGTGCCGGTGGTCGGGGCAAGTGTGCACGCCGCGCTCGGGGTGCTCTTCGGCGAGTACGAGGCGGACGAGATCGCCTCCCGGCACAAGGAGTTCGGCCTGGAGGAGGGGGACTCCACCCTCTGGGTCTCGGCGGTGGAGGAGCTTCCCGAGGCCGGGGAGTGGCTCGGGGCGCCGTTCGAGGACGCGGACCCCTCGCTCGTGGTCTGCCGCTTCGACGTGAGCGCGGTCTTCGACGAGGAGGATCCGGACCCCGACGCGGAGGGCCCGGTCTACCACCGCGTCTGACTCCGCCCACCCTGCTCCCGCCCCGCTCCCGCCCACTCCCGCCCGCTCCGCTGGTCCCCGGTACGCCCCGCACCGGGGGCCAGCGCGGCTCTTCGTGCCCTGCCCCCGCACGGACCCGCCGTGCCCTGATACGGGCCGGTGGGGCCGTGCGGGGCTATGGGCCTGAAGGGACCGGTGGGCCCGGCGGACCAGTGGGCCGGTGGGTCCGTGGGGCTGAACGGGGTCATGGGGCTGAACGGGGCCGTGGGTCCGTCCCACCGGCCCCTCAGCGCCTCATACCGCAGAGACGGAGCCGTCAGGGGCGGGCAGCGCCTCCAGCAGCGGACGGAGTCTGGTCGTCCGCTCCTGGACCGGGATCTCGGCCACGGCGCGCGGCAGGGCCTGGTCCACCCCGTGCACCACGGACAGATGCCGCTCACCACGGCTGAACGCGGTGTAGACCCAGGGGCGGCTCAGCCCGCGGGCCGCGTCGCCCGGCAGCACGACGACCACGGCGGGCCAGCGCATCCCGGCCGCCTGGTGGGCACTGAGCGCCCAGCCGTGCCGGACCGAGGACTCCACCCGCTCCGGCCGCACGACGACGGGCGTCCCCGAGCAGTCCAGACGCAGGCCCTCCGCGTCGGCCGACACGACCGACCCGGGCACCACCCGGCCCGGTGCCGGTACGTGGACGACCCGGTCGCCGGGGTCGAAGCCGCCGAACCGGCCGGGCCCCGGATTGAGCCGCTGCTTCAGCGCCGCGTTCAGCGCCGTGGTGCCGGCCGAGCCGCCGTGCCCGACGGTGATGACCTGGGTGTCGGACGGCGGTACGCCGATGGCGCGCGGCACCGAGTCCGCGACCAGCTGCACCGTGCGGTGGACCGCCTCACCGGCGTCCCGGACGGGCACGATCACGACCTCCTTGCCGGGTGCGTCGACCTGCCCGAGCTCGCCGATGCCGATGCCCGAGACCAGCTCGCCGAGGGGACCGGGGTCGGGCGTGCGCGAGACCACCACCGGGCAGGCCCGTGCGGCGAGCACATCCGCGAAGACCCGTCCGGCGCCGGCCGAGCCGAGCACACCGGGATCACCGCTGAGCACCAGCCGGGTGCCGTCCGCCAGCGCCTCCACGAGCATCGCGCCCGTCTCCACGTCGAGCTGCGGGGCGTCCAGCACCACCAGCAGGTCGACGGCGAGGGCACCGTCCGCGTCCCGCCCGGGTCCGGCGGCGCCGGAGAGCAGATCGGACAGGACGACGGCGGACCGGGGATCACCGACGGCGGCGGCCAGCCCGCGCGCCCCGTCCACGCTGTGGGTGGTGCCCACGGCCCGCAGCCCGAGCCCGTGGGCGGCGGCGATCAGGGCGGCGGGCTCGGCCCGCGCGCTCTCGCCGCCGCTGTGGGCGACCAGCCCGGCCGTCGCGGCGGTCAGGATCAGCTCACGGGCGGAGGGGGAGGGGGCGGCAGCGGCGGCGTCCGACCAGTCGGCGCCCTTCTCGCAGGAGTTGACGATCCGGCCCAGCCCGTCCGCGAGCGCCTCCTCGGCCAGGGCGTACCGGTCGAGTCCCAGCAGGACCGGCACCGGCTCCGGCTCGTCCGGCGCGCCGCCCTCCTGCCCGGCACCGTCCCCGGTGTCCTCCGCGTCCCGCGCCTCCTCCCCGGCCGTGCTGCCGTCCTCCCCGGCGGCCGGGTCCAGGCCTTCCTGGAAGACCAGGACGACCCCCTCCGCGACGGCGTGCCGCACGGCCGCCTCGGGGTCGCCCACCGCACGCTCGGCGAGGGCCGCCCGGACCTCCGTGGCGTCCAGGGCCGTGTGGCCCCGCAACGCGGCCCGCTCCAGCACCCAGCCCACGAGGGCGGCCGTACGCCGCTCGTCGTCCGGACCGCAGTCGGCGCCGAGCAGCGCGCGGGCGAAGCCGTCGGCCTGCTCCGGGCGTACACCGGGCACGGAGAGCAGCTGCCACGGGTCCTCCCGCAGGATCCCCGCGGCCTGTTCACCGAGCGACGCGGCGGTCGGGTGCGCCAGCGTCTTCGGGGCCCCGCCCTGGGCGAGCACCGCCTCGACCGAGGCCGCCGTCCCGGGGGAGACGGATCGCTCGGCGGGCTGCCCGGCGGGCCCGGACGGCCGTACGGGTGCGGGCGTCGCCGCCGGTGCGGCCCGCCGGGGGGCCGGGGCCGACGCGGGGGAGTCGAAGAAGGCCGTGCCCGGCTTCTCGCCGCTCTCCACGGCCCGTACGGCGGCGAGGAGGTCGGCGGCGGGACCGCTCAGCTTCGCTCCGGCGGCCGGCGGCCCCTTCTTCGCGGCCTTGCGCTCCTCGATCCGCTCCCGCAGCTCCCGCTGCGCCGCCAGCTCCGCCTCGGCCTCCGACACGGCGGGAGACCCGGGCTCCGACACGGCGGGCGCCTCGGCCCCGTCCGCGTCCGCCTCGGCGGCCCGCTCCGCTCCCGTCCCGCCGTCCTGGCCGTCGCCCCCGGCCCCGTCCGCGTCCCCGTCCGCCGGGGCCGCGGCGTCTCCGCCGCCCTCCGCGTCGCTCCCACCGTCAGGCGTGCCGGCCGGGGCGGAGGCCTCGTCGCGGGCCTCGCGGGCCCGGTCGTCCTCGGCCGCGGGGTCCGGGGTCTCGCCCCGGTCAAGCGCAGTCACAGCGTGCTCCAGTCCTGGTCGGGGTAGCGGTGCACGGGCGCCGACACGTCGTCGAGCGCCTGGCAGATCTCCTCAGGAAGACTAAGCGCCTCCACTGACAACGCCTCGGTCAGCTGCTGCGCGTTGCGCGCCCCGACGACCGGGGCCACCACGCCGGGGCGGTCCCGCACCCACGCGAGCGCCACGTGCAGGGCCGTCGTCGCCAGCCCGTCCGCCGCCGTCGCCACCGCGTCCACGATCCTGCTCGCCGCGTCGTCGAGGTACGGCTCGACGAACGGGGCCAGCACCTCGGAGGCGCCGCGCGAGTCGGACGGCGTCCCCGTGCGGTACTTGCCCGTCAGCACCCCGCGCCCCAGCGGGGACGACGGCAGCAGCCCCACCCCCAGGTCCAGCGCCGCCGGCAGCACCTCCCGCTCCACGCCACGCTGCAACAGGGAGTACTCCATCTGGGTGCTGGCCAGCCGGGTGCGCACCCCGGGCGAGGCGAGCTGCCAGGTCGCCGCCTTGGCCAGCTGCCACCCGCTGAAGTTCGACACCCCCGCGTACCGGACGCGCCCGGACGACACGGCCAGGTCCATGGCCTGCATGGTCTCCTCCAGCGGCGTCACGGTGTCGAAGGCGTGGATCTGCCACAGGTCGACGTAGTCCGTGCCCAGCCGCTCCAGGGACGCGTCCAGCGCGGCGAGCAGATGACCGCGCGACCCGTCGAAGCGGCGGTACGGATCGGGCACACTCCCGGCCTTCGTCGCGATGACCAGGTCCTCCCGTGGCACCAGGCTGTCGACGAGCCGCCCCAGGAGGTGTTCGGCCTCCCCGCCGCCGTACACGTCGGCGGTGTCGACGAGGGTGCCGCCCGCGTCCCAGAAGGTCTTCAGCTGTTCGGCGGCGTCG
The DNA here is from genome assembly GCA_000720535.1 of Streptomyces halstedii. Classification (GTDB taxonomy): domain Bacteria; phylum Actinomycetota; class Actinomycetes; order Streptomycetales; family Streptomycetaceae; genus Streptomyces; species Streptomyces halstedii. The sequence continues at coordinate 23,663 of JOAZ01000007.1, forward strand.
TGCTCGTCGGTGTCCCGGCCCCAGGTGAGGGTGCCGAGCCCGATCCGGGACACGCGAAGGCCGGTGCGGCCGAGATGCCTCTGCTCCATGGGCGCTGAGATTACTGGCCGGGGCCCAGCGGGGTCGCGGCCTGTGGACAACCCCACCCCGTACGACCGGGCCCTGCCGCATCAGGGCCGCCCGCGCTAGAGTCCGGACGTACGTACGTTACTGATCGGTAGAGGGAGCGTGGCCCATGCGGCTCGGCATCAATCTCGGTTACTGGGGCGCCGGTATGGACGGCGACAACCTCGCCGTCGCCCAGGAGGCGGACCGGCTCGGTTACGACGTCTGCTGGGCGGCCGAGGCCTACGGCTCCGACGTGCCGACCGTGCTGGCCTGGGTCGCCGCGCAGACCGACTCCATCGACGTCGGCTCGGCCATCATGCAGATCCCGGCCCGCCAGCCCGCCATGACGGCGATGACCGCCGCCACCCTCGACTCGCTCTCCGGGGGCCGCTTCCGTCTCGGCCTCGGCGTGTCGGGCCCGCAGGTGTCCGAGGGCTGGTACGGCGTCAAGTTCGACAAGCCGCTGGCCCGCACCCGCGAGTACGTCGAGATCGTGCGCAAGGCGATGTCCCGGGAGCGCCTGTCCTACGAGGGCGAGCACTGGACGCTGCCGCTGCCGGACGGCCCCGGCAAGCCCATCAAGCTGACCGTCCACCCGCAGCGCGAGCACATCCCGCTCTACATCGCGGCCATCGGGCCGAAGAACCTGGAGCAGACCGGCGAGATCGCCGACGGCGCCCTGCTCATCTTCCCGTCCGCCGACCACCTCGAAGACACCGCCGTCAAGCACCTGCGCGCCGGACGCGAGAAGGCCGGCAAGACCATGGAGGGCTTCGACGTCTGCCCGACCCTGCCGCTCGCGGTCGGCGAGGACGTGGGCGGGCTCGCCGACATGTTCCGCCCCTACACCGCGCTGTACGTCGGCGGCATGGGCAGCCGGAAGCAGAACTTCTACAACAAGCTCGCCCAGCGCATGGGCTACGAGAAGGAAGCCGCCGAGATCCAGGACAAGTACCTGTCCGGCGACAAGAGCGGCGCGGCCGCCGCCGTCCCGCACGACCTCATCGACCGCACCACCCTGCTCGGCCCGGTCGAGCGCATCGCCGAGCGGATGCAGGCCTACGCCGCCGCCGGTGTCACCACGCTGACCCTCGCCCCGGCGGGCTTCACCCTGGACGAGCGGATCGCCGCCCTGCGCGCCGGCACCGACGCCCTGGAGCGCTCGGGTCTCGCCGCCTGACGCCGCGGCCGTCCCGGACGCGCGTCACGGCCGTGGCGGGGGCGCGGAGAGCCTCCCCGTCACGGTCGTCCCCGGGACGACACGCACCCGGCCGCACGGTCCGGTACCCCCGCCGGACCCGTTCGTGTTGCCTACCTGTTGGTACCGGATTTGACTGTCTCTCCGCGGACACCGGTGCGAAAGGCGGCAGTGATGCTCTCGGCGAAGAGTCTGTTCCAGGAGATCCTCGACAACGACGACGCGTTCCGCCTGTTCTGCTCGATCGCGGCCGGCGGAGAGGCCCAGGGCGGCTGGGAGAACGGACGGATCGCCTCCCTCGTCCCCGCGTCCCTGCGCGGCCTCGGTCCCAAGATCGCCCGGCACGGCGCCGACGAGGACAAGCACGGCCGGATCTTCAACGCCCTGCTGAAGCAGCGCGGCCTGACGCCCGCCGAGGTGCCGCTGGAGACGGACTACACCCTCCTGCTGGAACGCCGGGGCATCGGCCTCGCCCATGAGCGGCTCGGCCGCGACGTGCCGCTGACCGAGCGGGACATCATCGTCTACCTCGCCCACAGCAGGGTCACCGAACAGCGGGCCTCCGAGCAGATGGGACTGCTGCTGCGGCTCTTCGGGGACCACCCCGCCCTGGGGCGCGCGGTGAGGATGATCTCCCGGGACGAGGACAACCACCTCGCCTACTGCCACGAGGAACTGCTCCGTCTGGCCGCCGCCGGGCACGGCCGTACGATCCACACCGTCCTGCGCGAGTGCGCCCTCGCCGAGATCCGTGTGTACCGGGACGTCAGCCTCGCCGTGATGAGCCACATGGGCGCCGTACTGCGCTGGCCCCGCGCCAAGGCGGCCCTGCCGGCCGCCGGGATCCACGCCACGTACGCGTACGAGCGGGCGGGAGGCTGGCGGCGCATGGTGAGCCTCCGGCAGCCCGTCCGGCGCGACGCGCTGGGTGTCCCGCCCGTCCCGGACGCGGAGTACGCCTGAGCGGGCGGTACCGGCTACAGCCAGCCGCAGGGCTTGGACGGGCGGTACCGGCTACAGCCAGCCGCGGCGCTTGAACTGGCGGTACAGGCTGAAGACCACGAGCACCATCAGCCCGATGACCGCCGGGTACGCCCACACCCAGCCCAGCTCCGGCATGTGCCGGAAGTTCATGCCGTAGATCCCCGCCACCATGGTCGGTACGGCCGCCATCGCCGCCCAGGCCGAGATCTTCCGCATGTCGTCGTTCTGCTGCACGCCCACCTGGGCCAGATGCGCCGAGAGGATGTCCGACAGCAGCCGGTCCAGCCCCTCCACGAGCTCGCTGGCACGGGTCAGGTGGTCGCCCACGTCCCGGAAGAACGGCCGTGAGCGCGTGTCGACGAACGGCACCGACGAGCTCGCCAGCCGCTCCATCGGCGCCGCCAGCGGGCCGGCCGCCCGGCGGAACTCCAGCAGCTGCCGCTTGAAGGTGTAGATGCTCGCGGCGGTGTTCTTGGTGTCCGTGCCGCTCTCCGGGGCGAACACGTCCGCCTCCAGCTCCTCCAGGTCCGTCTGGAGCTCCGCCGCGACCACGATGTAGTGGTCCACCACCGCGTCGCAGACCGCGTACAGCACCGCCGTCGGGCCGTGCTTGAGCAACTCCGGGTCCGCCTCCAGACGGTGCCGTACGTCCGCGAGCGGCGATCCCTCGCCGTGCCGGACCGTCACCACGAAGGAGCCGCCCACGAAGAGCATCAGCTCGTCCGTGGTGACCGCGTCGCTCGCCGAGTCGTAGACCACCGGTTTGACGACCACGAAGAGCGAATCGTCGTAGATCTCCAGCTTCGGCCGCTGATGGGCGCGCAGGGCGTCCTGCACCGCCAGCGGATGCAGCCCGAACTCGTTGCTGACGAGGTCGAACTCCTCCTCCGTGGGCTCGTACAGGCCGATCCAGACGAATCCGTCCTTCGAGGCGCGGGCCTCGGCGAGGGCGGCGGAGAAGTCGGTGGGCCCCTCGATCCGGCGCCCGTCCCGATAAATGCCGCAATCCATAATCACGCGCGCATTCTTCCCTGCCGTCGGCTTCCGTGCATCCCTCCCGTGCCCTCTACGCTGGCACGTATGCCCACGCTCATCCTCGTACGCCACGGACGTTCCACCGCCAACACCGCCGGAGTACTGGCGGGGCGCACCCCCGGTGTCGCGCTCGACGAGCGCGGCGCGCTCCAGGCCGCCGCCCTGCCCTCCCGGCTGGCCGGCGTCCCGCTCGCGGCCGCCGTCAGCAGCCCCCTGCAACGCTGCCGCGAGACGCTCCGGCCGCTGCTCGACGCACGCCCCGGTCTGCCGCTGCACACCGAGGACCGGATCAGCGAGTGCGACTACGGCGACTGGTCGGGACGCAAACTGGCCGAACTCTCCGACGACCCGCTGATGGCCGTCGTGCAGCAGCACCCCTCGGCGGCGGCGTTCCCCGGGGGCGAGTCCATGCGGGCCATGCAGGCGCGGGCCGTGGACGCCGTACGCGAGTGGAACGCCCGTGTCGAGGAGGAGCACGGGGACGACGCCGTCTACGCCATGTGCTCGCACGGCGACATCATCAAGGCACTGGTCGCCGACGCCCTGGGCATGCACCTCGACCTCTTCCAGCGCGTCCACGTCGACCCCTGCTCGGTCACGGCGATCCGCTACACCCGGCTGCGCCCCTTCCTGCTGCGCCTGGGAGACACCGGCGACCTGGCGTCCCTCGCGCCGCGCGCGCACGCCCCGGGGGCCGACGCGGACGGGGACACGGGCGCCACGGCATCGGACGCGGCTGTCGGGGGCGGCGCGGGGGCGCCGTGATCGCTCCGCGCAGTAGGGTGGACGCGCCGTGACGGCCTGCCGGGGGAAGGCTTCCCCCAGGGCCCCGGCCGCCCCCATTCGCCTTCCAGATCTCAAGGGAGACAGGACGTGTCCCGTCAGGTGTTCCTCTACGACCCCCCGGACCGCTTCGTGGCCGGCACGGTCGGGCTGCCTGGCCGCCGTACGTTTTTCCTCCAGGCATCCTCAAGGGGACGGGTCACGAGCGTGGCCCTGGAGAAGACCCAGGTCGCCGCGTTGGCCGAGCGGATCGACGAACTCCTCGACGAGGTCGTCCGCAGGACCGGCGGCAACTCGCCGGTACCGGCCGTCGCCCCCATGGAGGTGGCCGACACCGCGCCCCTGGACGCCCCCGTCGAGGAGGAGTTCCGGGTCGGCACGATGGCGCTCGCCTGGGACGGCGAGGAGCAGCGCATGATCGTCGAGGCGCAGGCCCTCGTCGAGCTGGACGCCGACTCCGAGGACGACCTCGCCGAGGCGGAGGAGCGCCTCCTCCAGGACGAGGAGAACGGCCCGCCGATGCTGCGCGTCCGGCTCAGCGGCGCCCAGGCGCGGGCGTTCGCCAAGCGCGCCCTGGACGTCGTGAACGCCGGGCGGCCGCCGTGCCCGCTGTGCAGCCTGCCCCTCGACCCGGAAGGACACGTATGCCCGCGGCAGAACGGATACCGGCGCGGAGCCTCCTGACCGGGGCCGCGCTGCGCACCCTGCTCACCGAGGGGGAGCTCACGGTCCTGGGACAGGTGCGCGGCGCCTCCAACGCGGTGCTCCACTGCACGGTCGCGCACGAGGGCGAGGAACGCCTCTGCGTGTACAAACCGGTCGCCGGGGAGCAGCCCCTGTGGGACTTCCCGGACGGCACGCTCGCCCAGCGGGAGGTGGCCGCCTACGAGATCTCCGAGGCCACCGGATGGGGCCTCGTACCGCCCACGGTGCTGCGGGACGGGCCCTACGGCCGGGGCATGTGCCAGCTCTGGATCGAGGCGGACGAGGGCGCCGGGGACGCGACCGGGGAGCGGACGGACGAGGCGGGCGCCCACGCGCTGCCGCCGCTGCTCGCGCTCGTGGAGGACGAGGAGCCGGGAGACGGCTGGAAGGCCGTCGGCTTCGCCGAGGTCGGCGAGGGCCGGACGGCCCTGCTGGTGCACGCGGACGACCCCCGGCTGCGCCGGCTCGCGGTCCTGGACGCGGTGATCAACAACGGCGACCGCAAGGGCGGGCACCTGCTGCCCGCGCCGGGCGGCCGGCTGTACGCCATCGACCACGGCGTCACCTTCCACGCGGACGACAAGCTGCGGACCCTGCTGTGGGGGTGGGCCGGTGAGCCGCTCACGGCGGAGGCCGTCGAGGCGCTGGACCGGCTCGCGGCCGGCCTGGAACCGGGCACGGCGCTGGCCACCCGGATGGCGGAACTGATTACCGCGGCGGAGCTGGACGCGCTGCGCGGGCGGGTGGCGGCGCTGCGCGCGTCCGGGCGGCACCCGCTGCCGGGCGGTGAGTGGCCGGCCATTCCCTGGCCGCCGGTCTGAGCGCCCGCGCCGAACGGGCCGTGTCCGTGCCCCTGGTCACGGCCGCGACCAGCCACGTCGCCCCCTCCGGTGCGCGGGAGCCGGAGGGATGGGGCCCACCGCGCAAGACCGCCTCTTCGGCCAGGATCACCGGTCCGGTTCGTATCCGGAAGCATCGTCCGGTTACGCTCATGACATGCATGCCTGGCCCGCTTCTGAGGTCCCCGCCCTGCCTGGCAAGGGCCGCGACCTTCGGATCCACGACACCGCGACCGGCGGACGGATCACCCTTGACCCCGGTCCCGTCGCCCGCATCTATGTCTGCGGCATCACGCCGTACGACGCGACCCACATGGGTCATGCGGCGACCTACAACGCGTTCGACCTCGTTCAGCGCGTGTGGCTCGACACCAAGCGTCAGGTCCACTACGTCCAGAACGTCACCGACGTGGACGACCCGCTGCTGGAGCGGGCCGTGCGCGACGGTGAGGACTGGACGGAGCTCGCCGAGCGCGAGACCGCCCTGTTCCGCGAGGACATGACCGCTCTGCGCATGCTTCCCCCGAAGCACTACGTCGGGGCCGTGGAGGCGATACCCGGCATCGTCCCGCTGGTGGAGCGCCTGCTGGACGCGGGCGCCGCCTACGAGCTCGACGGCGACGTGTACTTCTCCGTCGAGTCCGACCCGCACTTCGGCGGGGTCTCCCACCTGGACGCCGAGGCCATGCGCCTGCTCTCCGCCGAACGCGGCGGCGACCCGGAGCGCCCCGGCAAGAAGAACCCCCTCGACCCGATGCTCTGGATGGGCGCCCGCGAGGGCGAACCCAGCTGGGACGGCGCCCGCCTCGGCCCCGGCCGGCCCGGATGGCACATCGAGTGCGTGGCCATCGCCCTGGAACACCTCGGCATGGGCTTCGACGTCCAGGGAGGCGGCTCCGACCTCGCCTTCCCGCACCACGAGATGGGCGCCTCCCACGCCCAGGCGCTGACCGGCGCGTACCCCTTCGCCCAGGCGTACGTGCACGCCGGCATGGTCGCCCTGGACGGCGAGAAGATGTCCAAGTCCAAGGGCAACCTGGTCTTCGTCTCGGCGCTGCGCCGCGACGGCGTGGACCCCGCCGCGATCCGGCTCGCGCTGCTCGCCCACCACTACCGCTCCGACTGGGAGTGGACCGACCAGGTGCTCGCCGACGCCGTCGCCCGCCTCGCCCGGTGGCGCGCCGCCGTCTCCCGGCCGGACGGGCCGTCCGCCGACGCGCTGGTCGACGAGGTACGCGCCGCTCTCGCCGACGACCTGGACTCCCCGGCCGCCCTGGCCGCCGTGGACCGCTGGGCCGGACAGCAGACCTCCGGCGGCGGTACGGACGAGGGCGCGCCCGGCGTGGTCTCGCGCACCGTCGACGCCCTGCTGGGCGTCGCTCTCTAGGAGACCTCTCCCGGAGACACCCGACGGGGCCCCGCGGAGGCGCGGTACGGCCCGCGCGGTCCTGTTCCGCCGGGTGTCCCGGACACCGCCCGCACCGGCCCACGCACGCGACCGGCCCCGGACCTCTCGTACGAGGTCCGGGGCCGGTCTTCTGCCCGTTCTCATCCTGACGGCGCGTCGGCCGGTTCCGGCACCGGCGGTGCGCCGGACCGGTCCTGGCGGTGCGCGGACCGGTCCTGGCGGTGCGTCAGCCGGTGGACGGGTCGTCGGGCGACCCGCCGTCCTCGGGGCCCTCGCCGTGCCCGGGGCCCTTGCCGTCGTCCTCGGAACCCCCACCGCCCTCGGCGGCGCCGCCGTCCTCCCTGGGCCCGCCGCCGTCCGGGCGTGAGGTCCCCGGCCGCCCCTTCTCCGGCCGCTGCGGGCGCGGCGGCCTCGTACGGTCGCCGGAGGCGTCCCGCAGATAGGACAGGTCGCCGCTCTCGGTGGCATGGCCGCCGGGTCCCTGCCCGGGGCCGCCGACGTCCCGGCGGCGCAGATACCGCTCGAACTCCCGGGCGATGGCCTCGCCGGACGCCTCGGGCAGTTCCGCGGTGTCCCGCGCCTCCTCAAGGGTCTGCACGTACTCCGCCACCTCGCTGTCCTCCGCGGCCAGCTGGTCCACGCCGAGCTGCCAGGCACGGGCGTCCTCGGGCAGTTCGCCCAGGGGGATCCGCAGGCCGAGCAGGTCCTCCAGCCGGTTCAGCAGGGCCAGCGTCGCCTTCGGGTTCGGCGGCTGCGACACGTAGTGCGGCACCGCCGCCCACAGGCTCACCGCCGGCACGCCGGCGTGGGTGCAGGCCTCCTGGAGGATGCCGACGATGCCGGTCGGGCCCTCGTACCGCGTCTCCTCCAGGTCCATCGTCCGGGCCAGATCCGGGTCGGAGGTGACCCCGCTGACCGGTACCGGCCTGGTGTGCGGGGTGTCGCCGAGCAGCGCCCCCAGGATGACGACCATCTCGACGCCGAGCTCATGGGCGAACCCCAGGATCTCGTTGCAGAACGAACGCCAGCGCATCGACGGCTCGATGCCCCGGACCAGGACCAGGTCGCGGGGTTCGTCCCCGCCCACCCGGACCACGGACAGGCGTGTCGTCGGCCATGTGATCTTGCGGGACCCGCCCTCCATCCAGACCGTGGGCCGGTTGACCTGGAAGTCGTAGTAGTCCTCGGCGTCGAGCGCCGCGAAGACCTCGCCCTTCCATTCCCGGTTCAGATGTCCGACCGCTGTGGAGGCGGCGTCACCGGCGTCGTTCCAGCCTTCGAACGCGGCCACCATGACCGGGTCGATCAGCTCGGGTACTCCCTCGAGCTCGATCACCCAGGCCTCCTTCCGAAGTTCCCTTGTGTACGTACCAACCTTACGGCGTCCCCGCCCTCCCGCCGCAGTGTGTTTGCGTCGATCAGGGAACCGTGCCGGGGCTTGATTCATCCGAGCTGTTTCCGTCGAAACCGGTCAAACACCACTCCGGCTCTGGACCCAGGGGCAGGTGGAGGGATATACATCGGATGACCAAGAAGAGGTCCGATGTTATTCCCCTGGGGGCGCACATGAGTCAGACCGTCACGCGGTTCGAGGTCCACGACATCCGGTTCCCCACCTCGGAACAGCTCGACGGCTCGGACGCCATGAACCCCGACCCCGACTACTCCGCCGCCTACGTCGTGCTGCGGACGGACGGGAGCGAGCGGGCGGGTGAGGAGGGCGGCACGGACGGGCCGGGCGGGGGGACCGGCCCCGAGGGCCACGGTTTCTGCTTCACCATCGGGCGCGGCAACGAGGTCATGGCCGCCGCCATCGGCGCGCTCCGCCCCTACCTGCTGGGCCGCCCCGTCCCCCGTACCGCCGCCGCGCTCGGCGACCTGTACCGCGAGCTCACCCATGACTCCCAACTGCGCTGGCTGGGGCCCGAGAAGGGCGTGACGCACATGGCGGTGGGCGCGGTCGTCAACGCCGCCTGGGACCTCGCGGCGAAGCTGGCCGGAGAGCCCGTATGGCGGTTCCTGGCCGGGATGACACCCGAGGAGCTGGTCTCCCTCGTCGACTTCCGGTACCTCACCGACGTCCTCACCCCCGACGAGGCGCTGGCCGTCCTCCGCGCCGCGGAACCGGGCCGCGCCGAGCGCGCCGAGCGGCTGCTGGACGAGGGCTACCCCGCGTACACCACCTCACCGGGCTGGCTGGGGTACGACGACGCCACGCTGGCGCGGCTCGCCCGGCAGGCCGTCGCGGACGGATTCACCCAGATCAAGCTGAAGGTCGGCGGAGACCTCCGGGACGACGTCCGCAGACTGTCCCTGGCCCGCGAGGCCGTGGGACCGGACATCCGTATCGCCCTGGACGCCAACCAGCGCTGGGACGTCGCGGAGGCGGTGGCGTGGATGACCGCGCTCGCCCCCTACGACCCGTACTGGATCGAGGAACCGACCAGCCCCGACGACGTACTCGGCCACGCCGCCGTGCGCGCCGGACAGCCGGTCAAGGTGGCCACCGGCGAACACATCGCCAACCGGGTCGTGTTCAAGCAACTGCTCCAGGCCGGTGCGACCGACTTCGTCCAGATCGACGCCACCCGGGTCGCCGGGGTCAACGAGAACCTCGCCGTCCTGCTGCTCGCCGCCAAGTACGGCGTCCCGGTCTGCCCGCACGCCGGGGGCGTCGGACTCTGCGAACTGGTCCAGCACCTCGCGATGTTCGACTACGTCGCCGTCTCCGGCACCTGGGAGGACCGGGTCGTCGAGTACGTCGACCACCTCCACGAGCACTTCGCCGACCCGGCCGTCATCGTGTCCGGACGCTATGCCGCCCCCCTCGCCCCGGGGTTCTCCGCACGGATGCTCCCCGCCTCGCTCGCCGACCACCGCTATCCGCAGGGCCCCCTCTGGCAGGCCCGCCGCACCCCGGAGGAGACCGACCGATGACCGGTGCACAAGACTTCGACGGACTGTCCGCCCTCGTGACGGGCGGTGCCTCGGGCATAGGAGCCGCCGTGGCGGGCCTCCTGCTGGCCCGCGGCGCACGCGTCGCCGTGCTCGACCGGGAGACGGCGGGCGTCCCGGACGGGGCGCTGGCGATCGAGGCCGACGTGTGCGACGACGCGGCCGTCCGCGCGGGCGTCGAGCGGGCCGCCGCGGAACTGGGCGGCCTGCACACCCTCGTCCCCAACGCCGGGATCGGCGCCGTCGGCACCGTCGAGGACAACGACGACCAGGAGTGGGACCGGGTCTTGGACGTCAACGTCCTCGGCATGGTCCGCGCCGCCCGCCACGCCCTGCCCCATCTGCGCCGGGCGGCCGTCGGCCGGCCCGGCGCCGTGTCGATCACCCACACCTGCTCGGTGGCGGCCACCGCCGGGCTGCCGCGGCGCGCCCTGTACAGCGCGAGCAAGGGGGCCGTGCTCGCGCTCACCCTCGCCATGGCCGCCGACCACGTCCGCGAGGGGATCCGGGTCAACTGCGTCAACCCCGGCACGGCCGAGACCCCGTGGATCGGCCGGCTGCTCGCCCAGGCCGAGGACCCGGTGGCCGAACGCACGGCCCTCGACGCCCGCCAGCCGATGGGGCGGCTGGTCCGGGCGGAGGAGGTCGCCGCCGCGGTCGTCTATCTGGCGAGCCCGGCGGCCGCGTCCGTCACCGGAACCGCGCTCGCCGTGGACGGCGGGATGCAGGGACTGCGCCCGCGCCCGGCCTGACCCGCGTGGACCGGGCACGCGGCGGGGGCGCGTGGGCAGGGCGCGTGGACGGGGTGTGCGGAAGGGGCACGTGGCGGGGGCACGCGGACCGGCCGGCTCACAGCGTCGAGCGCAGCCACTGCTCCACGCTCGCCACGTGCACCGTCGCCCAGGACCGGGCCGCCTCCGCGTCCCTGTCCCTGAGCGCGGCGAGGATCGCCCGGTGCTCGTGCAGGGTGCGGCTGACCGCGTCCTCCTGGGTGAGTCCGCGCCACACCCTGGCCCGGGTCGTCGGCCCGGACAGGCCGTCGAGCAGGGAGCACAGGACCGAGTTGCCGGACTCCCGCACGATGCCCCGGTGGAACTCCAGGTCACAGGCGACCAGTTCCTCCACCGAGGGGTCAGGCCCCAGGGCGTCCAGCTGCGCGCCGAGGGCGTCCAGCCGGTCCTCGCCGATGCGCGCGGCGGCCATCGCGGTGGCCGCCGGCTCCAGGATGCGGCGCACGGCGAGGAACTCCAGCACCGTGTCGTCGCGGTGGAAGTCCACCACGAAGCTGAGCGCCTCCAGCAGGAGTTGCGGGTCCAGACTCGTGACGTACGTGCCGTCGCCCTGGCGGACGTCGAGGATGCGGATCAGCGACAGCGCGCGCACCGCCTCCCGCAGAGAGTTGCGGGAGAGCCCCAGCTCCGCGGCGAGCTCGCTCTCCTTGGGCAGCCGGTCGCCGGGCGCCAGAGCGCCCGAGACGATCATTCCCTTGATCTTCTCGATCGCTTCGTCGGTGACGGCCATGGAGGGCCTCCTCGCGCACAAGACATCCGATGTATCAGGTCATTATGCGGCCCCCGTCCCCGCCCCGGTCACCGGCTCCCTTCCCGGCCCCGCCCACCACGCCGGAAGGCGGCCCCGAAGGGCCGCCCCCGGACCGTGCGCGGCGGTCAGCGCTTCTCGGCCAGCATCTTCTCGACCCGGTCCTTGAGGTCGTCCGTCGCCAGCCCCCGGATCGTCAGCGTCGTCCGGCGGCGCAGCACGTCGTCCGCCGTCTCGGCCCACTCGCGGTCGCGCGCGTACGCCACCTGCGCCCAGATCTCCGGGGCGTCCGGGTGGACGCGCTCCGCGAGCGCCGGGTCCTCGTTGGCCAGGCGCGCGATGTCGAAGGAGAGCGAGCCGTAGTGGGTGGCGAGGTGGCGTGCCGTGTCGGCCGCCATCCGGGGCCCCGGCGTCCCGCCGTCGACCAGCAGCCGGTGCGCCACCGCGTCCGGGTTGGCGATGCCCGGCAGCGGCAGCTTCTTCGGCAGCCGCGCCATCGGCTCCATGTCCTCGGCCAGCGGGTGCCCCGGGAGGGCGGCCAGCTTGTTCATCACCGTACGGCCGATGTGGCGGAACGTCGTCCACTTGCCGCCGGCCACCGACAGCATCCCGCCGCGGCCCTCCGTGACGACCGTCTCCCGCTTCGCCTTCGACGTGTCGCCGGGGCCGCCGGGCAGGACCCGCAGACCCGCGAAGGAGTAGGTGATCAGATCGCGGGAGAGCTGCTGGTCGCGGACGGAGAACGCCGCCTCGTCCAGGATCTGCGCCGTGTCCTTCTCGGTGACCGAGACGTCGGCCGGGTCGCCCTCGTACTCCTCGTCGGTCGTACCGAGCAGCAGCATGTCCTCCCACGGCAGGGCGAAGGTGATCCGGTACTTGTCGATCGGGGTCGCCAGCGCGGCCTTCCAGGGGCGGGTGCGCCGCAGCACCAGGTGCGCGCCCTTGGACAGGCGTATGGAGGGCGCCGCCTGCGGGTCCTCCATCCTGCGCAGGTGGTCCACCCACGGTCCGGTGGCGTTCAGGACGAGGCGGGCGTCCACCCCGAACTCCGTACCGTCCTGACGGTCCTCCAGGTCCGCGCCGGTGACCCGGCCCCGGGTGAAGCGCAGCCCGGTGACCGCGGCGTGGTTGAGGACGACGGCGCCCGCGTCGGCCGCGGCGCGGACCGTCATCAGCGCCATCCGGGCGTCGTTCATCTGGTCGTCGCCGTAGACCGCGACGGCCTTGAGGTTGTCCGTGCGCAGCTCGGGAACGTCGCGGCGGGCCCGTGCCGGGCTGATCACATGGCCGACGCCGTCGCCGAAGGCGGACAGCGCCGAGTAGGCGAAGACGCCCGCGCCGAGCTTGGCCGCGCCGTGCGGGCCGCCCTTGTAGACGGGAAGGTAGAAGGTGAGCGGGCTGGCCAGGTGCGGGGCGACCTGACGGGAGACCGCGCGGCGCTCGAAGTGGTTCTCGGCCACCAGCTTCACCGCGCCGGTCTGGAGGTAGCGCAGGCCGCCGTGGAGCAGCTTGGACGAGGCGGAGGAGGTGGCGCCGGCGAAGTCGCCGGCGTCCACCAGGGCCACCCGCAGCCCGGACTGCGCGGCGTGCCAGGCCGTGGAGATGCCCAGGATGCCGCCGCCGATCACCAGGAGGTCGTACGTCGCCTTGGAGAGCTGTTCCCGGGTCTCGGCCCGGCTCGGGAGGGAGCCGGAGGCCGGGTGCGTCCCGAGGGTGGGGACGCTCTGCAGGGTGGTCATGTTCTCTACTCCTCTGCGGTGGTGTCGTCGAGCCAGCCCATCGACCGCTGGACGGCCTTGAGCCAGCTCTTGTACTCGCGGTCACGGGTGGCCGCGTCCATACGGGGGGTCCACTCGGCGGCCCGGCGCCAGTTGGCGCGCAGCGCGTCGGTGTCCGGCCAGAAGCCGACGGCGAGGCCGGCGGCGTAGGCCGCGCCGAGGCAGGTGGTCTCGGCGACCATGGGGCGCACCACGGGCGCGTCCAGGAAGTCCGAGAGCGTCTGCATCAGCAGGTTGTTGGAGGTCATGCCGCCGTCGACCTTGAGGGCGGTCAGCTCGACGCCGGAGTCCTTCGTCATGGCGTCGCTGATCTCGCGGGTCTGCCAGGCGGTGGCCTCCAGCACGGCACGGGCGATGTGCGCCTTGGTGACGTAGCGGGTGAGGCCGGTGATGACCCCGCGGGCGTCGGGACGCCAGTACGGCGCGAACAGCCCGGAGAAGGCGGGGACGAAGTACGCGCCCCCGTTGTCCTCGACCGAGGACGCGAGTGTCTCGATCTCGGCGGCGGAGTTGATCAGGCCCATCTGGTCGCGCATCCACTGCACCAGCGAACCGGTGACCGCGATGGACCCCTCCAGGGCGTACACCGGCTCGCTGTCGCCGATCCGGTACCCGACGGTCGTCAGCAGCCCGTTGTACGAGTTCACGGGGCGGTGGCCGGTGTTCATCAGCATGAAGGTGCCGGTGCCGTACGTGGACTTGGCCTCGCCCTCGGCGAAGCAGGTCTGGCCGAACAGGGCGGCCTGCTGGTCGCCCAGCGCGGAGGCCACCGGGACGCCGTCCAGGACACCGCCCTTGGCCTTGCCGTACACCTCGGCGGAGGACCGGATCTCGGGCAGCAGGGCCGCCGGGATGTCCATCGAGCTGAGGATGCCGGGGTCCCACGCCATGTCGTGCAGGTTCATCAGCAGGGTGCGTGAGGCGTTGGTGACGTCCGTGACGTGGACGCCGCCCTCGGTGCCGCCGGTCAGGTTCCAGATGACCCAGGAGTCCATGGTGCCGAAGAGGATGTCGCCCCGTTCGGCGCGTTCGCGCAGCCCCTCGACGTTGTCGAGCAGCCAGCGGACCTTGGGGCCGGCGAAGTACGAGGCGAGCGGCAGGCCGGTCTGGCGGCGGAAGCGGTCCTGGCCGACGTTGCGGCCGAGTTCCTTGCACAGGGCGTCCGTGCGGGTGTCCTGCCAGACAAGGGCGTTGTGGACCGGCTCACCGGTGTTCCTGTCCCACAGCAGCGTGGTCTCGCGCTGGTTGGTGATGCCGATCGCCTTGACGTCGGCGGAGGTGATGCCCGCCTTGACGACCGCGCCCGCGACCACCTCCTGGACGTTCTCCCAGATCTCCTTGGCGTCGTGCTCCACCCAGCCGGGCTTCGGGAAGATCTGCTCGTGCTCCTTCTGGTCGACGGAGACGATCCGGCCGTCCTTGTCGAAGACGATGCAGCGGCTGGAGGTGGTGCCCTGGTCGATGGCCGCGATGAACGGGCCGGTGGTGTGTGCGTCGGTCACGGTGTGCTCCCGGAGGTCTGTGGGGTGGTGGTGGTCGCGTCTCAGGCGAAAGCGAGGTTGTAGAGCCCGCCGGCCAGTGCGCCGCCGATCAGCGGTCCCACCACCGGTACCCAGGCGTAGCCCCAGTCGGAACCGCCTTTGTTCGGCAGGGGCAGCAGGGCGTGCACGATGCGCGGACCGAGGTCGCGCACCGGGTTGATGGCGTAACCGGTCGGCCCGCCGAGCGAGAGGCCGATGCCGACGACGACCAGCGAGGTGATGAGCGCGCCGAGGGGGCCCAGGCCGTTGCCGTCGTCGTTGAGGCCCTGGGTGAGGATCGCCAGGATCAGCACCGCGGTGGCGATGATCTCCGTGACCACGTTCTGGACCGCGTTGCGGATCTCCGGGCCGGTGGAGAAGACGCCGAGCACCGGGCCCGCCTTCGGGGCCGTCGACTGGTCGACCATGCCCTCCTCGGCGGGCTGGTCCGCGACGATCTCGGGGTCGGTCAGATGGGCGTGGAACTGCCCGTAGTAGACCGCCCAGACCAGCACCGCGCCGATCATGGCGCCGAGCAGCTGCGAGGCCAGGTACAGCGGGACGTCGCCCCACGGGGTGCCGCCCTGGATCGCGAGACCGAGGGTGACGGCCGGGTTGAGGTGGGCGCCCGACACGCCCGAGGCGATGTAGGCGCCGGTCAGGACGGCGAAGCCCCACCCGAAGGTGACGGCCACCCAGCCGGCGTTGTGCGCTTTCGAACGCTTGAGGGTGACGGCGGCACAGACACCGCCGCCGAGCAGAACCAATATGGCGGTACCGATGGTCTCGCCGATGAAGATGTCGGAGCTGGACACCGCGACTCCTTTGTCCTTCGTCCAGGGGAACGCGGTCCGTCGGGTTTCCTCCGGTGGACCGCGCCCCAGGTGGGTACACCTCACATGCGCGTACCTCACCTGTAGAGGGCTAGACCGGCCCTCGGCACTGTCACACCCTAACTCTTATTGCCGTTAGGTGTTCGACAATGCCGACCGGTGAACGGCAGTGTTTCTCTCCGGGAAGGGCGCGTCAAGGGTTTCGGGCAGCCGAATGCGCTGGGTCGGGCAGGGGCCACGCGGGGCGCGGCGGCCTCAGAAGCGGTTGGCGCCCAGGTCGCGGGAGACGGCGCGGGCGCACTCCCGCACCGCGGTGATCAGCTCGGGCCGCAGCTCGCCGCCGGGGCGCACGCGTTCGACCGAGCCCGTCACGGCCACCGCGCCGACCGGCATCCGGCGCCGGTCGTGGATGGGCGCGGCCACGGCGGCCACGCCCTCCCAGGTCTCCTCCGTGTCCGAGGCCCAGCCCCGCGCCCGTACCGTGTCCAGCAGGGCCTCGAACTCCGGCTCGGCGGTCACGGTGCGGGGGGTGTAGGGCCGCCGCTCCGCCTCGGTGGCCTCGCTGTGCGCCACCGGGTCGTAGGCGCAGAGCACCTTGCCCAGGGCCGTGGAGTGCAGCGGCTGCATGGCGCCGACCTCCAGGACCTGGCGGCTGTCGTCGGGCCGGAAGACGTGGTGGACGATCAGCACGCCCCGCTGGTGCAGGACGCCCAGGTGGACGCTCTCGCCGCTGGAGCGGGCCAGGTCGTCCGTCCACACCAGGGCGCGGGCCCGCAGCTCGTGGACGTCCAGATAGCTGTTGCCCAGCCGCAGCAGCTCCGCGCCGAGCTGGTAGCGCCCGGACGCCGGGTCCTGCTCCACGAAGCCCTCGTGCTGGAGGGTGCGCAGGATGCCGTGCGCGGTGCCCTTGGCCAGGCCCAGCGAGGAGGCGATGTCGGACAGCCCGAGCCGGCGCTCGCCGCCCGCCAGCAGACGCAGCATCGCCGCGGCCCGCTCCAGCGACTGGATGTTCTTGGCCATCGCGCCGTACTCCTCCACCTCGGTTCGACAATGCTGAACACTATCGGTCGATGCCGAACTTTGTCCGGTGGCGCGACGGGTTCGCGTCATCGCCTCGACCCGGCGTGTCATCCGCACAGCATGCAGTCCGCCCGCTGGGACGCGACGACCGGCCCGTGCGGTGCCCGGCTACCCTGGCGGCGTGCCCCTTCCGCTGAAGGGCGCAAAGCCGACAGCCGTCGCATTCCAGGGAGAACATCCATGGCCTCGTCGCCGACCCCTTCCGCTGACAGCCGGAACCGAGCCGCAGCCCTCCGTGAGGCACTCGCCACCCGTGTGGTGGTGGCCGACGGTGCGATGGGCACCATGTTGCAGGCCCAGGACCCCACCCTTGAGGACTTCCAGGACCTGGAAGGCTGCAACGAGATCCTCAACGTGACCCGGCCCGACATCGTCCGGTCCGTGCACGAGGAGTACTTCGCGGTCGGCGTGGACTGCGTCGAGACGAACACCTTCGGCGCCAACC
Organism: Streptomyces halstedii; assembly: GCA_000720535.1. Lineage (GTDB taxonomy): Bacteria > Actinomycetota > Actinomycetes > Streptomycetales > Streptomycetaceae > Streptomyces > Streptomyces halstedii. Next base: position 40,873 of record JOAZ01000007.1, read on the forward strand.
TCGCCGCCCTGGGCGAGTACGACATCCCCGAGCGGGTCTACGAGCTGTCGGAGTCGGGCGCCCGGATCGCCCGCGAGGTGGCCGACGAGTTCACCGCCTCCACCGGGCAGCAGCGCTGGGTGCTCGGCTCCATGGGACCGGGGACCAAGCTGCCCACCCTGGGCCACGCCCCGTACGCCAAGCTCCGCGACGCCTACCAGCGGAACGCCGAAGGCATGATCGCCGGCGGCGCCGACGCCCTCCTGGTGGAGACCACCCAGGACCTGCTGCAGACCAAGGCGTCCGTCGTCGGTGCCCGGCGCGCCCTGGCGGCGACCGGCGCGGACCTGCCCGTCATCTGCTCCGTCACCGTGGAGACGACCGGCACCATGCTGCTGGGCTCGGAGATCGGCGCCGCGCTCACCGCCCTGGAACCCCTCGGCATCGACATGATCGGCCTGAACTGCGCCACCGGCCCCGCCGAGATGAGCGAGCACCTGCGCTATCTGGCCCGGCACTCCCGCGTCCCGCTGTCCTGCATGCCCAACGCGGGCCTGCCGGTCCTCGGAAAGAACGGCGCCCACTACCCGCTGACGCCCGAGGAGCTCGCGGACGCCCAGGAGACGTTCGTCGCCGAGTACGGCCTCTCCCTGGTCGGCGGCTGCTGCGGCACCACGCCCGAGCACCTGCGCCAGGTCGTGGAGCGGGTGCGCGGCGCCGCCCCCTCCGCCCGCGAACCGCGCCCCGAGCCGGGCGCCGCCTCCCTGTACCAGAGCGTCCCCTTCCGCCAGGACACCTCCTACCTGGCCATCGGCGAGCGCACGAACGCCAACGGGTCGAAGAAGTTCCGCGAGGCCATGCTCGACGCCCGCTGGGACGACTGCGTCGAGATGGCCCGCGACCAGATCCGCGAGGGCGCGCACATGCTCGACCTCTGCGTCGACTACGTCGGCCGCGACGGCGTCGCCGACATGGAGGAGCTGGCCGGCCGTTTCGCCACCGCCTCCACCCTGCCGGTCGTGCTGGACTCCACCGAGCTGCCCGTCCTGCGCGCCGGACTGGAGAAGCTCGGCGGCCGGGCCGTGCTCAACTCCGTCAACTACGAGGACGGGGACGGGCCCGAGTCGAGGTTCGCCAAGGTCAGCGCCCTGGCCGCCGAGCACGGCGCGGCGCTGATCGCGCTGACCATCGACGAGGAGGGCCAGGCCCGCACCGTCGAGCACAAGGTCGCCATCGCCCAGCGGCTCATCGAGGACCTCACCACGAACTGGGGCATCCAGGAGTCGGACATCCTCATCGACTGCCTGACCTTCACGATCTGCACCGGGCAGGAGGAGTCCCGCAAGGACGGCATCGCCACCATCGAGGCGATCCGCGAACTGAAGCGGCGTCACCCCGCCGTACAGACCACGCTCGGCCTGTCCAACATCTCCTTCGGCCTCAACCCGGCCGCCCGTGTGGTGCTCAACTCCGTGTTCCTGGACGAGTGCGTCAAGGCCGGACTGGACTCCGCGATCGTGCACGCCTCGAAGATCCTGCCGATCGCCCGGCTGGAGCAGGAGCAGGTCGAGGTGGCGCTCGACCTGGTGTACGACCGCCGTGCCGAGGGCTACGACCCCCTTCAGAAGCTCATGGAGCTCTTCGAGGGCGTCAACATGAAGTCGATGAAGGCCGGCAAGGCCGAGGAACTCCTCGCCCTGCCGCTGGACGAGCGCCTCCAGCGCCGCATCATCGACGGCGAGAAGAACGGCCTGGAGGAGGACCTGGACGAGGCCCTGCTGACCCGGCCCGCCCTGGAGATCGTCAACGACACCCTGCTCGCGGGCATGAAGGTCGTCGGCGAGCTGTTCGGCTCCGGCCAGATGCAGCTGCCGTTCGTCCTCCAGTCCGCCGAGGTGATGAAGAGCGCGGTGGCCCACCTCGAACCGCACATGGAGAAGACCGACGACGAGGGCAAGGGCACCATCGTGCTGGCCACGGTGCGGGGCGACGTCCACGACATCGGCAAGAACCTCGTCGACATCATCCTCTCCAACAACGGCTACACCGTCGTCAACCTGGGCATCAAGCAGCCCGTCTCCGCGATCCTGGACGCGGCCGAGGAGCACAAGGCCGACGTCATCGGCATGTCCGGCCTCCTGGTGAAGTCCACCGTGATCATGAAGGAGAACCTGGAGGAGCTGAACCAGCGCAAGATGGCGGCCGACTACCCGGTGATCCTCGGCGGCGCCGCCCTCACCCGGGCCTACGTCGAGCAGGACCTCCACGAGGTCTACGAGGGCGAGGTCCGCTACGCCCGCGACGCGTTCGAGGGGCTGCGCCTGATGGACGCGCTGATCGCGGTCAAGCGCGGGGTGCCCGGCGCGGTGCTCCCCGAGCTGAAGCAGCGCCGGGTGCCCAAGCGGGACACCCCGGTGCTGGACGTGGTGGAGCCGGAGGAGGGCGTGCGCTCCGACGTCTCCGTCACCAACCCGGTACCCGAGCCGCCGTTCTGGGGAACCCGCGTCGTCAAGGGCATCCAGCTCAAGGAGTACGCGTCCTGGCTGGACGAGGGCGCCCTCTTCAAGGGGCAGTGGGGCCTCAAGCAGGCGCGGGCCGGTGACGGGCCCTCGTACGAGGAGCTGGTGGAGACCGAGGGCCGCCCGCACCTGCGGGGCTGGCTGGACAAGCTCCAGACCGAGAACCTGCTGGAAGCGGCCGTGGTCTACGGCTACTTCCCCTGCGTGTCCAAGGGCGACGACCTGATCCTGCTCCACGAGGACGGGTCCGAGCGCACCCGCTTCACCTTCCCCCGCCAGCGCCGCGGCCGCCGGCTGTGCCTCGCGGACTTCTTCCGCCCCGAGGAGTCGGGGGAGCGGGACGTGGTCGGCCTCCAGATCGTCACGGTCGGCTCGAAGATCGGCGGGGAGACCGCCAAGCTCTTCGAGGCGAACTCCTACCGCGACTACCTGGAGCTGCACGGGCTGTCCGTCCAGCTGGCCGAGGCCCTCGCGGAGTACTGGCACGCACGGGTCCGCGGCGAGCTGGGGTTCTCGGGCGAGGACCCCTCGGAGGTCGAGGACATGTTCGCGCTCAAGTACCGCGGCGCGCGGTTCTCCCTCGGCTACGGGGCCTGCCCCGACCTGGAGGACCGGGCCAAGATCGCCGCCCTGCTGGAGCCGGAGCGCATCGGTGTCCAGCTCTCGGAGGAGTTCCAGCTCCACCCGGAGCAGTCCACCGACGCCATCGTCATCCACCACCCCGAGGCCAAGTACTTCAACGCGCGGTAACCCGTTGTCCGACGCGCGGTGAGCCGTGGTCCGCGCGCCGTATCCGTACGAGTCGTACACTGGTCGGTCCAGTGCAGGCCGGTCGCCGTTCCCACCGGGACGGCGGCCGGCCTTCTCGTCCCTCATGGAAGGTGTGCCGGATGACCAGTACGGTTCCCGCGTCCCTGACCCGTACGGCCGAGGGCTCGGCCTTGCAGGCCGTCCTGCTCGACATGGACGGCACCCTCGTGGACACGGAGGGCTTCTGGTGGGACGTGGAGGTCGAGGTCTTCGCCGATCTCGGCCACCGGCTCGACGCCGCCTGGCGCGACGTGGTGGTCGGCGGCCCGATGACCCGCAGCGCGGGCTACCTCATCGAGGCCACCGGAGCCGTGATCGACCTCGAAGAGCTCACCGTGCTGCTGAACGACCGCTTCGAGAAGCGCATCGGACGGGGGGTCCCGCTCATGCCGGGAGCCGCCCGGCTGCTGGCCGAACTCGCCGCGCACGAGGTGCCCACGGCGCTGGTCTCCGCCTCGCACCGCCGGATCATCGACCGGGTGCTGGACTCGGTCGGCCACCACCACTTCGCGCTCACCGTCGCCGGTGACGAGGTCGCCCGTACCAAGCCGCACCCCGAGCCGTACCTCGCCGCAGCCGCCGGTTTCGGAGCGGAGCCGGGGCGCTGCGCGGTCATCGAGGACACCGCCACGGGGGTCGCGTCGGCCGAGGCGGCGGGTTGCCGGGTGGTCGCGGTGCCCTCCGTCGCGGACATCGCGCCCGCGCCGGGACGGGCGGTCGTCCCTTCCCTCGAACATGTGGATCTCGCTTTCCTGAAAGGCCTGGTGACCGGAAAGCGATGAGCTGGGCACCGAGAGTTTCCCTGTGAATGTAAAGCGAAATTCGTGTCGTCGGGATGTGTGGTCCCGTCTTCCAAAATGGGCCTAAATCAGGTTCATGACAATTCGCGGACAGGGGTCCGGCGCGTGAGGTTCGTCACTCCGAAGGGGTGCCGAAGCCCCCGGTGAGCAGCGCGTCCGCCTGCCTCGGGCGGGCATACGTCCGGGTTCATGAAGCGCTGTACGAAACATTCCCGAGCGTGTCGTAGACGCCCCGTCATGGGCGATCACCGAGTGAGTACACCGCTCATTCCCACCGGTCAAAGCACCTGGGCGGCGCCTACTAATCTCGGCTTTCTCACATGACGGAATGAGGGAGAACGTCCAGATGAACCGCAAGACGCTGGTGCTGCCCGCCGTGGTGGGCCTGCTCGCGCCGGTACTCGCCGCCTGTGGCGGGTCGGACGCCGGGGGCGACGCCATCGTCGTCGGGACCACGGACCAGTTCGTCGCCTCGAAGGACAACCCGGCTCCGCTCGACCCCGCCATCGGCTACGAGGCGGGCGTGTGGAACGTCCTGCGGCAGACCGTGCAGACGCTGACCCACATACCGCGCGGTGGCGGCGAGCCCGTGCCCGAGGCGGCCGAGACCTGCCAGTTCACCGACACGAGGAACGAGAGCTACCGGTGCACCCTGCGTGAGGGCCTCACCTTCGCCGACGGCACGCCCCTCACCACCGAGGACGTGAAGTACTCCCTCCAGCGCGTCATCGACATCAAGGACGAGAGCGGCCCGGTCGGTCTGCTCGACAACATCGACACGATCGAGACCAACGGCGAGGACGAGATCGTCTTCCACCTGAGCAACCCGGACGCGACCTTCCCGTACAAGCTCGCGACCCCGGCGGCCGGGATCGTCCAGAAGGACAAGTACCCGGCCAAGGCCCCCCGGGACGGCTTCGAGGTCGACGGCTCCGGCCCGTACACCATGAAGCCCGAGGTCGAGGACGGCCAGGTCGTCAAGGTGGTGTTCACCAGGAACCCGAAGTACAAGGGCGATCTGAAGGTCCTCAACAGCAAGGTCGAGCTGGACCTCTTCCCCGACGCCGAGGCGATGGGCAAGGCGCTCGACGACAAGAAGATCGACATGATGACGCGCACCATGTCGCCCGAGCAGTCGCAGAAGATGCTCATGGAGCCCCAGGAGGGCGTCAAGCTCACCGAGATGCCCGGACTGGCCATCAGCTACCTCGCCTTCAACACCGAGGACCCCGCGGTGGAGAACAAGGCGGTACGCCAGGCCATGGCCCAGGTCATCGACCGCGGGGAGATCGCCGGCGAGGTGTACGGGAGCACCGCCGAGCCGCTCTACTCGCTCATCCCGTCAGGCATCACCGGGCACACCAACTCCTTCTTCAACACCTACGGTGAGCCCAGCACCTCCGCGGCCGCCAAGACCCTCCAGGAGGCCGGCATCAGCACCCCGGTCGCCTTCACGCTGCACTACACGACCGACCACTACGGCCCCGCCACCGCCGCCGAGTTCAAGGCGCTGGCCAAGCAGCTCAACGGTTCAGGGCTGTTCGAGGTCAAGGTCGAGGGCACCCCGTGGGCCGAGTACCGCCCCGCCCAGCGGAAGGGCGAGTACGCGGTCTACGGCATGGGCTGGTTCCCGGACTTCCCGGACCCGGACACCTACACGGCGCCGTTCCTCGACAAGAACAACTTCCTCAACTCGCCCTACCGGTCCGCCCTCGCGCAGGAGACGCTCATCCCCGAGTCCCGCAGCGCGGCCGACCGCAGCACGGCGTCCCCGATCTTCGAGAAGCTCCAGGACATCGTTGCCAAGGACGTCCCGGTCCTCCCGGTCTGGCAGGGAAAGCAGTACGTCGCCTCGCTCGACGGGCTGACCGGAGTGGAGTGGGCCGTCACCTCCTCGGCCGACCTCCAGCTCTGGGAGCTCGGCAAGAGCACCTGACACAACCCGGGCCCGGCCCGGGGCTCACCCGCCCCCGGCCGGACCCGTGCGCGGTCCTCCGTCTCACCGGGCGCCTGGCGGGTGCGTCCGTCCCCGCCTCACCGGGCGCCTGACCCGTGCGCCCGTCCCCGCCTCACTGGGCGCCGGGACGCACCAGCCCGCTCTCGTACGCGTAGACGGCGGCCTGCACCCGGTCGCGCAGGCCCAGCTTCGTCAGCACGTGCCCCACATGCGTCTTGACCGTCGTCTCACTCACGAACAGGTCGGCGGCGATCTCCGCGTTGGACAGTCCGCGGGCGACCAGCTTCAGCACCTCCACCTCGCGATCCGTGAGGGTGTCCAGCGCGTCCGGGACGGGCTCCTCGCCCGACGGCAGATGGTCCGCGTACTTGTCGAGCAGCCGGCGCGTGATGCTCGGCGCCAGCATCGCCTCGCCCGCGGCCACCACCCGGATGGCCTGCACCAGCTCATGGGCCGGGGCGTCCTTCAGCAGGAAGCCGCTGGCCCCGGCGCGCAGCGCCTCCACCACGTACTCGTCGAGGTCGAACGTGGTCAGGACCAGGACCTTCGCCGGACCGTCCCGGCCGGGGCCGGTGATCTGGCGGGTCGCCTCCACGCCGTCCATCCGCGGCATCCGGATGTCCATCAGCACCACATCGGGTTGCAGCGCCCGCACCTGGTCGATGGCCTGAAGACCGTCACCGGCCTCCCCGACCACCGCGAGATCGCCCTCGGCCTCCAGGATCATCCGGAAACCGGTGCGCAGCAGGGGTTGGTCGTCGACCAGCAGGACGCGGATAGCCACAGAGTCTCTCCTTAAGGGCCTTCGAGGGCCACCGTCGGTCCGGCCTCGGCCCGGACCGGCTCCATTCTGCCCTGCCCACCCTCCACCGACCCGGCCGGGCGGACCAGCAGCGGATATACCGGGGGAGTCCCGCCGAACTCCGGGCAGACCGCCTGGTGGTCGCACCAGCCGCACAGCTTGGTCGGCCGCGGCCGCCACTCACCCGTCTCGGTGGCCAGCCGGATCGCCTCCCACAGGGCGAGCAGCTTGCGCTCCACCCGCTCCAGGTCCGCGGGGACCGGATCGTAGGTGAGCACGTCCCCGCTGCCCAGGTAGACCAGTTGCAGCCGGCGCGGGACCACCTTCTTCAGGCGCGTGATCACCAGGGCGTAGAACTTCATCTGGAACAGCGCGCCCTCCGCGTACTCCGGGCGCGGGGCCTTGCCCGTCTTGTAGTCGACGATCCGCACCTCCCCGGTGGGGGCCACGTCGACCCGGTCGATCACGCCCCGCAGCCGCAGTCCCGAATCGAGCTCCGTCTCGACGAACATCTCCCGCTCGGCCGGCTCCAGGCGCGTCGGGTCCTCCAACGAGAACCACCGCTCCACCAGCCGCTCCGCCTCGCCCAGCCACCCGGCCAGCCGCTCGCCGTCCGGGTCCCCGGCGAACAGCCCCGCCAGCTCCGGCTTCGACGCGAGCAGCCGGTCCCACTGCCCCGGGACCAGAGCCTTGGCACGCGGCGCCGTACGCTCCGCCGCGGGGGCGTCGAAGAGCCGCTCCAGCACCGCGTGCACCAGCGTGCCCCGGGTGGCCGCCTCGCTGGGCTTCTCGGGCAGTTTGTCGATGACCCGGAAGCGGTAGAGCAAGGGGCACTGCATGAAATCGCTCGCGCGGGACGGGGACAGGGACGAGGGTGGCTGGGGCGGGCGCGGTACGGACGTCATGTCGAAGACCCTACGGCCCGCCACCGACAGCGAGCGGCATACCATCGACCGCAGGGCTCACGCACAGCAGAGGCGTGGCTACGCCACCGACCGAAGGGACCACGTGGACAAGAGCGGCGACAGCGGGCGCCCGCAGCCCGGCGCGGGGGGCGGCGACCCCGGCTCCGGGCCGGACAAGGGCCGGCCGCGCCGCCCCGAGGACCCCGGCGGCGGCCTCCTCATGGGCCGCCCCTTCGGCGTACCGGTGTACGTCGCGCCCAGCTGGTTCGTCGTCGCCGCCCTGATCACCTGGGTCTTCGGCGGCCAGCTCGACCGCGTCCTGCCGCACCTCGGCGCCGCCCGCTACCTGGTGGCCCTCTTCTTCGCGATCGCCTTCTACGCCTCGGTGCTCGTCCACGAGCTCGCCCACACGGTCGTCGCCCTGCGCTACAAGCTGCCGGTCCGCCGGATCCAGCTCCAGTTCTTCGGCGGCGTCTCGGAGATCGAGAAGGAGTCCGAGACCCCCGGCCGCGAGTTCGTCCTCGCCTTCGTGGGGCCCCTGCTCTCGCTCGTGCTGGGCGGCCTGTTCTTCATCCCCCTCCAGTTCGTCGAGGCGGGCACCGTCCCCGGTGTGCTGCTCGCCGGGCTGATGGTCTCCAACCTCATCGTCGCTGCCTTCAACCTGCTGCCCGGCCTGCCCCTGGACGGCGGCCGCATGCTCCGCGCCGTCGTCTGGAAGATCACCGGCAAGCCGATGAGCGGGACCGTCGCCGCCGCCTGGGTCGGGCGCGGCCTCGCCGTCACCGTCCTCGTCGGGCTGCCGCTGCTCACCCACACCGGCGCGCTCGGCGGCAGGGCCGGTGACATCGGCGGGGTGGAGACCGTCACCGACGCCCTGCTCGCGGCGATCCTGGCCGCGATCATCTGGACCGGGGCGGGCAACAGCCTGCGGATGGCCCGGCTGCGCGAACACCTCCCGGACCTGCGCGCCCGCACGCTCACCCGGCGCGCGGTGCCCGTCGAGTCCGCCACCCCGCTCTCCGAGGCGCTGCGCCGCGCCAACGAGGCGGGCGCCCGCGCCCTGGTCGTCGTCGACGGACAGGGCAACGCCAAGAGCGTCGTCCGCGAGGCCGCCATCGCGGGCGTCCCGGAACACCGCAGGCCCTGGATGGCCGTCAGCGGACTCGCCCAGGACATCACCGAGGGCATGCGGGTCCCGGCCGAGCTCGCCGGAGAGGCCCTGCTGGACCGGCTCAAGGCGACCCCGGCCACCGAGTACCTGGTCGTCGAGGAGAGCGGCGAGATCTACGGCGTCCTGTCCACCACCGACGTGGAGCGCGCCTTCGTGGCCGCGATGGCCCGCCCCCGTTCCTGAGCCCGTCCGTTCCTGAGCCGGTCCGTTCCTGAGCCGCGCCCCGCCGCCCGGACCCGTCCGCCCCGCCGCCCGGACCCGCCGTACCGCCGTCCGAGCCCCCGCCGCCCGGCCCGGGAACCCCGGAAAGAGGGCCACCGGAATACCGGTAGGCTGAGCACATGTCCGAACCGACCGGTGCCGCCCGCCGTCGCGGCCCATTCAAAGTCGGGGACCAGGTCCAGCTCACCGACCCCAAGGGACGCCACTACACCTTCACGCTCGAAGCCGGAAAGAACTTCCACACCCACAAGGGTTCTTTCCCGCACGACGAGCTGATCGGTGCTCCCGAGGGCAGTGTTGTCCGTACCACGGGAAACGTCGCCTACCTCGCGCTGCGCCCCCTGCTCCCCGACTACGTCCTGTCCATGCCCCGCGGTGCCGCCGTGGTCTACCCCAAGGACGCGGGGCAGATCCTCGCCTTCGCCGACATCTTCCCCGGCGCCCGCGTCGTGGAGGCCGGGGTCGGCTCCGGAGCGCTGAGCACCTTCCTGCTGCGCGCCATCGGCGAGCAGGGCATGCTGCACTCCTACGAGCGCCGCGAGGACTTCGCCGAGATCGCCCAGCAGAACGTCGAGCGCTACTTCGGCTCGCCGCACCCCGCCTGGCAGCTCACCGTCGGCGACCTCCAGGACAACCTCTCGGACGCCGACGTCGACCGTGTCGTCCTGGACATGCTCGCCCCGTGGGAGTGCCTGGACGCCGTCTCCAAGGCGCTGGTGCCCGGCGGCATCCTCTGCGCGTACGTCGCGACCACCACCCAGCTCTCGCGGACCGTCGAGTCCATCCGCGAGATCGGCTGCTTCGCGGAACCGCAGCCCTGGGAGTCGATGATCCGCAACTGGCACGTCGAGGGCCTGGCCGTGCGCCCCGACCACCGGATGATCGGCCACACCGGATTCCTCGTCACCGCCCGCCGCCTCGCGGACGGCGTCGAGCCGCCGGTGCGCCGCCGTCGCCCCTCCAAGGGCGCCTACGGTGAGGACTACGACGGCCCCGGCAGTCGCGGCGGCTCCGCCGCCGGCCGCGACTGACCGACCCCGCCGGCCGACAGGCCCGGTACAACGCACAGGCGCCGCCGCCGAGTTCCCCGGACCGCTCCGGGAGCCGGCGGCGGCGCCTTTTCGCCGGGCCGCGACAGGCCGCCGCGACCCCGGCGTTCCCCCGCGGTGTGAGGTGTGGCACGATGCTGGCCACCCCACTGCCGCCGACGACCGGCCGGCAGCCGCCTCACCAGGCCTCCAGGAACCACAGGAGACATACCGCGTGCAGACCTCCGCGCTCCCGGACCTCGCGCACACCGGTGCCAAGCCGGTGCACTGGCTCGCCACGGCCGCGGCCATGGCCGCCGTCGTCGCCCTCGCGGGAGTGCTCCAGCCCGAGGCGGCCACCGCGACCGCCCAGGCGTCGGAGCACGGCACCACCTCCGGGAGCGGTACCGCCGCCGCGCCGGATCCGGCCGGCGTCGTCTTCCCGGTGGAGTGCGGCAGCACGGGCCAGACCGTGACCGAGAGCGCGCCCGGGGACCTCGACGGCGACGGCAGGCCCGAGACCGTCGTCTCGGTCCGCTGCACCACCGGCTTCGGCACCCCGCCCAGCGGCGTCTACGTCCTCACACAGACGGACGGGGCCGCACCCCGGGTCGTGGCGACCCTGGTGGACCCCGCCGACAACCAGTCCGTCACCCACCTCGCCGTCCACGACGGCACGGTCTCGGCGACCCTGTTCGGCTACTCCTCGGCCGACGTGCCGCGCTGCTGCCCCGACCAGCGGGAGAGCGTGTCCTGGCGGTGGAAGGGGAACGCCTTCGTCCGCTCCACCGGGGACGGCGCGGCCGCGGTCTGACCGGCCTCCGACTACTCCGCGTCCGGACCGAAGACCTCCACGCTGTCCGAGACGCGCCGTACATGGATGCAGTCGCCCGGACACTCCTTGGCCGAATCCACCACGTCCTGGAGCAGCGGCAGCGGCACCGGAGTGGTGGCGCCCTTGTCCTGGAGCAGTTCGTCGTCGGTGCTCTTGACATACGCGAGCCCGTCGATGTCCAGCTCGAACACCTCAGGTGCGTACTGCACACAGATGCCGTCGCCCGTACAGAGGTCCTGGTCGATCCAGACCTCCAGGTCCTCTGTGTCGCTGCCGCCCGGAGCGTCCTGCTGCACGGTCATGTGTCCTGCCGTTTCCCTGCGTATGCGAACCAATTGAAGCCAGCCCTGACGGGTGTTGAACGCTTCGACGATACAACCGGCGGCTTTCCCGGGGCGAAGGGTGGGTATTCCCTTGGCGTGAGGGAGAGCGCAAGGGTGAAGATCGGACACGCCTCGATCTGTTTGTGATCTAGGGGTTTCAATCATCACCCACCCAGGTAGGGTCAGGAAGCGTCCAGCTCCCCTTGGAGGAGGTGAGGACCGTGGCAGCCCACGACGACGACATCAACCGCGGCATCCGGCCCGGGCGGGGGTCCGATGACCCAGCCGGCCAGGTTGTCTTTCTTGAGCAGGAAATCGCCGTCCTGCGACGTAAGCTCGCCGACTCTCCGCGTCATACGAGGATTCTCGAAGAGCGGATCGTCGAGTTGCAGACCAACCTCGCAGGCGTGTCCGCACAGAACGAGCGGCTCGCCGGCACACTGCGCGAGGCCCGCGACCAGATCGTGGCCCTCAAGGAGGAGGTCGACCGGCTCGCACAGCCGCCGGCCGGCTTCGGCGTGTTCCTTCAGGCCAACGACGACGGCACCTGCGACATCTTCACCGGGGGCCGCAAGCTCCGGGTGAACGTCAGCCCCAGCGTCGAGCTCGACGGCCTGAGGCGAGGCCAGGAAGTCATGCTCAACGAAGCGCTCAACGTGGTCGAGGCCATGGAATTCGAGCGGGCCGGGGACATCGTCACCCTCAAGGAGATCCTTGAGGACGGCGAGCGCGCCCTGGTCATCGGACACACCGACGAGGAACGGGTGGTGCGGCTCGCCGAGCCCCTGCTGGACATCACCATCCGTCCCGGCGACGCGCTCCTGCTCGAACCCCGGTCCGGCTACGTCTACGAAGTGGTTCCCAAGAGCGAGGTCGAGGAGCTGGTCCTCGAAGAGGTCCCGGACATCGACTACGACAAGATCGGCGGTCTGGGCGATCAGATCGAGCTGATCCGCGACGCGGTCGAGCTCCCGTACCTGCATCCGGACCTCTTCAAGGAGCACGAGCTGCGTCCGCCGAAGGGCATCCTGCTCTACGGCCCGCCCGGCTGCGGCAAGACGCTCATCGCCAAGGCCGTGGCCAACTCCCTGGCCAAGAAGGTCGCCGAGGTGACCGGACAGCCCGCGGGGAAGAGCTACTTCCTCAACATCAAGGGACCCGAGCTCCTCAACAAGTACGTCGGTGAGACCGAGCGGCACATCCGCCTGGTCTTCCAGCGTGCCCGGGAGAAGGCGAGCGAGGGCACCCCCGTCATCGTCTTCTTCGACGAGATGGAATCGCTCTTCCGCACCCGCGGCTCCGGTGTCAGCTCGGACGTGGAGAACACCATCGTCCCCCAGCTGCTCGCCGAGATCGACGGGGTGGAGGGCCTGGAGAACGTCATCGTCATCGGCGCCTCCAACCGCGAGGACATGATCGACCCCGCGATCCTGCGGCCCGGCCGCCTCGATGTGAAGATCAAGATCGAGCGCCCGGACGCGGAGGCGGCGAAGGACATCTTCGCGAAGTACCTCACGCCGTCGCTGCCGCTGCACACGGACGACCTCGACGAGCACACCGGTTCCCGCGAGGCCGCCGCCCACGCCATGATCCAGTCGGTCGTGGAGCGGATGTACACGGAATCCGAGGAGAACCGCTTCCTCGAAGTCACCTACGCGAACGGCGACAAGGAAGTCCTGTACTTCAAGGACTTCAACTCCGGAGCCATGATTCAGAACATCGTGGACCGGGCGAAGAAAATGGCCATCAAGGCATTCCTCGAACAGGGCCAGAAGGGCCTGCGCGTCTCCCATCTCCTCCAGGCCTGCGTGGACGAGTTCAAGGAGAACGAGGACCTGCCCAACACCACCAATCCGGACGACTGGGCCAGGATTTCCGGAAAGAAGGGGGAGCGGATCGTCTTCATCCGTACCCTCGTCACCGGAAAGCAGGGCGCGGACACGGGTCGCTCCATCGACACCGTGGCGAATACCGGGCAATACCTGTAGAACACAGGCCGGCTGCGGATGCCCTGCCGGGCATCCGCAGCCGGCCGTTTTCCCGGGAGTTCCGGCTCCTTCCGAACAATTGACGTAATTGATCTCCCCTCCGGCGCGGAGGCGCTCTAGGCTCTGCCGTACCGCCGATGTCGCGCCTGCGGGACGGGCACCGCACGCGCGGGGACCAGCAGCGGTACTTGAGCGCCGCTCCCGGACGGGGAGCGCCGCCGGGCAAGGAGGGCCGCATGACCGTACGGCGAGTAATGGGCATCGAGACGGAGTACGGGATCTCCGTCCCCGGTCAACCCAACGCCAATGCCATGCTCACCTCGTCCCAGATCGTCAACGCCTACGCGGCGGCGATGCACCGGGCGCGCCGCGCCCGCTGGGACTTCGAGGAGGAGAATCCGCTGCGTGACGCGCGAGGCTTCGACCTCGCCCGTGAGACCGCCGACTCCAGCCAGCTCACCGACGAGGACATCGGCCTGGCCAATGTCATCCTCACCAACGGCGCACGGCTGTACGTCGACCACGCGCATCCGGAGTACAGCTCCCCGGAGATCACCAACCCGCTGGACGCGGTGCTCTGGGACAAGGCCGGCGAGCGGGTGATGGCCGAGGCGGCCGAGCGGGCCGCCGCGATCCCCGGCGCCCAGCCGATCCACCTCTACAAGAACAACACCGACAACAAGGGCGCCTCGTACGGCACGCACGAGAACTACCTGATGAAGCGGGAGACGCCGTTCTCGGACATCGTGCGCCATCTGACGCCGTTCTTCGTCTCGCGCCAGGTCGTCACCGGGGCGGGCCGGGTCGGTATCGGCCAGGACGGCCAGGAGCACGGCTTCCAGCTCAGCCAGCGCGCCGACTACTTCGAGGTGGAGGTCGGCCTGGAGACCACGCTCAAGCGCCCCATCATCAACACCCGGGACGAGCCCCACTCCGACGCCGAGAAGTACCGCAGGCTGCACGTGATCATCGGCGACGCGAACCTCTCCGAGATCTCGACCTATCTCAAGCTCGGCACCACCTCGCTGGTGCTCGCCATGATCGAGGACGGCTTCATCAAGGTCGACCTCGCCGTCGACCAGCCGGTGCGCACCCTGCACCAGGTCTCGCACGACCCCGGCCTCCGGCGGCTCGTCACGCTCCGCAGCGGCCGGACACTGACCGCCGTACAGCTCCAGATGGAGTACTTCGAGCTGGCCCGCAAATACGTCGAGGAGCGGTACGGCGCGGACGCCGACGAGCAGACGAAGGACGTCCTGGTCCGCTGGGAGGACACCCTGAACCGGCTGGAGACCGACCCGATGAGCCTGGCGGGTGAGCTGGACTGGGTCGCCAAGCTGGAGCTCATGGAGGGCTACCGGCGCCGTGACAACCTGGGCTGGGACGCCCCGCGCCTGCACCTGGTGGACCTCCAGTACGCCGACGTACGGCCCGACAAGGGGCTGTACAACCGTCTGGCGTCCCGGGGGAGGATGCGGCGCCTGCTCGACGAGAACGACGTCGAGCGGGCCCGCACCAAGCCGCCCGAGGACACCCGGGCCTACTTCCGGGGCCGCTGCCTGGAGCAGTACGCGGACGACGTCGCCGCGGCCTCCTGGGACTCGGTCATCTTCGACCTGCCCGACCGTGACTCACTGCAACGGGTGCCCACGATGGAGCCGCTGCGGGGGACCCGTGAGCACGTCAAGAACCTCCTGGACCGCTGCCGCACCGCGGAGGAGCTGGTCCGGACGCTCACGGGGGGCTGAAAGGCGCGTCGGAGGGGAATCAATCACATGACCTGGGGACGTTGAGGAAAGTACCGGGCCGATGTCGGACCCCGTGGGTAGGGTCTGATCAAGTGCTTCGAATGCTTCGAACCGAGCGGGGTGAGCTAGATGGCGACCAAGGACACCGGCGGCGGACAGCAGAAGGCGACACGCTCCACCGAGGAGACCGAGGAGCAGGTGCAGGACGCACAGGCGTCCGAGGACCTCAAGGAGCGGCAGGAGAAGCTGAACGACGACGTGGACGACGTCCTCGACGAGATCGACGACGTCCTGGAGTCCAACGCCGAGGACTTCGTGCGCAGCTTCGTGCAGAAGGGCGGCCAGTAGCGGCCGGATCCCCGGACCGCCGGGGCCGTCGGCCGGCCCGTGCCGCCGGCCGGTAGTTCCGCGGGATGCCCGTATCCGTACCGGCATCCCGCGGAATCGCTTCCGCACCGGGATCGTGTTGATCACCGCCGACAGGCGGGTAGGGTCCGTGGCGTAGTGCTTCAACTGCAATTCGGCCGTCGGCAAGTTGGGGGATGATCCTGACACCTTGCGCGGGGCCGCCGCATACCTGGAGGGAATCGCGTGGAAGCCAACACTCGTAGTACCGGGCGTCTACCAGCTGCCTTCCTGACGCCGGGCTCGTCCTCGTTCATGGACTTCCTGTCCGGCCACGTGCCCGAGATGCTGCCCGGCAACCGCAGCCTCCCGCCCGTGCAGGGCGCGTTCGAGGCGCCGCACGGTACGACGATCGTGGCGGCCACGTTCCCCGGCGGGGTGGTGCTCGCCGGTGACCGGCGGGCCACCATGGGCAACATGATCGCCCAGCGCGACATGCAGAAGGTGTTCCCGGCCGACGAGTACTCGGCGGTGGGCATCGCCGGCACGGCCGGACTCGCGATCGAGATGGTCAAGCTGTTCCAGCTGGAGCTGGAGCACTTCGAGAAGGTCGAGGGCACCACGCTCTCCCTGGAGGGCAAGGCCAACCGCCTGTCCACGATGATCCGCGGCAATCTCTCGATGGCCATGCAGGGCCTCGCCGTCGTCCCGCTGTTCGCCGGTTTCGACGTCGACCGCGGGAAGGGCCGGATCTTCTCCTACGACGTCACCGGCGGCCGGTCGGAGGAGCAGGGGTACGCCTCCACCGGCTCCGGATCCCTCTTCGCGCGGGGCTCGATGAAGAAGCTCTACCGCGACGACCTGACCGAGGAGCAGGCGCTCACCCTGGTCGTGCAGGCGTTGTACGACGCGGCGGACGACGACTCGGCCACCGGCGGCCCCGACCTGGCCCGGCGGCTCTTCCCGATCGTCACCGTCATCACCGACGAGGGCTTCCGGAAGCTGACCGACGCGGAGTCCTCCGAGGTCGCGCGCTCGGTCGTCGAGCGCCGGCTCCAGGAGCCCGACGGCCCGCGCGCCGCCCTGCTCTGACCGGCCCGACTCCTCTTCGATGCACTCGTCACTGACAGAAAGGGACGGATAGCCGGTGTCGACGCCGTTCTATGTCTCACCCCAGCAGGCCATGGCCGACCGGGCGGAATACGCCCGGAAGGGCATCGCCCGTGGTCGCAGCCTGGTTGTGCTGCAGTACGCCGACGGCATTGTGTTCGTCGGCGAGAACCCGTCCCGTGCTCTGCACAAGTTCAGCGAGATCTACGACCGGATCGGCTTCGCGGCCGCCGGCAAGTACAACGAGTACGAGAACCTCCGCATCGGCGGCGTCCGTTACGCGGACCTGCGCGGATACACCTACGACCGCGACGACGTGACGGCCCGTGGGCTCGCCAACGTCTACGCGCAGACGCTGGGCACCATCTTCTCCAGCGCCGCCGAGAAGCCGTACGAGGTGGAGCTGGTGGTCGCCGAGGTGGGCGCCGGGCCCGAGGGCGACCAGATCTACCGGCTGCCGCACGACGGCTCGATCGTGGACGAGCACGGCTCGGTCGCGGTCGGCGGCAACGCGGAACAGATCAGCGGCTTCCTGGACCAGCGTCACCGTGACGGGATGTCACTCGCCGAGGCGCTGAAGCTGGCCGTGCAGGCCCTTTCGCGGGAGGCCAACGGCAACGAGCGGGAGATCCCCGCCGAGCGGCTGGAGGTCGCGGTCCTGGACCGGACGCGGCCGCAGCAGCGCAAGTTCAAGCGGATCGTGGGGCGGCAGCTGACCCGGCTGCTCGACGCGGACGGCGCGGGTGCGACCCCGACGGACGCCCCGTCCGACACGGAGGAGCCCGACGCCCCGTCCTCGGGGGACGCGGGCGGCACCGGCCGGGAAGGCGCGGCGGAGACCGGTGCCGGGGAGACCGGCAAGGACGGCAAGGACGGTGCCGATGGCGCCGACGGCACGGAAGGGTCCGGGAAGGAGTAGCCCTCCTCGCCCGGTGACCGAACGGACGCCCCCGGCAGCCCCCACGCGGCGGCCGGGGGCGCCGTCGCGCTCCGGGCCAGGCCGGGCTTGAGCTCGCGGGCCGGGCCTGAGCGGGCTGGGCGCGCGGCCCGAGGCCCGGGGCACCGCCGTACCGCCAGGCCCGGGGCATCACCGTACGGTCACGGCCGGGGCACCGCCGTACCGTCAGGGCCGGGCGGCGGGTGCCGTGGAGCCGCGGGACACCAGACGGACGGGCAGGTCGCCCCCTTCCGCGGGGCGGCCGTCCAGGACCGCGAGCAGGGCCGTCATGCCGCGCCTGCCGACCTGCTCGGCCGGCAGCCGCACCGTGGTCAGCTCCGGCTCCACCGCCGTGGCGAGGGCGAGGTCGTCGAAGCCGGTCACCGAGATGTCGTCGGGCACCCTCAGCCCGCGCCGGCGGACCGCCTTGCAGGCGCCCGCGGCCAGGATGTCGTCGTCGCAGACGATCGCCGTGGGCGGCGGCCCCGGCTCCGCCAGGACCGCTTCGGCGGCCGCCGTCGCGGCCCGTACGTCCAGCGGAGCGGTCACGGTCCGGAGCGTGGCCCCCGGCACCCCGGCCAGCACCCCGCCGAGGGCACGGGCGCGTACCGCGAAGGTCCAGGTGTCCACCGCGGAGGCGAGGTGGACGAAGCGGCGGTGCCCCAGGTCCAGCAGATGTCCCGTCACCTGCCGCATGCCGTCCGCGATGTCGAGGTTCACCCGCGCCGCCACGCCGGTGTCGCCCGGATCGCTGTCCAGCATCACCAGGGGCAGCCCCGTGCCCCGCAGCGCCCCCAGGGCGTCCGAGGCCATGGACGAGGCGATGACCCCGTCCAGCGACGCCCGCGCGGAGGCGAACGGGTCCCGCGCCGGGCCGGTGCCGTCGGGCGACGGGTAGAGCACCACACCGAAACCGTGCTCCGCGGCGACGGCGGCCGCACCGGTGTACACCCGGGCGAAGAACTCGTTGGTGAGGGCGGGGACGACGAGCAGCGCGGTACGGGTGTCGCCCAGCCGGAGACTGCGCGCCGCCAGGTTCGGCCGGTAGCCCAGTTCCCGGGCGCTCTCCCGGACCCGCCCGGCCGTGGTCTCGGACACCCGGCCGCGCCACTTGCCGCCGAGCACCAGCGAGACCGTGGCCTGGGAGACCCCCGCGGACCGGGCCACGTCCCGGCTGGTGGGCCGGGGTGGGGCGGGCCGCCGCGCGCTGCTCACTCATGCCTCCGTGCTGGAACCGTACGGTGCGCGGGATGGACCCGCCGACTGCGCACATGGTACGTATGGACTCCGACGTTATACGTAAAACCCCGGACGTGAGGCGGACCGGGGGAGAGGGGCGGGCATGGCCGCGGGCTATCTGGACATCCTCCGGGCGCGGCACGCCGCCAGACTGCTGGCGGGGACCCTGGTGGGGCGGCTGCCCAACGGCACCGCCCCGATCGCGATCGTGCTGTTCACCCGGGCCGAGGGCGGCGGCTACACCCTGGCCGGGGCGCTCGCCGCCGCGTACGGCCTGGCCACGGCCGTCGGGCAGCCGCTGCTGGGGCGGGCCGTGGACCTGTACGGCCAGCCGCGCGTCCAGCTGCCGGCCGCCGTGGTCTCCGCGCTCGGCATGGTCCTGCTGGCGGTGTGCGGCCTCGGGGTCCTCCCGCTCGCCTACGCGGCGGTGATCGTGGCCGGGCTGTTCACCCCGCCGCTGGAGGGCGGGCTGCGCGCCCTGTGGCCGAGCGTGCTCGGCCGGGAGGACCGGGTGCACCGGGCCTACGCCATGGACGCGGTCGCCCAGGAGGTGATGTTCACCCTCGGCCCGCTCCTCGTGACGCTGCTGGTGGCGCTCTGGTCTCCCGCGGCCGCGCTCCTGGTGATCAACGCCCTGGGGGTCCTCGGCGCGCTCTGGGTCGTGCTCAGCGAACCCTCCCGCGCCTGGCGCTCCGCACCCCGTGAGGCGCACTGGCTGGGCGCCCTGCGCTCACCCGGACTCCTCGCCCTGCTCGGCGCGTTCTTCTTCGTCGGACTCGCCCTCGGCTCGATCACGGTGGCGGGCGTGGCGTACGCGGACGACCACGGCCGCGAGTCGGTGTACGGCTGGCTGATGGCCGCCCTCGGGCTCGGCGCGCTGATCGGCGGCGCGGCGTACGGGGCGCGGCAGTGGGCCGGGGCGCCCGAGCGGCGGCTACGGGGCATCGTCGCCCTGCTGGCCCTGGGCTACCTGCCGTTGACCCTGACCCCCGGGGTGGTCGCCATGACCGCGCTCGCCGCGCTCGCCGGGGTGTTCCTCGCCCCGGCCATCGCCTGCTCGTTCATCGTGGTGGACCGGCACGCGCCGCGGGGCACGGTGACCGAGGCGTTCTCCTGGCTCGTGACGACGTTCGGCGTGGGCGCCGCGGCCGGAACGGCCGTCGCCGGCCCGGCCGTCGAGCTGGGCGGGACGGCCCAGGGTTTCGCCGTCGCGGGGGCCGGTGGAGTGGCCGCGCTGCTGGTGCTGCTCGCCACCGGAAAGGTCCTCGCGGCACCCGTCCGTACGCCCGAGGTCGTGATCGGACCGGAAAATGATCGCAACGGTGCGGCCGAACCCGGTTTCAGCTCAGGCCATAAGGCGTAATGTTCAGTCATGGACCGCCGCATTTTCGGGCTGGAGAACGAGTACGGCGTCACGTGCACGTTCAGGGGACAGCGCCGACTGTCACCTGATGAAGTGGCGCGCTACCTCTTCCGCCGTGTTGTGTCATGGGGCCGCAGCAGCAACGTCTTCCTGCGGAACGGCGCCCGCCTGTACCTCGACGTGGGATCGCATCCGGAATACGCAACCCCCGAATGCGACAATGTGACCGAACTGGTCACGCACGACAAGGCGGGCGAGCGCATTCTCGAAGGTCTGCTCGTCGACGCCGAACGCCGCCTGCACGAGGAGGGAATCGCGGGCGACGTCTATCTCTTCAAGAACAACACCGACTCGGCCGGAAACTCCTACGGGTGCCACGAGAACTACCTCGTCGCCCGGCACGGAGAATTCTCCCGGCTCGCGGACATCCTCATTCCGTTCCTCGTCACCAGACAGCTCATCTGCGGCGCGGGCAAGGTGCTCCAGACGCCGCGCGGAGCCGTCTACTGCGTGAGCCAGCGGGCCGAGCACATCTGGGAGGGTGTCAGTTCCGCCACGACGCGCTCCCGGCCCATCATCAACACCAGGGACGAACCGCACGCCGACGCGGAGCGCTACCGCCGCCTGCACGTCATCGTCGGCGACTCCAACATGTCCGAGACGACCATGCTGCTCAAGGTCGGCGCCACCGACCTGGTGCTCCGCATGATCGAGGCGGGCACCGTGATGCGTGACCTGACGCTGGAGAACCCGATCCGGGCCATCCGCGAGGTCAGCCACGACATCACCGGCCGCCGAAAGGTGCGCCTGGCCAGCGGCCGGGAGGCCTCGGCCATAGAGGTCCAGCGCGAGTACTACGAGAAGGCGGTCGACTTCGTCGAGCGCCGGGGCATCCGCACCGGCACCGTCGACCAGGTCCTGGAACTCTGGGGCCGCACGCTGGACGCCGTCGAGGCGGAGGACCTCGACCGGATCGGCACCGAGATCGACTGGGTCATGAAGTACAAGCTCATCGAGCGCTACCGGGCCAAGCACAACATGACCATGTCCAACCCCCGGGTCGCCCAGATAGACCTCGCCTACCACGACATCCACCGCCGCCGGGGGCTCTACTACCTCCTGGAGCGCAAGGGACAGGCCGCCCGCATCTGCAACGACCTGAAGATCTTCGAGGGCAAGTCCGTGCCCCCGCAGACCACCAGGGCACGGCTGCGCGGCGACTTCATCCGGCGGGCCCAGGAGCAGCGCAGGGACTTCACCGTCGACTGGGTGCACCTCAAGCTCAACGACCAGGCGCAGCGCACCGTGCTGTGCAAGGACCCGTTCCGCTCGGTCGACGACCGCGTGGAGAAACTCATCGCCGGCATGTGATCCGGGCCGTACCCCCTACGGCCGTGACGCGTTCGGGCCCCGTACGTTCTTCGTACGGGGCCCGTCGCCCGTGCACCCGCGGGGAGCGCCGGAGAGCCCTTAGAGTGGCCCGGACCCCCTGTACGTGCCGTCTGAGATCTGAGGAACCAGTGCGCCGACTTGCCGGCCTTCTCGTCGTCCCCCTACTGCTGCTGTCCACGGCGGCCTGCGGCGACGACAAGGCCTCCGACTCCACCTCGACCAAGAACGGCGCCCCCGCGATCACCGCGGGCGCGAAGTTCGGCGAGAAGCCCACCCTGGCCAAGGGCGAGGGCACCCCACCCAAGGAACTGAAGACCGAGGTCATCAGCGAGGGTGACGGCGCGAAGCTCAAGAACGGCGACGCGATCCAGGTGAACTACCTGGGCCAGGCGTGGGACTCCGACAAGCCGTTCGACAACAGCTTCGACCGCAAGCAGCCCTTCGACCTGACCCTCGGTGCGGGCATGGTCATCCAGGGCTGGGACAAGGGCCTCGTCGGCCAGAAGGTCGGCAGCCGCGTCGAGCTGGTCATCCCGCCGGACCTCGGCTACGGCGAGCAGGGCCAGGGCGACATCAAGCCCAACGCCACGCTGGTCTTCGTCGTGGACGTCCTGAAGGCGACTCAGATCCCCGCCTCCGCCAAGGGCACCGAGGTCGCCCAGGACAACATCGACCTGCCCAAGGTCGGGACGAACACCGACGGCAAGGCGCCCTCGGTGAAGATCCCCGCGAGCGACCCGCCGAAGAAGCTCGTCTCCAACTACGTCCTGGAGGCCAAGGGCGACGTGGTCAAGGAGACCGACAGCGTCGTCGTCAACTACGTGGGCATGGTGTGGAAGGACAAGAAGACGTTCGACAGCACCTACGAGACGGGCAAGACCCAGACCTTCCCGCTGGCCCAGGTCACCCTCAAGGGCCTCAAGGACGGCCTGATCGGCAAGACGGTCGGCAGCAGGGTGCTGCTCGTCGTCCCGCCGTCCGAGGGCTTCGGGGACGAGGCGCAGCAGAGCATCCCCGCCAAGTCGACGCTCGTCTTCGCCGTGGACATCCTCGCGAAGATGTAAGACTGTCCCGGTTGCCCAGTTCATCATTTAGAGGAGCAAAGTCAGTGAGCATCGAGAAGCCCGAGATCGACTTCCCGGGTGGCGAGCCGCCGGCCGACCTGGAGATCAAGGACATCTGGGAAGGTGACGGGGCGGTGGCCGAGAAGGGCCAGACCGTCTCCGTCCACTACGTCGGCGTGGCCTTCTCCACCGGTGAGGAGTTCGACGCCTCCTGGAACCGCGGCACCCCGCTCCAGTTCCAGCTCGGCGCCGGACAGGTCATCGCGGGCTGGGACCAGGGCGTGCAGGGCATGAGGGTCGGCGGCCGCCGCCAGCTGACCATCCCCGCGCACCTCGCGTACGGCGACCGCGGCGCCGGTGGCGGCCGTATCGCCCCGGGCGAGACGCTGATCTTCGTCTGCGACCTGGTCGGCGTCTGAGCCGCCGGGTGTGACAGCGGCGAGGGCCCGTGCCGGACGGCACGGGCCCTCGCTTTGGTCCGGACACCCCGGGGCGGTACGGTCGGGCGTCGAGGAGCACGTACAGAAAGGGCGTCGATGGCGATCGCCAAGGCCGAACGGCTGATGAACCTGGCGCTGTGCCTGCTGGGTACCCGGCGCCCGCTCAGCAAGCGCGAACTGCGCGGGTCCATCGAGGCCTACCTGGAAGCGGGCTCCGACGACGCCTTCAACCGGATGTTCGAGCGGGACAAGGACGATCTCCGCGAACTCGGCCTGGTCATCGAGACCGTGGAGAACCTCGACGGCGACACCGGCTACCTCGCGCGCCGCGACAGCAACCGGCTGCCCCCCATCACCCTGGACGCCGAGGAGGCCGCCGCCCTCGGACTGGCCGCCAAGGTCTGGCAGCAGGCCCGCCTCGCCGGGGCCGCCAGCGGAGCCCTCCAGAAGCTCCGGGCCGCCGGGATGCCGGAGGCGGAGGACGCCTACGAGGTGCACAGCGCCCTGGAGCCCCGTATCCCGGTGCACGAGGCCGCCTTCGAGCCGCTGATGCTCGCCTGCCGGGACCGCCGCCCCGTCACCTTCGACTACCGCAAGGCCAACGCCGCCCGCCCCGAGCAGCGCCAGGTCGAACCCTGGACGCTGGAGTGCTGGCGCGGCCACTGGTACCTGGCCGGCTGGGACCGCGAGCGGGGCGCCGAGCGCGTCTTCCGGCTGTCCCGGATCTCCGGCCGGGTCCGCTCCCGCGCCGGGGCCTTCACGGCGCCGGTGCCGGACGTGGTGACCGTACGCGAGACGGTGGAGAGCTGGGCGGGGGAGACCGCGACCCGCACCGCCCGGATCCGGCTGAAGTCCGGCTCCGGCTACCCGCTGCGGGCCCGCGCGACATCCGTCCGGGACCTCGGTGGCGGCTGGGACGAGCTGGAGATCCCGTACGGGCACGGGCTGGACGCCTGGCTCGTGGAGTTCGGGCCGGACGTCGTGGTGAGCGAACCCGCCGACCTGCGGGCCGATGTGGTGGACCGGCTGCGCGCCGTGGCCAAGGACTGAGGGGGAGCCGTACTCGTGGCCACGAACGCGATCGACCAGACCCGGCGGATGCTCTCCCTGGTGACCTATCTGCGGGAGCGTCCCGGCGCGCACGTCCAGGACGTGGCCCGCGCCTTCGGGATCACCGAGGACGAGCTGATCTCCGACCTCGACGTGCTGCCCATGTGCGGGACCAGCTTCCGTGGCGGCGACCTGCTCGACATCGACACCGACGGCGACCGGATCTGGTGGCACAACCCGGACGACGTGGCCGAACCGCTGCGGCTGGCCGCCGACGAGGCGACCGCCCTGCTCGTCGCGGCCCGCGCGGTGGCCACCCTGCCCGGCCTGCGCGAGAGCGACCGGCAGGCGCTGGTGCGGGCCACCGCGAAGCTGGAGACGGCGGCCGGCGAGGTGGGGGCCGCCAGTTCGCGGCTCTCGGTCACCTTCGAGTCCGAGGGCGGGGTCTTCGCCGACGTCGACCGGGCGATCTCCGAGCGGCGCCGCCTCTGGCTGCGCTACTACTCGCCCGCCCGCGACGCGCTGACCGAGCGCGAGGTGGACCCGATCCGGCTGTTCGCCGTCGGCCACACCTATATGGAGGGCTGGTGCCGGCTCACCGAGGCGCGGCGCACCTTCCGGCTCGACCGGGTCGCCGAGATCCGCCTCCTCGACGCCCCCTCCGAACCGCCCGAGCTCGAACTGCGCGACCTGTCCGAGGGCCTGGTGCAGCCCGCGGCCGAGGACCCGGAGGTCGTGATCGAGGTCGGCCCCGGCGGCCGCTGGGTCGCCGAGTACTACCCGCACGACAGGGCCGAGGAACTGCCCGACGGCGGCATGCGGATCACCCTGCGCACCCCCGACCCCGCCTCGCTGCGCCGGCTCGCCCTGCGGCTCGGCGGGGAGGGCCGCATCACCGCACCCCAGGACCTGGCCGAGAGCGCGCGGGCGGCGGCCCGTGAGGCACTGGCCGCCTACGACGGCGCACTCTGAGAGCGGGGACCACCGGTGTACACAGGAGACCGACGTCACATGACCGTCCTGCCGCGCGCCCCGCACGGACCGGGTTCCGGCGCCCCGGCGCGCACGCAGCACGGACCGGTCCCCGTGCCGGTGCCCGCCGCCGTGCGGTTCCGGGCGGCCTGCCCGGACTGCCGTGCCCGGTTCGAGCTCGGCGCGGAGGCGCTGCGGCTGGCCATAGGCGCCAGCCGCCGTACCACCTTCTACTCCTTCACCTGTCCCGAGTGCGGCTCGGCCGTCCGCAAGCCGGCCGGGGAACGCATTGTGGAACTCCTCACCGGGGGCGGGGTGCGGACGCTGCGTCTGCACACCGCCGCCCGCTGACCCGCACGGAACCGAGAGAACTCCGAGGCCCCGTCCATGTTCTGGCCCATGCTCGCCATCGCTCTGGGATTCCTCGGCCTGGCCGTGCTCGGCGTCCTGGCCGTCAAGGTCTTCGTCGAGGCGCAACGGCTCGGCAGGCAGGTCGCCGCCACCACCCGGCGGATCAACCGAGCGGCGGAGGACCTCGAACGAGCGGCGGCCACCCTCGCCGACACCGGTGAGGCCCTGCGCTAGCGGGGGCGGGGCCTCCAGATTCGTGGCGGCGGAAGGTACGCTGCTGGAGTGGCCCAGGCAGGGAGGTACGGGCCGCGCACGCGGGAGGGGGCGTACGCACGGGCATTGCCCTGCGTTTACCCCTGCGGGTTACGATCGCTGCCAGCGCGAGGCCGGACGTACGTCCGGCCGTACGGGTAGCGAGCCCACCCTCCAGTCGCCTCAGTGAGAAGGAAGTCGCACATGATCGGCAATCTGAAGCCCCTAGAGATCGTTCTGATCATCGCTGTCATCCTGCTTCTGTTCGGTGCCAAGAAGCTTCCTGACATGGCCCGTTCGCTCGGCAAGTCGGCCCGCATCCTCAAGAGCGAGGCCAAGGCGATGAAGAAGGACGACGCGGAGCCCGCGGCGCCCACGACGGAGACCGTGGCCGACCCCACGCCCCCGGCCGCCTCCGCCCGCACGATCCAGGCCGCGCCCGGTGACGTCACCAGCGCCCGCCCGGTCGCTGAGCCCAAGCCCACCACCCAGAGCTGACAGCTGCCCCGTACCACCGACAGCTGCCGCACGAGACGAGGGAAGTGGGTTGCTCAAGTCTGCCCGCAAGCAGGAGAAGGACGACGAGGGGCGGATGCCCCTCCTCGATCACCTGCGTGAGCTGCGCAACCGGCTGCTGAAGTCGGTCCTGGCCATCGTGGTCGCCGTCATCGCCTCGGCCTTCGTCTACCGGGACATCTTCGAGTTCCTGATGGACCCGATCCTGGACTCGGTGGGCTGCAAGAACGGCGCCGTGACCATGATCAACGGCCGGCCGTGCGCGGAGATGACCACCAACGGTCTGCTGTCCCCCTTCACCATCGCGCTGAAGGTCTCGCTGATGGCCGGTGTGCTGGTGGCCACCCCGGTCTGGCTCTACCAGCTGTGGGCGTTCGTCGCCCCGGGTCTGCACAAGCAGGAGAAGCGCTACTCCATGGCCTTCGTGGCCGCCGGTGTCCCGCTCTTCGTCGGCGGTGCCTACCTGGCGTACGCGATCCTGCCGCAGACCGCCGAGATCATGCTCGGCTTCACGCCCGACAACGTGAAGAACCTGCTGCCGCTCGACGACTTCCTCGACCTGATCACCCGCATGGTGATCGTCTTCGGGCTGGCCTTCGAACTGCCGCTGCTGCTCATACTGCTGAACATCACCGGTGTCCTCAGCGGTGCGCGCATGCTGCGCTGGTGGCGCGGGATGATCGTCGGGCTCACCGCCTTCGGGGCCATCGCGACGCCCGGCGGCGACCCCCTGTCGATGATCCTGCTGGCCGGCCCGCTCGCCGTGCTGTACTTCGTCGCGGTCGGCTTCTCCCTCCTCAACGACAAGCGCAGGCGCAGGAACAACCCCGACTCCGGACTCGACGACGACGAGGCCTCGGTCCTGGACCTCACCCCCGAGCCCATCGGCCCGGCGGGCGGTCCCCGGGCGGCCCTGCCCGAGCAGGCCGGCGGCGACACGGACGGTGCGCGATCTCACCGGCTCAACGGTTACGACGACATCACCTGACCTTGTAGGGTCCGCGGGTGACCAGCGAGATCACCCTCTTCGTCAATCCCACCGCGGGACGCGGCCGGGGCGCGCGTGCCGCGCAGCCGGCCGCTTCCGCGTTGCGGGACGCCGGATTCTCCGTGCGCACCGTCCTCGGTGAGGACGCCGCCGACGCCCTGCGGCGGGCCCGGGAGGCGGTGGCCGGCGGGACCGGTGCCCTGATAGCCGTGGGCGGGGACGGCATGATGTCCCTCGCCCTCCAGGCCGTCGCGGGCACCTCGACCCCGCTCGGCGCCGTCGCCGTCGGAACCGGCAACGACTTCGCCCGCGCCCTCGGGCTGCCGGTCCGCGATCCGGCCGCGGCGGGGCGGCTGTGCGCCGAGGCGCTCAAGGCGGGTACGGTCCGCGAGATCGACCTCGGCCGGGCCGGGGAGCGCTGGTTCGGCTCCGTACTCGCCTCCGGCCTCGACTCCCGGGTCAACGACCGCGGGAACCGGATGCGGTGGATCGGCGGGCGGTTCAAGTACGACGTGGCCCTCCTCGCGGAGCTGGCCGCCCTGCGCCCCTTCGCGTACCGCGTCCGGCTGGACGGCGGACCGGTGCGGGAGATCGAGGCCACGCTGATCGCGGTGGGCAACGGCACGGCCTACGGCGGCGGCATGCGGATCTGCGCGGACGCCGTCATGGACGACGGGCTCTTCGACGTGACCGTGGTCGGCGCGTGCAGCCGCACCACCCTGCTCCGGGTCTTCCCCCGCGTGTACAAGGGGACGCACCTGGACCACCCCGTGGTGAGCGTGCACCGGGTCACCTCGATCGAACTGGCTGCGGCCGGGGTCACCGCCTACGCCGACGGCGAACCGCTGGGCCCGCTGCCCCTCACGGCCACCTGCGTGCCCCGTGCCGTCCGGGTCCTCACCGGGTGAGAACAAAAGACCGGGCGGGTTGTCGGACCCGGCGGGTAGGCTCGTACGCAAGATGACAGAGGACCTCTCACCAGCTGAGCGCTACCAGGCTTCCCGGGTCCGTGCGGCCGAGTCGGCCACGGCCTTCGGACCCTTCCGCGCCCTGTACGACTTCCCGCTGGACCCGTTCCAGACCGAGGCGTGCAAGGCGCTGGAGGCGGGCAGCGGGGTGCTGGTCGCCGCCCCCACCGGCTCGGGCAAGACGATCGTCGGCGAGTTCGCCGTGCACCTGGCCCTGGAGCAGGGCCGCAAGTGCTTCTACACCACGCCCATCAAGGCCCTGTCCAACCAGAAGTTCGCGGATCTGGCCCGGCGCTACGGCGCGGACAAGGTCGGCCTGCTGACCGGTGACAACAGCGTCAACGCGGACGCGCCCGTGGTCGTCATGACCACCGAGGTGCTGCGCAACATGCTGTACGCGGGCTCCCAGGCGCTCGTCGGCCTCGGATACGTGGTGATGGACGAGGTGCACTACCTCTCCGACCGCTTCCGCGGGGCCGTGTGGGAGGAAGTGATCATCCACCTGCCGGAGTCGGTGACCCTGGTCTCCCTCTCCGCGACCGTCTCCAACGCCGAGGAGTTCGGCGACTGGCTGGACACCGTGCGCGGCGACACCCGGGTGATCGTCTCCGAGCACCGCCCGGTGCCGCTGTGGCAGCACGTCATGGCCGGACGCCGGATGTACGACCTCTTCGAGGAGGAGAGCGACCACGGCGGGCGCGGCACCGGCCGCCGCGAGGTCAACCCCGACCTGGTCCGGCTCGCCCGGATGGAGAACCAGCGCGGGTACAACCCGCGCGAGCGCCGCCGCGGCAAGATGGTCCGCGAGGCGGACCGCGAGCGTGAGCGGCGCGCCCGCAACCGGATCTGGACCCCGGCCAGGCCCGAGGTCATCGACCGGCTCGACGCCGAGGGCCTGCTGCCGGCCATCACCTTCATCTTCAGCAGAGCGGGCTGCGAGGGGGCCGTCCAGCAGTGCCTGGCGGCCGGACTGCGGCTCAACGACGAGGACAAGCGCCGCCTCGTACGGGAGATCGTCGAGGAGCGGACCGCGTCCATCCCCGGCGAGGACCTCCACGTCCTGGGCTACTACGAGTGGCTGGAGGGGCTGGAGCGGGGCATCGCCGCCCACCACGCGGGCATGCTGCCGACCTTCAAGGAGGTCGTCGAGGAGCTGTTCGTGCGGGGTCTGGTGAAGGCGGTCTTCGCCACGGAGACACTGGCACTCGGCATCAACATGCCCGCGCGCTCCGTCGTCCTGGAGAAGCTCGTCAAGTGGAACGGCGAGCAGCACGCCGACATCACGCCCGGCGAGTACACCCAGCTGACCGGCCGGGCGGGGCGCCGAGGCATCGACGTCGAGGGCCACGCCGTCGTCCTGTGGCAGCGGGGCATGGACCCGACCGCGCTCGCCGGACTCGCCGGCACCCGTACGTACCCGCTGCGCTCCAGCTTCCGGCCCTCGTACAACATGGCCGTCAACCTCGTCCACCAGTTCGGGCGGCACCGGTCGCGTGAGCTGCTGGAGACCTCCTTCGCGCAGTTCCAGGCCGACCGGTCCGTGGTCGGCATCTCCCGCCAGGTCCAGCGCAACGAGGAGGGCCTCGAAGGGTACCGGGAGGGCATGAGCTGCCACCTCGGGGACTTCGAGGAGTACGCGCGGCTGCGCCGCGACCTCAAGGACCGCGAGACGGAGCTGGCCAAGCAGGGCGCGGCCCAGCGGCGGGCGGCCGCCGCGACGTCGCTGGAGAAGCTCAAGCCCGGTGACGTC
Source organism: Streptomyces halstedii (assembly GCA_000720535.1). GTDB lineage: Bacteria > Actinomycetota > Actinomycetes > Streptomycetales > Streptomycetaceae > Streptomyces > Streptomyces halstedii. The sequence goes on from JOAZ01000007.1 coordinate 70,697, forward strand.
ATCCACGTCCCGACCGGGAAGTTCGCCGGGCTGGCCCTGGTCCTCGACCCGGGGCTGCCCGCGGGGCGCGCCAACGGCCACCGCGGGCTGGAGTACCACGACGGGCCGCGCCCGCTGGTGCTGACCGCCGAGCGGCAGGTCAAGCGGCTCGCCCACATCGACTTCCCGGTGCCGGTCGAGGCGCTGGAGCGGATGCGGGTACCCAAGTCGTTCAACCCGCGCTCCCCCCAGTCGCGCCGCGACCTGGCCTCCGCGCTGCGGAGCAAGGCGGGCCACATCGACCCGGGGCGGCACCGCAAGCAGCGGGCCGCGGCCGCCGACGACCGGGAGATCTCCCGGCTGCGCACGGAGTTGCGGGCCCATCCGTGCCACGGGTGCGACGAGCGTGAGGACCACGCGCGCTGGGCCGAGCGCTACCACCGGCTCCAGCGGGACACCCGGCAGCTGGAGAAGCGCATCGAGGGCCGGACGAACACCATCGCCCGGACCTTCGACCGGATCGTCGCGCTCCTCACCGAGCTCGACTACCTGCGGGGCGACGAGGTCACCGGGAACGGCCGGCGCCTCGCACGGCTCTACGGGGAGCTGGACCTGCTGGCGAGCGAGTGCCTGCGCGACGGAGTCTGGGAGGGACTGAACCCGGCGGAGCTGGCCGCGTGCGTCTCCGCGCTGGTCTACGAGGCCCGCCAGGCCGACGACGCGGTCGCGCCCAAGCTGCCGTCCGGTCCCGCGAAGGTGGCGATGGGCGAGATGGTCCGCATCTGGGGCAGGCTGGACGCCCTGGAGGAGGACTTCAAGATCAGCCAGACGGAGGGGGTCGGCCAGCGCGAGCCCGACCTCGGTTTCGCCTGGGCGGTCTACATGTGGGCCTCGGGCCGGACGCTGGACGAGGTCCTGCGCGAGGCGGAGATGCCGGCCGGTGACTTCGTCCGGTGGTGCAAGCAGGTCATCGACGTGCTCGGCCAGATCGCGGCCGCGGCGCCGCGTGAGGGAGACACCACGGTGGCGAAGAGCGCCCACAAGGCCGTGGACGCGGTGCTGCGGGGCGTGGTGGCGTACAGCTCGCTGGGCTGACGGCTCCGACGGCTCTGACGGCGGACGTCCGGTCTGACTGCTGACTGCTGCTGACGTCCGGTGGGGTCGTGCGGGGCCCGGACGGGCCGGTGTGCGGCGGCGCTCGCGCGGGCCGGACGCCGTACGCGGCCGTGCGGTCGAGGAAGTGGCCGAAGACCCGGACTGATCCGGCCTTCGGCCACCTCACGTAGGCCCCGTGCCCTACGCCGTGCGCTCCTCCGTCACTGCGCGGCCCGCGACAGCTTGCGCTTGTTCATCACCGCGACCCCCGAGCAGATCGCCCCCAGCACGACCGCCAGACCGCCCGCGATCACATTGCTGAGGATCACGCCCGTGTCGGGGCTGCTGCCCACGATCCAGGTCGACGCGATCAGCCAGCCACCCAGGGCGGAGATGGCCAGGCTCATCCCCGCCATCCGCTCCGGAATGGCGGTGAAGCAGAGCGCCAGCACCGCGATGGCGATACCGATGACCACGTTGTGCACCACCAGGGACGGCTGGCTCGCCGTGAAGTGGAGCACCCAGGGCGAGACGGCGCAGTACAGACCGACCAGGAAGACCGGTGCGTCCGCGAAAGCCGTACTCCGGCCGCCGCCGCGCATCACGCGGTCATGGCGAGCCCGCATCTCCGTGGCATCGGGGTGACTCGATATGTCACTCCGAGTGTGTGAGACGTTGCTCATTGATTCGTCTCCTTCGAACGGTGGACGTTCGTACGCTGGAAGGGCGGCCGCGGCACCTGCGTGCGGGACCCTCGGGGCCCTTCTTCCGCCAGTGTGCTCCCGGTCGCCCCTTATGTGCAGTTTCGGCGGAACGGATTCCTGCGTTTTCGTCGGGCCGGGCACCTCTTGCCGGGCTCCCGCGGGCCGCGCCCGCGCCCGGACCGGGGTAGGACGCGACCTGCCGGGGAGGGATTCGCCGAGGTCAGGCGGTCGGTGGGGAAGGGCGCCGGACCGGGCTCAGCCCATCGGCATCAGGACGCTGTCGATGATGTAGACCGTGGCGTTGGCCGTCCGGACGTTGCCGCAGACCACCTTCGCCGAGTCGTTGACCGTGTACATGGTGTCCGCGCCCGAGGTCGTCAGCTTCGACTTCGCCAGGGTCTCGAAGGAGCCCTTGTCCAACTGCCCCGGGGCCAGCCGCCGGCCCACCACGTGCGAGGTGAGCACCTCGGTGAGCTGTGCCTTGTCGGCGAGCAGCTTGTCCAGGTCGGCCTTCGGGATCTTCGCGAAGGCGTCGTCGGTGGGGGCGAACACCGTGATGTCCTGGGCGTTGTTCAGCGTGTCGACGAGACCGGCCTGCTTGACGGCCGCGACCAGTGTGGACAGCGCCGGGTTGTGGGACGCCGCTGTCGCGACCGGGTCCTTCGCCATACCGGCGAACGAGCCCGCGCCGTCCTGAGGCACGGTCGAACAGGCCGGGCCGAACGGCTGGTCCGCCGACGCGGTCTTCTCGGCCGGAGCGCCGGAGGAGGTCTTCGCCGCGCTCGCGCCGGAACCGGACGCCGAGGTGTCGCTGTCGCCGGAGCAGGCGGTGAGAGCCAGCGGGAGCACGGCCGCGGCGGACACGGCGAGGGCCAGGCGGCGGAAGTGACGGGTGTTCATGGGGTTCTCCTGAGGAAAGGGTCGGTCGAACGGTTCGGAAGGGAAGAAAGAGGGTCGGGGCGGAGGGGGTACGGCCGCAGGGGGAGCGGGCCGGAGGTGGTCAGTGCACGTCGATCACCACCGAGTGCCATCCGGTCGCGCCGTCGGGCACGGTGCCGGCCCGCTCGCCGGTCTGGGTGGCGCCCGTGCGGTCCGTCGCGCGGACTTCGAGCGTGTGGTGGCCGCGGGTGGCGGGCCACTCCCAGACCCACTGGCGCCAGGTGTCGCGCCCGGCCTCGGCGCCCAGGCGCGCGGTGTGCCACGGTCCCCCGTCCACCCGGACCTCGACCCGGGCGATCCCCCGGTACTGGGCCCAGGCCACCCCGGCGACAGGCACGGTGCCCGCTGCCGGGGCGGCGAAGGGGCGGGGGGTGTCGATGCGTGACGCGGTCTTGACCGGGGCCTCGCGTGCCCAGGAGCGCTTCACCCAGTACGCGTCGTACGCGTCGAACGTGGTCAGCTCGATGTCCTGGATCCACTTGCACGCCGAGACGTAGCCGTAGAGACCGGGGACGACCATCCGGACGGGGAAGCCGTGCTCGAACGGCAGGGGTTCGCCGTTCATCCCGACCGCGAGCAGGGCGTCGCGGCCGTCCATCACCGTCTCGACCGGGGTGCCGATCGTCATCCCGTCGACCGAACGCGCCACCATCTGGTCGGCGGCCCCGCCCCGGGAGGGGGGTTCCACCCCGGCCTCGCGCAGCAGCTCGGCCAATCGCACGCCGGTCCACCGGGCGTTGCCGGCGTACGGGCCGCCCACCTCGTTGGAGACGCAGGTGAGGGTGATGTCGCGTTCGACGAGTTCACGCCGCAGGAGGTCCCGGAAGCCGAGGGTGACGGGGCGCGCCACCCCCGCGCCGTGGATCCGCAGCCGCCACCGGTCGGCGTCGACACGGGGGACGACCAGAGCCGTGTCCACCCGGTAGAAGTCCTTGGCCGGGGTGACGAAGGAGCCCACTCCCCGGATGCCCAGATCGGCACCCGGCGGCACCGGGGGAGCGGGCGAGGCCGGCGCCGGGAGGGTGACCCCCTGGCGTGAGGCGGAGGCCCCGGCCAGCCGGGACGCCGTGAGCCGGCTGCCCAGGAGCCCCGCCCCGGCCGAAGCCGCCGCCGCGGCAGTCGCCGCGAGGACGAAGCCGCGGCGGTCGAAAGCGCGGTGGTCGAACGCCCGGCGGTCCAAGGCGCGGCGGTCCAAGGCGCGGCGGTCCAGGGCGCGGCGGTCCAGGGCGCGGCGGTCCAGGGTCCGGCAGTCGGCGCGCCGGTCGGGGGCGCCCGGCCCGTCCGGTCCGCCGCCCCACGGATGGCCCGGCCCGTCCGGTCCGCCGCCCGCCGCGTGACCCGCCCCGTCGCCCGCTTCCCCGGACGCGGGCGACGGGGCACCGCTCGCCGTCTCCCCAGCCGCGGGAGACGGGGCGGAGCCAGGGGTGAGCCGTCCGGCCAGGACGTACAGCAGACCGGCGGCTACCAGGGCGCCCACCGCCGAGGGCACCGCGTCGGTCGCCCGGCCCTCCGGACGCCCGGCGGCCGCGACCGCCCCGACCACCCCGAAGGCGAGTACGGCCGTGGAGCCGCCGATCCGGTGCCGCACCGCCAGCAGCCCCACCGCCATGGCGAAGACCGCCAGGAGGACGAGGATGCCGAGGCGCAGCACCAGCTTGTCGTCGGTGCCGAAGTTCCGTACGGCGAAGTCCTTGACGACCGGGGGAGTGCGGTCGATGGCCGCCCCGCCCACCGCCACGACCGGACCGGCCTCCGGACGCACGGCGGCCGCCACGAGTCCGGCCACGCACAGGGCGGCGAAGGCGGCGATCAGACCGCTGAGCACGGCGAACGCGGCACGCGCCCGGCCGGACGGCCCGGCCTCGCGCTCCGGCGGAACTTCTCGGTCTCTGCTCACGCCGGGTCTTCGGCGCCGGAGTGGCTTCCGGATGGGTCCCTCACCCGATCGAGGGAATTCCTATCATCGGCCAATCCACGGTGACCGCTGCCACGAATGAGGTGTGAGGGGCTGTCACACAGGCCCCGGTCAGCTGTGCCGTGAAACACGGGGAGGGGCCCGAATGACGAGTCAGCGGCGACGTACGGCCGTGGTCGGATCCGGAGTGGCGGGTCTGACCGCCGCCTACGTCCTGGGGCGGGCGCACGACGTGACGCTCCACGAAGCCGACGGCCGCCTCGGCGGCCACGCGCACACCCATGAACTGACCTCGACGGACGGCAGGACACACCGCGTCGACTCGGGGTTCATCGTGCACAACCGGCGTACCTATCCCTACCTGCTCCGGCTCTTCGGCGAACTCGGCGTCGCCACACAGGAGTCCGAGATGAGCATGTCCGTGCGGTGCGAGGGGTGCGGCCTGGAGTACGCCGGGGCCCGGGGCGCCGCCGGGCTGTTCGCCCGCCCCGGCTCGGCGGTGCGGGGCCCGTATCTGCGGATGCTCGCCGAGGTGCTCCGCTTCCACCGGGCGGCGCGGACCCTGCTGGGACGGCCGGAGGGTGAAACCCCCCTGACCCTGGGGCAGTTCGCCACGCGCGGCCGGTTCTCCGCGTACTTCACCGCGCACTTCCTCACCCCGGTGGTCTCCTCGGTCTGGTCCTGCGACCCGGTGACGGCCATGCGCTATCCGGCCCGGTACCTCTTCCGGTTCATGGACCACCACGGAATGCTGTCGGTGGGCGGCTCCCCGACCTGGCGCACCGTCACCGGGGGCTCGCAGGCGTACGTCCAGCGCATCGCGAAGCAGGTGAGCTCCGTGCGCACGCACACCCCGGTCAGGGCGGTGCGCCGGTACGGCGACGGGGTGGAGATCGTCACCGAGGACGGTGTCACCGAGGAGTACGACGCCGTGGTCCTCGCCACCCACCCCGACCAGGCGCTGCGGATGCTGGCCGACCCGACCGACGAGGAGCGCCGCACGCTGGGCGCCTTCCGCTACTCCCGTAACCCCACCCTGCTGCACACCGACACCACGCTGCTGCCCCGCAGCCGGGGCGCCGCCGCCTCCTGGAACTACCTGATGCCGTCGTGCGCGGCCGACGCCGGTCAGGTGACGGTCAGCTACGACATGAACCGGCTCCAACGCCTCGACGCGCCCGAGCGGTTCGTCGTCACCCTCAACGGCGCCGACCGGGTCGACCCGGCCCTCGTACGGGCGAGCGCGGTCTACGAACACCCCGTCTACACCCCGGAGTCGGTCGCCGCCCAGGACCGGCTCCCGGGCCTCTCGGGACCGGTCACCGCCTACGCGGGGGCCTACCACGGCTGGGGGTTCCACGAGGACGGCTGCCGCTCAGGGGTCCGCGCCGCCTCCGCTCTGGGGGTGGTCTGGTGACCGGCGCGCTCTATCCGTGCACCATCACCCACATCCGCACCTCCCCCCGCCGCTACGCGCTGCGCCACCGCACCTACTTGTGGCTCATCGACCCGGACCGGCCGCCCCGGCTGCCGCGCGCGCTGCGCCCGCTGGCCGGGTTCGACGCCCGCGACCACTTCGGCGGGACGGCCCCCACGGTGCGGGCCGGACTGACCCGGTTCCTCCGGTCGCGGGGCGTGGAACTCGGCGACGGCGCCGTCACCATGCTCACCCAGGCCCGGGTCCTCGGCCACGTCTTCAACCCGCTGACCGTCTACTGGTGCCACCGGCCCGACGGCGCCCCCCTCTGCGTGGTCGCCGAGGTGCACAACACCTACCGGGAACGCCACTGCTACCTGCTGCGCCCGGACGCGGCGGACCGGGCCGTGACCGCCAAGGACTTCTACGTCTCGCCGTTCTTCCCGGTGGACGGCGCCTACCGGATGCGGCTGCCCGAACCCGGCGCGGCCCTGAACCTGACGGTGCGTCTGGAACGGGAGGGGGTAAGCCCGTTCACCGCGACCGTACGCGGTGTCCGGCGCCCCGGCACCCCCGCCCAGCTCCTGCGCCTCGCCCTGCGCCACCCGCTGTCCACCGTGGTCGTCTCCGCGGCCATCCGGCTGCACGGCGTCCGGCTGTACCTGCGCCGGCTGCCCGTCCAGCCCCGCCCCCGTCATCACACCCAGGAAGGCATGCAGTGAAGGTGCCCACCACGTCCCATCCCCGCGTCGGCGTCCAGGGCCGGAGCGGACCGCCCCCCGCCGGGACCGCCCCAACCGCCCCGGCCGGCCGCGTCGATCCCGGACGCTGGCCCGACGTCGCCGGCCGGCCGCGCGCCTCCTGGGCCCGGACCGCCGTGGCCGAACGGCTCGTACGCCGTGCCCTGGCCGGGCTGCCGCTCCAGGCGCGGCTCGCCGGACGCGAGAGCGTCGGCCGGGGCGGACCCCTGATGGAGATCCACAGGCCGGACGCCTTCTTCCGCCGGATCGGCGCCGGCGGGCTGGTCGGTTTCGGGGAGTCGTACATGGCGGGCGAGTGGGACTCGCCGGACCTCGTCGGCGTCCTGACCGTCCTCGCCGGACAGGTGGCGGAGCTCGTCCCCGCGCCGCTGCAACGGCTGCGCCGCCTGTGGGCGCCCTCCAGGCCGCCGGCTCAGAGCAACACCCCCGAGGGGTCCCGCGCCAACATCCGCCACCACTACGACCTGTCCAACGACCTCTTCGCCCTCTTCCTCGACGAGACCCTCTCCTACTCCTCCGCCCTCTTCCGCGGCTTCCCCGCCGAGGCGGACCTGCTGCCCGCCGCCCAGCACCGCAAGATCGACCGGCTGCTGGACCTGGCGGAGGTCGGCCCCGGCACCGAGCTGCTGGAGATCGGCACCGGATGGGGCGAACTCGCCGTCCGCGCGGCCGCCCGGGGCGCCCGCGTCACCACCCTCACCCTCTCCCGGGAGCAGCGGGCACTGGCGCGGGAGAGGATCCGCGAGGCCGGCCACCAGGACCGGGTCGACGTCCGGCTCCTCGACTACCGGGACGCCACCGGGCAGTACGACGCCGTCGTCAGCGTCGAGATGATCGAGGCGGTCGGCGAGGAGTTCTGGCCGGAGTACTTCCGGACCCTCCAGCGGTGCCTGGCCCCCGGAGGCCGGATCGCGCTCCAGGCCATCACCATGCCGGACGACCGGATGCGGGCCTCCCGGGGCACCTACACCTGGATCCACAAGTACATCTTCCCCGGCGGGACGCTGCCCTCCACCGAGGCGCTGGAGCGGGTCACCACCACCCACACCGGGCTGCGCACGCGCCGCCGCGACGGCTACGGCACGCACTACGCCGAGACCCTGCGGCTCTGGCGCGAGCGCTTCACCGAACGGACCGCGGAGGTGGACGCGCTCGGGTTCGACGCGACCTTCCGCCGCATGTGGACCTTCTACCTCGCCTATTCGGAGGCCGGTTTCCGGTCGGGCTACCTCGATGTCCAGCAGCTCCTTCTGACCCGTGAGGACGACGCGTGAACTCCTGTGCGGAGAAGGCCCGGACACCCGCCGGACGGGGGGACGCGCGGTGAGCGGCTTCGACTGGGGGGCGTTCGGGTGGAACCTGGCGGCCGGGGCGGGCGCCGCGACGGCCGTCATGCTGGTGACGTTCCTGATCGCCCTGCGGAAGGGCGTGCACCGGATCGTGGACGTGGCGTGGGGCCTGGGCTTCGCGGCCGTCGCCCTCGTCTCGTACGCGCTCCCGTCCGGCGACGGCGACGGGACGCGCCGGGCGCTGGTGACCGTGCTGACGGTGGTCTGGGGGATCCGGCTGGCCGCGCACATCGGGCGCCGGGGGCGCGGTCACGGCGAGGACCCGCGCTACGCCGCGATGCTGGCCAAGGCGCCGGGTTCCCCCGTCCTGTACGCCCTGCGCAAGGTCTACCTGTTGCAGGGCGCGCTGGTCTGGCTGGTCTCGCTGCCCGTCCAGGCCGCCTACCACCTGACGGGCCCGCCGGACTGGTGGGCGTGGGCGGGCACCGGGCTGTGGGCCGTGGGGCTCGGCTTCGAGGCGGTCGGGGACGCGCAGCTCGCCCGGTTCAAGCGCGATCCGGCCCACCGGGGCCGGATCATGGACCGAGGGCTGTGGGCCTGGACCCGGCACCCGAACTACTTCGGTGACTTCTGCGTCTGGTGGGGGCTCTTCCTGATCGTCTGTCAGGAACCCGTGGTGGCGGCCGCGACCCTCGTGTCGCCCGTGGTGATGAGCCTGCTGCTGACCAGGGGGAGCGGGAAGGCGCTGCTGGAGCGGCACATGGAGGGGCGGCCCGGATTCGCCGAATACCGGGCCCGCACCAGCGGGTTCTTCCCGCTGCCGCCGGGCCGGCGGGGCTGACACCGGCGCCACGGGCGCTCCCGGACCGGAAAGACCGGGGCGCGCCCGTGGCGTCACCGTCCGGTGCGCGTCACCGCCTCGGGGGGCGGCGCGACACCGGCGCGCTCGCTCAGGCGGCCGGGAAGCCCATCAGGCCCAGGGGAGGCGTGGTCGGCCGCGGGGAGCCGCCCGCCGGTTCGAGGGTGATGCCCATGCCGGAGGCGCGGTCCACGGGTCCGTCCATGAGCACCGTCCCGTCCGTGTCCGGGGTCTCGACCAGCCCCGCCGACCGCATGGTCCCGCCGTCGTCGAACCACAGCTGGTACACCTGGCCGCCGGACGGCCGCGGCAGGCCGGAGGCCGCGAACACCGCGCGGTTCACGCTCCGCGAGACCACCACGGTGCCCTGCGCGCCCCCTTCCAGAGCCGCCGTCGCGGTCCTGGCGTCGGGGGCGGCGAGCACCCGGGACACCTGCGCGTCGTGCCGCTGCGCCCGCTGTGCCTCCTGCCGGGCGTCCTGGACGGCCTGGTGCTGCCGCACGGCCACCCCGCCGAGGACCGCGGAGACGGCGAGACAGGCGGCGAGCGCGTACACCGGCCAGCGGCCGGCCCGCCTCCGGGGGGAGGCCGCGGCGGGGGTGCTCCGCCCGTGCGGCGGCGGCTCCTGCCGTACGGTCGTGATCTCCCGCAGCACCCGTTCGCGCAGCGCGGGCGGCGCGGTGGCGGACACGGCGAGGCCGAGCCGGGCGGCGGTGGCCGACAGCTCCCGTACCTCCTGGGCGCACGCCTCGCAGGCGCCCAGATGCCGTTCGAACGCGAGCTGTTCGCCCTCCGGCAGCGCGTGCAGGGCGTAGGCCCCGGTCAGTGTGTGCAGTTCCGCGGTGCTCACGCGTTCACCCCCAGGCAGTCGCGCAGCCGGATGAGTCCGTCGCGCAGGCGGGTCTTGATGGTTCCCAGCGGTACGGACAGCAGTTCGCCGACCTCCCGGTAGGTCAGTCCGCGGTAGTAGGCCAACGTCACCGATTCCCGCTGGAGTTCGGAGAGCGTTCGCAGGCAGCGCCGGACCTGTTCGCGTTCGAGCCGGGCCTCGACCTGCTCGGAGACCTGGTCGAAGTCCGGGGTGCGGTCGAGCAGCGCGGCCTTGTGCTCCCGCAGGGCCGCCGCCTGGGCCGAGCGGACCCGGTCCACGGCGCGGTGGTGGGCCAGGGTGAGCACCCAGTTCATGGCGCTGCCCCGGGACGGCTGGAAGCGCGGCGCCGTGCGCCAGACCTCCACCAGCACCTCCTGGGCGACCTCCTCGGACTGGGCCGGGTCGCGGAGCACGCTGCGGACCAGGCCGAGTACGGGGCCGCTGACCTGGTCGTACACCTGCCTGAAGGCGTCCTGGTCGCCGCGGGCGACCAGGACGAGCAACTCCCGCAGGTCAGGCCCCGCCGAACGGACCCCACTGATGTGTACGGCTTCTCTCACGCGGACGTTCCTCCCGGGCGCGACGGTTTCCAGCGGTGATTCGGAGCCGGCCGCCCGTCGGATTGGACGTGGCCCGAAATACTCGCACGCCCTTGCGGAACGGCCCCCGCCCTACCCGAAGCGGCGCCGCGTGGGTTAGGTTAGGCATACCTAAGTGACCGGTGTGTGGTCACGCTCGGCCCGCCCATTGGAGAACCCGGATGCGCCCCTTCAGCAGCCGTGCCGCACAGCCGACCCCCGCCGAGCGCGTGCGGTCGATCCTGGCCGCCGCCCGCTCGATGACCGTGCTGAGCGACGGGGTGTCCACCGAGGTGCACCACCTCGACGGCACCGGAGTGATGGGCCACATCCACCTGCACGAGCCGTCCGACACCCCTCCGGCCCCGTCCGCCGTGCGCATCCCGATCAGACTGGAACTCACCGACATCGCGCCGACGCCCGTCCGCGACCGGCTGCGCGCCCGCGTCACCCTGACGGGACTGCTGGCCGCCCCCTACGACGCGCGGTCCACCGAGAGCACCTGCGTCGAGTTCGGGCAGGCGGTCCTGGAGGACGCCACGGGCCGCACGTTCGTCTCCCTCGACGCGTTGCAGGAGACCACCCTCGACCCCCTGGCCACCTGCGAGAGCGGCATGCTGACCCACCTCCTCGACGGCCACGGCGAACTCGTCCCGCTGCTGCTGCGCCTGGTGCGGCCCCAGCCGCGCCGGGGCCTGCTGCGGGCCGTCCCGGTGGCACTGGACCGCTACGGCGTGACGCTGCGCCTGGAGTACCCCGACGGGTACGAGGACGTACGGCTGCCCTTCGCCACACCGGTCACCGACATCGACCAGGCGGGCCCCCGGATCCACGCCCTGCTCACCGCGGCGCGCCGCGCCTCCCACCCGAACCACCTGCCGGCCTGAGACCGGCCCGCCGCGCGAGGCGCGGCGGACCGCCTCACACCACCGGGCGGCGCCACTCCCGTACCAGCAGATACCCGAGGTAGACGCCTCCGACGGCCATCGTGTAAAGGCCGACCGGCAGGTTGTCGAAGAGCGGCAACTGCTGCGCGGCGAGGTCGGCGACGACCAGCAGGAGCGCGCCCAGCAGCGTGGACATCATCAGCTGCGGTCCGCCGCCGCGAGTGACCCGCTTGGCGATCTGGGGCGCGGTCAGCGAGACGAACGCGATGGGACCGGCGACGCTCACCGCACCGGCCGACAGCACGATCGACAGCAGGACCGCGCCCGTCGTGATCCGCGCCGGCCGCGAACCCAGCCCGGTGGAGAGGTCGTCCCCCATCTCCCGGATGCCCAGCGGCCGCGCGAGCAGGGCGGCGAGCGGCACGCACAGGAGCAGGACGGTCCAGATGGTGGCCGCGTCGTCCCAGGAACGGGCGGCGAGGCTGCCGTTGATGTACGCGGTCAGCGCGCTCGCCTTGTCCCGCTCGACGGCGTAGACCACGTACTGGGTCAGGGCCGTCGCCATCGCCGACACGCCGATGCCCGCGACGACGAGCCGTCCGGGACTGCGGAACCCGGTGCCGGTGGAGACGTAGACGACGCCCATGGCGGTCACCGCGCCGAGCAGCGCCCCCACGGAGACCGGAAGCGTGCCGGGCAGGAACAGGGCCACGGCCGCCGCCCCCGCGCCCGCCCCCGCGCTGAGCCCGATCACGTCCGGGCTGCCCAGCGGGTTGCGCGTCACGGACTGGAACAGCGCCCCGGACAGCCCGAAGGCCGCGCCCGTCGCGATCGCCACCACGAGGCGGGGCCCGCGCAGCCGGTTCAGCACGAAGGCGTTCTTGCCCGTCGCCTCGCCCATCAGGGCGGAGGGCAGATCGCCGAGGCCGATACCGAGCCGGCCCAGCGTCAGCGTCGCCACGGCCGCGCAGCCGAGGAGCACCAGCACCACGGCGGCGGCGAACAGCGAGGACCGGCGCACGGGGACCGCCACCCACCGCCCGATCCGCACCATGCTCCGGCGCGGCACGGGAGGCCGGGACCGCGCCATCTCGGCGGGCCCGGCCGGCGGGGCCGTGTTCATGCTGCTCCCCTCATACGGCGGACGGCGAGGAGCAGGGCGGGCGCTCCGACGAAGGCGGTGACGACGCCGACCATGAGTTCCTCGGGCCGCAGCAGGACCCGTCCCACGACGTCGGCGAAGAGCAGGAGGGAGGGTCCGACCAGGACGGAGAAGACGATCTGGAGCCGGAAGTCGGCGCCCACCAGGGTCCGCACCAGGTGCGGAACGGCCAGTCCGACGAAGGCGATCGGCCCCACCGCGGCGGTGGCCGCCGCGCTGAGCAGGGTCGCGGCCAGCAGACCCGCCCCCTTGATCCGGAGGGGGCTGACGCCCAGTGAGGCGGCCTTGTCGTCGCCCATCGCCAGGGCGTTGAGGCCCGGCGCCAGCACCAGCGCCAGCAGGAGACCGACGACGGCGAACGGCAGCACCGACCAGACGGCGTCGAACCCGCGTCCGCCCAGCGCCCCCACCACCCAGTACCGGTAGGTGTCGAAGACCCGGGGACGGGAGAGGGCCACCGCCTGGATGAACGCGGCGAGCACCGCCGAGAGCACGGCACCGGCCAGGACCAGCCGGACCGGGCTGCTACCGCCGCCCGCCGTGCCGATCGCGTACACCGCCACCCCCGCGACCAGCGCCCCCGCCAGCGCCCACCACACGGTGTCCCGCTGCCCGGAGACGCCGAGGAAGGCCGTGGCGGCGACGACACTCGCCGACGCACCCGCGTTGATGCCCAGGATGCCGGGTTCGGCCAGCGGATTGCGGGTGACGCCCTGCATGAGCGTGCCCGCGACCGCGAGGCAGACCCCCGTGAGCACACCGAGGACCGTCCGGGGGTAGCGGCTCTCGACGACCGTACGGAGATAGGCGTCGCCGCCCCCGGTGATCACCCGCCAGATGTCGGCCGCCGGTGTCTGCTTGCTGCCGGACATCACGCTGGCGAACAGCGCCAGGGCCAGCAGCGCCAGACACACCAGGACGGCGAGGGAGAGCCCGGCCGGGCCCCGCCGCACGGCGGGACCCGGCCGGGCCGGAGCGGTGGGAGCGGTCACGGGATCCCGTGACTACTTTCCGGCCTGGGCGACGGCCTTGTCGATCATCGGCAGGTAGCGCTCGATGCTGTACGGCACGGTCAGCGGGTTGATCATCGACGAGGCGGTGACGAACGGCTGGTCGGCGCTGTAGACCAGGGCGCCCTTCTTGACCGCGGGGATGGCCGCGTACAGCGGCTGGGCCTCGATCTCCCCGCGGGTCTTCTCGTCGCTGTAGAAGGTGAACACGACATCGCTGTCCGACAGCTTGTTGGCGTTCTCCAGGCCGATCAGGGCGGAGTCGGTGCCCTCGGTCTCCTTGAAGGTGTCCACGACCGGGTCGACCTTCAGGCCGAGCTTGCTCAGCACCTCCACACGCTGCTCCTCGGGCTTGAACACACCGAGGGAGCCGGGGCCGGAGGTGTAGATGTACGAGAACGTCACGTTCGTGTAGTCGGGGCGGGTCGCCGCGGCGTCCGAGAGCTGCTTGTCGATCTTCGACGTCAGCTCCTTCGCCTTGTCCGGCTGACCCAGCGCCTGGGCGACGATCTCGATCTGCTGGTCCCAGTTGGTGCTCCACGCCTTGTCGGGGTAGGCGACGGTCGGCGCGATGTCCTTGAGGATGTCGTACTGCTTCTGCGTGATGCCCGACCAGGGGGCGAGGATGACGTCGGGCTCCAGCTCGGTGATGGCCTCGATGTCGAGCTCCTCACCGCCGTCGAACTGCTCGGGCAGCGTGCCGCCGGACTTGGTCACGGCGTCGTGGATCCACGGCAGGTAGCCGGTTTTGTCGCTGCCCCAGGCGTAACTCTCGATGCCCACCGGGACGTTGCCCAGCGCGATGGCGGTCTCCGCCGAACCCTGGCCCAGGGTGACGACGCGCTTCGGCGCCTTCTCGATCACGGCGTCACCGAGCGCGCTCTTGATCGTGACGGGGAACGCCCCGGCCTCGGCCTTCGCCCCGGTGTCCGCCGCGTCGTCCTTCGTGTCGTCCGCACCGCAGCCGCCCACCAGCAGACCGAGCGAGACGGCGGCCGCGCCCGCGGCGAGAACGCGGCGGCGCAGGGGGGTGAACACAGAGGGCATGGCGGTTCCTTGTCTCCGAGCAGGGGGGAAGCGTCCGTCCGCACGCCCCCGCGGGACACGGAAATCCCCTGGTGGACGCCTGTACCGAGACGCTTGTTAGGTAACCCTAATTCATGAGAAGCGGGGTGCTCGCGGAGGGGGCGGGCGGCCGCTCGGGCGGTGCGGACCGTCCTCCGGCAGCGGTGGTGGCCAGGGCTTCGGCTGTCCGGGGGGCCCGCCTGCCGCGACGGAGCGCGTCCGGTGCGGCCCGGCGGCCGAAGGCGCCGTGTTCATCGGGGAGTTGGGCTGGGGAGCCGGAGCGCCGGGGGCGAGGGGTCCCGTACCGCGCGGGCGCGGGCCGCTCGTGGCGGGCCGCCCGCGGGCTTCGGCCGGGCCGGTGGGGACGGCGGCCGGGCGCGCGGATCGAGACTGATCCGTGCCCTTGGGGGGTGCCCTTCAGGCGGTTCGGTGCCCTCCGCGTCAGCCCCGGTGCCTGCCGGCCGGGTGCGGGGCCGGCGGAACCGGCGCCGTATGCGCGGAGCCCGGCCGGCGCCCCCGGCGGGGACGGCGGCCGGGCTCCACGTCCGGCTCACGGGGTGCGGCCGGGCTCCAGGTCCGGCTCACGGGGCGGTGGCCCCGGACGGTGTCACGCGACCCAGGGGGCGACGGCCGTGTCCAGCAGGCTTCCTACGCGGCGCTCTCCTGCTCGCGCTCCACCTGCTCGTTCCACTGGCGCTTCACCGCGCGCCACGCGTCGTCGTTCTGGCCGAGGCGCCAGTACCCCGAGATCGACAGCCGCGCGAGCGGAAGCTGACGCTCCAGCCGCAGATGGCGCCGGATCTCCTTCACGAAGCCCGCCTCGCCGTGCACGAAGGCCTGCACCTCGCCCTCGGGGAACTCCAGCTCCGTCACCGCGGCCGTGAGCAGCTCGCCGACCGGGCGGTCACCGCGGTGCAGCCAGGTCACCTCCACGCCGTCCGGGGCGAGCAGCTTCTGCTCCTCCGCGGCGTCCGGCACCTCCACGAAGACACGCGCCGTCGCGCCCGCCGGCATCTGCTCCAGCGCGGCGGCGATCGCGGGCAGCGCGCTCTCGTCGCCGACCAGCAGATGCCAGTCGGCCGAGGCCTCCGGCGCGTACCCGCCGCCGGGGCCGAGGAAGGTCACCTGGTCGCCGGGGACCGCGCGGGCCGCCCAGGGGCCCGCGAGCCCCTCGTCCCCGTGCACCACGAAGTCGACGGCCATCTCACGGGCGGCCGGGTCCCAGGAGCGCACCGTGTACGTGCGGGTGGTCGGCCACTGCTCGCGGGGGTACTCCTCACGGATCTTCGCCATGTCGAAGGGGTGCGCGTAGTCCGCGCCCTCCGGGGCGAAGCACAGCTTGATGTAGTGATCGGTGAAACCGGCGAGGGTGAAGTCCGCCAGTCCGTCGCCGCCGAGGACCACCCGCACCATGTGCGGGGTGATGCGCTCGGTGCGCACGACCTGCGCTCCCTGCGCCTTCGGTGCCTGGCGTGCCGGCCGCTCTGCCACGGGGTTCTCCCTGCTCTGGAATGTACGGAGTGCGTAGTTAGGTATGCCTAAGCTACACCTTCACGCCTGGAGCGTGACCAGGAGACGCTGGAGCGATCCGCCCAGGCCCCACCGCGTGGCGAGGGCTTCGAGGGCCGCCGGGTCGCGCGGCTCCCGGGGGAGCGCGGGGTCGAAGGCGGGCAACGGCACGTCGTCGGCCACCCGGACCACCTTCGGCGCCACCGCCACATAGGCCCGCGCCTCGTCCAGCCGCCTGCGCTGCGAGGGGGTCAGCCGGGCGGCCGGATCGTCCACCGCGGCCATGATCCCGGCCAGGTCACCGAACGCGTCCAGCAGCTTGGCGGCCGTCTTCTCGCCGATGCCGGCGACCCCGGGCAGGCCGTCGCTCGGGTCCCCGCGCAGCAGCGCGAGGTCCACATAGCCCGCGCCGCCCACGCCGTACTTCCCGCGCAGCCAGGCCTCGTCCGTCACCTGGAGTGTCCCGACCCCCTTCACCGGGTAGAGGACCCTGACGCCCCGGGCGTCGTCGACCAGCTGGTAGAGGTCGCGGTCGCCCGTGACGATGTCCACCGGGCCGGGCGCCCGGCCGGTCAGCGTGCCGATCACGTCGTCCGCCTCGTACCCCGCCACGCCCACCCGGGCGATGCCCAGGGCGTCCAGGACCTCCTCGATGACCGGGACCTGCGGGGAGAGCGTGTCGGGGACCTCCTCCTCGTCCGGCAGGCCCCCGGCCGCCGGGGCCGCCACCCGGTGCGCCTTGTACGTCGGGATCAGGTCCACCCGCCACCGCGGGCGCCAGTCCGCGTCCATGCAGGCCACCAGCTCGTCCGGCCGGTGGTCCTGGACCAGCCGGGCGATGAAGTCGAGCAGCCCGCGCACGGCGTTGACCGGGGTGCCGTCCGGGGCGCGCACCGAGTCGGGGACGCCGAAGTAGGCGCGGAAGTAGAGGGAGGCGGTGTCGAGGAGCATCAGGCGTCGCGTCACACCCTGATCATGCCGCACGGCACCGACAGCGCCCCCGTGCCGAGCATGCGGTTCCCGCATCCAGAGGCTTCGTAAGTGAGCTGGGTCACACATGTGTTTGGGTTGTGTAAGCGGGGGCAGGCGCGCCATCGGAGCGGACCACGTCCATTTTTCGACTGATGCGCGTGCTCTGCGGACCGAATCCGCCCGCTCCACGGTCTGCCGTAGGGGGTGGCAGACCGTTTTCGGTTCAACGCGCGTGAGGTGTATGTGTCAAGGCTGCAAGCCGAGCACTTGTACAAGGTGTTCGGCAGACGACCCGATCAGGCCGTTCAGAAGTTGGAGAACGGTACGGACCGCGAGGAACTGCGCGCCGACGGAACGACCGCAGCGGTGATCGATGCCTCGTTCACCGTCGAGCCGGGGCAGATCTTCGTCGTGATGGGCCTCTCCGGTTCGGGGAAGTCCACGCTGCTGCGCATGCTCAACGGGCTCCTGGAGCCCACGGCGGGCCGGGTGCTCTTCGACGACCAGGACCTGACCGCCCTGAGTCCCCGCGAACTGCGCGACGTACGCTCCGCCAAGATCAGCATGGTCTTCCAGCACTTCGCGCTCTTCCCCCACCGGAGCGTGCTGGAGAACGCCGCGTACGGCCTGGAGGTCCAGGGCGTACCGCGCGAAGCGCGGGAGGAGCGCGCCGCCCACGCCCTGGAGCTGACCGGCCTGGCCGGCTGGGAGAAGTCCTGGCCCGACGAGCTGTCCGGCGGCATGCAGCAGCGTGTCGGCCTGGCCCGCGCGCTGGCCACCGACGCCGACCTGCTGCTGATGGACGAGTCCTTCAGCGCGCTCGACCCGCTGATCCGCCGCGACATGCAGGACCAGCTCCTCGAACTCCAGAAGCGGCTGAAGAAGACGATCGTCTTCATCACCCACGACCTCAACGAGGCCATGCGCCTCGGTGACCGCATCGCCGTGATGCGCGACGGCCGGATCGTCCAGCAGGGCACCGCCGAGGACATCCTGGTGCGGCCGGCCAACGACTACGTGGCCTCCTTCATCCAGGACGTGGACCGCTCCCGGGTGCTCACCGCCGGTTCGATCATGGAGGCGCCCGAGAAGGGCCGCTCCCACAAGGACCTGGTGGCCGAGGCCCCCGCGACCGTGACCGCCGAGACGCCGGTCGCCGAACTGTTCACGCCGTGCTCCACCAGCGGGGTCGCGGTCGCCGTGACCGACTCCGACGGCGGCCTCATCGGCGTCGTCCCGAGGACCCGGCTGCTCGCCGCGCTCGGCGAGGAGCCGAGGATCGACGAGGTGCCGGCCGGTGCGACGGGCTCGCGCGACACCAAGAAGGTGATCGCCGGTGCCTAGGTTCACCTTCGGCGCGTGGGTCGAGGACGCCGTCGACTGGCTTCAGTCGCACCTCACCTGGATCTTCGACGCCGTCAAGACCGTCCTCGGCGGCATGTACGACGGGGTGGACGCGGTCCTGGGCGGCGGTGAGCCGCTGCTGATCGCCGCGATATTCGCCGTCCTCGCGTTCTGGCTGCGCGGGATCGTGCCCGCCGTCCTCACCCTCGTGGGCTTCGCGCTCATCGACTCCCTGGCCCTGTGGGACGACGCCATGGCGACGCTGTCGCTGGTCATCGTGGCCGCCGTCATCACCGTCGTGATCGCGGTACCCCTGGGCATCTGGGCCGCCCGTAACCGCAAGGTCAGCGCCACGCTGCGGCCGGTGCTCGACGTCATGCAGACGATGCCCGCCTTCGTCTACCTGATCCCCGGCGTCATGTTCTTCGGCGTCGGTGTCATCCCCGGCGTCATCGCCACCATCGTCTTCGCGATGCCGCCCGGCGTCCGGATGACCGAACTCGGCATCCGCCAGGTGGACAGCGAGCTGGTCGAGGCGGCCGAGGCCTTCGGCACCACGCCGAAGCACACCCTGACCCGGGTCCAGCTGCCGCTCGCCCTGCCGACGATCATGGCCGGGATCAACCAGGTCATCATGCTGGCCCTGTCGATGGTCGTCATCGGCGGTATGGCCGGCGCCGGCGGCCTCGGTGAGAAGGTCTACGCGGCCATCACCCAGCTCCAGGTCGGCCTGGCCGCCGAGAGCGGTATCGCCGTGGTCATCCTCGCCATGTACCTGGACCGGATGACGGGCGCGCTCAACGAGCGGGTCTCCCCGCTCGGCCGGCGTGCCGCCGCCAAGGCCGCCGCCGGTGCGCGGCGCCTGCGGTTCACGCACTACAAGCCCGGTACCGCCGTCGCCATGACCGGTGTCGTCGTGCTCGCGCTCGTCGCGGGCGGACTGAACATCGCGGGCTCCTCCTCGGACAGCTCCAAGGGCTCGCAGGCCGCCGCCGGTGACGTCGGCAAGGGCCAGAAGATCAACATGGGCTACATCCCGTGGGACGAGGGCATCGCCTCGACGTTCCTCTGGAAGGAGATCCTGGAGCAGCGCGGCTTCTCGCCGGACGTCACCCAGCTCGACGCGGGCCCGCTCTACTCCGGTGTCGCCCGCGGTGACATCGACTTCCAGACGGACGCCTGGCTGCCCACCACGCACAAGGACTACTGGGACAAGTACAGCGACCAGCTGGAGGACTACGGCTCCTGGTACGGGCCGACCTCGCTGGAGCTGACCGTCCCGTCCTACGTCGAGGGCATCGACTCCCTGGCGGACCTCAAGGGCCAGGGCAAGAAGTTCAACGGCAAGATCATCGGCATCGAGGCCAGCGCCGGGATGATGGGCACCCTCAAGGACAAGGTGCTCAAGGAGTACGGCCTGGAGGGCGAGTACACGGTCGTCTCCTCCAGCACCTCCTCGATGCTGGCCGAGCTCAACGCCTCCATCAAGAAGAAGGAGCCCGTCGTGGTGACCCTGTGGTCGCCGCACTGGGCCTACGGGGCGCACGACCTGAAGAAGCTCGACGACCCGAAGGGCGCCTGGGGCGAGGGTGAGGACGTCCACGTCGTCGCCCACAAGGGCTTCGCCGAGAAGTCCCCGGTCGTCGCCGACTGGCTGAAGAACTTCGAGCTCACCGAGAAGCAGCTCACCGGCCTGGAGAACAAGATCCAGGAGGCCGGACAGGGCAAGGAGCAGGACGGCGTACGCGCCTGGCTGAAGGAGAACCCGGACGTCGTCGACAAGGCGGCCCCGCTGCCGGCCGGCGGCCAGGACGGCAAGCCCCAGCAGGGCAAGGACGCGGGCAAGACCGTCAACATGGGCTACTTCCCGTGGGACGAGGCCATCGCCTCCACCTACCTCTGGCAGAACATGCTGGAGGACCGGGGATACAAGACCACGGTCAAGCAGCTCGACCCGGGCCCGCTGTACACCGGCCTCGCACAGGGCCAGCTCGACGTCCAGTTCGACTCCTGGCTGCCCACCACGCACAAGGACTACTGGAACCGGTACAAGGACGACCTCACCGATCTCGGCTCCTGGTACGGGCCGACCTCGCTGGAGCTGACGGTCCCCTCGTACGTGAAGGGCATCGACTCCCTGGAGGACCTCAAGGGCCAGGGCAAGAAGTTCAACGGCAAGATCATCGGGATCGAGTCGAGCGCCGGGATGATGGGCATCCTGAACGACAAGGTGCTCAAGGAGTACGGCCTGGAGGGCGAGTACAAGGTCGTCTCCTCCAGCACCTCCTCGATGCTGGCCGAGCTGGACCGGTCGATCAAGAAGAAGGAGCCGGTCGTGGTGACCCTGTGGTCGCCGCACTGGGCCTACGGGGCGCACGACCTGAAGAAGCTCGACGACCCGAAGGGCGCCTGGGGCGAGGGCGAGCAGATCCACACGGTCGCCAAGAAGGACTTCGCCCAGGACTTCCCGGAGCTGACGGGCTGGCTGAAGGACTTCAAGCTGAGCGAGGAGGAGCTGGCCTCGCTGGAGGTCGAACTCCAGAAGGGCGGCGCGGGCAAGGAGAAGGAGTCCGCCCGGCACTGGATGGACGCCCACCCCGACGTCGTGGAGAAGCTGACCCCGGTCGGCTGATTCCCGGAGAGGCCGGTCCTGACCGGCTGATCCTCCGCACGGCACCCTGAGGGGGACGGCTCCGGTAGCGCACCGGAGCCGTCCCCCTCAGGCTTGTCCGCAGGGCGCCCGGACCCCGCCGCCGGGGCCCCGCGCCCCCGGGAGACCTCCCGGCCGCCCACTTCCGCCCACTTCCGCGCCATCGCGCGAACGACATGCGTAGGGTGCTGGCAACCGGGAGGATGGCGATCCGGGGAGGGAGCCGGACATGGACGACAAGGAAGCCCTTCGAGTGGGTGCCGCGGTCCGCCGACGGCGCAGGGCCCTCGGGCTCACCCTGGCGGCGGTGGCGGGGCGCAGCGGACTGTCCGTACCCTTCCTCAGCCAGGTGGAGAACGAACGGGCCAGACCCAGCCCCCGGTCCCTGGACCGGGTGGCGCTGGCGCTGGAGACCACCACCGAGCGGCTGCGCGCCGCGGCGGACTCGGCACGCTCCGTGGAGGTCGTACGGGGCCACGACGACGACGGCGCCCACCGGCTGGTGCACGGCCGTCACCAGCTCAGCGCCCTCGAATTCATCGGTGAGCCGGATCTCGGGCGGGAGTTCCAGCACCGCAACGACGAGCTGATGTACGTGGTGGAGGGGGCCGTGGAGGTCGAGGCCGAGGGCCGGGCCCACCGGCTGGGGCGCGGTGACACGCTCTTCCTCTCCGGCGGGGTGCGCCACCGGTGGCGGGCGACGGTGCCGGGCACCCGGCTGCTGGTCGTCTCGGTCGCCGAACACATCGACGCGACGTACGACTCCCGCCGATGAGGAGCCCCGCGCGGGTCGTCTCGCTCGTCCCCTCCCTCACCGAGGCCGTCGCCGCCACCGGCCCGGAGCTGCTCGTGGGCGTCACCGACTGGTGCACCCACCCCGCCGGGCTGACGGCCGCGCGGATCGGCGGTACGAAGAACCCCGACGTCGCCGCCGTGGCGGCCCTGCGCCCGGACCTGGTCGTCGCCAACGAGGAGGAGAACCGGCCGTCCGACCTGGCCGCCCTCCGCGAGGCGGGGCTGGACGTCCTGGTCACCGAGGTCCGTACCCTGCCGCAGGCCTTCGGCGAACTGGAAAGGGTCCTGGTCGCCGGGTGCGGCCTGGACCGCCCCCGCTGGCTGGACGAGGCCGAGGCCGCCTGGGCGGCGCTGCCGCCCGCCCCCGCACCGCGCCGCGCGGTCGTACCGGTCTGGCGCCGGCCCTGGATGGTGCTGGGCCGCGACACCTTCGCCGGTGACCTGCTGGCCCGCCTGGGGGTGCGGAACGTCTACGCCGGGCACGCCGAGCGCTACCCCCGGGTGCCGCTCGCGGAGCTGAACACGTCCGGCGCCGACCTGGTGGTGCTGCCCGACGAGCCGTACCGCTTCACCGCCGACGACGGGCCGGAGGCCTTTCCCGCGCTGCCCGCCGCCCTCGTCGACGGGCGCCACCTCACGTGGTACGGGCCGTCGCTGGCCGAAGCGGCCCCGGCGCTGCGAGCAGCGCTCCGCCGATGAGCCCGCGCGCCGTCCGCGCGGACGCCACCGCCCAGGCCGTGACCAGCAGCAGGTAGAGGGCGACGGCCAGCCAGGTGTACGCGGTCAGCCCGGTGTGCCGGGCCAGTCCCGCCGCGCCCGTCACACACGTACCGACGGGGAAGGTGAACCCCCACCACGTCATCGTGAAGCCCATGCCCCGCCGCAGCGCGCGCACCACCATCGAGGCGGCCAGGGCCAGCCAGAGCAGGGCGAAACCCATCACCGGCACCCCGTACAGCACGGCGAACGCGCTGAAGGCGGAGGCGTACGGCGCCGTGACGGCGTCCGGGGCCACGTCGGCGAGCTGGCCGACGGCGGTGGTGGACTGCCCCAGCGGGCCGAGAACCAGGAACAGCGTCGGGGTCAGCGCGAGGGGCAGCGGGCCCTGGTGCACGAGCCGTCCGAAGACCAGCGGGAGCACCACCAGCGTCGCCAGCAGGGAGAGGCCGAACATCGCGTAGCAGGCCAGCAGCAGCGCCTCGCGCCACTGGCCGGCCGGCAGCTCCGGCACCAGCGCCGGGCCGACCGCGGCCGAGACCATGGGGGCCACCAGCGGGAGGAGCCACACCGGGGAGGCGGTGCCGGGCGCGGGACGGTGGCGTACGACCATCAGGTACGGGATCGCCACCGCGGCGGCGAGGCCGATCGCCGTCCCCACGACGAAGAGCACCGCGTCCACCGCCACGGCCGCGGTGTGCCCCAGGACGTCCTGGCCGACCGCCAGCGTGCTCGCCCCGACCGCGAGGAACGCCATCGACAGGCAGCCGTAGAACGGGGCGACGGCGGGATCCAGGAGGTGGGTGCGGGCCTGGTCGCGGTGCAGGGCCCAGTGTCCGGCGCGCGCGGCGAGGACGGCCAGCAGCAGGACGGAGGCCAGGGCCCACACCACCAGGCACGCGCCGCGCAGCCCCGGTACGCGCACGGGCAGGGCCGTACCGGCGGTGGCGACGACGGCGGTCCCCATGACGGTCGCGTACCAGTTCGGGCCGATGTGCCGCAGGGCGGGAAGCCGCGGCGAGGCGGGGCCGGGAGGGGGCGCGGGGGAGTGGACCTGTGCATAGATGGCCATGACACGATTCTCGGTGGGTGAGGCGGAGCCCACCAGGGACCCCGGCCCTATGAGGTCATAAGCTGTCTTTATGTCCAGCCCGCACCCGCCACCCGCCGACTCCCCCGACCCTCCGTCCTCCCCGTCTTCCCTGGCCTCCGCCCCCGGTGGACCGGGGCCCCTGCCGTCGCTGCCGCACCGGGTGCCGGACCTCGGGGCGATGGTGCTGCTGCTGGCCGTCGCCCGGCACGGCAGCCTGGGCCGGGCGGCGCGGGACGTCGGGATCACCCAGCCCGCGGCCTCCAGCCGCATCCGCTCGATGGAGCGGCAGCTCGGGGTGGCCCTCCTGGACCGCTCGCCGCGCGGCTCCCGGCTGACCGACGCCGGTGCGTTGGTCACCGACTGGGCGCGGCGCGTCGTCGAGGCCGCCGAGGCCTTCGACGCGGGGGCGCAGGCGCTCCGCGACCGGCGTGACTCCCGGCTGAGGGTGGCGGCCAGCATGACGATCGCGGAGTACCTGATGCCGGGGTGGCTGATCGCCCTGCGCGCGGAGCGCCCGGACACGGCGGTCTCGCTGATCGCGGGGAACTCCTCGGTGGTCGCCGTGCGGCTGCTCTCCGGCGAGGCCGACCTGGGATTCGTCGAGGGACTGTCGGTGCCCGAGGGGCTGGACGGCACGGTCATCGCGCACGACCGGCTCGTCGTCGTGGTCGCCCCGGCCCACCCGTGGGCCCGCAGGCGTACCCAGGTGACGCCCGGAGAGCTGGCGGCGACCCCGCTGATCCTGCGGGAGCACGGCTCGGGCACCCGGCAGGTCCTGGACGCGGCGCTCGCGGTGCACGGTGGCCTGGCGCGGCCGCTGCTCGAACTCTCCTCGACCACGGCGGTCAAGGGGGCGGCGGAGAGCGGGGCCGGACCCTGTGTGCTGAGCGAACTCGCGCTGGACGAGGAGCTGTCGGCCCGGCGTCTGGTGGAGATCCCGGTCGCGGGCGTACGGCTGCGGCGGCAACTGCGCGCGGTCTGGCCCGCCGGGCACCGCCCGACCGGCCCGGCCCGCGACCTGCTCTCCCTCACGGCGGGCCCGGCGGGCGCGGGCCGCGGCTGAGGGGGCGCCCTCAGGCTCGGGCGGTGGCCGGGGGTCTTGCCGCACGGGCGGCCGTCGCGGACCGGGCCGCTTCCACCAGCGCCCGCATGATCGTGAGGTCGTCGCCCATCTCCGGATGCCACTGCACCCCCGTCACCCACGGTGCCTCGCCCGGCAGTTCGACCGCCTCCACCGTGCCGTCCGCCGCGTGCGCCGACGCCACCAGTCCCGGGGCGAGCCGCTCCACCGCCTGGTGGTGGTAGGTGGGGACGGACGCCGTCGCGGGGACGAGCGAGGCGTACCGGGTCCCCGGCACCGGGGTCACCGGGTGCTCGCCCAGGACGCCTTCCTTGCCGAGCGGGCCGGTGTGGCCGTCCAGGTGCTGGGTCAGGGTCCCGCCGAGTGCCACGTTCAGCAGCTGCATCCCCCGGCAGATGCCCAGCACCGGGACGCCCGCAGCCATCGCCGCCCGCAGCAGGGCGACTTCCCAGGCGTCCCGCTCGTGCGCCGGGGGCCCGGTCCTGAAGTCGCGCTCCGCGCCGTACAGCCCGGGATCGACATCGGCGCCGCCCGCGATCACCAGGCCGTCCAGCCGGGCCACGACCGCCCCGGCGCGCTCCGCGTCGTCCGGCGGGAGCAGCGCCACCAGGGCGCCGGAGCGCTGGACCAGCCGGGGATAGGCGGAGGGCAGGACCGCCGCGGGGAGTTCCCAGACGCCCCAGCGGGCCGCGGGCTCCAGATACGTCGTGACACCGATGAGCGGTTCGTGCATGGCGCGGTCCTTCCGGCGGGCGGGTCTGCCGACCGGCCCGGTGCAATGGTGATGCGCCATACCTTTGTTCGTAACCGACCGCCGCGCAAGAGAGGTGATCCGGAAGGGCGGGTTCAAGCCAGAAAACCCCGCAGCAGCGCCGCCGTCCCGGCGCAGTGCTCGCGGGCCACCGCGCACGCGGTCTCCTCGTCGCCGGCCAGCACCGCGTCCACGAGCGCCGTGTGCTGGTGCTGCGAGTGCTCCAGGTTGCGCACCAGCAGCGGGACGCAGTCCAGCAGGTCGTTGACCGTCGCCCGGACGGCGGCGTACTGGGCGGCCAGGGTGGGCGACCCCGAGAGCCCGGCGAGCGTCAGGTGGAAGAAGGTGTCACGCCTGCGGTAGTCGGGCAGAGGTGCCTCGTGTGTCGCCCGCAGAGCCGTACGCAGCCGGTCCGCGCCCTCCGCGTCGAGGCCGTGCGCCGCGCACATCCCCGCGGCCCCGGCCTCCAGGACCTCGCGGAAGCGCAGCACGTCCTGGAGGTCCACCCCCGCCACCCGGCGGCGCAGCTCGCCGCCGTCGGCCGGACGGGTGGGGGTGAGCACGAACGTACCGCCGTACCGTCCGCGTCTCGCCTCGACCAGCCCCTGCTCCTGGAGCACCTTCAGCACCTCGCGCAGGGCCACCCGGCTGATCCCGAGACGCTCGGCCAGCTCGCGTTCCGGGGGCAGCCGTTCGCCGCCGGGCACCAGGCCGAGCCGGATCACCTGGAGGACCTGTTCGAGCGCCTCCTCGAAGCCGTTGCCCCCGCGGACCGGCCGCAGCACGGGCGGCAGGCGTGTGAAGGACCCGGACGCACCGGTCTCTTCCGTCATGTCGCGTTTTCCCCTTCCCCCCAAAGGTTTGCTGCCATACCTTAAGCCAATCGCCCGGCCGACCGAGGAGCACCCCCGTGGCAGACCGCACACCCCCGCTCCGCACCGAGGAACTGCGCGCGCTCGTCGCGGACGGCGAGATCGACACCGTCGTCCTCGCCTTCACCGACATGCAGGGCCGTCTCCAGGGCAAGCGCTTCGCCGCCCCCTTCTTCCTCGACGAGGTCCTCGAACACGGCACCGAGGGCTGCGCCTACCTCCTCGCCGTCGACACGGACATGAACACCGTCGACGGGTTCGCCATGTCCTCCTGGTCCAGCGGCTACGGCGACTTCGCCATGCGCGCCGACCCGGCCACCCTGCGCCGGATCCCCTGGCACGAGGGCACCGCCCTGGTCACGGCCGACCTCGCCTGGCAGGACGGCTCACCGGTCGCCGCCGCGCCCCGGCAGATCCTGCGGCGGCAACTGGAGCGGCTGGCCGCGCACGGCCTGACCGCCCATGTGGGCACCGAGCTCGAATTCATCGTCTTCAAGGACACGTACGAGCAGGCCTGGGACCGCGACTACCGCGGCCTGACCCCCGCCAACCAGTACAACATCGACTACTCGGTCCTCGGCACCGGCCGGATCGAGCCCCTGCTGCGCCGCGTCCGCAACGAGATGGCGGCCGCCGGACTCACCGTCGAGTCCGCCAAGGGCGAGTGCAACCCCGGCCAGCACGAGATCGTCTTCCGCTACGACGAGGCGCTCGTCACCTGCGACCAGCACGCCGTCTACAAGACCGGCGCCAAGGAGATCGCCGCCCAGGAGGGCATGGCGCTCACCTTCATGGCCAAGTTCAACGAGCGCGAGGGCAACTCGTGCCACATCCACCTCTCACTCCGGGACGCCGCCGGACACCCGGTCATGGCGGACGCGGACGGCTCGATGTCCCCCCTCATGCGGCACTTCCTCGCAGGGCAGCTCGCCGCCCTGCGCGAGTTCTCGCTGCTGTACGCACCCAACATCAACAGCTACAAGCGGTTCCAGCCGGGCTCCTTCGCCCCCACCGCCGTCGCCTGGGGCCACGACAACCGCACCTGCGCCCTGCGGGTCGTCGGCCACGGCCCGTCCCTGCGCCTGGAGAACCGGCTCCCCGGCGGTGACGTCAACCCGTACCTCGCGGTCGCGGGCCTCGTCGCCGCCGGGCTGTACGGCGTCGAACACGGGCTGGAACTCCCCGAACCCTGCGAGGGCAACGCCTACACCGCCGGATACGACCGGATCCCCGCCACACTCCGCGAGGCGGCCGAGCTCTGGGAGTCCGGCGGCATCGCCAAGGAGGCGTTCGGCGAGGAGGTCGTCGCCCACTACCGCACCATGGCGCGCGTCGAACTGGAGGCCTTCGACGCCGCGGTGACCGACTGGGAGCTCCGCCGCTCCTTCGAACGACTGTGAGGCACACCGTGACCCCCCTGACCCCCGCGATCTCCGAGACCTCCGCGCGCCCCGCCGTCCATGAGCACGAGGTGCTGAACCCGGCGACCGAGGAGCACGTCGCCACCGTCCCCGCCACCTCCGCCGCCGAGGTCCACGCCGCGGTGACCCGGGCCGCCGCCGCCCAGCGCGTCTGGGCCGCGCTCGCCCCCGCCGACCGGGCCCGGCTGCTGCGCCGCTTCGCCGTCCTCGTCGACGAACACGGCGAGCGGCTCGCCCGCCTGGAGGTCACCGAGGCCGGCCACACCCTGGGCAACGCCCGCTGGGAGGCCGCCAACGTCCGGGACCTGCTCGACTACGCGGCCGGGGGAGTGGAGCGCCTGACCGGCCGTCAGATCCCCGTCCCCGGCGGTATCGACCTCACCCTCCTCGAACCGGTCGGCGTCGTCGGCGTGATCGTCCCGTGGAACTTCCCGATGCCGATCGCCGCCTGGGCGGCCGCCCCGGCGCTGGCCGCCGGGAACGCCGTCCTCCTCAAACCGGCCGAGACCACCCCGCTCACCGCCCTGCACCTGGCCCGGCTCGCGCGGGAGGCGGGCCTGCCCGAACACCTCTTCCAGGTGGTCCCCGGCGCCGGTGACGTGACCGGTGAGGCCCTGGTCGCACACCCCGGCGTCGCCAAGATCGTCTTCACCGGGTCGACCCGGACCGGCAAGCACATCATGGCCCGCTGCGCGGACCGGGTGAAGCGGCTGACCCTCGAACTCGGCGGCAAGAGCCCCAGCCTCGTCTTCGCCGACGCCGACATCGAGACCGCGGCGGCCGCCGCCCCCCTGTCCTTCCTGGACAACGCCGGCCAGGACTGCTGCGCCCGCACCCGGATCCTCGTCCAGCGCACGGTGTACGACCGGTTCCTGGAACTCCTCGCCCCCGCCCTCGCCTCGGTCGTCGTCGGTGACCCGGCGGACGCGCGGAGCCAGATGGGCCCGCTGATCTCCCGCACCCAGCTGGAACGGGTCCGCGGATACGTCCCCGAGGGCGCGGAGGCCCTGCGGGGGAGCGCTCCCGACGGCCCCGGCTTCTGGTACCCGCCGACCGTCCTCACCGGCGTACGCCCCGACGCGCCCGTGGCCACCGAGGAGGTCTTCGGGCCGGTCGCCGTCGTGCTGCCCTTCGAGGACGAGGCCGACGCCGTCCGGCTGGCGAACGCCACCGACTACGGCCTGGCCGGGTCCGTCTGGACCCGCGACATCGGCCGCGCGCTGCGCGTCTGCGGGGCCGTCCGCGCCGGGAACCTCTCCGTCAACTCCCACTCCGCCGTCCGCTACTGGACCCCGTTCGGCGGCTGCAAGCAGTCGGGACTCGGCCGCGAACTCGGGCCCGACGCCCTCGCGGCCTTCACCGAGACCAAGAACGTCTTCATCGGCACGGAGGACTGAACGCGTATGAGCACCGACCTGACACCCGAGCGGCCCGCCGCCCCCGCCCCCGGACCCGTCTGCCGCCGTCTGGTGGGCCGTACCGCCGTGGTCACCGGCGCGGGCAGCGGTATCGGCCTGGCGGCCGCCCGCCGCCTGGCCTCGGAGGGCGCCCATGTCGTCTGCGGCGACATCGACGAGGAGGCGGGCGCCGCCGCCGCCTCCGAGACCGGCGGCACCTTCGTGCGCGTGGACGTCACCGACCCCGAGCAGGTCGAAGCCCTCTTCCGGGTCGCGTACGAGACCCGCGGGAGCGTGGACGTCGCCTTCAACAACGCCGGTATCTCACCGCCCGAGGACGACTCCATCCTCACCACGGGCCTGGAGGCGTGGAAGCGGGTGCAGGAGGTCAACCTCACCTCCGTGTACCTCTGCTGCAAGGCCGCCCTGCCCTACATGCGGCGCCAGGGACGCGGCTCGATCATCAACACCGCGTCGTTCGTGGCCAGGATGGGCGCGGCCACCTCCCAGATCTCGTACACCGCCTCCAAGGGCGGGGTGCTCGCGCTCTCCCGTGAACTCGGCGTGCAGTTCGCCCGCGAGGGCATCCGGGTCAACGCGCTGTGCCCGGGACCGGTCAACACGCCCTTGCTGCGGGAGCTGTTCGCCAAGGACCCGGAGCGTGCCGCGCGCCGGCTGGTGCACATCCCGCTCGGCAGGTTCGCCGAGGCGGAGGAGATCGCCGCCGCGGTCGCCTTCCTGGCGAGCGACGACTCCTCCTTCGTCAACGCCACGGACTTCCTGGTGGACGGGGGCATCTCGGGTGCGTACGTGACGCCGTTGTAGGACGTGACGTGGACGCGGGCCCGGCCGTGACGGGGACTCGGCCGTGACGTGGACGGGCCGGGACGTGGACGCGGGCCCGGCCGTGACGGAGACTCAGTCCTGCGGCTGGGTGGCTACTTCGCCCCCGTCCGCCGGAAGGGCGTACAGGCGGGGCAGGTTGACGACGACCGCCTCCTGCGTGCTGCGGGCGATGACGACCACGGCCTCCTCGGAGGGGTCCGGGTTCTCCTCCCGGTGCGGCACGTAGGGCGGGACGAAGACGTAGTCGCCGGGAGAGGTGCGCAGGCGTATCTCCTCCGGCTCCTCGCCGGAGTCGTCCACGAAGACGAACTCCGGGTGTCCGCTGACGACATGGATGGCGGTCTCGGACGCGCCGTGGTGGTGGTCGGAGGAGGCGGTCGAGGGGGCCACATGGGTCTGGCCCATCCACAGCTTCTCCGACCCGACGGTCTTCCCGCTGACCGCCGCGAACCGGCGCATGCCGCCGGTCTGCGCCGTGTCCCCGTCCAGCGCGTCGGCGCGGATGTGGTGCAGACGCGTGTGCAGGGGCGCCGCGGAGCGGTCCGGGGAGTCGTGGAGATGAGGGTGGAAGCCCTCACCGGGGATCGTCGACGGCTCGTTCATGGCTGGGACGCTAGGACGCCGGAGAAAAGGATGTCAAGAGGTGTCCTTTGCGTTTCACCTGCGGCAATGTTGCCGCAACAGAGCGCGTGAAGTGAGGAACCAGCCCGTCGCGGCGGCCGTGCGGGCATGATGTCCGCATGCATATCTCCGCGAAGGCGGACTACGCCACGCGCGCTCTCCTGGAGCTCGCCTGTGAGCCCGGCCGCCCCCTCACCTGCGAGGCCATCGCCTCCTCGCAGGGCATCCCGTTCCGTTTCCTGAAATCCGTGGTGGGCGAGTTGCGCAAGGCGGGCCTGGTGCGCAGCCAGCGCGGCTGCGAAGGGGGGTACTGGCTCGGCCGTCCGGCCGGGGACATCACCCTGCTGGACGTCGTGCGCGCCGTCGACGGCGACGTACTCACCCTGCGGGGAGAGCCCCTGGCGGGCCTCGACTACCCCGGCCCCGCCGCGCCCCTGCCCGGGGTGTGGCGCGAGGTCGAGGAGCGGGCCACCGCGCTCCTGGCCGCGCAGTCGCTGACCACGCTGCTGTCCTCGGCCGCGCGCCACCGGGGCCGGAGCGACGCGGCGTGACGGGCGTCCCGCAGCCGCCGTCAACGGTGAAGTCCGGGATGAGGTCCGGGGCGAGGTCCGGGGCGAGGTCCACGGTGAAGTCCGGTGCCGGGGCCGGGGCGGTGCCCGGGGTGGAGGTGGTGGAGTACACCGATCCGCTGTGCCCCTGGGCCTGGGGCGCGGAGCCCGTCTTCCGCGCGCTGCGGGCCGCGCTGGCCGGCCGGGTCCGCTGGCGCCGGGTGTACGCCGTCCTGTTCGACCACGACGACGACCCGCCGCCCGACCCGGCCGCCGAGACGGCCTGGTACATCCGTCACGTCGCGGAGATCGGCACGCACACGCTCGCTCCCCACACCGCCGGGCTGAGCCGGGTGGCGGCCAGCTCCTGGCCCGCCTCGCTCGTCGCCAGGGCCGCCGGACTCCAGGGTGCCGACACGGCCGACCGGGTCCTGCGGCGGCTGCGTGAGAGCGTCTTCGTCTGCGGCGAACCGGCCGACACCACCGCCCTGGCCCTGGCGGCGGCGCGGGGGGTGCCGGGCCTGGACCCGGCGCGGCTCGGGGCTGACGCCGCGTCACCCGGCACGCTGGACGGGGTACGCGCCGACCGGGCCGAGGCGCGCCGCCCGGTCGCCGACGTGCTGGCCGGACAGAGCGGTTCGCCGCACCCCGGCACGGCCAAGGAGACCCCGGACGGCGGCCACCGCTACGCCCTGCCCACCCTGCTCTTCCGCTCAGCGGCCGGACACCGCGTGGTCCCCGGGTGGCGGCCCTACGAGGCGTACGCGAGCGCCGTCGAGGCACTCGCGCCGGGCCTGCTCCCGGCCCCGCGGCCGATCGACCCGGCCGCCGCGCTGGAGCGCTACCGCAGCCTGACCGGACCGGAGTTGGACCTGCTGACCGGCGGGGCCCGGCCCGTGGACGCCGTACGCGTGGACACCGCGAACGGTCCCGTGTGGCTTCATCCGGAGGAGGCCGCGACGCATCCCGCCCTCGTTCCTCCGGCCGCCACAGGGCCCTGAGCTGCGGTCGGAGCACGTTTCGCGGAATGAGACACCGATTGGTGTCCATTGACAGCCGCCGACGGATGCCCCCAGGATGTGCACCATGCTCACGACGCACCCCGGCGTGGTGTGCCGCTACGTGGACCTGCGGCGCACCTCCAGCGCTCTCTGTCGCTGACCGCCCGCATCCGGCCCACCGGCACCGCCGCCCGCACCCGCCGACGGCCCGCCACCCCTTCGCCGGCCGCGTCCGCCCTCCCCGCTCCTTCCGCGTCCCCGCCCTCGTGTAGCGCGACCGACTCCGTGTAGCGGCCCGCACCGTCGCGCCTCCGCGCACGCATCCGCCTCCGCGCGGGCGTCCTTCCGCCTCGCCCGGCTTCTTCTCCGCGTCCTCGCACGGCGAAAGCCCGGCCCCCGCCCTTCCGTTCCGCCCGCAGGGGTACATCGGCGTACCCCGGCCCGCCCTCCGGCGTGGGCCGGGACGTGCGCGGGGCCGTACCGAGCCGTCGCCGCCTCCCGGTCCCGCATGCCCTGAGCCGGGCCGGGGTCATCACAGAGAGTCATCAGATGTTCGCACGCACACCGCACCACCGTCCCCGGTTCTCCGTCCGGCCGGCCCGCCGCGCCGGGGTCCTCGCCACCGCCTTCGTCGCCCTGCTGGCCCCGGCCCTGACCGCCTGCGGCGGCTCCTCCTCCGCGGCCGGTGGCGCCGCCACCCTGAAGTGGGCCTCGTCCTACTTCCCGGCGCACTGGGACCCGGTGGTCTCCGGAAGCGGCGCCCAGTTCCGCGAACTCTCCCTGGTATACGCGTCGTTGACCCGGACCGACGAGAGCGGCAAGGCCGTCCCCGACCTCGCCGAGAGCTGGGAGTACAACGCGGCCGGTGACCAGGTCACCTTCCATGTGCGTCCCGGGCTCACCTTCAGCGACGGCGAACCGGTCGACGCCGCCGCGGTCGAGGCCGCCGTCGAACGGGCGAAGAAGCAGAAGAACTCCGCCCTCTTCGGCGATCTGACCTCGATCGAGTCGGTGGAGGCGGACGGACTGGACGCGGTGCTCCACCTCTCCCAGGTCGACTACCAGATTCCGCAACTGCTCGGCCAGCGCGTCCTCCAGATCGCCAGCCCCAAGGCGGCCGCCGCCCCGGAGAAGCTGGACCAGAACCCGGTCGGCGCCGGGCCGTTCACCGTCCAGCAGCTCATCCCCGGCACCAAGGCCGTCCTCAAGAAGAACCCGGACTACTGGGACGCGGAGAACATCCACATCGACAAGGTCGAGCTGGTCTCCGCCCCGGACGCCTCCACCGTCGTCTCCGGACTGCGGACCGGTGTCTACAACTTCGCGGACCTCGACCCCAGTCAGGCGGAGGCCGCCGAGAAGGCCGGCCTGGACGTCTTCGTGCAGCCCGGCTTCAACGCCTCCAACATCAGCCTGAACATCAACAAGGCGCCCTTCGACGACGACCGGGTCGTAAACGCGGTCCGCCACGCCGTCAACCGCCAGGAGTTCGTGGACAAGCTCACGTTCGGGTACGGCGAGGTCACCGACCAGCCCTTCCCGAAGGGGTACGAGGCCTACGACCCCGAGTCGGAGAACGCCTACCCGTACGACCCGGAGAAAACGAAGAAGCTCCTCGCCGAAGCCGGTCACGCCCCGGGCGACCTCAAGCTGGACCTG
This sequence comes from Streptomyces halstedii, assembly GCA_000720535.1. Taxonomy (GTDB): domain Bacteria; phylum Actinomycetota; class Actinomycetes; order Streptomycetales; family Streptomycetaceae; genus Streptomyces; species Streptomyces halstedii. Next base: position 104,505 of record JOAZ01000007.1, read on the forward strand.
GTCATCCCCTCGGAGGACCCGCAGGCCGAGATCGTCCAGTCGCAGCTGGCGGCGGTCGGCATCACCGTCACCATCAGGATCGACAAGAACTGGGCCACCCCGTTCTTCGCCAAGGACCTGGCCTTCTCGCTGTACTCGACCACCGGCCGCGACTCCGCGGTGCAGACCCTCACGGCCCACTTCGGCCCCGACGGCCCGCTCAACCTCAGCTCGCCGTACGAGCCGGACGGTTTCGAGGAGGCCACCGCCACGGTCCGCCGCACCCCGCTGGACGCCCCGGACTACCAGGAGGTCCTGCGGGCGGCCACCCGGGCGGGCCTGGCGAGCAAGGCGCTGGTGTTCACGTACTCCTCCCCGAACCTCATGGTCAAGAGCGCCGCGGTGTCCGGTCTGCCGAAGAACCCGGCCCACATCGACTGGACCGGCGTCACCGTGTCCGGTAACTGACGACCTGTCAGGCCGCCGCGAGCTACCGGCACATGCGCCTGACGGCAGGTCAGGCCGCTGCCGAACAGCCTTTCCCTTCACCACAGACACAGAACAGGAGGCAAGCCGATGACCACGACCGCGCTCCCGACCGTGCCCGACGAGTACCGCGCGGCCGCCGCCGCCCGGGTGCGGCACACGCTCGGCCGAGTCCTGGGCGTCCTCGCCCGGTCGGTCGCGATCTTCGTCCCCGTGTTCCTGGTGGCGACCTTCGTGACCTTCGCCCTGCGGTCGCTGAGCGGACTCAGCCCGGCGCGGATCCAGCTCGGCGAGGACGCGACCCCCGAGGCGATCCAGCGGATCGAGGCCCAATGGGGCCTCGACCGGCCCTTCCTGGCCCAGTACGGGGACTGGATCACCGGCGTCCTGCACGGCGAGCTCGGAACCAGCTGGGTCAACGGCGCCGACATCTCCACCCTCATCGGCCTCGGCCTGGGGGTGAGCCTCTCGATCGCCACGTTCGCGCTGCTCATCGGGGTCGTCGCCGGCTTCGCGCTGGGCACCCTGGCGGCCCTGCGGCCCACCACCCCGATCGACCGCGCGATCACCGGGGTGGTCACCGTCATCTCGGTGATGCCGCCCTTCGTCGTCGGTATCGTCCTGGTCGCGGTCCTCGCGGTGGGACTCGACCTCTTCCCCTCGGCGGGCTACGTACCGGCCGAGGAGGGGATCGGGCCCTGGCTCGCCCACATCACCCTCCCCGCCCTCGCCCTCAGCTGCGACGTCGTCGCCGACGTCGCCCGCCAGCTCCGCACCGGCCTGGTCGCGGCGCGCGACGAGAACTACGTGACGGGCGCGGTGGTACGGGGCCTGAGCCCGCGGCGGATCTTCCTCGGCCACGTCCTGCGCAACGGTATCGGGCCGGCGCTGGCCACCCTCGGCCTCAAGTTCCCCGCCCTGGTCGGCGCCTCGGTCGTCACGGAGTGGATCTTCGGTCTCCAGGGCTTCGGCAGATTCGCCAACGACTCGGCCCAGGCCGGTGACGTACCCGCGGTGCAAGGCGTCCTCGTGGTGTCGATCGCGCTCGTCGTCTCCTTCAACCTCATCGTCAACCTGGTGCTGGCACGCGTGACGCCGGCCTCCCAACGAGGGATGTGACCCTGGTGCCCCGTGTCCTCGCACTCACCTCCGGCCGGATCGCCGTCGCCGTCCTCGCCGTGATCGCCCTGCTGGCGCTCCTCGGCCCCTGGCTCGCCCCGCAGGACCCCCTGGCCACCAGCGACCACGTCCTGGCCGCCGCCTCGGGATCCCACTGGCTGGGCACCGACCACCTGGGGCGCGACGTGTTCAGCCGCCTCCTGGACGGCTCCCGCGTCAGCGTCCTCGGCTCGCTCGAAGTCGCCCTGGTGGCCCTGGTCGTGGGCGCGATCCCGGGCATCCTCTCCGTCTACCTCGGCCGGGTCTTCGAGTGGGTCACCCTGCGCCTGGCGGACACCCTGGTCGCCCTGCCGTTCCTGCTGTTCGCGGTCGCCGTGATCGCGCTGCTCGGCAACGGTCTCGCCCAGGCCATGTTCGTCACGGGCGCGCTGGTCTCGCCGCTCTTCTACCGGGTGGCCCGCGCCGCGACCCTGTCCGTCGCCCGCTCCCCGTACGTGGAGGCGGCCCTCGTCGCCGGAGCCTCCACCGGCTGGATCGTGCGCCGCCACGTCCGGGTCAAGGTGCTCCCGCCCCTCGCGGTCGCCCTCGCCCAGACGATCGGTGTCGGCTTCGTCATCGTCTCCAGCCTGACCTTCCTCGGCATCGGCGTCCAGCCGCCCGCGCCGACCTGGGGCGGCCTGCTCGCCTCCGACCTCGGTTACCTCGGGCAACGCCCGTGGGGACCGGTGGCACCCGCGCTGCTGATCATGGTCACCGTGTGGGCCTGCAACCTCCTGGCCGACGCGATCCGGGACGTCTCCGGCGAGGCGGGCCGCGCCCTGGCCGACGACCGCGAGGCCAGGGCCGCACGCCCCGGCACGAACCGCCCCGTCTCCGCAGGAGGTACCCGATGACCCCACGGTCCCCCAGCTCCGCCCCCGAGCGGACCCCGGCCGCCGCGGCCGCCCCCACCGCACCGCCGAAGGTCCCGCCGGTGCTCTCCGTCCGCGACGTGCGCATCGGCGACCGGGCCGGCCACCGCGAGGTCGTGCACGGCGTGAGCTTCGGCCTCACCCCCGGCAAGGCGGTCGGTGTCGTCGGCGAGTCCGGCAGCGGCAAGACCCTCACCTGCCGCGCCGTACTCGGCATCCTGCCCCGGCACTTCGAGATCACCGGTGGCTCCGTGGAGATCGCCGGGACCGACATCACGACCCTGACCCCTTCCCGGTGGACCGAGCTGCGCGGCGCCACGATCAGCGCCGTCTTCCAGGACCCGGCCTCCTACCTCAACCCCTCCATCCGGGTCGGCGCCCAGATCGCCGAGGTCCTCCGGGTCAAGACCGGGCTGAAACGCCGTCAGGCGCGGCACCGGGCCGTTGAACTGCTGCGCGCGGTACGGCTGCGCGACCCGGCCCTGGTCTACGGCCAGTACCCCCACGAGCTGTCCGGGGGCATGTTGCAGCGCGTCCTGATCGCCACCGCCGTCGCCGCCGGACCGCGCGTCCTGATCGCCGACGAGGCCACCACCGCCCTCGACGTCACCGTTCAGGCCGAGATCCTCGACCTGCTCGACGAACTGCGCGAGGAGTCCGGCCTGGCGCTCGTGGTCGTCTCCCACGACCTGGCCGTCGTCGCCCAGATCTGCGACGAGGTCCTCGTGATGCGGCAGGGCGAGGTGGTCGAACAGGGCCCGGCCCACGAGGTGTTGCACCACCCCCGGCACCCGTACACCCGGCTGCTCGTCGCCGAGCACGAGCAGTACGGCCTGGACCGGTTCCTCGACCCCACGGAGGCGTCGTCATGACCACCGGACTTCCCCAAGACGTGACCACCGCACGACCCGAAGACGTGACCACCGGACCACGCCAAGACGTGACCAGCGGACGACCCCGGGACGTGACCAGCCGACCGTCCGAAGCACGGACGGCCGCCCGCCCGGCGGCCCCGCGCCCGGCCCTGGAGGTCACCGGCCTCGACGTGCACTACGGCCGGGGCCGAGGACGCCGCCGGGCCCTGGCCGGCGTCTCGCTGAGCGTCGCCCCCGGCGAGACCGTCGGCGTCATCGGCGAGACCGGATCGGGCAAGTCCACCCTCGCCCGCACCGTCCTCGGCCTGGTGCGCCCCTCGGCCGGCTCGGTCCGTGTCGGCGGCGAGGACGTCACCCGGTATGGCAACCGCCGGTGGAGGGCGCTGCGGCGGCGCGGCGTGGTCCAGTACGTCTTCCAGGACCCGCTGCGCAGCCTCGACCCCGACCTCACCATCGAGGACTCCCTGATCGAACCGCTGCTCATCCAGGGCCGGGGCCGGGCGGAGGCGACCGCGCGGGCCCGCTCGCTCCTGGACCGCGTACGCCTCCACGACGACCTGCTGGAACGGATGCCGTCGGAACTCTCCGGGGGGCAGCGCCAGCGGATCGCGGTGGCCCGCGCGCTGATGACCGGACCCGAACTGGTCCTCCTGGACGAGCCGGTGAGCGCCCTGGACTCCGCCAACCGCGTCCAGGTCCTGGAGATCCTCAAGGAACTCGGCGCCGCGGGGACGGCCCTCGTCCTCATCTCCCACGACCTCGGGTCCGTCGCCGGGACCGCCGACCGCATCGCGGTGCTCCACCACGGCGCACTCGTGGAGACCGGCGCCGCCCGCGACGTGGTCAACCGCCCGGCGCACCCGTACACCCGCCTGCTCGTCGGCTCGGCCCCCACCCTGCGCACGGCCTCCGCCGACCGGGCCCGGCGCGAGGCCCTGCGCGCGCTGCTGAACACCTGATCCGCCCCCGTGCCCGGCCACCCGGGCGCACCACCGAGAGGAACACCCCATGTCCCGCACGATCCACCTCGCCCTGCACCCGTACGGCGTCGGAGGCCCCGGTCAGCACGGGCTCTGGAAGGACCCGCGCGTCGCCAAGAACTCCAGCATCGACGTCCGGCACTACATCCAGCAGGCCCAGGCGGCCGAACACGCGCTCTTCGACGCCCTGTTCATCGTCGACAGTCAGTTCATCAACGCCACCTACCCGGCGCACTACCTGAACCGGCTGGAGCCGCTCACCCTGCTGTCCGCGGTCGCCACCCACACCTCGCGCATCGGCCTGGTCGGCACGGCCAGCTCCACGTACAACTCGCCCTTCAACCTCGCCCGCAGGTTCGCCTCCCTCGACCACATCAGCGGCGGGCGGGCCGGGTGGAACGTGGTGACCAGCTTCGACACCGGCACCTCCAGGAACTTCGGGCTCGACGAACACCTCGACTACGCCACCCGCTACGGCCGCGCCCTGGAGTTCGTGGAGGTCGCCCGCGGCCTGTGGGACTCCTACGAGGACGACGCCTTCCCGGCCGACGTGGAGCGCGGGGTCTTCCTCGACCCGGACAAGCTCCACGCGCTCGACCACACCGGGGAGCACTTCTCGGTCGCGGGCCCGCTCAACATCTCCCGTTCGCCGCAGGGACAGCCGGTCATCTTCCAGGCCGGTGTCTCCGACGAGGGACGCGACCTCGCCGCCCGGGTGGCCGAGGGGATCTACGCGCCCGGCGGCTCGCTGGAGCAGGCGCGGGAGTACTACGCCGACGTCAAGAAGCGCACCGCCTCCTACGGCCGCGACCCCGAGCACATCAAGATCTTCATCCACGGGAGCCCGGTGGTCGCCGCGACCGACGAGGCGGCCCGCGGGCGGGAGCGGGAGATCTTCGAGGAGGACGACGACTTCGACCGCAACCTCGCGCTGCTGGGCCGCTCGTTCGGCGCCCACGACTTCGGCGCGCACGACCTGGACGCCCCCTTCCCGGACGTCGCCCACCTCGCGGAGAAGGGCGGCCGCACCGGCGCCGCGAAGATCATCGAGCGCGCCCGGCGGGAGAACCTGACGCTTCGTCAAGTGGCCTCCTCACTCAACGCGTTCCGTCCGGCGCCGTTCGTCGGAGCGCCCGGGACCGTCGCCGACAGCATCGAGCGGTGGTTCGACGCGGGCACCTTCGACGGGATCAACCTCGCCTTCCGCACCGCCGACGACCTCGCCCTCTTCGTCGACGGCGTGGTCCCGATCCTCCAGAAGCGGGGGCTGTACCGCACCGAGTACCGGGCCGACACCCTCCGCGGCCACCTGGGCCTGCCCGTGCCCGCCAACCGGTACACCCGGGCCCGCGGCGAACGGGTGAACGGCTGACCGGGCCCGCCGCGACCCGCCGCGACCGCCCGAACCTCCCGGAGAGACGAGATGACCGACCTCACCAGCCGTACCGACCTCAGCGACCGTGCCGGTCCCGCAGACCACAGCGGCCACACCGATCACCTGGGCCCCGTGGGTCTCCGTACCCGTGCCACGGTCGTCGTGGTGCCAGGCCGGGGGGAGACCCGGGCGACCTACGCCCGGCTCGGCGCCCGGCTCGCCGCCGACGCCTACCGGGTCCGGGTCGTGGACGCCCCCGACCTCGACCCCGACGACCTGCACGGCGCGCTGGACCGCTTCGCCGCCCGGCTCGCGGCGGCGGTGGACGGTACCGCCGCCGCGGACGGGACCGTGCGCCCCCTCGTGCTGCTGGGGGCCGACACCGGAGCCGCCGCCGTCGCCGCGCTGCTGGCGCCCGGGGCGTACCCGGCCGCCCCCGCACCGGACGCCGTCGTGCTCGCCGGGCTGCCCGGCCGCACGGCCACCGCCACCGGCCCGTGGGAGGACGAGCTGGACGTCCGTACCGCCTGCCCCGTGCACCGGAGCACGCTCACCGACGACGACCGGGTCCGGCGGGGCTCACTCGGCGACCCGGTGCCCGACGCGCTGTTCGACGCGGCGTACGGGGGCGCGAGCGCCGTACCCGCCCTGTTCCTCGTCGGCGACGCCGACCCGCTCGCCGACCTCGACGCCCTGCTCCGTACGGCCACCTCGCTGCCCCGCGCCCGCCTCTCCGTGGTCCGGGGCGCCCACCACGACGTGCTGAACGACACGCAGCACCGCGCGGTGGCGGCCGAGATCGTCGCGTTCCTGGAAGCGCTCCGCGACGCGCTGGTGCCCGCCGTGGCCGTACGGATCAGCGCGTGGTGAGTACCGCCGGTCCCGACACGCCCTGAACCCCGCACCCGTACGCCCGCGAACCCCGCCCGCACCCGTACGCCCGCGAACCCCGCCCGCACCCATACGCACCCGTACGCCCGCGAACCCCGCCCGCACCCCAACCGGAAGGTCCCCATGGCCGCCATCCTGTCCGTCTCCGGAAGCCCCTCCGCGACGTCCCGCACCGCACGGCTCCTGCGCCACCTCGACGACCGGCTCAGGCTCCAGGGCCACCAGGTCACCTCGCTGGAGGTGCGCACCCTGCCGCCCGTCCCCCTGCTCGGCGCCGACTTCCGGCACCCCGCGATCGTCGAGGCGAGCGCCCTGTTCGAGCGCGCCGACGGCGTGGTGATCGGCACCCCCGTCTACAAGGCCGCCTACTCCGGCCTGCTCAAGTCCCTGCTCGACCTGCTCCCGCAGTACGCGCTGACCGGCAAGACCGTGCTGCCCCTGGCCACCGGGGGCAGCACCGCCCACGTCCTGGCCATCGACTACGCCCTGCGCCCCGTCCTCAGCTCCATGGGCGCCGCGCACATCGTGCCCGGCTGGTTCACCCTCGACACGGACCTCTCCGTCGCCCCGGACGGGACCCTGACCGTCGCACCGGGTGCCGCCGAGGCCCTGGACCAGGTGACGGACCGGTTCTCCGCGGTGCTGGGCGGCCGTCCCGCCGTGCTGGCCGCCGCCGAATGACCCCGCCCCGCCCACGGACCGGCCCCCTCCCCACGGGCGGGGGGCCGGTCCAGGGAGGCGGGACGCTCAGAGGAACGTACGACCCTCGCCCCGGTAGGTCGGAACCGTCGCGGTGATCCGGTCGCCCTCGATCAGCCGCAACTCCTCGAAACGCTCGCACAGTTCACCGGCCTTGGCGTGCCGGAACCACACCTTGTCGCCGATCAGCAGATCGTCGGCGGGCGAGCCCAGCAGCGGTGTCTGCACCTCTCCCGGACCCTCCTGCGGGTCGTACCGCAGCCCCTCGGGCAGATACGGCACCGGCAGCCGGTCCGCCCCCGCCGCCCCGGACGCCGGATAGCCGCCGCCCAGCACCGTCACCACACCGACGCCCGGCCGGCGGACCACCGGCTGGGCGAACAGGGCGGCCGGACGGCCGGTGAACGAGGTGTAGTTGTCGAAGAGCCTCGGCACGTACAGGCCCGACCCGGCCGCGATCTCCGTCACCGCGGCCTCGGCCGCCGTGTGCTGCACGCTGCCCGTGCCCCCGCCGTTCACGAACTCCAGACCGGGTGCCACCGCCCGGACCGCCCGTACGGCCTCGGCCCGCCGCACCGCCAACTCCCTGCGGGCCGTGGCCTGCATCAGCCGGATCGCCCGGGAGCGCAGCGGCCGCCCCGCCACCGCGTCGCCCACGCCCGCGACATGACCCTCGTACGCCATGAGCCCCACCAGCCGGAACCCCGGCCTGCGGTCCACCGAGCGGGCCAGCTCCGCCAGTTGGGCGGGGGACCGCAGCGGGGAGCGCAACGCGCCGACCCGCACCCGGCCGCCCAGCAGCCGCAGCGAGGTGTCCAGCTCCAGGCAGACCCGGATCTCCTCCGTCCCACCGGCCCGCGCCGCGTCGATCAGGGCCAGCTGCGCGGGATCGTCCACCATCACGGTCACGGCCGCCGCGAGCTTCGGATCGGCGGCCAGCTCGGCGTACGCGGCCCGGTCGGCCGAGGGGTAGGCCAGCAGCACGTCGTCGAAGCCCGCGCGGGCCAGCCAGAGCGACTCCGCCAGCGTGAACGACATGATCCCGGCGAACCCGGGGCGCGCGAGCACCCGTTCCAGCAGGGCGCGGCAGCGCACCGACTTGCTCGCCACCCGGATCGGCTTGCCGCCCGCCCGGCGCACCAGGTCGTCGGCGTTGGCGTCGAAGGCCTCCAGATCCACCACGGCGACGGGGGCGTCGAGGTGGGCGGTGGCCCGGTCGTAACGGGTCCGGTCAGCGGCGCGGGCAGTCATGTCCGCAGCTTGCCAGAACGAGCGTACCGCTGGGTAGGGGGATGTTCGGCGCAGAACACCCACGCCCTCCGTCCCGTCCCGCGGGGTGGCGCGCACCCCGTAGAGTGAGGGTCCGGCGGTTCACCGACCACCCCGTGCGGGACGGCGAACCGCGCGCGGTGCGGGGAAGCGAACCAGGGGGCCGGATGAGTACCGAGGCGCAGCGCGCTCCCGTGCCGCCCCGCCCGGCCTCACCGCCGCCCACTCCTGCCCAGGCCCCCGCGTCCCGCCCCGACGCGCCGCAGCGGCCCACCTCGTCGGGCACGACCGCCCGGCCGGACCCCGCGTCCCGCCCCGAGACCCCGCAGCGGCCGGGACCCGCGTCCTCCGGGACGGCCACCGACCGGCCGACGCCCGCCGCCTCCCGCCCCGCCGCACCGCACCAGCCGCCGGCCACGCCCTCGGAGACGACCGCCCGGCTGCGCCCCGTCCCCCCGCCCACGTCCTCGGAGACGACCACCCAACTGCGGGCGGTCCCCCCGGCGCCGCCCGCCCCGCAGGCGTCCGCCGGACCGGCCCACCCCGGTCCGCCACCGCCGCCGCACACCCCTGCGGGGCACGCGCCCACCGGTGCGACGCGGTTCACCCCGTATCCCGGCCGGCCCCCCGCGCCGCCCCACCTCTCCTACGGCTACGCCTACGCCGAGACCCCCTCCGAGACCACCACCCGGCTGCGCGTCGTCCGTCCCCGCCACCGGGCCAGGACCGCCACGGCCGCCGTCTGCGCGGTGCTCGGCCTCGGACTGGTCGGCGGCGCCGTCACCGGCACCTGGCTCACCAGGGACTCGGCGGCCGACCCGGCCGCCCACAACGCCTACACCGTGGGCCGCTCCGCCTGGCGCGACGTCCCCGTGGACACCCTCTTCCCCCGCACCCTCAAGGGCGACGGCGCGGGCCCGGGGGCCACCGACCGCGTCTGGACCCGCGTCGCCGTGGCCGCCGACAGCGACTGCGCGGCCGGACTGGACCCCCTGCTCCTCACCACCCTCCGCCCGGTCGGCTGCGAGCGCCTGGTGCGCGCGACCTACACCGACGCCACCCGCAGCAGCGTCACCACCGTCGGCCTGCTCTTCACCGAGGCCGGCACCGAGGCGATGAGCGCGCTCGACACCCGCTTCACCACCCAGCACCTCGGCCGGCGCACGGATCTGATGCCCCGTACGTACCCGGCGAAGGGAACCCCCGCCGCCGGGTTCGGGGACGCCCAGCGCGCCAGCTGGACCGTCCACGTCCTGACCGAGGTGCCCGTCGTCGTCCTGTCCGTCTCCGGCTTCGCCGACGGGCGTACGGTCACCGACCCGCAGCCCGCCGCCGCGGCCATGAAGTCCGGTGCCACCACACCCGTGGCCGAGGCGGGGCTCGGCCACGAGGCGAAGGGCATCGCGGACCGGGTGGAGCGCACGCTGCGCCGGACGATCACCGACCTCACGGAGAAGCCGGAATGACCCGCCCCCACCGGCTCCGCGCGCTGACCGCCGGAGCCGCGGCCGCCGCGTTCGCGCTGCTGCCCGCCGTACCCGCCCAGGCGGACGCCATCCGCGACCAGCAGTGGGGTCTGGAGGCCCTGCACACCGACGAGGCCTGGCGGACCACCAAGGGCGAGGGCATCACCGTCGCCGTCCTGGACACCGGGGTGGACGCCGACCACCCCGACCTGGCCGGCCAGGTCCTCCAGGGCAAGGACTTCATAGGGTTCGGCGCCGGACGCGGCGACCGCTCCTGGGCCCTGCACGGCACCGCGATGGCCGGGATCATCGCGGGCCACGGCAACGGCGCGGACGGCGGCGAGGGCGTGCTCGGGATCGCCCCGGAAGCGAAGATCCTGCCGGGCCGGGTGATCCTGGAGTCCACCGACCCGTCCCGCACCAAGGCCCGCGAGTCACGCGGCACCGCCCTCGCGGACGGCATCCGCTGGGCCGCCGACCAGGGCGCCGACGTCATCAACCTCTCCCTCGGCGACGACAGCGAGTCCGCCCACCCCGATCCCGGCGAGGACGCCGCCGTCCAGTACGCCCTGGGCAAGGGCGTCTCCGTCGTCGCCTCGGCCGGCAACAGCGGGGACAAGGGCGACCGCCCCTCCTACCCCGCCGCCTACCCGGGGGTGATCGCCGTCACCGCCGTCGACAAGTACGGCACGCACGCGGCGTTCTCCACCCGCCGCTGGTACGCCACGGTCAGCGCGCCCGGGGTGGACATCGTCGTCGCCAACCCCGACCGGCACTACTACATCGAGTGGGGCACCTCCGCCGCCTCCGCGTTCGTCTCCGGCGCGGTCGCCCTGGTGCGCGCCGCCCATCCGGGACTCTCGCCCGCGCAGATCAAGACCCTGCTCACGGACACCGCCCGCGACGCCCCGAAGGGCGGGCGCGACGACGCCCACGGATACGGGCTGGTGGACCCCGCCGCCGCGATCGAGGCCGCGGCGGCGCTCCGCCCGGCCGACGCGAAGGCCGAGTCCGCCGCGGCGGGGTACCGCAAGCGGTACTTCGGCCCCGGCCCCACCCCCGAGGAGGAGGACCGGGGCCCGGGGGCCTGGCCGGCTCTGACCGCGGGCGTGGCCGGTGCCGCCCTGCTGGCCCTGGCCGTGGTGCTGTGGCGCTCCAGGCCCGGCGGCACCGGGTTCCCGGGCCGCCGCTGAACCGCGCGGTATCTGCTTCTCCGGCCGCCGCCGACCCGCGCGGTATCTGCTTCTCCGGCCGCCGCCGACCCGCGCGGCACCGGACGACCGCTGACCCGTGCTGTACCGGATGTCACGCGCCGCACCGGCCGCCGCCGACGCGCGGGTCGGCGGTTGTCACTCAGAGCGCGCTGCCGCGCAGTTCCGCCAGGCTGTCCGCCGTCAGGTGCCGGGGCGCGTCGTCCATCTCCACGAGGACGACGGTGCGGTCGGCGGCGTGGGTGAGGGCGGTGGTGAAGCTGCCGTCGGCGAACTGGGCGAGGGAGCCACGGGGCGAGCGCCCGACCGCCACGGTGCGGGCCCCGATCTCGCCGGCGTGCCGGGCCAGCGCCCGCCCGGCGGCGGCGTGGTCCCCGACGACCGTGAGGATCCGCCCGGTCGCCGCGACGCCCTGGGCGGTGAGCCGGTCCAGGTGGGCGGTGACGGCGGCGCGGGCCTGCTCGTCGGTCTCCGTGTCGACGGCCTGCTCCTCCACGACGGCGGTCTGCCGGACGTGGACGACTTCCAGCGGGCTGTCCGTCCCACGGGCCAGGAGGGCGGCGGCGTCGACCACGGCGGCGGCCCCGTCGTGGCGGCCGACCGCGACCACGACCGGGCGGCTGCCCGGCTCGGCGGTCCGGCCCACCGGCACGAGGGAGGGGACGACCGGCTCGTCGTCCCCGGTGGAGCGTTCGGCCCGGACGAGCAGGCGGTGGCCGCTGGCGAGGACCGGGATGGCGAGCAGGAAGGTGGCGGCCCCGAGGTAGAACGGGACGCCGAGGTCCGTCGCGTCGGCGAGCTTTCCGGCCACGTACGGGGCGAGGCCGCCGCCGATGAAGCGCAGGAAGCCGTACGCGGAGGAGGCGACCGGCCGCTCCACGGGGGAGACGAGCATGACGGCCTGGGTGGTCAGGGTGTTGTTGATGCCGATGAAGGCACCGCTGGCGATGACCGCGACGATCACCACGGTGGGGGTCTCGACGCCCGCCGCGATGACGGTCATCACGACGGCGAGGCCGAAGAGGTTGGCGTACAGGACGGGGGCGGTGCCGTAGCGGGCCTGGAGGCGCGGGGCGAAGAACACGCTGAAGGCGGCGACCAGCAGGCCCCAGCCGGTGAAGACCAGCCCGAGCTGGTGGGCCTCCAGCTCCATGGGATAGGGCGCGTAGCCCAGCATGGTGAAGAAGCCCCAGTTGTACAGCAGGGCCATGATGCCCATGGTCAGCAGGCCGCGGTGGCGCAGTGCCCGGAGCGGGGCGATCGGTGAGGTGGGCCGCTCGGGTTTCGGGGTGGAGGGCACCAGGACCAGGGTGGCGACCAGGGCGACGGCCATCAGGACGGCGACGCCGAAGAAGGGGCCGCGCCAGCTCATGGCGCCGAGTTCGCCGCCGAGCAGGGGGCCCACGGCTATCCCGAGGCCGAGGGCCGTCTCGTAGAGGATGATGGCGCCGCTGAACCCGCCGCTGGCGGAGGCGACGATGACGGCCAGCGACGTGGCGATGAACATCGCGTTGCCCAGGCCCCAGCCCGCGCGGAAGCCGACGATGCCGTTGATGGACCCGGTGGCGCCGGCCAGGGCGGCGAAGACCACGATGACGGCCAGCCCGGTGACCATGGTGCGCTTGGCGCCGATCCGGCTGGAGATCCAGCCGACGAAGAGCATGGCGACGGCGGTGACGATCAGATAGCTGCTGAAGAGCAGGGAGACCTGGCTGGGCGTGGCGTCCAGGCTGTCGGCGAGGGCGGGCAGGATCGGGTCGACGAGGCCGATGCCCATGAACGAGATGACACAGGCGAAGGCGACGGCCCAGACCGCCTTCGGCTGCCGGAGCAGGCCCGGGGACTTTCCGTGCGATGTGCTCATGCGCGATATCTCCAGCGTCTGAGAACGGTTGGCAGGGAGATGCGGGAGCGGGGGAGGGGCGGGTGCCGGGGGAGGGTCAGGCGCCGGGGGCGCCGCGGTCCCGGATGACACGGGCCAGCGCGGGCAGCGCGGTCTCCACCGCCCGGCGCTCCGGTTCGCTCAGCGCGTCGATCAGCCGGCCCAGTTCCTCGGCCCGCTCCGCGTGGCGCCGCCGCAGGACCGCCCGGCCGTGGGCGGTGATCTCCACCAGGACACCCCGGCCGTCCCGCGCGTCGGCGACGCGGCGGGCCGTGCCGTCCCGTTCCATGCGGTTGACCAGCTGCGTCATGTTCGGCTGGGACACGCCCTCGTCGCGGGCGAGATCGGTGAGCCGCTGCGGACCCTCACGGCCCAGCCGCCCGAGCGCCGAGGCGGTCGCGAGGCTGAGCCCTCCGGCCAGGGAGCTCCGGCGGACGTGGCGGACGAGGTCCTCGACCGCCACGACCAGGTCGTCGCCCGGTTCCGGATCCTCCGTGACCCACTCATGCATAGGGGCATTATGCATCTAGGTGTAGCGTGCAGCAAGGTAGCGCTCGGTAAGGGGGAGGGTCGGTTTCCGTGCCGCTCGCGGGCCGTGCGCCGGAGCGCGCCCAGCGGCCCGGACGCGCCGGGCCGCCTCGGGGGAGCGGGCGCCGCGCGGGCGGACCGGGACTGAGGGGCATCCGCGGCCCTCCGGGGAAACCGGGCCGGTCGGGACGCCGTGCCTTTCCGGCCACGTGCCACGTCGGCCGGCCGGGCCGGCCGTCACCCGGTGCTCGTACGGCCCTCGCCGGAGGCGGTCGCCACCGCGTCCACCGCCGCCTTCGCCACCGACTCCACCAGGGCGATGCCCTCCTCCCACGTCGCGTGGCCCCGGGACACCACCGCCACCAGGTAGGAGCGCCCGCCGCTCGTCACCCGTCCGATGCTGTTGACGTCCCACAGCCCCGTCGTCGTACGTCGCAGCCAGCCGTTCTTCAGCGCCCACGCGGTGCCCGCCGCCGAGACGCCCCACTGCTGGTCCGCCTCCACCCGCCCCATCAGCTCCGCGAGATACGACCGGGAGGCGGCGGTCAGCGCCGAGTCCGTGCCGAACACCGCCTCCAGCAACCGCACCTGATCCGCCGCGGTCGTCTGCGTCAGTCCCCACGCGTGCACGGCGTCCGTCTCCCTCAGCCCCAGCCGCTCGTTCGCCGTGTCCAGGCCCTCCGCCCCGCCGACCGCCGTCAGCAGTTCCGTGGCCGAGGTGTTGTCGCTGCGGCGGATCATGGCGTCCGCGTACGCCAATTCGGCGTCGTCCAGCTGCCGTCCCTCGTCCTGGGCCCGGAGCAGCAGGGCCGCCAGGATGTCCACCTTGACGATGCTCGCCGTGTCGTACCTCCCGTCGCCGTACACCGCGTCCGCCCCGCCGTCCATGGCCCGGACCGCCACCGACACGTCGGCGTCCCCGGCCGGAGGTGCCACGGCGGCGGCCAGTTCGGCGTCGAGATCCACCTCGGGCTCCTCACTCGCTCCCGGGGCGGACGATACGGCCGCCCCGGCGGCGGGCGCCGCCTCCGACGCGCGGTCCACCAGGTACGCGCCGCCCGCCGTGGAGCCGGCCAGCAGGACGACGGCCGTCACCGCGAGGGAGAGCCGGGATCTGCGCGTGCTGTGGCGGGGCATGGCCGGGACGCTACGAACCGGACCTGGCAGTGCCCTGTGCCCGACCTGTCGCCCGGCTGGGAAAACGGACCCACTAGGCTCGGCACGTGGAGCTCAAGAACATCCCGGACCCCGGTTACTCCGACGACGACGGCTCGGCCGCACCCGAGCTGACGGCCGCGCTGGCCGCCTGGGACCAGGACCGGACAGCCGTCGGCCCCGTCCTGGCGGCGCTCCGCGGCGCCCGGCTGCTCGTCCCTGTCGTCGCCGTCCTCGGCGAGGTCGAGGAGGGGGACGGGGAGGCGCACGACGCCCCCGGGAAGCGCGGCGCCGGGCTGCGCCGCGAGAAGACCAGTGACATGGCCGTGCCGACGCTCCAGGCCGGTGACCGGCGCGCGCTGCCCGCCTTCACCTCCACCGACGCGCTGGCCCTCTGGGACCCGCGGGCGCGGCCCGTCGCCGTCCCCCTGCACCAGGCGCTCCAGGCCGCCGCGCACGAGAAGGCCGACACCGTGGTGCTGGACCTCGCGGGGCCCGTGGCCTTCGAGCTGACCGGCCCTACGCTGCTGGCCCTGGCCGAGAACCGCACCAGCACCGCCCCGCTGGACGATCCGCGGGTGGTCGCCGCCGTACGGGAGATCGCCGCCGCCGAACCGGCCGTGCTCCGTGCCCACCTGGGCCCCGGGCAGGCCGACGGCACCCTCGCCCTGGTCCTCGCCCCGGACGCCGTGGTCGCCGAGGCCGCCCGCCGGGTCGCCGACGCCCTGGCGGCCAGCGAGGTCCTGCGTGCCCGGCTGGTGCGCGGCATCGACCTGGCGCTGCTGCCGGCCGGGACCTCGGCGCCCGGCGAACCGCTCTTCAGCCGCTGACACCACCGGACGGAGCCGACCGCCGCCCCGGGGACGAAGGGACGGAGCCGCCCGGTCCCCGGGGACGAAGAGGAGCCCGCCACCCGGGAGCGGGCGGCGGGCTCGAAGACCGGAGCGGACGGCCCTGGGGCGTGTTTCGAAAGTAGCGCCGTCCGCCCGGAGGGCGTCGCGGGCCAGGCGGGACTTTCGAAACACGCCCTAGCCGTAGACGGGGCCGGTGTACTTCTCGCCGGGTCCCTGGCCGGGCTCGTCCGGTACGAGCGAGGCCTCCCGGAAGGCCAGCTGGAGCGACTTCAGGCCGTCCCGCAGCGGAGAGGCGTGGAAGGTGCTGATCTCGGTGGCGCTCGCGTCCAGCAGCCCGGCCAGCGCCTGCACGAGCTTGCGGGCCTCGTCGAGGTCCTTGTGCTGCTCGCCCTCCTCGGTCAGGCCGAGCTTCACCGCGGCCGCGCTCATGAGATTGACCGCGACCGTCACGATCACCTCGACCGCGGGGACCTCCGCGATGTCGCGGGCCATGTCGTCGAAGCCGGGGTTGTCGCTGCTGGGGGTGGTCGCGTCACTCATGCCCCACACGATAAGGCCAGGCCGGACGCCTCCCTCCCGCGGGAGGGAGGCGTCCGGCGGCGGTGGGCGGGGGATTAGCGCACGCGCGGGCGGCCTGCTAACCTTGTGTAACGACCGGCCGGACACCTGTGTGCCCGGCCCACAAGTGGAGGCTCCGATCTCCCACCTGACCGTCCCCCGGGACGGCGGGTCACCGGTCAGGCGGTAGCCATCGTTCCGTACGGACGATGGAGCCGCCCGATGCGCCCCGCGGTTGCACGCGGCGGTGCTCCGGTATCACCAGGAGCCCCGCATGTGTCCCGTCCGGGGCATTTTTCGTCCCCCGGCTCGGTTGGTCTCACCAAACAGACGTTACGCGGCTGTCCGCCAGGCGGTCGCGTGGTGCTACCGAGGAGGATCCATCAGCGCCGAGCCCCGCATCAACGACCGGATTCGCGTTCCCGAGGTGCGACTTGTCGGTCCCAGCGGCGAGCAGGTCGGAATCGTTCCGCTTGCCAAGGCCCTTGAGCTCGCACAGGAGTACGACCTCGACCTGGTCGAGGTGGCGGCGTCCGCCCGCCCGCCCGTGTGCAAGCTCATGGATTACGGGAAGTTCAAGTACGAGTCGGCCATGAAGGCCCGTGAGGCGCGTAAGAACCAGGCGCACACGGTCATCAAGGAAATGAAGCTCCGGCCGAAGATCGACCCGCACGACTACGACACCAAGAAGGGTCACGTCGTCCGGTTCCTCAAGCAGGGGGACAAGGTCAAGATCACGATCATGTTCCGCGGCCGTGAGCAGTCCCGCCCCGAGCTGGGCTTCCGACTGCTCCAGCGTCTCGCTTCGGACGTCGAGGACCTCGGCTTCATCGAGTCCAACCCGAAGCAGGACGGCCGGAACATGATCATGGTTCTGGGCCCGCACAAGAAGAAGACCGAAGCCATGGCCGAGGCCCGCGAGGCCCAGGCCGCCCGCAAGGCAGGCCGCCAGGGGTCCACCTCTGACGGCGAGTCCGAGGGCGAATCCGCTGAGGCTCCCGCCGCAGCGGCCGAGGCTCCGGGCGAGACACCTTCCGAGGCGTGACCTCTGGGGGCGCCATCCAGGCGCCCCCGGGTCCCTCGGAACCACCCAACGATCTGACGTCCCTGCCGTCCGGTGCCCGGCACCGTGAGGGGCGCCACTGACGAGGAGATAACGGCGCGATGCCGAAGAACAAGACGCACAGCGGTGCCAGCAAGCGCTTCAAGATCACCGGCTCCGGCAAGGTGCTGCGCGAGAAGGCCGGCAAGCGCCACCTGCTCGAGCACAAGTCGTCCAAGAAGACCCGCTCGCTGACCGGCACGACCGTCGTGGCTCCGGCCGACGCCAAGAAGATCAAGAAGCTTCTCGGCAAGTGAGGACGCGCCCTCCGGCCGAGCCGGAGGCGTCCTCCCCACCCGACCGGGACCCCATTCGTTTCCGGGCCGTGTGAGTCGAACCACGGCCCCGCTGCAAGGAGTTAAAAGTGGCACGCGTCAAGCGGGCAGTAAACGCACACAAGAAGCGCCGGGCGATCCTTGAGGCCGCCAGCGGTTACCGCGGCCAGCGTTCGCGCCTGTACCGCAAGGCCAAGGAGCAGGTCACCCACTCCCTGGTCTACAACTACAACGACCGCAAGAAGCGCAAGGGCGACTTCCGTCAGCTCTGGATCCAGCGCATCAACGCCGCTGCCCGCCAGAACGGCATGACGTACAACCGCCTCATCCAGGGTCTCAAGGCCGCCAACATCGAGGTGGACCGTAAGATGCTGGCCGAGCTCGCGGTCAACGACGCCAACGCGTTCGCCGCGCTCGTCGAGGTCGCCCAGAAGGCCCTCCCGAGCGACGTCAACGCCCCGAAGGCCGCCTGATCCAGGCCGCTCTTCCAGCGTTCCGAGCCGGACCCGCAGACGCGAGCCGTCTGCGGGTCCGGTGCGTCGGACGGCATGCGCGTCACAGGCCACGCGCACGGCCGCCGTACGGAGAGGCGCGCGTACGGGGAGAGACGTACGCGGAGAGACGTACGCAGAGAAACGTACGCAGAGAAGCAGAGTTACGCAGAGAGGCTCGCCGCCGACCATGGGCACCCCCGAACTGATCTCCGCCCGATCGCCGCGCGTCGCCGCCGCGCGGCGGCTGGCCAGGCGCAACCTCCGCGGCAAGGAGCGCAGGTTCATCGCCGAGGGGCCGCAGGCCGTGCGGGAGGCCGCCACCCACCGGGGCGGCGACGGCGAGCCCACCCTGACCGAGCTGTTCGCCACCGTCGACGCGGCCGACCGCCACGCCGACATCGTCCGCGCCGCGCACGCCGCCGGTGCCCGGGTCCACCTCGCCGACCCCGACGTACTCGCGGACGTCTCGCAGACCGTCACCCCGCAGGGGCTCATCGGCGTCTGCCGCTTCCTGGACTCGCCCTTCGAGGACGTCCTCGCCGCGAAACCCACCCTGGTCGCCGTACTCGCCCACGTCCGCGACCCCGGCAACGCCGGCACCGTGCTGCGCTGCGCCGACGCGGCCGGCGCGGACGCCGTCGTGCTCACGGACGGCTCCGTGGACCTGTACAACCCCAAGTCCGTGCGCGCCTCGGCCGGTTCGCTCTTCCACCTGCCGGTCACGGTCGGCGTACCCGTCGAGCAGGCCGTGCGCGGGCTCCGGGGCGCCGGGGTGCGCATCCTCGCGGCGGACGGCGCGGGCTCCGACGACCTCGACGACGAACTCGACGCGGGCACCATGGGCGGCCCCACCGCCTGGGTCTTCGGCAACGAGGCGTGGGGCCTGCCCGAGGAGACCCGGGCGCTGGCCGACGCGGTGGTCCGCGTCCCCATCCACGGCAGGGCCGAGAGCCTCAATCTCGCCACCGCCGCCGCCGTCTGCCTCTACGCCTCGGCACGCGCCCAGCGCCCCCGCCGCACCGCCTGAGCCGCCCGCGGAGCGCACGGCGGCCGATCGATACCGGCCACACCCGCCAGTGCGCCGCCGCAGGGTGTCGCTCGCCGTCCGGCGCCTAGTAGGGTGACGAACTCGGGGGCCCACTGCACCGGTTCGAGAGGTGGGGTACGGGAATATGGCTGTCGGCATGAGCAGGCCGCGTCAGACACACACGGCAGCCGTGCGCGCCATCGACGACCTGGACGGCACGGGCGACGCCACCGGTGACCCGGTCGGCGCCATCGACCCGGACCACCTCCCCGACGGGCTCGTCGTCGCCGACGAGACGGGCCGGATCGTCTGCTTCAACTCCGCCGCCACCCGGATCACCGCCATCCCCCGGGCCGCCGCCCTCGGCCGCCCGCTGGAGCACGCGCTGCCCCTGGAAGACCTCAAGGGCCGCCGCTGGTGGACCCTGACCGACCCGTACGGCGGACTCGTCACCCGGGTCGGACAGCCCGAGCGCGGCCTGCTCCTGCCGGGCGGCCGTGAGGTGCTGGTCTCCGCCCGGTACGTACGCGACACCCCGAAGGGCCCGGTGCGCCGGGTCGTCGTCTCGCTGCGCGGCACCGAGGCCCGCCGGCGCTCCGAGCGCAGCGACGCCGAGCTGATCGCCACGGTCGCCCACGAACTGCGCTCCCCGCTGACCTCCGTCAAGGGGTTCACCGCGACACTGCTGGCCAAATGGGAGCGCTTCACCGACGACCAGAAGCGGCTGATGCTGGAGACCGTCGACGCCGACGCCAACCGGGTCACCCGCCTCATCGCGGAACTGCTCGACATCTCCCGTATCGACTCCGGCCGGCTGGAGCTGCGCCGTCAGCCCGTGGACCTCTCCGCCGCCGTCGAGCGCCACGTCCAGGCCCTCACCGCGGCCGGGCAGGCGCCCGACCGGTTCCTCGTACGCACCCGGCAGCCGCTGCCCGATCTCTGGGCGGACCCGGACAAGGTGGACCAGGTCCTGGGCAACCTCCTGGAAAACGCGGTGCGCCACGGCGAGGGAACCGTCACCATCGACATCGCACCCGCACCCGGCGGGAGCGGCGAGGGTGGAACGGCGGTCACCGTGAGCGACGAGGGTCCCGGCATCCCCGAGGAATCGATGGGCCGCGTCTTCACCCGCTTCTGGCGGGGCAGCAAGCGCGGCGGGACCGGCCTCGGCCTGTACATCGTCAAGGGCATCGTCGAGGCGCACGGCGGCGGTATCACCGTCGGCCGGGGGCCCGGCGGCGGCGCCGAATTCCGATTTGTCCTGCCCGTGAGCACGCCGGCCTACCTGAGCTGAGCGGCCACGGGCCTCCTCGCCCCCCGGCGGCCCGTAGACTGGATTTTTGGCACCTTTGCGTCCTCAGTCGTCCAGCCAGGTCGCCACCAGCCAATCGGAAGCACGGGAAGAGATGTCGGCACCGAACAAGTCGTACGACCCGGTCGAGGTCGAGGCACTGAAACCGGAAGAGATCGAGCGCATGCGGGACGAGGCGTTCGCCGCCTTCGCCGCCGCGGGTGACCTCGACGCGCTCGCCCAGGCGAAGACCGCGCACACGGGCGGCACCTCGCCCCTGTCGCTCGCCAACCGGGAGATCGGGGCCCTGCCGCCGCAGGCCAAGGCCGAGGCGGGCAAGCGCGTGGGCCAGGCCCGCGGCGCCGTCTCCAAGGCGCTGGCCGCCCGCCAGGCGGAGCTGGAGGCCGAGCGTGACGCCCGGGTCCTGGTCGAGGAGGCGGTGGACGTCACCCTGCCCTACGACCGCACCCCGGCGGGCGCCCGCCACCCCCTGACGACCTTCATGGAGCGCGTCGCGGACGTCTTCGTCGCCATGGGCTACGAGGTCGCCGAGGGCCCCGAGGCCGAGGCGGAGTGGTTCAACTTCGACGCCCTGAACTTCGTGCCCGACCACCCGGCGCGGCAGATGCAGGACACCTTCTTCGTCCAGGGCGCCGACGGCGCGAAGAACGACGAGTCCGGTGTCGTCCTGCGCACGCACACCTCGCCGGTCCAGGCCCGCGCGCTGCTCGACCGCGAGCCCCCCGTCTACGTGGTCTGCCCCGGCCGGGTCTACCGCACCGACGAGCTCGACGCCACGCACACCCCGGTCTTCCACCAGATCGAGCTGCTCGCCGTCGACGAGGGCCTCACCATGGCCGACCTCAAGGGCACCCTCGACCACATGGTCCAGGCGCTCTTCGGGCCGGACATGAAGACCCGGCTGCGGCCCAACTACTTCCCGTTCACCGAGCCGTCCGCCGAGATGGACATGGTCTGCTACGTCTGCCGCGGCGCGTCCGTCGGCAACCCGGACCGCCCCTGCCGCACCTGCGGCAGCGAGGGCTGGATCGAGCTCGGCGGCTGCGGCATGGTCAACCCCAAGGTGCTCGTCGCCTGCGGCGTGGACCCCGAGAAGTACAGCGGATTCGCCTTCGGGTTCGGCATCGAACGGATGCTGATGTTCCGTCACAACGTAGAAGACATGCGAGACATGGTCGAAGGTGACGTCCGTTTCACCCGGCCGTTCGGGATGGAGATCTGATGCGCGTCCCGCTTTCCTGGCTGCGGGAGTACGTCGACCTGCCGGCGACGGAGACCGGCCGTGACGTACAGGCCGAGCTGGTGGCCCTGGGCCTTGAGGTGGAAACCGTCGAGCGGACCGGCGACGGGCTCAAGGGCCCGCTGGTCGTCGGACAGGTGCTGACCATCGAGGAGCTGGAGGGCTTCAAGAAGCCCATCCGCTTCTGCACCGTGGACGTCGGCGACGCCAACGGCACCGGCGAGCCGCAGGAGATCGTCTGCGGCGCCCGCAACTTCTCGGTCGGCGACAAGGTCGTCGTGGTCCTGCCGGGCGCCGTCCTGCCCGGCGACTTCGCGATCTCCGCCCGCAAGACGTACGGCAAGACCTCGCACGGCATGATCTGCTCCACCGACGAGCTGGGCATGGGCGACGACGGCACGCACGGCATCATCGTGCTGCCGCCGGAGTACGAGCCGGGCACCGACGCGATCGAGCTGCTCCAGCTCGTCGACGAGATCCTGGACATCGCCGTCACCCCGGACCGCGGCTACTGTCTGTCGATGCGCGGTGTCGCCCGCGAGACCGCCATCGCCTACGGTCTGCCGCTGCGCGACCCGGCGCTGCTGGACGTGCCCGCGCCGAACGCCTTCGGCTACCCGGTCCAGGTGTCCGACCCGATCGGATGCAGCCGGTTCACCGCCCGTACGGTCACCGGGCTGCGGCCCGAGGCCCGCTCCCCGATCTGGATGCGGCGCCGCCTCCAGAAGGCCGGGATGCGCCCGATCTCGCTCGCCGTGGACGTCACCAACTACGTGATGCTCGAACTCGGCCAGCCGCTGCACGCCTACGACCGCAGCCGTGTCGAGGGCCCCGTCGGGGTGCGCCGCGCCCGGCAGGGCGAGAAGCTCACCACGCTCGACGGCACCGTGCGGGTGCTGGACGCCGAGGACCTGGTCATCACCGACGAGCGCGGGCCGATCGGCCTCGCGGGCGTCATGGGCGGCGCCCACACCGAGATCGCCGACGCGGCCACCGAGGACGCCGGGACGACCGAGGTCGTCATCGAGGCGGCGCACTTCGACGCGCTCTCGATCGCCCGGACCGCCCGCCGCCACAAGCTGTCCTCCGAGGCGTCCAAGCGCTTCGAGCGCGGCGTCGACCCGCAGGCGGCCGCCGCCGCCGCGCAGCGCACCGTGGACCTGCTGGTCCTCCTCGCGGGCGGTACGGCGGAGGCGGGCGTCACGGAGATCAGCGCCCCGTCCGCGCCCCGCACCGTCGCCATGCCGGCCGACCACCCCGACAAGGTCGCCGGGGTGTCCTACGGCCGCGAGACCGTCGTACGCCGCCTCCAGGAGGTCGGCTGCGACGTCTACGGGCAGGACGAGCTGATCGTCACGGTGCCGTCCTGGCGCCCCGACCTCGCCGCGCCGAACGACCTCGCCGAAGAGGTCATCCGGCTGGAGGGGTACGAGAACCTGCCCTCCACCCTGCCCACCCCGCCGTCCGGGCGCGGCCTGACCGAGCGCCAGCGGCTGCACCGCCGCGTCGGCCGCGCGCTGGCCGGGGCCGGTTACGTCGAGGCGCTCAGCTACCCGTTCATCGGTGAGACCGTCCTCGACCAGCTCGGTGTGGAGAAGGACGACCCCCGCCGCCGTACGGTGCGGCTCGTCAACCCGCTCTCCGACGAGGAACCCTCGCTGCGCACCACGCTGCTGCCGGGGCTGCTCGGCGCGCTGCGGCGCAACGACGGCCGGGGCAGTCACGACCTGGCGCTCTTCGAGACCGGCCTCGTCTTCCTCCCCCGGGCGCTCGATGCCGGCCGGGCGGCGGAGACCGTGGCGACCGGCGAGGGCGTCCGGGCCGCCCGGCTGCCCGTCGACCGCCGGCCCAGCGACACGGAGATCGCCGGGCTGGACGAGACGCTCCCGCACCAGCCGCGCCGCGCCGCCGTCGTCCTCGCGGGCGCCCGTGAGCAGGCCGGCTGGTGGGGCAAGGGCCGCCCCGCGACCTGGGCGGACGCCGTCGAGGCGGCACGCACCGTCGCCGCCGAGGCGGGCGTCGAGCTGATCGTCCGCGCCGACCGGCACGCGCCGTGGCACCCGGGCCGGTGCGCCGCCCTCCACGTCGTGGTGGACGGCCAGGAGGTCCTGTGCGGGTACGCGGGCGAACTGCACCCGCGCGTCGTCAAGGAGCTCCACCTGCCGGAGCGGACCTGCGCCATGGAGATCGAGCTCGACGTCCTGGAGCGGGCCGCCGACGGTGTGCTCCAGGCGCCGAGGATCTCCGCCTTCCCGGTGGCGACCCAGGACGTGGCGCTGGTCGTCGGCACCGAGGTGCCCGCCGACGTGGTGGAGAGGGCCCTGCGCGAGGGCGCCGGTCCGCTGCTCGAATCGCTGCGGCTGTTCGACGTCTTCACCGGCGAGCAGCTCGGCGAGGGCCGGAAGTCCCTGGCGTACGCGCTGCGCTTCCGCGCCCCGGACCGCACGCTGACCGTCGAGGAGGCCACCGCGGCCCGTGACGGCGCGGTCGCCCTGGCCGCCGAGCGCACCGGCGCGGTGCTGCGCGGCGCCTGACCCGGCACCGTCCACCGCTCCACCACGGCCCGCCGCCGCACACGCGCGGCGGGCCGTGGCGCACCCGGAGCGGGGGCGTGACCGCGTCACGCGCGGTCGCACAGAAGTCAGGAGGGGCGCATCCGGCCACCGGATGCGCCCCTCCTCCTGTCTCGCCGGACGGCCAGGGGACCGCACACGGGCCCGGGATCCCGGCCCCACAACCACCCTCCTGTCATCGGCAGTGGGCTCGTGCGATCCGGCGCCGTCCGCCCCGCCTCGGAGTGTCGGGCAGGCCGGCGGAACGAACGGCGCGGATACGGGTCGTCGGACGGTACGAGGGGGAGCCGACGACCCGGCCGCCTCTTGCGAGACGTTCATTCAAGCGGCCGGGCCCCCCGGCGCGGCAGAGCGCACAGCAGGAGGGTTCGGGCATTTGGTTCACACCCCGTGTGAATCACCCCTAAGCTCGTCCTGACGCGCACCTGGGGGGGCGATGGAGCCCAATGTCCTGCTCGAATCCCTGATCGACGAGGCGGGTGTGTCCCGTGCCGGACTCGCCGGTCACATCAACCTGGCCGGCCGCGCCCGCGGGCTGACCCTGCGATACGAGCACACGGCGGTCGCCCGCTGGCTCAAGGGCCAGCGCCCCCGGGGCCAGGTCCCCGACCTGATCTGCGAGGTCCTGGCCGGACGGCTGCACCGGCCCGTCACCCTCGACGACATCGGCATGGGCCCGGCCGGGCGCCACGCGGCGACGCCGTCCACGGGACTCCCGGGGTTCGTGGAGCACGCCACCGCCCTGTGGCGCTCCGACGAACAGCGGCGCCCCCGGCTCGCCGACGCCCCGGTCCTGACCGGCACGACGGCGGTGATGCCCGTCTGGGAGTGGGAGAACCCGCCGGAGGACACCGACGTCTCGCGCCCCGGCCCCTGCCGGGTGAGCGCCGCCGACATAGAGACCCTGCGCGCCGCCCGCACCCACTACGAGCAGATGTACCGGAAGGCCGGGGGCATCGCGACCAGACCCCGGGTGGTCAAGTTCCTCACCACCGAGACCGCCCCCCTGCTGCGCGGCGGATACGACGACGCCCTGGGGCGCCGGCTGCACCGGGCGGTCGGCGGCCTGGTCGCGGTCGCCGGTATCTGCGCGTACGACGCGGACGCCCACGGCCTCGCGCAGCGCTACTTCCACCAGGCCCTGCGCCTGGCGAAGGCCAGCGGTGACCGGGGGCTCGGCGGCTATGTGATCGCCCTGCTGGTCAACCAGTCGCTGTTCCTGGCCGACCACCGAGGGGCCGTCGCCTTCGCCGAGGCAGCGCTGCGGGCGGCGGGCCCGCAGCTCACCCCGGCCCTGGCCGCCGACCTCTACGCGATGCAGGCCAAGGCCTACGCGCGGCTCGGTGACACCCGCAACGCCCTGGAGCGCATCCACCGCGCCGAGTCGGAGGCCGGACGGATCAGCCCGGGGAGGGAGCCGGAGGAGACGGGATACGTCCAGCCCGGCCTGGTCGACGTGCAGGTGGCGGAGGCGCTGCTGGGCCTCGGGGACCTCACCGGGGCCCGGGAGCACGCCTCGGCGGCCGTACGCTCCCCGGCGCACGCGCGCGGCCGGGTGCACCGGCTCGCCCTGCTCGCCCATCTCGAACTGCTCCAGGGGGAGGCCGAGCGGGCGGCCGGAACCGCCCGCGAAATGGCCGAACACGCCCGGGGCATGGAATCCCGGCGCCTGCGGGACCGGCTGCGCGTGGTCCGGGAACTCCTGGCCACCAGCGGGTGTGCGGACGCCGACGCGGCGGCGGACGTCATCGACGGGGCGCTGCGCGTGCCTCTGTGAGCCGCCCCGGACCGGTCTGCGCGCGTTCCCCGGAGTGAACCGTTCCTGTTCGGATGTTGCCACCAATCAGCCGGAAGGTGGCAGAACTGTGCAGTGGGCGAATCTGAACGAACAGACCGTGTATGAGAATCGCTGGTTCCAGGTCAATCTGGCGGACGTGGCACTCCCCGACGGCCGGCACCTCGACCACTTCCTCATCAGACTGCGCCCCGTGGCCGCGGCGACGGTCGTCAACGAGGCCAACGAGGTGCTGCTGCTCTGGCGGCACCGCTTCATCACCGACAGCTGGGGCTGGGAACTGGCCGCCGGTGTGGTCGAGGACGGTGAGGACGTCGCCGTCGCGGCGGCCCGGGAGATGGAGGAGGAGACCGGCTGGCGCCCCGGCGAGCTGAGCCCGCTGATGACCGTCGAGCCGGCCAACGGACTCATCGACTCCCGCCACCACCTCTTCTGGACGCGGGAGGCCGTCTACACCGGCCCACCGGCGGACGGCTTCGAGTCCTCGCGCCGTGAGTGGGTGCCCCTGAAGCTGGTCCCCGACATGATCGCGCGCGGCGAGATACCGGCGGCCAACATGGCGGCCGCCCTGCTGATGCTCCGCCACATGCTGCTGGGCTGAGCGGCCCCCGCGACGCCGGAGGCCGACCGGATCACTCCGGCCGGCCTCCGGTACGGGTACGGGCGGGGGCGCGCGGGGAGTACGCGCCGGGGCGCGGGTCAGGCGTACGCGTAGAACCCCGAGCCCGTCTTGCGGCCGAGGCGGCCCGCGTCCACCATGCGCTGGAGCAGCGGGGGAGCGGTGTACAGCGGTTCCTTGTGGATACCGCATGCCTTCGGTGATACCGCACAGGCGACGAGCCGTCAGCCCCTACGACACCACGAGTTCAACCTCAGTAGTTCCCTACGGCGGGCCTCCCACCCCGAGTTGTCAGAGCAGGTGCAGGTTGGGTGCCTGCGCGGCGTTCGAGTATTCGGGCAGTGCTACGACAGCCACGCCGGCGTCCTCAAGGGTCTCGGTGCCATCGGCGCCGACGACGAACGTATCCGGTTCGCTCCAAGCGGTGACGACGCGGCGGAGGCCCACGTCGCGGATGAGCTGGGCGCAGGGGCGAGGCCGGGATGCCCGTCTGGCGCAGGGCTCCAGGGAGCTGTAGATCGTGGCGGTCGCGAGCCGGACGTCCTCGGCGGGGAGCTTGGCGAGGGCCCCTTCCTCAGCATGGTCGTGAGGGTCGCTTTCACGGGAGTAGCCGCGGGCGAGTTCGGTCCCGTCGGCCGCGACGATGACCGCCCCCACGCTGAAGGCGGTCTCCGAAGGTGGGCAGAGGGCGGCCAGCTCACAGGCAAGGGCGAGCCAGTTCCGGTCTGCGGTGTTGGGCTCGCGGCCGGTGCCGGGGGCGCCGGCTGAAGGGGTGGTGCTCATCGGGGCTCCGTCGAGGTGTCCTTGGGGGCGTACCTCAGGAGTACCACGTCACCGATCTGGCGGGTCTCCAGGAGCCGGAGGCGGGCGGCTGGACCGCCGGGGTAGCTCGCGGGGCCGAGCATTCTTACCGCGTCGAACTGGCCGACCAGGAGCGGGGCGATGACGAGTTGGAGTTCGTCGGCGAGAGCTGCTTCGAGGAGCTGTGTGTGAACGGTGCCCCCGCCTTCGACCATGAGTCGCTTGACGGCGTACTTGTCACCGAGGATGTCGAGCGCGGCCGGTCATACGGCCTCGGCGGGGACGCTCTGCACGGTAGCCAGGTCACCGAGGTTGGCGCGAGCCTTCGCGGTGGCCTCGTGGCCCACGGCGAGGACGAGCTTGTCTCCGCCGTGGTGCCAGAACTTCCAGTCGGGATCAAGGTCGCCTGTGCCGGTGATGGTGGCCTTAAGCGGGTACTCGGGCTCGCCGGCGGCGACTCGGGACGCCCTGTGTTCCGCCGAGTTGACGAGGAGGCGGGGGTTGTCGGCGCGGAGTGTGCCGGCGCCGACAAGGATCGCGTCGACACTGGCTCGTACGGAGTCGACGCGCTCGAAGTCCTCCTTGTTGGAGAGCAGGAGCCGGTCCTCGCCCGGGCGGGTGTCGAGGTGGCCGTCGATCGATACAGCTGCGGACAGCAGGACGTACGGGCGGGGCACGGTATCTCCAGGCGGTGTACGCGGGTGAGTCAGGCGGGATGCAGAACGATACGGTCGAGTGAGGCGCGGAACTCGGCGACGCCGTCCTCGCCTACTGCGGGGGTCAGTGCCTGGTCGAGCCGGTCGAGCTGTCCGAAGATGCGGGCAGATCCGGTCTCGGCGGCGATCCCGACGGCCTGCCCACCGATTCGGGCAGCGAGGGTCACGTTGCCTGTGCCCGCGTGGGCACGTGCAGCGCGAGCGAGGTAGACACCGCGGTCCCGGCGATATGCGGACGGGAGCACTGCGAGGGCGCTGTCGAAGCCTGCCGCGGCCTGCTCATACTCGCCGAGTGCGGCGAGGGAGCGGGCCCGGGCGGTGCTGATGTACGCCGTATCGAGCCAGGAACCCCAGACACCGTCGGAGCCCGCGCGAACGAGAAGAGCAAGCGCGGTGTCGTACGCCCTGTGGGCTTCGCTGCCTTCACCGAGTACGGCATGCGCGTGGGCCGTGTGCAGAACGGCGATGACTTCGAGGCGGCTCCCGGGCCGGGCGGTGCGTCGGGCGGCTGTGGCGAGGCCGAGAGCGTCGGCAGGATGACCGGTGTCGACCGCGAGCTGGGCCTTACGGCCGAGGATGTACGCGGTGAGATCGGTGTCGCCGGTGATGTGGGAAGCGTCCAGTGCTTTCGCGGTGTGGCCGTGGGCGGTGCGCTCGTCGCCGATGTCCTGGGCGAACCAGCCTGCCAGCTCTTCGTATCGCGTTTCCAAGGCGAGAAGCTCGATGGCGTCGGTGCCACGAGCGGATCGACGTCTTGTGGCAAGGGAGACGAGGTGTTGTTGCAGGGCGGGCAACACGTGCCGGGGGCCGATGAGGTTGTCGGTCTGGATCATGACCCGGCGGAGTTGTGCGAAGTGCTCGAAGGGAGACCCCATGTCGGCGAGTTCGGTGGCAGCCGTCGGCGTCGCGGCCGGCATGGCTGTCGCAGCCAGGCCGGCGATCCCTGATGCGAGAACAACGCGGCGGGGCACGGGCACGAAGAGGATCCTTCCGTGGATGCGGGCGGGGACGACGACCGTGTCCGTGTCGTCTCCAAGCGAGCCTGCCCGCACGACCGTGTTCATGGCCAGGGTCTCCGGGGCGCTGGCCCCATGACCCCGTGTACTGGCCCCATGAGTCTCTGTCCCGGCTCTGGACACCGGGACAGAGCAATCCTGGGGGGCCTCGCGCTCCGCGCTGTCCCAGCCACGAATCAATGCACCGGCTGCATCAAGGATGTCGTCGAGAGTGATGGCCGCGTGTTTCGGGACGGGACGTTCAGCGCGCTCGAAGCGCCCGAGATGTGAACGGTCGATCAACGCCCTGCGAGCCAGAGCCTGCTGCGACAGCAGACGGGCCTCGCGGAACTGGCGTAGCTCGTAACCCCAGCGGTGCCATGGGCCGGCGTCCGGAGTCAGCTCGTTCGGCTGCTGCCCCACGCTTCCTCCTCCACCGCGGACTTTCGTTCACCCGCGGTCGATGTCAGCGACAGGGGGGCTCTCCATGGGGCCTGCGGAGCCAGCGTGTGAGGCTCCATCCAGGGCCTGCCCACCGGGGTTCCGTACCGCTTTCATTGTCGGTACGAGCTGATCACACGGTATCCGAACGGCGCCTGACACGGACCTGATTCACGTCAGTGGCGAACGTGGTGGTCGGTCGGACCGAACGCATTGCGCAACCGTCGGATGAGCCCTGCGCGGGCTGAGCGCGATCCAGAGGAAGGCGACCATGAAGACACGTAGAAGCCTGGGCGACATGATCGCCGTCTCCAGTCCACGGATCAGCTTGATGGGATCCCGGGACCGAACGGACACCGACACTGCTCGAACCCAGGAGTGGCACCGCAAACCCGCCCCGCTGGAGCGTCCGGCGCGCAGCGGCGAGCTCGTCCGGCTCCGTCAGCGGTTCCGTCGCGAGGCGACCGAAAGGCGCGACCGCCGCTCCGGTGATCGCCGTCTCCGGGTGTTGGCGTACAGCTTGGTGCTGAGCAGGAGTGCCAGGCCGGATGAGGACTGGAACACCCTCCAGACCGAGGCTGAGCAGCGTGGCTACGCAATGGGAGCGAGGTTTCACGATGTAGCAGTTCCCGCGACCACGAGGTGCCTCCCCGGCTCGGGTGCCGGCTGTGGCGTCTACACGCCGCCCTGGAAGCGCCCTGGCTGGGGGGAGGTCGAGCGACTGATCCGAGGCGGCTTCGCGGACGGCGTGATCGTCCTCGACCGGCACAACATCAGCTCCGATGACGACGAGTATCACGCTGTGATCAAGGAGCTGGGTGAGCGGTACCAGGCATTCATTCACCTCGTGATCCCCGAGGAGCTGCCCGGTCCGACTTGAAGGCGACCGTTGCGGTGGATGGATGCGAAGGGCTGGGGCTGGAGACAGGCCAGTGCTCAGGTTCTCCTCGTCGTCACCGTGTTCGCAGTGCTCGTCACCGTCTACCTATCCGCCTGATCGGAGGGCCGTTTTGACGTTCGAGGGATACACCAACCAGGCAACACATTTCCTGCCGCTCCGTGGGGTGGGACTCGACTTTGCATCGTGCCTGCAGGTGACCCGCAGGGCGCGGCATGACCGCGATTGAAGAGACCTGCGCGTGCAGTGGTCGTCTCACCCGGATCCCTGCTTCGTTGTCGAGTGGGGAGAGAGACCACTCACGCTCAAGGGCGACCGCACTGCCACCACCCTGGAACGCTTCTACGGCTACAGCGAAGCAGCCATAGAGGCCTTCATGGGTGCCGCAAGTCCCCGTCTTCGGCCGTGCCCGAACCGTGTTCGCCCACGGCACCCGTAGCTGGCCGAAGAGGGCCCAACTTCCCACCCGAGAGGACGAGCACCATGTGTGCGCACAACCCGCCGTGCCCCACGGCCATGGCTCCCGACAGGGAGGCCGCGCGACCCGTCGCGCACCGCCCTGAGCAGGGCTGGAGCCTGCTGTGCAACGGAGTGCTTGTCTTCGAGGACACCGGAGAACTCCTCCCCGACGGCCGTATCGTCGCCCCCCACCGGCCGCTCGCGCTCACGGTCGGAGGCGCGGCATGACGATCACCGCAGCCGACCTGGTCGTTCCGTACATCACCGCCCGTGAAGGCGAAGAGGCGGACTCCCTCCTCAACCTGGACGTACGCATCGGTCCTGACCGGCGCCCGCGGCTCGGGTACAAGGACGAAGCGGGGCCCGACCGAGATCTCCGTGGCGTGCTGTGGGCGCGGTACTCCCTGTCGCTCGACTTCGCAGGACAGCCCACCGGGGTACCGAGGTGGCGGCTGGTGCACCCGCTCCGCCAGCGCATCACGATGGCGCTCCTGCGCTGCCAGGTGTGCACGGTCCCGCTGAAGCGCAGCGACGGCATCCTCTTCGTGGAGACGGCCGACGACGGCGACGACTACACCGGGCCGGTGAAGACCGCGCAGCCGCCGGTGTGTCTGGAGCACGCCCGGATGGCGGCCCGGCGGTGCCCCCGGCTCAGGAGCAAGGGACACGTCGCCCTGCTGGCCACGCGGTTCCCGCTCTACGGCGTCATCGGCACCCCGTACCAGTACACCGCCGACGGCATCCAGCCCCTCGCCGCCTCGGACGCTCCCCTGCCCTACAACCACCCCCAGATCGGCTGGTTCCTCGCCTCTCAGCTCGTACGCGAACTGCGGGACTACGAGGCCGTCAGCCTGGACGATCTTGTGCCCGCCGCATAGACGGCTGCTCGACGCTCCTGGGCAAAGGACCGGACCGTCGAGCGGCACCCCAGAGCTTCCCGGCCCGACCATCGGACCGGGATGGCCAGAACCTGAACCCATGGCGTAGCCCCGTCGCTACGCCACGGTCCTCAGTGCGCTGGCAAGCACCACCTGTAACACCAGGCAACACGAACCCTCACGGTCTCGTAATGCGTAGGTCCGGGGTCCGAGTCGCCAGGGACTTTTCAGGGACTTTCAGCTCTGCCGGAGGGACATCCGAGGGAGTTTTCGCAGTACAAGCAGGCAAGGCTGCGACAGCGCTGAAAGGCCCAAGGCTTCGGACCCGTGTATCCGCGCCGTCGCTCCACAGCGCTCCGGCACGGCGTCGGGTCGGCAGTGGCAGATGAGGCTCTTCGGGGCCGCACGCAGCCCTGACCTCGATGAACGCGTCCCTGCGGGCCCGGTGCCGTGTGCGCCGGGCCCGCAGGCGGGCGGTCAGGCGTACGCGTAGAAGCCCGAGCCCGTCTTGCGGCCGAGGCGCCCCGCATCCACCATCCGCTGGAGCAGCGGGGGAGCGGCGTACAGCGGCTCCTTGTATTCGGCGTACATCGAGTCGGCGACCGAGGCCACGGTGTCCAGGCCGATCAGGTCGGCCAGCTTGAGCGGGCCCATCGGGTGGGCGCAGCCCAGCTCCATGCCGTTGTCGATGTCCTCGCTGCTGGCGATGCCCGACTCGAACATCCGGATCGCGGAGAGCAGGTACGGGATCAGCAGGGCGTTGACCACGAATCCGGAGCGGTCCTGGGCGCGGATCGCGTGCTTGCCGAGGACACCCTGCACCACGGCCTCGGCGCGCTTGACGGTCTCGTCGGACGTCGTCAGCGCGGGGATCAGCTCGACGAGCTTCTGCACCGGGGCCGGGTTGAAGAAGTGGATGCCGATGACCTGGTCGGGCCGCGAGGTGGCCACGGCCAGCTTCACCAGGGGGATGGAGGAGGTGTTCGAGGCGAGGATGGCGTCCGGGCGGGTCACCACCTGATCGAGTACCTGGAAGATCTCGGTCTTGACCTGCTCGTTCTCCACGACCGCCTCGATGACGAGGTCGCGGTCGGCGAACTCGCCGAGGTCGGTGGTGAAGCTGAGGCGGCCCAGCGTCTCGTCGCGCTCCTCCTCGGTGATCTTGCCGCGTTCGGCGGCCTTGGAGAGTGAGTTGTGCAGCCGGGTGCGGCCGATCTCCAGCGCCTCGCCGGTGGTCTCGGCCACCCTGACGTCAAGGCCGCTGCGGGCGCACACCTCCGCGATGCCTGCGCCCATTTGGCCACAGCCCACCACTCCGACGCGTGCAATGTCGGCCATAGAGTCCGTCACCTCGTGCCTTTCGCTGATCTCCGTGCGGCTCTTCCCGTTTGATTCCGGGTGCCCGCCTCGACCCCACGACGTTACTCCGCGGTCGCGTCACGGCGCCCCGGGGGTGGCGAGGGGAGCGGGCGGGCATGACCGCGTCAGGTGTGATGCCGCGGTGACGCACAGGGACGGAGCGACGAGAGGTGGAGCAGATGCGGCGTTGGGGACGAAGGTCTTTCGTGCTGGGAGCGGCGGGGACGGTGGCCGCGCTGCTGACGGCCGGTGACGCGGTCGCCGTACCCCGGTCCGCCGCCGCGCCGGACCGCCGGTCCGGCCGCCGGGCCGGGGCGGGGGAGCTGCGCGGGGTGTGGATCGGCACGGTCGCCAATCTGGACTGGCCGTCCAGGACGGGGCTGAGCGCCGCCGCCCAGGAGGCGGAGCTGATCGCGCACCTGGACCGCGCGGTCGAGACGCGGCTGAACGCCGTGGTCTTCCAGGTCCGGCCGACGGCGGACGCCCTGTGGCCCTCGCCGTACGAGCCCTGGACGCAGTACCTCACCGGGGTGCAGGGCAAGGACCCCGGCTGGGACCCGCTGGGGACCGCCGTACGCGAGGCGCACGCCCGGGGCCTGGAGCTGCACGCCTGGTTCAACCCGTACCGGGTGGCGAACCACACCGACCCCGCGCGCCTGGTCGCCTCCCATCCCGCCCGGGTGAACCCCGACTGGGTCCTGCC
Source organism: Streptomyces halstedii (assembly GCA_000720535.1). GTDB lineage: Bacteria > Actinomycetota > Actinomycetes > Streptomycetales > Streptomycetaceae > Streptomyces > Streptomyces halstedii. Next base: position 138,430 of record JOAZ01000007.1, read on the forward strand.
CTACGGCGGGAAGCTGTACTACAACCCGGGGCTGCCCGAGGTCAGGACGTTCGTCCAGGACGCGATGCTGGACGCGGTCGGCCGCTACGACATCGACGCGGTGCACTGGGACGACTACTTCTACCCCTATCCGGTGGCGGGCCAGACGTTCGACGACGACGCCGCGTACGAGAAGTACGGCGCCGGCTTCACGGACAAGGCGGCCTGGCGCCGCGACAACATCGACCGGCTGGTACGGGAGACGGCGGAGCGCGCCAAGGGGCTCAAGAAGGACGTCCGCTTCGGGATCAGCCCCTTCGCGGTATGGCGCAACGCCTCGACCGACCCGCTGGGCTCGGACACCCGGGGCGGGGTGCAGACCTACGACGACCTGCACGCGGACACCCGGAAGTGGGTGAAGGAGGGGTGGATCGACTACATCTGCCCGCAGGTCTACTGGGAGATCGGCAACGCCGCCGCCGACTACCGCGAGCTCGTCGCCTGGTGGGACCGGACGGTACGGGGCACGGGCGTCGATCTGTACGTGGGGGAGGCCCTGTACAAGTGCGGTGATCCCGCGCAGCCCGCCGCCTGGCAGGACCCCGCCGAGCTCTCCCGCCACCTCGACCTGGCCGCCGGATACGACCAGGTGGACGGGCACGTCTTCTTCTCGGCCCGGCACGTGAAGAATGACCCTGCCGGAGCCATGGCCCGGGTCGTCGCCGACCACTACCAGACCCGGGCACGCACCCCGCGCTGACGGGACCGGAGCCCCGCCGGGAGGGGCCGGGAGCCCTGCCCGGCGGGATCTGAGCCCGCCGGGGGCCTGCGGGGCCAGGCCGGTCCGCAGCCGCCGGAAGCCCGCGCCACCGGGACGCCGGGGGCCCGCGCACGGTGGTGCGCGGGCCCTGGCGTCCCTGGGGTCAGCGGCGGTCCCTCACCGCTCCTTGCCCTGGCAGCCGGTGTGCTGGACCACGCTGTCGGGGCCCGGAGCCATGATCGACTCGTGCCCGTCCTGATTGCGCAGCCGGTACGGGGGACTGCCCCCCTCGCCCAGCACTTCGATGATCTCCGCGACCCGGTCCTGCTCGCCCACGGTCCTGCCGTGCGTCAGCAGCCGGTCGCCCGTGTGTGCCTCCATCGGGAGTGACCTCCTCACGGGGGTGGCGGTCCTTGTCGACAAGTCTATGTCCCGACGCGATCGTCGCCTCTTGTACGGACGTCCCCGCGGCGCCCCGTACCCCGGCCCGCACGCTGGGTGGCGGCGATGCACACCAGTACGGCCACCGCGGCCACCGGCGCGGCGGCGGAGACCTCCTCGCCCAGGGCCAGGAACGACCAGATCAGCGTCAGCAGCGGCTGGGCCAGCTGGAGCTGGCTGGCCCGGGGCACCCCGATCTCCGCCATGCCCCGGTACCAGACGTACAGGCCGAGGAAGGTGGAGCCGCCCGCCACCCAGACGAGCCCCACGAGCCCGTGCGCGGTGAGGTGGACCGGCTCGAAGGGCAGGGCCACCGCGGCGCCCGCCACCGCGAGCGGCAGGGCGAGGAGGAGTGCCCAGCCGATGACCTGCCAGCCCGGCATCAGCCCGGCCAGCCGCCCGCCCTCGGTGTATCCGGCGGCACAGACGAGCAGCGCCCCGAAGAGGTACAGGTCGCCGCCGGAGAGCGAGCCTCCGCTCTGCTGGACCGTGAAGGCGATGACCACGGCGGCCCCGGCGAGCGCGGCGGTCCAGAAGGCGCGCGGCGGACGCGAACCGGTGCGCAGCGACGCGAACAGTGCCGTGGTCAGCGGCAGCAGACCCACCACGACCGCCGCGTGCGAGCTGGTCGAGGTCTGGAGCGCCAGCGTGGTCAGCAGCGGGAACCCCACGACCACACCGCCCGCGACGACCGCCAGTCCGGCCAGATGCTCCCGCGCCGGCGGCGGCACCCGGCCCGCCAGCAGGGCCGCGCCCGCGATCAGGGCGGCGAGCACACTGCGCACCGCGACCAGGGACCAGGGCCCGAAGCTCTCCAGACCCCACACCGTGGAGGGGAAGGTCAGGGAGAAGGCGACGACGCCGAGTCCGGCGAGCAGGACCCCTCGGCCGGCCCGTACCGGAGCCTTCGCACCCGGATCGAGCGCTATCGTGGTGTGCGCGGTAGCGCTATCCTCTGCTGTCATGCAAGAGCGTAGCAGTGTGGCGGAGTTGGTGAATGCGCTGAAGAGTGAGCTGGAGCGCTACTCACCTGGTGGAAAGCTGCCGTCCAGCCGGGCCCTCGTCGAACGTTTCCGGGTCAGCCCGGTCACCGTCTCCCGGGCGGTCGCGCAGCTCGCCGCCGAAGGGCTCGTCGTCACCCGCCCCGGTTCCGGCGCCTTCCGGGCCGAGCCCCGCACCGGCGTACCCGAACCCGGGGACACCTCCTGGCAGGAGGTCTCCCTCAGCGGCGACGGCGGCCCCGAGGCCGTGCCCCGCACCGTCGACTCCTCCGGCCTCCTCACCACCCTCGTCGCACCGCCCTCCGGGATCATCGAGCTCAACGGCGGCTATCTGCACCCCGGACTCCAGCCCGAACGGGCGCTCGCCGCCGCCCTGGCGCGGGCGGGCCGCCGGCCGGGCGCCTGGAGCCGCCCTCCCATGGACGGGCTGCGTGAACTGCGGGCCTGGTTCGCCCGCGAGATCGGACCCGCCCACTCCGGGGACGACGTCCTGATCACCGCCGGTGGGCAGAGCGCCCTGGCCGTCGCCCTGCGCGCCCTCGCCCCGCCCGGCGCCCCCGTCCTGGTGGAGTCGCCGACGTACACGGGCCTGCTGGCCGCCGCCCGCGCCACCGGACTGCGCCCGGTCCCCGTGCCGGTGGACCCCGACGGGGTCCGCCCCGACCTGCTCGAAGCCGCCTTCCGGGCCACCGGGGCACGGGTCTTCGTCTGCCAGCCGCTGTTCCAGAACCCGACCGGCGCGACCCTCGCGGCCGGGCGCCGCGCACAGGTCGTGCGGGCCGCCCGCGCCGCGGGCGCCTTCGTCGTCGAGGACGACTTCGCCCGCCGCCTCGTCCACCACGACGCGGGCCCGCTGCCCGAACCCCTGGCCGCCCACGACCCGGACGGCGTCGTCGTCCACGTCCGCTCCCTCACCAAGATCACCTCACCCAGCCTGCGGGTCGGCGCGCTCGCCGCCCGCGGCCCGGTCCTGGAACGGCTGCGCGCCCTCCAGGCCGTGGACAGCTTCTTCGTGCCGCGCCCGCTCCAGGAGGCCGCCCTCGAACTCGTCGGCTCCCCCTCCTGGGCGCGCCACCTGCACACCGTCTCCGCCGAACTCGGCGCCCGCCGTACCGCGATGACGGCCGCCCTGCGCACCCGGCTGCCCGAACTCACCCTCAACCACGTCCCGTCGGGCGGCGGGAGCCTCTGGCTCCGGCTCCCCGGCCCGGCCGCCGACGAACCCGCCCTCGTCTCCGCCGCCCTGCGGGCCGGGGTCGCCGTGGCGCCCGGCCGTCCGTACCACTGCGCCGAACCCCCGGCCGGACACATCCGGCTGAGCTTCGCCGCCGTCTCGGGGGCCGCCGAGATCGCCGAGGGCGTACGCCGGCTGCGCACCGCCGCCGACGAGCTGCGCACCGGGGGCTGACCTCCCCGCGGCCGCGCCCCGCGCGCGGCGTGCCCCGGCCGGGATTCGGTACGGAGGCCTCCCGGATATGGCCGACGCGCGGCGGCCCCGGGCGATAGCCTCCCCCGCATGACCGACCACGCCACGCCCCAGGGGCGTTACGAGATCTCCCCGGACCCCTCCCGGCTCGACGCCGCCCGCATCCACCACTGGCTCTCCACGGACGCCTACTGGGCCCTCGGCCGCACCCGAGGGCAACAGGACCGGGCGATAGCCGGATCCCTCAACTTCGGTGCCTACGACCGCGCCTCGGGCACCCAGGCCGGCTACGCCCGGGTGGTGACCGACCACGCGTCCTTCGCCTGGGTCTGCGACGTGTACGTGGACCCCGAAGCCCGGGGCCACGGCCTGGGGACCCGCCTCGTGACCGCCGTCCGCGACCACCTGACCCCGCTGGGGGTACGCAGGTTCCTGCTCGCCACCAAGGACGCCCACGGGGTGTACGCCAAGCTCGGATTCGAGCCCCTCGCGGAACCGGACATGTGGATGGCCCTCCAGGTGAACTGACCCACGGCATCCGACGGCGCCGCACCGCCCTCTTGACCGGGGCGGCGCCGCGCTCCACGATCGCGGCCATGAGTGTTCGGGTCTCGCTGGTCGCCGCAGCACGTACCTCCCCACCGCTCGCCGAGCGTTTCGACGACGACCGGCCGCTCGACCACGCCGGCTGGCGCGAGATCCAGCTCGTCGCGCACACCCTCGTCCCGCTGGGCGCCGCCGAGCTGCGCTACTGCTCGCCCGCCCCGCGCAGCCGCGCCACCGGCGACGCCCTCGGCTTCGCCCCGCTCCTGCAACCCGCCCTGCGCGACTGCGACATGGGCCGGTGGCGCGAGCTGACCCTGGGCGAGGTGGCCGCCCGTGAACCGGCCGCCATGAGCGCCTGGATCGCGGACCCGCGTTCCGCCCCGCACGGCGGAGAGCCCCTGACGGCGTTCATCTCCCGGATAGGGGGCTGGCTCGACACCCGGCCGGTCCAGGACGGCTTCGTCGTCGCGGTCGCCGAACCCGCCGTCGTCCGCGCGGCCCTGGTCTACGCCCTGGGGGCGCCGCCCTCGGCGTACTGGCACGTGGACGTCCGGCCGCTGTCCGTGACCACCATCGCGGGGCTGCCCGGCCGCTGGCACCTCAGCGTGGAAGCGCTCCCAGGCTGACCGGCCGCGCCGAGGCCGCGTACCGGTGGCGCGCGGACCCTTCCCGGCGGTCCGACCGGTCGGTACGGTGCGTGCCCGGTAGGGTGCGCAGCCCCGAGTCGAGGAGAGCCCGTGTCGCGGATCCATGGCCACTGTGACCCCCGCTTCACCGCCGTGCGCGACGCGTTCGCCGGGAACTTCGCCGTCCACGACGAACTGGGCGCGGCCGTCACCGTCCTCCTCGACGGCGAGCCGGTGGTGGACCTCTGGGGCGGCTGGGCCGACGCGGGCCGCACCCGCCCCTGGGAGCGCGACACCGTCGTCAACGTGTGGTCCACGACGAAGGGGCCGACCGCCCTGTGCGCGCACATCCTGGCCGACCGGGGTCAGCTGGACCTGGACGCGCCCGTGTCGGCCTACTGGCCCGAATTCGCCGCCGCCAGCAAGGAGTCGGTCCGTGTACGCCACCTGCTGTCGCACCGCTCCGGCGTCGCCGGGCTGCGTGAGCCGCACACCCTGGCCGCGCTGTACGACTGGGAGGCGACCACGGCCGCGCTCGCGGCCACCGCACCCTGGTGGGAGCCCGGCACCCGCTCCGGGTACCACGCCCTCGCCTACGGCTTCCTGGTCGGGGAGGTCGTCCGCCGGATCACCGGCCTGCTGCCCGGTGCCTTCCTGCGCCAGGAGGTCACCGGGCCGCTGGACATCGACTTCACCATCGGCCGCCCGGAACAGGACGCGCACCGGGTCGCCGAACTCGTCCGGCCCGCCGCGGTCGTACGCGAACAGGCCGCCCTCTTCGCCCGGATGGAGCCGGTGGCCATCGCCTCCCTGCTCAACCCCGGTACGGGGACCGAGGCCGCCAACACCCCCGAGTGGCGCGCCGCCGAGATCCCCGCCGCCAACGGCCACGGCACCGCCCGCGCGGTCGCCGCCCTCTACGGGATCATCGCCGGACGCGGCAGCCTCGACGGCCGGCGGATCCTGTCCGAACAGGCCGCCGAACGGGTCCGCGAGGGCCAGGGCAGCTGCCGCGACCTGGTGCTGGGCACCGGCTTCACGCACGAGACCGAGCTGGGCCTCGGCCTCTGGCTCAGCGGCCCGAACGGCTCCTACGGCCCCAACCCGCGCGCCGTGGGCCACGACGGGGCGGGGGGCTCCTGCGGCCTCGCCGACCCCGAGGCCGGGATCGCCCTGGGCTACGTCATGAACCGGATGGGCCCGCGCATCGCCGACGACCCCCGCAAGGCGGCCCTGGTCGACGCGGTGTACGGCGCGCTGGAGAAGGCCGGGTAGCGGGGCCGCCGCCCGTGGGCGGGGCTCAGTAGCCCGTCGGGCGCACCAGCCCCGTCTCGTACGCGTGCACCGCGGCCTGGGTGCGGTCGCGCAGGCCGAGCTTGACCAGGATGCGGCTCACATGGGTCTTCACGGTCTGCTCCGCGACGACCAGCCGGCCGGCTATCTCCGCGTTGGACAGGCCCTGCGCGATGAGGGACAGCACCTCCGTCTCCCGCTCCGTCAGGCCTTCGGCCCGGTCCCCGCCCGGCGCGCGCGGGGCCGTGCTGACCCGGGAGAACTCCGCGATCAGCCGCTTGGTGATGTTCGGGGCGAGCAGCGCGTCCCCGGCCGCCACCACCCTTACCGCGTGGGCCAGTTCGTCGGCCGAGGCGTCCTTCAGCAGGAAGCCGGAGGCGCCCGCGCGCAGGGCCTCGTACACGTACTCGTCGAGGTCGAAGGTGGTCAGCACCAGGACCTTGACCGGGGTTGCGGAGTCCCGGGCGATGCGGCGGGTGGCGTCGATGCCGCCGAGCCGGGGCATCCGGATGTCCATCAGGACGACGTCGGGGGCGAGTTCCGCGACCTGCTCGACCGCGTCCACCCCGTCCACGGCCTGGCCGACCACCTCGATGCCGGGCTCCGCGCCGAGCAGCACCGTGAATCCCTGACGGACCATCATCTGGTCGTCGGCGATCAGCACGCGGATGGTCACGAGGGGTCCTCCAGGGGGAGCGTCGCCATGACTTCGTAGCCCCCGCCGGGGGTCGGGCCGTGGGTGAGGTCGCCGCCGAGCAGGGCGGCGCGTTCGTACATGCCGAGCAGCCCGTGCCCGGCACCGGCGGCGGGTGCGGCGGGCTCGCGGGGGGCGGAGTTGGTGACCCGCACCGTGACGGCGGCCGTGTGGTAGCAGACCTCCACCCGCGCGCGGGCGCCCGGCGCGTGCCGCATCACGTTGCTGAGCGCCTCCTGGGTGACGCGGTACGCCGACAGCCCCACGCCGGGCGGCAGTTGCCGGGGGACGCCAGTGGTGCGGGCCGTCACGTCCACCCCGGCCGCCCGCACCGTGCCGACCAGCTCGTCCACCCGGTCCAGCGTGGGCTGCGGGGCGTGCCGTACGCCGTCGGCGAGTGCGTCCTCCGCGCGCAGCACGCCGAGTACCCGGCGCAGCTCCGTCAGCGCCTCCACGGCGTTCTCCCGGATGCCCGCCAGGTTCGCCCTCAGCTCCTCGGACGGGTGGTCGACGAGGTGCGGCGCGACCTGCGCCTGGATCGAGATCACCGACATGTGGTGGGCGACCACGTCGTGCAGCTCGCGGGCGATCCGGTTGCGCTCCTCCAGGAGCGTGCGCCGGGCGCGTTCCTCCGCCGTCAGCTCCGACTGCTCCACCAGCTCTGTGCGGGCCACCCGCAGCGCGCGCAGCGCGGCGCCGATCACCACGGCGGTGACGAGGACGAGGAACGCCCGGTCCAGCGCGTGGTCGTGGCGCTGGGTGTGGTACGCGGCCGCGAGCGCCCCGGTGACCAGGCTGACCACGAGCGCGGTGGCCGCCCGGCGCGGGGGGACCCGCAGCGCCAGCAGGAACAGGGCGCCGCTCTGGAGCGCGATGTCGGGCACGGCCGGGAAGGCGTCCGTCGGGGGCAGCACCGGCTCCGAGAGCCGCACGCTGACGACCATGAGGACCAGCGACACCCACCAGGCGTACAGCGGCCGGGACAGGCCGGCGATCAGCGTCGCGGACTGGAGGACGGCGAACAGCACCACGGACGCGGGGACGCCCGCGCCGGGCGGGATCAGGTCGTACACGTGGAACAGCGTGACGGTCGCCGCGGCGAGGACCAGCAGCATCGCGAACACCGGCCGCCACACCGGCGACCCCGGCCGGCCCGGGGCGGGCAGCGGGTCGACGGGTGACGCCCACAGGTCCTCGTACAGCGTGCGCGGCAGCCGTCGCAGCCGGACCACCAGCCGCCGCCCCGCCCCCGCCGCCCCCGTCATGGCGCTCAGCTTAGACATGGCGTGATTCCCTGACCCGGGCCGGGGAGCCGGTGCGCACCACCGTCGAACGGCCGCCGCCCCGCGTCTCGTACGGCCCGAACACCGTCCGGAGCACCAGCAACACCGCCGCGAACACCGGCAGCCAGGCCAGCCGGGCCAGCACCCAGCCGGGGGAGTCGGGCACGGTGTGCAGGCCGGGCAGCGGGCCCCCCAGGAACAGGGCGGTGGAGGTGACGGTGATCATCGCGGTCTGGTGCCACAGGAATATCGTCATCGCGGACAGGTTCACCAGTGCCACCGCCGCCCATACCGCGGGCCGGGCCAGCACCCGGCGCAACGGCCCGAGCAGCAGCAGCGCGCCACCGCACTGGGCCAGCCCGAAGGCCACCGCGGCGAGGGTCGGCGGGTCCAGGTTGGAGAGGGTGCTCCCGGGCACCCCGACCATGGAGGCCGGATATCCGGCGAACAGCACCAGCCCGGCCGCGGCCGCCGCACCCCCGGCCAGCAGTACCCACGCGGTCCTGCGGTCACGCAGCCCGCCCCGGGCCCACGCGGCCCCCAGGCTGTACGGGACCAGCCAGCCCGCCGCCACATTGATCCAGCCCAGCCAGGCCGGGCCGCCCAGCCCCAGCCGGAACAGATCCACGTGCAGCACCACGGCGAGCGGCCACAGCGGGTGCACCCGCGCCACCAGCGGGGTGGCCGCCGTCAGCACCATGAAGACCAGCAGGAACCACAGCGGCGACCAGACCAGCTTGCCCAGCGCGCGGACGGTGTCCTGATCCACGCCGGAGGCCAGCATCACCCCGGCCGCCATGGCCCACACGGACAGGACCACCACGACCGGGCGGAACAGCCGGGCCGTCCGGGCCCGCAGCCACCGGCCGTACGACTGGCCACCGGCCCGCGCCGAGGCGTAGCCCTTGGCCCCCACCACCCCGCCCACCAGGAAGAACACCGCGAGCGTCTGGAAGACCCAGGAGACCGGGGTGAACTCGGGCATGTACCTCAGCGGGCTCGCCCCGCGCATCGTGCCGCTGTCGGAGACCAGCGCGGTCACCAGCCAGTGGCCGCACACCACCCCCAGGATGGCGAACGCGCGCAGCGCGTCCAGGGCACGGTCGCGGCCCGGAGGCGTCGCCGCGTCGATACGGCGGACGAGGTCACGCACGCGGTCACGCACGGTCGTCCTCCGTCCCGGCGACGATCCGGGCGATGCCGCGCAGCGAGACCGAACCGCGTCGGAGGTAGTCGCTGTGTCCGGCGTCGCCCGCGTCGAAGACCTCCGCGCCGAACTCCGGCGAGACCGGGTCGGTGCCGAACCCCACGGAGGTGAAGCCCAGGTCCAGCCGCAGGTGCGGGACGTGCGCGATCCAGTCGCCGCCGCCCCGGCCGGCCCACACGGTGGCGCTCGTACCCAGGTCGGCGGCGCTCCCGGCCGAGGTCCCGGGGCTGCCGTACAGCACGAGGTCGGCGACGGCGAGGCCGGACGCGCCCCGGGCGCAGACCACCGAACCGTAGGAGTGGCAGAGCAGGGAGATCCGCGCGCCGGGCAGCGCCGCGCCCAACTCCCGTACGAAGGAGGTCAGCCGGGGCGCGGCCTGGTCGGCCACCCCGGGTGTCACCGCCTGGGGGCTCACCGTCGCCGGGGTCCGGTAGCCGAGCCAGGCGATGACGGCCGAGCCGCCGCCCAGCTCGTCGGTGAGCGCCTCGGCGTCCCGCTCCAGCCGCCGGTAGTGGTCGAGGTCCACGCCCGCGCCCGGCACCAGGACGGCGATCCGGGTGGCCCCGGACAGGTCACCGAAGACCTCGGCGGTGCGGCCTCCGTCGCGCCCGTCGAACGCCAGGAAGTGGCGTCCGGAAGCCGCCATGGCCCGCAGGGACTCCGCCCGCCGCCCGTCGCCGTGGTCGACGGCCGCCCGCCGCGCGGCCCGTATCTCCTCGCGGGTGGCGGCGTACCGCGTACCCAGCGCCGTGGGGGTCGCGGCCGCCAGCGGGGCGAGGGCGGCGGGGACGGGGGCCGGAACGGCGGCGGGCCGGGCCGCCCCCGACACCGGCAGCGCGACCGCCCCGGTGGCGAGCGCGGTCAGCAGCGCTCGGCGCAGACGGTGGGTGCGTGGGCGGGACGCCATGGGGTGGTCCTTCCGTACCGGGTGGTGAATCCGGTACAGAAGCTATGGACCGAGCCGTGTCGTCGGCGTCCCGCGGAGGAGCCCACCTGCGGGGTAGCTCCTGAGTACTACGGGTAGGGGGTGGGCTGCCGCCGTCACCGCCGACCCCGACGGTATGAGGGCACGTCAGAGATGTTGCGGCACCTGCGTGGTGAGGGCTCGTCAGGAGGCGCGGCCGGGTCTGCCGCGCTTGGCGGTGCCCTTGCCGGAACCCTTGGCGCCCTTGGCGCTCCGCCCGCCGCCCGCGCCCGTGCCGCCGCCGGTCCGGGCGCCACCCTTGGCCCCGCCGGACCTGGCCCCGCTCCTGGGCCCGCCGCCCTTGGTTCCACCGCTCTTGGTCCCGCCGCCCTTGGACCCACCCGCCGACGCACCGCGTGCCGCGCCGCCGCCTCCGCGGGTGGAACGCCCGGCGGGCTCCTGCGCCACCGGGGCCTTCTTCGGTCCCCGGGTGCTGTTGACGGTCCGCCCGCGCACGATCCCGATGAACTCCTCCACCAGATCGGTGGTCCGCGCCTCGGGCCAGGACAGGGCGACGCGGGACCCGGGAACCGAGGGCCCGGAGAGGGCGGATTCCGGCCCGGCGGCCGAAGGCTCCTCGTCCGGTGCGGTGAGGGGACGGTAGGTGAGGTCCTTGCGGTGGTACAGCCGGGCCAGCGACTGCGGTACGACGAGCAGCCCCACCCCCGCCGCCACCAGCTCGACGGCGTCGGCCGTCGTGGCGGGCCGCTCGAACGCGGGCCGGCCGGGCGGACGCTCCCACTCCAGGGTGTCGTCGAGGGGGTGCAGCACGATCTCGTCGGCCAGATCAGCGACCGACAGCTCCTCGACGGCCGCGCCGACGTGGTCCTTGGGGATCACCACCACGGTCGTCTCGGTGTAGAGCGGGATCGCGCTGAGGTCCGCACGGTCGACGGGCAGCCGCAGCAGGGCGGCGTCGGCGTCCCCGTGCCGCAGGGCGTCGGCCGCCTCGGCGGCGGTCACGGCCACGAGGGTCAGCGGGACACCGGCCAGCCGCTCGTTCCAGATCCGCACCCACTTGGTCGGGGTCATGCCCGGGACGTAGGCGAGCCGGAACGAGGGGGGTACTTCCGAGCCTGTCACCCCGCCAGGTTACCGGGGCACCCGCCGTGGTCGGAGCCGTCCCGCACGCTCGATACCCTTGACCCATGACGTCGCACCAGAGCACCCAGACCATGAAGCCCGCCACCGCGGCGAAGAAGCTGGGTGTGTACCTTGAGGCCACCCCCACGGAGTTCCAGGAAGGCGTCGTCTCGCGCACCGAGCTGAACGCGCTGCAAGCCGACCCGCCGGCCTGGCTGCGGGACCTGCGCCGCACCGGACCGCACCCCCGGCCGGTGGTCGCCTCCAAGCTCGGCGTCTCCATCGCGGGACTCGCCCGGGGCGGGGTCACGGAGCCCCTCACCACCGAGCAGATCGACGCCCTGAAGCAGGAGAACCCCGACTGGCTCCAGAAGGAGCGCGCCATCCAGGCGGAGGTCCGCAAGGAGGCGGAACGCATCAAGGCGCGCGACGCGGCCCGCGCCGCCGAGCGCGCGGGCGGCGACTCCACCGGCTCCTGACGGACGCGCCGGCCCGGGACACGACACACCGCCGGGCCGCTCCGCCGTCCGGCCCGGGACACGGCCGGCCCCGCGCGACGGCCCCGGGCCCTCTCGGTCTGCCTGGCGGACCCGCGCGCGGGTCCGACCGGCCCCGGCGGGCCCCCTCGGCGACCCGCGCTCCGGCCCGTCAGCCGGTGGCCGCGCCGAACCAGGTGGACAGGGCGCCGAGCAGCTCCCCTCGGTCCTCACCGGCCCACGCGACGTGACCGTCCGGCCGCAGCAGGACGGCGGGCACGTCCAGTTCCTCGCTGTGGTCCACGACATGGTCGACCCGGTCCGCCCAGCCGGCCACCGAGAGGCCGCCGGTCCGGTCCAGGAGCAGTCCTCGGCCCTCATGCATCAGCCCGTACAGGGGCCCCCGCTCCAGCTCCACGTCCCGCATCCGCCGGCCGAGCAGTTCGTGGCCCTCGCCGAGGTCGTAGCGGACGTCCACGGCGGTGATCATCCCGGTCACGTACCGGTTCACCTCCTCGAAGTCCATCAGCGTCGAGAACAGCTCGCGCAGCGCGGCCGGCCCGGGATCGGTCCCCAGCAGCGTGCTCTGCGCGCGGGTGCCGTCCAGCACGCGGGCGCCCACCGGGTGCCGTTCGGTGTGGTAGCTGTCGAGCAGCCCGTCCGGAGCCCAGCCGTTCACCTCGGCGGCCAGCTTCCAGCCGAGGTTGAACGCGTCCTGGACACCGAGGTTGAGCCCCTGCCCGCCGGTCGGCGGATGGATGTGCGCCGCGTCGCCGGCCAGCAGCACCCGGCCGACCCGGTAGCGCTCGGCCTGCCGGGTGGCGTCGCCGAACCGGGACAGCCGGCGCGGTGAGTGCGCGCCGAAGTCGGTACCCGCCACGGCCCGGAGCCGCCGCCTGAACTCCTCCAGGGTCGGCGCGGCCGCCCGGTCCTCGGCCAGCCCGTCGGCGGGCACGACGACGCGGTACACCCCCTCCTTCCCGCCCGCGTCGGGAGCGGCCCCGAACCGCAGTTGGGTCCTGCGGACCCTCGCCACGACGGCGGCGACCGTCGCCGGGTCCTCGGTCAGCTCCATCTCGCCCAGCAGCGTCTCGACCTTCGCGGGTTCGCCGGGGAAGCCGACGCCGAGGAGCGCGCGCACCGTGCTGCGCCCGCCGTCGCACCCGACGACGTAGCGCGAGCGCAGCCGTGTGCCGTCCGCCAGCTCGACGGTCACCCCGTCCTCGTCCTGGTCCAGCCCGACCACGTCGCAGCCGCGCCGGATCTCCGAACCGAGTTCGCGGGCGCGCGCTTCGAGCAGCCGCTCGGTCACCGGCTGCGGGGTGGCGAGGCCGTACGGGTGGGCGGTGTCCAGGCGGTCCGGCCACGGCTTCATGATGCCGCCGAAGAGGCCGCCGACCTGGAACTTCTCACTGACGGCCAGGAAGCGGCCGAGCAGCCCGCGCTGGTCCATCATCTCGACGCTGCGCGCGTGCAGGCCCTGCCCCCGGGACTGCCCGGTGGGCGCGGTGAGCCTCTCCAGCACCAGCACGCGCACGGCGTGCAGCCGCAGTTCGCAGGCCAGCATCAGGCCGGTCGGTCCGCCGCCGACCACGATCACGTCACTCATCAGTACGCCCATTTCAACGAAGGTGGAGGTCGGCCGCCGACCGCCGCGCGCGCCCCGGCCACCCGCGGGGATCCCACGACCGCGCGGCGCGTTCCAGGCGGGGTCGCGCCCGGTACGGCCCGTACACCGGCAACGGCACACATACGCCGCAGATCTGTCATTTCCGCAGGTTGCGGCCTCGGTCGGTCATTCTGCGGCACCACCGGGGCCTTGCCGCAAGCCCCCTGGTGCGCTATACCTTGAGAGTGGCAAGGAGCGGGTATCCCTCCTTGCCTTTGTCATGTCGGGCCTTCGTCATGTCGGGCCTTCGTCATCTCCGGGCCTTCGGCATGTCCGGCCACCCCGCGCGGTGAGTTCCGCGACGAACCCGGCCGGTCCGGTCGACCGCACCGGTGCCGCTCGCCACACCCTCCTGCCGTAGGTTCCGGACCATGGACACGAACACGCGGCCCGGGACGATCGAGCTGATCCGGCTGGCCGACCCCGGCCAGAGCGTCAGCGTCCGCCTGCGTTCGGCCGAGCCCGTCCTCGAAAGCCTGGGCGTGCGGTACTACGACGCGGAGGCTGTCGTCACGAGCGACTTCGTCAACGGAACCGTCCACCTCGGGTTCGACTCCGAGGACCTCTCGGACTGGGGTCAGCTCCTGGACGCCGTCGAGGAGGCCGAACGGGACGCGGAACAGGCGGCCGACCCCGAGGAGCCGTTCGCGGCGGACTGGCCCCGGTCAGGCCGCACCGCCTATCTGCGCGTGATCTGCGGCGACCCCTATGTGGTCGAAGTCCGGGACGGCGGAGGCACGGGGGTCGTCGTCGCCGTACCGCTCGACATGGGCGAGGAGTGGACGGCCGAATGCAGGGAGCGTCTGGCGGCGGCCCGTGCCGCTCTCGGCCGTACCCGGGCAGGGTGACCGAGGCACGCAGGCGCGGGCAGGAGCCGTGACCAAGGGTTCGGGCCCCGGACGACGGCCCGAGGCCCCGCCCCTCCGTCCCCGATCCACTCGTCTACGGCGACTCCCACCGCTGCCAGAGCATCTCCAGCCCCAGCACGATCGCGCACAGCACCGCCACGGACCCGGGAACGGCCACGAACACCACGTGGATCGGGCTGGTCTCGTCCGGGAGGAAGAGGTCCACCCAGCCCAGGGCCAGGGCCAGCGCGGTGGCGATCCCGCCGACGCGGGAGGACCACTCGAAGAGGCGTGCGTGCCATGGCTTCGAGTCCGCGGAATCCCTCGATCGCACGTCGATGCTGAAGAAGATCAGCAGGACGGCGAGGAACGAGATCAGGGTGACCATGTCGGCTGACGGCATCGGGCGCATAGCGTGACCCTAGGGGCATTCCCGTCATATCCGACGGGTGCGCGACGGCGGCCACGGCACGTCGCCGCCTCGCGCCCGTACCTCAGGGATGACGGGACAGCCCCTACCCGTCGTCACCGGTGGACCCGTTCAGGCCCGGGCGCCGGTTTCTCCCGGAGTGCCGCACGGCCTTGCCCGCGGCGAGCGTCACGGTCGCCACGGCGCGGGCCCAGCGGGGGCCGCCGCGCTCCGCCCACACCACGCACACGCACCCGCCGACAGCGAGCGCCAGGACGCCGAGCAGTACCAGAACGACCATGCTTCCCACCTCTGCGTTCATTCGGTCTGTTCCGCTGATCCTCTCAGGTCGCGCTCGGTCTCATCCCGGTGGTGGCCGAGAACTTGGGTGCGCTGGGTGCGCCAGTGGCGGCTGTGCTGATCGTCCTTGACGCCGGCCACGACGCCCCGCGCCTGGCCCGCCTCCTCGCGGGTCCGCCCGTCGCGGTGCGGGGCCCGATGCGTTCCGACCGTGTCGTGCGACGCCCGGCACCGCCCGGCACCGGCGGGGCCGTCAGCCCAGCAGTGCGAGCAGCCGCCCCAGCGCCTCCACGACGGGCCTGCCCACCTCGCCCACGGTCGCCGCGATCTGCGAGACGGACGCCAGGATCATGCCGCGCTCACGCAGGGCGGCCCGGTCGGGGGTGAGCGCGGGCAGCGCGTTCCCCACGGTCTGGGCCTGGTCCGGGGTGAGCGCCGGGCGCAGGTCGTTGAGGAGGCGGACGAGGTCCGTCACGGCGGATCGGAGCTCGGTGTCCTGAGCGGTGCCGTCGTTGTGGACGACGGTGCCGTGGTTGATGCCGATGACCTTTTCGCCGCCGTTCACGTTGACGACGTCTCCGTAATAGTTCGATGTGTCGCTCATAGTTTGATCCCCGTGTTTCCCCTGCCGCCGTTCATGTTGACCACAGAACCGAAGTTGTTCGTGGTGTTGTACTGCTCAAGGACGGCGGAGAACTCGTATTCCGGGTGGTCGATCGCGTACACGATCTGCCCGGCGATCAGCCGCAGTTCATCCATGGTCGGCAGTGTCAGGACCACCCTGGAACCGCTGTTCAGCTCGACGATCAGCACCGGCTTCCTCGACGAGAGCAGGACGGCGCAGACAATGACCAGCGTGAACAGGGTCAGGACGCCCGGGGCGGGGCCGCCGCCCCCGTCCGTGGAGTCGAGCCAGGCGGAGACCAGGAAGGCGAAGACCACCAACAGCAGGAAGTAGACGCCGGCCTTGCCCCAGGCGGGCTTCAGCCTGAACACCTCGACCCAGCTGATGTTGCGCAACGGGGCCGCCGCCGACCCCACCCACAGGATCTGCCGCTGGACCCGGAGTTCCAGCGGCTTTCCCCTGCGAGGAGGCAGCGGCATCGGCGGTATCTGAGGAGGCGGCTGAGACGGGGGCCGGGGCGGAGGCTGTGGCGGAGGCCCAGGAGGTGGTGCGCCGATGCCGCCGGTGTGGTCCATGGTCCCCCCGCGTCGTCACATCCACCCGCGCGGTGCATGGCGCGGGAGCATCATTAAGCCTGTGCGGGGATGGGGGACGGCAGACGAAATACGGCCAATGTCATCGGCACCGAGCCTCTTCCACGGTGCTCACCCTCCTGCCACCCGTGGCGGGCGCCCGGAACCCCGGCGGACGAGGTCGAACTACCGCGTGTGCCACCGATGCGCGGGGCCGGGTCCGGCCGGTCACGCCGTCTCATCCGTCCCCGCCCCCGACCGGTCACCGCCGCCCGGACGGCGGTGCGGTGGCTGTTCGGGTGTGGGCCGCCGCTTCGGCGCGGAGATGGCGAGGGTGACGGGCCCGTCCCCGTTCACGTGCGCCTCCGTCCCGTGGTGGTGGATCGTCAGGGGGGCGCCGACCAGCAGTGAGTACGTCGCCTTGGCGGGGCCGATCTCCACTTGCAGGCACCGGCCGCGGAACTGGAGCCGGAAGGCGAGGCGGCTGAGCTTCTCGGGCAGGCGCGGTGTGAAGCGCAGGGTGTCGCCGTCCTGGCGGGTGCCGCCGAATCCGGCGACCAGCGCCATCCACGTACCGGCCAGCGAGGCGATGTGCAGTCCGTCGCGGGTGTTGTGCTCCAGGTCGGCCAGGTCCATCAGGGCGGCCTCGGTGGCGTAGTCGTAGGCGAGGCGCAGATGTCCGGTCCGGGCGGCGACGACGGCCTGGCAGCACGCGGACAGGGAGGAGTCCCGGACGGTCAGCGGCTCGTAGTAGGCGAAGTTCGCGGCCATCTGGTCATCGTCGCAGTGGGCGTCGAACCAGTTGCCGCAGGTGTACATGGCCAGCACGAGGTCGGACTGCTTGACCACCTGCTTGCGATAGATGTCGAAGTAGGGGAAATGCAGCATGAGCGGGTACTGGTCGGCGCCCGTGGCCGCGAAATCCCAGCGCTGGTGGTGGGTGAAGCCGGCGTGCTGTTCGTGGACGCCGATCTCCTTGTTGTACGGGATGTGCATGGCCTCGGCGGCGTCCCGCCAGGCGGCGCTCTCCTCCTCGTCCACGCCGTGCCGGGTCGCCTCCTCCGGGTGGCGTTCGCACACGTCGGCCGCGGCGAGGAGGTTGGAGCGGGCCATGAGGTTGGTGTACGTGTTGTCGTCGACGACGGCGCTGTACTCGTCCGGGCCCGTGATGCCGTCGATGTGGAACACACCGTGGGGGTCGTGGTGGCCCAGCGAGCGCCACAGCCGGGCCGTCTCCACCAGGAGTTCCAGGGCGGTCTCGCGTTCGAAACCGGTGTCGTCGGCCGCCGCCGTGTAGCGCACCGCGGCGTGCGCGATGTCGGCGGCCACGTGGAAGGCGGCGGTGCCGGCCGGCCAGTACGCGGAGCCCTCCGAGCCGTCGATGGTCCGCCACGGGAACGCGGCGCCGCGCAGCCCGAGCTGGGTGGCGCGGTCCCGGGCGGCGGGCAAGGTGGCCTGCCGCCAGCGCAGCGCCTCCGCGACCGCCTTGGGCGCGGTGTAGGTGAGGAGGGGCAGCACGAACATCTCGGTGTCCCAGAAGGCATGGCCGTCGTATCCGGAACCGGTCAGCCCCTTGGCCGGAATCGCGCGCTGTTCGGCGCGGGCGCCGGCCTGTAGCACATGGAACAGGGCGAAGCGGACCGCCTGCTGGATCTCCTCGTCACCGTGCACCTCGACGTCGGCGTTGGCCCAGAAGTCGTCGAGGTAGGCCCGCTGCTGGGCCACCAGGGCGTCCCAGCCGCCGTGTGCGGCGGCGGCCAGCGCGGCCTCGACCTGGTCGCTCATCGCGGGCCGGGAGCGGGCGCCCGACCAGCCGTAGGCGACGGTCTTCCGCACCCGCAGCCGCTGACCCGGGTCCAGGACGGAGGTGATGGTCAGGCGGGCGACGTCCGGGTTGCTCTCACTGCTGGTGGCGATCTCCCCGGGGGCGTCGACGACGTGGTCGGCGGCCACGGCGACCCTGAGGCCGCTGCGCCGGGTGCGGTGGACCAGGCGCAGCCGCGACCCGACGGCCAGGTCCTCCTCCGGCTCCAGCGGGGATTGCAGCGCCTTGGCCGTCCGCGGGTCGCCGTCGGAGGAGGGCAGGCTCTCGTTGGTGACCAGCTCCGACTGGATGACCACCCGGGTCCGGCTGTCGACGGGCTCGACCTCGTACTCCACGGCGGCGATGGCGCGCTGGGTGAGGGAGACGAGACGGGTGGAACGCACCCGGACGGTCGTACCGGACGGGGAGGTCCATTCGCAGCTCCGCTCCAGCACGCCGCGCCTGAAGTCCAGGGTGCGTTCGTGCTTGCCGAGCCGCCCGTAGCGCAGGTCGAAGGGCTCGTCGTCGACCAGCAGCCGCAGCAGCTTGCCGTTGGTGACGTTGATGACGGTCTGGCCCGACTCGGGGTAGCCGTAGCCCGCTTCGGCGTAGGGGAGCGGGTGCAGTTCGTACACGCCGTTGAGGTAGCTGCCGGGCAGGCCGTGCGGTTCGCCCTCGTCGAGGTTGCCGCGCCAGCCGACATGACCGTTGGACAGGGCGAAGACGGACTCGCTCTGCGCCAGGAGGTCGAGGTCGAGCGCCGTCTCGCGCACGCGCCAGGGCTCCACGGTGTACGTCCGGTTGGTGATCACGCGCGGCCTCCGAGTTCGGCGAGGTCCTTGACGACACGGTCGGCGCCGTGGGCGTAGAGGGCGTCGGTCTGCCCGACGCGGTCCACCCCGACGACGAATCCGAAGTGCCCGGACCGGCCCGCGTCCATGCCGGCCAGCGCGTCCTCGAAGACGGCGGCGCGGGACGGCTCGACGCCCAGGTCGCGGGCGGCCGCCAGGAAGGTGTCGGGATGTGGTTTGCCCGGCAGTTTCCGTTCCCTGGCCACGACGCCGTCGATCCGTGCGTCGAACAGCCGCTCGGCGTCGATGGAGTGCAGCACGTCGCGGGTGTTGGCGCTGGAGGAGACGATCGCGGTGGCGAGTCCGGCGGCGCGGACCGCGTCGATGTAGCGCAGCGTGCCCTCGTACGGCTCCACGCCGTCGGTGCGGATCTTCTCCAGGAGGAGTTCGTTCTTGCGGTTGCCGACGCCGTTGACACTCTGTGTGTCCGGCGGATCGTCGGAGGTGCCCTCGGGCAGCTCGATGCCCCGGGAGGCGAGGAAGGAGCGGACGCCGTCGGCGCGGGGGCGGCCGTCGACGTACTGGTCGTAGTCGGAGTCGGTGAAGGGGCGGAAGTCCTCTCCGTCCCGCTCGCGAAGGAAGGCGTCGAAGGTCGCCTTCCAGGCGGCGGCGTGCACCACCGCCGTCCTGGTGACCACCCCGTCGAGGTCGAAGAGGCAGGCCTGGATGCCTTCGGGAAGTCCGAGCTGCGTCGTCATGCCTTTACCGTTCCCCGCCGGGGCGGATCCGATCGGATGACACGCTGTGGGGTGTGCCGCTGATCTCCGACGACCTGCTCGCCCGCACCCGCCGCCGCCCCCGGGACGCGGCGGCACGCGCTTCCGCGCGTCGCGGGGAGTCCGGGGCGGGCGGGCTCGGACCAGCGGTCCTTCCGGCCACCGCGCTCGGTCCGGCGGTGACCGGGCGCTGCGGTCGGGCCGTCCGGCCGGCCACGCCGCTCGGTCCCATGGGGCGCGGATCTTCTCGCCTCGTGCGGACCCGCCGGTCAAGCCGCAGGGCCGAGGTCTCCCGAGAGGAGCGTCTGGACGATCCGAGGCCGATCCCAGAGGTCCAGGATCTCGTTGGCGATGGCCACGACAGGCAGGTGGTCCTGGTCCCGCACCTTGATGGCTGCGGCTTTCAGGCTACGTGGGACGGCCTCGGCGTCCAGGAGGAGACGCCACTCCCGCGCGCCGAGTTCCAGGAACTCCAGTCCGGACAGCCCGGCGACCTCCAGGGGGTCGGCCAGGGTGCCGGGCAGGGCGGTGAGAGTGCGCAGACGGGGCAGGTCCGTGAGGGGCGCCAGGCTGAACGGCGCGCCGTGCCCGGGGCCGACGGTCAGGACCTCCAAGTCGGGATGGGCGGCTGCCTGGATGGTCTCAAGGCGTCCGACACCGACCCCGGCCACCACCGGAAGGTCTTCTCCGCGGGGTTCACGGCGTTCCTCGCGCATCCGGCCAAGGACGAAATCGGTAAGGGAATCAGCCACGAGCTCGGCACCGAGGCTCTGTTCGTGATCGATCAGGATGACCTGCCCGAAGTGTCCGGCGGGACCGGGAGTCAGATCGACGGCGAACTCGTCGCCGCCGTTGCTCCCGAAGGCGATCCACCCCGGCGAGCCGGCCAGGCTCTGCACCGCCGCGTCCGGCCCGCCGCCTACCGCACGCTTCGCGCCGAGGTCCCAGCCCGGGTGGCGTACCGTTCCGTCGACGCTGCGCAGATGTTCCAGTCCGGAAGCCTCACAGCCGATCGCCTCGCCGGCCCGGTCCGCCTCCTCGAAGTCGAAGTCTTCGCCCGCGTACACACGTGTGACCCGGTAGAGCACCTTGATCTCGTCGGACAGCGTGACCCCGAGGCGTGCTTCGGCGGCAGCGATCTCCTCCTCCGTCGCGCCGACGGAGTCCGGCAGCCGCTCACGCAGCGTCCGCTCCAGCAGCTCCGGGTCCGCCGAAGGTGCCGGTACCGCCCGGATCGTCGGATCGGGGCGGCGGCGCCAGGGCTCGGGAAGGACGCCGTCAGCGAGGACGAGCACTCCCAGGTCCGGGTAGCCAGAAGCCGGTTCCACGACGGGGGTCGGCCAGACCAGCCCGAGCGCGGCCCTTCCGTCCGGGTGGACCTCCGCCCTGAACGCGATCTCCTGGACTCCGCCGTGTGCGAGTGCCCGCTGTATGTCCTCCACCGCGGTCCGCGCTGTCGAGGACATCCGTCCTCGATGGGCAAGGCTCGTGCCGTATCGGCCGACGCGTCCCGCGAGACGCGCCGTCCGGGCGGCACGCCGCTCCGCGTCATCGGCCAGCATGAGCCGCAGGACGGGCTCCCAGGTCACAAAGTCTGACACCGACGACAACGGGGGTCTTTGATCAACCATGCGCCGACCGTACGCGGAGCCACTGACATTGATACTCGTAGCGGGTTCCGGTGGTCGTGGCTCTGCCACTGACTGACAGGCCGGGCCGCGGCTCACACCATCCCCGGTGAACGGCGCGGGCGGCGGCCTGTGGGCCCTCTCGGACGCTCGGCCGGGCCACGTGCGGTGCTCAGGGGTCAGGTGCGGCGCTCAGTCACCGGCGGGCAGCTCGGAACCCGGAATTCTTTGCATAAAACTGCGGCTATGCGTATAGTCATGCCATCGACGAGGAGGGTTCCGATGGTGGTACGTGCGGCAGTGGCAGGGGCGAGCGGATACGCCGGCGGGGAGCTGCTGCGTCTGCTCCTGGGCCACCCGGAGATCGGGATCGGCGCGCTCACCGGGCACTCCAACGCGGGTCAGCGGCTCGGCGGGCTCCAGCCGCACCTGAGGCCGCTGGCCGACCGGGTGCTGGAACCGACCACCGCCGAGGTGCTGGCGGGGCACGACGTGGTGTTCCTCGCCCTGCCGCACGGGCAGTCGGCGGCCGTCGCCGAACAGCTCGGGGACGAGGTGCTCGTGGTCGACATGGGGGCCGACTTCCGGCTGAAAGACGCCGCCGACTGGGAGAAGTTCTACGGTTCCCCGCACGCCGGGACCTGGCCGTACGGCCTGCCCGAGCTGCCCGGGGCGCGCGGCGCCCTGGCGGGCGCCAAGCGGATCGCGGTGCCCGGGTGTTACCCGACCGCTGTCTCGCTCGCCCTCTTCCCGGCGTACACGGCCCGGCTCGCCGAGCCCGAGGCGGTGGTCGTCGCCGCGTCCGGCACCTCCGGCGCGGGCAAGGCGGCCAAGCCGCACCTGCTCGGCTCCGAGGTGATGGGCAGCATGTCCCCGTACGGCGTCGGCGGGGTCCACCGGCACACCCCCGAGATGATCCAGAACCTCGGCGCCGCCGCCGGTGAACCGGTCACCGTGTCGTTCACACCGACCCTCGCGCCCATGCCCCGCGGCATCCTCGCCACGTGCAGCGCGAAGGCCAAGCCGGGGGTGGACGGGACGGCGCTGCGGGCCGCCTACGAGAAGGCCTTCGCCGACGAGCCGTTCGTGGACCTGCTCCCCGAGGGCCAGTGGCCCTCCACCGCCGCGGTGTACGGCTCCAACGCGGTCCAGATCCAGGTGGCCCACGACGAGGCCGCCGGCCGTGTCGTGGTGATCAGCGCCATCGACAACCTCGCCAAGGGCACCGCCTCCGGTGCTCTGCAAAGCATGAACATCGCCCTCGGCCTCCCCGAGGACATGGGCCTTTCCACCGTCGGGGTCGCCCCGTGAGCGACACCGCCACGGACGCGGACATGAACACAGACACAGACACGGACACAGACGTACGCGCAGGCGCAGCCGCCCGGCTGCGGGCACGGACGAATGCCGCACAGGGGTGCGGCAGGGACGCGCGAGCGAACGAGGAGATGCAGTGAGCGTCACGGCAGCCAAGGGATTCACGGCGGCGGGTATCGCCGCCGGGATCAAGGAGAGCGGGAACCCCGACCTGGCCCTCGTGGTCAACAACGGGCCCCGAAGGGCCGCCGCGGGCGTGTTCACCTCCAACCGCGTCAAGGCCGCGCCCGTCCTCTGGTCGGAGCAGGTGCTCAAGGGCGGCGAGGTGACCGCCGTCGTCCTCAACTCCGGTGGCGCCAACGCCTGTACGGGCCCCCTCGGCTTCCAGGACACCCACGCGACCGCCGAGAAGGCGGCCGAGGTGCTGCCCGGCCACAGCGCGGGCGAGATCGCGGTCGCCTCGACCGGACTCATCGGCCTGCGGCTCCCGATGGACAAGCTGCTGCCGGGCATCGAGCGGGCCGCGGCGGCCCTCAGCGAGCACGGGGGCGAGAAGGCCGCCCTCGCCATCAAGACCACCGACACCGTCCACAAGACGGCCGTCGCGGGCGGCGAGGGCTGGAGCGTCGGCGGGATGGCCAAGGGCGCGGGCATGCTCGCCCCCGGCCTCGCCACCATGCTCGTCGTCCTGACCACCGACGCCGACGTGGACGCGTCCGCACTCGACGGCGCCCTGCGGGCCGCCACCCGTACCACCTTCGACCGGGTGGACTCCGACGGCTGCATGTCCACGAACGACACCGTGCTGCTCCTCGCCTCCGGGGCCGCCGGAATCACCCCGGAGCGCGCCGAGTTCGAGCGGGCCGTGCAGAGCGTCTGCGCCGACCTCGCCCGGCAGCTGATCAAGGACGCCGAGGGCGCCTCCAAGGACATCCGCATCGAGGTGATCAACGCGGCGAGCGAGGACGACGCCGTCGAGGTGGGCCGGAGCATCGCCCGCAACAACCTCCTCAAGTGCGCCATCCACGGCGAGGACCCCAACTGGGGCCGCGTCCTCTCCGCGATCGGCACCACGCGGGCCGCCTTCGAGCCCGACCGGCTGAACGTCGCCATCAACGACGTCTGGGTCTGCAAGGACGGCAGCGTCGGAGAGGACCGCGACCTGGTCGACATGCGCTACCGGGAGGTCAGGATCACCGCCGACCTCGCCGCCGGGAGCGAGAGCGCCGTCATCTGGGCCAACGACCTCACCGCCGAGTACGTCCACGAGAACAGCGCGTACAGCTCATGAGCGCCGCGAGGAAGCACACCGCACTGCCGAAGGCCGAGATCCTCATCGAAGCCCTGCCCTGGCTGACCCGGCACAACGGCAAGACCGTCGTCATCAAGTTCGGCGGCAACGCCATGATCGACGACGAGCTGAAGGCCGCCTTCGCCCAGGACGTCGTCTTCCTGCGGCACGCCGG
The DNA here is from genome assembly GCA_000720535.1 of Streptomyces halstedii. Lineage (GTDB taxonomy): Bacteria > Actinomycetota > Actinomycetes > Streptomycetales > Streptomycetaceae > Streptomyces > Streptomyces halstedii. The sequence goes on from JOAZ01000007.1 coordinate 162,414, forward strand.
CCTCAAGCCCGTCGTCGTGCACGGCGGCGGCCCGCAGATCAGCGCGCAGCTCGACCGGCACGGCCTGGTCAGCGAGTTCAAGGCCGGTCTGCGCGTCACCACGCCCGAGGCGATGGACGTCGTCCGCATGGTCCTCGCCGGACAGGTCCAGCGCGAACTCGTCGGGCTGCTCAACCGGCACGGGCCGCTCGCCGTCGGCATGACGGGCGAGGACGCCCACACGATGACCGCCACCCAGCACCGCCCGCTGATCGACGGCGAACCGGTGGACATCGGCCGGGTCGGCGAGATCACCGCCGTCGACACCGGGGCCGTCCAGGCGCTGCTGGACGACGGCCGCATCCCGGTCGTCTCCTCCATCGCCCGCTCCGCCGAGGACGACCACGTCTACAACGTCAACGCCGACACCGCGGCCGCCGCACTCGCCGCCGCGCTGGGCGCCGAGACCCTGATGGTCCTCACCGACGTCGAGGGCCTCTACGAGGACTGGCCGAACAGCGACGACGTGATCAGCCGCCTCACCGCCACCGAGCTGGAGAAGCTGCTGCCCGACCTCTCCAGCGGCATGGTCCCCAAGATGCGGGGCTGCCTGCACGCCGTACGCAACGGGGTGCGGACCGCCAGGGTCATCGACGGACGCGTCCAGCACTCGATCCTGCTGGAGATCTTCACCGACGAAGGCGTCGGCACCATGGTCGTGCCGGACGCACCCGAGAACACGCAGGGGGAGTCATGAGCGGCAACGAGGCGTACGCAGAGCGGTGGCGGGGCGCGCTGATGGACAACTACGGCACCCCGGGGCTGCCCCTGGTCCGGGGCTCCGGCGCCACCGTCCAGGACGCCGACGGCACCGAGTACCTCGACTTCGTCGCGGGCATCGCGGTCAACGCGCTCGGCCACGGACACCCGGCGGTCGTCGAGGCCGTCACCGCCCAGATCGCCACGCTCGGCCACGTCTCCAACCTCTACGCCGCCGAACCGCCCGTCGCCCTCGCCGAACGGCTGCTGGCACTCTTCGGCCGCTCCGGCAAGGTCTACTTCTGCAACTCCGGGGCCGAGGCCAACGAGGCCGCCTTCAAGATCGGCCGGCTCACCGGACGGACCCACATGGTCGCCACCGAGGGCGGTTTCCACGGCCGGACCATGGGCGCCCTCGCGCTGACCGGCCAGCCCTCGAAGCGCGACGCGTTCCAGCCGCTGCCCGGCGACGTCACCCACGTCCCGTACGGCGACACCGAGGCGCTCCGGGCCGCGGTCACCACCGACACCGCGCTGCTGGTCATCGAGCCCGTACAGGGCGAGAACGGCGTCGTCGTGCCGCCCCCCGGATATCTGGAGGCGGCCCGGGAGATCACCCGGGCCACCGGCACCCTGCTCGTCCTGGACGAGGTGCAGACCGGCATCGGACGGTGCGGCCAGTGGTTCGCGCACCAGGCCCACCAGGGCGTCGAACCCGACCTCGTCACCCTCGCCAAGGGGCTCGGCGGCGGCCTGCCCCTCGGGGCGACCGTGGCCTTCGGCCCGGCGGCCGACCTCCTGAAGCCCGGTCAGCACGGCACCACGTTCGGCGGCAACCCGGTGGTCTGCGCCGCCGGACTCGCGGTCCTGGACACCCTGGCCGCCGACGGCCTCCTCGACGACGTCAAGCGGCTCGGTGAGAAGATCAGGAGCAGCGTCGAGGCGCTGGGACACCCCCTGGTCTCCCACGTCCGCGGCTCCGGACTCCTGCTGGGTATCGTGCTCACCGGACCCCTCGCACCGCAGGTGCAGCAGGCGGCCCAGCGTGCCGGACTCCTGGTGAACGCGCCCGCCCCCGACGTCGTACGGCTCATGCCGCCGCTGATCATCGGTGACGCGGAGGTGGACACGTTCCTGCGGATCCTGCCGGGAGCCCTCGACGCGGCGTACGGGGACGGACGATCCGGAGAATGAGGCGACGACGATGACCGAGGCACAGGACACCGAGCACGGCGGGCCGTCGGTGCCGCAGACCCGCACCGCGCGCCACCGCAGGATCGTGGACATCCTGAACCGGCAGCCGGTGCGCTCGCAGAGCCAGCTGGCCCGGCTGCTCGCCGACGACGGGCTGAGCGTCACACAGGCGACGCTCTCCCGCGACCTGGACGAGCTGGGCGCGGTGAAGATCCGCAACACCGGCGGCGAGCTGATCTACGCGGTGCCCAGCGAGGGCGGGTTCCGCACCCCGCAGGCACCGCTCGGGGAGTCCGCGAAGGAGGAGCGGATGCGCCGCCTCTCCTCCGAACTGCTCATCTCCGCCGAGGCCTCGGCCAACCTGGTGGTGCTGCGCACGCCGCCGGGGGCCGCCCAGTTCCTCGCCTCGGCCATCGACCAGGCCGAACTGCGGGCGATCCTCGGCACGATCGCGGGGGACGACACGCTGATGCTGATCAGCCGCGACCCCCACGGCGGCCAGGCGCTCGCCGACCATCTGCTGCGCCTGGCGCAGAACGATCGCTGACCCGGCGTCAGCGGCCCTCGCCACGCGGTCAGTAGCGCGTCACCGCGGTCGGCCCGGAGACGGTGCCGACCGCGATGTGCGGACCGCGCGCCGGATCCGCCCAGGCCAGGATCCGGTCCATCGCGGCGGCCGGCACGGACACGCAGCCGGCGGTCGCGCCCTTCCCGTTCACGTGGAGGAAGATCCCCGCGCCCCGGCCGCGTACCGGGCGCCGGTAGTTGAAGCCGATGACGAGCGCGCGGGCGTACTGCGTGGAGTACGACGCCAGGTGCTCCGACTCCTCGGCCCGGCAGTCGGCGGGCCGGGGGTCCACCCACCGGTTGTACGCCCGCGACGCGTTGTCCTGGCACCACCAGGAGCCGTCGTGGACCGGGCGGTAGGGGAAGCGGGTGCCGGCCGGCGCGGGCCGGGTCCCGAAGGCGTACGGCAGGCCGTACAGACCCGTGGGCGTGGTGTCCGTGCCCTGGACGCGCGAGGCGCCCTCGGTGAGGCCGTTCGCCCCGAACCGGGCCGGCGCCGAACCGGCCGCCACCCATCGCCCGCGCCGCCGCTCCCACCAGGTGACCGTGCCGGTGGTGGAGCCGGTGCCGGGCGCCACGGCGGTGATCAGCTGGCTGCCGCCGCCCGTGCGGACCATCCGCTCCGGGAGGGGCGGCGGATCCCCGGGCGCGGCCGCGACGGAACCCGCCAGGGCGAACAGGACGGACACGACCGCCAGGCATCTGCGCATGCCCCGGACCGTACGGGGCGCGGCGGCCCGCCCCCACCGCGCCTGCTCCGTACGGCCCAGCACCTCACCCGGCGGCGGGCGGCGCGGAGGGCATGGGGGGCAGCGGCAGGGGGAGGCCCGGCAGCCCGTCGATGCTGGTGGCGACGTGCTCCTTCTTCTCGAAGTAGGCACTGAGGCTGGTGTCGTCCTCCCGCCGGAAGCGGTCGCCGTGCAGCGAGCGGTCCTGGTCGTACGACATGAGGGGCACCGCGAACCCGCAGGTGTCCCGGATCAGTTCGGCGGTCACCACGATGATCGCCCGCAGCCCGTGCGGGGCCGGGTCCACCGTGGTGAAGCGGCTCAGCAGGGCGGGGAAGCGCGGGTCGTCGCGGAAGACGGGTTCGCCGCGGCCGTGCACCCGGACGATGTCGGGCGGCCCCTGGAAGGCGCACCACATCAGCGTGATGCGCCCGTTCTCCCGGAGGTGGGCGACGGTCTCGGCGTTGCTCCCGGCGAAGTCGAGGTAGGCCACGGTCCGTTCGTCGAGGACGGTGAACGAGCCGCTGACCCCCTTGGGCGAGAGGTTGACGGTGCCGTCGGCGTCCAGCGGGGCCGTCGCGGTGAAGAAGAGGGGCTGTCGCTCGATGAACGTCCGGAGTCGGCCCTCGATGCGTTCGTATGTCTTTCCCATGGCCGCATTCTCGTGCCGTCCACCGGCCGCCGCCGGGAATTCCGCCGTCCGGGGACCGGATCCGGCCCCGCCGGACGGCCCGCCCGCCCCGGCCCCAAAAAGCCGCCCCCTCACGCATCCCTGACCAGGAGCTTTGACAAGGCATACGGTCCATTGCATAGTTATGCCATACGTGGTCGCGCCGCGAGGCGGACGCATACCCCTTGCACTCCCGAGGAGCACGCAGTGAGCAACGGCACCGGCAACAGCGACGTACGCCTGTGGGGCGGGCGTTTCGCCGACGGCCCGGCCGAGGCGCTGGCCAAGCTGTCCGCCTCCGTCCACTTCGACTGGCGGCTCGCGCCGTACGACATCGCCGGCTCCCGCGCCCACGCGCGCGTCCTCCACACGGCGGGGCTGCTCACCGAGGACGAGCTGACCCGGATGACCGCGGGACTGGACGCGCTCGAAACCGCCGTGGCGGACGGGTCGTTCACCGGCACCATCGCCGACGAGGACGTCCACACCGCACTCGAACGCGGTCTCCTGGAGCGCCTCGGCCCGGACCTCGGCGGCAAGCTGCGGGCCGGCCGGTCCCGCAACGACCAGGTGGCCACGCTCTTCCGGATGTACCTGCGCGACCACGCCCGCGTCATCGGCGGCCTGCTCGCCGAGCTCCAGGACGCGCTGGTGGGCCTGGCCGAGGCGCACCCGGACGTGGCCATGCCGGGCCGCACCCACCTCCAGCACGCCCAGCCGGTCCTCTTCGCCCACCACGTCCTGGCCCATGTGCAGTCGTTGTCCCGGGACGCCGAGCGGCTGCGGCAGTGGGACGAGCGCACCGCCGTCTCCCCGTACGGCTCCGGCGCGCTGGCCGGGTCCTCGCTCGGTCTGGACCCGGAGGCGGTCGCGGCCGACCTCGGCTTCGAACGCGGATCGGCCGCCAACTCCATCGACGGCACGGCCTCGCGGGACTTCGTCGCCGAGTTCGCGTTCATCACGGCCATGGTCGGCGTCAACCTCTCCCGGATCGCCGAGGAGATCATCATCTGGAACACGAAGGAGTTCTCCTTCGTCACCCTCCACGACGCCTTCTCCACCGGCTCCTCGATCATGCCGCAGAAGAAGAACCCGGACATCGCGGAGCTGGCCCGGGGCAAGTCCGGCCGCCTCATCGGCAACCTCACCGGCCTGATGGCGACGCTGAAGGCCCTCCCCCTCGCGTACAACCGCGACCTCCAGGAGGACAAGGAGCCGGTCTTCGACTCCTGCGACCAGCTGGAGATCCTGCTGCCCGCCTTCACCGGCATGATGGCCACCCTCACCGTCAACCGGGAGCGCATGGAGGAGCTGGCCCCGGCCGGGTTCTCGCTGGCCACGGACATCGCGGAGTGGCTGGTCCGCCAGGGGGTGCCGTTCCGGGTCGCCCACGAGGTCGCGGGCGAGTGCGTGAAGGTCTGCGAGCAGCAGGGCATCGAGCTGGACGAGCTGACCGACGAGCAGTTCGAGAAGATCTCCGAGCACCTCACCCCCGAGGTGCGCACCGTCCTCGACGTGCCCGGCGCGCTGGCCTCCCGCGACGGCCGCGGCGGCACCGCCCCGTCGGCCGTGGCCGTCCAGCTCGCCGAGGTGAAGGCCGACCTGGTGACGCAGCACGCCTGGGCGACCGCGCGCGGGTGACCCGGGGGCGTCGCGGGCTACGTTGGACGGGAAGGTCCGACCCCGACCCAAGGAGCCCGCGATGCCCTTCGCCCGCCTGGACCGCGCGACCACCCCGACGGCCCACATCGGGCTCGGCCTGGCCGCCGTCGGCAGGCCCGGCTACCTCACCCCGCACCGCGACCGGGACCTCCCCGCCGGACGCGGTGTCGACGCGCTGCGCGAGCGCACCCACGAGCTCCTGGACGCCGCCTACGCCCAGGGCGTCCGCTACATCGACGCGGCCCGCTCCTACGGCCGCGCCGAGGAGTTCCTGGCCCAGTGGCTCGCGGACCACCCGGAGGCGGCGGACGTCGTCGTCGGCAGCAAGTGGGGGCACACGTACACCGGTGACTGGAAGACCGACGCCGAGACGCACGAGGTGAAGGACCACGGCCTGGCCGCGTACGAGCGCCAGCGCGCCGAGACCGCCGAACTCCTCGGCGACCGGCTCGACCTCTACCAGATCCACTCGGTGACCGCCGACAGCCCGGCCCTGACCGACACGGCGCTGCACGAGCGGCTGGCCGAACTCGCCGGCCAGGGGGTCACCGTCGGCTTCTCCACCAGCGGACCCGCCCAGGCCGACGCCATCCGCGCGGCCCTCGCCGTCACGGTGGACGGAGAGCCCCTCTTCGGTACCGTCCAGGCCACCTACAACGCCCTGGAGACCTCGGCCGGGCAGGCGCTCGCGGACGCCCACGCCGCCGGACTCACCGTCATCGTCAAGGAGGCCGTCGCCAACGGCCGGCTCGCGGACACCGACGCGCCCGCCGTCGTCCGGGAGATCGCCGCCGAGGCGGGCCTGGAGCCCGACGCCGTCGCGCTCGCCCAGGTGCTCCGCCAGCCGTGGGCGGGCGTCGTGCTGTCCGGAGCGGCCACCGTGGCCCAGCTCGCCGGCAACCTGCACGCCCCGCTCCTCGACCTCGACGCCGAACGCCTCGACCGGCTGAGCGCCCTGGTGGAGGAGCCCGAGGCCTACTGGCGCTACCGCTCCTCGCTGCCCTGGTCCTGAGCGCGCCGCCCAGGGGCGTCGGGGTGCCGGGGTGCCCGAGCGCCGGACAGCGGTCACGGGGCCCCCGAGCCCGGTCGGCCACGCCGTCCGCCGTGGCCGCCGCCCCCGCCCCGTCCACGGCGGCACGACCGGTCAGGAAACAAGAAGCGCGAGCGGTCCCCGCTCAGTAGCGTCGGCCTCACCGGCGGAGCGGGGGGCCCGGCCCCGTGGACGTGACCCCGCGTGAGGCGGTGGGGTACGTTCTCGGCCCGCCTCCGCGGAGCGCTCCGGAGACCGGGACACACGCCCGGTACGCCCGCGCCGGCGGGACCGCGACCGAGCCGGGCGACGCCGGCGGGGACCACGAGACACGGCCCCGCCCGACAGATGGAGAGACGATGAGCAGGGCCACGACGACGGACCCCCAGGCGTCCGCGCCGCACGCCGCCGACAGCCACGACCTGATCCGCGTGCACGGGGCGCGCGAGAACAACCTCAAGGACGTCAGCATCGAGATCCCGAAGCGCCGGCTGACGGTGTTCACCGGGGTCTCCGGCTCGGGCAAGAGCTCGCTGGTCTTCGACACGATCGCCGCCGAGTCGCAGCGGATGATCAACGAGACCTACAGCGCCTTCGTCCAGGGCTTCATGCCCACCCTGGCCCGTCCCGAGGTGGACGTGCTGGAGGGGCTGACGACGGCGATCATCGTCGACCAGCAGCGCATGGGCGCCGACCCGCGCTCCACCGTCGGCACCGCCACCGACGCCAACGCGATGCTGCGCATCCTCTTCAGCCGGGTCGGTGCCCCGCACATCGGCCCGCCCAGCGCGTACTCGTTCAACACCGCCTCGGTCCGGGCGAGCGGCGCGATCACCGTCGAGCGCGGCACCAAGAAGGCGGTGAAGGCGACCTACCAGCGCACCGGCGGGATGTGTACGCGCTGCGAGGGCCGCGGCCGGGTCTCCGACATCGACCTCACCCAGCTCTACGACGACTCCAAGTCGCTCTCCGAGGGCGCGTTCACCATTCCCGGCTGGAAGTCCGACAGCTTCTGGACCGTCCGGGTCTACGCCGAGTCCGGCCTCCTCGACCCGGACAAGCCGATCCGCGACTTCACCGAGCGGGAGATGCGCGACTTCCTGTACCGCGAGCCGGTCAAGGTGAAGGTCGAGGGGGTGAACCTCACCTACGAGGGCCTGATCCCGAAGATCCAGAAGTCGATGCTCTCCAAGGACAAGGAAGCGTTGCAGCCGCACATCCGGGCGTTCGTGGAGCGGGCGGTCACCTTCACCGCCTGTCCCGAATGCGGCGGCACCCGGCTCAGCGAGGGCGCCCGCTCCTCGAAGATCAAGGGGATCAGCATCGCCGACGCGTGCGCGACGCAGATCAGCGACCTGGCGGAATGGGTACGGGAGCTGGACGAACCGGCCCTGGCGCCGCTGCTCACCACGCTGCGGCAGACCCTCGACTCGTTCGTGGAGATCGGGCTCGGCTACCTCTCGCTGGAGCGGCCCGCGGGCACCCTCTCGGGCGGCGAGGCGCAGCGGGTGAAGATGATCCGTCACCTCGGCTCCTCGCTGACCGACGTCACCTACGTCTTCGACGAGCCCACCGCGGGCCTTCACCCGCACGACATCCAGCGGATGAACGGCTTGCTGCTGCGGCTGCGGGACAAGGGCAACACGGTGCTGGTGGTGGAGCACAAGCCCGAGGTGATCGCCATCGCGGACCATGTGGTCGATCTCGGTCCCGGCGCCGGGACCGGGGGAGGGGCCGTCTGCTTCGAGGGGACCGTCGAGGGGCTGCGCGCCGGTGACACCCTCACCGGACGCCACCTGGACGACCGTGCCACCGTGAAGAAGACGGTACGTGAGCCCACCGGCGCCCTGGAGATCCGCGGGGCGACGGCGAACAACCTGCGCGACGTCGACGTGGACATCCCCCTCGGGGTGCTCGCCGTCGTCACCGGTGTGGCGGGGTCCGGCAAGAGCTCGCTCGTGCACGGCTCGCTGCCCGCCGGTGACGAGGTGGTGTCGATCGACCAGAGCCCGATCCGCGGTTCGCGGCGGAGCAACCCGGCGACGTACACGGGGCTCCTCGACCCGGTCCGCAAGGCGTTCGCCAAGGCCAACGGGGTGAAGCCGGCCCTGTTCAGCGCCAACTCCGAGGGCGCCTGCCCGACCTGCAACGGCGCCGGTGTCATCTACACCGACCTGGCCATGACGGCCGGGGTGGCCACCCCCTGCGAGGACTGCGAGGGGCGGCGGTTCCAGGCGTCGGTGCTGGAGTACCACCTCGGCGGCCGCGACATCAGCGAGGTGCTCGCCATGCCGGTGAGCGAGGCGCGCGACTTCTTCGGCGAGGGGGAGGCCCGGACACCGGCCGCGCACCGGATCCTCGACCGCCTGGCCGACGTCGGGCTCGGATACCTGACCCTCGGTCAGCCGCTCACCACCCTGTCCGGCGGCGAACGGCAGCGGCTCAAGCTGGCCACCCACATGTCCGACAAGGGCGGGGTGTACATCCTGGACGAGCCGACGACCGGGCTGCACCTGGCCGACGTCGAGCAGTTGCTCGGACTGCTGGACCGGCTCGTGGACTCCGGCAAGTCGGTCATCGTCGTGGAGCACCACCAGGCGGTCATGGCGCACGCCGACTGGATCGTCGACCTCGGTCCGGGGGCCGGGCACGACGGCGGCCGGATCGTGTTCGAGGGCACCCCCGCCGACCTCGTCGCGGCCCGCTCCACCCTCACCGGAGAGCACCTCGCGGCGTACGTGGGGGGCTGAGCGGCCGCCGCGGGGGTGCTCGGCCCGGCCAGGCGGGGCCTGGCCGGGCCCCGGCGGCACCACGCCATCGCCCCACGGACGTCCCGCAGACCTCGGTGAGACATTCTTGTCTCACGTGAGTTACTGTCGTCTCATGAGTCTTGACCGTGAGCAGGTGCTGCGCAGTGCCGCCGCCCTGCTGTCCCGCAGATCCACCGCCACCATGGACGAGGTGGCCAGGGCGGCCGGCATCGGCCGGGCCACCCTGCATCGCCACTTCGCCGGCCGGGACGCCCTGGTCAGAGCGCTGGAGGATCTCGGCATCCAGGAGTTCGAGACCGCCCTGGACGCGGCCGGGCTCGACGAGGGGAGCGCCGAGGACGGCCTGCGACGGCTGATCGTCGCCGTGGAGCCCGCCGCCGGTCTGCTCTCCTTCCTCGTCACCGAGAACCAGCTCTTCGAGGGCGACGAGATGAACGAGGGCTGGGACCGGCTGGACGCCCGGGTCGCCGCCTTCTTCCGGCGCGGCCAGGAACGCGGCGAGTTCCGGATCGACCTCACCCCGGCCTGGCTGACCGAGGCGCTCTACGGCCTCATCGGCGCCGGCGCCTGGGCCGTGCAGGCCGGGCGGGTCGCCGGACAGGACTTCCCCCACATGATCGCCGAGTTGCTGCTCGGCGGAGCACGCCGGAGCGTGGAGCAGTGAGCACCCCCAGCACACCCCCTCAGCAGGCCCTCACGGCCGACGAGCTGCGTCCTCCGGGGCGGTGGGTCGCCCTCACCGTCCTCGTCCTGGCCGTGCTGCTCGTCGCCGTCGACGCCACCGTGCTCGGCCTGGCGACCCCGTTCCTCAGTGAGGACCTGAAGCCGACCGGCACCCAGCTGTTGTGGATCGGCGACGTCTACTCCTTCGTCATCGCCGGGCTCCTGGTCTCCATGGGCAGCCTCGGCGACCGCATCGGACGCAAGAAGCTGCTCCTCAGCGGCGCGCTGGCGTTCGGCGCGGTCTCCGTGCTCAACGCCTACGCGTCGGGGCCGGAGATGATGATCGTGGCGCGGGCGCTGCTCGGCGTCGCCGGTGCCACCCTGATGCCGTCCACGCTCGCCCTCATCCGCAACCTCTTCCACGACCCGCGCGAACGCAGCCTCGCCATCGGCATCTGGGGCGCCATGGCCTCCGCGGGCGCGGCCGTCGGCCCGGTCGTCGGCGGGGTGCTGCTGGAGCACTTCTGGTGGGGCTCGGTCTTCCTGATCAACCTGCCGGTCATGGCCGTCCTGGTGGTCGTCGGCGTCAAGATGATCCCCGAGTCGAAGAACCCGTCCCCCGGCCCCTGGGACCTGCTCAGCGTCGCGCTGTCCCTCATCGGCATGGTCGGAGTCGTCTACGCGGTCAAGGAGGCGGCGGCGCACGGTGTGAGCTGGGGCGTGGCCGGGGCCGCGGTCGTCGGGGTGCTCGCCCTCGTCCAGTTCGTACGACGGCAGTTCCGGCTGCCCGCACCGCTCCTGGACATGCGGCTCTTCCACCACCGGGGCTTCTCCGGCGCGGTGCTCGCCGACCTGCTGACCATCCTCGGCCTGTCCGGCCTGGTGTTCTTCCTCTCCCAGTTCCTCCAACTGGTCCAGGGGCGCAGCCCGCTGGAGGCCGGACTCGCGGAACTGCCCGCCGCCGTCGGCGCGGTGGTCGCCGGACTGCTGGCGGGCCGGGCGGCCCGCCGCTTCTCGGTGCGTTCCGTGGTCTCCGGCGGGCTGGCCGGGATCGGCCTGGCCCTCGCCGTCGTCACCGTCATCCACCAGGAGACCGGCTACCCGCTGCTCGGCGCGGTGCTCCTGGTGGTCGGGGTCGGCGCGGGCCTCTCCTTCACCGTCACCGCCGACGTGATCCTCTCCAGCGTGCCCAAGGAGCACGCGGGGTCCGCGTCCGCCGTCTCGGAGACCGCGTACGAACTGGGGGCGGCGCTCGGCATCGCCCTGCTCGGGTCCATCGTCACCGGGGTCTACCGGGGCTTCGAGACCCCGGGCGGCATCCCGCCGCAGACCACGGCCGCCGCGCACGAGTCGCTGGGCGGCGCCGTGGAGGCCGCGCACACGCTGCCCGCCCCGCAGGCACACGCCCTCGTCTCCTCCGCGCAGGACGCGTTCGTGGACGGGCTGGGGGCCGCCGCGGGCGTCGGCGCGGCCGTACTGCTGGCGACCGCCGCCGCCGCGTGGTTCCTGCTGCGGGGACAGAAGCTGGAGGACGGCGTCGAACATCCGTGAACCGCCCGGACTCCGGGCACACGGAAGGGCCCGCACCCCGGGCGATCGGGGTGCGGGCCCTTCCGGCGGTCCGGCCGTCTCAGGCCGCCTTGGCCTTCGTCGCGTAGACGTCCACGTACTCCTGGCCCGACAACCGCATGACCTCGGCCATCACCGAGTCCGTCACGGCCCGCAGCACATACCGGTCGCGGTCCATGCCCTCGTACCGGGAGAACTCCATCGGCTCACCGAAGCGCACCGTGACCTTGCCGGGACGGGGCAGCCCCGCACCGCCGGGCTGGAGCTTGTCCGTGCCGATCATCGCGAACGGGACCACCGGCGCGCCGGTCATCAGCGTCAGCCGCGCGATGCCCGTACGGCCCCGGTACAGGCGGCCGTCGGGGGAGCGGGTGCCCTCCGGGTAGATGGCGAAGGCGTTGCCCTCCTCCAGCACCCGACGCCCCGTCATCAGCGCGGCGACCCCGCCCCGTCCGCCGTCCCGGTCCACCGGGATCATGCCGCAGCCGGTGAAGAACCAGGCCATCAGCCGCCCCTTGAGGCCCTTGCCGGTGACGTACTCGTCCTTGCCGATGTAGAACACCGGCCGGTCGCAGCAGATCGGCATGATCATCGAATCGATGAACGTCAGATGGTTCCCCGCGAGGATCACCGGCCCACTGCCCGGAATGTTCTGGGCGCCCTCCACCTGGGGGCGGAACAGCAGGCGCAGGATCGGTCCGAGCACTGCCTTGATGACCGTGAGTCGGGACAACGCGTCCTCCGGGGTCGGGCCGGCCCGGCCGGGTCGGAATCGTTCAGGGTCTGTGCAGGTGAGGACGATACTCGCGGGCCCCGCCCCCGCGCACATCGGGTTCACAGAACGGATACACGGTGGTGACCGGTGTTTCCGCCATGTTCGTCCAGGGTGCGCCCGTCGGACGGCGTAGATCCCTACGATCGCACTCGCCCGACAGGTGCCGGACATCACACACGACATCACACGACGTCACACACGAGGAGCATCCATGACACAGCGCGCGCAGCGGGGCCCCGGGCGGCGGACCCTCCTGGGAGCGGCGGTCCTCGGTACGGCGGGTCTCGCCGCCGCGGGGACGGCGGCGGGCCCTGCGTACGCCGCCGAGCGCGGCCGGGGCGGACAGGGAACGGGCCACGGGGCCTACCGCGACCTGCCGGTCCCCACCGTCATCGGCCACCGCGGCGCCAGCGGCTACCGGCCCGAGCACACCCTCGGCTCCTACCAGCTCGCCCTGGACATGGGCGCGCACATCGTGGAGCAGGACCTGGTGCCGACCCGGGACGGCCACCTCGTCTGCCGCCACGAGAACGACATCACCGGTACCACCGACGTGGCCGACCACCCCGAGTTCGCGAGCCGCAGGACCACCAAGAAGATCGACGGCGTCAGCCTCACCGGCTGGTTCACCGAGGACTTCACCCTGGCCGAGCTCAAGACCCTCCGCGCCACCGAGCGCATCCCCGGCAACCGCCAGAGGAACACCGTCTACGACGGCCGCTGGGAGGTGCCCACCTTTGAGGAGGTCCTGCGCTGGGCCGACCAGGAGGGCCGCCGCCGGGGCGCACCCGTCTGGCTGTACGTCGAGACCAAGCACCCCTCCTACTTCAGGAAGCTGGGCCTCGGCCTGGAGGAACCCCTCGCCCGGCTGCTGCGCCGCCACGACCGGCACCGCGCGAACTCCCCGCTGCTCCTCCAGTCCTTCGAGCCGGGCTCCATGCGCCGGCTGGCGAAGCTGGTCGCCACCCCGCGCGTCGTCCTGCTCTCCGGGCCCACCGAGCGGCCCTGGGACTTCGTCGAGTCCGGCGACCCGCGCACGGTGGCCGACCTGGTGACCCCCGCCGGGCTGAAGTGGATCGCCTCCTTCGCCCAGGGCATCGGGCCCACCCTGGACCTGGTCATCCCCAAGGACGCCGCCGGCCGGCTCACCGAGCCGACCACCCTGGTCGCCGACGCCCACGCGAAGGGCCTGGTGCTGCACCCGTACACCCTGCGCAACGAGAACACCTTCCTGCCCGCCGACTTCCGGCGCGGCACGGACCCGAACGCCTACGGCGACGTGTTCGGCGCCTTCCGGGCGTACTTCGCGACGGGCATCGACGGGATCTTCTCCGACAACCCGGACACCGCCCTGCTCGCCGCGGCGGACCACCGGACGCGCTGACCGGGCCCCGCGCGTCAGCCACCCGGCCAGGATGCCCCGGTCGGGTGGAGCCGCGCCCGTACGGCAACCGCCCGCCCACGCCCCGCGTTGACGGGGCATGACGCTTCTCGCTCTCGTCCGCGCGCTGCACCCGCTGGTGCGGGCCGAGGCCACCGCCGAGGCCCCGGCCGCCGGGATGGAGGCGGCCGACCTGGAGCAGTCCGTCTGGCTGCGGCTGCTGGAACACCGGTCCGGCCCCGGGCAGCCGGCCGACCCCGCCCGCTGGGTGCGCGCCGCCGTCCGCGCGGAGGCACGTGCCGCCCGGCGCCGGGCACGGCGCGAACACCCCTGCCCGGCCGAGGAGTTGCCCGGCGACGGCGCCGCCCGGCCCGAGAGGGCCGCCGAACGCGCCGACGAACGCCGGGCACTGCGCGCCGCGGTCGGCCGGCTCCCCGGGAACTGCCCCCGGCTGCTCGGCGCGATGCTGGCCGCCCACGATCCCACCTACCGCGAAATCGCAGGGGAGTTGGGTATCTCACAGGGGAGTTTGGGTCCGACGCGTTCTCGTTGCCTTGGATGTCTGCGCAGAATGCTCGCGGCGGAGGTTGTAGCTCCTGACGCGGGGGGAATGGAGCGGTAGACAACCGGCGGAGCAGGTGAGCGGGAGGCGTGCACACATGGGCATGAGCGTGACCATCTCGGCGGCGACAGCGCGGGACGCCGAGCAGATCTTCAGACTCCAGTACCTCTGTTTCCAGAGCGAGGCGGAGCTGTACGGCAACTACCGCATCGCCCCGCTCGTCCAGACGCTGGCGTCGGTCCGCGACGAGGTCGCCAGGGACCTCGTGTGCGTCGCCCGGCTCGGCGACGAGGTCGTCGGCTCGGTGTGCGGCTCCCTCGACGAGGAGGGCGTCGGCCGGATCGGCCGGCTCTGCGTCCACCCGCGCCTCCAGGGGCACGGGCTGGGTACCCGGCTGCTGCGCGCCGCGGAGTCAGCCCTGGTGGACGGGGGCGCGGCGACGCGCTTCCGGCTGAGCGCGGGCGAGCGCAGCGAGGGCAATCTGCGGCTCTACCGCAAGGCGGGTTACGCCCGGGTGGGCGACACCACCGGTGAGGACGGCGTACGCCTGATCCTGCTGGAGAAGCCCGCCGTCGCACCGGAGTTCGTCACCAGCGCCTGACCGGTCGCGCGGGACCGGTGGGTTCCGCGCGACCCCGACGTACTACCGGCCGTGGGCGTCACACGGCCCCCGGACATCCGGGGGCCACGGACATCCCGAGGGGCCACGTACATGCCGAGGCCCCCGGACATCCCGAGGCCCCCCGGACGTCAGGCCCGGCGGGCGCGGCGCAGCCAGATCATCCCGGTGACCGGCAGGATCACCGGGATGAACAGGTAGCCCATCCCGAAGTCCGACCACACCGTGGCGTCGGGGAACGCGGACGGCGACACCAGCGTCCAGGTGCCGACCACCAGCACCCCGGCGAGTTCGGCGGCACAGCACACCAGGGCCGCCCGGCGCGCCTTCTCACCGCCGCGCACCAGCGAGTAGGTGATGAACCCGTACACCACGGCGGCCACCGCCGACAGGACGTACGCCAGCGGAGCCCTGCCGAAGTCCACGATCATCTGGACGACGGAGCGGGAGGCGGCCGCCACGGTGAACACCCCGTAGAACCAGACCAGGACGCGTCCGGGCCCGGTGCCGAGCTCGAACTGCTGCTTCTGCGCGGGCGCGGAGGACGGGGCCCCGGAGCGGTCGGTGTCGGTCACGGTCAGCTTCCCCAGATGTCGTAGAGCCGTACTTCCAGGACGGCCAGCACGACCGCGCCGGCCGCCACCGTCACCGAGCCCCACCGGGTCCGCTCGGTCAGCGAGAGGAAGCCCGCCGCCGGTACGGCCGCGAAGGCGCCGATGAGATAGGCGATGAAGATCGTCATGCCCTGCTCGGGGCGGTCGCCGCCGGCCAGCCGCACGATGCCCACCACCAGCTGGGCCAGTGCCAGCACGGAGACGACGGCCATCCCGATGAAGTGCCAGTCCTTGGTGGGCTGGTCCCGGTAGGCGGCGAATCCGCACCAGGCGGCGAGGGCGAGGGCGGTCACGGCGACCGCGACCGTCAGGGCGACGAGCATGGACCGAGGGTATTACGGCCCGGGGGCGCCGCCGCGTGCGCCCCCGGCGCCCCGGAAGGGCCCCGGCGGCCGGGTCCGGGCGGGGCCGTGTCCAGGAATCGTGGCCTTGGCCACAGCACGCACCCGCCGCGGATCGTCGGAGCCGACCGCCGCCGATCCGGGCCCCCTCGCATCACCGCAGGTCAGAGCGGTGCGCAGGGCGATCGATGTGGCCCGGCCGACGCGCGGCCGCACCCGTCCAGCACTGTCCGCTATACGGACAGCCGGGATCGCCGGAACGTTACGTCTGTTTTACTGGGGCCCATGACCACGACGAGCTCCCGCATCCCCGCGACCGAGGCGAACACGACGCCCGGTGCTCGTTGTATGTGTCGAATGCGCGCCTTCTGAGGGCCCCCGCCTGAGCCTCGCGCCCCGAAGCGAGACCCGAGCCCGTGCCGTCCGCGTCCAGCGGACCGAGCCTGCCCGGACACCAGCCGCGCCCGGAACCCGGGCCCGGCCGTGCCGAGACTCCCACCGGTCGACCACCCAGACCCCTGAGCACAGTCTCTTCAGACGAACGCCCCGTGCCCGGCACAACCGCGCCGCGCACTCGACAGTGACGGAATCCCTGTGATCACCACCTCGGGCCTCACCAAGGTCTACCAGTCACGCGGACGTGAGGTCACCGCCCTGGACGGTGTGGACCTGCACGTACGCGAGGGCGAGGTCTACGGCGTCATCGGACAGAGCGGCGCCGGCAAGTCCTCCCTCATCCGCTGCGTCAACCTGCTCGAACGCCCCACCTCCGGCACCGTGACCGTCGACGGACAGGACCTCACCGCCCTGGCCGGCCGCGGCCCGCGCGCCGGCAAGGGGCTCCGCGAGGCGCGCAGCCGCATCGGCATGGTCTTCCAGCACTTCAACCTGCTGTCCTCGCGTACCGTCCAGCGCAACGTCGAACTGCCCCTGGAGATCCTCGGGATCTCCGGGCAGGCCCGCACCCGCAAGGCCCTCGAACTCCTCGACCTGGTCGGCCTGGCCGACAAGGCGAAGGCCTACCCCGGCCAGCTCTCCGGCGGCCAGAAGCAGCGCGTCGGCATCGCCCGCGCCCTGGCCGGCGACCCGAAGGTGCTCCTCTCCGACGAGGCGACCTCCGCGCTCGACCCCGAGACCACCCGCTCCATCCTCCAACTGCTGCGCGACGTCAACCAGCAACTCGGCCTCACCGTCCTGCTCATCACACACGAGATGGACGTCGTCAAGACCGTCTGCGACTCGGCCGCCCTCATGCGCGGAGGCCGCGTCGTCGAGTCCGGCACCGTCGACGAACTGCTGGCCACGCCCGGATCCGAGCTCGCCGACGCGCTGTTCCCGGTGGGCGGCACCGCCTCCGGACCCGACCGCACCGTGGTCGACGTCACCTTCCGCGGCGACGAGGCGGCCCAGCCCGTGATCTCGCAGCTCGCGCGGAAGTACAACATCGACATCTCGATCCTCGGCGCCGCCATGGACACCGTCGGCGGCCGGCAGATCGGCCGGATGCGCATCGAACTGCCCGGCGGCTACGCGGACAACGTCGTACCGATCGGATTCCTGCGCGAACGGGGGCTCCAGGCCGAGACCGTGGACGAGGCCGCCGGGGCCGCGCCCGCGCGGACCCCCGCGCTGTTCACCGAGGAGGCGGCGAAGTGAGCTGGAACGACATGCAGCCCCTGCTCGCCCAAGGCACCGTCGACACCCTCTACATGGTGCTGTGGGCCGCCCTCGTCACCGTCATCGGCGGACTCCCGCTGGGCATCCTGCTGGTCCTCACCGACAAGGGCGGACTGCTCCGGAACACCGTGCTGAACAAGGTCGTCGGCGTCGTCGTGAACATCGGCCGCTCGCTGCCCTTCATCATCCTGCTGATCGCCATCATCCCCTTCACCACCTGGGTGGTCGGCACCTTCATCGGCCCGACCGCGATGATCGTGCCGCTCGCCGTCGGCGCCATCCCCTTCTTCGCCCGGCTCGTCGAGACCGCGGTGCGCGAGGTCGACCACGGACTCGTCGAAGCCGTCCAGTCCATGGGCGGTTCGGTCCCCACCATCGTCCGCAAGGTGCTGCTGCCGCAGGCCCTGCCCTCGCTCGTCTCCGGCGTCACCACCACCGTCATCGTGCTCATCGGCTACTCCGCGATGGCCGGCGCGGTCGGCGGCGAAGGACTCGGCTCCCTGGCCATCACCAACGGATTCCAGCGCTTCGACGACCGGTTCATGCTCGTCACCGTCGCGCTGCTCATCGTGATCGTGACCGTGGTCCAGCTCATCGGCGACATCGCCGTACGCCTACTGGCCCGCCGGGGCCGCGCCACCTCCTGACTTCTCCTCCCCCAAGCCCGCACTCCTTGTCCGGGCGCACCACCTTCACCACCGGAAAGAGGCACTCTTCGTGCGTAAGAACATCAAGCTCACCGCCGCCGCCGCTGCCACCGTCGCGCTCGCCCTCGGGCTCACCGCGTGCGGCACCGACTCCGACCCCGCCTCCGGGAAGGCGTCGGACGCCGACGCCTCCAAGGCGCTCGTCGTCGCCGCGTCCCCGACGCCGCACGCCGACATCCTCAACTACGTCAAGAAGAACCTGGCGGACAAGGCCGGACTCAAGCTGGAGGTGAAGGAGTTCACCGACTACGTCCTGCCGAACACCGCCACCGAGAACGGCCAGGTCGACGCCAACTTCTTCCAGCACAAGCCGTACCTGGACGACTTCAACGAGAAGAACGGCACCCACATCGTCCCGGTCGTGAACGTCCACCTGGAGCCCCTCGGCCTCTACTCCAAGAAGGCCAAGGACCTCAAGGACCTCAAGGCCGGGCAGACCGTCGCCGTGCCCAACGACACCACCAACGAGGGCCGCGCGCTCCAGCTCCTCGCCGAGAACGGGCTGATCACCCTCAAGGACGGCGTCGGCACGAACGCCAAGCTCAGCGACATCACGGACAAGAAGGGCCTGGAGTTCAAGGAGCTGGAGGCCGCCACCGTGCCCCGCGCCCTCAACGACGTCGACGCCGCCGTCATCAACGGCAACTACGCCATCGAGGCCGGCCTGAAGCCGGGTCAGGACTCGCTGGCGCTGGAGAAGGCCGAGGGCAACCCCTACGCCAACTTCCTCGCCGTCAAGGAGGGCAACGAGAAGGACGCCCGCGTCCAGAAGCTCGTCAAGCTCCTCAACTCCGACGAGGTCAAGAAGTACATCGAGGACACCTACCAGGGCTCGATCGTCCCGGCGTTCGGTGCCCCCGCCGCCTCCTGACCCCGGCACGCCCCGCACCGCCGGGCCCCGTACACCCGCACCGGGTGTACGGGGCCCGGCCCGTGGACCCGGCCATGCGCGCCACCGCCCCGATGCTGCATGCTGGTGCCTTTACACGGTCTTGAGGCATGGAGCTGCGCATGACTACCACCTTCCCGTCCATCTCCATCAGCACGGACAGGTTGGTGCTGCGCCCCTTCGACATGGCCGACGTCCCCGCGTACATCGAGATGATGAACGACGAGCAGACCGTCGCCTGGACCGACGCCCCCCACCCCTACACCCAGGTCGACGCCGAGCGGTGGGTCCGCAGGATCGCCGCCGCCGAGCGCACCCAGGGCCACGGCATCGTCCTCGCCGTCACGGAGTTCCTCACCCAGCGCCTGGTCGGCTCCGTCCGGCTGCTCAACACCGACTGGCGCACCCGGTCCACCGAGATCCGCTACATCACCGCGCCCTGGGGGCGCGGCGAGGGATACGCCCCGGAATCGGTGCTCGCCGTCGCCGAATGGCTCTTCCGCGACCAGGGGTTCGAGCGCCTCGAACTGCGCACCCCCGCCGACAACACCGCCTCCCAGCAGGTCGCCCAGAAGATCGGCTGCATCAGTGAAGGCGTCCTGCGCAACGCCCGGATAGCGCGGACCCGGACCGACAACGGCACCGACGGCGGCTGGACCGACATCAGGACCGACCTCATCGTGTGGGGACTGCTGCCCGAGGACCTGGAAGGCGTCGCCGAACAGCTGGCCGACGCGGGCGGTTACGGCACCTACGACGACTGGAAGTGAACACCGCTCCGCGCCCGGCACATTCTCCGGCCGCACCCCGGCGCGGACCCGATACGCTCACCCTTGCTCCGCCGCCCCCGCGCGGAGGCCCCGCCCGCCACACCCCTGGAGACTGACGACGATGTCCGACCGGGTCACGGTGATCGGCTGGGACGGTTCACCCCTGACCGCAGCGGCCACGGCCGCGCTCTCCGCCGCCACACTCGTCGCCGGGGCCGCCCACCACCTCGCCCTGCCCGAGGTCCCGCAGGGGGCCGAACGCATCCGCCTGGGCAGCGTGGACCTGGCCGCCCGACGGATCGCCGGCCACCGGGGCAGCGCCGTCGTGCTCGCCGACGGGGACCCCGGCTTCTTCGGCGTCGTACGCACCCTGCGCGCGCCCGAACACGGCCTGGAGGTCGAGGTCGTGCCCGCCGTCTCCTCCGTGGCCACCGCCTTCGCCCGCGCCGGAATGCCCTGGGACGACGCCCAGATCGTCGTCGCCCACCCCCGCACCCTGCGCCGCGCGGTCAACGTCTGCCGGGCCCATCACAAGGTCGCCGTCCTCACCTCACCGGGGGCCGGACCCGCCGAACTCGCGCTGCTCCTGGAAGGCGTCCACCGCACCTTCGTCATCTGCGAGGAACTCGGCACCGCCCGCGAGCGGGTCACCGTCCTCACCTCCGACAAGACCGCCGACCACACCTGGCGCGACCCCAACGTCGTCATCGTCATCGGCGGCGGCCCCGAGCCCGCCGCCACCGCCGCCTGGCTGGCCGGCCGACGCCCCGACAGCCCGCAGGGCGTCCGCGGCTGGGCCCTGCCCCCGGCGTCCTACGGTCCGCGCGGCGCGGCCGGCGCCGAACCCGCCGAGGGGGAGTCGCCCGCGCTCCGCGCCGCCCAACTGGCCCGTCTCGGCCCGCGCACCGGCGACCTGCTCTGGGACATCGGCTCGGGATCCGGCGCCCTCGCGGCGGAGGCGGCCCGGTTCGGGGCGGCGGTCCTCGCCGTGGACAGCGACCCGGCCGCCTGCGCCCGTACGGCGGCCGCCGCCCGCACGCTCCAGGTGCCCCTCCAGGTCGTCCAGGGCCGCGCCCCGCACGTCCTGGAACGCCTGCCGGAACCCGACGTGGTACGGATCGGGGGCGGCGGTGTCCCCGTCGTCACCGCGGTCGCCGCCCGACGCCCGGAACGCGTCGTCACCCACGCCGCCAACCGCGACGAGGCCGAGGCGCTGGGAGCGGCGCTCGGCGGGAACGGCTACGCCGTCGAATGCGTGCTGCTCCAGTCCGTCGCGCTGGACACGTCGGCCTGGACGGAGCGCGAGCGCTCGGTCGTGTTCCTGCTCTCCGCGGTCCGCTCCGACCTCGCCCCCTGACCCGCTCCGGGCACAGCGCGAGGTAGGCTGAGCGATTGTTGTACCGCACCTGGCCGTTCGACGGTTCGTTCGTCAATGTCCGGAAAAGGGGACCGTTTTGGTCCACGATGTGGTACAGCGCAACCGGGGGACGCGCAACGTGGCGCAGTCCACAGCGAGCCGTGCGGACGGTCCGTCGCGGCGGCGAACGACCGCGGGCACGGACGGCTCCACGCGTCTCGTGCCGCGCGGCGAGCCCGCTCGTTCTTGTTGACGAGCACCGGCGTGCCGTGGTTCGGGCATCCCGGGCGAGGGCCGAAGGAGCACTGACGATGGGCGAGGGGTACGCATGACCGACACCGGCCAGATCCCGGGCGAGGGACTGCCGGAGCACGCAGGCATGGTGGAGCAGCCGGGCATCCCCGCCCCGGACGCGTACACCTTCCTCGACCCCTCCGAGCAGGCCCCCGAGGACGACGACCTCCTGCTGATGCCCGCGGCCCAGGGCGCCTGGAGCGACGGCCCGACCGCACCCGGCGACCACCCGGCCCAGCCCGCGCCCCAGGTACCCGCGCAGGGCCGGACCGCGGGCGGAGCGCCCGGCACCGGCTCCGCCGACCACGCCGCGGCGCGGACCCCGGCCCCGGCGGGCGCGCCCGCCCCGGCCGCCCGGCGCCCGCTGCGCCGGGGCCCCGTCGAGGCCCCGTCGTACGGGGCGAACGCCACCGGCGGGGTCGTCCGTTCGCTGGCCGACCGGGGCCCGGCCGGCGCCCCGCAGGCCCCGGCGCCCGCACGGCACGCCGGACCGCCGGTGAGCGGCCCCGAGTACGTCGAGGTCCCGGCGGACCTCGGCCAGCTGCCGGGCCCGCAGCTGGGGGAGATCCCGCCGCGGGGAGCGACCCCGTGGGCCGCCCAGGCCCCGGAGCCGACCATCCGCCCCGAGGCCGCGGTCCAGGCCCCCGAGCCCACCGCTCCCGCCGAGGCCGTGGCCCAGGCCCCCGAGGCCGTGGCCCAGCCCGCTGAGCCCGAGGCCCAGATCGCCGAGGCCGTGGCCCAGGCCGAAGCAGCCGCCCCTGCCGAGCCCGTGGCCCCCGCCGTCCAGGAAGCCGCCCCGGAGGCGGCGCCCCTCCCGGACGCCGTCCAGGAGCCCGCCCCGGTCCAGGAAACGGCCGCGGTTCCCGCGCCGGAGCCGCCCATGACCGCAGAAACGGTCGTCCCGGCACCGTCCGAGGCCGCCGTGGCGGAACCGGAGGCACCGCAGCCGGGCGTGGAGCCCGCCGGGATCCCGGCACAGGCCGCCGTGGCGGCGGTCGCCGAGGAGGCGGCGCCCCGGCCCGCCGCCGAACAGCCCCTTGCCGAACAGCTGGTCGCCGATCAGCCGGTCGCAGAACAGCCGGTCGCAGAACAGCCCGTGGCCGAGGAACCGGTTGCCGAGCAGCCGGCCGTGGCCGTACAGGAGCCGACGCCCGCGCCTTCGGCCGAGGCGGTCGCGCGGGCGCCCATGCCCGAGACGGTCGGGTGGTCCGCGTCGACCGAGAGCATGGGCGGCCAGTTCGTCGCCGTGGACGGCCCCGTCTCCGAGGGCACGCACGCCGCCCCCGCTTCCGTCGCCGGGCCGGTGCCGCCGGAGGCCGGGCAGCCCGCCTCCGAGCCGGAGCCCGTGGACGCCGAGCCGCCCTTCGTGGAGGCCGCCGCGGCCCGTGCCGCCGCCGCGCCGCAGGAGGCCCCGGCCGCCGCCGTGGCACCGGAGGCCCGCCCGGAGGAAGCGGGCACCGGCCCGGAGATCATCGAGACCCCCGAAGCCGAGGCCCCTCAGGCCGAGGTCCCTGAAACCGAGGCGGCTCCCGAAGCCGGGACCGCCGAAGCCGAGGCGGTCCCCGTGGCCGAGGCGGCCCCCGAAGCGGAGACCGCCGAGCCCGAGGCCCCGGCACCGGCAGCCCCGCAGACAGAGACCCCGCACGCCGAGACCCCCGGAGCCGGTACCCCGGACGGGTCCGCTCCGGTCCCGCAGGCCGGGACCCCAGCCCCCGTCGAGGAACCGGCCGGGGACACGGCCGGACAGCCCCCCAAGGCCGGGGCCGGACAGCCCCCGCAGGCCACGGCCGCCCCCGCGGAGGCGCCCGCCGGACCCGCCCCCACCGAACACACGGCCGAGGACCAGGACGCCGAGGACCAGGCCCCCGAGGCCGCAGGGCCCGGAGCAGAGGAGGAGGAAGCCCCCCTCGCCCCGCCCGCCCCCGGCTACGACGAGGCCGAGCGCGAGGCCGTCCTGCGCGTCATGCGCGAGCGCCGCGACATCCGCAACGGTTTCCGCAGCGACCCCATCCCGCACGAGGTCCTGCTGAGGGTGCTGGAGGCCGCGCACACCGCGCCCAGCGTCGGCCACTCGCAGCCCTGGGACTTCGTCGTCATCCGCTCCGCCGAGACCCGCCGTTCCATGCACGAACTGGCCCAGCGTCAGCGCGAGGCGTACGCCAAGTCGCTGCCCAAGGCGCGGGCCAAGCAGTTCAAGGAACTGAAGATCGAGGCCATCCTCGACACCCCGGTGAACATCGTCGTCACCGCCGACCCCACCCGTGGCGGCCGGCACACCCTCGGCCGGCACACCCAGCCGCAGATGGCCCCGTACTCCTCGGCGCTCGCCGTCGAGAACCTGTGGCTCGCCGCCCGTGCCGAAGGGCTCGGTGTCGGCTGGGTGAGCTTCTTCGACGAGCGGGAGATGGTCCGCGCCCTGGGCCTGCCCGAACACCTGGAAGTCGTGGCCTACCTCTGCGTCGGTTACGTGGACGAGTTCCCCGAGGAGCCCGAGCTGATGCAGGCGGGCTGGTCCAAGCGCCGCCCGCTGTCCTGGGTCGTGCACGAGGAGACGTACGGCCGCCGCGCCCTGCCCGGCGAGGCCCCGCACGACCTGCTCCAGGAGACCATCGCCAACATCCGCCCCCTGGACGCCAAGGCGCTCGGCGAGGCCTGGGAACGCCAGAAGCGGATGACGAAGCCCGCGGGCGCCCTCGGCATGCTGGAGATCATCTCCGCCCAGCTGTCCGGGCTCTCCCGGATGTGCCCGCCGCCGATCCCGGAGCCCGCGGCCGTGGCGATCTTCGCGGGGGACCACGGGGTGCACGCCCAGGGCGTCACCGCGTGGCCGCAGGAGGTCACCGCCCAGATGGTCGCCAACTTCCTGGGCGGCGGCGCCGTCTGCAACGCCTTCGCCGCCCAGGTGGGCGCCGAGGTGTGTGTGGTCGACGTGGGTGTGGCGACCGACCTCCCGGCGTCCCCCGGACTGCTGCCCCGGAAGGTCCGTCCCGGTACGGCGGACTTCACCACCGGCCCGGCACTGACCCGTGAAGAGGTGCTCGCCGCGATCGAGGTCGGCATCGAGACCGCCCGGGACCTGGTAGCGGCCGGGAACAAGGCCCTCGTCACCGGTGAGATGGGCATCGCCAACACCACCGCGTCCGCCGCGCTGATCTGCGTGTACACGGGCATGGACCCGGCCGAGGTCACCGGCCGGGGCACCGGCATCAACGACGAGATGCACGCGCGCAAGGTGGACGTGGTCCGCCGCGCCCTGGAACTGCACCAGCCCGACCCGGCGGACCCGATCGGGGTGCTGGCCGCGGTCGGCGGCCTGGAGCACGCAGCGATGGCGGGCTTCCTGCTGGGCGGCGCGTCCCTGCGTACGCCGGTGATCCTGGACGGCGTGAGCGCCGGTGCCTCGGCACTGGTGGCGCGGGCCGTCGCCCCCGAGGCGCTCGCCGCGTGCGTCGCCGGACACCGCAGCGCCGAACCCGGCCATGTGGCGGCCCTCAACAAGCTGGGCCTGCGTCCGCTGGTCGACCTGGACCTCCGCCTCGGCGAAGGCACCGGGGCCCTGCTGGCACTCCCCATCGTCCAGAGCGCGGCCCGCGCCATGCACGAGGTCGCGACGTTCGACGCGGCGGGCGTGACGGAGAAGTAGCGAAGCGACCGGGCCCCGGCCGCGCGGACCGGCCGAACCGGCCGGGCGGGAGCCCCGGGTACGGGAGGGACGGCGAGGACGCCCGCCCCTCCCGTACCCCTTCCCACCACCCCGTATCGTGGTCCCACGCCGTACGGCCGCGCCGCGCGCGTACGACACGATGACACGACGACCTACCGAGAAGGCGCCGACGGGCGGGTCCCGGCGGCCACACCGCCGCTCCACCGCCGCAGCGGCCCGCAGCACACCGCACCCGCACGAGGAGCCGCACGAGCCATGGCCGAGTACGACGATCACCCCGCCTACCCCGTCGGACTGCGTCTGACCGGTCGCCGCGTCGTCGTCGTGGGCGGCGGCCAGGTCGCTCAGCGCAGGCTCCCCGCCCTCGTCGCGGCCGGGGCGGACATCACCCTGGTCTCCCCGTCGGCCACCCCGTCCGTCGAGGCGATGGCCGACGCGGGCGAGATCCGCTGGGAGCGCCGCCGGTACCAGGACGGCGACCTCGCCGACACCTGGTACGCCCTGATCGCGACCACCGACGCCGCCGCCAACGACGCCGCCTCCGCCGAGGCCGAACGCACCCGCACCTGGTGCGTCCGCAGCGACGACGCGGAGGCCGCGACCGCGTGGACCCCGGCCACCGGCCGCAGCGAGGGCATCACGGTCGCCGTCCTCACCACCACCTCGCACGGCCGGGACCCCCGCCACTCCGCCGCCGTACGGGACGCCATCGTCGAGGGCCTGCGCGACGGCACCCTCGCCGCCCCGCACCACCGCACCCGCGCCCCCGGTGTCGCCCTGGTCGGCGGCGGCCCCGGCGACCCGGACCTGATCACCGTCCGCGGCCGCCGCCTCCTGGCCGAGGCCGACGTCGTCATCGCGGACCGGCTCGGCCCCCGTGCCCTGCTCGACGAACTCCCCCCGCACGTCGAGGTGATCGACGCCGCGAAGATCCCCTACGGCCGCTTCATGGCCCAGGAGGCGATCAACCAGGCGCTGATCGACCACGCCAAGGCGGGCAAGGCCGTCGTCCGCCTCAAGGGCGGCGACCCGTACGTCTTCGGCCGGGGCATGGAGGAGGCGCGGGCGCTGGCCGCCGAGGGCATCCCGTGCACCGTCGTCCCCGGCATCTCCAGCACCATCTCCGTGCCCGGAGCGGCCGGTATCCCCGTCACCCACCGCGGGGTCGCCCATGAGTTCACCGTGGTCAGCGGCCACGTCGCCCCGGACGACCCGCGCTCCCTGGTCGACTGGGAGGCCCTGGCCCGGCTGCGGGGCACCCTGGTCCTGCTGATGGCCGTCGACAAGATCGGCCCCATCGCCCAGGCGCTCATCGCCCACGGCAAGTCCCCGGACACCCCGGTCGCCCTGGTCCAGGAGGGCACCACCGCCGCCCAGCGCAGGGTCGACGCCACCCTCGCCACGGTGGGGGAGCGGGCCGTCGCCGAGGACGTACGCCCCCCGGCGGTCATCGTCGTCGGAGAGGTCGTCGCCGTGCGCGCCGACCTCGGGGGCGCCCGGCCCTGATCGGCCGGACACCCCCTGGCGGGCCGGCCGTCC
Organism: Streptomyces halstedii; assembly: GCA_000720535.1. Taxonomy (GTDB): domain Bacteria; phylum Actinomycetota; class Actinomycetes; order Streptomycetales; family Streptomycetaceae; genus Streptomyces; species Streptomyces halstedii. Next base: position 189,195 of record JOAZ01000007.1, read on the forward strand.
TCCCCTCCTCCCGCTCCTCCCGACCGGAAACAAGGCAGTACGACCCGTGGCTGAACTCCTCACCGTCGACGACCCCGACGACCCGCGTCTGAGCGACTACACGGACCTGACCGACGTCCAGCTCCGGCGCCGGCGCGAACCCGCCGAAGGTCTCTTCATCGCCGAGGGCGAGAAGGTCATCCGGCGGGCCAGGAACGCCGGGTACGCGATGCGGTCCATGATGCTGACCGCCAAGTGGTTCGACGTCATGCGCGACGTCATCGACGAGGAACACGCCCCGGTCTACGCGGTCACCCCGGAACTCGCCGAACGCGTCACCGGCTACCACGTCCACCGCGGGGCGCTCGCCGCCATGGGACGCCGGCCCCTGCCCACCGTGGACGCCCTCCTGGACCCCGCCCACGGGGACGTACGCCGAGTCGCCGTGTTCGAGGACATGGTCGACCACGCCAACCTGGGCGCCGCCTTCCGCAACGCCGCCGCGCTCGGCGTCGACGCCGTCCTGCTCACCCCGCGCTGCGCCGACCCGCTCTACCGGCGGGCCGTGAAGGTGTCGATGGGGTCCGTCTTCCACGTCCCCTGGACCCGGCTGGAATCCTGGCCCCAGGACCTCACGTCACTCCGTGCGGCCGGGTTCACCACCGCCGCGCTGTGCCTGAGCGACCGTTCGATCACCCTGGACGCGCTCGCCGCACGCCAGGACGGGAAGCTGGCCCTTCTCTTCGGTACGGAGGGCGACGGGCTGACGCCCCAGGCCCTCGCCGCGGCCGACCTGCACGTCCGCATCCCGATGGACGCCGGGGTCGACTCGCTCAACGTGGCCGCCGCCTCCGCCGTCGCCTTCTACGCGACCCGCGTCACACGGCCCTGACCCCGTCCGGCCCGTGCCCGTGCACCGGCGCGACGACGGCCGCGCCCGTGTACGGGGACGGCGGTGTGCCGCCCATCCCACGCGCCGGGCCCTGGCAGCCCTGGGCGGCCGCGATCCCCAGCGCCACCAGCAACGTCACCACGACGAACACCACGAGCCGCTGCCGCAGCAACCGGGGATTGGCGGGCCGCCGCACACCGCCGCGGCCGGTCGCCGTCGCCCGCGCCCCGGGGCGGGTGCCCGGACGGCGGCCCGTACCGGGCACACCGCCCGTCGCACCGGTGGAGTGCGGGCGCTTGGCCGGGCGCGAGCCGCCCCGGGCGGCCTGAGGCCGCGACCCGCCCGTACGGGGGGACGCCCCCGACCGCGACGCGGCGGGCCGCCTGACCGGCGAACGCGGGGCCGGGGCGGGCCCACCGTCGGACCGCCGGGTCTGCTGCTCGGCGTACGGGCTCTCCAGCCGCCCGGTCGGCCGGTCCAGCTCCCGCTCACCGCGCTGGACGGGAGGCCGCCGCTCGTGCAGCCCCTGCGCCTCGCGCGCGGCGATCTCCTTCAGCCGCATGGACAGTTGCAGGGTGCTCGGCCGCTCCTCGGGGTCCTTCGCGAGACAGGCCCGCACCAGCGGGGCGAGCGCGTCGTGCACGTCGAAGAGATACGGCTCCTCGTGCACCACGCGGTAGAGCATCACCTCGGAACTGCCGTGTCCGAACGGCGAGTCGGCCATCGCCGCGTACGCCAGGGTGGCGCCCAGCGAGAACACGTCCGTGGCCGGTGTCACCGCGGCGCCCCGCACCTGTTCCGGCGCGAGGAAGCCGGGGGAGCCGACGGCGGTCCCGACGTGGGTGAGCGTGCTGGCCCCGGTCGCCCAGGCGATACCGAAGTCGATGATCCGGGGGCCCTTGGGGGAGAGGAGGATGTTCGACGGCTTCAGGTCGCGGTGGACGACCCCCGCCTCGTGCACCGCCACGAGCCCCTCGGACAGCGCCGCCCCGATGGAGGCCACCTCGGCGGCCGGGAGCGGCCCCTCCTCGGCGACCTTGTCGTGCAACGACGGTCCGGGGACGTACTGGGTCGCGAACCACGGGCGGTCCGCCTCCAGGTCGGCCGCCACCAGACGGGCCGTGCACCCGCCGCGGATCCGCCGGGCGGCGGACACCTCGCGGGCGAAGCGGGACCGGAACTCCTGGTCCTCGGCGAGGTCGGGCCTGATCACCTTCAGCGCCACCCGCTGGCCCCTGCGGTCGGACCCCAGGTAGACGACGCCCATGCCGCCCGCGCCGAGCCGCCGGTGGAGCCTGAACGAGCCGACGACACGCGGGTCCTCGCGCCGGAGCCGCATCATCGCCATCGTCTGCCCATCCCCGCTGCCTGGTCCGCCTGACGAGGCACAGCTTACGTACCCGTGGCGCGGCGCGCTCAGAGGCCGCGCCCTCGTCCCGCGACCGATTGCCGTTGCCACGCACGGGAGGTGAGCCGGGATCAGGAAGTCGCGGCGGTACGGCCGACGGCCGGTGAGCGGCCCCAAAGCGCGTCCATGGCCAGGTGGTTGGATCAGTGGCGGTTCATCAGTTCGTTACCTCTTCCGAGGGGGTCCCCACCATCCGAACCGGCGGCCCGGGGACGTCCGGGAGGGGCCGCGGAAGGGGGACGGGCCCCCGCCCGGAGGCCCTGGACGTGAGTGAAGTCACCCCGTGCCCCGGCCTCCCGGGGCCCACGGCGGCCGGGTGCCGCCCCGCACCCGGCGGGCCCGCCCACGGAGGCCTTCCCCCTGCGACCCCTCCGGGAAGTCCCCGGGATCCGGCGCCTCGTCTCCACCCAGGGGAGTACGCCCGCGGGAGTCGCTCATCCTCCGGGAGGCCCGGCAATCGGTACGCGGGCATGACGCCGGGCGGTCGCCGCTTCCCTAATGTTGAGGTCAAGCGGCGGGCGTGGAACTCGTCCCCCGAGGCCAGACGCCCGCCGCTCCGGAACATGTCAGGAGAGGAACCATGGCGGACACGGCTACGCGGACCATGATCCGCGCACGGAGCCGCAGGGCGTACGCCGCCTTCGGCGCACGCCCGTCCGGCCGTCGCCACCCGGTGGTGGCGACGGCCATGGTCCTTCCCCTGGCGGCCCTGCTCGTCGTCGTCTTCGGCGGCTGGGAAGCAGTGGTCACACAGGCGTCGTCCGTGGGCGTGATGCTGGGGCGCTGAGCGGCGCCCCGGGTCCGGAAGAGCGGTCCGGACCGGGACATCCGGCCAACAACCCCGTGGGGACGGGGGTGCGGCGGACGGCAGCGTTTGTCCGGCCAGCTGGGGAGCTGGCCGGACATCGCGCTGTCCGGGGCCTGTGCGCCGCCTGTCCGGGGCCCGCGCGGGACGGGCGTCCGGCCCCGGAGGGACGCCGTACGGCGGGCCGGGCCGGTACCGGGCCTGCTCCGGGGGTACGCGGGACGGCCGTGCGGCGGAAGAGCCGGTCCCACGGGGCACCGGGCCCGCGGAACGTGAGCGCCACGGCCGGCCCCGCCCCGCGTAGGCTCGCGTCCGGCCCGCCGTACGGTCGGCCGGTCGCCGTCCGGGGGAGCCTCACCGATGACCACCGCCTCCGTCGCGCGTGCGCTGGGCGGCCTGGCGCACCAGGGGGCCCATCCGCCCGCCTCGTGCGACTGCGCGCCCCCCGAGGTCCTCGCGGACCGCCCCGACGGCACGGTGGTCCGCAGCGGGCCGGTGGTCGCCAAGGCGCACGCCCCGGACGCGGACCCCTCGGACCTCGCGGCCCGGCTGGCGCTCGCGGCCTCGCCCCGGACGGCGGGCATCCTGCTCCCGCCGCTCGGCGCACCGCCCGCCCCGCCCGCCCCGCCCGGCGACGCGCGGGCCGCCCGCACCGTCGAAGGCCGCGCCGTGACCCTCTGGCCCTACGGCCGCCCCGTCGATCCCGCGGACCCCGACGCCGCCCCCTGGGAGGAGGCCGCCGTCCTCCTGGCCCGGCTGCACCGCACCCCGCCACCGGACCCGTTCCCGCCGATGCGGGGCCCGGCCAAGGCGGCCCGCGCCGTCGCCCGTATGCGCGCCGCCGGGCCACCGCCGGGCGGGGACCCGGACGCCGGACGGACGGTCCTCGCGGCCTGGCGCTCACTGCCCGGCTGGGCGCGCGGCGAGGCGCCCGCCCCCGCGCACCGGGCCGGTTTCCTCTGCCACGGCGACCTGCACCTCGGCCAGCTCGTCCGGCATCCCGTCCGGGACGGCACGCCGGACGGCCGCTGGCTGCTCATCGACGTCGACGACGCGGGCCTCGGCGACCCCGCCTGGGACCTCGCCCGCCCCGCCGCCTGGTACGCGGCCGGGCTGCTGGGCACCGGGGTCTGGCTGCGCTTCCTGGACGCCTACCGCGCCGAGGGCGGCCCCGCCGTACGCGCCGCCGGCGATCCGTGGCCCGAGCTGGACGTCCCGGCGCGCGCCCTCACCGTGCAGACGGCCGCGCTCGCGCTCGCCAAGTCCGCCGCGGAAGGCCGCGGTCCGGACGAGGTGGAACGGCTGATGCTCGACGCCTGTGCCCGAATCGCCTCTCTCCCGGGCGAGTTGGCCGCGCCATCCGCGTCGTAGGGTGAACCGGCGGACGCCGGGCACGCATTCCGGCGACGTCGACGCGACGGTGAGGAGCCGACCCGATGTTCCAGTGCCCCAAGTGCCATGGCCAGATGCACACGTACAACCGCAACGGTGTCCAGATCGAGCAGTGCGGCGGCTGTCGCGGGATATTCCTGGACTACGGCGAGCTGGAGTCCCTGACCCGCCTGGAATCGCAGTGGACGCAGCAGGCGCCGCCCGCCCCGCCCGCGCCGCAGGCCTACCCGCCCGCGCAGCAGCAGCCCTACCCCGCCGCCCCGGGCCCCGCCTGGGGCGCCGCCCCCCACCAGGGCGGCCACTACGGCGGGCACCACCGCCACAAGAGCTTCGGCCGGATGCTCTTCTCCTCCTGAACCCCGCGTCCGCGCGGGTACGGACCGCCGAGCCCGGTCCGTACCCGCGCGGGCCAACGGTCCCCGAAAGCGCTTGCGTCCATGATCTGGTCACGGGAGCGGCCGATGCCTAGAGTGCGGCCCCATGAACTTCCTGGACAGGTCCCGCACCGTCGCACCCCCGGGCTGGAGCCGGTGGCTCGTACCACCCGCCGCGCTCGCCGTGCACCTCTCCATCGGTCAGGCCTACGCCTGGAGCGTCTTCAAACCCCCGCTCGAATCCGCCCTGGACCTCTCCGGCACCGCCAGCGCCCTCCCGTTCCAGCTGGGCATCGTCATGCTCGGCCTCTCCGCGGCCTTCGGCGGCACCCTCGTCGAGCGGAACGGCCCGCGCTGGGCGATGTTCGTCTCGCTCGTCTGCTTCTCGTCCGGCTTCCTCGTCGCGGCCCTCGGCGCCGCCACCGGCCAGTTCTGGCTCGTCGTCCTCGGCTACGGGTTCATCGGCGGCATCGGGCTCGGCATCGGCTACATCTCGCCGGTCTCCACCCTGATCAAGTGGTTCCCCGACCGCCCCGGCATGGCGACCGGCATCGCCATCATGGGATTCGGCGGCGGAGCCCTCATCGCCTCCCCCTGGTCCACCGGCATGCTGGACGGCTTCGGCACCGACCGCTCCGGCATCGCCACCGCCTTCCTCGTGCACGGAGTCGTCTACGCGGCGTTCATGGCGCTCGGCGTCCTTCTCGTGCGGATACCGCCCGAGGGCTGGCTCCCCGCCGGATGGCAGCCGAAGCGGGAGACCCGCAGGCTCGTCACCACCGCCCAGGTCTCCGCCCGCAACGCCCTGCGCACCCCGCAGTTCTGGTGCCTGTGGGTGGTGCTCTGCATGAACGTCACCGCGGGCATCGGCATCCTGGAGAAGGCCGCCCCGATGATCACGGACTTCTTCGGCGAGACCTCCGTACCGGTCAGCACCTCCGCCGCCGCGGGCTTCGTCGCCCTGCTCTCGCTCGCCAACATGGGCGGCCGGCTCCTGTGGTCCTCCACCTCGGACCTGATCGGCCGCAAGAACATGTACCGCGTCTACCTCGGCGCCGGGGCCCTGATGTACGTCGTGATCGCCCGGCTCGGCAACGACTCCAAGCCTCTCTTCGTCTGCTGCGCGCTGCTGATCCTGTCCTTCTACGGAGGCGGCTTCGCGACCGCGCCCGCCTACCTCAGGGACCTCTTCGGCACCTACCAGGTCGGCGCCATCCACGGCCGGCTCCTCACCGCGTGGTCCACCGCCGGTGTGCTCGGCCCGCTGATCGTCAACCGGGTCGCCGACGCGGGGGAGCGGGCCGGTCACAGCGGGCCCGGCCTCTACACGACGTCCCTCGTCGTGATGACCGTGCTGCTGGCCGTCGGTTTCGTCGCCAACGAATGCATCCGCCCGGTCCACGCCCGCTTCCACGAGACGCCGCGAGGCCACGAGGCACCGGAAGGAGGGACCGCCCGTGTCCACCAGGACTCGTAAGCCGCTCATGGCGTTCGTCTGGCTCTGGGTCGCCGTACCGTTCGCCTACGGCCTGTACGAACTCGTCCGCAAGGCCACCCAGCTCTTCACCGGCTGACCCGCCCCCGTCCGCGCACACACGACGAAGCCCCGGTCATGACATGACCGGGGCTTCGGACGGTGGTGCGCGATACTGGGATTGAACCAGTGACCTCTTCCGTGTCAGGGAAGCGCTCTCCCGCTGAGCTAATCGCGCAGGTGAACCTGCGTGAACCGCGTGCGCGATACTGGGATTGAACCAGTGACCTCTTCCGTGTCAGGGAAGCGCTCTCCCGCTGAGCTAATCGCGCGGGGATCCTTGCGGACCAGATCCTTCCGGATCAGTGGACGATACTGGGATTGAACCAGTGACCTCTTCCGTGTCAGGGAAGCGCTCTCCCGCTGAGCTAATCGTCCTTGGAGGTGGAGACGGGATTTGAACCCGTGTAGACGGCTTTGCAGGCCGTTGCCTCGCCTCTCGGCCACTCCACCAGGGATGGGGGCTCGGGAAGATCCCCCATCTTCTGCGAGCGGACGACCAGGTTCGAACTGGCGACCTCAACCTTGGCAAGGTTGCGCTCTACCAACTGAGCTACGTCCGCTTGTCTTTCCCGGTCCGCTTGCGCGTCCCGGCGACGTGATGAACTCTAGCGGATTCCCGGGCCAGCACAAAAACGCGTTTGTGCAGCGTGCTGCGCCGCCGTCGCCCCGCCGCAGGTCACCCGCCGCCCGCGCCGGCCGGCCGGAGGGCCGTCCTACACTCGTCCACGTGCACGACCACGCCCCCCTGGCCCGCTTCGGCGGCCTCGTCGCCTCCGGTCTGAAGGACGTCACCAGCGACCCCGCCGCCCTCGAATCGTCCGGCTTCTGGGCCGTGTGCGCCGACTTCGAAGGCCGTCTGACCTGCGCGCGCTTCGCCACCGTACGGACCGAGCCGGTACCGCCGCCGGTCCCCGGCGCCTGGCGCGGACCGGCCCCCCGGGACTGGACCTCATCACTGGACGAGGACGCCTACACGGCGGGTGTGCGGCGGATCCGTGAACACATCGCGGCCGGCGAGGTCTACCAGGCCAACCTCTGCCGCGTCCTGACCGCGCCGCTGCCCGACCCGGCCGCCGACGTGGACGCCCTCACCGCCCTGCTCGCCCGCGGCAACCCCGCCCCGTACGCCGGAACGATCCGGCTGCCCGCGCACGGTGTGGAGGTCGCCACCGCGTCCCCCGAACTCTTCCTCCGGCGTGACGGCCGCACCGTGGAGTCCGGGCCGATCAAGGGCACCGGGCGGACCGAGGGCGACCTGCTGGAGAAGGACCACGCGGAGAACGTGATGATCGTGGACCTCGTCCGCAACGACCTCGGCCGCGTCTGCGCGACCGGCAGCGTCACCGTCCCCGACCTCTGCGTGGTGGAGAAGCACCCCGGGCTCGTCCACCTCGTCTCCACGGTCCGGGGGCGGCTCGCGGACGGCGCCGGATGGCCCGGACTGCTCGGTGCCGCCTTCCCGCCCGGCTCCGTGACCGGCGCCCCCAAGTCCAGCGCGCTGCGCGTCATCCGCGCCCTGGAGACCGCGCCGCGCGGCCCCTACTGCGGAGGCGTCGGGTGGGTGGACGCCGACCGGGGCACCGCCTCGCTGGCCGTCGGCATACGGACCTTCTGGATCGACCGCGCCGGACCCGCGCCCCTGCTCCGCTTCGGTACCGGCGCCGGCATCACCTGGGGGTCCGACCCGGGGCGCGAATGGGCGGAGACCGAACTCAAGGCGTCCCGCCTGCTGGCTGTAGCGTCGGGCGCGTACGACCCCGTCACCTGCGGGGACGACGCGGACACGGGAAGGACCGGCGCATGAGGATTTGGGTCGACGGCGGACTGCGGGACGCCGATGACGCACGGGTGTCCGTGCTCGACCACGGACTCACCGTGGGGGACGGCGTCTTCGAGACGGTCAAGATCACCCGGGGCCGCCCCTTCGCCCTCACCCGGCACCTGGACCGGCTGACCCGCTCCGCACGCGGTCTGGGCCTGCCCGACCCCGACACGGACGAGGTCCGCCGCGCGGTGGCCGCCGTCGTCGAGGCCAACCCCGTGCCCCTCGCCCGGCTGCGGATCACCTACACCGGAGGTCTCTCCCCGCTCGGATCCGACCGGGGCGACGCGGGCCCCGGCCTGTTCGTCGCCCTGGGCGAGGCCGCACGCCGCCCCGACAGCACGGCGGTGATCACTGTCCCCTGGACCCGCAACGAGCGCGGCGCGCTGACCGGCCTCAAGACCACCTCCTACGCCGAGAACGTCGTCGCCCTGGCCCGCGCCCACGAGCGGGGGGCCACCGAGGCGCTGTTCCCCAACACCGCCGGGCGGCTCTGCGAGGGCACCGGCTCCAACGTCTTCGTCGTCCTCGACGGGGAGCTCCACACACCCCCGGTCTCCTCCGGCTGCCTCGCCGGCATCACCCGCGCCCTGGTCGCCGGCTGGACCGGGGCCAGGGAGACCGACCTCCCGCAGGACGTCCTGGAACGGGCCGACGAGATCTTCCTGACCTCCACGCTCCGCGACGTCCAGGCCGTCCACGCGGTCGACGGGCGCGCGGTCCCGGGCGCCCCCGGGCCCGTCACGGCGAAGGCCATGCGGATCTTCGACGAGCGCGCGGCGGACGATCTCGACCCCTGAAATCGGAAAACCGGATGACGGGCGGCCGTCCGGCGGATAGAAAGCCCTGATGACCACCACACTCCGGCCGACCGGGCCGATCGAAGAAGGCACCGACGGCACGCGCGTACGCACGTACGACGTGTGCGACAACGGGCGTCCCGTCGGCGCCGTCGAGATCGGCACCGACCCGCGCTTCGGCCCCTCGGCGGCCGTACTGCGCCGCCTGCGGATCGACGAGCCGGACCGCAGGCGGGGCCGGGGCACGATCGCCGCGCTCGCCGCCGAGGAGGTGCTGCGCGGCTGGGGCTGCACCCAGGTCCGCCTGGTGGCGCTCGCCGACGACCCCGGCGCGCGGGGGTTCGCCACCGCGCTCGGCTACACCGCGCGCAGCCGGAACATGGTCAAGGACCTCGGGGAACCCGCCCCCGCACTGCCCGGGGATCTCGTCGGACGCCCCATGACCGAGGGGGAGTTCGACGTCTGGAGGAGCACCGCCGTGGAGACGTACGCGCGGGAGTGGACGGAGCGCGGCGTCCCCGAGGACCAGGCCCGCCACAAGTCGGAGACCGACCACGCCGCGCATCTGCCGGACGGCCTGGCCACCGAGGGCATGAGCTTCGACGTCCTGGCCCGGGGGGACGACGTCATCGGCCACGTCTGGGTGGCACGCCACAGCGACCCGCCGGGCGCCGAGCCGATCGGCTACGTCTTCGACGTCGAGGTGCGCGAGGACCAACGCGGGCACGGGTACGGCCGCGCGCTGATGCACCGGGCCGAGCAGCTCACCCGCGACCAGGGCCTGGACCGGCTGGGCCTGCACGTCTTCGAGACCAACACCCCCGCGCTGCGGCTGTACGAGTCGCTCGGCTACGCCACGACGCAGTACAACCTGGCCAAGGCCCTGTGACGGCCGACCGGGGGGACGGCCCGGCCGGGGGCACGGTGGCCGGAGGCCGCGCCGACCAGGGGTGACCGGCGGCCACGCCGGGTGACGGCCCGGGGCCGGGGGCTCACCCCCGGCCCCGGGCGCTCCTCCTCAGCCCCGGCCGGCCAGCAGCCGGTCGGCGATCTCCTCGATCCGCTCCCGCAGCCCCTCCTGGCTCTTCCCACCGTCCAGCCGCTCGTCACCGATCACATACGTCGGTGTGCCGGTGACGCCGATCGCCTTCCCCTCGGCATGGTCCGCGTCCACGATCAGCAGGTGCCGCCCGTCGATCAGGGCCGTGTCGAACTCCTCGGCGTCCAGCCCCAGTTCCCGGGCCACGTCGAGCAGCACCGGCTCACCGTCGCGCCCGAGACCGTCGGTGCGCCCGAGCAGGGCCTCGACGTACGGCCACCCCTGGCCCTGGACGGCGGCCTCCTCGGCGGCCTGCGCCGCGGCGTAGGCGTGCTTGTGCTTGTCCAGCGGGAAGTGGCGCAGCCGGACCTCCAGCCGGCCGTCGTAGCGGGCGCGCAGGGCGTGGACGTCGGAGAGGGCCAGATGGCAGTCGGGGCATTCGAGGTCGCACCAGACGTCGAGGACGACCGGTGCCGCGGAGGTGGAATCGCTCATGCGGCCAGTCTTCCAGGCCGCGCGACGGTTCCGGAACCCGGACCGTGACGGTTCCCGGACCCGGACCGCGACGGTTCCCGCACCCGCCCCGACCTGGGCAGGAGGGCCGGCCGGGAGGGCGGCCCGGCAGTCCTCAGGGAGGAGCGGAGCCCTGAGAAGTCCCTGATCTGGGGCCGGGACGTGGCCCCGAGGGGGCAAACCGGTGCACGATGGAAGGGACGTTCCCGATGCGCTGGAGGCCTGATGCTTGCCGAGACCATCTGTTCCGCGGTGTCGGCGGCCGGCCTGGGCATCGCCGCGATCACCGCGTACCGCAGGCGTTTCCTCACGGCGACCCGGATCGCCGCCTACTCGCTGGTGCCGGTCGGACTGGTGATGACCGGTGTCGTCGCCTGGGTCTCCGGCATCGTCTTCAAGCCGACCGTGTGGGCGGGCTTCGGGCTGCTGGCGATCGCCTGGCTGCTGTTCATGACGACCCGTGCCGTCGAACGCAGAGGCGGCACCACCCGCGAGGAGCGCAAGGCCGCGCGGGCGGCCTCCTCGGAGACGGCCGTCGCCCCGGGCTCCTCGTCCCCCGCCCTCACGCGCGGGAACCCGGCGGCGGACACCCGGCAACGGGGTGCGGCCAGGAAGAAGGAGACCGCGGCGGGCGGGGAGGACTTCAGCGACATCGAGGCGATCCTCAAGAAGCACGGCATCTGACACGGCCCACCGGCTCCTGGAGGCGGCCCGCGCCGCTTCAGGGCGGCCGGGCTGCCGTCCGGCGCCACCGCGGTGTGGTGCTCCGCCCCGGACCGGTCGTCGGCGCCTCCGGCGCCGCCCCGCGAGGGCCGGGCATCTCACCCTTTGACCAACCGGCCGGAAACATGATCGACTTCCCGACGCCGGAGCGAATCCACACCGCCTGGAGAGAGTGAACTCACCGCCCACGGACCGATGTTGGCCATGAGTAGGGGGCTGCCTGCGTCATGATCGTTCCGAGATGGTGGACACATTCCGGGGCGAGGCCCCCGCACCCCCTGCCGAAGAGCCGCGCGGCTGCCTCTTCGCGCTGTCCCAGCCGCCGCTGATGATCTTCCTCACGGTGGTCGGAAGCCTGCTGCTGATGGCCGCGCTGCACGACCTCTTCCTGCTGTGAGCGGGCGGGGCGCGTGGGGACCCGCGGGTCCCCGCCGTGAACGGGCGTGCGAGGGCCTGCGGGCACGCGGGCCCGGTACCGCGGTCAGCGCGCCGCCTCCCGGCGGCGGGCCCGGTACGCGGCGACGTGGAGCCGGTTGCCGCAGGTGCGGCTGGAGCAGTAGCGGCGCGAACGGTTCCGGGAGAGGTCGACGAACGCGTGCCGGCAGTCCGGGGCCTCGCAGCGCCGCAGCCTCTCCTGCTCGCCCGCCACGACGATGAAGGCCAGTGCCATGCCGCAGTCCGCCGCGAGGTGGTCCGCGAGCGAGGCGTCCGGCGCGAAGTAGTGCACGTGCCAGTCGTATCCGTCATGGTTCGTGAGCTGCGGCGTGGTGCCCGCGGCGGCCACGAGCCGGTTGACCAGCGCGGCGGCGACGGGGGCGTCCGCCGCGGCGAATATCTCCGCGAACCGGGCGCGCACCTCGTGCACGGCGTGCAGGTCCTTCCCGGTGAGCACGCCGACGCCGCTGATGTGGTGCCGCTCGGCGAAGGCGTGGAGCGCCCCGGTGTCCGGGAGGCCGTCGCCGTGCTCGCCCTCCGGTGCCGTGTTCACCAGCTCCACCACCGTGTCGAGGGCGATCCGGGTGTCGTGTGGGATCAGCACGCTTCGCTCCCTGGCCTCCGGCGGGCGGGCGCCCGCCGATGGCGGATGACTCTACTGGCTCACCGGAGCCCCTCACGGCCCGGTGCGGGCCCGGTGGCGGCGTGGCGGCCAAACTCCGTCCGGAAAGCGCCGCCGGCCCTCCAGCTGCCCGTGAGGGCCGTCCAGGCGGGCCGTCCGGGTGGGACGGGGCGGGCGGGACGGGGCGGGCGGCGCCCCGGACACGCACCGGTGCCGTCGCCGCGGTGGCTTCCGCGGCGACGGCACCGGTGTCCGCCGTATGAGGTTGTCCGCGCGACGCCGTCTCCCCGAGTCGGACGGCGTCCCGCAGCTCTCGGCCTGGCTCAGCTCTCGGCCAGGATGTGTGAGAGCTCCGTATCGAGGTCGAAGTGACGATGCTCGGTGCCGGGTGGGACCGCGGCGTCGGTCCTCTTCAGGAACGACTCCAGGGCCCTCGCCGGGGCTTCCAGCAGTGCTTCGCCCTCCGGGGAGCTCAGCGCGATACAGACGACGCCTTGGCCGTGACTCCGTGAAGGCCAGACGCGGACGTCTCCGGTGCCGGTGGGCCGGTGCAGCCCCTCGGCGAGGAGGTCGCGGGCGAAAACCCACTCGACCGTCTCCTCCGCTCCGGTATGGAAGGTGGCGTGCACGGCATAGGGATCGGCCGTGTCATACCGCAGGCCCGCGGGAACAGGCAGTGAGGACTCGCTCGACACAACGAGGCGCAGGTGCAGCTCGCAGCTGACCGTGGTGTTCATAAGCGCCAGGGCCTTTCGCTCAGTGTGCGCTCGGGGATTCGCACGTCGGCGAAATCGACATGCCACCTACGGTGCCGATGTAAACCCCTCTGACCTATTTGTGATGCTTCGGCTCCCTCGTCCAGCGGTGTGTAACTTTGCGTCATGCGTCCATTCCGGTGACGGAGGCCGTTCCGGTAGGTTGGTCAGCATGAACGCGGAGAGTGACGAGGAGGGCAGGGCGACCGCGTCGGTGGCGTCGGGCTCCTCGGCGGCGGACGGGCGGACGGCGGACCGGGCGCTGGGGTCGCGGGCACCCGCGTACATCCGGTCGTCCCGGGTGCTGCACCTGAGCTGGCAGGCCGGGATCTTCGTCGTCGGCCTCGCGGTCGTGGCCGCGGGCATCGTGATGCTCCCGCTGCCCGGACCGGGCTGGCTGGTGATCTTCGGCGGCATGGCGATCTGGGCGACCGAGTTCGTCTGGGCGCAGCTCGTCCTGCGCTGGACGAAGCGCAAGGTCACCGCGGCCACCCAGCGCGCCCTCGACCCCAAGGTGCGCCGCCGCAACGTCATCCTCACCACCGTGGGGCTCGTGATCATCGCGGTGCTGGTCGGGATCTACGTGTGGAACTTCGGCATCGTCATGCCGTGGAAGATCGACCGGTGACCCGGAGACGGTCCTGGAGCATCGCTGACATGGGGTAATGTGTGCGGTGCGCGGGGGCGATTAGCTCAGTGGGAGAGCGCTTCGTTCACACCGAAGAGGTCACTGGTTCGAACCCAGTATCGCCCACCCCGACCGAGGGCCGGAAGCTTCACCGAAGCTTCCGGCCCTCGGCGTTTCCATGACGCCCGCGCGGTCCGGCCCGGTCCCGCCGGGCCGCCCGCGCGACGGCCCGAGACCCGCCATGGCCTACCGCATCCGGCCGAGCGACCTCCGTACCCGGCGCGCGTCACGCAACCGCTGCTCGTACGTCGCGCCGATCGCCAGCAGCAGCAGTCCGGCGAGCGCCGGGAACGCCCAGCGGGGGAGCGCCGCGAACACCTGCGCCACCTGCGGGGCCAGCTCGTGCAGCGCGTCCAGCGCCAGCACCGAGCCGCCCAGGACCAGGGGCGCCTGGAGCCGGCGCGCGGCCCCGAGCAGCGTCACCGCGAGTGCAGCCACCCCCAGCAGCAGCGGACGCGGCCACTGCGTGTCGCCCCACGCCACCACGAGGCTCGGCACCAGCGTCAGGGCAGTCCCGGGACCGTAGGCCGCCCACGAGGACAGTGCCGGGTCTCTACGGCTCCGCAGGTACCCGACGGCGCAGGCGACCACCGAGAGCGGCAGGGTGTACGCCTCCACGTCCGGCACCCCGGAAGCCGCCAGCCGCACCCAGGCCGCCGCCACGAACAGCCCCGCCGCCAGATACCCCGCGCCGGGCCGGCGCTCCGGCCGCAGCGCGGTCGTCGCCGCCAGGACGCCGCAGGACGCCAGCACCAGCGCGAGGAACGGCGCGTCCGCCACCGACATGCCCAGCGCCACCAGCGCGCCGAACGCCCCCGCGCCCTCCAGCGACAGCGACACCGCGAGCGGCAGCGCCGGTGGCCCCGACCGCAGCCCGGCCGCCACCGTCACCGCCGGGACCACCAGGACGACCAGGGCGGCCCGGGGCGCGCTCCACTCCAGCGACACCCCCGCCGCCACGGCCACCACGAGCGCGCACAGCACCGAGGCGACGGCCGCGAGCGACCGGACCGCGACCACCCGCGACACGGCCGCGGTCCACCCGAACAGGACCACCAGCGCGCCCGACACGGCGTACGTGGCGGGCTCCGAGGGCAGGGCGAGCAGCCCCGCGCCCACCGCCCCGGCGACGGCACAGCCCAGCGCCGTCCACATCGGGCCGTCGGGCGCCCGGCGCGCCGCCACCCCCAGCAGGCCCGCCACCACCGCCACGTCCACCGCGACCGCCACCGCGTACGGCGCGTCCGCCACCGCGAGCAGCACCGGCACCGCCGCCCAGCCCAGCCCCAGCGACCCCGCACCGGCGGCCGCCCACCACCCCGGCACGGGCCCGGCCGTCCGGGGCCGTGCCGCGTACCGGGCGCCCAGCAGCGCCGCGACCACCAGCAGCACCACCGGCGCGGGCGCCACGTCACGCCACGGCATCGACGCGCCCAGCGCCTCCCGCACACCCTCCGGAGCCCCGGACCACACCCCGGCAGGCAGGGCCACCGGGCCCAGCAGCGCGGCGGCCACGACGGGCAGCACCAGCAGCACCGCACCCGCCGCCACCGCGGCCGACGCCCCCAGCGCACCCCGGACCACCGGACGCGGCACGGCCCGCAGCCGCTCCACCGCCGACAGCGCCGCCGCGCACAGCAGATACACCACGACCGCCCAGCTCCACGGGACGGCCGCACGCGGCATCCCGCCCACCGCGGCCACCGCCGCCGCACCCGCCACCGCGCCCCCGGCCACGGCCCACTCCGTCGGGGCCCGCCACCCGGCGGCGGCCACCGCCACCGCACCGGTCAGCAACAGCGCCGCCGGACCCGCGGCGGAGAGCACGCCGTCCGCCGACAGGGAAGCCGTCAGGCCGATCAGCAGCGCCACCGCCCCGGTCACGGCCGCCCAGGACCAGGCCGTGACCCGCACCGCGAGACCCCCGCACCGCGCGGCCACCACGGCGTCCGCCGCCGCCGTCACCAGCAGCGCCCACCCGAAGACCACCGCGGGCGCCCCCGCGGACCACGCCCACAGCACCAGCGGGAGCTGCGCCGCCGTCACCGCGGCGGGCAGCGGGACCCTCAGCCGCCCCAGCCACAGCCCGTACGCCGCCCACAGCGAGGCGAGGACCACCGAGGCGGCCGCCGCGTACCCGGCGCCGTCCGCACCGGGCAGCGCCACCGCGTGCAGCGCGTACGCGTCCAGCACCGTCAGCACCAGCGCCGGTGCGGCCAGCGCCTCCGCCGTCGAGGACAGGCCCCGGCGCAGCAGCGCGGCGGGCGCCGCCAGCGCACCGGCCGTCACCGCTGCCAGCACCGCCGAGCGGCCCGCGATCCCCATCTCGCCCCAGCTCAGCAGGGTGAAGGCGATCGCGGCGACCGCCAGCAGCAGACCGCCCAGGACCAGCAGCACGTTCTGCGCACCCCTCGCGCCGGAGACGGACGCGGCGGGCGCGGTCCTCGGCGGAGGGCCCCAGGCGAACGGGGCGGCCTGCCGCCGGACACCGGGCGGCGGGAACGGCGGCGGGGCGGCCGCCGGCCGCACCACGGTCAGCAGCCAGGCGCGGCGGTGGAGCAACTGGGTCCGGCGGGCGTCCAGCCGGGCCAGTTCACGGTCGAGGAGCGCCAATTCCTCGGCGGGCGGCGGCACATGTTCCATGTACCGGAGTGTCGCGGCGGACACCGGTGCGTACATGCGCTCGGGTACTCAGTTCCCCGGCTGAGTAGGTCCCGTCACGCGCACACTGGGACCATGGACTGGAACCACTACCGCTTCCGCACCGTCTGGGACCTCCCCGCGCCGCCCGGCGCCGTCTACACCGCGCTCGAACAGGCCGAGGACTACCCGCGTTGGTGGCCTCAGGTCCGCGAGATCGCCCGCGTCGACGACACCACCGCGACGGCGCGCTTCCGCTCCGTCCTCCCGTACGACCTCGTCCTGACGCTCCGTCAGAAACGGCACGACCCCGCCGCGCGCGTCCTGGAGGCCGCCCTGAGCGGCGATCTCGACGGCTGGGCCCGCTGGACCGTCACCCCGCACGGCGGCGGCAGCCGGGTCGTCTACGAGCAGGAGGTCCATGTGCGGGCCGCGCCACTGCGCCGGCTGGCCGTCCCCGGGCGCCCCTTCTTCCGCGCCAACCACGCCCTGATGATGCGGGCCGGACGGCGCGGGCTGGCGGCACGGCTCCGAGCGGTTTGAACACAGCCCGCCGGGCCCTGTATGGTTCAACCCGTTCCCGGGCGATTAGCTCAGTGGGAGAGCGCTTCGTTCACACCGAAGAGGTCACTGGTTCGAACCCAGTATCGCCCACCCCGGGGAGAGCCGGTCCGTCAGCACCACCGACGGACCGGCTTTCGCGTACCCGCCCCACCTCAGGCGGCGGCGGGCAGCGCCGGGCGCAACGGCCACGCGGGATCGACGGGTTGCGGGGAGCCGCCGCCCGTGTCGAACCACGCCTGGGGGCCCCGGGCCTGCGCCGCGTGCCACTCCTCCTGCAAGGAGTGCAGCTCCGGCGGGCTCAGCCGCTCCAGCCGGGCCGCGTACCGGTGGCCCATCGCGCGCACCAGCTCCAGCGCCGCCGCCGCGTCGGCCGCGGCGTCGTGCGCGCTCTCCAGCTCCACCCCGTACAGCGCGCACAGATCGCCCAGGGCGCGGGGCCCCTCGCGGTGGCGGTCCAGATGCCTGTCCAGGACCCGGGGGTCCAGCACGCACAGCGGGGTGTCGCCGAGATACCCGGCGAGCGACGACGCCCGGTGCCGCCTCAGCTCACGGTCCAGCAGCGTCAGGCCGAACGGCGCGTCCGTCACCACGACCGGCCGGCGCGTCACACACTGCTCGGCCAGCGCCCGGCCCAGCTCCTCCATCACCGGCGCGGGCCACCGGCCGTTGCGCTGGAGATGGTCGTCGGTCAGCCCGTGTACCTCCGTCGCCCGGCCGGGCACCGGGATCCCCGGGCTGACCAGCCAGCGGGTGACCCGGAAACGTCCGCCGGCGGCGTCCTGGAGGACGAGGGCGGCCGAAACGATCCGGTCCTCCTCCGCGTCCGGTCCCGTCGTCTGGGTGTCCAAAGCGGCCAGTGGGCCGTCGAACCAGTGCATCATCACCGAACTCCTCGCCCCTGGGCGGCAGATGGCGGCATTCCTCTCGGTTCCGTGATAGATACCCGGACGCCCCGCCCGGTACGCCGTCCAGGGCCGCCAGGACCCCGGCGGCGCGGCCTCCGCGCCCGCGGACCGGCGGCGGCCCGCCCCCGGGGCGGCCGGGACCCACGCGTCCGGGCGGCCTCCGCCCCGCTGCGGACGGCCCTGACGCGTACCGTCCGTGACCACCGGGCGGCCCCGCCGGACAACCCTTTCGCGTCCGGGGCCCGTCGCTCGGTACGATTCCCCTTGCGTCCGCGACAGGCGGCGCGCCCCCTCAGTCAGGAGAGACCGGTGTCAGACGTCCGTGTGATCATCCAACGCGATTCCGAGCGGGAAGAGCACGTGGTGACGACGGGCACGACGGCCGCCGAACTCTTCCCCGGACAGCGCACCGTCGTGGCCGCCCGGATCGACGGCGAGCTGCGGGACCTCGCGTACGCGCTCAAGGACGGCGAGGTCGTCGAGCCCGTCGAGATCACCTCCCAGGACGGCCTGGACATCCTGCGGCACTCCACCGCGCACGTGATGGCCCAGGCCGTGCAGGAGCTCTTCCCCGAGGCCAAGCTGGGCATCGGCCCGCCGGTCAAGGACGGCTTCTACTACGACTTCGACGTCGAGAAGCCGTTCACGCCCGAGGACCTCAAGGCCGTCGAGAAGAAGATGCAGGAGATCCAGAAGCGCGGCCAGCGCTTCTCCCGCCGCGTCGTCACCGACGAGGCCGCCCGCGAGGAGCTGGCCGACGAGCCGTACAAGCTGGAGCTCATCGGCATCAAGGGCTCCGCGTCCTCGGACGACGGCGCGGACGTCGAGGTGGGCGGCGGCGAGCTGACCATCTACGACAACCTCGACCCCAAGACCGGCGACCTGTGCTGGAAGGACCTCTGCCGGGGCCCGCACCTGCCCACCACCCGCTTCATCCCCGCGTTCAAGCTGATGCGGAACGCGGCCGCGTACTGGCGGGGCAGCGAGAAGAACCCGATGCTCCAGCGGATCTACGGCACCGCCTGGCCGACCAAGGACCAGCTCAAGGCGCACCTGGAGTTCCTGGAGGAGGCCGCCAAGCGCGACCACCGCAAGCTCGGCAGCGAGCTGGACCTCTTCTCCTTCCCGGACGAGATCGGCCCCGGCCTCGCCGTCTTCCACCCCAAGGGCGGCGTCGTCCGCCGGGCCATGGAGGACTACTCGCGGCGCCGCCACGAGGAGGAGGGGTACGAGTTCGTCTACAGCCCCCACGCCACCAAGGGCAAGCTCTTCGAGAAGTCCGGCCACCTCGACTGGTACGCCGACGGCATGTACCCGCCCATGCAGCTCGACGACGGGGTGGACTACTACCTCAAGCCGATGAACTGCCCGATGCACAACCTGATCTTCGACGCGCGCGGCCGCTCCTACCGTGAACTCCCGCTGCGCCTCTTCGAGTTCGGCACGGTCTACCGGTACGAGAAGTCGGGCGTCGTGCACGGCCTGACCCGCTCGCGCGGCTTCACCCAGGACGACGCGCACATCTACTGCACCCGCGAGCAGATGGCCGAGGAACTGGACCGGACGCTCACCTTCGTCCTGAACCTCCTGCGCGACTACGGGCTGACCGACTTCTACCTGGAGCTGTCCACCAAGGACCCGGAGAAGTTCGTCGGCTCGGACGAGGCCTGGGACGAGGCCACCGAGACGCTGCGCCAGGTCGCCGAGAAGCAGGGCCTCCCGCTCGTCCCGGACCCGGGCGGCGCCGCCTTCTACGGCCCGAAGATCTCCGTGCAGTGCAAGGACGCCATCGGCCGCACCTGGCAGATGTCGACCGTGCAGCTCGACTTCAACCTGCCGGAGCGCTTCGACCTGGAGTACACCGGCCCGGACGGCACCAAGCAGCGCCCGGTCATGATCCACCGCGCGCTGTTCGGCTCCATCGAGCGCTTCTTCGCGGTGCTCCTGGAGCACTACGCGGGCGCCTTCCCGGTGTGGCTGGCCCCGGTCCAGGCCGTCGGCATCCCGATCGGCGACACGCACATCCCCTACCTCCAGGAGTTCGCCGCCGAGGCGCGGAAGAAGGGCCTGCGGGTCGAGGTGGACGCCTCCTCGGACCGGATGCAGAAGAAGATCAGGAACCACCAGAAGGCCAAGGTCCCGTTCATGGTCATCGTCGGTGACGACGACATGAACGCGGGCACGGTGTCCTTCCGCCACCGCGACGGCTCGCAGGAGAACGGCATCCCCCGCGACGAGGCCATCGCCAAGCTGGTGGACCTGGTGGAGCGCCGCGTACAGGTCTGATCCGCGGTCGTGGACGAGGCCCCCGGAGAGCTACCGGCTCCCCGGGGGCCTCGTGCCGTCCTGCCGGGCGAACACCTGCACCAGCCACGACGAGAACGACCCCGTCACCGCCCCCAGCAGCGCCAGCCCGCACGCCATCAGCGCCGCCGCGATCACCCGCCCCAGCGGCGTCACCGGCACCGCGTCGCCGTACCCGACCGTGGTCAGCGTCGCGCACGCCCACCACACCGAGTCGCCGAACGTACGGATCGTGGAGCCCGGGGCGTCGCGCTCCTGCTGGTAGACGGCCAGCGACGCGGTGAAGCCCAGCACGAGCGCCGAGGTGCCCGCGTACGCCATGACCCGCCCGTACAGACTGAGCCGGGGCCGCTCCCGGTGCAGCTGGACACGGGTGAGGAGCTGGACCACACGCAGCGGGCGCAGCGGCGGCAGCACGAGGACCAGGGTGTCCAGCCAGTGGACGCGGACGAAGCGCCGGCCCAGGCCGCTGAGGCGGAGCCGTACGCCGTAGTCCAGGGCGAACAGGAACCAGGTGACACCGATCAGGACGAGGGCGGCGTCGCTCCAGGGCTCGGTGCGGGGCGGGACCAGGACGCGGACCGCGTACCCGGCGAGGTAGAGCAGGGACGCGACGAGCAGCGGTAAGTCCGTACGGCGCTCCCACTCCGTGAGCCGGCGGGGGGCGGGGGCGGTCGCGCGGTCGCTCATGGCGCCAGCATCGCGGTGCGCCGCCGTGGGCGGCCCCGGCGACACGCGCGGCCTGGGCCAAGCCATATGCTGACCGGCATGACGAGTGAGCCGGAACAGCAGATCGGAGTGGGGACGCCCGACGCGTTCCAGCGCCTGTGGACGCCCCACCGGATGGCCTACATCCAGGGTGAGAACAAGCCGAGCGGTCCGGACGCCGGGGACGGCTGTCCGTTCTGTGTGATCCCGTCGAAGTCGGACGAGGACGGGCTCGTCGTCGCGCGCGGCGAGAGGGTGTACGCCGTGCTGAACCTCTACCCGTACAACGGCGGCCACCTGATGGTGGTGCCCTACCGGCACGTCGCCGACTACACGGACCTGGACGGTCCGGAGACCGTGGAGCTGGCCGACTTCACCAAGCGCGCGATGGTCGCGCTCAGGGCGGCGTCCGGGGCGCACGGCTTCAACATCGGGATGAACCAGGGCGAGTCCGCCGGTGCCGGGATCGCCGCCCATCTGCACCAGCACGTGGTACCGCGCTGGGGCGGGGACACCAACTTCATGCCGGTGGTCGGGCACACCAAGGTGCTGCCGCAACTGCTGGGGGACACCAGGACGATGCTGGCCGGGGTGTGGCCCGCGTAGCCGGCCGTCCGGCACGGTGCGCGGGGTGCCCCGGAGGGCACCCCGTCCCGTCCGTCAGGCGTCGTAGACGTCGGCCTTCTTCGGCGCCGCCTCCTGGACCGCGCCGCTGAGGGCCATGGAGCGGCTGTTGAAGCGCTCGGTGTCCACGCCGTGCTCCTTGAGCACCCGCATGGCCGCGGAGTGCACGACCCGCAGGACCGGAGCGGCCGTCCGCATGGCGTCGTCCGCCATGAAGCGGTGCCCCCAGGGCTTGGCCGCCCAGGCGTGGCGCAGGCCGAAGGGCTCCGGAAGCACCATCTTCCCGCCGAAGTACTCCAGCAGCGGCGGATACCAGGTCAGCGGCGCGCGCAGGGCGAGCCTGACGACCTCCTCCGCCTTGACCAGGGGGAGCGAGATGCTCCGGGTCTCCCAGAACCGCACCGCCTTCTTGACCGTCTTGGTCCGGGCGGCCGGCTTCGTCAGGAAGAGCGGGTGGACCGGGCCCAGCGCGTGGCCCGTGACCTCGATGCGCAGGGTCTCGTGGAGCACGGTGACGGTGATCATCATGGTGAGGACGAGCTGGCCCTCCCAGAGGGTGAACTGCACCCCCAGGTAGTGCCGGTCGCCGCTGCCGAACTGCTGGTGGTTGCAGATCCGCTGGATCTCGTGGGGCTTGATCTGGAAGGTGGCGACGTCCTCGCCCTCGGGGCGCGAGACGGACCCGGCGTCCTCCCCGACGGGGGAGACGATCCAGTGCTTCACGGACGGGGGGGTGAAGCCGCCGGTGTTCAGCGGACCGCGCTCCAGCAGCTTGAGCTGGTCGTGGATGGCCCGCACCACGTCCCAGCTGCGGAACTGGTGGATCTCCTTGGCGGGGTCCGCGGAGACCAGCTCCTCGGCGAGCTGCCAGCTGCCCCAGCGGGTGCCCATGCCGAGGATGCCCTTGGGCCCGGCGTAGAAGACGGAGTTGGACTGCTGCTCGGCGGAGAGCTTCTCCAGGCCCTGGCGCAGGGACTCCCGGGCCGTCTCGTTCGGGTTCTTCGGGGCCGCCTCCGGGATCTTGGCGATGACCCCGGAGCCGCTCAGCAGCCCTTCCCAGCGGACCCGCATGTCCTTGGCGGACGACTCGGCGATCCGTTTGGCGAGCAGCCAGCCGAGGACCGGGGCGACGACCGCGGCGCGCAGGTAGAGCGCGATGAGCCCGGTGAGCGGCATGACGACCAGGAACACCACCGCGAGGCCGGCGACGACCAGGAGCAGGACCGTCCCGAGCGAGCGGAAGGCCACGTCCTTGGACTTGTTGAAGGAGTCGCGCAGCCGGAAGACCAGCACCCACAGCAGGAAGCCGGGCAGGAAGAGCACCCCGAAGAGGACCGTGACCAGGGTGAGCTTGCGGTCCCGCGCCCTGCGGAGCCCGCTCGCGGACAGGCAGTGCTCCACCACCGTCTGCGGATCCAGGCCGAAGGACTGGATGAGCGCGCCGCGGCCGCCGCCGAGCATGCGGTCCTGGACCGCCCGGCAGAAGGCCTCACCGAGATTCGGCTTGAAGTACTCGGACTTGAACAGCTTGGAGCTGCCGGTCTTCACCTCGGACTTGTGCCACTCGCTGTTGGCCTTGAGGATCTCCGTCACATCGCTGTCGCGGTACGCGGCGGAGGCCAGGGCGTTGGTCGCCACCGCCTGCCCGCCCGAACCCTGAAGCGGGATCTGCGCTCCGGGAGAGAAATCGAATCCGTCCATCGCTGCTGTCGCCCCCACTCGCCCGCACGGTCTGCTCCTGCGGCTGTTCCCAACTACCGTATGTCGCACACCCGCTGAGCTGGGGTCAACAGCGTAGCGTCCAGAACGTGCCACCGCCCGTGATTGAGGGCGCGGGGCGGGCGGGAATGCCACCCGACTGTTGCCTTATGGGGTGTTGATCCCGTTCTGTGCCGATATCGGGCGGTGGTCGGTGTGCCGGTGCGGAGCGGTGCCCGCCGGACGCGCGCCCGGCCGGAGCGGCCCGCGCCGGGGCCCGGCCGGCGGACGGCACCGGCCGGGGACGGGGTGCCCCGCCGTGCGGCGGCACGGCTCGTGACTACGATGGGCCCGCCGGTGGCCGAAGGGGCCGCACGGCCCGCCGAACCTCGGGAAGGCCATGCTGAACAAGTACGCGCGTGCATTTTTTACGCGTGTCCTCACACCGTTCGCCGCTCTGCTGCTCCGGCTCGGGGTCAGCCCCGACGCGGTCACGCTCGTCGGTACGGCCGGAGTGATGGCAGGAGCGCTGGTCTTCTTCCCGATGGGGGAGTTCTTCTGGGGCACGATCGTCATCACCGTCTTCGTCTTCTCCGACCTGGTCGACGGGAACATGGCCCGGCAGGCCGGGATCTCCAGCCGGTGGGGCGCGTTCCTGGACTCGACCCTCGACCGTGTCGCGGACGGGGCGATCTTCGCGGGCTTCGCGCTCTGGTACGCGGGCCGCGGCGACGACAACGTGATGTGCGCGGTCGCGATCTTCTGCCTCGCCAGCGGCCAGGTGGTCTCGTACACCAAGGCCCGCGGTGAGTCGATCGGACTGCCGGTCGCGGTCAACGGCCTGGTGGAGCGCGCCGAGCGGCTGGTGATCTCGCTGGTGGCCGCCGGATTCGCCGGACTGCACGCCTTCGGGGTGCCCGGCATCCAGGTCCTGCTGCCCGTCGCCCTGTGGGTCGTGGCCGCGGGGAGCCTGGTCACGCTGGTCCAGCGCGTGGTGACCGTGCGCCGGGAGTCCGCCGAGGCCGACGCCGTGGCGGCGGCCGGCGGGACGGCGGAACAGGGGAGCGAGGCCGACCGGTGAGCGGCGGCGGTCTCAGGGACCGGCTGACCGACGGGCTGTACGGGCTCGGCTGGGGCGCCGTGAAGACCCTGCCCGAACCGGTCGCCCAGGCGCTCTTCCGGACCCTGGCCGACCAGGTGTGGAAGCGGCGCGGGAAGTCCGTGCTGCGGCTGGAGTCGAACCTCGCCCGGGTGGTCCCCGACGCGGACGCCGCACGCCTCGCGGAGCTGTCGAAGGCCGGGATGCGCTCGTACATGCGCTACTGGATGGAGTCCTTCCGGCTGCCGACCTGGAGCGCGGAGCGGATCAGGGCCTCGATAGAGGTGGACGGCGTCCAGCGGCTCACCGAGGGGCTCGACGCGGGCAAGGGGGTCGTCCTGGCCCTGCCGCACCTGGGGAACTGGGACCTGGCCGGGGCGTGGGTCACCACGGACCTCAAGGTGCCCTTCACCACGGTCGCCGAGCGGCTCAAGCCGGAGAGCCTGTACGACCGGTTCGTGGCCTACCGCGAGGGCCTCGGCATGGAGGTCCTGCCGCACAGCGGAGGGGCCGCCTTCGGGACGCTGGCCCGGCGGCTGCGCTCCGGCGGCCTGGTCTGCCTGGTCGCCGACCGCGACCTGTCCGCGTCCGGCGTCGAGGTGACCTTCTTCGGCGACACCGCCCGGATGCCGGCCGGACCCGCCCTGCTCGCCCAGCAGACCGGCGCGCTGCTGCTGCCCGTCACCCTCCGGTACGACGGCACACCCGTCATGCGGGCCCGGATCCATCCGGCGGTGCCCGTGCCCACCACGGGCACCCGGGCCGAGAAGACGTCCTCCATGACCCAGGCGCTGGCCGACGCCTTCGCCGCCGGGATCGCCGAGCATCCGCAGGACTGGCACATGCTCCAGCGGCTCTGGCTCTCCGACCTGGAACCCCGAGGGGAAGCGCCGTGAAGATCGGCATCGTCTGCCCGTACTCCTGGGACGTACCGGGCGGAGTGCAGTTCCACATCAGGGACCTGGCCGAACACCTGATCCGCCTCGGGCACGACGTCTCCGTCCTGGCCCCGGCCGACGACGAGACGCCGCTGCCGCCGTACGTGGTGTCCGCGGGCCGGGCCGTCCCCGTCCCGTACAACGGCTCCGTCGCCCGGCTCAACTTCGGGTTCCTGTCCGCCGCGCGGGTACGGCGCTGGCTGCACGACGGCACCTTCGACGTCATCCACATCCACGAACCGACCTCGCCCTCGCTCGGCCTGCTGACCTGCTGGGCGGCGCGCGGACCGATCGTCGCCACCTTCCACACCTCGAACCCCCGGTCCCGGGCGATGATCGCCGCGTACCCGATCCTCCAGCCCGCCCTGGAGAAGATCAGCGCGCGGATCGCGGTCAGCGAGTACGCCCGGCGGACCCTGGTGGAACACCTCGGCGGGGACGCGGTGGTCATCCCCAACGGCGTGGACGTGGACTTCTTCGCACGGGCCGAACCCAAGACCGCCTGGCAGGGCGGCACACTCGGCTTCATAGGCCGCATCGACGAACCCCGCAAGGGGCTGCCCGTCCTGATGAAGGCCCTCCCCGCGATCCTCGCCGCCCGTCCGGAGACCCGGCTGCTGGTCGCGGGGAGGGGCGACGAGGAGGAGGCCGTCGCCTCACTGCCCGGGGCGATGCGCGAACGCGTCGAGTTCCTCGGCATGGTGAGCGACGAGGACAAGGCGCGGCTGCTGCGCAGCGTCGACGTGTACGTCGCGCCGAACACCGGCGGCGAGAGCTTCGGCATCATCCTGGTCGAGGCCCTGTCGGCGGGCGCCCCCGTGCTCGCCAGCGACCTCGACGCGTTCGCCCAGGTGCTGGACCACGGTACCGCCGGGGACCTCTTCGCCAACGAGGACGCCGACGCCCTGGCCGCGGCGGCGATCCGGCTGCTGGGCGACCCGGAGCGGCGGGACGGCCTGCGCGCACGCGGCAGCGCCCACGTACGCCGCTTCGACTGGTCCACGGTCGGGGCGGACATCCTCGCGGTGTACGAGACGGTGACGGACGGCGCCGCCGCCGTGGACACCGACGAACGCACGGGCCTGCGCGCCCGCTTCGGGCTGACCGCCCGGGACTGAGCCCGCCGGGGGCCCGGCGACGGTAGCCTTGCCGCCCGTGATCGAAACCCTCATCTGGATCGCCGTCGCCCTCCTCGCGGCCGGCCTGTACCTCAGCTGGACCGCCGGCCGGCTCGACCGGCTCCACGCCCGCATCGACGCGGCGCGCGCGGCCCTGGACGCCCAACTGCTGCGCCGCGCCTCGGTCACCCAGGAGCTCGCCACCTCGGGCGTCCTGGACCCGGCGGCCTCGATCGTCCTGTACGAGGCGGCGCACGCCGCCCGGCAGGCCGAGGAGGAGCGGCGCGAGGTCGCCGAGAGCGAACTGAGCACCGCGCTGCGGGCCGTCTTCGGCGAGCCCGCCCAGGTCGGGGCGGTGAAGGAGTACCCCGGCGGGGAGGACGCGGCGGGCGAACTGGCCGCCGCCGTACGCCGCGTACCGATGGCCCGGCGCTTCCACAACGACGCCGTGCGGGCCGCCCGCGCGCTGCGCCGGCACCGCACGGTACGGCTGTTCCGGCTCGCCGGGCACGCGCCGTTCCCGCTGGCGTTCGAGATGGACGACGAGCCGCCGGTGGCCCTGGCGGACCGGCCCGTCAGCTGAGAGGCCCGTCCAGGAAGCGGACAGCGGGGCCCGGAACGATCCACCGGCTCCTCATTGGCCCTTGTCGTGGACCGGTCCCGGGGCGTTTGCTCGGAGTTGCACCGTCCCGTGTCGTTCACCCCAGTGAGGTCCTCGTGTCCACGCTTCCCAGCACCCCGCAGTCCACCGGCGCCCCGGCCACCGGCACCGCCCGCGTCAAGCGCGGCATGGCCGAGCAGTTGAAGGGCGGCGTGATCATGGACGTCGTCGACGCCGAGCAGGCGCGGATCGCCGAGGACGCGGGCGCCGTGGCCGTCATGGCCCTGGAGCGGGTGCCCGCCGACATCCGCAAGGACGGCGGGGTCGCCCGGATGTCCGACCCGAACATGATCGAGGAGATCATCGGGGCCGTCTCCATCCCGGTCATGGCCAAGTCCCGCATCGGCCACTTCGTCGAGGCCCAGGTCCTCCAGGCCCTCGGCGTCGACTACATCGACGAGTCCGAGGTGCTCACCCCGGCCGACGAGGTCAACCACAGCGACAAGTTCGCCTTCACCACCCCCTTCGTCTGCGGCGCCACCAACCTGGGCGAGGCCCTGCGCCGCGTCGCCGAGGGCGCGGCGATGATCCGCTCCAAGGGCGAGGCCGGCACCGGGAACGTCGTCGAGGCCGTCCGCCACCTGCGCCAGATCAAGAACGAGATCGCCCGTCTGCGCGGCTTCGACACGAACGAGCTGTACGCCGCCGCCAAGGACCTCCGCGCCCCCTACGAACTGGTCAAGGAGGTCGCCGAGCTCGGCAGGCTGCCCGTCGTCCTGTTCTCGGCCGGCGGCGTCGCGACCCCGGCCGACGCGGCGCTGATGCGCCAGCTCGGCGCCGAGGGCGTCTTCGTGGGCTCCGGCATCTTCAAGTCCGGCGACCCCGCCAAGCGCGCCGCGGCCATCGTCAAGGCCACCACCTTCTACGACGACCCGAAGGTGATCGCGGACGCCTCCCGCAACCTCGGCGAGGCCATGGTCGGCATCGACTGCGACACGCTGCCCGAGGGCGAGCGCTACGCCAACCGCGGCTGGTAGGCCCGCGATGACCGGCAGCCCCGTCGTCGGCGTCCTGGCCCTCCAGGGCGACGTACGGGAGCACTTGGCCGCCCTGGCCGCGGCGGACACCGCGGCCAGGCCGGTCCGGCGGCCCGAGGAACTCGCCGAGGTGGACGGGCTGGTCCTGCCCGGCGGCGAGTCCACCACGATGTCCAGGCTGGCCGTCCTCTTCGGCCTGCTGGAACCGCTGCGCGAGCGGGTCGCCGCGGGGATGCCGGTCTACGGCACCTGCGCCGGGATGATCCTGCTCGCCGACAAGATCCTCGACCCCCGCTCGGGGCAGGAGACCGTCGGCGGCATCGACATGATCGTGCGCCGCAACGCCTTCGGCCGCCAGAACGAGTCCTTCGAGGCCGCCGTGGACGTCGCGTCGGTGCCCGGCGGGCCGGTGGAGGGCCTCTTCATCCGGGCCCCCTGGGTGGAGTCGGTGGGTGCCCGCGCCGAGGTCCTCGCCGAGTACGACGGCCACGTCGTCGCCGTCCGCCAGCGGAACGCCCTGGCCACGTCCTTCCACCCCGAGCTGACCGGGGACCACCGCCTGCACGCGCTCTTCGCCGACATGGTGCGCGCCGTGAACTGACTCGATCCCGGTAGGATCTCTCGGGTTCGGATCGATTTTGGTGACGCGAAGGAGAAGGCAGATGTCCGGCCACTCTAAATGGGCTACGACGAAGCACAAGAAGGCCGTGATCGATGCCAAGCGCGGCAAGCTCTTCGCGAAGCTGATCAAGAACATCGAGGTCGCGGCCCGTACCGGCGGTGTGGACCTCGACGGGAACCCGACCCTCGTCGACGCCGTCCAGAAGGCGAAGAAGAGCTCCGTCCCGAACAAGAACATCGACTCCGCGGTCAAGCGCGGAGGCGGTCTTGAGGCGGGCGGCGTCGACTACCAGACGATCATGTACGAGGGGTACGGCCCCAACGGTGTCGCGGTGCTCATCGAGTGCCTCACCGACAACCGCAACCGCGCCGCTTCCGACGTGCGTGTCGCGATGACCCGCAACGGCGGCTCCATGGCCGACCCGGGCTCGGTCTCGTACCTGTTCAACCGCAAGGGCGTCGTCATCGTCCCCAAGGGCGAACTGGGCGAGGACGACGTCCTCGACGCGGTCCTCGAAGCGGGCGCCGAGGAGGTCAACGACCTCGGTGACACCTTCGAGGTCGTCAGCGAGGCCACCGACATGGTCGCGGTCCGCACCGCGCTCCAGGCGGCCGGCATCGACTACGACTCGGCCGAGGCCAACTTCCTGCCCACCATGCAGGTGGACCTCGACGAGGAGGGGGCGCGGAAGATCTTCAAGCTGATCGACGCGCTGGAGGACAGCGACGACGTGCAGAACGTCTTCGCCAACTTCGACGTCTCCGACGAGGTCATGGAGAAGGTCGACGCCTGAGGGCACGGACGGCACGGCACGGTTCCGGACGGGCCGGCGGGGACACACCCCGTCGGCCCGTCGCATTGTCCGAGCGAGCCGATAGCCTGCCTGAACAGGTGACCGAACGGTACGGGCAGCGAGACGAGGGGGGCGCCATGCGGGTGCTCGGCGTGGACCCGGGGCTGACCCGGTGCGGTGTGGGGGTCGTCGAGGGGGTCGCGGGCCGCCCGCTGACCATGGTCGGCGTCGGGGTGGTGCGCACACCCGCCGACGCGGAGCTCGGCCACCGGCTGGTCGAGGTCGAGCGCGGCATCGAGCGGTGGCTCGACGAGTACCGGCCCGAATGCGTCGCGGTGGAGCGGGTCTTCAGCCAGCACAACGTCCGCACCGTGATGGGCACCGCCCAGGCCAGCGCGGTCGCCATGCTCTGCGCCGCCCGCCGCGGCCTGCCGGTCGCCCTGCACACCCCCAGCGAGGTCAAGGCCGCCGTCACCGGCTCAGGACGCGCCGACAAGGCCCAGGTCGGGGCCATGGTGACCCGGCTGCTCCGGCTCGACGCCCCACCCAAGCCGGCCGACGCCGCCGACGCCCTCGCCCTCGCCATCTGCCACATCTGGCGCGCGCCCGCACAGAACCGGCTCCAGCGGGCCGTCGCCGCCCACCGCACGCTGAAAGGCCGCACCGCATGATCGCCTTCGTCTCCGGCCCGGTGGCCGCCCTCGCCCCGGCCACGGCCGTGATCGAGGTGGGCGGCATCGGCATGGCCGTCCAGTGCACGCCCGGCACCCTCTCCGGCCTGCGGATCGGCCAGGACGCCCGGCTCGCCACCTCCCTCGTCGTACGCGAGGACTCCCTCACCCTCTACGGCTTCGCCGACGACGACGAACGGCAGGTCTTCGAACTCCTCCAGACCGCCAGCGGCGTCGGCCCCCGGCTCGCCCAGGCCATGCTCGCCACACACAGCCCCGACGCCCTGCGCCTCGCCGTCGCCACCGGGGACGAGAAGGCGCTCACCGCCGTGTCCGGCATCGGGAAGAAGGGCGCCCAGAAGCTCCTCCTGGAGCTCAAGGACCGGCTCGGCGAACCGGTCGGCACCCACATCGGCCGGCAGGCCGCGCCCAGCGGGCCGGCGTCCTGGAGCGACCAGCTGCACGCCGCCCTCGTCGGCCTCGGCTACACCCCGCGCGACGCCGAGGAAGCGGTGGCCGCCGTGGCCCCGCAGGCCGAGGCCGCCACCGCCGACGGCGCGCGGCCGCCGGTGCCCCAACTGCTGCGCGCCGCGCTGCAGACGCTCAACCGCGCACGCTGACCCCGGGGCGCGACGCCCCCGTACGCCGGCCGGGACACCGCGCGGCCGGGCACCGAACACCCGAGGCGGGACACGAGATGAACTGGGACGAGACCGGGCCCCACACCGGCGACCTGAGCGACGAGCGGTCGGCGGACCGGCTGGTCGCCGCCGGCGCCGACGGCGAGGACACCGCGGTGGAGGCCGCGCTGCGCCCCAAGGACCTGGAGGAGTTCGTCGGCCAGGAGAAGGTCCGCGCCCAGCTCGACCTGGTCCTCAAGGCCGCCCGCGCCCGCGGCGCCACCGCCGACCACGTCCTGCTCTCCGGCGCCCCCGGCCTCGGCAAGACCACCCTGTCCATGATCATCGCCGCCGAGATGAACGCGCCGATCAGGATCACCTCCGGCCCCGCCATCCAGCACGCCGGAGACCTCGCCGCCATCCTCTCCTCCCTCCAGGAGGGCGAGGTGCTCTTCCTCGACGAGATCCACCGCATGTCCCGGCCCGCCGAGGAGATGCTCTACATGGCCATGGAGGACTTCCGGGTCGACGTCATCGTCGGCAAGGGCCCCGGAGCCACCGCCATCCCGCTGGAACTGCCGCCCTTCACCCTCGTCGGCGCCACCACCCGGGCCGGACTCCTGCCGCCCCCGCTGCGCGACCGCTTCGGCTTCACCGGCCACATGGAGTTCTACGCCCCCCGCGAACTGGAACGCGTGGTGCACCGCTCGGCCGGACTCCTCGACGTGGCCATAGACACCGACGGCGCCGCGGAGATCGCCGGACGCTCCCGCGGCACCCCCCGCATCGCCAACCGGCTGCTGCGCCGCGTACGCGACTACGCCCAGGTCAGGGCCGACGGCCGGATCGACCGCGAGATCGCCGCCGCCGCCCTGAAGGTCTACGAGGTCGACGAGCGGGGCCTGGACCGGCTGGACCGCGCGGTCCTCGAAGCCCTGCTGAAACTCTTCGGCGGCGGACCCGTCGGCCTGTCCACCCTCGCGGTCGCGGTGGGGGAGGAGCGCGAGACGGTCGAGGAGGTCGCCGAACCCTTCCTCGTACGCGAAGGCCTGCTGGCCAGGACGCCGCGCGGACGGGTCGCCACCCCCGCAGCCTGGGCACATCTGGGACTCGTTCCGCCGCAACACGCGGCAAAGGGACAACAGGGCCTCTTCGGGGCGTGATGCGTCACAGGTTTTCCACAAGGGGAACCAGGGTGTCATGCTGGGCGTTGTTCCAATGATGCGGACTCGCTTAGACTCCGCCGATGCCGCCCGTATACAGGGCCGGTGTACCCACCCCCGTAGTCCAGGCCGCATTCGCAGCGCGGTCGTGCGAAGGAAGTACCGTCCCGTGAGTATCGTGACCCTCCTCCCCTTCATCGTGCTCATCGGGGCCATGTTCCTGATGACCCGGTCCGCCAAGAAGAAGCAGCAGGCGGCTGCGCAGATGCGCGACGACATGCAGCCCGGCACCGGCGTGCGCACGATCGGAGGCATGTACGCCACCGTCAAGGAGATCCAGACGGACACGGTCCTCCTTGAGGTGGCGCCGGGCGTCCACGCCGTCTACGCCAAGAACGCCATCGGCGCCGTCCTGG
Source organism: Streptomyces halstedii (assembly GCA_000720535.1). Taxonomy (GTDB): domain Bacteria; phylum Actinomycetota; class Actinomycetes; order Streptomycetales; family Streptomycetaceae; genus Streptomyces; species Streptomyces halstedii. The sequence goes on from JOAZ01000007.1 coordinate 221,500, forward strand.
ACGACGCGGAGTACAACCGCATCGTCCACGGTGACGACGACCTGGACGTCGAGGGCACGGTCGTGCCGGACGACGCCTCCTCCCTCACCGAGGGCCACGCGGCCGACGACGACGCGAAGATCGACCTGGACAAGAAGGCCGAGAGCGACGCCGCCCCGAAGGAGGCCGGAGCCGAAGAGGCCAAGGCCGACGGCGAGGGCGACGCCAAGTAGTTCCACGATCCAGGGACGCCGGGCACCCCTGGGTGTCCGGCGTCCCGCGGGCCGTGAGGTCTTCTGCGGGGCGGGGTCCCCACAACACTTCATGGCCGCTCGGGCGCGTACCCGGCGCGCGGCGGTTGGACAGGGAGAAACGAGAAGGTGCCAGCACCGAAGAAGGGCAAAGGGCGCGCCGGCGGCCAGAGCAGGCCGGGGCGCGCCCTGGCCCTGATCCTGATCGCCATGGTCGCGCTCACCGGCGGGATGTTCCTGTCGGGCAACACCAAGCCCCGGCTTGGTATCGACTTGGCGGGCGGGACCTCGATCACGCTCCAGGCCAAGAACCAGCCCGGCAAGCCGAACGCCATCAACAAGACCAACATGGACACCGCGGTCAGCATCATCGAACGCCGTGTCAATGGTCTCGGCGTTTCCGAGGCGGAGGTTCAGACCCAGGGCGATCGCAACATCATCGTCAACATTCCCAAGGGGACGGACTCCAAACAGGCCCAGGAACAGGTCGGCACGACGGCCCAGCTCTACTTCCGCCCCGTCCTCACGGTCACGGACGGAGGAGCCACGCCCACCGGGACCGAGAGCCCTTCCGCCACGGGTTCCGAGGAGCCGGACGCCACGCCCAGCGCGAAGGCGAGCTCCGACGAGACGGCCTCCGACTCCGGGTCCACGCCCTCGGCGAGCGCCACCACCCAGGGACGCGCGGTCACCGGTGCGTTGAAAGAGGACGGCACCCCGACCCCGGGCGCCTCCGACAGCTCCGCCGCCACCGAGACGCCGGACCCCGCCACCGCGGCGCTGGAGAAGAAGTTCACGGAGCTCGACTGCTCCGACCCCTCCGCCCGCGCCAAGGCCGGTGAGGGCGTCGCGCCCGAGGACCCCACGGTCGCGTGCAGCTCCGAGGGCGACGCGAAGTACATCCTCGGCCCGGCCGAGGTCTCCGGCACGGACGTCGACGACGCGAAGGCCCAGTTCGACCAGCAGCGCGGCATCTGGCTCGTCTCCATGGAGTTCACCGACAAGGGCTCCAAGAAGTTCCAGACGATCACCAAGAAGCTGTCCGCGCAGCAGTCCCCGCAGAACCAGTTCGCGATCTCCCTCGACGGTGAGGTCGTCTCCGCCCCGCAGGTGAACTCGACCCTCACCGGCAGCGCCGAGATCTCCGGCAGCTTCACCCAGCAGTCCGCCGAGGACCTGGCCAACGTGCTCTCCTACGGCGCGCTCCCGCTCTCCTTCCAGGAGCAGAGCGTCACGACCGTCAGCGCCGCGCTCGGCGGCGACCAGCTGCGGGCCGGCCTGATCGCCGGCGCCATCGGCCTGGCCCTCGTGGTGATCTACCTGGTGGCCTACTACCGCGGCCTGGCGTTCATCGCGCTCCTCAGCCTCGGCGTCTCCGGTGTGCTGTCCTACACGATCATGGCGCTGCTCGGCCCGGCCATCGGCTTCGCCCTGAACCTGCCCGCGGTCTGCGGTGCGATCGTGGCGATCGGTATCACCGCGGACTCCTTCATCGTGTACTTCGAGCGCGTACGGGACGAGATCCGCGAGGGCCGCACGCTGCGTCCCGCGATCGAGCGGGGCTGGCCGCGTGCCCGCCGCACCATCCTGGTCTCCGACTTCGTGTCGTTCCTCGCCGCCGCGGTGCTCTTCCTGGTCACGGTCGGCAAGGTCCAGGGATTCGCGTTCACGCTCGGCCTGACCACACTGCTCGACGTCGTCGTGGTGTTCTTCTTCACCAAGCCCGTCCTGACGATGATGGGCGGCACGAAGTTCTTCTCCAGCGGCCATCCCTGGTCCGGTCTGGACCCCAAGCGGCTCGGCGCCAAGCCGCCGCTGCGCCGCTCGCGCCGTGTCAACGCCCCCATCGACCACCCGAAGGAGGCGTGAGATGTCGCGACTCGGCAATCTCGGCGCCCGGCTCTACCGCGGCGAGGTCGGCTACGACTTCATCGGCAACCGCAAGATCTGGTACGGCGTCTCGATCCTGATCACCATCACGGCCATCGTCGGCCTGGCGGTCAGCGGGCTCAACATGGGCATCGAGTTCAAGGGCGGCGCGGTCTTCACGACCGACGAGAAGCCCAAGATCTCCGTCTCCCAGGCCCACGAGAGCGCCGTCGAGGCCTCCGGCCACGAGGCCATCGTCCAGGGGCTGGGCGACGGCAACATGCGTATCCAGATCACCGAGGTCGACACCGCCACGGCCAACGCGGTCAAGACGCAGCTCTCCCACGACCTGGGCATCCCCGAGTCGAAGATCAACGCGGACCTGGTCGGCCCCAGCTGGGGTGAGCAGATCGCCAACAAGGCCTGGACCGGCCTCGGCATCTTCATGGTCCTCGTGGTGGTCTACCTGGCCATCGCCTTCGAGTGGCGCATGGCCATCGCCGCCCTGGTCGCGCTGATCCACGACATCACCATCACGGTCGGCGTCTACGCCCTGGTCGGCTTCGAGGTCACCCCGGGCACCGTGATCGGTCTGCTGACCATCCTCGGTTACTCCCTGTACGACACCGTCGTGGTCTTCGACAGTCTCAAGGAGAGCACCGTCGGGATCACCCGGCAGACCCGCTGGACCTACAGCGAGATCGCCAACCGGTCCATCAACGGCACGCTGGTGCGTTCCATCAACACCACCGTGGTGGCGCTGCTGCCGGTCGCCGGCCTGCTGTTCATCGGCGGCGGTGTGCTCGGCGCGGGCATGCTGAACGACATCTCGCTGTCGCTCTTCGTCGGCCTCGCCGCCGGCGCGTACTCCTCGATCTTCATCGCCACCCCGCTCGTCGCCGACCTCAAGGAACGCGACCCGCAGATGAAGGCGCTGAAGAAGCGGATCCTCGCCAAGCGGGCCGCCGCGGCGGCCAAGGGCGAGGACGGCGAGGACGAGGACCGCGACCGCGACGACGAGCGGGACCTCGGCGCCGGGACCCCGGAGACCGCCGGTGCCGTCGTCGGCCAGCGTGAGCGGCCCCGGGGCCAGGGCCGGACGCCGGGGAACCGGCGATGACCGGCGCCACCGCCACCGAGGCCGTCCGGGAGCTCCTGCTCGCCCGGATCCGCGACGTACCGGACTACCCGAAGCCGGGGGTGGTGTTCAAGGACATCACCCCGCTGCTCGCGGACCCGGTCGCCTTCACCGCGCTCACCGGCCTCTTCGCGGACCAGTGCGTCCGGTACGGCGCCACGAAGGTCGTCGGCCTGGAGGCCCGCGGCTTCATCCTGGCGGCCCCCGTCTCCGTGCGCGCGGGGCTCGGGTTCGTACCCGTCCGCAAGGCCGGAAAGCTGCCCGGGGCGACCCTCGGGCAGGCGTACGAGCTGGAGTACGGCACCGCCGAGGTCGAGATCCACGCCGAGGACCTGTCCGCCGACGACCGGGTCATGGTCATCGACGACGTCCTCGCCACCGGCGGCACCGCACAGGCCTCGCTGGAGCTGATCCGCCGGGCCGGTGCCCAGGTCGCGGGGGTGTCGGTCCTCATGGAGCTCGGCTTCCTCGCCGGCCGCGCCCGGCTGGAGACCGCGCTGGCGGGCGCCCCGCTGGAGGCAGTGATCACGCTCTGATCCGCCCCGGGCGCCCCGGGCGGGCGCGCAGGGCGGTGTGAGACACCACAGGACGGGCACCCGGGAACACCTGGGTGCCCGTCCCGCGTTGTCAGGGGATCCACTCCGTCCCCGCGAGAGGCCCGACCGGGGGGTCGATACCATGGGCCTTCCGGGGAGCCCGGATCCGCACGAGGAGCGCTCTTGCCAGACGAGGCCCGTCCAGTCACCGCCGCGCAGCCCGACCGGCCCGCGGTGGCTCCCGCCACGCCCGGGAAGGGGCGGCCCGGCCCGGTGGGCGAGTCCCGAGCGCACGAGCCCGCGGACGGCGAGGCCCAGGCCTCCCCGGCGGCGGTACCCCCCAAGGACGCCACCCCCGAGGCCGACGCGCAGGGCGACACCGCCCCGCGGGACGCCACCGCCGGTCCCAAGCCCCCGGCCCCCGCCCCGGCGGTCCAGCCGCCCGCGCCCACCGGCCAGCCGCCCGTACCGCCGGCCGCGCCGAAGTCCCCCGCGGCCAAGCCGCCCGCCCCGGCCCCCGCCCCGGCCGTGCGCTCCGGCGGTTCCTCCAGCCGTGTCCGGGCCCGCCTCGCCCGTCTGGGCGTACAGCGCTCCAGTCCGTACAACCCGGTGCTGGAGCCACTGCTGCGCACGGTGCGCGGCAACGACCCGAAGATCGAGAACTCCACCCTGCGGCAGATCGAGCGCGCCTACCAGGTCGCCGAGCGCTGGCACCGGGGACAGAAGCGCAAGAGCGGCGACCCGTACATCACGCACCCGCTCGCCGTCACCACGATCCTCGCCGAGCTGGGCATGGACCCGGCGACGCTGATGGCCGGGCTGCTGCACGACACGGTCGAGGACACCGAGTACGGCCTGGACACCCTGCGCAAGGACTTCGGGGACCAGGTCGCGCTGCTGGTCGACGGCGTCACCAAGCTCGACAAGGTGAAGTTCGGCGAGGCCGCCCAGGCCGAGACCGTCCGCAAGATGGTCGTCGCCATGGCCAAGGACCCCCGGGTCCTGGTCATCAAGCTCGCCGACCGGCTGCACAACATGCGCACCATGCGCTACCTCAAGCGGGAGAAGCAGGAGAAGAAGGCCCGCGAGACCCTGGAGATCTACGCGCCGCTCGCCCACCGCCTGGGCATGAACACCATCAAATGGGAGCTGGAGGACCTCGCCTTCGCGATCCTCTACCCGAAGATGTACGACGAGATCGTCCGCCTCGTCGCCGAGCGCGCGCCCAAGCGCGACGAGTACCTCGCCATAGTGACCGACGAGGTGCAGTCCGACCTGCGCGCCGCCCGCATCAAGGCCACCGTGACCGGCCGGCCCAAGCACTACTACAGCGTCTACCAGAAGATGATCGTGCGGGGCCGGGACTTCGCCGAGATCTACGACCTGGTGGGCATCCGCGTCCTCGTCGACACCGTCCGCGACTGCTACGCGGCGCTCGGCACCGTTCACGCCCGGTGGAACCCGGTGCCGGGACGGTTCAAGGACTACATCGCGATGCCCAAGTTCAACATGTACCAGTCGCTGCACACCACGGTGATCGGTCCCAGCGGCAAGCCCGTCGAACTCCAGATCCGCACGTTCGACATGCACCGCCGCGCCGAGTACGGCATCGCCGCGCACTGGAAGTACAAGCAGGAGGCCGTCGCGGGCGCCTCCAAGGTGCGCACCGACGTCCCCAAGAACACCGGCGGCGGCCGGGGCCAGGACACCGTCAACGACATGGCGTGGCTGCGCCAGCTCCTGGACTGGCAGAAGGAGACCGAGGACCCCAGCGAGTTCCTGGAGTCCCTGCGCTTCGACCTCTCGCGCAACGAGGTCTTCGTCTTCACGCCGAAGGGCGACGTGATAGCGCTGCCCGCCGGCGCGACACCGGTCGACTTCGCCTACGCCGTGCACACGGAGGTCGGCCACCGGACCATAGGGGCCCGGGTCAACGGGCGCCTCGTACCGCTGGAGTCCACGCTCGACAACGGCGACCTGGTGGAGGTCTTCACCTCCAAGGCGGCCGGGGCCGGGCCCTCCCGCGACTGGCTCCAGTTCGTCAAGTCGCCCCGGGCGCGCAACAAGATCCGGGCCTGGTTCTCCAAGGAGCGCCGCGACGAGGCGATCGAGCAGGGCAAGGACGCCATCGCGCGGGCCATGCGCAAGCAGAACCTGCCGATCCAGCGCATCCTGACCGGTGACTCCCTGGTCACCCTGGCCCACGAGATGCGCTACCCCGACATCTCCTCGCTGTACGCGGCGATCGGCGAGGGCCATGTCGCGGCGGCCGGGGTCGTCCAGAAGCTCGTCCAGGCGCTCGGCGGCGAGGACGCGGCCAACGAGGACCTGGCGGAGAGCTCGCCGCCCTCGCACGGCCGCAACAAGCGCCGGGCCAAGGCGGACCCGGGCGTGGTCGTCAAGGGCGTCGAGGACGTCTGGGTCAAACTGGCCCGCTGCTGCACGCCCGTCCCCGGCGACCCGATCATCGGGTTCGTCACCCGTGGCAGCGGCGTCTCCGTGCACCGGGCGGACTGCGTCAACGTCGACTCGCTCTCGCAGCAGCCCGAGCGGATCCTCGACGTGGAGTGGGCGCCCACCCAGTCCTCGGTCTTCCTCGTCGCCATCCAGGTCGAGGCGCTGGACCGCTCCCGCCTGCTCTCCGACGTCACCCGGGTCCTGTCCGACCAGCACGTGAACATCCTCTCGGCGGCCGTGCAGACGTCCCGCGACCGGGTGGCCACCTCGCGCTTCACCTTCGAGATGGGCGACCCGAAGCACCTCGGGCACGTACTGAAGGCCGTACGGGGCGTGGAGGGCGTCTACGACGTCTACCGGGTCACCTCGGCACGGCGCCCGTAGTCCGGCACGGCGCCCGTAGTCCGGCACGGCGCCCGTAGGGCAGCCGGGCACCGCGTCCGCGGGACGGCATACGGAAGGGGCTCCGGTACATGACACGTACCGGAGCCCCTTCCGTATGCCGCGGCCCGGCTCAGCCGCCGAACTCCTCCAGACCCTTCAACGCCTGGTCCAGCAGCGCCTGCCGGCCCTCCAGCTCACGCGACAGCTTGTCCGCGCGGGAGTTGTTGCCCGAGGCCCGCGCGGTGTCGATCTGTGTGCGCAGCTTGTCGACGGCCGCCTGGAGCTGGCCGGTCAGACCCTCGGCACGCGCCCGCGCCTCCGGGTTCGTCCGGCGCCACTCGGTCTCCTCGGCCTCCTTCAGCGCCCGCTCCACCGCGTGCAGCCGGCCCTCGACCTTCCCACGGGCGTCACGCGGCACGTGGCCGATGGCCTCCCAGCGCTCGTTGACCGAACGGAACGCGGCACGGGCCGCCTTCAGATCCGTCACCGGCACCAGCGTCTCGGCCTCGGCGGCGAGCTCCTCCTTCAGCTTGAGGTTCTCGCCCTGCTCGGCGTCCCGCTCAGCGAACACACCGCCGCGCGCCGCGAAGAACACGTCCTGCGCCCCGCGGAAACGGTTCCACAGGTCGTCCTCCGCCTCGCGCTGGGCACGGCCCGCGGCCTTCCACTCGGTCATCAGGTCGCGGTAACGCGCCGCCGTCGCCCCCCAGTCCGTCGACCCGGACAGCGACTCGGCCTCGGCGACCAGCTTCTCCTTGGCCTTGCGGGCCTCCTCGCGCTGGGCGTCCAGCGCGGCGAAGTGCGCCTTGCGGCGCTTGGAGAAGGCGGACCGGGCATGCGAGAAGCGGTGCCACAGCTCGTCGTCCGACTTGCGGTCCAGCCGGGGAAGGCCCTTCCACGTGTCGACCAGCGCCCGCAGCCGCTCACCGGCGGAACGCCACTGCTCGCTCCGCGCCAGCTCCTCCGCCTCGACGACGAGCGCCTCCTTGGCCCGCCGGGCCTCGTCGGTCTGCTTCGCCTTCTGGACCTTGCGCTCCTCGCGCCGCGCCTCGACCGTCGCGACGAGCGCGTCCAGCCGGGTGCCGAGCGCGGCGAGATCACCGACGGCATGGTGCTCGTCGACCTGCTGACGCAGATGATCGATCGCGGCCGTCGCGTCCTTCGCCGCCAGGTCGGTGGTCTTCACCCGACGTTCGAGGAGGCCGATCTCGACCACCAAGCCCTCGTACTTGCGCTCGAAATAGGCCAGTGCCTCCTCGGGGGAACCGGCCTGCCACGATCCGACGACCTGCTCGCCGTCGGCCGTACGCACGTACACGGTGCCTGTCTCGTCGACACGGCCCCACGGGTCGCTGCTCACAGCGCCTCCTCCACCTGATGCCCGCGAGGGGGTTCGCCCCCCTGGCATCGTCCACAGTTTCCTGGGGCGGGCAGCGCCCGCCCTGCACAACGCCAATCTAGGCGACCGGCCGCCCGGCTGTCCGCACTCAGCGCGGCCGAAATTATCCGGCCCGCGCGGGGCGGTGCCGGGCGGACCGGCGCCGGGGGTCAGGAGGTGGCGACGGCGAGCTTCTCGACCGTGACCGCCTTCTTCGGCGCACCGTCGGGGGCGCCGCCCTCGGCACCCGCCTCGGCGATCTTCTTGACGGTCTTCAGGCCCGCCTTGTCCATCGTCCCGAACGGCGTGTAGGTGGGCGGCAGTTGGGTGTCCTTGTACACCAGGAAGAACTGGCTTCCGCCGCTGTCCGGCTGGCCCGTGTTCGCCATCGCGACCGAGCCCGCCGGGTAGGTCACCGCGCCGTCGTCGCCCGCCTTGCCCAGGGCGGTGAGGTTCTCGTCCGGGATCGTGTAGCCAGGACCGCCCTGCCCGTTGCCCTCGGGGTCGCCGCACTGGAGCACGAAGATGCCCTCCGTGGTCAGCCGGTGACACTTCGTGCCGTCGAAGAAGCCCTTGTCCGCGAGGGACTTGAAGGAGTTGGTGGTGTGCGGGGTCTTCGCCGCGTCCATCGCGATGCCGATGTCGCCCTGGCTCGTCTTCATCGACATCGTGTACTTCGCGTTCTTGTCGATGCTCATCGCCGGCTCGGGCGCGCTGCTCTCGGTCTCCTCCGGGCTCTCGCTCGGGCTCGCCGCCGCCTCCGCGGTGTCCTTGGAGTCGTCGTCGCCGTCGAGCGAGAGGTACGCGCCCACGCCGATGACCGCGACCACGGCCACCGAGGACGCGATGATCGCGGTCAGGCGCCGTGTCCGCCGGCGCGCCTCCTCCCGGCGCTGCTGCTGCCGCTCGAACTTCTCCCGGGCGAGCTGCCGCCGCCGCTGATCGCTGCTGACCACCGGTTGATCTCCTTGTACGTCGTGTGAACGGGCCTGGATTGCCCCGTACGGTATATGGGTTAGCTGTGGAATGAGGAGCGCCGGTAGGCTCTGTGTCTGCCGCATCCCTCTCCGCGGCCCGTTCCCGTCGGACGAACACTAAGGACGAACGTGCTGATTGCCGGGTTCCCCGCCGGGGCCTGGGGGACCAACTGCTATCTGGTCGCCCCCGCCGCCGGCGAGGAGTGCGTGATCATCGACCCGGGCCACCAGGCCGCCCAGGGAGTCGAGGACGCGCTGAAGAAGCATCGGCTCAAGCCCGTCGCCGTCGTGCTCACCCACGGCCACATCGACCATGTCGCCTCGGTCGTCCCGGTGTGCGGCGCGCACGACGTGCCCGCGTGGATCCACCCCGAGGACCGCTTCATGATGAGCGACCCGGAGAAGGCGCTCGGCCGCTCCATCGGGATGCCGCTCATGGGCGAGCTGACCGTGGGCGAGCCCGACGACGTCCGCGAACTGGACGACGGCGCGGTGCTGGAGCTGGCGGGTCTCCGGTTCGGCGTCGCGCACGCGCCCGGCCATACGAAGGGGTCGGTGACGTATCGGATGCCCGAGGCCGCGGACGTACCGCAGATCCTCTTCTCGGGCGACCTGATCTTTGCCGGCTCCGTCGGACGCACCGACCTGCCCGGCGGCGACCACGCCGAACTCCTCGACTCGCTGGCCCGCGTGTGCCTGCCGCTCGACGACTCGACCGTGGTGCTGTCCGGCCACGGACCCCAGACGACCATCGGCCGCGAGCGCGCCTCCAATCCGTATCTGCACGGGCTGGACGCGCCCCGCCGAGGAATGTGACGAGAGAAAGACCCCGTGAGCACCTTCCAGGCCCCCAAGGGCACGTACGACCTGATCCCGCCGGACTCCGCGACGTACCTGGCGGTACGCGAGGCCCTGTCCGCGCCCCTGCGCAACTCCGGTTACGGCTACATCGAGACGCCCGGTTTCGAGGACGTCGCCCTGTTCGCGCGCGGCGTCGGGGAGTCCACCGACATCGTCTCCAAGGAGATGTACGCCTTCGAGACCAAGGGCGGCGACAAGCTCGCCCTGCGTCCCGAGGGCACCGCCTCCGTGCTGCGCGCCGCGCTGGAGGCCAACCTGCACAAGGGGGGCAACCTCCCCGTCAAACTCTGGTACTCCGGCTCGTACTACCGCTACGAGCGCCCGCAGAAGGGCCGTTACCGCCACTTCTCGCAGGTGGGTGCCGAGGCCGTCGGGACCGAGGACCCGGCGCTGGACGCCGAACTGATCATCCTGGCCGACCAGGCGTACCGCGCCCTCGGGCTCCGCCGGTTCCGCATCCTGCTCAACTCGCTGGGCGACAAGGAGTGCCGTCCCGTCTACCGGGAGGCGCTCCAGGGCTTCCTGCGCGATCTCGACCTGGACGAGGAGACCCGCCGCCGCGTCGAGATCAACCCGCTGCGGGTGCTCGACGACAAGCGGTCCGAGGTCCAGAAGCAGCTGACCGGCGCCCCGATGCTGCGCGACTACCTCTGCGACGCCTGCAAGGCGTACCACGACGAGGTCCGCGCGCTGCTGACGGCGGCGGGCGTGGCGTACGAGGACGACGAGAAGCTGGTCCGCGGCCTGGACTACTACACGCGCACCACCTTCGAGTTCGTGCACGACGGGCTCGGCTCGCAGTCCGCGGTGGGCGGCGGCGGCCGCTACGACGGGCTGTCCGAGATGATCGGCGGCCCCGCGCTGCCGTCCGTCGGCTGGGCCCTCGGTGTGGACCGCACGGTGCTCGCCCTGGAGGCGGAGGGCGTCACGCTCGACATCCCTGCCACCACCAGCGTGTACGCGGTGCCGCTCGGGGAGGAGGCGCGGCGCGTGCTCTTCGGCCTGGTCACCGAGTTGCGCAAGGCCGGGGTCGCCACGGACTTCGCGTTCGGCGGCCGGGGTCTCAAGGGCGCGATGAAGAGCGCGAACCGCTCCGGTGCCCGCTACACCGTCGTGGCCGGCGAGCGGGATCTCGCCGAGGGCAACGTGCAGGTGAAGGACATGGAGTCCGGCGAGCAGCAGGCCGTCGCGGTCGGTGACCTCGTAGCCGTCGTCCAGGGCAAGCTGGCCTGACCGGGCCTGGGCCGGGGCCGCCGTGCGGTTCCGCCCCGGCCGCCCGGACCTGATACGCCCCCGTGCCCGCCCGGTTCCTCCGGGCGGGCACCGCGCGTTCCGGCGCCCTTCCTTCCCGGCGGGGCCGCCGAGCGGAGCGGGGAACACCGCCCCGCCGTCAACGCGGCACACCTGAATTCATCCTGCCGGAGGGTTCCGGCGCGAAACCGTCCGGCAGCGGCGGAGGCCGGATGCGTGCTCAGGACACCTACACGTGCCGGTCGCCGTGGCCCGACGCCCGGAGGATCCGCGCGGCGGCGCTCTCGCCGACCGCGTCCCGACCGGGGAGCCGGCACCCTTCCGCCGGGCGAATCCGCAGGTCGAGGCCGTCCACGGAGCCCGGCGGGCGGTACCGCCCGGAGACACCCCGGACACCGGCCGCCGGTCGCGCCAGGGCGGAAGGGTCTCCCGGAGTGCCCAGGGCGAGGAGCCGGTGGGCGAACACCGATATCGCCGTCGAACGATTGAGCGGACCGGTGATGCGGCAGAATGACCGTGCCCGGCTGGCTACTCAGTGATGGAACGGCGATATGACGATGGCAGCGGTAGACCACGCCTCCTCCCGGCGAGACGACGAGGACGGCGGGACGAGGACCTTCGGCGGCGGTCGCGCGCTCGCGCTGCTCCTGGTGATCACGGGAGCGGCCGGGCTGCTCGCCGCCTGGGTGATCACCATCGACAAGTTCAAGCTGCTGGAGGACCCGAGCTTCACCCCGGGCTGCAGCCTGAACCCCGTCGTCGCCTGCGGCAACATCATGAAGAGCGAGCAGGCCTCCGCCTTCGGCTTCCCCAACCCGATGCTCGGCATCGCCACCTACTCGGTGGTCATCGGCATCGGCATGGCCCTGCTGGCCGGAGCCCGCTTCCGCGCCTGGTACTGGCTCGGTCTGAACGCGGGCACGCTGTTCGGCGTCGGGTTCTGCACCTGGCTCCAGTACCAGTCGCTGTACAACATCAACTCCCTCTGCCTCTGGTGCTGCCTGGCCTGGGTCGCCACGATCGTCATGTTCTGCTACGTCACCGCGCACAACGTCAAGAACCGCGTCCTGCCCGCCCCGGCCTGGCTCAGGAACGGCCTGGCCGAGTTCCACTGGGTCCCGCCGGTGCTCTGGATCGGGGTCATCGGCATGCTGATCCTGACCCGCTGGTGGGACTTCTGGACCAGCTGAGCGGCCGGGGGCGCTGTCAGTGGGGTGGCATAGGCTTCCCCCTGTGGAGCCCGACCTCTTTACCGCAGCCGCCGAAGACCGCCAGGAGAAGGACCCGTCCAGCAGCCCCCTCGCTGTCCGGATGCGTCCCCGTACGCTCGACGAGGTCGTGGGCCAGCGGCATCTGCTCAAGCCGGGCTCACCGCTGCGCCGCCTCGTCGGCGGGGGCGACGGGGGACCGGCGGGCGCCTCCTCGGTGCTGCTATGGGGTCCGCCGGGCACCGGCAAGACGACCCTGGCGTACGTGGTCAGCAAGGCCACCGACAAGCGCTTCGTCGAGCTGTCCGCGATCACGGCGGGCGTCAAGGAGGTCCGCGCCGTCATCGACGGGGCGCGCCGCGCCACCGGGGGCTTCGGCAAGGAGACCGTCCTCTTCCTCGACGAGATCCACCGCTTCTCCAAGGCCCAGCAGGACTCCCTGCTCCCCGCCGTGGAGAACCGCTGGGTGACGCTGATCGCCGCCACCACCGAGAACCCGTACCACTCGATCATCTCCCCGCTGCTGTCGCGCTCCCTGCTGCTGACCCTGGAGCCGCTCACCGACGAGGACCTGCGCGGGCTGCTGCGCCGGGCCGTGGCCGACGAGCGCGGTCTGACCGGCGCGGTCACCCTGCCCGAGGACGCCGAGGCACACCTGCTGCGGATCGCGGGCGGCGACGCCCGGCGCGCGCTGACCGCGCTGGAGGCGGCCGCCGGAGCGGCTCTGGCCAAGCGCGAGCCGGAGGTCACGCTGGAGACGCTGGAGGAGACCGTCGACCGGGCCGCCGTGAAGTACGACCGGGACGGCGACCAGCACTACGACGTGGCGAGCGCCCTGATCAAGTCGATCCGCGGATCGGACGTGGACGCGGCCCTGCACTATCTGGCCCGGATGATCGAGGCGGGGGAGGACCCGAGGTTCATCGCCCGGCGGCTGATGATCTCCGCCAGCGAGGACATCGGGCTCGCGGATCCCACGGCGCTGCCCACCGCCGTGGCGGCGGCCCAGGCCGTCGCCTTGATCGGCTTCCCGGAGGCCGCGCTCACCCTGAGCCACGCCACGATCGCGCTGGCGCTGGCCCCCAAGTCCAACGCCGCGACGCTGGCGATCTCCGCCGCGCGGGAGGACGTGCGCCGGGGGCTGGCCGGCCCGGTCCCGGCCCATCTGCGTGACGGCCACTACCAGGGCGCCGCCAAGCTGGGCCACGCCCAGGGCTACATCTACCCGCACGACGTGCCCGGCGGAATCGCCGCCCAGGAGTACGCCCCGGAGGCCGTCCGGGGCAGGACCTACTACGAGCCCACGCGGTACGGCGCGGAGGCGCGGTACGCGGACGTGGTGGAACGGGTCCGCGAGCGGCTCGGCCGAGGGGAGCCGGGCGGCACCACCCCGTCGTGACGCCGGTGGCCGGGATCGGTCACCCCGTGCCGGGGCGTTCGGCACCGGGGGCGTTCCGGGCTCGGTGCTCCATGGCCGGGGTGTCTCGGGCCCGGCGGGCCGCGCTTCCCGGCGGTCCGCCGCCCCTCAGTGGGCCGCCGCCTCGAAGAGGGTGTGCATCGCGCGGCGCAGCTCCCCGATGTCCCGTACGGGATCGGGGAATTCGAAGCGTGCGTCGAAGCAGGCCGCCTCGCTCTCGATGAACCGGACCCGCAGGCCGAAGCGGTCCAGCGCGACCGGCACCGCGCGCGGCGCGCCCGTCGCCCGGCCGTTCGCGGTCCGCTCACCGAGCAGGGTGGCGAGGGTGGCCATCTGCTCGCCGTGGGCGGCGTGCAGATGCTGGAGCAGCTCCGCCTCATGGGTGACCAGCGGATCCGCGACGGCGTCCCGGAAGGCGTCCGGTCCGACCATCTCCGCGCCCCAGAGGTCGTCGACGGAGGCCTCACCGAACTCCAGCCGGAGCGTCATCCGGCCGGGTCCCGCGAGCCCCGGAACGGCGGTGAGCCACCCGGTGACCCTGGCCCGCCCCCGGATCCGGTGCGGGACGGAGACCGGAGCCACGTCGGTGAGTTCCAGCGCCGCGGTCAGCTCGTCGCCCTGGGCGTGGGTGGCGGCCCGCACGGCGGGGGAGCCGGCGGCGAAGCCGAGGAACAGATCCCCGTCCGGACCGACCGCCCGGCTGTCCGGCATGAGCTGCACCGGGTGGACCACCTGGAGCCCTGGTACGAGCAGCACGGACGAGCAGGTACTCTGTACGAGAGTTCGTGTGCGCTCGGCTGCTGACGGCAGCCGGGTGGTTTCTGGCCCGCTGGGACGCGGCTGACCACGATCAGATCGGCCTTCCGTCATCGCGGCGCCTTCGTGTGCGCCGTCGCTGTCTGTGCTGTCCGTGACGTGAGTGGTGTTCCCAGGGCGAGACATGCGATCTCCTTGAGTAAGGTAAGCCTAACCTAACCTACAACGGAGGTCTGGAGAACGTGCCTAACCAGTCGCGTCCCAAGGTCAAGAAGTCGCGTGCCCTCGGCATCGCCCTGACGCCGAAGGCTGTCAAGTACTTCGAGGCGCGCCCCTACCCGCCGGGCGAGCACGGCCGTGGCCGCAAGCAGAACTCGGACTACAAGGTCCGTCTGCTGGAGAAGCAGCGCCTGCGCGCCCAGTACGACATCAGCGAGCGCCAGATGGCGCGCGCCTACGACCGCGCCCGTAAGGCCGAGGGCAAGACGGGCGAGGCGCTGGTCGTCGAGCTGGAGCGCCGCCTCGACGCCCTGGTCCTGCGTTCGGGCATCGCCCGCACCATCTACCAGGCCCGTCAGATGGTCGTCCACGGCCACATCGAGGTCAACGGCGGCAAGGTCGACAAGCCGTCCTTCCGCGTGCGTCCCGACGACGTCGTGCAGGTCCGCGAGCGCAGCCGCTCCAAGGTCCCCTTCCAGGTGGCCCGCGAGGGTGGTTACGACACCGACGGCGAGACGCCGCGCTACCTCCAGGTGAACCTGAAGGCCCTGGCCTTCCGCCTGGACCGTGACCCGAACCGCAAGGAAATTCCGGTCATCTGCGACGAGCAGCTCGTCGTCGAGTACTACGCCCGCTGATCCAGGCGTAGTCACCGTCAGAGCTCGGGCCCGCCCCTCCCTGTCGTCCGGGAGGTGGCGGGCCTTCGCGCGTCCGGGCCCGCCCCCTCCCCGCCGTCCGCCTCCCCCGCGTCCGCCTCCGCGCCGGCGGCCCCCGCGCCCGTCCCGCGCGGTGTCTGCCCGCCGTCCCGTCCGCCGGGCATCCGGGCGCCCACCGCCCGCGCCACGGCGTCCTCCGCGGCCAGCCGGCGTCCGGCGCGCCTCGCCGCCTCGTACCGCTCGCCGCCGAGCGCCTCCCGGGCCAGCTCCGCGCACCGCGTCCGGGGCCGCCCGTAATGGACCGACCCGAACAGCGGGAGCCCCACCGACGGCCAGATCCGCTCCGCCGCCCCCTGGAGCACCGCACCCTCGGCCGCGTCCCCCTCGACCGCCGTGACCAGGGCGAGCAGTTCCAGCGAGAGCACCGTGCCCAGCAGGTCGTGGAAGGTGTGCGCGATGGTCAGGCACTCCCGCAGCATCCGCCGGGCCCGCCCGCCGTGCCCGTGGTGCAGGGCGGTGTAGGCCAGGACGTACAGGGCGTAGGCCAGGGTCCAGCGCTCCCCGTGGTCCTCGCAGATCTCCCGGACCTCCTGGCAGATCCGTGCCGCCTCGTCCAGATCGCCCTCGAACCCCACCGTCATCGCCAGCTCGACCCGGGCCATCAGCACGGTGCTGTTCAGCTCACCGGCCTCCTGGTAGCGGTCCAGCGCCTCCCGCAGCAGCTCCCGCGCGCGCGGCAGGTCGTCGGTCACCAGCGCCAGGCACCCGGTGCGGTGCACCGCGTACGCCACGGCGGCCGCGTCCCCCGAGAGCTCACCGGCCTCACGGCACTCCAGCAGGGCCGGGACCGCGCCGGCCGGGTCGCCCTGGAGCACCGCCACGTATCCGAGCACCCACAGCGCCTTCAGCCGGGACGTGTCGTGCCCCGACTCCTCCTCCAGCACGTGGTCCAGCCAGTGGCGGCCCTCCGCGAGACGGCCGCAGCCCGCCCAGTAGAACCAGAGCGCGCCCGCCAGGTGCTGGGCGAGGCGGACCTCCTCCGGGCTCTCCATCGAGTACTCCATCGCCCGGCGCAGATTGGGCAGCTCGCGGTCGACCCGGGCCGCCGCCTCCGCCTGCCGGGGGCCGAACCAGTCCAGCTCGCACCAGGTCGCGAGCCCCAGGAACCAGTCCCGGTGCCTGCGGCGCATCCGCCCGGTGTCCCCGGCCGCCTCCAGCCACTGGGCGCCGTACTCCCGCACGGTGTCCAGCAGCCGGTAGCGGCCGGCCGCCCCGGTGTCCTCGCGCATCACCACGGACTGCGCGAGGAGGTCGTCGAGCACGTCGAGCACCGACCCGGCCGGCAGACCGCGGCCGCCGCAGACGTACTCCGCGGCCTCCAGGTCGAACGACCCGGCGAACACCGACAACCGCGCCCAGAGCAGCCGGTGCCCGGGTTCGCACAGCTCATGGCTCCAGCCGACCGCCGTCCGCAGGGTCTGGTGGCGGGGGAGCGCGGCGCGGCCGCCCCCGGTCAGCAGCCGGAACCGGTCGTCCAGCCGGTGCAGCACCTGCTCCATCGACAGGGCGCGCATCCGCCCCGCCGCCAGTTCCACGGCGAGCGGGATGCCGTCGAGGCGCCGGCACAGGTCCCGGGCGGTGTCCCGGTCCGCGCCGGTCAGCGTGAAGTCCGGCCGCACGGCGCGGGCCCGCCGGGCGAGGAGCTCCACCGCGTCCTCGTCCGCCATCGGCGCCAGCGTGAACGTGTGCTCGCCCTCCACCCGCAGTGGGCACCGGCCCGCCGCGAGGACCGTCAGCCCGGGCGCCCGGAGCAGCAACTCCCGTACCAGTCCGGCGCAGGCCGCGGCCAGATGCTCGAACCCGTCGATCACCAGCAGGAGTCGGCGTTCGGCGCAGTA
Source organism: Streptomyces halstedii (assembly GCA_000720535.1). Taxonomy (GTDB): domain Bacteria; phylum Actinomycetota; class Actinomycetes; order Streptomycetales; family Streptomycetaceae; genus Streptomyces; species Streptomyces halstedii. The sequence goes on from JOAZ01000007.1 coordinate 238,735, forward strand.
CTCCAGCAGTGCCGTGCGCGGGGGTCTGCGGGTGTGGTCTGTGAGGCCCACCGCCTCGGCCACGGCGTGGTCGAGCAGCGCCGGTTCGCGGACGGTTGAGAGCCCGGCGAGCCGCACCCCGTCGCAGTACCGTTTCTCCACGCGGGCCGCGATCCTGGTGGCGCAACGGGTCTTGCCGATCCCGGCCCCGCCCGTCACCGTCACCAGCCGGGACTCTCCGAGGAGCGCTTCGAGCCGGGTCAGTTCCGCCACGCGCCCCACGAACGCGTCCAGTTCGGCGGGGAGGCTCCCACGGCCCCGCGCGGACGGGGATTCCGCGTCGTCGGGCAGGGGAGAGGGGTGCTGAGGGTGTCGCATGGGACACGCAGCGTACGCGTACGCGTGCGCTGCGTACAAACGCCCCCTCCCCGACGCCGCCTCGCCCACCGGAAACGGGGTACGGGGCGCGACGTCCGGCGCGATAGGCTCAAGGGAGGACGACGACCGGCCGCGGTGGCGGTACACCCGGGCCGGGCGTCGCGGCCAAGGACGAAGCCCCGTCCGGGGCGATCGACGAGCAGAGAGCGGTGCGCTGTGTCCGGTGGAGAGGTGGCCGGGATCCTGGTGGCCGTCTTCTGGGCGATCCTGGTGTCCTTCCTCGCCGTGGTGCTGGTGAGGCTGGCCCAGACGCTCAAGGCGACCACCGCGCTGGTGGCGGACGTGACCGAACAGGCCGTGCCGCTGCTCGCCGACGCCTCCGCGACACTGCGCTCCGCGCAGACCCAGCTCGACAAGGTGGACGCCATCGCGAGTGACGTGCAGGAGGTCACCTCCAACGCCTCCGCGCTCTCCACCACCGTCGCCTCGACCTTCGGCGGGCCGCTCGTGAAGGTCGCCGCGTTCGGCTACGGGGTGCGGCAGGCGCTCGGCCGCCGCACCGAGCCGGAGCCGGACCGTCGGACCCCCCGCCGCACGGTGATCGTCGGCCGTACCGTGCCGTCCGCCCGCAAGAAGCGGAACGCCCGAAACCCCCGCGGACAGAAGGACTGACCCAGCGATGTTCCGCCGTACGTTCTGGTTCACCGCCGGCGCAGCCGCCGGCGTCTGGGCCACCACCAAGGTCAACGCCAAGATCAGGCGGCTCACCCCCGAGAGCCTCGCGGCGCAGGCCGCCGACAAGGCGGTCGAGACGGGTCACCGGCTGAAGGACTTCGCCCTCGACGTGCGCGAGGGCATGGTCCGGCGGGAGGCCGAACTGGGCGGCGCGCTGGGCCTGGAGGCACCGGTCGACCGCGACCTCCCGGTGCGCGGACACCTCGCCGTCGAGGGCTCCGAACCGCACCGCGTCACCCCCCGTCGCACCCTCCCCTACAACTCGGACAACCGGAATGAGGACCACTGATGGAGTCGGCTGAAATTCGCCGCCGCTGGCTGAGCTTCTTCGAGGAGCGTGGCCACACCGCCGTGCCCTCGGCGTCGCTCATCGCGGACGACCCGACTCTGCTGCTGGTCCCCGCGGGCATGGTTCCCTTCAAGCCGTACTTCCTCGGCGAGGTCAAGCCGCCCGCCCCGCGCGTCACCAGCGTGCAGAAGTGCGTCCGCACGCCGGACATCGAAGAGGTCGGCAAGACCACCCGGCACGGCACGTTCTTCCAGATGTGCGGCAACTTCTCCTTCGGCGACTACTTCAAGGAAGGGGCCATCCGGTTCGCCTGGGAGGCCCTGACGAACTCCGTCGCCGAGGGCGGTTACGGCCTCGACCCCGAGCGCCTGTGGATCACCGTCTACCTCGACGACGACGAGGCCGAGGAGATCTGGCGCGAGAAGATCGGCGTCCCGGCCGAGCGCATCCAGCGCCTGGGCAAGGCGGACAACTTCTGGTCCATGGGCGTCCCCGGCCCCTGCGGCCCGTGCTCGGAGATCAACTACGACCGCGGCCCCGAGTTCGGCGCCGAGGGCGGCCCCGCCGTCAACGACGAGCGGTACGTGGAGATCTGGAACCTGGTCTTCATGCAGTACGAGCGCGGTGCCGGCGAGGGCAAGGACGACTTCCCGATCCTGGGCGACCTCCCCTCCAAGAACATCGACACCGGTCTCGGCCTGGAACGCCTCGCGATGATCCTCCAGGGCGTCCAGAACATGTACGAGACCGACACCCTGCGCGTCGTCATGGACAAGGCCACCGAGCTCACCGGTGTCCGCTACGGCGCCGAGCACGGCTCCGACGTCTCGCTGCGCGTCGTCGCCGACCACATCCGTACGTCGGTCATGCTCATCGGCGACGGCGTCACCCCCGGCAACGAGGGCCGCGGCTACGTGCTGCGCCGCATCATGCGCCGCGCCATCCGCAACATGCGGCTGCTGGGCGCCACCGGGCACGTCGTCAAGGACCTGGTCGACGTGGTGGTCGACACGATGGGGCAGCAGTACCCGGAGCTGATCACCGACCGCAGGCGCATCGAGACGGTCGCCCTCGCCGAGGAGGCCGCCTTCCTCAAGGCCCTCAAGGGCGGTACGAACATCCTCGACACCGCCGTCACCGAGACCAAGGCCGCCGGCGGCAGGGTCCTGGCCGGCGACAAGGCGTTCCTGCTCCACGACACCTGGGGCTTCCCGATCGACCTCACCCTGGAGATGGCCGCCGAACAGGGCCTCTCGGTGGACGAGGACGGCTTCCGCCGCCTGATGAAGGAGCAGCGGGAGCGCGCCAAGGCCGACGCCAGGGCCAAGAAGACCGGCCACGCCGACCTGTCCGCCTACCGCGCGGTCGCCGACGCCTCCGGGACCACCGAGTTCACCGGCTACACCTCCACCCAGGACGAGACGAGCGTCGTCGGCCTGCTCGTGGACGGCCTGCCCTCGCCCGCCGCCACCGAGGGCGACGACGTCGAGGTCGTCCTGGACCGCACCCCGTTCTACGCCGAGGGCGGCGGCCAGCTCGCGGACCAGGGCCGCATCCGGCTCGACACCGGCGCCGTGATCCGGGTCCACGACGTGCAGCAGCCGGTCCCGGGCGTCACCGTCCACAAGGGCACGGTGCAGGTCGGCGAGGTGACGGTCGGCGCCTCCGCCTACGCCTCCATCGACGTCACCCGCCGCCGCGCCATCGCCCGCGCCCACAGCGCCACCCACCTCACCCACCAGGCGCTGCGCGACGCGCTGGGCCCGACCGCCGCCCAGGCCGGCTCGGAGAACTCCCCCGGCCGCTTCCGCTTCGACTTCGGCTCGCCCGCCGCTGTACCCGGCACGGTCCTCACCGACGTCGAGCAGAAGATCAACGAGGTCCTCGCCCGGGAGCTCGACGTCCAGGCCGAGGTCATGTCCATCGACGAGGCCAAGAAGCAGGGCGCCATCGCGGAGTTCGGGGAGAAGTACGGCGAGCGGGTCCGCGTCGTGACCATCGGTGACTTCTCCAAGGAGCTGTGCGGCGGCACGCACGTCCACAACACCGCCCAGCTGGGTCTGGTCAAGCTGCTCGGGGAGTCGTCCATCGGCTCCGGGGTGCGCCGCATCGAGGCCCTGGTCGGCGTCGACGCGTACAGCTTCCTCGCCAAGGAGCACACGGTCCTCGCCCAGCTCCAGGAGCTGGTCAAGGGCCGTCCCGAGGAGCTTCCCGAGAAGATCTCCGGCATGCTCGGCAAGCTGAAGGACGCCGAGAAGGAGATCGAGAAGTTCCGCGCGGAGAAGGTGCTCCAGGCCGCCGCCGGACTCGTGGAGTCCGCCAAGGACGTGCGCGGAGTCGCCCTGGTCACCGGCCAGGTGCCGGACGGCACCACGGCCGACGACCTGCGCAAGCTCGTCCTGGACGTGCGCGGCCGGATCCAGGGCGGCCGGCCGGCCGTCGTGGCCCTGTTCACCACGGCCAACGGCCGTCCGCTGACGGTCATCGCCACCAACGAGGCCGCCCGCGAACGCGGCCTCAAGGCCGGTGACCTCGTCCGTACCGCCGCCAAGACCCTCGGCGGCGGAGGCGGCGGCAAGCCGGACGTCGCCCAGGGCGGCGGCCAGAACCCGGACGCCGTCGGGGACGCCGTCGCCGCCGTCGAGCGCCTCGTCATCGAGACGGCGTGACGGCGGGGACGACGCGGATGCGCCGCGGACGCCGACTGGCGATCGACGTCGGGGACGCCCGGATCGGGGTCGCCTCCTGCGACCCCGACGGGATCCTCGCCACGCCGGTGGAGACCGTGCCGGGACGTGACGTCCCGGCCGCCCACCGGCGGCTCGGCCGGATCGTCGAGGAGTACGAGCCGATCGAGGTCGTCGTCGGGCTGCCCCGCTCGCTGGGCGGCGGCGAAGGCCCTGCGGCCGTCAAGGTCCGCGCCTTCGCCCAGGTGCTCGCCCGGGGGATCGCCCCGGTCCCGGTGCGCCTGGTCGACGAGAGGATGACCACAGTGACGGCCAGTCAGGGGCTGCGCGCTTCGGGCGTGACGTCCAAGAAGGGCCGTTCCGTGATCGACCAGGCTGCCGCTGTGGTGATCCTCCAGAACGCTCTGGAGTCCGAACGGGCGTCAGGCACCGCCCCTGGTGAGGGCGTCGAAGTGGTTGCCTGATCGCGATACGGTAACGTTCCGCGCGATGCGCCGGTGTTCGAACAGACACCGCACAGCCAAGCGAAGAGACGGAACGTCGTCTCGCGGCTCTAGGGGATCGATGACTGAGTATGGCCGGGGCCCCGGCTCCGAACCGTGGCACCCTGAGGACCCGTTGTACGGGGACCAGGGCTGGGACGGCCGTCAGGCTGTCCAGGGCCACGGCCAGGGCCAGGTGCCGTACGAAGGCCAGCAGCAGCCCTACGCGCAGGACCCGTACGCCCAGCAGGGCTACGCGCAGGACCCGTACGGGCAGCAGCAGGACCCGTACGCCCAGCAGCAGTACGGGCACCAGCAGGACCCGTACGCGCAGCAGCAGCACCAGCAGCAGGACCCGTACGCCCAGCAGCACCAGCAGCAGCAGTACTACGGGAACCCGCAGGACCCCTACGGCCAGCAGCCGCAGTCCCAGCCGCAGTACGACGGCGGCTGGGACACCGGCCGGCAGGCCACGATGCCGTACGACCCCCAGGCCGCCTCGTACGACGCCGGTCAGGGCGGCGGCTACGGCGAACAGCCCGACCACTACGGCACTCCCGAGGCCTACCCCCCGCCGCAGCCCCCCGGGCACCGGGCCCAGCAGCCGGAACCGGAGCCCGAGCGGCGGCCGGACCCCGCACGCGAGAACCCGGACTGGGACCCGGACGCCCCGCAGGAGGAGACGCACCCCTTCTTCACGGGCGCGGACGAACCGGGCGACGACACCCGTACCCGCCCCCGCCGGGACGAGGGCGAGGACGAGGACGGCGACCTGGAGGACGGCTCCCGCGCCTCCCGCAGGGGCGGTGGCGAGCGTCGCGGCAAAGGGAAGAAGAAGAGCCGCAACGGCTGCGCCTGTCTCGGCGTCGCGGTGGTCCTCGTCGGCGGTCTCGGCGGGGTGGCCTATGTCGGCTACTCGTACTACCAGGACCGGTTCGGCGCCGCCCCCGACTTCGCGGGCGACGGATCGGGCTCGGTGGAGGTCGAGATCCCCGAGGGCGCGTACGGGAACGAGATCGCGAACATCCTGAAGAAGGCCGGCGTCGTGAAATCGACCGACGCCTTCATTTCGGCGCAGAACGGGAATCCCAAGGGGAAGTCCCTCCAGGCGGGCGTCTATCTCCTGAAGAAGGAGATGTCGGCGAAGAGCGCCGTCGAACTGATGCTGGACCCCAACAGCCAGAACGGTCTGATGGTCCGCCCCGGCCAACGCAACGACACCGTGTACGCGGCCATCGACAAACAGCTGGGCCTCAAGGAGGGAACGACCGCGGAGGTCGCCAAGACGAACGCGGGCAGCCTCGGACTTCCCGAATGGGCGGACAACGACCCTGTCATAAAGGATCCGCTGGAGGGCTTCCTCTACCCGGCCACCTACGCGGTCGCCAAGGGCACGAAACCCGAGGCCGTCCTGAAGAAGATGGTGAGCCGGGCCAACGCGGAGTACAACAAGCTCGACCTGGAAGACGCCGCCAAGAAGTACGACCTCGACGGTCCGTGGCAGGTGATCACCGTGGCCAGTCTGGTGCAGGCGGAGGGTCTCACGCACGACGACTTCCGGAAGATGGCCGAGGTCGTCTACAACCGTCTGAAGCCGGACAACACGGTCACCAACCGCAAGCTCGAATTCGACTCCGCCTTCAACTATCTGAAGAAGCAGAGCGAAATCAAGATCACCTCGAAGGAGATCCGCACCAACAACGACCCGTACAACACCTATTACCACACGGGTCTGCCTCCGGGGCCCATCAGTAATCCTGGTGACGACGCCCTGCGGGCCGCGCTCAATCCCACCGGTGACGGGTGGATGTTCTTCATCTCGCTCGACGGGAAGAAGACCGACTTCACCAAGACGGTGGCCGAACATGAAAAGCTCAACGAGAAGTTCAGGGAATTGCATGGCCTCGGCTGAAGGGCATCGTCGCGCCGCCGTCCTCGGCTCGCCCATCGCCCACTCCCTCTCCCCGGTCCTGCACCGGGCCGCCTACGCCGAACTCGGCCTCGACACCTGGTCGTACGACCGGTTCGAGATCGACGAGGCGGCGCTGCCCGGCTTCGTCGAGGGCCTGGACGCCTTGTGGGCGGGGCTGTCCCTGACCATGCCGCTCAAGCGGGCGGTCATCCCGCTGCTGGACCGGATCAGCGAGACCGCCGCCTCCGTCGAGGCCGTCAACACCGTCGTCCTCACCGAGGACGGCCGCCGGACCGGCGACAACACCGACATCCCCGGCATGGTCGCCGCCCTGCGTGAGCGCGGTGTGGAGAAGGTGGAGTCCGCCGCGATCCTCGGGGCAGGCGCCACCGCCTCCTCCGCGCTGGCCGCCCTCGCCGAGATCTGCGCCGGGCCCGTCACCGCGTACGTCCGCAGCGCGGCCCGCGCCGACGAGATGCGCGGCTGGGGCGAACGCCTCGGTGTGGACGTCCGCACCGCCGACTGGGCCGACGCCGCACAGGGTCTGCGGGCCCCGCTGGTGATCGCCACCACCCCGGCCGGCACGACGGACACGCTGGCCGACGCCGTGCCCGGGTCACCCGGCACGCTGTTCGACGTGCTGTACGAGCCCTGGCCGACCGTGCTGGCGTCCCGCTGGGCGGGGGCGGGAGCGGCCGTGGTGGGCGGCCTCGACCTCCTCGTGCACCAGGCCGTCCTCCAGGTGGAACAGATGACCGGGCGCGACGCGCCCCTCGCCGTGATGCGCGCGGCCGGTGAAGCGGCGCTGGCCGCCCGTGAGCGGTAGCGGCGTCCGTCTGCTGGACCGGCGGCCGGTGCGCCCCCGGGGTCGTGGGAGGATCAGGGGTGGCGGGCCAGGGCCGCGCACCCGGTCGCGCCGTCGCAGTTTCAGGCGCGAGCATGAGGAGCACCGTTGAGCAGGTTGCGCTGGCTGACCGCCGGAGAGTCGCACGGCCCCGCACTGGTGGCGACGCTGGAGGGGCTTCCCGCCGGTGTCCCGGTCACCACGGAGATGGTGGCGGACGCGCTCGCCAGGCGACGGCTCGGTTACGGGCGCGGGGCCCGGATGAAGTTCGAGAAGGACCAGGTCACCTTCCTCGGCGGCGTCCGGCACGGCCTGACCATGGGTTCGCCGGTCGCGGTGATGGTGGGCAACACCGAGTGGCCGAAGTGGGAGCAGGTCATGTCGGCCGACCCGGTCGACCCCGAGGTGCTGGCCGAGCAGGCCCGTAACGCCCCGCTGACCCGGCCCCGGCCCGGCCACGCCGACCTCGCCGGGATGCAGAAGTACGGCTTCGACGAGGCCCGCCCGGTCCTGGAGCGCGCCAGCGCGCGGGAGACCGCGGCCCGGGTCGCGCTCGGCGCCGTCGCCCGCTCCTACCTCAAGGAGACCGCGGGCATCGAGATCGTTTCCCACGTGGTGGAACTGGCCGCGGCCAAGGCGCCCTATGGCGTCCACCCCAAGCCCTCCGACGTCGAGCGCCTCGACGCCGACCCGGTGCGCTGCCTGGACGCCGACGCGTCGAAGGCGATGGTCGCGGAGATCGACCAGGCCCACAAGGACGGCGACACCCTCGGCGGAGTCGTGGAGGTGCTGGCGTACGGCGTCCCGGTCGGGCTCGGCTCGCACGTGCACTGGGACCGGCGCCTCGACGCCCGGCTGGCCGGCGCGCTGATGGGCATCCAGGCGATCAAGGGCGTCGAGGTCGGCGACGGCTTCGACCTGGCCCGGGTGCCCGGTTCCCAGGCGCACGACGAGATCGTGGCCACCGAGAACGGCATCAAGCGCACCTCCGGGCGCGCGGGCGGCACCGAGGGCGGGCTGACCACCGGCGAACTGCTGCGCGTGCGCGCCGCGATGAAGCCCATCGCCACGGTGCCCCGCGCGCTCGCCACGGTGGACGTCGTCACCGGCGAGGCCGCCAAGGCCCACCACCAGCGCTCCGACGTCTGCGCCGTCCCGGCCGCCGGGATCGTCGCCGAGGCGATGGTCGCCCTGGTGCTGGCCGACGCCGTCGCGGAGAAGTTCGGCGGGGACAGCGTGGCCGAGACCCACCGCAACGTGGCGTCGTACCTCTCCCACCTCCAGATCCGGTGAGCGGCCCGCTGATCGTCCTGGTCGGCCCGATGGGGGTCGGCAAGTCCACCGTGGGCGAACTCCTCGCCGAACGGCTGGGCACCACCTACCGCGACACCGACGCGGACGTCGTGGCCGCGGCGGGCAAGGCCATCGCGGAGATCTTCTTCGACGAGGGCGAGGAGCACTTCCGGGAGCTGGAGCGGCGGGCCGTACGCGACGCCGTCGACCAGCACACCGGTGTCCTCGCCCTCGGCGGCGGCGCCGTCCTCGACGCGAAGACCCGCGCCCTGCTCGCCGGCCGTCCGGTCGCCTACCTCGCCATGGACGTGGAGGAGGCCGTGCGACGCGTCGGGCTGAACACCGCCCGCCCGCTGCTCGCCGTCAACCCGCGACGGCAGTGGCGCGAACTCATGGACGCCCGGCGCCATCTGTACGAAGAGGTGGCCCGCACGACCGTCGCCACCGACGAACGCACCCCCGAAGAGGTCGCCCAGGCGGTCCTCGACGCACTGGAACTGCTGGAGCCCGCGGCCGAGCCCGTGGCCTCCGGCCGGGAGAACACACCCATGACCGAGCAGGCCACCACCCGCATCAGCATCGCCGGCACGGCGGGCACCGAGCCGTACGAGGTGCTCGTCGGGCGCCGGCTCCTCGGCGAACTGCCGCACCTCATCGGTGACCGCGCCAAGCGGGTCGCCGTCCTGCACCCCGAGGCGCTGGCCGGGACCGGTGAGGCGGTCCGCGAGGACCTCGCCGCCCAGGGCTACGAGGCCATCGCGATCCAGCTGCCCAACGCGGAGGAGGCCAAGACCGCCGAGGTCGCCGCCTACTGCTGGAAGGCGCTCGGCCAGACCGGCTTCACCCGCTCCGACGTCATCGTCGGCGTCGGCGGCGGCGCCACCACCGACGTCGCGGGTTTCGTCGCCGCCAGCTGGCTGCGCGGGGTGCGCTGGATCGCCGTGCCGACCACGGTGCTCGGCATGGTCGACGCGGCCGTCGGCGGCAAGACCGGCATCAACACCGCCGAGGGCAAGAACCTCGTCGGCGCCTTCCACCCGCCGGCCGGGGTGCTCTGCGACCTCGCCGCGCTGGACTCCCTGCCGGTCCACGACTACGTCTCCGGCCTGGCCGAGGTCATCAAGGCCGGATTCATCGCCGACCCGGTGATCCTCGACCTCGTCGAGGCCGACCCGCAGGCCGCCCGCACCCCCGCCGGACCGCACACGGCCGAACTCATCGAGCGGTCCATCCGGGTCAAGGCCGAGGTCGTCTCCGGCGACCTCAAGGAGTCCGGTCCCCGGGAGGTCCTCAACTACGGCCACACCCTGGGCCACGCCATCGAGAAGAACGAGCGCTACAAGTGGCGCCACGGCGCGGCGGTCTCGGTCGGCATGGTCTTCGCCGCCGAACTCGGCCGGCTGGCCGGCCGGCTGGACGACGCCACCGCGGACCGGCACCGCGCCGTGCTGGAATCGGTGGGACTGCCGCTCACCTACCGGGGCGACCAGTGGCCCAGGCTGCTGGAGAACATGAAGGTCGACAAGAAGTCCCGGGGCGACCTGCTCCGCTTCGTCGTCCTGGACGGCATCGGCAGGCCCACCGTGCTCGAAGGCCCCGACCCGGCGGTCCTCCTCGCCGCCTACGGGGAGGTCTCCGCGTGAGCGCGCGCGCCGTCCTCGTGCTCAACGGCCCGAACCTCGGGCGCCTCGGCTCCCGCGAGCCCGAGGTGTACGGGGCGACGTCCTACGCCGGTCTGGTCGAAACCTGCCGGACGCTCGGCGAGGAGCTCGGTCTCGACGTCGAGGTCCGCGAGACCAACGACGAGGGCGAGCTGATCCGCTGGCTCCACGAGGCCGCCGACGGTTCGATTCCGGTCGTTCTCAACCCGGGTGCCTTCACGCACTACTCGTACGGGATGCGGGACGCGGCCGCCCAGCGCACCGCCCCGCTCATCGAGGTGCACATCTCGAACCCGTACGCCCGCGAGGAGTTCCGCCACACGTCGGTGGTCGCGCCCGTGGCCACCGGCACCGTGGCCGGGTTCGGCATCGGCTCCTACCGGCTGGCCCTGCGCGCGCTGGCCGACGAACTGACGGGCTGACAGGGATCGGCCACCGGGCACCTCAGGCCGCCCCCGGACGTTCACCCCTTGACGTCCGGGGGCGGTACCGTTGCCCCTCGACCCGCGCCAGTTGCCTGTACGAGACGGAGTGGCACCGGATGCAGCACGCAGTGGGGGCCCCGCTGCCGCCGCCCCACGTTCCCCGAGGCGGACCGTGGACGGACCAGGCCCCGCACACAGGCCACCCCGGTCCCCTGCCGGGACAGCCGCCCGTACCGCCCCCGGGAGTGGGGAGCGCACCGGTGCCCGGACCGGCGGGATGGACGGGCCCCGCGCCCCAGCACGCCCCCGGCCCTCCCGCCAGGGAGACCACCGGACACGTCCAGCTCCCGCCCGGCGGGCCCGTCCCGCTGCCCGCGCCGCCCGCCGAACCCGGCACCGGCACGGCCACCCTCGCGGTGCTGCTGATCGGACCGGCCGGCGCCGGCAAGACCACGGTCGCCAAGCTGTGGGCCGGCCGCCGCCGCGTCCCCACGGCGCACGTCTCCCTGGACGACGTCCGCGAATGGGTCTGCTCCGGCTTCGCCGACCCCCAGACCGGGTGGAACGACCACTCCGAGGCCCAGTACCGCCTCGCCCGCCGCACCTGCGGCTTCGCCGCCCGCAACTTCCTCGCCAACGGCATCTCCTGCATCCTGGACGACGCGGTCTTCCCGGACCGGCCGGTCGTCGGCCTCGGCGGCTGGAAGCGCCATGTGGGCCCCGGCCTGCTGCCGGTCGTCCTGCTGCCCGGCCTGGAAGTCGTCCTGGAGCGCAACGCCGCCCGCAGCGGCAACCGCCGGCTCTCCGACGAGGAGGTCGCCCGGATCCACGGCCGGATGGCCGGCTGGTACGGCTCCGGCCTCCCGATCATCGACAACTCGACGTACGACGTGGAGACCACCGCCCGCGTCCTGGACGACGTCCTGGCCCGCTCCATAGCCAGCCCGCCGGCCTGGTAGCGGACCCGGTGCGCCGAGGGCGGGCGGGACCCCGGTCGGATGCGCTGACCGGGCGGGCCGCCGCGCCCGCTCGTACGCTCGGACACATGTCAGAGGTGTACGCCGTCCGACGCGGGCTGCTGCGCGACCGGTACGCCGCCGCCGGATCCGCGGCCGCCCTGGTCTCCCGCCCCGCCAACGTCCGCTATCTCGCGGGCGGAGCCCCGCCCGGCGCCGTGCTGCTGCTCGGCCCCGGTGAGGACGTCCTGCTCTGCCCCCGCGCCCCGACCGGCGACCCCGCCCACGGACAGCCCGACGAGCGGCTGCGGCTGGACGTCCTGCCCGACGGCGACCCGGTCGTCGCGGCCGCCGGACTGGCGCTCGGCCTGGACGCGGACCGCCTGGCCGTCGAGGAACACGATCTGACCGTCTCCCGCCACCGGGCCATGGCCGCCGTCGCCCCCCGCCTGCGCCTGGCCGACCTCGGCAGCGCGGTGGAGCAGCTGCGGCTGGTCAAGGACGAGGAGGAGATCGCCTGCCTGCGGATCGCCGCCGAGATCACCGACCAGGCCCTCGGTGAGCTCCTGGAGTCCATCCTGGTGGGCCGCACCGAACGCCACCTCGCCCTGGAGCTGGAGCGCCGCCTGGTGGACCACGGCGCGGACGGGCCCGCCTTCGCCACCTCCGTGGGAACCGGGCCGAACTCGGGCCAGGGCCGCCACCGGCCCACCGACCGCAGGGTCGAGGAAGGTGATTTCCTCTCCGTCTGCCTCGGCGCCAACTACCGCGGCTACCGGTGCGAGATCGGCCGCACGTTCGTCATCGGCACCGCCCCGGCGGACTGGCAGATCGAGCTCTACGACCTCGTTTTCGCCGCTCAGCGGGCCGGACGGGAGGCTCTCGTGCCCGGCGCCGCCTACCGCGAAGTGGACCAGGCGGCCCGTCATCTGCTGGACTCCGCGGGCCACACGGACGGCCTCCCGGCCGCCATCGGGCACGGTGTCGGACTGGAAATCGACGAGGACCCGCAGTTGGCACCGGCAGCCATGGGTAAACTGGACGCTTGCGTGCCGGTCACCGTCGAACCGGGGGTCCACCTCCCGGGCCGGGGCGGTGTCCGGATCGATGACACGCTCGTCGTACGCCCCGAGGCGGACGGCGGACCCGAGCTACTCACCATTACGACCAAGGAGCTGCTCGCGCTGTAGGGGACCGTCCTCGCGGAGGTCTCCCGGCGCGCGTCCTCGGCCGTCCACCAGCTTCAGTCCAGGAGATTCCGCAACCGTGGCTTCCACGAACGACCTCAAGAACGGCCTGGTGCTCAAGCTCGACGGGGGCCAGCTCTGGTCCGTCGTCGAGTTCCAGCACGTCAAGCCCGGCAAGGGCCCTGCCTTCGTGCGCACCAAGCTCAAGAACGTGCTCTCCGGCAAGACCGTCGACAAGACGTTCAACGCCGGCGTGAAGGTCGAAACGGCCACCATCGACCGCAGCGACATGCAGTTCTCGTACATGGACGGCGAGTACTTCGTCTTCATGGACATGGACACCTACGACCAGCTCATGGTCGACCGCAAGGCCGTCGGCGACGCCGCCAACTTCCTGGTCGAGGGCTTCACCGCCTCCGTCGCCCAGTACGAGGGCGAGGTGCTCTACGTCGAGCTGCCCGCCGCCGTCGAGCTCACGGTCCAGCACACCGAGCCCGGTGTCCAGGGCGACCGCTCCACCGGTGGAAGCAAGCCCGCCACCCTGGAGACCGGCTACGAGATCGGTGTCCCGCTCTTCATCACCACCGGCGAGAAGATCAAGGTCGACACCCGCACGGGCGACTACCTCGGCCGGGTGAACAGCTAACCGTGGCTGCCCGTAACAAGGCCCGCAAGCGCGCCTTCCAGATCCTCTTCGAGGCAGACCAGCGCGGTGAGTCCGTGCAGACGGTCCTCGCGGACTGGGTGCGGCTCTCGCGGACCGACGACCGTCAGCCGCCGGTCGGTGAATTCACGATGGAGCTCGTCGAGGGGTACGCGCGGTACGCGGACCGGATCGACGACCTCATCGTCACCTACGCCGTGGACTGGGAGATAGACCGCATGCCGGTCGTCGACCGGAGCATCCTGCGGCTGGGCGCCTACGAGCTGATCTGGCTGGACTCCACTCCGGACGCCGTGGTGATCGACGAAGCCGTCCAGCTCGCCAAGGAGTTCTCCACGGACGACTCCCCGGCCTTCGTGAACGGTCTGCTGGCCCGGTTCAAGGACCTCAAGGCGAATCTGCGCCGCGAGCCGTAGCACGCGGTGGCGTACGCCCTCCAAGGGCCCACGGCCGGTCCCGGCCGTGGGCCCTTCCGCGTGGGGAGGACCCACGACCGGCACGGGCCGTGAGCGCGGCCGGGGACCCGGAGGCGCGAGGACACGCCTGGAGACACGAGGACGCCGGGCGGCCGGGGGCGGGTGTCGCCCCGGGCGGCCCGGCGTCCTGTCGGTGTGCGGGGGCGCTCAGCCCTCTTCGTGGGCCACGGCGCGGCGCGCGTCCGCGTCCAGCACGCCCCAGCTGATCAGCTGCTCCGTGAGCACGGACGGCGACTGGTCGTAGATCACGGCCAGGGTGCGCAGGTCGTCCTGGCGGATCGAGAGCACCTTGCCGTTGTAGTCGCCGCGCTGGCTCTGGATCGTCGCCGCGTAGCGCTGGAGCGGGCCCGCCTTCTCCGGCGGGACGTGGGCGAGGCGCTCCAGGTCCAGGACGAGCTTCGGCGGCGGCTCGGCGGCACCGCCGGGCGTCGTGCCGGGCAGGAGCTCCTGCACCGGGACGCCGTAGAAGTCCGCCAGCTCGGCGAGGCGCTGCACGGTCACCGCGCGGTCGCCGCGCTCGTACGAGCCGACCACGACTGCCTTCCAGCGGCCCTGCGACTTCTCCTCCACGCCGTGGAGGGAGAGGCCCTGCTGGGTGCGGATGGCACGGAGCTTGGCCCCGAGCTGCTTTGCGTATTCGCTGGACATATGGCTCCCCGGACGCTGGACATTCTGCGGCTGGGCCGCGTGGCTGGTAACTCACTGTGAGGTTACGCAGCGTTACTTGCTCGCGTCAAGCCGAAAGGTCCGGATCCGGGCCCCAGGGGGGCGCCGCCGGGGTCCGTCACGGCCCTGGTAACCTGTTCCACGTACATCCGACGTCCTTTAACGACCGTCCCGTGAGGCGGAGAAGGAGGTCCGTTTCTTATGGACACAGAGTACGACCGTCCCGGCGACACCGCCCGGCCCGTCCTTGAGGCCCCCGACATCGCCCGGGTCCTGACCCGTATCGCCCACGAGATCGTCGAACGCGCCAAGGGCGCCGACGACGTGGTGCTGCTCGGCATCCCGACACGGGGAGTCTTCCTCGCCCGCAGGATCGCCGCGAAGCTTGAGGAGATCACCGGGCGCGCGACGCCCGTGGGCTCGCTCGACATCACGATGTACCGCGACGACCTCCGGCTGCGTCCCGCCCGCGCCCTGGCCCGCACCGACATCCCCGCCGACGGCATCGAGGGGCGGCTCGTCGTCCTGGTCGACGACGTGCTCTTCTCCGGCCGCACGATCCGCGCCGCCCTCGACGCGCTCGGCGACATCGGCAGGCCCCGCGCCGTGCAGCTCGCGGTCCTCGTCGACCGCGGCCACCGCGAACTCCCGATCCGCGCCGACTACGTCGGCAAGAACCTCCCCACGTCGCTGCGGGAGACGGTCAAGGTCCAGCTCGCCGAGGAGGACGGCCGCGACGCCGTGCTGCTCGGTGTCAAGCCGGCCGTCCCGGCAGGCGAGCGGTAGCCACCCGTACCCCCGTACGCCGTCTCACGGCGGTACGGCGGCTTCCGCACGCCCACATGCCTGATTCCTCCACCTTCCACGGAGCCCCTCCCCGATGCTGCGCTCTCCCGGGGGAAACCCCCGCCACCTCATCTCCGCCGCGGACCTCACCCGCGACGACGCCGTGCTGATCCTCGACACCGCCGAGGAGATGGCCCGGGTCGCGGACCGGCCGATCAAGAAGCTGCCCACCCTGCGCGGCCGCACCGTCGTCAACCTCTTCTTCGAGGACTCGACGCGCACCCGCATCTCCTTCGAGGCCGCCGCCAAGCGGCTCTCCGCCGACGTCATCAACTTCTCCGCGAAGGGCTCCTCGGTCTCCAAGGGCGAGTCCCTCAAGGACACCGCCCTGACGCTGGAGGCCATGGGCGCCGACGCCGTCGTCATCCGGCACGGCGCCTCCGGCGCCCCCTACCGGCTCGCCACCTCCGGCTGGATCGACGGCGCGGTCGTCAACGCCGGCGACGGCACCCACGAGCACCCCACCCAGGCCCTGCTGGACGCGTTCACCGTCCGCCGCAGGCTGGTGGGGGCCGACGCCGGGCTCGGCAAGGACCTCGACGGCCGCCGGGTCACGATCGTCGGCGACATCCTGCACAGCCGGGTCGCCCGGTCCAACGTGCACCTGCTGCACACGCTCGGCGCCCAGGTCACCCTCGTTGCCCCGCCCACCCTCGTACCGGTCGGTGTGGAGCGGTGGCCCTGCGAGGTCAGCTACAGCCTGGACGCCGTGCTGCCCACGTCCGACGCCGTCATGATGCTGCGCGTGCAGCGCGAACGGATGAACGCCGCGTACTTCCCCACCGAGCGCGAGTACTCCCGCCGCTACGGCCTGGACGGGCTGCGCATGGCGAAGATGCCGGAACACGCCGTCGTGATGCACCCCGGCCCGATGAACCGGGGCATGGAGATCACCGCCGAGGTCGCCGACTCCGGCCGCTGCACCGCCGTCGAACAGGTCGCCAACGGGGTGTCCGTCCGCATGGCCGTCCTGTACCTGCTGCTGGGCGGCTCCGAGACCGCCCTGCCGTCCGCCGCCGCCCGTACCGAGGAGAACAAGTAACCATGAGCACCATCCTGATCCGCGGCGCGAAGATCCTCGGCGGCGAGCCGGCCGACGTCCTGATCGACGGCGAGACCGTCACCCAGGTCGGCACCGGCATCGAGGCCGGAGACGCCACCGTGGTCGAGGCGGCCGGCCAGATCCTGCTGCCCGGCCTCGTGGACCTGCACACCCACCTGCGCGAGCCCGGCCGCGAGGACTCCGAGACCGTCCTGACCGGCACCAAGGCCGCCGCGGTCGGCGGCTTCACCGCCGTGCACGCCATGGCCAACACCTTCCCGGTCGCCGACACCGCCGGTGTCGTCGAGCAGGTCTGGCGGCTCGGCAAGGAGTCCGGCTACTGCGACGTCCGGCCCGTCGGCGCCGTCACGGTCGGCCTGGAGGGCAAGCAGCTCGCCGAACTCGGGGCCATGCACGACTCCGCCGCCGGCGTGAAGGTCTTCTCCGACGACGGCAAGTGCGTCGACGACGCCGTGATCATGCGCCGCGCCCTGGAGTACGTGAAGGCCTTCGACGGCGTCGTCGCCCAGCACGCCCAGGAGCCCCGCCTCACCGAGGGCGCCCAGATGAACGAGGGCGTCGTCTCGGCCGAGCTCGGCCTCGGCGGCTGGCCCGCCGTCGCCGAGGAGTCGATCATCGCCCGCGACGTGCTGCTCGCCGCCCACGTCGGCTCCCGGGTGCACATCTGCCACCTGTCCACCGCCGGCTCCGTGGAGATCGTCCGCTGGGCCAAGTCCAAGGGCTGGAACGTCACCGCCGAGGTCACCCCGCACCACCTCCTGCTCACCGACGAGCTGGTCCGGTCCTACGACCCGGTCTACAAGGTCAACCCGCCGCTGCGCACCGAGGCCGACGTCATCGCCCTGCGCGAGGCGCTCGCGGACGGCACGATCGACTGCGTCGCCACCGACCACGCCCCGCACCCGCACGAGGACAAGGACTGCGAGTGGGCCGCGGCCGCCATGGGCATGGTGGGCCTGGAGACCGCGCTCTCCGTGGTCCAGCACACCATGGTGGACACCGGGCTGATCGACTGGGCGGGCGTCGCCGACCGCATGTCGTACCGCCCCGCGGCCATCGGACGGCTCGAAGGACACGGCAGGCCCGTCTCGGCCGGTGAGCCCGCCAACCTCACACTGGTCGATCCGTCATACCGTGGAGCGGTGGACCCCGCGGGCTTCGCCTCCCGCAGCCGCAACACCCCCTACAAGGGACGCGAGCTGCCGGGCCGAGTGACCCACACCTTCCTGCGGGGCCGTGCCACGGTCGTCGACGGGAAGCTCGCGTGACAACACTCAACCCCCTGTACCAACTGGCCGCCGAGCAGAAGTCGGCCGATGTGACGGACTGGTCCGCCCGCGTCAGCTGGGTCGTCGGACTCCTCCTCTTCATCGCCTTCGTCTACTGGCTGATGCGCCAGGGATGGAAATGGCGCGGACGCCTCCAGTCCGGCCTGCCCGCCCTCGCCACCACCCCGGACGACTTCGCCGACGGCGAGCCGCTGCTGACCCTGCGCGGCCGCTACCACGCCTCGACGACCGCGGGCCAGTGGCTCGACCGGATCGTCGCCCACGGGCTCGGCACCCGCAGCCGGGTCGAGCTGACCCTCACCGCCCAGGGCCTGGACGTCGTACGCCCCGGCGCGACCGACTTCTTCGTACCGGCCGCCGCCCTGCGCGAGGCCCGGCTCGACAAGGCGCTGGCCGGGAAGGTCCTGCCCGAGGGCGGCCTCCTGGTCATCACCTGGGCCCACGGCGAGACGCTGATCGACTCCGGATTCCGCTCCGACCACGCGGCCGGACACCAGGCCTGGGTCGACGCCGTCACCCACCTCACCAGCACTACGGAAGGCACCGCACGATGACGATCTCCACCCGGGGAGCCGGCAAAGCTCCCGCCGTACTCGTCCTGGAGGACGGCCGCTCCTTCCGCGGCCGCGCCTACGGGGCCGTGGGGGAGACCTTCGGCGAGGCGGTGTTCTCCACCGGCATGACCGGCTACCAGGAGACCCTGACCGACCCCTCCTACCACCGCCAGGTCGTCGTGATGACCGCCCCGCACGTCGGCAACACCGGCGTGAACGACGAGGACGCCGAGTCGAAGCGGATCTGGGTCTCCGGATACGTCGTACGCGACCCCGCCCGCCTCCCCTCGAACTGGCGCTCACGCCGCTCGCTGGACGAGGAACTCACCTCCCAGGGCGTCGTCGGCATCAGCGGCGTCGACACCCGCGCGCTCACCCGCCACCTGCGCGAGCGCGGCGCCATGCGCGTCGGCATCTTCTCCGGCAACGCGATCGAGGACGAGGGCGTCCTGCTCGCCAAGGTGCGCCAGGCCCCCGAGATGGCCGGCGCCGACCTCGCCGCCGAGGTCGCCACCCAGGACGCCTACGTCGTCCCCGCGATCGGCACCAGGAAGTTCACCGTCGCCGCGATCGACCTCGGCATCAAGGGCATGACCCCCCACCGCATGGCCGAGCGCGGCATAGAGGTGCACGTCCTGCCCGCCACCGCCACCCTCGACGAGGTCTACGCGGTGGAGCCCGACGGCGTCTTCTTCTCCAACGGCCCCGGCGACCCGTCCACCGCCGAACACCCCGTCTCCCTCATGCGCGGCGTCCTGGAGCGGAAGACCCCGCTCTTCGGCATCTGCTTCGGCAACCAGATCCTCGGCCGCGCCCTCGGCTTCGGCACCTACAAGCTGAAGTACGGCCACCGCGGCATCAACCAGCCCGTGCAGGACCGCACGACCGGCAAGGTCGAGGTCACCGCGCACAACCACGGCTTCGCCGTCGACGCCCCCCTCGACCGGGTCTCCGACACCGAGTTCGGCCGCGCCGAGGTCTCCCACGTCTGCCTGAACGACCAGGTCGTCGAAGGGCTCCAGCTCCTGGACCAGGCGGCCTTCAGCGTCCAGTACCACCCCGAGGCGGCCGCCGGCCCGCACGACGCCGCGTACCTCTTCGACCGCTTCGTCTCCCTGATGGAGGGCCAGCGTGCCTAAGCGCTCCGACATCCAGTCCGTCCTGGTCATCGGCTCCGGCCCGATCGTCATCGGGCAGGCCGCCGAGTTCGACTACTCCGGCACCCAGGCCTGCCGCGTCCTCAAGGCCGAGGGCCTGCGGGTCATCCTGGTGAACTCCAACCCGGCCACGATCATGACCGACCCGGAGATCGCCGACGCCACCTACGTCGAGCCGATCACCCCCGAGTTCGTCGAGAAGATCATCGCCAAGGAGCGCCCCGACGCGCTGCTCCCCACCCTGGGCGGCCAGACCGCGCTGAACACCGCGATCTCCATGCACGAGAACGGCGTCCTGGAGAAGTACGGCGTCGAGCTCATCGGCGCCAACGTCGAGGCCATCAACAAGGGCGAGGACCGCGAGCTGTTCAAGGGCGTCGTCGAGGCCGTCAAGGCCCGGATCGGCTACGGCGAGTCCGCCCGCTCGGTGATCTGCCACTCCCTGGACGAGGTCCTCGCGGGCGTCGACACGCTCGGCGGCTACCCCGTCGTCGTCCGCCCCTCCTTCACCATGGGCGGCGCCGGCTCCGGCTTCGCCCACGACGAGGGGGAGCTGCGCCGCATCGCCGGGCAGGGCCTCACCCTCTCCCCGACCACCGAGGTGCTCCTGGAGGAGTCCATCCTCGGCTGGAAGGAGTACGAGCTGGAGCTGATGCGCGACCGGAACGACAACGTCGTGGTCGTCTGCTCCATCGAGAACTTCGACCCGATGGGCGTCCACACCGGGGACTCCATCACCGTCGCCCCGGCGATGACGCTCACGGACCGTGAGTACCAGCGGCTGCGCGACATCGGCATCGCGATCATCCGCGAGGTCGGCGTGGACACCGGCGGCTGCAACATCCAGTTCGCCGTCGACCCCGCGGACGGCCGGATCATCGTCATCGAGATGAACCCGCGCGTCTCGCGCTCCTCGGCGCTGGCGTCCAAGGCCACCGGCTTCCCGATCGCCAAGATCGCCGCCAAGCTGGCCGTCGGCTACACGCTCGACGAGATCCCCAACGACATCACCGAGAAGACCCCGGCCTCCTTCGAGCCGACCCTCGACTACGTCGTCGTCAAGGCCCCGCGCTTCGCCTTCGAGAAGTTCCCGTCGGCCGACTCCACCCTCACCACCACCATGAAGTCGGTGGGCGAGGCCATGGCGATCGGCCGCAACTTCACCGAGGCCCTCCAGAAGGCCCTGCGCTCCCTGGAGAAGAAGGGCTCGCAGTTCGCCTTCACCGGCGAGCCCGGCGACAAGGACGCCCTGCTCGCCGACGCCGTCCGCCCGACGGACGGGCGCATCAACACGGTGATGCGGGCGATCCGCGCCGGAGCCACCCCCGAGGAGGTCTTCGACGCCACCCGGATCGACCCCTGGTTCGTCGACCAGCTCTTCCTGATCAAGGAGATTGCCGACGAACTGGCCGCCGCCGAGCGCCTGGACGCCGAGCTGATCGCCGAGGCCAAGCGGCACGGCTTCTCCGACGCCCAGATCGGCGAGATCCGCGGGCTGCGCGAGGACGTCGTCCGCGAGGTCCGGCACGCGCTCGGTGTCCGCCCGGTCTACAAGACGGTCGACACCTGCGCCGCCGAGTTCGCCGCGAAGACGCCGTACTTCTACTCCAGCTACGACGAGGAGAGCGAGGTCGCCGCCCGCACCAAGCCCGCGGTGATCATCCTCGGCTCCGGCCCCAACCGCATCGGCCAGGGCATCGAGTTCGACTACTCCTGCGTCCACGCCTCCTTCGCGCTGAGCGACGCGGGCTTCGAGACCGTGATGGTCAACTGCAACCCGGAGACCGTCTCCACCGACTACGACACCTCCGACCGGCTGTACTTCGAGCCGCTCACGCTGGAGGACGTCCTGGAGATCGTGCACGCCGAGACCCTCGCGGGCCCGGTCGCCGGAGTCATCGTCCAGCTCGGCGGCCAGACCCCGCTCGGCCTGTCGCAGGCGCTCAAGGACAACGGGGTGCCGGTCGTGGGCACGCCCCCGGAGGCCATCCACGCCGCCGAGGACCGCGGCGCCTTCGGCCGGGTGCTGGCCGAGGCCGGACTGCCCGCCCCCAAGCACGGCACCGCCACCACCTTCGCCGAGGCCAAGGCCATCGCCGACGAGATCGGCTACCCGGTGCTCGTACGGCCGTCGTACGTGCTCGGTGGACGCGGCATGGAGATCGTCTACGACGAGACCCGGCTGTCCGCCTACATCTCCGAGTCCACCGAGATCAGCCCCACCCGGCCGGTCCTGGTCGACCGCTTCCTCGACGACGCCATCGAGATCGACGTCGACGCCCTCTACGACGGCACCGAGCTCTACCTCGGCGGCGTCATGGAGCACATCGAGGAAGCCGGCATCCACTCCGGCGACTCCGCCTGCGCCCTGCCCCCGATCACCCTGGGCGGCCACGACATCAAGCGGCTGCGCGCCTCCACCGAGGGCATCGCCAAGGGCGTCGGCGTACGCGGCCTGATCAACATCCAGTTCGCGCTCTCCGGGGACATCCTCTACGTCCTCGAAGCCAACCCGCGCGCCTCCCGGACCGTGCCCTTCGCCTCGAAGGCCACCGCCGTCCCGCTCGCCAAGGCCGCCGCCCGCATCTCCCTGGGCGCGACCGTGGCCGAGCTGCGCGAGGAGGGACTGCTGCCCCGG
This sequence comes from Streptomyces halstedii, assembly GCA_000720535.1. Taxonomy (GTDB): domain Bacteria; phylum Actinomycetota; class Actinomycetes; order Streptomycetales; family Streptomycetaceae; genus Streptomyces; species Streptomyces halstedii. The sequence goes on from JOAZ01000007.1 coordinate 260,916, forward strand.
CACGGCGACGGCGGCACCCTGCCCCTGGACGCGCCGATCTCCGTCAAGGAGGCCGTCATGCCGTGGTCGCGCTTCCGCGACATCCACGGCCGCGGCGTCGACACGGTCCTCGGCCCGGAGATGCGCTCCACCGGCGAGGTCATGGGCATCGACTCGGCCTTCGGCACGGCGTACGCCAAGTCGCAGGCCGGCGCCTACGGCCCGCTGCCGACCAAGGGCCGCGCCTTCATCTCCGTCGCCAACCGCGACAAGCGCTCGATGATCTTCCCGGCGCGCGAACTGGTCGCCCACGGCTTCGAGCTGATGGCCACCTCCGGCACCGCCGAGGTGCTCAAGCGCAACGGCATCAACGCCACCCTCGTGCGCAAGCAGTCCGAGGGCGAGGGGCCCAACGGCGAGAAGACCATCGTCCAGCTGATCCACGCCGGCGAGGTCGACCTCATCGTGAACACCCCGTACGGAACGGGCGGCCGCCTCGACGGCTACGAGATCCGTACCGCGGCCATCGCCCGGTCCGTGCCGTGCCTCACCACGGTCCAGGCGCTCGCCGCCGCCGTCCAGGGCATCGACGCGCTCCACCACGGCGACGTCGGCGTACGTTCCCTCCAGGAACACGCCGAACGCCTCACCGCGGCCCGCGACTAGGGCGTGTTTCGAAAGTCCCGCCTGCCCGGCGACGCCTGGCACGCACGCTCGCCGCGTTGTCGGGATCACCCCGGTACATCCAGTACCGGGGCGATCACGAGGACACCGTGATGTACAGACTCTTCTTCCAGCTCGTCTTCAAGCGGACGGACCCGGAGCGCGCCCACCACCTCGCCTTCCGCTGGATCCGCCTGGCCGCCCGCGTCCCCGTCCTGCGCACCCTCGTCGCCGCCGTGCTCGCGCCCCGGCACACGGAGCTGCGCACCGAGGCCCTCGGGCTGCGGATGCACGGACCGTTCGGGCTCGCCGCCGGCTTCGACAAGAACGCCGTCGCCGTCGACGGCATGGCGATGCTCGGCTTCGACCACGTCGAGATCGGCACCGTGACCGGCGAGGCCCAGCCCGGCAACCCCAAGCGGCGGCTCTTCCGCCTCGTCCCCGACCGGGCGCTGATCAACCGCATGGGCTTCAACAACGAGGGCTCCGCCGCCGTGGCCGCACGCCTGGCCGCCCGCAGGCCCGTCTTCCGCACCACGGTCGGCGTCAACATCGGCAAGACCAAGGCCGTCCCCGAGGCGGACGCGGTCGCGGACTACGTGAAGTCCACCGAGCGCCTCGCCGCCCACGCCGACTACCTCGTGGTCAACGTCTCCTCGCCCAACACCCCCGGCCTGCGGAACCTCCAGGCCACCGAGGCGCTCCGCCCGCTGCTGACGGCCGTACGCGAGGCCGCCGACCGGACCGTCACCGGCCGCCGGGTGCCGCTGCTCGTCAAGATCGCCCCCGACCTCGCCGACGACGACATCGACGCGGTCGCCGACCTCGCCGTCGAACTCGGCCTGGACGGCATCATCGCCACCAACACCACCGTCGCCCGCGACGGACTCGGCCTGACCTCCGCCCCCTCCCTGACCGAGGAGACCGGCGGACTCTCCGGCGCGCCCCTCAAGGCGCGTTCCCTGGAGGTGCTGAGCCGCCTGTACGCCCGCGTGGGGTCCCGGATCACCCTCGTCGGGGTCGGGGGCGTCGAGACCGCCGAGGACGCCTGGCAGCGCATCCTCGCCGGGGCCACGCTCGTCCAGGGCTACAGCGCCTTCATCTACGAGGGGCCGTTCTACGCCCGCGCGATCCACAAGGGACTGGCCGCCCGGCTGGCCGCCTCGCCCTACGCCACCCTCGCCGAGGCCGTCGGCGCGCAGACCCGGAAGGCCGTGCGGTGACCTCGACCCCCGAACCCTTCGGCGCCCGGCTGCGCCACGCCCTGGACACCCGCGGGCCGCTCTGCGTCGGCATCGACCCGCACGCCTCGCTCCTGACCTCCTGGGGTCTGGACGACGACGTCGCGGGCCTGGAGCGCTTCACCCGTACCGTCGTCGAGGCCCTGGCCGACCGGGTCGCGGTGCTCAAGCCGCAGTCCGCGTTCTTCGAGCGCTTCGGCTCGCGCGGCGTCGCCGTCCTGGAGAAGGCCGTCCAGGAGGCGCGCGCCGCCGGGGCCCTGGTCCTGATGGACGCCAAGCGCGGCGACATCGGCTCCACGATGGGCGCCTACGCGGCCACCTACCTCGACCCGGACTCCCCGCTCTTCTCGGACGCGCTCACCGTGTCGCCGTACCTCGGCTTCGGCTCGCTGCGCCCGGCACTGGACGCGGCCGCCGCGTCCGGCTCCGGCGTCTTCGTCCTCGCCCTCACCTCCAACCCGGAGGGGGCCGAGGTGCAGCGGGCCACCGCCGCGGACGGCCGCTCGCTGGCCCAGGTGATGCTCGACCACATGGCCGCCGAGAACGACGGGGCCACCCCGCTCGGCTCCGTCGGCGCGGTGGTCGGCGCCACGCTCGGCGACGCGGGCGCGGACCTGGCGATCAACGGCCCGCTGCTGGCCCCGGGCATCGGCGCGCAGGGGGCGACCCCCGCGGATCTGCCCCGCGTCTTCGGCTCCGCGGTGGGTGACGTGGTGCCGAGCGTGAGCCGGGGTGTGCTGCGTCACGGACCCGACGCGGCAGGGCTGCGCGAAGCCGCCGGACGGTTCGCGGACGAGGTCCGTGCGGCGGTCTCCGGAAGCTGACGATGCCACGTAACGGCGAGTTGACGGAATCCTGACCAAAAATCATGGTCGGTATGACCGAAAAGTCCCGGTCGGTTGAGGCTGACCAGGACTTTTCGTCTGTTCTCGCTGACTCGGGCGGTCATGGCCGCTAGTCTCCGTCGAGAGCCAACGCGCACAACGTGCCCGTTGCTCAGCAGGTGGGGAGCCATGAGGTTTCTCACCGGTCCGTATCCGACAGATCGACATCCGAGGTGACGTAGGCGTGGCTCTTCCGCCCCTTACCCCTGAACAGCGCGCAGCCGCGCTCGAAAAGGCCGCCGCGGCTCGCCGGGAGCGGGCCGAGGTCAAGAATCGACTCAAGCACTCCGGCGCCTCCCTCCAAGAGGTCATCAAGCAGGGCCAGGAGAACGACGTCATCGGCAAGATGAAGGTCTCCGCCCTCCTGGAGTCCCTGCCCGGCGTGGGCAAGGTCCGCGCCAAGCAGATCATGGAGCGGCTCGGCATCTCCGAGAGCCGACGGGTCCGGGGTCTTGGCTCCAACCAGATCGCATCCCTGGAGCGTGAGTTCGGCGGTACCGCCGCCTGAGGTTCTCAGGCACTCCTGAGAACCTGGATAATCGCCCCATGGCTGCAACATCCCGGGGGACGTCCCCCGTACCCCCGGACGTACGTCCGCGGCTGACCGTGCTCTCCGGCCCCTCAGGGGTCGGCAAGAGCACGGTCGTCGCTCATATGCGCAAGGTCCACCCCGAGGTCTGGCTCTCGGTGTCGGCCACGACCCGCAAGCCCCGCCCCGGCGAACGCAACGGCGTCCACTACTTCTTCGTGGACGACGAGGAGTTCGACAAGCTGATCGCCAACGGCGAGCTGCTGGAGTGGGCGGAGTTCGCGGGCAACCGGTACGGCACGCCGCGCCGGGCCGTGGCCGACCGCCTGGAGGCGGGCGAGCCGGTGCTGCTGGAGATCGACCTCCAGGGCGCCCGGCTGGTACGCCAGTCGATGCCCGAGGCGCAGCTGGTCTTCCTCGCCCCGCCCAGCTGGGAGGAGCTGGTCCGCCGGCTCACCGGCCGGGGGACCGAGGCACCGGACGTGATCGAGCGCCGGCTCGCCGCGGCCAAGGTCGAGCTGGCCGCCGAGGCCGAGTTCGACACCACGCTCGTCAACACCTCCGTCGAGGACGTGGCACGCGAGCTGCTAACGTTGATGCTGCAGGCTTCGGGCCTCCCCGGCACCGACGACTGACCCTCACGGGCCCGGTCGCCGCCGCGGACGCAGAGCAGCACCACCGCGGAACCAGCACGATCAAAGATCTCTTTGATCTCTATCCCCTTCGGAAGGCAGAGAGTGTCCTCTTCCATCACCACGCCCGAGGGCATCATCAACCCGCCGATTGATGAGCTCCTCGAGGCCACCGACTCGAAGTACAGCCTCGTGATCTACGCCGCCAAGCGCGCGCGCCAGATCAACGCGTACTACTCGCAGCTCGGTGAAGGCCTCCTTGAGTACGTCGGTCCGCTCGTCGACACCCACGTGCACGAGAAGCCGCTCTCGATCGCGCTCCGCGAGATCAACGCGGGCCTGCTGACCTCCGAGGCCATCGAGGGCCCCGCGCAGTAGGCAGGAACCGCGTCCCGCTCCGGCGGCAGGACGCATCTTCACCCCAGGCCCGGCGGCCCGACCGCCGGGCCTGCGGTGTGTCCGGCCGCCGCGCCCCGCCAGGTGTCCCGCCCGGGGCCGCCGGGGCACGGTGAGGCAGCATGGACCGCGCACACCACGGTGGAGCGCGCCGGACGGGTGCGCGCCGATACGAGTGCGGGGAGACGCAGTGGACAAGCCGAAGGTCGTCCTGGGGGTCAGCGGGGGCATCGCCGCCTACAAGGCGTGCGAGCTGCTGCGCGGGCTGACCGAGTCGGGGCATGACGTACGGGTCGTACCGACCGCGGCGGCGCTGAACTTCGTGGGCGCCGCCACCTGGTCCGCGCTCTCCGGTCACCCCGTCGCGACCGAGGTCTGGGACGGCGTGCACGAGGTGCCGCACGTGCGGATCGGCCAGGGCGCCGACCTCGTCGTGGTCGCCCCCGCCACCGCCGACCTGCTGGCCAGGGCCGCCCACGGCCTCGCCGACGACCTCCTCACCAACACCCTGCTCACCGCCCGCTGTCCGGTCGTCTTCGCTCCGGCCATGCACACCGAGATGTGGGAGCACCCCGCCACCCAGGAGAACGTCGCGACCCTGCGGCGGCGCGGCGCCGTGGTCATCGAGCCCGCGGTCGGCCGGCTCACCGGCGTGGACACCGGCAAGGGCCGGCTCCCCGACCCCCGCGAGATCTTCGAGGTCTGCCGCCGGGTCCTGGACCGCGGGCCCGCCGCCCCCGACCTCGCCGGCCGCCATGTGGTCATCAGCGCCGGCGGCACCCGCGAACCCCTCGACCCGGTCCGCTACCTCGGCAACCGCTCCTCCGGCAAGCAGGGCTACGCCCTGGCGCGCACCGCCGTGGCGCGCGGGGCCCGGGTGACGCTGGTCGAGGCGAACACCGCTCTGCCCGATCCGGCGGGCGCCGACGTCCTGCGCGCCGGGACGGCCGTCCAGCTGCGCGAGGCGGTGCTGAAGGCGGCGGCCGACGCGGACGTCGTCGTGATGGCGGCGGCGGTCGCCGACTTCCGCCCCGCCGCGTACGCCACGGGCAAGATCAAGAAGAAGGACGGCCAGGAACCCGAACCCGTCGCCCTGGTACGCAATCCGGACATCCTCGCCGAGGTCGCGGCCGAGCGGGCCCGCCCCGGACAGCTCGTCGTGGGATTCGCCGCCGAGACCGACGACGTCCTCGCCAACGGCCGCGCCAAGCTGCGCCGCAAGGGCTGCGATCTGCTGGTGGTCAACGAGGTCGGGGAGCGCAAGACGTTCGGCTCCGAGGAGAACGAGGCGGTCGTGCTGGGGGCCGACGGCTCCGAGACCGCTGTGCCGTACGGGCCGAAGGAAGCACTCGCCGACGTGGTCTGGGACCTCGTGGCGGCCCGCTTGGGCTAGATTGCCTATGCGCCGCTCCGGCGGGCAGAAGCTTGGAGCCGTACGTGTCATCGCACCGGAAAGGAGTGATTGTCGTACCGCAGTCAACAGTGCCGCAGGTCACAGAGCTCCCAAGGGGCGAGACACGTGACCCATCCGCCGGAAGCGACCGATAAACTGGTCGCCGGACGAGCCGGGCGCAGCTCCCGGCCGTCCCTCACTGATCAGCCAGCAGCCGCTGCAACCCCAGGGAGCGATGTGTCCCGCCGTCTCTTCACCTCGGAATCCGTCACCGAGGGCCACCCCGACAAGATCGCTGACCAGATCAGCGACACGATTCTCGACGCGCTCCTGCGCGAGGACCCCTCCTCGCGCGTCGCCGTCGAGACCCTGATCACGACCGGTCTGGTGCATGTCGCGGGTGAGGTCACGACCAAGGCCTACGCCGACATCCCCAACCTTGTGCGCAACAAGGTGCTGGAGATCGGCTACGACTCCTCCAAGAAGGGCTTCGACGGAGCTTCCTGTGGCGTGTCGGTGTCCATCGGGGCGCAGTCCCCGGACATCGCGCAGGGCGTCGACACCGCCTACGAGAAGCGCGTCGAGGGCGACGAGGACGAGCTCGACAAGCAGGGCGCCGGCGACCAGGGGCTGATGTTCGGCTACGCCTGCGACGAGACGCCCGAGCTCATGCCGCTCCCGGTCCACCTGGCGCACCGGCTCTCGCGCCGTCTCTCCGAGGTCCGCAAGAACGGGACCATCCCGTACCTGCGCCCCGACGGCAAGACCCAGGTCACCATCGAGTACGACGGCGACAAGGCCCTCCGCCTGGACACGGTCGTCGTCTCCTCGCAGCACGCGTCGGACATCGACCTGGACTCGCTGCTCGCTCCCGACATCCGCGAGTTCGTCGTGGAGCACGTCCTGACGCAGCTCGTCGAGGACGGCATCAAGCTCGACACCGAGGGCTACCGCCTCCTGGTGAACCCGACCGGGCGTTTCGAGATCGGCGGCCCGATGGGCGACGCCGGTCTGACCGGCCGCAAGATCATCATCGACACCTACGGGGGCATGGCCCGCCACGGCGGCGGTGCCTTCTCCGGCAAGGACCCGTCCAAGGTCGACCGGTCGGCCGCCTACGCCATGCGCTGGGTCGCCAAGAACGTCGTCGCGGCCGGGCTCGCCGCCCGCTGCGAGGTCCAGGTCGCCTACGCGATCGGCAAGGCCGAGCCGGTGGGCCTGTTCGTCGAGACCTTCGGCACGGCCACGGTCGAGACGGAGAAGATCGAGCACGCGATCGGCGAGGTCTTCGACCTCCGCCCCGCCGCGATCATCCGCGACCTCGACCTGCTCCGCCCGATCTACGCCCAGACCGCCGCGTACGGCCACTTCGGCCGGGAGCTGCCCGACTTCACCTGGGAGCGCACCGACCGGGTGGACGCGCTGCGCAAGGCCGCGGGCGCCTAGAAACTCTCGTTCCCGCCGGGGCCCGGACACCGCGTCATGGTGTCCGGGCCCCGGCGCGTGCGGAGCGGGGCCGGTACGGACCGGGGCCGGGGTGCGTACGGGCCGCTTCGGTCCGGTGGGCGGGGCCGGGCCGACGCGGACCCGGGCCGGGCCCTGGTGCGCGGGCTCGGTGCCCGGCGGCGCTGTCGGTGGGGTCTGGTAGGAAGGTGGCTGTGAGCAGCGACGACGAGCGGCCCGAGGAGGCCGAGGGCGGGGCGCCGGAGCAGCTTGCGCTCATCCGGGAGACGGTGCGCCGGGCCAAGGTGCCGCGCGCGAAGCCCCGCACCTGGCGGGGGGCCGCGCTCGCCGAGCGGCTGCCCGTCGCCCGTGTCCTGGTCAACAAGGGCGCGCTCCACCTCGACCAGTACTTCGACTACGCCGTCCCCCAGGAGCTGGACGCCGACGCCCAGCCCGGCGTCCGGGTCCGGGTGCGGTTCGGGGCCGGCGGGCGGCAGGTGCGCGGCGGACGGCGCGAGGGCGGCGGGCTCATCGACGGCTTCCTCGTCGAGCGGCGGGCCTCGTCGGACTATCCGGGCGCCCTCGCGGCCCTCGCCTACGTCGTCTCGCCGGAGCCGGTGCTCGGGCCCGAACTGCTCGCGCTCTCCCGCGCCGTCGCCGACCGCTACGCGGGCAGCCTCGCCGACGTGCTCCAGCTCGCCGTGCCGCCCCGGAACGGCCGCGCCGAGGCCAGGACCTCGCCCGCCCCGCTGCCGCCGCCGCCCGCCCCGGAGCCCGGCACCTGGGAGCGGTACGCGCAGGGGCCCGGCTTCCTGCGCGCGCTCGCGGAGGGCGGGGCGCCCCGGGCCGTGTGGACCGCGCTGCCCGGACCGCACTGGCCCGAGGAGATCGCCCGCGCCGTCGCCGCGACCCTGGCGTCGGGCCGGGGCGCGCTCGTCGTCGTACCGGACGGCCGGACGGCGGGGCGGGTGGACGCCGCGCTCACCGGGCTGCTCGGCAGGGGGCACCACGCGCTGCTCACCGCCGATTCCGGGCCGGAGAAGCGGTACGGGCAGTGGCTCGCGGTCCGGCGCGGATCCGTGCGCGCGGTCGTCGGGACGCGGGCCGCGATGTTCGCCCCCGTGGCCGACCTGGGGCTGGTGGCCGTCTGGGACGACGGCGACTCCAGCCACAGCGACGACAACGCCCCCTTCCCGCACGTCCGGGAGGTCCTGGAGCTGCGGGCGGCGCACGGCCGGTGCGGGTTCCTGCTGGGCGGGACCAACTGCACGGTGGAGGCGGCCCAGTTGGTGGAGACCGGCTGGGCACTGCCGCTGCGCGCGGAGCGGGAGCGGGTGCGGGTCGCGGCGCCCCTGGTGCGTACGGTCGACGACGGCGAGCTGGCCCGGGACGGGGCCGCGCGCTCGGCACGGCTGCCCAGCCTGGCCTGGCAGACCGTGCGTGACGGGCTGCGCCGCGGCCCGGTGCTGGTCCAGGTGCCGCGCCGGGGGTACGCGCCCCGGCTGGCCTGCGAGCGCTGCCGCGAACCCGCCCGTTGCCGGCACTGCGCCGGCCCCCTCCAGGCGCCGGACCGGGGAGACCTGGACTGCGCGTGGTGCGGGCGCGCCGAGACCGCCTGGCAGTGCCCGGCCTGCGGCGGCCTGCGGTTGCGGGCGCAGATCGTCGGCGCCCGCCGGACCGCCGAGGAGCTGGGCCGGGCGTTCCCGGCCGTCCCCGTGCGGACGTCGGGCCGCGACCATGTGCTCGACTCCGTACCGGACCAGCCCGCCCTGGTGGTCAGTACGCCCGGGGCGGAGCCGGTGGCCGAGGGCGGCTACGCGGCGGCGCTGCTGCTGGACGGCTGGGCGATGGTGGGCCGTCCCGACCTGCGGGCGGGGGAGGAGGCGCTGCGGCGCTGGACGGCCGCCGCCGCCCTGGTGCGCGGACAGCCGGAGGGCGGCACGGTGGTGATCGTGGCCGAGCCCACCTTGCGGCCGGTCCAGGCGCTGGTGCGCTGGGACCCGGTGGGCCACGCCCGCCGCGAGCTCGCGGAGCGGGCCGAGCTGGGCTTCCCGCCGGTGTCCCGGATGGCGTCGGTGACGGGGCCGTCCGAGGCGCTCGCCGGGTTCCTGGCCACGGTCGAGCTGCCCGCCGAGGCGGAGGTGCTCGGCCCCGTGCCGCTGCCCCTGTCCGCCGCGGGACGGCCCGGCGGAGGGGGGGAGGTCCCGCCGGGCGAGGTCGTGGAGCGGGCGCTGGTCAGGGTGCCGCCGGGGAGCGGAGCGGCGCTCGCGGCGGCTCTGAAGGCCGCCTCGGCGGCGCGGACGGCCCGGGGCGGCGGGGACCCGGTGCGGATCCGGGTCGATCCGCCGGACATCGGCTGAGACGGGCGTCGCGGACGGGGCGGGACGGGGGGCAGAGCGGGGGTCGGCCGAGACGGGCGTTGGCCGAGACGGGCGGCGGTGAGGTGGGTGGGGCGGCCCGGCGGGCTGCCCCCGGACGGGCAGCCCGGCCTCCGTCAGCCGTTGCGCGGACCAGGGAAGGCGCCGGGGCGTGCCTCCTCGTGAGCGGCGGTGCGGTCCGGTGACGGCGCGGGCAGGGACGAGGGCGGCGCGGAGGCCCTCGTCGAGGGTTGCGGCGGCATGGAACGGGCCGCCGGTACGACGGGCAGCGGGGCCGAAGGGTCCGCCGGCACGGGAGGCTTCCGGGCCGGGGTGTCTGCGGCCTCCCCCGTGGACGGCTGCGCGGCGGTGGTGCGGCGCGCGCCGTAACGGCGGTGCACCGCCTGCTTGGTGACGCCCAGGGCCGAACCCACCGCGTCCCACGAGAAGCCCAGCGAACGGTCGAAGTCCACCGCGGCCGTCACCAGCGTCTCGACGCTGTCCCGCAGCTCCTGCGCCAGCCGGACCGTGGGGGCGGGAGCCCTGCCGTAGACGACGAAGCCCGCGGACGGGCCGGAGCGGCGCGGACGGTAGACGTTGCCCAGCTGCGCGGTCAGCGTGCGCAGCGCGTCCACCTGCCGCCGGACCCGCTCGATGTCACGCACCAACAGGTGCAGACTTGCACGCGCTTGGGCGTCGTGGGTTGCGTGGTCGGCCATGAACAAGCCTCTCGAACCGGCGTTGGAGGGATCGGACCGCACACGGCGGCCCCCTTCGGTCAATCTCACTTGACCAACGCCTCACCCGGCCATGTGGTCACGCACCAGGGGCGTGTGCGTAGGCGCGCGGGGCGCACGGGCGTGCGTACGCCCCCACCGGTTCGCGCCCGACGCGTCCGCCGGTGAGTCCGCCCCCGCGCGCCCGCCGGGGTTCACGGGACAGCCCTTAGACTGGTGCGCCGCTCGTCCGTACGTCCCGCCCGAGAGGCAGTGCGCCACCCATGAAGCTGGTCTTCGCAGGCACCCCCGAGGTCGCCGTCCCCGCCCTGGACGCCCTGATCGCCTCCGAGCGCCACGAGGTGGCCGCCGTCGTCACCCGCCCCGACGCGCCCGCCGGGCGCGGACGCCGGCTGGTCGCCTGCCCGGTGGCCGAGCGGGCCGAGGAGGCGGGCATCGAGGTACTCAAGCCCACGAGGCCGCGCGACGAGGACTTCCTCGCCCGGCTGCGGGAGATCGCCCCGGACTGCTGCCCCGTCGTCGCCTACGGCGCGCTGCTGCCCAAGGCCGCCCTCGACGTGCCCGCACGCGGCTGGGTCAACCTGCACTTCTCACTGCTCCCCGCCTGGCGCGGCGCCGCACCCGTGCAGCACGCGGTGATGGCCGGCGACGAGGTGACCGGGGCGTCCACCTTCCTGATCGAGGAGGGGCTCGACTCCGGACCGGTCTACGGCGTCCTGACCGAGGAGGTCCGGCCCACCGACACCAGCGGCGACCTGCTCACCCGGCTGGCCTTCGCGGGCGCCGGACTGCTCGCGGCGACCATGGACGGCATCGAGGACGGCACCCTGCACGCCGTCCCGCAGCCCGCCGAGGGCGTCACCCTGGCCCCGAAGATCACCGTCGAGGACGCCCAGGTCCGCTGGTCGCAGCCCGCGCTGCGGGTGGACCGTGTCGTACGCGGCTGCACCCCCGCGCCCGGGGCCTGGACCGTCTTCCGCGGTGAGCGCCTCAAGCTGGTCCAGGCCGCTCCCGCCCCGGACCGTACGGATCTGGCCCCGGGCGAGCTGTCCGCCGCGAAGAACAACGTGTACGTGGGCACCGGCTCGCACGCCGTGGAGCTGCTCTGGGTCCAGCCGCAGGGCAAGAAGCCGATGCGGGCGCCGGACTGGGCCCGGGGCGTGCGCATCGCCCACGGGGAGCTGCTGGGGGCCTGAGCGGCCGCCGCGAGGGGGACCCGCCGCCCGACGTAGGCTGGTGGGGATCCACCCCCTCGTTTCAAGCGGAGCACCTTTCACGTGAACGACCAGCAGCGTCGCCGTCCCGCCCAGCAGCACCGCCGTCCCAAGAAGGACCCCGTCCGGTTCCTCGCCTTCGAGGCGCTGCGGGCCGTCGACGAACGCGATGCGTACGCCAACCTCGTCATGCCCCCGCTGCTGCGCAAGGCCCGCGCCAAGGGCGACTTCGACGGCCGGGACGCGGCGCTGGCGACCGAGCTGGTCTACGGCACCCTGCGCCGCCAGGGCACCTACGACGCGATCGTCGCCGCCTGCATCGACCGGCCGCTGCGCGAGGTCGATCCGCCGGTGCTGGACGTCGTCGAGATGGGCGTGCACCAGCTGCTCGGCACCCGCATCCCGACCCATGCCGCCGTCTCCGCCAGCGTCGAGCTGGCCCGCGTGGTGTTGGGGGAGGGGCGCGCGAAGTTCGTCAACGCGGTGCTGCGCAAGGTCTCGGCCCACGACCTCGACGGCTGGCTGGAGCGGGTCGCCCCGCCCTACGAGGAGGACCCCGAGGAGCACCTCTCCGTCGTGCACTCCCACCCCCGCTGGGTGGTCTCCGCGCTCTGGGACGCCCTCGGCGGCGGCCGGGCCGGGATCGAGGACCTGCTGGAGGCCGACAACGAACGGCCCGAGGTGACCCTGGTGGCCCGTCCGGGCCGCTCCACCACCGGCGAACTGCTGGACGCCCTCGGCGAGGAGCGCGGACTCGCGGGCCGCTGGTCCCCGTACGCCGTGCGGATGGCCGAGGGCGGCGAGCCCGGCGCGCTGGGCGCCGTGCGGGAGGGCAGGGCCGGGGTGCAGGACGAGGGAAGCCAGCTCGTCGCCGCCGCCCTCGCCCACGCGCCCGTCGAGGGCACCGACAGCCGCTGGCTCGACGGCTGCGCCGGTCCTGGCGGCAAGGCGGCCCTGCTGGCGGCGCTCGCCGCCGGACGCGGCGCGACCCTGCTCGCCGCCGAGAAGCAGCCGCACCGCGCCCGGCTGGTGGAACGCGCGCTGGCCGGGAACCCGGGGCCGTACCAGGTGGTCACCACCGACGGCACCCGCCCGCCGTGGCGCCCCGGCTCCTTCGACCGGGTCCTGATGGACGTCCCGTGCTCCGGCCTCGGCGCGCTGCGCCGCCGTCCCGAGGCGCGCTGGCGCCGCGGACCGAAGGACCTGGAGAGCTTCGCCCCCCTCCAACGCGGCCTGCTGCGCGAGGCGTTGAAGGCCGTCCGGATCGGTGGCGTGGTCGGATACGCGACCTGCTCCCCGCATCTGGCGGAGACCCGGGTGGTCGTCGAGGACGTGCTCAAGGGGCGCGGCGGGGCGGCCGCCGAGGCGGAATGGGTGGACGCCCGCCCGCTGCTGCCAGGGGTGCCCGTGCTGGGCGACGGCCCGGACATCCAGCTGTGGCCGCACCTGCACGGCACCGACGCGATGTACCTGGCGCTGCTGCGCCGCACGGCCTGAGCGCCCCGCCCCGCCCGTACGGCCTGAGCGCCCGCCTCGTCCGTACGGTCTGGGCGCCCCGCCCGTACGGCCTGGACGTTCCCCTCAGGCCCGTGCAGGCGGGGCGAAAAGCCGGGATTGTGCGAACCGTAATAATCCCGTGAGGCTTTGGGGCGCACCGAGGCGGGGAAGTGGCGCCGGGCATGGCAGGCTTGGTGCATGGCGCAGATCAACCCCAGCATCCTGTCCGCCGACTTCGCGCGTCTCGCCGAGGAGGCGAAGGCCGTCGAGGGAGCCGACTGGCTCCACGTCGATGTCATGGACAACCACTTCGTCCCCAACCTGACCCTCGGGGTGCCCGTGGTGGAGGCGCTGAGCAGGGCCGCGGACACCCCGCTGGACTGCCACCTGATGATCGAGGACGCCGACCGCTGGGCCCCGCAGTACGTCGAGGCCGGCGCGGGCTCGGTCACCTTCCACGTGGAGGCCGCGGCCGCGCCCGTACGGCTGGCGCGGGAGATCAGGGCGAAGGGGGCGCGCGCCTCGATGGCGCTCAAGCCCGCGACGCCCATCGAGCCCTACGAGGACCTGCTCCCCGAGCTCGACATGCTGCTGATCATGACGGTGGAGCCGGGTTTCGGCGGCCAGGCGTTCCTCGACATCATGCTGCCGAAGATCCGCCGCACCCGTGAGCTGATCTCCAAGCACGGACTGGAGCTGTGGCTCCAGGTCGACGGCGGGGTCTCGGCCACCACCATCGAGCGGTGCGCGGAGGCCGGCGCGGACGTGTTCGTGGCCGGCTCGGCGGTGTACGGGGCGAAGGACCCGGCCGAGGCGGTCCGGGCGCTGCGCGACCGGGCGGACGCGGCCACGGCCGGAGCCTCCTGGGCATGCGGCCACTGAACAAAAGGCGGATGAACGCGGCCCCACGGGCCGGAGCAAGGGTCGCCGGATCTGACAGGATGACCGGCGTATCGGGCGTGAAGAGAGTCAAGGAGGTCGCGGTGTCTGGCATCTCGGCGGGTCGGTCAGCCATGCGGATGGGACCCGCGGAGCTGGTGCAGGCGGCGGCCATGGCCCGCCGGTTCTACCTTGAGGGGAAGTCCAAGATCCAGATCGCCGAGGAGTTCGGCGTCAGCCGCTTCAAGGTGGCGCGGGTCCTGGAGACGGCTCTCGAACGTGATCTCGTACGCATCGAGATCCGGGTTCCGGCGGAGCTGGACGCCGAGCGCTCCGACGCGCTCCGCGCGCGTTACGGCCTGCGGCACGCGGTCGTGGTGGAGTCCCCGGCGGAGGAGCAGGACGACGCCGCCGACCCGGAGAACCTGGGCGAGGTCGCCGCCGACCTGCTCGGCGAACTGGTGAACGAGGGCGATGTGCTGGGTCTGGCCTGGGGCCGGTCCACCATCCACATGGCGGCGGCGCTCGACCGCCTGCCGCCGTGCACCGTGGTGCAGCTGACCGGGGTCTACGACGCCGGGACCGCCGAACGCGGCTCCGTCGAGGCCGTGCGCCGCGCGGCCCAGGTGTCGGGCGGCGAGGCGCACCCCATCTACGCGCCGATGCTGCTGCCCGACCCGGCGACGGCGGCGGCCCTGCGGCACCAGACGGGGATCGCCCGCGCCTTCGAGTACTTCGACAAGGTGACGGTCGCCGCGGTCTCGATCGGTTCCTGGGAGCCCGGCATCTCCACCGTCCACGACATGCTCTCGGACGAGGAGCGGGCGCACTACGCCTCGCTCGGGGTGGCGGCCGAGATGTCCGCCCACCTCTTCGACTCCGAGGGCCGCCGGGTCGGCCGCGACCTCGGGGAGCGGTGCATCACGGTGGAGGCGGACCGGCTGCGCCGGATTCCCGAGGTGGTCGCCATCGCCGGAGGCCAGCGCAAGGCGGCGGCGATCGGCGCGGTGCTCCGCTCCGGCCTGGTCACCAGCCTCGTCACGGACACGGCCGCCGCCGACTACCTGCTGACGGAGTTCGCCGCCGGCCAGCGCCCGGCCCTGGAGCGGGCCGACCCGGACGACTGATCCGGTCGGACCCGGCCGGGACGGCTCCCGGAGCCGGGAACACGGCGAAGGCCGGCCGCCCCTCGGGGTGGCCGGCCTTCGCCGCGTACGGACTCAGCCCCGGTGGCCGTCGGCCGCCCCCTGGACGACCGGGTCGGTGGCGACACCGAGGACCGTCTCCTCCAGGTACTCCCCGGGCGCCGCGTACTGGCTGACGTCCGCCGGGTTGTAGCGGGGCGTCTGCCGTGACCAGTCCAGGTTGCCGCGCATCCAGCTCCGCATCCCGTCGAGGTAGGGCACGAGCAGGTCCGTCAGCTGCGGATAGAGTTCGATCAGCTCGTCCTCGGCGGTGAGGAACCGCTCGGTCTCCGTGGCTATCTCCGCGCAGACGTGGTCGAGCGCCCGCTGCTCCCCGTAACCGCGGTGGTGGCGCACCAGGTGGACGAGGTTGTGGATCTCGCCGAGCACCTGCTCCTTCTCGTAGGAGTAGACGTCGTTCGCCCAGCACACGACGTTGCAGGAGGCCTCCAGCGCCGTGATGAACCGGGGATCGTTGTGCAGGGACTCGGGTGCCTCTATCCCCGCCACTGTCTCGATCAGATCCATGCACACGTGGATCGCCCCGGTGTGGCGGCGCTTGGCGATGTACGTCGCCTCGCTCGGCACCACCCCGTCGGCCCGGTTGCCCGCCTCCCAGGTGGTGGCGGTCGTCAGATACGTCATGAGGTGCCACCCGAAACGGGTGCGCCAGTGCCGCGCGGCCCGGGGCACCGTACGTTCCCACAGATCGCACAGGGCGACGACGGCGGCGGGCAGCTCCTCGCCGGGCAGGGGGCGGGGGGCGGTGCCCTCGACCACGGCACGCATCCGGTCCACCACGTCGCGTACCCGTTCGGGGCTGCGGCCGAGATGGCCGTCGTCCAGCTGGTCGTCCACCAGGAAGAGCCAGACGAACCAGTCGGCGACCAGGTTCAGGTGCTCCCTGTCCGCCGTCGGGTGGACCATGCCGACGAACGCGCCGAAGTCGGCCTGCTCGAAGCGGGCTCTGGCCGACTCCCGGTGCACCAGGCCGGTGGACCGCGTCCACGCGTCGAGGTGCGCCCGGGTGTGCGGCACGTTCGGGTTGCTCCGCCGGGGGAACGGGCAGTAGATGTCAGGCAGTTCGCTCTCCACAGGTGGATCTGGATCCTCTCCGGTCGAACGCGTGGGGGTGTCCGGGGGCACACCTGGGCGGTGTGCCGGCTACCACAGGACCTGCGGTTTTGAAGCTACCTGACCCCTCGTCACCTGGTCCAGGGATAGTGATCGCGATTGGTTGAATCCTGTTCGGGTAGGGTCCCGGGGTAAGGCAGGTTCCACTGTCCCGACCCCCCGGAGCGCCTCCTCGGAGGAACGTACGAACGCGGGGGGCCATCGCTGTGTCTTCGGGGAAACGACCTGCACCGTTTCGTATGAAAAAATGAGTGTTATGCGTTTTCTTGAGCCCGGCACCGGTCGTCACACGGCCTCCCCCTCGGTCCCCCACGACCTCACGTACGACGACGTCTTCATGGTCCCCGGCCGCTCCGCGGTCCGGTCCCGGCAGGCGGTGGACCTCTCCTCGCCGGACGGCACCGGTACGACCATCCCGCTGGTCGTCGCGAACATGACCGCGATCGCGGGCCGCCGGATGGCCGAGACCGTGGCCCGGCGCGGCGGTCTGGTCGTCATCCCGCAGGACATCCCGATCGAGGTCGTGACCGAGGTCATCGGCTGGGTGAAGAAGCGCCACCTCGTGCTCGACACCCCGATCGTGCTCGCCCCCGGGCAGACCGTCGCCGACGCCCTGTCGCTGCTGCACAAGCGGGCCCACGGAGCCGGCATCGTCGTGGACGCGGAGCACCGGCCGGTCGGCGTCGTCACCGACCACGACCTGAGCGGCGTGGACCGCTTCACCCAGCTCTCCGAGGTCATGTCCAAGGACCTCGTGGTGCTCGACGCGGACATCGACCCGCGCGACGCCTTCAACACCCTCGACGGGGCCAACCGCAAGCTCGCCCCCGCCGTCGACGCGGACGGGCGGCTCGTCGGCATCCTCACCCGCAAGGCCGCGCTGCGGGCCACGCTCTACACCCCGGCGACCGACGCCGCCGGCCGGCTGCGCGTCGCCGCCGCCGTCGGCATCAACGGCGACGTCGCCGGCAAGGCCCGCCAGCTCCTCGACGCGGGCGTGGACACCCTCGTCGTGGACACCGCCCACGGCCACCAGGAATCCATGATCAGTGCGGTCGCGGCGGTGCGCGCGCTCGATCCCCGGGTGCCGGTCGTCGCGGGCAACGTCGTCTCCGCCCAGGGCGTGCGCGACCTCGTCGAGGCCGGTGCCGACATCGTCAAGGTCGGTGTGGGACCGGGCGCCATGTGCACCACCCGGATGATGACCGGCGTGGGCCGGCCGCAGTTCTCCGCCGTCCTGGAATGCGCCGCCGAGGCGCGCCGCCACGGCAAGCACGTCTGGGCCGACGGCGGGATCCGGCACCCGCGCGATGTCGCCATGGCCCTGGCCGCGGGCGCGTCCAACGTGATGATCGGGTCCTGGTTCGCCGGTACCTACGAGTCGCCCGGCGACCTCCAGCAGTCCGCCGACGGCCGGTACTACAAGGAGTCCTTCGGGATGGCGTCGGCCCGCGCGGTCCGCAACCGCACGTCCGAGGAGTCCGCGTACGACCGCGCCCGCAAGGGCCTGTTCGAGGAGGGCATCTCCACCTCGCGGATGTTCCTCGACCCGGCGCGCCCCGGGGTGGAGGACCTGATCGACTCGATCATCGCCGGGGTCCGTTCCTCTTGCACCTACGCGGGCGCCGGCTCGCTGGAGGAGTTCGCCGAGAAGGCGGTCGTGGGCGTCCAGAGCGCGGCCGGCTACGCGGAGGGCAAGCCGCTGCACGCCAGCTGGATCTGATCCCGCCCCGCGCCACCCGCGCCCCTTCCGGACGGCCTTCCGGGAGGGGCGCGGCCCTGTTCCCGGGAGGGGCGCGGACCCGTCGTCCACCGGCCGCCGCGCCCGCCACCAGGGCCGAATGTCACCTTCAACTCGGCCGTATTCTCAGTAACATGAGGGGTATTCAGCTGCCCGCCCTCCTCTGCGGTAAGGGAACTCATGTCCTCCTTCTTCACCGACCTGGCCCTTCAGTACATCGACGGCGAGTGGAGGCCGGGGAAGGGGTCCTGGGACATCATCGACTTCAACCCGTACAACGGGGAGAAGCTCGCCTCGATCACCGTCGCCACCACCGGCGAGGTGGACCAGGCGTACCGGGCGGCGGAGCGGGCGCAGGCGGAATGGGCCGAGACCAACGCCTACGCGCGCCGGGCCGTGATGGAGAAGGCGCTGCGCGTCGTCGAGGAGCGCGAGGCCGAGATCACCGAGGCGATCGTCGCGGAGCTCGGCGGGACCCATGTGAAGGCCGGATTCGAACTGCACCTGGCCAAGGAGTTCCTCCGCGAGTCCGTCCAGCTCGCGCTGCGCCCCGCCGGGCAGATCCTCCCCTCGCCGGTCGAGGGCAAGGAGAACCGCCTCTACCGGGTGCCGGTCGGGGTCATCGGGGTGATCAGCCCCTTCAACTTCCCCTTCCTGCTGTCGCTCAAGTCGGTGGCGCCCGCCCTCGCGCTCGGCAACGCCGTGGTCCTCAAGCCCCACCAGAACACCCCGGTCTGCGGAGGCACCCTGCTGGCCAAGGTGTTCGAGGAGGCCGGTCTCCCGGCCGGCCTGCTGAACGTCGTGGTCACCGACATCGCGGAGATCGGTGACGCCCTGCTGGAGCACCCCGTCCCGCAGCTCATCTCCTTCACCGGCTCGGACAAGGTCGGGCGCCACGTCGCCACGGTCTGCGCGGCCCAGCTCAAGCGCACCGTGCTCGAACTCGGCGGCAACAGCGCCCTGATCGTCCTGGACGACGCGGATCTCGACTACGCGGTGGACGCCGCCGTCTTCAGCCGGTACGTGCACCAGGGCCAGGTCTGCATGGCCGCCAACCGCATCCTCGTCGACCGCGCCGTCGAGAAGGAGTTCACCGAGAAGTTCGTCGCCAAGGTCGCCTCCCTGCGCGTCGGCGACCCCGCCGACCCGGCCACCCACATCGGCCCCCTGATCAACTCCTCACAGGCCGACGCGGTCTCCAGGATCGTCGAGCGCACCGTGGAGGAGGGCGCCACGGCCCTGCTGCACGGCCGGACCGACGGCAACCTGGTGAGCCCTTCGGTGCTCACCGGCATCCCGGCCGGCTCCCCCGTCCTGCACGAGGAGATCTTCGGCCCCGTGGCCCTGCTGGTGCCCTTCGACGGCGAGGACGAGGCGGTCAGGATCGCCAACGACACCCCGTACGGTCTCAGCGGCGCCGTGCACACCGGCAGCGTCGAGCGCGGCGTCCGGGTGGGGCAGCGCATCCACACCGGCATGATCCACATCAACGACGGCACCGTCCACGACGAGCCCATCGTCCCCTTCGGCGGCGAGAAGAGCTCGGGCCTGGGCCGCCTCAACGGTGAGGCCACCATCGAGGCCTTCACCACCCAGAAGTGGATCTCGGTGCAGCACGGCCGTTCGCAGTTCCCCTTCTGACCTGGCCGGACCGTGCCACGGCACGTCCGGGCTCCCGTGGTCTACTTCGGGGGCGGCCCGCGCCGCCCCCGAGTCCGTCCGCAGAGAAGTGAACCGCCCGACGTGCGCCTGAACGACCTCGACGAACGCATCGTCCACGCCCTCGCCGAAGACGCCCGGCGCTCCTACGCCGACATCGGCGCGCGCGTCGGCCTGTCCGCGCCCGCCGTGAAACGCCGGGTGGACCGGCTGCGCGCCGAAGGCGCCATCACCGGCTTCACCGTCCGGGTGGACCCCGCCGCCCTCGGCTGGCACACCGAGGGCTTCATCGAGATCTACTGCAGCCGCAACACCGCCCCCGAGGCGATCAAGCGGGGCCTGGCCCGCTTCCCGGAGGTCGCGTCCGCCTCCACCGTCACCGGGGAGGCCGACGCGGTGGTCCAGGTCTTCGCCGCGGACATGCGCCACTTCGAGCAGGTACTCGAACGGATCGCGGGCGAGCCGTACATCGAGCGGACCAAGTCCGTCCTCGTGCTGTCGCCGCTGCTGCGCCGCTACTCCCAGGGACCGCCCGCCTGAGGCGTCGGCGCCCGGATTCCGGGGAGCGGCACGGCTGTCCGGGCGGCCCCCTCGTTCCGTGAGGTGCCGGACAGACCTGACCAGCACGGGCCGCCGAGCGGGCGGAAGGCGCTTACCCACCGGGTGGTCGCCGCCGCCTCCCCGCGGGCGGTACCGCCGTGGGGCGACGGGCCGGCCGACCCGCGCGCGGGCGGTCCGCCGCCCGCCGGGCCACCGTCTGACCTGCGAAGACGCCCGTGTGCAACGAATCGCCGCGCTTCCGGCTCCGCGCGCAACGAATCGACGGTGGACGCGCAACATCCGCGTCTTGTCCGGCCCGATCACGGCCCCGTACCGTCGATATGTCCCCCCGCCCCGCCCGCACCGACCGAGGTCAGCCATGCCGCCGCTGCGTACCGCCCTGCTCCAGAGCTCCGGACGTCCCGGCGCGGTGGACCACAACCTCGCCCTGCTCGACGAGGCGGCCGGACGGGCCGCCGCGGCCGGGGCCCGGCTGCTGGTCTGCGCCGAACTGTTCCTCACCGGGTACGCCGTGGGCGACGCCCTTCCCGAGCTGGCCGAACCCGCCGACGGCCCCTCGGCGCGGGCGGTCTCCGAGATCTGCGCACGGCACGGCGTGGCCGTCCTCTACGGCTACCCGGAACGCTCCGGCGAGCTCGTCTTCAACGCCTCGCGCCTCGTCGGCCCGGACGGGACGGCGCTCGCGGACTACCGCAAGACCCACCTCTACGGCCCCTTCGAACAGCGGTGGTTCACCCCCGGCGACCGTCCGGTGGTGCAGGCCGAACTGGACGGCGTCCGGCTCGGGTTGCTGATCTGCTACGACGTCGAGTTCCCCGAGAACGTCCGGGCGCACGCACTCGCCGGGACCGGGCTGCTGCTGGTGCCGACCGCGCTGATGCACCCCTTCCCGTTCGTGGCCGAGTCGGTCGTGCCGGTCCGCGCCTTCGAGAACCAGATGTACATCGCCTATGTGAACAGGACCGGGGCGGAAGGCGAGTTCGAGTTCACCGGGCTGAGCTGTCTGGCCGGTCCCGACGGCACCGCCCGGGTCCGCGCCGGACGCGGCGAGGAACTCCTCGTCGGCGACGTGGACCCCGCCCTCCTCGACGCCTCACGCGAGGCCAACCCGTACCTCCGGGACCGCAGGCCCGCGCTGTACGGCTCCCTCCTCTGAACCACCGCCCCCGAACCCACGCCCCACGCGCTTCACGCCAAGGAGTCCGTACCCCATGACGTCCACGGTGCCCAACGCCGTCCAGCACACCGACGCCCAGCCGCCGATCACCATGTTCGGGCCGGACTTCCCGTACGCCTACGACGACTTCCTCGCCCACCCCGCGGGCGTCGGCCAGATCCCCGCGACCGAGCACGGGGCTGAGGTCGCGGTCATCGGCGGCGGGCTCTCCGGGATCATCACCGCCTACGAGCTGATGAAGATGGGCCTGAAGCCGGTCGTCCACGAGGCCGACCGCATCGGCGGCCGGCTGCGTACCGAGGGCTTCGAGGGCTGCGACCCCTCGCTGACCGCCGAGATGGGCGCCATGCGCTTCCCGCCCTCCTCGACCGCGCTCCAGCACTACATCGACCTGGTGGGGCTTCAGACCAGGCCGTTCCCCAACCCGCTGTCCCCGGCCACCCCCTCCACCGTCGTGGACCTCAAGGGCGAGTCGCACTACGCGCGCACCATCGACGACCTGCCCCAGGTCTACCGCGACGTGGCCGCAGCCTGGAGCGCCTGCCTGGAGGAGGGCGCCGACTTCTCCGACATGAACCGGGCGATGCGTGAGCGCGACGTCCCGCGCATCCGGGAGATCTGGGCGAAGCTCGTCGAGAAGCTCGACAACCAGACCTTCTACGGCTTCCTCTGCGACTCGGAGGCCTTCTCGTCGTTCCGGCACCGCGAGATCTTCGGCCAGGTCGGCTTCGGCACCGGCGGCTGGGACACCGACTTCCCCAACTCCATCCTGGAGATCCTGCGGGTCGTCTACACCGAGGCCGACGACCACCACCGCGGGATCGTCGGCGGCAGCCAGCAGCTGCCGCTGCGGCTGTGGGACCGCGAACCGGCGAAGATCACGCACTGGCCGCTCGGCACGTCGCTGTCCTCCCTGCACGGCGGGGCGCCCCGGCCCGCGGTGACGCGCCTCGACCGCACCGCCGGGAACCGGATCACGGTCACGGACGCCGGCGGCGACATCCGCAGCTACCGCGCCGTGGTCTTCACCGGGCAGTCCTGGCTGCTGCTCTCCAAGATCGCCTGCGACGACGCGCTCTTCCCGATCGACCACTGGACGGCGGTGGAGCGCACCCACTACATGGAGTCCTCCAAGCTGTTCGTGCCCGTGGACCGGCCGTTCTGGCTGGACGGGGCCGTCGACGCCCAGGGTGTTCCGACCGGCCGGGACACGATGTCCATGACGCTCACCGACCGGATGACCCGGGGCACCTACCTCCTGGACGACGGCCCGGACCGGCCCGCCGTCATCTGCCTCTCGTACACCTGGTGCGACGACAGCCTGAAGTGGCTGCCGCTCTCGCCGGACGAGCGCATGGAGGTCATGCTCAAGTCGCTGGGGGAGATCTATCCGGGCGTGGACATCCGCTCGCACGTCATCGGCAATCCGGTCACGGTGTCCTGGGAGAACGAGCCGTACTTCATGGGCGCGTTCAAGGCCAATCTGCCGGGCCACTACCGCTACCAGCGGCGGCTGTTCACCCACTTCATGCAGGACCGGCTGCCCGCCGACAAGCGGGGCCTGTTCCTGGCCGGCGACGACATCTCGTGGACCGCGGGCTGGGCGGAGGGCGCGGTGCAGACCGCGCTCAACGCCGTGTGGGGTGTGATGCACCAGTTCGGCGGGAGCACGGATCCGTCGAACCCCGGCCCCGGGGACGTCTTCGACGAGATCGCCCCGGTCGAGCTGCCGGAGGACTGAGGGCGGCGCGCGGGGAAGCGCGGCGGATTCGAGGACCGGCGCGCGGAAGAGCGCGGTGGCGGAGGACGGGGGAGCGCGCGGAAGAGCCCGGCGGCGGCGAAACGTATCAGCGGCACGGGGTGAGCAGGAAGCGCCCCACCAGGCCGACCCCCGCGTCCATCCGAGCCCGGAACTCCTCGGCCAGCGGCGGCACCGCGCGCAGCCGCCACAGCACCCGGGAGGCGGCCCAGGCCGCCTCCCGGGCCCGCTCCAGGCTCCAGACGCCCGCCAGATGGGTCAGCGGGTCCGCGAGCTCCAGCAGATCGGGCCCCGGCATCAGCTCCTCGCGGATCTCCTCCTCCAGCATCACCAGGAGATCCCCCACCCGCTCGAACTCGTCCTCCAGGTCCTCCGGGGCGCAGCCGAGCGCATGACAGGTGTCCACCACGGCCAGCGCCAGGTCGTGGCCGATGTGGGCGTTGATCCCGGCCATCGCGAACTGGAGCGGGCGTACGCCGGGATGGCGCCGGTAGGCGAAGAGCGGGCGCCAGCAGTCCGGCGGCCGGCCGCCCTCGGCCTCCGTGTCCACCGCCCGCAGATAGTGCTCGGCGAAGCGCGCGTCCAGCGTGGAGAGGGCTTCCGGCTCCTCGAAGGAGCCGTCCGCGATGCGCCCGCCGATGGCCTCGGTCACCGTGAGATACACCTGGTTGAACACCGCGACGCCGTCCCCTGGCGGCCACTGTGAGCGGTAGGCGCGCATGCGGTCGATCACCAGGCCGACCTCGGCCACCGTGCCGCCCGCGACGGCGGGTGGGGCGAACTGCTGGATCCGGTTCATGCGGGCAGCGTCCCAGCACACGGCCCGTCCTGACGGCGACCGGCCGGGACATTCATCGGATCGGGCGAACACCGGGCGCCGGGGGAGCCGCGGGCACGGTCCGGGCCGCGGGTGCGCCGGAGGACCGGCCCGGGTCCAGGCCGACGAGCCCGAGATCCGCGAGACCCTCGCCCAGGACGGCACCGGTGAGATCCGCGCCGGTGAAGTCCGTACGGAGCAGGTCGGCGTTCGACAGGTCCACCCCCACCAGCGACGCGCCGTGCAGACGGGTGTCCGCGAAACTCGTGCCGTTGACGACCGCGTGGTCCAGGCGGGCCCCGTGGAGAGCCGCCCCGTCCATGCTCGTACCGCTGAGGTCCGCGCCCGCCAGATTCGCCCCGTGGAGCCACGCGCCGCTCAGATCCGCCCCCGAGAGGTCGGCGCCCGACAGGTCGGCGCCGGTGAGATCGGCGCCGGTGAGGTCCGCGTCCACCAGGTCGGCCGTCGTCAGGCACACCCCGTCGAGGCGCGCCGCCCTGAGGTCGACGGCGCACAGGTTCGGCCGGACCGGGGGAGTCAGGGCCGGACGGCGTGCGATGACGTCCAGGGCGGCCTGGACGTCCTGGCGCAGCCTGTGCCGTACCCACAGGCCCGGGTCGCCCGTGAACTCCGCGTCGTCCGGGGGCACGGCGGCGGCGCCCCGGACGAACGCGGAGAGGATCGCGATGACGGTCGGATGATCGCGCCGCGAGTCGTGCATGTTCCGTTCGAGCGCGTAGATGCCACCGAGGCGCTGCGTCAGGCTGTCCTCGTGCGCCAGCAGCTTGACCGCCTCGACGTACCGGTCGTTGATCTGGCCCTCGGCCATCGCCTCGGCCTGCTCGGTGTCCCGTTTCCGGGTCTGCCGCAACGTCTGGTGGGTGTAGTACAGCCCGGCCGCGCCGAGGCCGCCGGCCCCGAGGGCGACGAGGGCCGTACGGACGCCGGTGATCACCACGCCGTCCGCGGGCTGGAGGTCCTGGGTCCGCAGGTGGTCGCCGTCGATCCACCAGGGGCCGCGCCAGAGGAGGAGGGCGTATCCGACGACGGCCAGGGTGAGGGCGGTGACGGACGCGGCCCGCTTCAGCGAGGGGTTCATGCCGGGCATCATGTCCGCGCCGGGGCCCCGCCCACGCCCCGTCCCGCGAAGACCAGAGCGGAATCTGAGGTTCGCGGAGGGGACGGGCCCGTCGGGGATCCGCGGAGGGTGCGCGGAGAGGGAGGGGCGTCGGTGGTGCGCCGAGGGGTTCCGTCAGGCCCGTCCGCCGGTTCCCGGCTTCCGCCCCACGGCCTCCTTCTCGTCGTACGCCGAGGTGCCCGAGTCCAGGAGCGGTTCCTGGGTCTTGAGGTGGGCCGGGGCGAAGGCCCGCAGCGTGTGGTACCCGGTGATCACCACGAGGGTGCCCAGCGCGATCCCGCCGATCTCGAAGTTGTCGGTGATCTTCAGGCTGACCCCGCCGACCCCGATGATGATGCCCGCCGCGGCCGGGACGAGGTTGAGCGGGTTGCGCAGGTCCACCTTGGCGTTCAGCCAGATCTGGGCGCCCAGCAGGCCGATCATGCCGTAGAGGATGACGGTGATGCCGCCGAGCACCCCGCCGGGGATCGCCGCGACGACGGCGCCGAACTTGGGGCAGAGCCCGAAGAGCAGCGCGAAGCAGGCCGCCGCCCAGTACGCGGCGGTGGAGTAGACCCGGGTCGCCGCCATCACCCCGATGTTCTCGGAGTACGTCGTGTTGGGCGGCCCGCCCACGGCGGTGGACAGCATCGACGCGGCGCCGTCGGCGGAGATGGCGGTGCCCAGCTTGTCGTCGAGCGAGTCGCCGGTCATCTCGCCGACGGCCTTGACGTGTCCGGCGTTCTCGGCGACGAGGGCGATCACGACGGGCAGGGCGACCAGGATCGCGGACCACTCGAAGGCCGGCGCGTGGAAGGAGGGCAGCCCGACCCAGTCGGCGTGCGCCACGGCGGACAGGTCCAGCCGCCAGTGGTCCACGGCGTCCCCGCCGCCCGCCGGCGAGTGGATCTTCCCGAACACCAGGTCCAGCACCCAGGACAGCACGTAACCGAAGACGAGCCCGAGGAAGATCGCGATACGGGAGAAGAACCCGCGCAGACAGACCACGGCCAGCCCGGTGAACAGCATCACCAGCAGCGCGGTCCACTGGTCCTGCGGCCAGTACGTCGAGGCGGTGACCGGCGCCAGGTTGAAACCGATCAGCATGACGACGGCGCCCGTCACCACGGGGGGCATCGCCGCGTGGATGATCCGCGCCCCGAACCGCTGCACCAGGAGCCCCACGAGGAACAGCGCCGCGCCCACCACCAGCACCGCGCCGGTGACGGTCGCGCTGGTGCCGCCGCTCGCCCGGATCGTGGCCGCGACCCCGACGAAGGAGAGCGAGCAGCCCAGATAGCTCGGCACCCGGCCGCGCGTCGCCAGCAGGAAGATGACGGTGGCGACACCGGACATCATGATGGCGAGGTTGGGGTCCAGGCCCATCAGGACGGGCGCCACGAAGGACGCGCCGAACATGGCCACCACGTGCTGGGCGCCCAGGCCGAACGTACGGGGCCAGGTCAGCCGTTCGTCGGGCCGCACCACCGCCCCGGGCGCGGGGGTCTTCCCGTCGCCGTGCAAGGTCCAGCGCACGCCGAGGCCGCCCATGGTCGCTCCCTGTGTGGTGTGTGCGGTGCGTCCGCCGTGCGGCACCCGCGGAAAAGATCAGCGCCATGTTAATGGGGTACGCCGTGCGGGCCGCGTCCGGGGGACACACCGCTTCCGCCCGGGGCCGGGCGGGTCAGCTCCCGGTGGGGCTCTTGGCCGTCGCGGGGCCGGGCACCGCGCCCCCGGCCACCGTGCGGTCGCCGCCGCGCAGCACACCCGCGCCCACCACGAGCCCGAACGCCAGCACCGTCACCAGGCCGAACGACACCAGCAGCGAGGTCGCCTCGGCCAGCGAGCCGATCGCCGAGGGCGCGATGAGCCCGGAGGTGTACGTGATGGTGGCGACGCCCGCGATGGCCCGGCTCGGGTTGTCCCCGCTGTGCCCCGCCGCGGCGAACGCCAGCGGGACGACGACCGCGACGCCCAGCCCGAGCAGCCCGAAGCCGCACAGCGCCAGGGCGGTGTCCGGCGCGAGGACCACCAGCAGACCTCCGGCGGTGGCCAGGACACCGCTGCCCCGGACGGTCCGTACGGCGCCGAAGCGGTCGACCACCCGGTCGCCCGCGATCCGGGCGATCGCCATCGTCAGCGCGAACGCCGTGGTCGAGGCGGCGGCGAGCCCGGCGGAGCTGCCCATGACGTCCCTGAGGTAGACCGCGGACCAGTCCATGCTGGCGCCTTCGGCGAACACCGCGCAGAACCCGACCGCGCCGATGACCAGCGCGGACTTCGGGGGCAGCGTGAAGCGCGGCGGCGGCTCCTCGTCCGGCCGGCTGCGCAGGTCCAGGACGCCCCGGCAGGCGGCCAGGCCGACGGCCGTCAGGACCAGCGCGACCACGGTGTGGTGCAGCCGCGCGTCGGTGCCCAGGTGCGCGGCGACCGTGCCCGCCACCGAGCCCAGCAGCGCGCCCACGCTCCACATGCCGTGCAGCCCGGACATGATCGACTTGCCGAGGCGGTCCTCCACGTCGACGCCCAGGGCGTTCATCGCCACGTCCGACATCCCGGCGGACGCCCCGTAGACGAAGAGCGCGGCGCAGAGCGTCAGCAGGTTCGGCGAGAGGGCCGGCAGGATCAGCGACAGCGTCCACAGGGCCAGCAGCCCGCGCAGCGCGGTGCGGGAGCCGAAGCGGTGACTGACCCGGCCCGCCAGCGGCATGGCCAGCGAGGCGCCGATCGCCGGGAAGGCCAGGGCCAGGCCCAGCTGTCCGGCGCTGACCGAGGTGTGGTCCTGGATCCAGGGCACCCGGGTGGCGAAGCTGCCGGTCACCGCCCCGTGCACGGTGAAGACCGCCGCGACCGCGTAGCGGGCCCGCCTGATCTGCTCCGTGCCGAAGACCGTGACCGTGGGAACCGTCGTCATGCGCCGTGCCCTCCCCTGAGCGTGTGTCGTGCGTCGGGGTGTCCGGCGCCTGCGTGCGGTGCGGGCAGTAAACTATCAGGAACCCTGCCTGATAAATAGCCCGCGGCACCAGGGCGGGCAGTGATCTGGAAGGATCCCGGCATGCCCGCATCCCCGAGCACCGCACGGGCCATCAACGACCGGCTCGCCCTGCGACTGCTCCAGCAGGACGGCCCGCTGACGGCCAGCCAGCTGAAGACCTCGACCGGACTGTCCCGGCCCACCGTCGCCGACCTGGTGGAGCGGCTCCAGCGAGCGGGCCTGGTCCGGGTGGTGGGGGAGAGCGACTCACGGCGGCGCGGCCCCAACGCCCGGCTCTACGGGATCGCCGCCGACCGGGCCCATCTGGCCGCTCTGGACGTACGGACCGACAGCGTCGCCGTGGTGGTCGCGGACCTGCTCGGCGCCACGCTGGCGGAGGCCACGCTGCCGATCGACGGCGACACCCCTGACCGGCCCGCCGTCCAGCAGGCCGTCGCGGCCGTCGAACGGACCGCCCGCTCGGCCGGTCCCGCCCCGCTGCACAGCGTCGCCATCGGCGCCCCGGGCCTGATCGACCCCGCCTCGGGGGAGCTCCGGGACACCGCCGGACTCCCGTCCTGGCACCGGGGCCTGGTCAAGGAGCTCCAGCGGCGGCTGCCGGCGACCGTGATCGTGGAGAACGAGACCAATCTGGCCGCCGTGGCGGAGCACCGCACCGGGGCCGCCCTCGACCGCGACACCTTCGCCCTGCTCTGGCTGGGCCACGGCATCGGTGCCGCCGTCATGCTGGACGGCGCCCTGCGGCGCGGCGCCTCGGGAGGGGCGGGGGAGATCGGCTTCCTGCCGGTCCCCGGCACGACGAGGGTGCCCTCGGCCGTCGACTGCGAGGGCGGGTTCCACTCGCTGGCGGGCTCGGCCGCCGTGCTCGACCTGGCCGCGGCCCACGGCATCGAGGCGCGCGGCCCGGCCGGTACGGGCCAGGCGCGGGAGCCGGGCGCCGCGTCCGCGGTCCGGGCCGCGCTGGCCGACCGGGGCCCCCGGGGCGAGGCGTTCCTGGCGGACCTGGCCGGCCGCATCGCGCTGGGTGCCGCGTCGGTCGTCGCCGTGCTCGACCCGGGCTGCGTGGTCCTGGCCGGCGAGGTCGGCCGGGCCGGCGGCGACGTGCTGGCCGCCCGGGTCGAGGAACGGCTCGCCCTGATGTCCCCGCTGCCCACCGAGGTACGGGCCGGAGCCCTGGGCGGCGGCGCGGTCCTGCGCGGCGCGGTCCTGGCCGCCCGGGAATCCGCCCAGGACGCGCTGTTCTCCCCGGGGGACGGCGCCTGAGCGAGGCCCCGGAACGCGGGCGCGCGTCCGTGGACCGGTGCGGACCGGCGCGGCGGCGCGGACCGGTCCGGGTGGTGTACGCCCGCGCGTCCGCGGGCCGGGGCGGGGGGCGAGGAGCCCGGGGTGGGCGGCGGAGTGCCGGCCCACCCCGGGCTCCGGGGTCGCGCGCGAGGGGGGAGGGGTCAGCAGGCCCCGAGGTCCTCCCAGACGCCCCACTCACCGGTGGAACCGGGCGTCTCGCCCTTCGTCCACCACTTCGCCTTCCACGTGTGGGAACCGTGGCTCACCGTCGTACCCGTCCCGTACTCCGCCGTGGCGCTCCAGGCGTCCGCCGCGCAGTCGCCGCCGCTGCCGCCCGGGTCCGTGCCCGGCGACGGGCCGGTGCCGGTGCCCGGCTGGACCAGGGTGGTGCCGCGCGCGAGGTCCCCGGCCAGGGCGTAGGTGGACCCGTCGAAGGTCACCGTCCAGTTGGACGGGGTGGAGGTCGGCAGGTAGTAGACGAAGTCCAGCTGGACGGAGGCGCCCGGCGCCAGCGTCTGCCAGGCGGGCAGCGTCAGCGAGACGCGGTTGTAGTCGCCCTTCAGCCCGCCGATGTTGTTCGCCGCGGTGTGGTCGCTGCGCACGATCTTCGTACCGAAGCCCGACTGGTCCTTGGCGTTGGCCGGGGCGGAGGTGGCGTAGTCGAACTGGAACTCCGTGCCGCCCGGCAGCGTCGCCGTCGTGTTGTTCGTGATCTTCAGCTTCGGGCCGATCGGGTAGTTCGAGTCGCCCAGGGGGAACTGCTCGAACGCCACGTCGATGTCGAGGGCCTCGGCCGGCAGGTCGATCGTGGAGCGGGTCGCGCCGTACGGGGCGGCCGACCTGAACTTCTCGTACATCGCGGAGGTCAGCGTGGAGCCCTGCTCGTACTGGCCCTTGGCCGCGTTCCAGTCGTAGTCGCCCGCCAGCTCCCAGATCATCGTGCCGCCGATGCCCTTGTCGACGACGTAGTCCGCCTTCGCGGCCACCGACTGCTCGTCCTCGGTCGAGAGGAAGACCTTCTTCTGGGCGTTCCACAGCCAGGGCGCGACCAGCGTCGAGTCGTAGTTGCGGACGTAGGTGCCGGTCAGGGTGGTGTCGGCCGGGAAGCCGTACTG
Source organism: Streptomyces halstedii (assembly GCA_000720535.1). GTDB lineage: Bacteria > Actinomycetota > Actinomycetes > Streptomycetales > Streptomycetaceae > Streptomyces > Streptomyces halstedii. The sequence goes on from JOAZ01000007.1 coordinate 291,303, forward strand.
GGTGACGTAGTCGCCGACGACGCCCTTCTCCAGGTTCTTCGCGTGCCACATGGGGTTGGAGCCCGCCGGGGACTCCTTGCCGTTGTCGTCCAGGTCGTGCCAGAGGTTGTCGATGCCGACGGCGCCGTCACCGCACGCGGTCAGGCCCGCGCCCGCCGGGCAGTCGGTGGTGGCGGCCTTGCCCCACAGGCCGTTCGTGCCGCCCTGCACGTTCTTGAAGCCGCGGGAGTAGTACGGCAGCCCGATGTTGATCCGGCCGGCCGGCATGGAGCCGCGGAAGTAGTGGTAGGCCCAGTCGGTGTTGAGGTAGCCGGTGCCGCCGTACTGGGAGGTGGAGTAGACGCCGGCCTGCGCCAGTTCGGCGTCCTTGCCGTCGTCGAAGAGCGAGGCGTTGGGGCCGACGTACTCGTTCCAGGCGCCGTGCAGGTCGTACGACATGATGTTGACGTAGTCCAGGTACTTCTGGACCTGGAAGGTCTCCATGCCGCGCAGCAGATAGCCGGAGGAGGGCGCCGCGACGGTCAGCAGGCGGTGGGTGCCGTCCTCGGCGGAGGCCCGGTCGAGCTTCTCGCGCAGCGTCTTCATCAGGGCGCTGTAGCCCTTGACCAGACCGGCCCGGCGCGCGTTGGCCAGGGTGTGGTCGAGCGGGTTGCCCGCGTCCTTCATCGTCGTCGGGTACTCGTAGTCGATGTCGACGCCGTCGAAGCCGTATTTCTTGAGGAAGGCGACCGTGGAGTCGGCGAAGGTGTCGATGCCGCGCTGGTTGACCGAGCCGTCGGCGTTGGTGGCCATCGTGTAGAAGCCGCCGGAGTCCACCCGGTCGCCGCTGTCGTCGAAGTAGCCGCCCGTCTCGGCCCAACCGCCCACCGAGACCAGGGTCTTCACGTTCGGATGCTGCTTCTTGAACTTGTTGAGCAGGTTGAAATGGCCCTGGTAGGGGAGGGCGGGGTCCATCTCGGCGCCCGCCACGTCCGGCCAGGTCATCCCGGTGGAGGCGTTCTCGGGGCCGTCGGTGCCCACGGAGATCCTGTTGTCACCGTCGACGTGCGCGAAGGCGTAATTCAGATGGGTGACCTTGTCCCAGGGGATGTCCGAGGCGAGGTAGGCGTCCTTGCCGTCCTTGCCGGTACGCCAGTTGGTGAAGTACCCGATGACGCGCCGCTGGTGGTCGGCGCCCATCTTCTCGCGGCCTTCGCTGTCGTAGACGGAGCAGTAGGGGACGTCGACGCCCGGTGTCCGGTACAGCCCGTCGGGGCGACAGGACTCCTGGTCGGCGGCGGCGGCCGACGGGGCGGCGGTGAGCGAGCCCAGCAGCAGACCGGCGGCGGCGGCGCCGGCCGCGAGCAGGGTGGCTCTCGCGCGGGTGGGGGACAGCATGTGTTGTTCCTCCTGGGGAGGTCGGCTGAACACAACTGGCGGGGGAGGGAGTTGCGGGGGATCCGGGTGTGCGCACACCCTGGCGGAGCTTCCTCGGAGGTGACGCAGAGATTAAGAGGACTAGACCAGTAAGGTCAATAGGTCTGGACCATTCGAGCCCGGGGGTGCGGGGCCGGGCCGCCCGCGTGCCCCGCCGCCCCGTCGCCGTCCGCCGTCGTCCGTCGCCCTCCCCTGAGCCCGCGCCGGGTGACGGAGTCCGTGCGCTCTGTGAGCGGTCCCACAGGTGGCCCCCGTCCGGCCCGGAGCCGACCGTGGCACAATGAGTTCTGTACCAGCAGCAGCGCACTCCGGGGTCGGTGCAATTCCGAACCGGCGGTTACAGTCCGCGACCCGTCCGCATCCAGCGGCCGGTTGACCAGGTGAGATTCCTGGACCGACGGTTAAAGTCCGGATGGGAGGCAGTGCGCGGCGGGCCGTCACAGGTACGCCGCCGTCGGCGGACGGGCATGTCCGGGTTCTCCCGGCGCAGCCCTGTCCTTGCCGCCGGTCCCGGCGTTCCCTGTCGCGTTCCGCTTCTTCTGCCGTCCTCGGCAGGCCCCGGAGTCCGTGCCCGAAGAGGCAGGAGGACCCGGTGGCCACCACGGCCGACATCACCGCCATGCGGCGCGCGATCACGCTCGCGGCCCGCGGTCTCGGCGCCACCAGCCCCAACCCGGTCGTCGGCTGCGTCGTCCTCGACGCCGCCGGAGCACCCGCGGGCGAGGGCTTCCACCAGCGCGCCGGCGGCCCGCACGCCGAGATCCACGCCCTGCGCGCGGCCGGTGAGAAGGCCCGGGGCGGCACCGCCTACGTCACCCTCGAACCCTGCGACCACACGGGCCGCACCGGCCCCTGCGCGCGGGCGCTCCTCGACGCCGGGATCCGCCGCGTCGTGTACGCGGTCGCCGACCCGGATCCACGGGCCACCGGCGGCGCCGACACCCTGCGCGCGGCCGGCGTCCAGGTGGAGCGGGGCCTCCTCGCCGACGAGGCGGAGGAGGGCAACACCGCCTGGCTCACCTCGGTGCGCCTGGGCCGCCCGCACGTGCGGTGGAAGTACGCCGCCACCCTCGACGGCCGGGTCGCCGCCGCCGACGCCACCAGCCGTTGGATCACCTCCGCCGAGTCCCGCGCCGACGTGCACCGGCTGCGTGCCGAGTCCGACGCCGTGGTGATCGGCTCCGGCACCGCCCGCGCCGACGACCCGCAACTGGGCGTACGCGGCGTCGAGGGAGCCGTCCAGCCCCTCCGGGTCGTCGTGGACACCGGGGCCACGGCCGTGCGGCCGGGCGCCCGGATCCTCGACCCCACCGCGCCCACCCTGATCGCCGTCGCCCAGGACGCGGAGACCGCGCACCTCCCGCAGGACGCCGTCCTGCGGCTGCCGCGCGCCGCCACCGGCCCCGGCCTGGACATCCCGGCCCTGCTCGCCGCCCTGCACGCCCGCGGCGTCCGCTCCGTCCTGCTCGAAGGCGGCCCCGTACTGGCCGGCTCCTTCGTCGCCGCGCGCTGTGTCGACACCGTCGTCGGCTACATCGCCCCGGTCCTCCTCGGCGCGGGCCCCGCAGCCCTCGCCGACGCCGGAATCACCACCATCGCCCAGGCGTTGCGCCTCGCGGTGACCGAGACCGTCCGCATCGGCCCCGATCTGCGCGTCACCGCCGTCCCCGCTCGGAAGGGAAACTAGTGTTCACCGGAATCGTCGAAGAACTGGGTGAGGTCACCGCCGTCGAACGGCTCGCCGACGCCTCCCGCTTCCGACTGCGCGGCCCGCTGGTCACCGAAGACGCCAAGCACGGCGACTCCATCGCCGTCAACGGCGTCTGCCTCACCGTCGTCGGCCTCGACGGGGACCAGTTCACCGCCGACGTGATGGCCGAGACCCTGAACCGCTCCAGCCTCGGCGCCCTGGCCACCGGCTCCCGCGTCAACCTGGAACGCCCGATGGCGCTCGGCGGCCGGCTCGGCGGACACATCGTCCAGGGGCACGTGGACGGCACCGGCCGCATCGTGGAGCGCACGCCCTCCGAGCACTGGGAGCTCGTGAAGGTCTCCCTCCCCGGCGGTCTGGCCCGCTACGTGGTGGAGAAGGGCTCGATCACCGTGGACGGCGTCAGCCTCACCGTCGTCGACGCGGCCCCCGACCACTTCACCATCAGCCTCATCCCCACCACCCTCGCCCTGACCACGCTCGGCATCAAGCAGCCCGGCGACCCGGTCAACCTGGAGGTGGACGTCCTCGCGAAGTACGTCGAGCGGCTGCTCGCCGCCGGCCCGGGGACGGAACCCGGGGAGCCGGTCGCATGAGCGCGCTGGACTGGCTGAACTCCGAGGCGTTCACCGCCTTCGGGCAGCACATCATCTGGTCGGACATGCTCGGCAACACGATCGGCCTGTTCGCCCTGGCCCTCGGCTGGCTCCGCTCGGTGTGGACCTGGCCCGCCCAACTGCTCTCCGGCCTCGTCCTGATCGCCGCCAACGTGTCGGTGCAGCAGGCCGGCAGCGTCGGCAAACAGCTGATCGTCGTCGCCGTCGCCGTATGGGGCTGGCAGCAGTGGACCCGCGGCCGGCGGCAGGCGCAGGACGGCTCCCTCGCCGTACGCTTCGCCACCTGGCGCGAGCGCGGCTACCTGCTCGGCGCGGCCGCCCTCGGCACCCTCGCGGTCGGCGGACTGTTCACCGCCTTCCCGTCCCTGTCCTGGAGCCCGTGGGCCGACGCCTACATCTTCGCCGGCACCCTCGTCGCGATGGTCGCCCAGGCCCGTGGCATGGTCGAGTTCTGGTTCGCGTGGCTGCTGGTCGACCTCGTCGGCGTCCCGCTCAACTTCCACAGCGGGCTCGCCTTCTCCGGTCTCATCTACGTCGTCTACGGCGCCCTCGTCCTGTGGGGCATGCGCGACTGGTGGCTGCGTACCCGGACACCCGCTCTGGAAGGAGCCACGGCATGACCGACCGTCCCGCCCGGCCCCACGACCTCTCCTACGACCTGTCGCTCGACCCCGTCGCCCAGGCCGTCCGCGACATCGCCGCCGGCCGGCCCGTCGTGGTCGTCGACGACGAGAACCGGGAGAACGAGGGCGACCTCGTCATCGCCGCCGAGAAGGCGACCCCCGAGATCGTCGCGTTCATGATGAGCGAGTGCCGGGGCCTGATCTGCGCGCCCATGGAGCACGACGAACTGGAACGCCTCGCGCTCCCGCAGATGGTCGCGCACAACACCGAGTCGATGCGGACGGCCTTCACCGTCTCCGTCGACGCCTCAAACGCCCACGGCGTCACCACCGGGATCTCCGCCGCCGACCGCGCCACCACCCTGCGGATGCTGGCGGGCGGCGCGGCCGGACCGGACGACTTCGTACGCCCCGGGCACATCTTCCCGCTGCGGGCCCGGCCCGGCGGGGTCCTGGTCCGCAACGGCCACACCGAGGCCGCGGTCGACCTCGCGCGGCTCGCCGGGCTGCGGCCCGCCGGGGCCATCGTGGAGATCGCCGGCGAGGACGGGACCATGCTGCGGCTGCCCGAACTCGTCCCGTTCGCCCGCAAGCACGGCCTCACGATCATCTCCATCGAGGACCTCGTCGCCTACCGGCGCAGCGCCGAGCCGACGGTCCGCCGCGAGGCGGAGGTCCGGCTGCCCACCGCGTTCGGGCCGTTCACCGCGTACGGCTACCGCTCCACCGTCGACGGCGTGGAGCACGTGGCGCTCGTGCACGGCGACCTCGGCGACGGCCAGGACGTCCTCGTCCGGGTCCACTCCGAATGCCTGACCGGCGACATCTTCGCCTCCCAGCGCTGCGACTGCGGCCCGCAGCTGCACGCCTCCATGGAGCGGATCACGGACGAGGGACGCGGAGTCGTCGTCTATCTGCGCGGCCACGAGGGCCGGGGCATCGGACTGCTGTCCAAGCTGCGCGCGTACGAACTCCAGGAACGCGGCTCCGACACCCTCGACGCCAACCTCGAACTCGGCCTGCCCGCCGACGCCCGGGACTACGCGGCCGGCGCGCGGATCCTCACCGACCTCGGGGTGCGCACCCTGCGGCTGATGACCAACAACCCGGACAAGACCGCGGCCCTGGTCCGGCACGGACTCGGCGTCACCGGCCGCGTCCCCATGCCGGTCCAGGCCGGTGAGCACAACCTGCGGTACCTGCGCACCAAGCGCGACCGCATGGGCCACGACCTGCCCTGGCTCGACGCCCCCGCGGTGTCGGCCTGCGGCAACCAGTAACCACCGACGCACCACCAGGAGAGACATGAGCGGCAAGGGCGCACCCGAACTGTCCGTACGCAACTGCGGCGACCTCCGGGTCGCGGTGATCGCGGCCCAGTGGCACGAGAAGGTCATGGACGGACTCGTCGACGGGGCCCTGCGCGCCCTGCACGACCTGGGCATCGACGAACCGACCCTGCTGAGGGTGCCCGGCAGCTTCGAACTGCCGGTGGTGGCCAAGGTCCTCGCCGACCGCGGCTACGACGCGATCGTCGCCCTCGGTGTGATCATCCGCGGCGGCACCCCGCACTTCGAATACGTGTCCCAGGGCGTCACCGCCGGCCTCACCCAGGTCGCCGTCGACACCGGGGTGCCCATCGGCTTCGGCGTCCTCACCTGTGACACCGACGAGCAGGCGCTCGACCGGGCCGGGCTGGAGGGATCCAACGAGGACAAGGGGCACGAAGCGGTCACCGCCGCCGTCGCCACCGCCGCCACCCTGCGCACCGTGAGCGAACCCTGGCGCTGAGCGGCCACCGGGACCCCGTATTCTGAGGACATCATGGCGAACAAAACCTTCGAAGAGCTCTTCGCCGAGCTCCAGCTCAAGGCCGCCGAAGGCGACCCCTCCACCTCCCGCACCGCCGAACTGGTGGACAAGGGCGTGCATGCCATCGGCAAGAAGGTCGTCGAGGAGGCCGCCGAGGTCTGGATGGCCGCCGAGTACGAGGGCAAGGAAGCCGCCGCCGAGGAGATCTCGCAGCTGCTCTACCACGTCCAGGTGATGATGGTCGCCCGCGGGATCTCCCTCGACGACGTCTACGCCCACCTCTGAGCACAGCACGCTCCTCCTGCTCTTCCCCAACTCCCTCCGCACGAAGGAAAGCTGACCTCATGCTGCGCATCGCCGTCCCCAACAAGGGTTCTCTCTCCGGGCCTGCGATGGCGATGCTCCATGAGGCCGGCTACCAGCAGCGCAAGGAGTCCAAGGAACTCGTCCTGGTCGACCCCTCGAACGAGGTCGAGTTCTTCTACCTGCGCCCGCGGGACATCGCGATCTACGTCAGCTCCGGCCGCCTGGACATCGGCATCACCGGCCGCGACCTGCTCCAGGACTCCGGCGCCGAGGCCGAGGAGATCCTCCAGCTCGGCTTCGCCCGCTCCACCTTCCGCTACGCCACCAGGCCCGGCACGGCCACCGGCCCGCAGGACTTCGGCGGCATGACGATCGCCACCTCCTACGAGGGCATCGTGGGGGCACACCTCGCGGGCGCGGGCGTCGACGCCTCCGTCGTCCACCTGGACGGGGCCGTCGAGACCGCCATCGAGCTGGGCGTCGCCCAGGTCATCGCCGACGTCGTGGAGACCGGCACCAGCCTGCGCAACGCCGGACTGGAAGTCATCGGCGAGCCGATCATGACCTCGGAAGCCGTCGTGATCCGCCGCAAGGGCGCCCCCGGCGACGAGCCCAAGGTGCGGCAGTTCCTGCGCCGCCTCCAGGGCGTCCTGGTCGCCCGCAGCTACGTGATGATGGACTACGACTGCCGCGTCGAGCACCTGGAGCGCGCGGTCGCCCTCACCCCCGGCCTGGAGTCGCCGACGATCTCCCCCCTGCACCACGAGGGATGGGTCGCCGTACGCTCCATGGTCGCCGCCAAGGAAGCCCAGCGGATCATGGACGACCTGTACGAGCTCGGGGCCCGCGCCATCCTCACGACGGCCATCCACGCCTGCCGCCTCTGACGGCAGGGAACCCCAGTCACGAAGGACGCACCCCATGTCCGCCGCCGCCCCCCGGCCCACCGCACGCCCCGACCTCCCGGCCACCTTCCGGCCCACCCTCACCCGGGTGGTGCTGCTGGCCGTGGGACTGGTGATGTTCCTCGTCATCACGGCCATCGCGATGATCCTGGAGAGCCTGAGCCCGGGGGAGCGGACCAGCTTCGTCTTCGTCGCCCTGCTCTTCTTCGGCGTCCTGGCCCTGCTCAGCAGGCCCCGGATCGTCGCCGACGAGAACGGGGTCACCGTGGTCAACATCACCCGGACGCGCCGACTGGCCTGGGCGGAGATCGTGCGCGTCAACCTCCGGGCCGGTGACCCCTGGGTCTTCCTCGACCTCAGCGACGGCACCAGCCTGCCCGCCCTCGGCATCCAGCCCGGAATCGCCCGCGAACACGCCATCCGCGACGCCCGCGCGCTGCGCGCCCTCGCCGAATTCCATGGCAGTGGAGTGGACGAGAGCACACAGAACGGCTGAGCCCCCTGCCCCGTACGCCGTCTTCCCGATTATTCTGGAGGACGGCGGCGCCCCGTGCGCGCCCCGCCCCGCACCGAACGGCCCCTGAGGCCCGCGGGGCATTCCTGCGACCCAAGGAGTGACTCCCTCCAGCAATGGACGGATCGTCCGGTAGTACCTGCGCCGCCCCCTCCCCGGAGGCGGCGGCATGACCACCCCCCTGTTGCTGCTCACCGCGGCATTCCTTCTCATCCTCGCCAACGGATTCTTCGTGGCCGCCGAATTCGGGCTCGTCACGGTGCAACGGCCGGACGCCGAGCGGGCGGCCGCCGAGGGCGACCGCCGGGCCCGTACCGTCGTCGCCGCCCTGCGCGAACTCTCCTTCCAGCTCTCCGGCACCCAACTCGGCATCACCATCACCTCACTGGTGGTGGGCATGCTCGCCGAACCGGCGCTCGCCCAGCTGATGGCCGCACCGCTCACCGCCACCGGACTGCCCGAAGGGGCCGTCCCCGGGGTGAGCGTGGTGATCGGCATGCTGCTCGCCTCCGCCGTCCAGATGGTGATCGGCGAGCTCGTCCCGAAGAACTGGGCGGTCTCCCGCCCGCTCCAGGTCGCCCGGTTCGTGGCCGGGCCCCAGCACCGCTTCTCGGCCGCCCTGCGCCCGGTGATCAGCGCGCTGAACACCGCCGCCAACCGGCTGGTGCGCCTGCTGGGGGTGGAGCCCACCGACGAGCTGGCCTCCGCCCGCACCCCCGGCGAGCTGGTCTCCCTGGCCCGGCACTCCGCCGAGGCCGGCACCCTGGAGCAGGACACCGCCGACCTCTTCGTACGGACGCTGTCCCTCGCCGGACTGACCGCCCAGCACGTCATGACGCCCCGGGTGAAGGTCAGCGCCCTCCAGTCCTCGGCGACCGCCGCGGACGTCCTCAACCTCACCCGGGCCACCGGCCTCTCCCGCTTCCCCGTCTACCGGGAACGCATCGACGAGGTCGTCGGCATGGTCTACCTCAAGGACGCGCTCGCCGTCCCGGGCCAGGACCGGCGGCGCACCCCGGCGGGGCTCATCGCCGTGACCCCGCTCATGGTCCCGGAGACCCTGCCCGTGGAGCAGCTGCTCCGGCGGCTCCGCAACGAGCAGCCGATCGCCGTCGTGGTCGACGAGTACGGCGGCACCGCCGGGGTCGTCACCCTGGAGGACATCATCGAGGAGCTCGTCGGAGAGGTGCGCGACGAGCACGACGCCGAGGGCGCCGACCGCCCCGACATGACCTCCGTCACCACCGAGGACGGACGCCCCGGCTGGGACGTCGAGGGCAGTTGCCGCGTCCTCACCCTGCGCCGGATAGGCCTCGACGTGCCCGACGGTCCGTACGAGACGGTGGCGGGGCTCGTCGCCGACCTGCTGGGCCGTATCCCGGCCCCCGGCGACCGGGCCGAACTGCCCGGCTGGCGGATCGCCGTCCGCCAGGTCGGCCACTACCGGGCCGAGCGGGTCCGCTTCGTCCGGCTCACGGACCTGCCGGACACCGCACCGCACGCCCCCGCCCCGGCACTGCTGGAGGTCGCGCGATGAGCGTCGTGCAACTGCTCTTCGCCGTCCTGCTGGTGCTGGCGAACGGCTTCTTCGTCGGGGCCGAGTTCGCGCTCGTCTCCGTGCGGCGCAGCCAGATCGAACCCCTCGCGGCCGGTGGGTCGGGGCGGGCCAGACAGGTCCTGTACGGACTGGAGCACCTGCCGCAGATGATGGCCGCGGCCCAGTTCGGTATCACCGTCTGCTCACTCACCCTCGGCGCGGTCGCCGAGCCGACCGTCGCCCGCCTGCTGGAGCCGGTCTTCCACGCGGCCCACCTCCCCGAGGGACTCGTCCACCCGCTCGGCTACGCGCTGGCGCTCGTCTGCGTGGTCTTCCTGCACCTCGTCATCGGCGAGATGGTCCCGAAGAACCTCGCGATGGCCGCGCCCGAGCGGACGGCGCTGTGGTTCAGCCCCGGCCTGGTCGGCTTCGCCCGGCTCTGCCGGCCGGTCACCGTCGCGCTCGGGGCCTGCGCCCGGGTCGTGCTGCGGCTCTTCGGCGTCGAGCCGAAGGACGAGGTCGAGGCCGTCTTCACCAGTGAGCAGCTCAACCGGCTCGTGGAGGACGCCGGACAGGCCGGACTCCTCGAACCGGACGCGCAGGAGCGTCTGGAGGACGCCCTGGAGCTGGGCAGCAGGCCCGTCACCGACGTCCTGCTGGAGCGCGCGTCCCTGGTCACGGTGGACCCGTCCGTCACCCCGCGCCGGATCGAGGAGCTGACGGTGGCCACCGGCTTCTCACGGTTCCCCGTCTGCGCGGAGGGCGGTGGCGCCTTCATGGGCTATCTGCACGTCAAGGACGTCCTGGAGCTGGAGGACGGCGACCGCGCCGTCCCGCAGCACGTCTGGCGCCCGATGGCCACCGTCCGGGCCGAACTCCCGCTGGACGACGCCCTGACGGTGATGCGCCGCGCCGCGACGCATCTGGCCCAGGTCGCGGACGCGTCGGGCCGGGTGCTCGGGCTGGTCGCCATGGAGGACGTCCTGGAGATGCTGGTGGGCGAGGTCCGCGACCCCGCCCACCGCGTCTCGGTGCCGCGCCGCACGGTGCGGGTTCCGGCGGAGCAGAAGGCGATGGCGCCGCTGGGGCTCACGGGCTGAGGGCGACCCTTCGCCGGGGCGGGCCGGACGGTCCGCCCCGGCGAAGGGACCGCCGGCCCGGCGAAGGGCGGGCCCGCCCGGTACCGGCGCCGGGTTCGGAGCGCCCGCCGGGCGGCCAGGCCGACGCCCCGGCCCGTCACAGCGCGCCCGGCTCCTGCGTGCCCCGGTCGAGCGGGCCCCTGCCGGACAGCACCTCGCCGTACGCCTGCATCAGGTCCGCCAGCCGCAGCGTGGACAGGTCGTCCCGGCTCGGGGCGGCCGGGTATCCGGACAGCCGCAGATCACGGTAGGCGCAGCTCTTCTCGTACAGGGTGCGCAGGAAGCGGCCGTTGCCCAGCTCGTCGATCCAGCCCTGGTCGACCACGTGCCCGCTGACGCTGCGCAGCTCCTCCAGCGACTCCTCGTCCCACACGTCGCCGTTCTCGGCGGCCAGCACCTGCCCGATGGCGGTGAGTTCCTGGGGGCGGTAGCTGGGGAAGTCCACCCGGGTCGTGAAGCGGGAGGAGAGGCCCGGATTGGTGGACAGCAGCCGGTCCATGCCCTCCGGGTAACCGGCGAGTATGACCACGAGGTGGTCCCGGTTGTCCTCGGCCCGCTTCAGGAGGACCTGGAGCGCCTCGTCACCGTACGCGTCCCCCTTGCTGTAACCGGAGTTGGAGAGGCTGTACGCCTCGTCGACGAAGAGCACCCCGCCGAGCGCCGAGTCGATCAGCTCGTTGGCCTTCACCGCGGTCTGCCCCAGGAACTCGCCCACCAGGTCGGAGCGCTGGGCCTCCACCAGGTGGTCGCCGCCCAGCAGTCCGAGCGCGTAGAAGACCCGGCCGAGGATGCGGGCGACGGTGGTCTTGCCCGTGCCGGACGGGCCGGAGAAGACGAAGTGCCGCTTCGGGGGCTGCACGGGAAGACCCTGCTCGGCCCGCAGCCGCGCCATGTTCAGCTGGGCCGACAGTGCCTTGACCTGGCGCTTGACGGGTTCCAGGCCCACCATGCGTTCGAGTTCGGCCAGTGCCTCCGCGAGCAGGAGGGGATCGCTCGGCCCGGCCGGGAAGACCGGGGCCCCCGCCCGTCCGCGTCCGGGTTTCTCCCGTGGCCCGGCGCTCCGGGGCGGCGGCACCGTCGCGCCCGGGACGTCCCGGGAGTCCCCGCCGCCCAGCCAGGGTTCGGGGCCGTCCACCAGATCGGTGCCCAGCACCGTGTCCACGTCCGGCAGCGCCTCCGCGCCCGTACCGTCCGCGCCGAAGCCCGCCAGGGTGACGGCGGCCAGATCGGCCGTCTCGTCGTAGCCGTCGCCCTCGGAGATCGCGGCGAGCCGGGCGGAGGTGTCCATGAAGGCCGGGTCCACCCGGTGCACCGCCCGGTACAGCGGCAGCGCCGCGGCACTGCGCCCCGTCCCCTCGTGGGCCCGCGCCAGCCAGTACCGCAGCTCCTTGCGCTGCGGCTGCTCGCTGCGGCAGCGCATCAGGGCCGCGGACAGCAGGGGTTCGGCCTGGCCGTACATCTCCAGCCGCACCCGCGCCATGCCGCCGAACAGTCCCGCCTCGATGCCGAGCAGCGGATCGTCCACCAGAGGCTCGGTGGTGCGTACGAGCTGGTCCCAGTCCTTGACCAGATAGGACCGGCAGGCGTGCAGGAAGCGGACCTGCGGATCCGTGTCCACCGGCGGCAGCCCGGCCAGCGCCCGGTCCAGCTCGGGCACATGGCGGCCGTCCAGCCAGTGCGAGGCGTGCGCGAGCAGCAGATCGCGCGGGCTCTCCAGCACCGGCTGCACCCACCACCCCAGCCAGTACCAGGAGTTGAGCGTGCGCCGGTGGCGGGTGCGCTGCTCGCCGAAGCGCTCGCGGTGGCGGTACATGTGCAGCAGCGCCGTCGTCGTGTCGATCCGCAGGGCGTGGAGGCCGAGCCAGCCGTCGGCCATGCCGGGATCGAGACGTACCGCCGCTCTGAATTCCTCTTCGGCCTGTGGGTAGGCGCCCATCGTGTAGGCGTCCACGCCACGCAGCCAGGCGAGGTCGGCCGGGGCCTGCGTGCCCTGCATGCCGATGTCCATCAGCTCCCCCACAAACCGAGCCCCCAGAATGTCCCGCCCGCACAGCATGCCCACCGGGGCGCTCCGAATCACCGCGCGAAGAAAGGGAATTGCCCACACCCGGGTGCATCGTACCCGCGCGTCCGGCGGGCGGGAGAGGGCGTAACCGGCGCTTCTCGGCGGTGACGCACGGTGAGAGACCGGTGCCGTGGGGGAGGCGTCGGGCCGCTCCGGGGCGGCCGGGGGAGCGGGGGTGGGAGCAGGACGAAGCCCCCGGTCACGGGGGAACAACCGGGGGCTTCGTGTCTACGGGGCTCCGAAAAGCCGCACATTCAGAACGTAAGACCTGTACGCCCCCTCGGTCAAGCCGAGTTGGGAGAGTCGTGGGGCGATTCACGGAGAGATTTCCAGCCACCCGAACCGGAGGCACTCACTCCTCACTCTGTGTGATGATCTGATTCTTCCCCGCCGTCACTCGGGGTCCTTCCAGCCACACATAGCCCTCGGGCCCCTGCTGGATCACCGCGTCCGCGAAGGGATACGAGGGGTCCCGGCCGAAGTGGCGCCGCTCGGCGAGGACCCAGCCGTCCCAGAAATCCGTGAGCCCGGGACCGTCGCGGAGCCGCCCCCGCTCCCAGGACCTCATGGGGTCCAGCTCGATCCACAGCAGTGCCGCGAGGCTCGGCCGCAGCGCCGCCCGGCCCGCCCCCACCCCCTCGATCAGCACCACCGGGGCGGGATCGAGCGTCCGGGGCGCGCCGAAGCGCCGGGCGGTCCAGTCGTACGGCGTGTACCGCGCGGGCTCACCCCGGGAGAACGGCGTGAGCACCTGGTCCCGCAGCCGGTCCGTCCAGCCGAACAGCTCCTCGTGCGTGGCCAGGTCGTCCAGGTGCAGCACCGGGGCACCGCCGAGAGCCGTGGCCAGCCGGGCGGCGAACGTGGTCTTGCCCGACCCCGCGTGACCGTCCACCGCGACCAGCCGTACGGGCCCCGAGGACGGCGGCAGGAGGCGCAGCCGCCGGGCGTGGGCCGCCAGATCGTCCATGCCCCCAGCCTACGAGTACGGCGCGCCCGGCCGGCGTCCACCCGTCCGGCGCAGCCCCAGGTCACGCCAGTGGAGCAGACCAATATTGCTCCGGCGGCACGCGCCGAATCACTGGCCCGGTCCCGCCCCGACCCGCGATAGTTGGCGCACCGATCGGCACCGCAGCGCCACATCCGCCCACGACCGGGGGTCTCGCCCATGACCAGACCGACCTCACGCAGGACCGTGCTCACCGCCGCGCTCGCGGCAGCGGCCGGAGCGGGAGCGGCCGGAGCGGGGGCGGCGGCCGCCTCCCCGGCGGCGGCCGTCACCTCCCGCGCCCCCTCCGCACCGCCGGCGGGCCCGCTCGTGGACAACCGCTTCTGGAGCACGTACACCGACTGGCGCCGTGGCTCCGCGGCCGGGACCCGGGTGGCCCCCGGCCGCCGACCCGGCCTGGTGATCGCCACCGCCGAGGGAACCACCGACCGCACCGACCCGCACTCGGGCGTGACCGCCACCTGGGAGTACGCGACCTGGACCTCGCCCCTCCACCGCTGCGCCGTGCCCGCCACCGAGGTCATCGCCTCCTGGAACGCCCACACCCCCGCGGGGACCTGGATCCGGATCGAACTGCGCGGCCGCTACGCCGACGGCACCGACACCCCCTGGTACGTGATGGGCCACTGGGCCTCGGGCGACGCGGACATCCTGCGGACCTCCGTCGACGGCCAGGGCGACGGCAGGAGCGCGGTGTGGACCGACACCCTCGCGGTGGACGACGCGGCCAGCGGGACACGGATCACCGCCTACCGCCTGCGGCTCACCCTCCACCGCGCCCCCGGCAGCCGCCGCACCCCCGTCGTCCACCGGGCCGGCGCGACGGCCTCCGCCGTCCCGGACCGCTTCACGGTCCCGCCCGCGCCCCACACGACCACCCGGGAGCTGGCGGTGCCCCGCTACTCCCAGAACGTCCACGTGGGGCAGTACCCCGAGTACGACAACGGCGGGGAGGCGTGGTGCAGTCCGACGTCCTCGCAGATGATCATCGAGTACTGGGGGCGCCGCCCCACCGCCGCCGACCTCGCCTGGGTCGAACCCGGCCTCGCCGACCCCCAGGTCTGCCACGCCGCCCGGTACACCTACGACCACCAGTACGAGGGCTGCGGCAACTGGCCCTTCAACGCCGCCTATGCCGCGACCTACCGGGACATGAACGCGGTGGTCACCCGGCTCGGCTCACTGACCGACGTGGAACGCCTGGTCGGCGCCGGCATCCCGGTGATCACCTCCCAGTCCTTCCTCAAGGAGGAGCTGACCGGGGCCGGTTACGGCACCTCCGGCCATCTGATGACGGTCATCGGCTTCACCCCCGACGGCGACGTGATCGCCAACGACCCCGCGTCCGCGGACAACGACGCGGTACGCCGGGTCTACCGCAGGCGCGAATGGGAGAACATCTGGCTCCGCACGAAGCGCTACGACGCGAACGGCACGGTCAGGAGCGGTACGGGCGGCGTGTGTTACGTCTACTGGCCGACGCGCCCGACACCGGGCCAGCGACGCGTGCTGGGGTCGCTGGGGCTGGTGTGACCCGGTGAAGTCCCGTACGAGGCCCGGCGGTCGTCGCGCGGGGCCGGTGGCCGAGACCCCGGGGCGCCGGTTCCGGCCCCGGGGACCAGGCGCGTACGGCCAGGGCCGGACGCGAGTCACCCCGTCCGGCCCGCCCGGCGTCACACCGACGCCAGCTCGGGACGCAGCACCACCTTCGTCCAGCCCGACTCCCGTGCGTCGAACTTCTCGTACGCCTCCGGCGCCTGGTCCAGCGGGAGTTCGTGCGAGACCAGGAACGACGGCTCAGCCACTCCGCCCGCGATCAGGTCCCGCAGCGCGCGGTTGTACCGCTTGACCGGCGCCTGCCCGGTCCCCATCGTCTGGCCCTTGAACCACATGAGCCCGTAGTCCAGCGGGATCTTGCCCTTCGCCTCCAGGCCGTTCTGCGCCCGCTGCCCGCCCGGGTCCTCGGGCAGGAACACCCCCACCACACCGATCCGGCCGGTGAACCGCACGGTGTCGACGAGCTGATTGAGCGTCAGCGCCGCGTCCTCGTCGCCGCGCTGGTCGTGCGCCTGGTAGCCCACGCACTCGCAGCCGTTGTCCGCGCCCAGTCCCAGGGTCGCCTCCTTGACCACCTCGGCGGGGTCCTCCTCCCGCGTGTCGATCGGGATGGCGCCCACCTGCTCCGCCAGCTCCAGCCGGTCGGACTGCTGATCGACGACCCAGACGCGGCCCGCCCCCTTCAGCACGGCGGAGTACGCGGCCATCAGACCGACCGGCCCGGCCCCGAACACCACCGTCTGGTCACCCGGCTTCACCCCGGCCATCTCGGTGGCGTGGTAGCCCGTGGGGAAGATGTCCGCGAGCATCACGTAGTCGTTCTGCCGGGCCACCGCGTCCTTCCCGAGCCGCAGCGCGTTGAAGTCGCCGTACGGCACCCGCAGGTACTCCGCCTGCCCGCCGGCGTACGGCCCCATCTCGGCGAACCCGTACGCGGCGCCCGCCATGGCCGGCTCGGGCTGCATGGTGAGGCAGTAGTTCGTCAGCCCCCGCTCACACTGCTTGCAGAACCCGCAGGCGATGTTGAACGGCAGGACGACGTAGTCGCCCACCTTCACCTTGCTCACCCCGGGGCCGGTCTCCACCACCTCGCCCATGTTCTCGTGGCCCAGGCTGCGGCCCGGCTCGAAGGACGTACGTCCTTCGTACATGTGCAGGTCGGAGCCGCAGATGTTGGTGGAGGTCACCCGGACGACGATGTCGTCGGGGTGTTCGATCCTGGCGTCGGGAACCTCGGTGACGCTGACGTCACGAGGGCCGTTGTACACCACTGCCTTCATGTCGAGCCGCACTTTCCGACCACCGCCGCGCCCCCGGGCCGCCGTCCCGGCGGCAGGGCCTCGGGTGGTCCGCTCGGTTGTCCCGGTGCCCGGCCGTCCGACGACGTGCCCCGGCGTCGGGCTCACCCGTCCAGCGTGGCACCGGCCGCGCGGTGTGGCCAACGCTCAGCGGGGGTGCGCGGCAGGGGACCGGCCCTGTGGTGTCGCGCACAGCCGGTGCCGCCCGCCCCGCCCGGAAAAGGGCCGCCCCGCGCCGGTGGAGCGGCACGGGGCGGCGGGAGCGGGCCCCGGCGGTCCGGGACGCTGTGACACGCGTCTCTACCCCCGGGCGGTCCTTCTGCGGCACTGTGGTCGGGTCACGGGGGAGGACCGCAGCCGAACGACCGAGCGAGACGCCATGACCGCGATGCCCACCGCCGAGAACCCCCGCCACGCCCGCCGCGCCCGTACCGGCGGCCCCGACGACGGGCCGAAGGTGCTGGAGCACCTGCTGGGCTGGACCCTCGTCGTGGTCCTCGCCCTGTTCGTCACCCAGGCCGGGCTCCTGTGACCTCCGGCCGCCTCCGCCGCGCGGGAGTCCGCGCGACGGAGAGGGCGGGGCGCCCGCCCGGCACCCCGCCCCCGCCCACCCTGTCGTGCGTGTACCCCGCCGGGGCTAGTTGATGGCCTTGATCAGCTCACCGTCGGCGGTGTCCCCGCTGAGCTCCCAGAAGAAGGTGCCGCCCAGCCCCTGCTGGTCCTTGTACTCCATCTTCGTGGCGATGGTGGCCGGGGTGTCGTAGCTCCACCAGTCGGTGCCGCAGTGGGCGTACGCGGTGCCGGCGACGGTGCCGGTGACCGGGCAGCTGTTCTTGAGGACCTTGTAGTCCTCGATGCCCGCCTCGTACGTGCCCCGATGCCGAGCAGCAGCTTCTCCGGCGGGATGCCGAGCCCCTTGAGCTTGGAGATCGCCGCGTCGCTGTTGAAGCCCTCCGTCGGGATGCCCGGGTACGAGGTCAGCGGCGAGTGCGGAGCCGTCGGCCCCTGGGCCGCGAAGGCACCGAAGAAGTCGTACGTCATCGGGTTGTACCAGTCGAGGTACTGGGCGGCCCCCGCGTAGTCCACGGCGTCGATCTTGCCGCCGTCCGACCCGTCGGCGGTGATGGCCGAGGTGACCAGGTTGTCGGTGCCGAACTTCGAGCGCAGCGCCGCCAGCAGGTCGCCGTAGGCCTCCCTGCCGCTGGTGTCACAGGTCAGACCGCAGGCGTTGGGGTACTCCCAGTCGATGTCGATGCCGTCGAAGACATCGGCCCAACGGGGGTCCTCCACCAGGCCGTAGCAGGAGTCGGCGAACGCGGCCGGGTTCTGCGCGGCCTCGGCGAAGCCGCCGGACCAACTCCAGCCGCCGAACGACCAGATGACCTTCAGATCCGGGTGCAGCTTCTTCAGCTTGCGCAACTGGTTGAAGTTGCCGCGGAGTTCCTGGTCCCAGGTGTCCGCCTCGCCGTCCACCGACTGGTCGGCCGTGTAGGCCTGCTCGTAGTCGGCGTAGCTGTCCCCGATGGTGCACTTGCCGCCCTGGACGTTGCCGAAGGCGTAGTTGATGTGGGTGAGCTTGTCGGCCGAGCCCGACGTCTCGATGTCCTTGACGTGGTAATCGCGCTGGTAGACACCCCAGTTGGTGAAGTATCCGACGACCTTGCCGCCGGCGGCCGTGGGGGTGGCCTCCGCGGCTGTGGGGGTGGCGGCGGAGGCGGTGGCGGGGGCCGCGCCCGCCGTCGACGTACCCGCGACACCGAGCAGCGCGGCGCCGAGGGCTCCGGCGCAGGCGGTCGCGGCGAGCGCCCTGAGGCGGCTGCGGGAACGGTGAATTCCGGTCATTCTGGCTCCTCGTGGGGGAGGGCTTCGATGGATGCCTCACCGCGCCCGTGGTTGGCATGGACGCGATGAGGCATGGGGGAGACCGTAGGAGGACTAGACCAGTTGGGTCAATGGTTCGGACCAATTTCCCTGATCATCGGCTCCTGGGACCCGGTGACGGGGACGCCCCGATCGGGCATACTCGACCCGCCACAGCCACAGGCCGGCTTCTCTCGTGATCCGAGAGGGCAGGATTCGGCTGAGAGAACCCATGATGTCCGGGCAGCGCCCGGGACCACCCGGCGGCGCCGCTCACACCCCGCGCGCGCGACCGCCGCAACGCCCGACAGGGAGGAGAGCACCGTCATGTCCGACCGTGCCCCGCAGCCGGTGGAACGCCGCCTGCCCACCGAGGAGTCCCGGCAGCTCGTCGCACTCGTGCGCGACATCGTGTCGAAGGAGATCGCGCCCCGGGCCGCCGAGGAGGAGGAAGCGGGTCACTTCCCCCGCGAGGTCTTCACCCTCCTCTCCGAATCCGGTCTGCTCGCACTGCCCTACGCCTCCGAGTACGGCGGCGGCGACCAGCCGTACGAGGTCTACCTCCAGGTGCTCGAAGAGCTGGCCGCGGCCCGGCTCACCGTCGGCCTCGGCGTCAGCGTCCACTCGCTGGCCTGCCACGCCCTCGCCGGCTTCGGCACCGAGGAGCAGCGGACCGCCCGTCTCCCCGCCATGCTCACGGGCGGCCTCCTGGGCGCGTACTGCCTCTCCGAGCCCGCCTCCGGCTCCGACGCCGCCTCGCTGCGCACCAAGGCCGTACGGGACGGCGACGACTGGGTCCTGACCGGCACCAAGGCGTGGATCACGCACGGCGGCGTCGCGGACTTCTACACGGTCCTGGCCCGTACGGGCGTGGACGGCCCCCGGGGCATCACCGCGTTCCTGGTGCCCGGGGACGCCGACGGGCTCGGCGCGGCGGCGCCGGAGAAGAAGATGGGCATGAAGGGCTCGCCCACCGCCCAACTCCACTTCGACGGCGTGCGCGTCGGGGACGACCGCCGCATCGGTGACGAGGGGCAGGGCTTCGCCATCGCGCTGTCCGCGCTCGACTCCGGGCGGCTGGGCATCGCCGCCTGTGCCGTCGGGGTGGCTCAGGCGGCCCTCGACGAGGCGGTCGGATACGCCACCGGGCGCCGCCAGTTCGGCCGCCCCGTCGCCGACTTCCAGGGCCTGCGCTTCATGCTCGCCGACATGGCCACCCGGATCGAGGCGGGACGGTCCCTCTACCTGGAAGCGGCCCGGCGGCGCGACGCGGGCCTGCCCTTCTCACGGCAGGCGGCGATGGCGAAGCTGTTCTGCACCGACGCGGCCATGAGCGTCACCACCGACGCGGTCCAGGTGCTCGGCGGCTACGGCTACACCCTCGACTTCCCCGTCGAGCGGCTGATGCGCGAGGCCAAGGTGCTCCAGATCGTCGAGGGCACCAACCAGATCCAGCGGATGGTCATCGCTCGCCACCTCGCGGGCCCCGAGTCCCGCTGAGCCCTGGGGCCCCGGGTCCCGCTGAGCCGCAGGCCCGGGTCGCGACGAGCCGTGTCGGCCGGCGGTCACGCCGAGCCGTGCGGCCCGTCCGTCCCCTCCGGCGCCGGGGCCGCACACGGAACACCGCCGCGCGGGACGGCCCGGCGGCGGTGAGTGGTGGGTGTCAGGCGGCCCGGCGCCCGGAGGGCGCCACCCGCAGCGGCCGCGAGCCGGGACCCCCGGCGTGCGAGAAGGGCTGCATCCGCCAGTCGAGGCCCTGAGGCAGCGTCAGCAGCAGCCCCGCCTCCTGCTCCTGGACCTCCAGCGACTCGTCCGCGGGGCGCGCCTGGGAGGCGCTGCGGCCCGTACCGGCGCACACGGTGAGCACGAACGGGTTCCACGGGGTGGGGCACAGGGCGTGCTCGGGCAGCGCGTCCTCGTCCGCCAGCAGGGCGATGGGCTGCGCGCAGTCCGGGCAGATCACGCGGTACATCTCGTACGTGTCGTCGTACGCGTCGAGAGCGGAGTCCTCGTCCGGATCGACGGGTTCCGGTTCGATACGCCCGGTGGGCTTCAGGCTCTGCATGGGATATTCCCCCCTCGGGTGGGCCGGCTCGGCGCCACGGCCTCGACCACACCAAGCACTTCCCGTGGGGGCACGGCCGTAACCTCCAGGTCGGCGGCTACCCCTCCGTAGCCGTGTGGCGTTCATCACATGACCCTCGAACGTGCCCTTCCGGGGCCCTCGCGGCTGTGCCTGGAGGCACTCGGGGCCATAGGTTGACCGCATGGAGGAGCTGGACCGTCAGATCGTGGAGTTGCTCGTCAAGGACGGGCGGATGAGCTACACCGACCTGGGCAAGGCCACCGGCCTGTCCACCTCGGCCGTTCATCAGCGTGTCCGCCGGCTGGAGCAGCGCGGGGTGATCCGGGGCTATGCCGCGGTCGTCGACCCCGAGGCCGTCGGCCTGCCCCTCACCGCGTTCATCTCGGTGAAACCGTTCGACCCCAGCGCCCCGGACGACATCGCCGAACGGCTCGCCGGGGTCCCGGAACTGGAGGCCTGCCACAGCGTCGCCGGCGACGAGAACTACATCCTCAAGGTGCGGGTGGCCACCCCCCTGGAGCTGGAGCACCTGCTCACCCGCATCCGCACCCTCGCGGGCGTCTCCACCCGTACGACCGTCGTCCTGTCCACCCCCTACGAGGCGCGGCCCCCGAGGATCTGAGGCGAGGAAGGGGCGCCTCTCCGGGGCGGCTCCCAGGGGGCGGGGACGGAAGCGCTCCGGGCAGGCGCGAGACTGGACCCATGACCCAGAGCACCGCCCCCCAGAGCGAACACCGCACCGTGCTGCTGCGCGGTGGAGACGTCCACAGCCCCGCCGATCCGTTCGCCACCGCGATGGTCGTCGAACGCGGCCACGTCGCCTGGGTGGGATCCGAAGGGGCGGCCGACGCCTTCGCGAGCGGGGTCGACGAGGTGGTCGACCTCGAAGGCGCCCTGGTCACCCCGGCGTTCACCGACGCCCATGTCCACACCACCGCGACCGGCCTCGCCCTCACCGGCCTCGACCTCTCCGGGGCCCGGACCCTCGCCGAGGCCCTCGACGCGGTGCGTGCGTACGCGAACGCCCACCCCTCGCCGCGGGTCGTCCTCGGCCACGGCTGGGACGCGACACGCTGGCCCGAGCAGCGCCCGCCCAGCCGCGCCGAACTCGACGGGGCGGCGGGCGGCCGGGCCGTCTACCTGCCCCGGATCGACGTCCACTCGGCCGTGGTGACCACCGCCCTCCTCGACCTCGTCCCCGGCGTCCGGGACCTGGCCGGCTACCACCCCGACGCCCCGCTGACCGGCGCCGCCCACCACGCGGTGCGCGCCGCGGCCCACGCCGCCGTCACCCCCGCCCAGCGCGCCGAGGCCCAGCGCGCCGCCCTGGCCCGCGCGGCCTCCCTCGGCATCGGCACCGTCCACGAGTGCGCCGGCCCGGAGATCTCCGACGAGGACGACTTCACCGGCCTCCTGGCCCTCGCCGCCGAGCGGCCCGGCCCCCGGGTCTTCGGCTACTGGGC
The DNA here is from genome assembly GCA_000720535.1 of Streptomyces halstedii. GTDB lineage: Bacteria > Actinomycetota > Actinomycetes > Streptomycetales > Streptomycetaceae > Streptomyces > Streptomyces halstedii. The sequence goes on from JOAZ01000007.1 coordinate 313,218, forward strand.
CGACCTGATCGAGGACGCGAAGGGAGCCGGCCGGATCCGCGGACTCGGCGCCGTCGGCGCGGCCGGAGACCTCTTCGTCGACGGCTCCCTCGGCTCCCACACCGCCTGCCTCCACGAGCCGTACGCCGACGCCCCGCACACCGGGACCGCACACCTGGACGCACGGCAGATCGCCGCCCACGTCACCGCCTGCACCGAGGCCGGCCTCCAGGCCGGCTTCCACGCCATCGGCGACGCGGCCCTGACCGCCGTCGTGACGGGCGTACGGGCCGCCGCCGACACCCTCGGGCTCGCCCGCGTACGCGCCGCCCGGCACCGGGTGGAACACGCCGAGATGCTCACCCCCGAGACCGTCGCGGCCTTCGCCGAACTCGGCCTCACCGCCTCCGTCCAGCCCGCCTTCGACGCGGCCTGGGGCGGCCCGGACGCCATGTACGCCCGCCGCCTGGGCGCGGAACGGGCCGCCACGCTCAACCCGTACGCCGCCCTGCTGCGCGCCGGGGTGCCGCTGGCCTTCGGCTCGGACAGCCCCGTCACCCCGCTCGACCCCTGGGGCACGATCCGGGCCGCCGCCTTCCACCGGACCCTGGAGCACCGTGTCTCGGTACGGGCCGGCTTCACCGCCCACACCCGGGGCGGCTGGCGGGCCGTCGGCCGCGACGACGCGGGCGTGCTGGTCCCCGGGGCCCCGGCCGACTACGCCGTCTGGAGCACCGGTGACCTGGTGGTCCAGGCCCCTGACGACCGGGTGGCCCGCTGGTCGACCGACCCCCGCTCCGGCACCCCTGGCCTGCCCGATCTCACCCCGGGAGAGGCCCTGCCCGTCTGCCTGCGCACCGTCGTCGGCGGACGGACCGTCCATGTGAGGCCGAACGAGTGACGCCGGGCCGTTCCGTTCCGCCGATCGTAGGCGCGGCTTTCGCGCGGCGACCTCCGCCACCCGGTCACTGACCAGGCGTTTTGGGAAGAAACCGCAGGTGGGGCGGGTGTTGACAGAAAGCGCCCGGAGGCCGGTAGGTTCGGCCGGGTCCACCACTGGACGTCCGGCCGGGCAGACCTCCACGCAGTCGTCGAACGCCGCTGGGTCACGGGGTGGTGTGCCGCACCGGCGCACCACCACTGACAGCCAGGTTCAGCGCCCGCGCCTCGGGGGCGAGGAAAGGTTGCGTCCGGACGGCAGGTGCGACCCGGGTGGGGCCCGGCGGTTCAGTAGACAACGGCTTTCGGTCGACCCGCAGCCAGCGGGTCCCAGGTCGGCCCGAAGGACACCGGGCCCCCATCCGCAGTTCCATCCTTTCTGTCCGTGTATCCATGCTTCCTCCCGGGGTCTGCCCGGCGATCCGGCACGACACCTTCCCCCCGTGTCGGAGTCCGGCCCCCGCGCGCTCGATATGGTGTGCACCTGCGTACGGACATTAAGGGGCAGTAGTGAACGACGGCGGTCAGAGGCAGTTCGGCCCGCTCGGCAAGGTCTTGGTGATCATCCCGACCTACAACGAGGTCGAGAACATCAAGCTGATCGTCGCCCGGGTGCGCGCCGCCGTTCCGGAAGCCGACATCCTGGTCGCCGACGACAACAGCCCCGACGGCACCGGCAAGGTCGTGGACGAGCTCGCCGCGGCCGACGACCAGATCCACGTGCTGCACCGCAAGGGCAAGGAAGGCCTCGGCGCCGCCTATCTGGCGGGCTTCCGCTGGGGCTCCGAGCACGACTACGGCGTGCTCGTGGAGATGGACGCGGACGGCTCCCACCAGCCCGAGGAGCTGCCCCGCCTGCTGACCGCGCTCAAGAACGCCGACCTGGTGCTCGGCTCGCGCTGGGTCCCCGGCGGCCGGGTGGTCAACTGGCCCCGGCACCGCGAGATGATCTCCCGTGGCGGCAGCTTCTACTCCCGGATGCTGCTGGGCCTCACGGTCCGGGACATCACCGGCGGGTACCGGGCCTTCCGCACCGCGACCCTCCAGGGACTCGGCCTCGACGAGGTCGCCTCCCAGGGGTACTGCTTCCAGGTCGATCTGGCACGCCGCGCCGTCGAGGCCGGGTACCACGTCGTCGAGGTGCCCATCACGTTCGTGGAACGCGAGATCGGCGACTCCAAGATGAGCCGGGACATCCTGGTCGAGGCCCTGTGGCGGGTCACGGGCTGGGGCATCACGGGCCGCGCCGACAAGATCCTGGGCCGCAAGAGGTCCTGAAACCCGGGCGGGGCGCCGTTCATGATCACCCCCTTACGTCACCCGGACGCCCGGGCAGGCACACTGGTGGCATGACGACCGGCACCCCGCCCACGAACCGTCCCCGACGCTCGCGCGCCCGCACCTTCCTGCCGCTGGCCCTCGCCGCCTGGCTGGTGCTGGAGATCTGGCTGCTGATCCTGGTGGCCGGAGCCACCAACGGCCTCACCGTGCTGCTGCTCCTGGTCGCCGGTGCCGTGCTGGGGGCCGCGGTCATCAAGCGGGCCGGACGGCGGGCCTTCCGCAACCTCACCGAGACGCTCCAGCAGATGCCGGGACAGCCGGGCGCGTCGCCCACCGGGCAGCCGGCCGCACCGGGCAGCAAGGGCAACGGCTTCCTGATGCTGGGCGGCGGGCTCCTGATGATCCCCGGCATGATCTCCGACGTGGCGGGTCTGCTCCTGCTGCTGCCCCCGGTGCGCTCCCAGCTCAGCCGGTACGCGGAACGCTCGCTGGAACGCCGGATGCGGGCGGCGGCGGCCCCAGGAGGCTTCTCGGAGGCCTTCCAGCAGGCCCGGATCCACCGTCCGGACGGGAAGGTGGTCCAGGGCGAGGTCATCCGCGAGGACGGCACCGACGCCCGCCAGGGCCCCGACGACGGCACCGGGGACCACCGCCCACCGCTCGACCGCTGACGCTCCCGGGCGGCCCCGCCCCACGGGCCCACGGCCCAGGGGCCCGGTGAGCCCGTGAGCCGTACGGCGGGAGAGCCCGCGTACGGCGCCCGCGAGCCGCGTACGGAAAGAGCCGCGGGGCCCGGCGCCCGCGGCGGGGTGCCGGCCCGCGCCGCGGCTCTTTCCGTCCGCGGCTCGCGGCCGCCGTCCGCGGGCTCCCCCGCCGTACGGCTCACGGGCTCACCGGGCCCCTGGGCCGTGGGCCCGTGGGGCGGGGCGCCGCACGCCTTGCACTCCCACTCCGGCGGAATCTCCGCCTCTACCGAGAACGGCATCTCAAATCGATGGCCGTTCGGGCATGCGTACTCCACCGCCTGGCGCGGGGCCAGATCGATGCCGCGGTCCGTCTCGTAGCTGGTAACCACGAGTCGCGTGCCGCGGAGAGCTCGCTCACTCATGAATCGTGCCTCCCGGGCTTGTCGCCCACAGGACAGGTGTCGCTGTCGTCGTCATCCGGTCAACGTCCGGTCGGCGGTAAAGATTCCCGTTGCCGGTCCTGCGTCGCCCGTCGTGCCGCTGCTTTATCAGGGTTGAGTACCCACCACCGCCCGGTTTGTCACCTATGGCGGAAGTTATCACCCAACGGTTCGGCTTCTTCCGCTCGCAGTAACGGTCCTCCGGGCAGGCCAAAGGCGTACACTACCGGCCTTTCACTTCAACGTCTAAATCCGGTCCGGTACGGGATTACCCGCGGCGGCCACACCCGCCCGCACGGGAACCCGTGCCAGCAGCACGGCACCGAGAGCGAAGAAGATCACCAGGGACAGGATGGCATCCCGATAGCTCCCGGTCAGCTGATATCCGAGACCGAACACCAACGGCCCAAGCCAGCTGAGTCCCCGGTCGCTCATCTCGTACGCCGAGAAGTACTCCGCCTCCTTGCCCCGCGGCACCAGATGCGAGAACAGCGAGCGCGAGAGCGCCTGGCTGCCGCCCAGCACCAGACCGATCGCCGCCGCCAGCGTGTAGAAGAACACCGGCGCGCCGGCCGGCATCACGAACGCACCGGCCAGGATCAGCGTCCAGACGACCAGCGACCCCAGGATCGTGCGCTGCGCGCCGTGCGTCCGGGCCAGCCGTCCCATCCCGAGCGCCCCCGCCACCGCCAGTACCTGGACGAGCAGGACGGCTGTGATCAGCGTCGTCTGGTCGAGGCCCAGCTCCTCCGAGCCGTACACCGAGGCCTGGGAGATCACCGTCTGGATGCCGTCGTTGTAGACCAGATAGGCCAGCAGGAAGGCCAGCGTGACCGGGTGGCGGCGCATGTCGCGCAGCGTCGCCCGCAGCTGCCGCCAGCCGGACCCCACCGCCCCCTCGCCGGCCGGGGCCACCCGGCGGTCGCGCAGCCGGCGCAGCGGGACGAGTGTGAAGGCGCCCCACCACACACCCGCCGAGGCCAGGCAGACGCGGACCGCGTCCGGTTCGGAGAGGCCGAAGGAGTCGTGGCCGGTGTAGAGGACCAGATTCAGGACCAGCACCAGCGCGCCCGAGGTGTAGCCGAACGCCCAGCCGCGCGAGGAGACCGTGTCGCGCTCCTGCGGGGTGGCGATCTGCGGCAGGTAGGCGTTGTACAGCACCATCGACACCGAGATCGACGCGTTCGCCACGATCAGCAGGAACGCCCCCAGCAGATAGCGCTCGCCGTCCAGGAAGAACATGCAGGCCGTCGCCGTCGCCCCGGTGTACGCGGCCGCCGCCAGCAGCGGCTTCTTGCGTCCCGTGCGGTCCGCGACGGCCCCCGCCAGCGGCATCACCAGCACCGCGACGACCACCGAGACCGAGACGGAGTACGCGAACAGCGACCCCGCCCGCACGGGTATGCCCAGCGGGTGCACATACCCGTCCGCGTCGGCGGCGGCCTTCGCGACCGACGTCAGATACGGGCCCAGGAAGACCGTGAGGACGCTGGTGGAGTAGACGGAACACGCGAAGTCGTAGAAGTACCAGCCGCGCTGCTCCCTCGTACGGGCCGCCTCCGGATCCGCCGTTCCCTCGGTACCCGTACCGGTGCCCGTGCTCACGCGGCGCGTCCCCCTCGCTCGTCCTGTGCGGACGCGGCCGGCCCGGCGGTCAGGCCCAGGCCCCCCGGTCGCTCAGCACCGTGCGCAGCGTCTCGATGTGATCGGTCATGATGCCATCCACGCCGAGGTCGAGGAGAGCCGCCATCCGTTCCGGTTCGTTGACCGTCCAGACATGGACCTGGAGGCCCCGCGCGTGCGCCGTGCGGAGGAAGGCGCGGTCCACCACCCGCAGGCCGTGGCTGCTCTCCGGTACCTGGACGCACACCGCCCCGGCCCGCACCGCCGCCGGCAGGCCGTACGAGCGGAGCCGCAGCCCGAGCACGCCGCGCACCCCGTAGGAGGTCGCCAGGCGCTCACCCCCCAGACGGTGCGCCCGGGCGACCCGTGCCTCGGAGAACGAGCCGACGCACACCCGGTCCCAGGCGCCGGTCCGGCGGATCAGGCCGAGGAGCGGGAGCAGCGCGGCCTCCGCCTTGACGTCCACGTTCCAGCGGGCGCCGGGGAACTCCTCCAGCAGGTCCTCGAAGAGCGGCAGCGGCTCGCTGCCCGCGACCCGCGCCCGGCCCACCTCGCTCCAGGGCAGCCGGCCGATCCGGCCCCGCGCGTCCGTGACCCGGTCCAGGGTGGCGTCGTGGAAGGCGACCAGGCGGCCGTCGGCGGTCGCGTGCACATCGGTCTCGAAGTAGCGGTAGCCCGCCCCGGCCGCCCGGCGGAAGGCGGCCGCCGTGTTCTCCCGCCCGTCCGCGGCCCCGCCCCGGTGGGCGAACGGGATCGGTGCGGGGTGGTCCAGGTAGGGGTGGCGTCCCCGGGACGCCGCGTTCACTGCTGTCACCGCGGAAGTATCGCCCCTCGCGGCGGGCCGGCGCCGTCCGGGAGGCCGTCGTCCGGGCCGGGGAGCGCGAACACGCGCAGGAAGAGCTGGGCGAGCGGTCCGATGGCCAGCGCGTACAGCACGGTGCCGGCGCCGAGCGAACCGCCGAGCAGGAAGCCGGTCACCACCACGGCCACCTCGATCGCCGTGCGCACCAGCCGCAGGGAGCGCCCGGTGAGCCGGTGCAGACCGGTCATCAGCCCGTCCCGCGGCCCGGGGCCGAAGCGCGCGGAGATGTACAGACCGGTCGCCACCCCGTTGAGCCCGATGCCCGCGGCCAGCACCGGGATCTGCGCGGCGAGCCCGTGCACGTCCGGTACGAGGGCCAGCGTCCCGTCCATCGCGATGCCCACCGCGAAGACGTTGGAGACCGTACCGAGCCCCGGGCGCTGTCTGATCGGGATCCACAGGAGCAGGACGACCGCACCGACGACGATCGAGACGACACCGATGGACAGCCCGGTCCGCCCGGCGAGCCCCTGGTGCAGCACACCCCACGGCTCCAGGCCCAGCCCGGCCCGCACCAGGAGCGCCGAACTCGCCCCGTACAGCGCGAGCCCCGCGTACAGATGGACCAGCCGCCGGGGGACCCGGGCCCGGCTCCGGGCGGTGACATCGGACACGTGGTACCCCCTGTGGCGACGGTGGACTGACGCATGTCACTGTGTGGCGGGGGATCGGCCGCCAACCATGGCCAATCCGAGAGAGGTGGACTGATTTCCATGGCGCAGTGGACATCGACGGTGGGGGCCGCTCAGCTGGCCCGGCAGCTCCGGGCCCAGCAGCCCCGCCCCCTGCCCCCCGGCAGCCGTAAGCCACCCGCCTACCGCGCCCTCGCCGACGGGGTGCGCCTGCTCGTGCTGGAGGGCCGGGTCCCGGTCGCCGCCCGGCTCCCCGCCGAACGCGAACTCGCCCTCGCGCTCGCCCTCAGCCGGACCACCGTCGCCGCCGCCTACGAGGCACTGCGGACCGAGGGCTTCCTGGAGTCCCGGCGCGGCGCGGGCAGCTGGACGGCGGTCCCGGCGGGCAACCCGCTGCCGGCGCGCGGACTGGAACCGCTGCCCCCGGAGTCCCTCGGCTCGATGATCGACCTGGGCTGCGCCTCGCTGCCCGCCCCGGAGCCCTGGCTGACCCGGGCCGTACGGGGCGCCCTGGAGGAGCTGCCGCCGTACGCCCACACCCACGGCGACTACCCGGCGGGCCTGCCCGCCCTGCGGCAGACGATCGCGGACCGCTACACCGGGAGCGGCGTCCCCACGATGCCGGAGCAGATCATGGTCACCACGGGCGCGATGGGCGCCATCGACGCGATCTGCCACCTGTTCGCCGGACGCGGCGAACGCATCGCGGTGGAGTCGCCGAGCTACGCCAACATCCTCCAGCTGATGAAGGAGGCGGGCGCCCGGCTGGTACCGGTGGCCATGGAGGAGGGGCTGGGCGGCTGGGACATGAACCGCTGGCGCCAGGTCCTCCGCGACGCCGCGCCCCGGCTGGCGTACGTCGTCGCGGACTTCCACAACCCGACCGGCGCCCTGGCCGACGAGCGGCAGCGCCGCGCGCTGGTGGAGGCCGCCCGTTCCGCGGGGACGGTGCTCATCGCCGACGAGACGATGAGCGAACTGCGCCTGGACGCGGTGGACATGCCGCGCCGCGTCTGCGCGTTCGACCCGGCTGGCAGCACGGTCCTGACCGTGGGGTCCGCGAGCAAGGCGTTCTGGGCCGGCATGCGGATCGGCTGGGTCCGGGCCGCCCCGGACGTCATCCGCAGCCTGGTGGCCGCTCGCGCGTACGCCGACATGGGGACGCCGGTCCTGGAGCAGCTCGCCGTCAACTGGCTGATGCGCACCGGCGGCTGGGAGGAGGCCGTGGCCCTCAGGCGCGGCCAGGCACGGGAGAACAGGGACGCCTTGGTGCGGGCGGTGCGCAAGGAGCTGCCGGAGTGGGAGTTCGAGGTGCCGCACGGCGGACTGACGCTGTGGGTGCGGACCGGCGGACTCTCCGGATCGCGTCTCGCGGTGGCCGGTGAACGGGTGGGCGTACGCGTGCCCTCCGGGCCCCGCTTCGGGGTGGACGGCGCCTTCGAGGGCTACGTACGGCTGCCGTTCACCGTGGGCGGCCCGGTGGCGGACGAGGCCGCGGTGCGGCTGGCGGCCGCGGCGGAGCTGGTCGGGTCCGGGGCGGCCGCCGGGGCGGAGGCCCCCCGCACGTTCGTGGCCTGAGCGGCGGAAGCGGCCGCGCCCGTGGGAGCGCGTCACCCCTCCGCGACGGCCGGTGCGGCGACCAGGGCGTCCCGGTGCGCGGGGCCGGGCCCGGCCGCCTCCTCGCACGGCGCCGCGTCCGGCACCCGCTCGACCGGGGCGGGCCCGCCGGGCAGCAGGTCGAGGACCGCCTGCCGGTGCGCCTCGCTCGTCGCCCCGTCGTACGGGTCCGGGGTCGCCGGCACCTGGAGCCGCAGCACCGGCCCCGTGCCGAGCCGGGCGTATCCCCGGCCCGGCGGCATGTGGGGGGTCGGCGTGGTGTGCGGCTGGACGCCGAGCACCGACCGCACCTGGTCGCGGGTGGCGGGACCGAGGACGGCGCGCGCCCGGGTGTGGGCCCGTACGGTCTCCGCGAGGGCGTCCAGGCCGTCGAACTGGTCCGCCACGACGACCGTCACCCCGGCGGCCCGGCCGTGCCGCAGCGGCACCTGGAGCAGCTCCTGCGGGTCGGGACGGCCCTCGGCCGCGGCCAGGTGGCCGAGCGCGCTCGGCCGGTCCAGCAGGATCCACAGGGGCCGCTTGATGTCCTCCGGCTCGGGGTGGCCGGCCTGCCGGGCCCGGTTGGCCGCGATCAGCCGGCGCTCCGTCTCGTGCGCGGCCCACTCCAGCGTGGCCAGCGCGCCGGACAGTCCGCGTTCGACGGCCAGGACACCGTCGCGTCCGCTCAGGCAGGCGTACTCCCCGGTGCCCGCGCCCTCGACCACCAGGAGGTCACCCTGCTGGAGGGCCTGGAGGGCCAGGGAGCGCATCAGGGTCGTGATGCCGCTCCCGGGCTGTCCGACGGCCAGCAGATGCGGTTCCGTCGACCGGGAGCCGGTGCGCCAGACCACCGGAGCGGCGTCCCGGGTGGTGTCGCCGTCCCGCACGGGAACGGTGCGCCCCACCGCGTCGGCGTCGGTGAACCCGAGGACGGTCTCGCCCGGGGCGGTGACGAAGCGCTGGGCGGCGATCGTGACCGGCAGCGGGTCGAGCACCGTCATCTGGAGGCGGTTGCCCTCCTCGTCCCAGGAGAAGTGGTACTCGCGGCCCCGGCCCGACTTGGTGTCCAGGACCTGTTCGACGCGGGCACGGGCGGCGGGGTCGCCGTCCGGGAAGTAGGCGGGGTAGGTCACCTGGAGCCGGGTCAGCCGGCCGTCGTCGTCGAACGCGTACGACGAGCCGAACGCCTTGTCCCAGTCGCCGCCGTGGGAGAACAGCGGGCCGGGGTCCTCGGCCACCGAGAAGTGCGGCACCAGGGCCTCGTACAGCGACCGCAGCCGCGCGGCCCCGGCCTCGTCGGGGCCGGTCCTGGCGGGGGGCCGCGCCCGGCCCTTCCAGGCGGCGGCACCCATCACCGAGACCACCGCCAGGACGGGTCCGTGCGGGACGAGCGCCACCCCCAGCCCGCAGGCCGCGACCAGGAACAGGACGTGTCCGCGCCGGTCCTTGGGGGTCGCGGCCCACTTCCGCCGTGCCGCTCCCACCAGCAGCCGCAGGCCCCGGGTGACCGTGATCAGCGGATGGAGGACGTCGGTGGCGCTGTCGGCGGCCGTGCGCGCGAACTCGCGACCGCGAGTGATCGAAGCGCCGCCGCTGCTCAGAATGCGGGGGAGTGGTCGCCGGGCCACGTCGGTCTCCTGAAGGGGTGGGAGCGGTCGCGGAGCGTCAGAACTTGATCCCGCCGAGCATGCTGGCGAGGCTCGCCCCGCCGGCGGTGATGCTGGGCGCGATGGCGGTCCCGGCCAGGTAGAAGCCGAACAGCGCGCAGATGAGGCCGTGGGAGGGCTTGAGCCCGTCCTTCTTGAAGAACAGGAAGACGACGACGCCGAGCAGTACCACGCCCGAGATGGAGAGGATCATGAGCGGTTCTCCTGGTTGAGGGGGACGGTCACCATGAGTGCTTCCAGCATGACAAAGTGTGCCTATATGAATAAAGGTGTGATCGGGTGAACAGGGGTACTTTTCACCCGACCGGCGGGTGCGCGGCGCCCGTCCCGGACCACCGCGGCCACGACCGGCCGGCCGACGCCCCCGGGACGTGCTGGAAAGAACGCTGCCCGCTGTGATCTCCCGCCGCATCCGGGCAGGCTCACGTGGGCTACGGAGCAGTACCCTGTCGATTCACTCGTACGGCCCCCCGCCGTACTCCCCCAGGTCGGCAACGGCGAGAACAGTCATGGAAGGCGGCCCGCCCGATGAGCGAAACCCCCGATCCCGAGGTGGTCGAACTGGCGGCCAAGGTCTTCGACCTGGCCCGCCGCGGCGACACCGGCTCCCTGGCCGCCTACGTCGACGCGGGCGTCCCGGCCGACCTCACCAACGACCGGGGCGACTCGCTGCTCATGCTCGCCGCCTACCACGGGCACGCCCCGGCCGTCACCGCCCTCGCCGGGCGCGGCGCCGACCCGGACCGGGCCAACGACCGGGGGCAGACCCCGCTCGCCGGAGCCGTCTTCAAGGGCGAGCGCGCGGTGGTCGAGGCACTGCTCGCGGCGGGCGCCGATCCGGCCGCCGGAACACCGTCCGCCGTGGACACCGCGCGGATGTTCGGCAAGGCCGACCTGCTGGAACTCTTCGGTGCGCGCTGAGGCGCCGCCCGGACGCCCGGGTGACCGGTGCGCCGTAAATGTGGTCGCGTCGGCGAAATGGCTGGGTCATCATGACGTCGCGGGTCCGCCCCGGACCACCGACGAGAGGCAGAGGAAGATGAGCACCAGGCAGAAGACGACGGTCGGCCGATCATGTTGTCACGCGGCCTAGGGCGTGTTTCGAAAGGAGCGCCGTCCGCCCGGAGGGCGGGGCCGGCGGCGTCTGGTGCGTGCGATCGCAAGGCGGAGGGTCGCCCCGGTACTGGATGTACCGGGCGGCACGCCGAGAGCACGCACCTGACGCCGCTCCTCCACGGGCAGACCCCGGCTGACGCGGCACCAGCTCCCCCGGCACGTGGAACAGCACAGTCCCGGTCGCGTCGACAGCTTGATGTGAGGCTTTCCCCATGTTCGATCCGTTCATAGCGCCGAGCGGCACCCTCGTCGGCCTGTTGCAGAGGGGCCGCGGTGACGGCACGCTCCACGCGCTCGCCGCACCCCGCCCCGAGGCCCTCGCCGCGCTCAACCACTGCGTCCTGAGTGATCCGCGCCACGACTGGCAGGTGGAGAACCGCTCCCTCTACTACGCCCGTCTCTACCTCGACCTCGACGGCGGCACCGAGGAGATCGAGGGCCACCTGTGGGCCCCCGAGGACCACCTCGACACCGACGACTCCCGCACGGGCCTCGCCCTCGCCGTCCTGGGCCACCTGGCCTCCTACGGCCGCGAGGACGCGCTGGTCCTGCTGCGCCGCTACGCCGCCACCGGCGCCAACTGGGCCTGGGCCCTCGACGAGCTGGCCCTGCGCGACGACGACAGCGGGCTGCGCCCGCTCGCCGGACCCGTGCTCGACCGTTTCCCCGCCACCCCGGAGGGCGACGCCGAACTGGCCGCCGCCGTGCGGGACGCCTTCGAGCCGCGGCCCTGGCGGCTCTGGGCGGACGACCCGCGCCCCGCGGTCGGCGCCCGGATCCGCGCCGCCGGCGAACAGGGCTCCTTCGACCGCTGGCAGCGGCAGATGCGCCCCGGAGGACCCCGCCCCGGCTGGAGCGTCCAGGCCGTCTTCGACTGGGCCGAGCAGGGCCTCGCGCGCGGCAGCGTGCTCCACGTGCCCGCCGCCCGCTGCCTGGCCGCCGTCGCGGGCGCCGAGGACCGGCCCCGGATCGTCGAGGCCGCCCGCAGCGGCCCGGACGGCGCCCGCTGCGCCGCCCTGCACTACCTCGCCGAGGCACAGGACCCCGCCGTCCTCGACCTCATCGAGGAGGCCGCCGTCAGCGCCTCCGGTACCGTCGCGGACGCGGCCGTGGCCGCGTTCGAGCGGATGTGCGACGACAGCGCGGTGGAGCGGGCCCGCCGCTGGGCGCACCGGCCCGACGCCCTCGGCGCCTCGGCCGCCGGGGTGCTCGCCTGCCGGGGCACCGCGCAGGACGCCCCGCTCGTCCTCGCCGCCCTGCGCGAGGCCGTCCGCGGCGACGGCCCGGACGCCGCGCGCCTGTGGACCCTCGTCGACGGCACGGGCCGGCTGGGGATCGCCTGCGCCGCCCCCGTCCTGCGCCACGTCTACCGGGAGACGTCCTCCTCGCACCTGCGCGGCCGGGCCGCGCGGGCCCTCGCCGCCACCGACCCGTCCTTCGCCACCGGCTTCGCCGTCGAGTGCCTCTGGGACTGCGAGGAGAGCACCCGGGAGGTGGCCGCCCTGCACGCGGAGACCGGAGACATCCGGGTCGCCGAACGCCTGCGCAGACTCGCCGCCGACCCGGCCGAGGAGGCCGAGGTGCAGACCGCCGTACGCAGCAGGATCGGCCCCGACGCGGCCGTCTGACGCGCCGCCCCAGGGGCGTACGGCCGGGGCGGTGTGCCCGGAGTGCCGGGCCCGGCCGCCGTCCCGGCACGGCCGAGGCCCCGCCCCGGCCGCCGTTCCGCCCCGGCTGCCGTCCGCCCCGGGGCCTCCGCCCCGGACCGCGCCGGGCCCGGGGCCCCCAGGGAGCCGTCGCGTCCCGTCTGCGCGGGTCCGTCCCCCGCGCCAGAATGGGGGGATGACCGGACGCTGGGAGTTCTGGATCGACCGGGGCGGCACCTTCACGGACGTGGTGGGCCGCGATCCCGGCGGGCACCTGGTCTCCCGCAAGCTGCTCTCCCAGGACCCGGACCGCCACAGCGACGCGGCCGTCGCCGGCATCCGGCTCCTCCTCGGGCTCGGCCCCCGCGACCCGGTCCCCGCCGAACGGGTCGCCGGCGTCAAGATGGGCACCACCGTCGCCACCAACGCCCTCCTGGAGCGCCGGGGCGAACCGACCGTCCTCGTCGTCACCGAGGGTTTCCGGGACGCCCTGCGGATCGCCTACCAGAACCGGCCGCACCTCTTCGACCGCCGGATCGTCCTGCCCGAGGCCGTGTACGACCGGGTCGTCGAGATCCCGGAACGCCTCGACGCCCACGGCCGGACGGTGGTGCCCCTCGACCGCGCCGCCGTCGCCGCACGGCTCGCCGAGGTCCGTGTGGAGGGCATCCGCAGCGCCGCGATCGTCCTCACACACGGCTACCGCCACCCCGGCCACGAGAAGGCCGTCGCGGCGGCGGCCCGCGAGGCGGGCTTCACCCAGATCAGCTGCTCGCACGAGGTCAGCCCGCTGATCAAGCTCGTCCCGCGCGGCGACACCACGGTCGTGGACGCCTACCTCTCCCCGATCCTGCGCCGGTACGTCGACGAGGTGGCCGCCGAACTGCCCGGCATCCGCCTGATGTTCATGCAGTCCAACGGCGGACTGCGCGGCGCCGCCCACTTCCGGGGCAAGGACGCGGTGCTCTCCGGCCCCGCCGGGGGCGTCGTCGGCATGGTGCGCACGTCCGCCCAGGCGGGACACGACCGGGTCATCGGCTTCGACATGGGCGGCACCTCCACCGATGTGTCCCACTACGCGGGGGAGTTCGAGCGGGAACTCGGCACCGAGGTCGCCGGTGTACGGATGCGCGCCCCCATGATGAGCATCCACACCGTCGCTGCGGGCGGCGGATCGGTCCTGCACTTCGACGGGCGCCGCTACCGCGTGGGCCCCGACTCGGCCGGGGCGGACCCCGGCCCCGCCTGCTACCGCCGGGGCGGACCGCTCACCGTGACGGACGCCAACGTGATGCTCGGCCGGATCCAGCCCGCGTACTTCCCCGCCGTCTTCGGCCCCCGGGGCGACGAACCGCTCGACACGGACGTCGTACGGCGGCGCTTCGAGGAGCTGGCGGAGGAGGCGGCGGACGCGACCGGCCACCCGCGCACGGCCGCCGAGGTGGCCGCCGGCTTCCTGGAGATCGCCGTCCTCAACATGGCCAACGCCATCAAGAAGATCTCCGTCCAGCGCGGCCGCGACATCACCCGTTACGCCCTCACCGCGTTCGGCGGGGCCGGCGGGCAGCACGCCTGCGCGGTCGCCGACGCCCTGGGCGTCGACACCGTCCTCGTCCCTCCGCTCGCCGGGGTCCTGTCCGCCTACGGCATGGGTCTCGCCGACGCCACCGCCATGCGCGAGGAGTCCGTGGAGGCCGAACTGGACGAGGAGACCACCGCCCGGGTCCACGACGTCTGCGACCGCCTCGCCGGACGGACCCGCGCCGGCCTCCGCGCCGACGGCATCCCCGACGGCGCCGTCTCCACCCGCGCGCGGGTGCTGCTGCGCTACGCCGGGACGGACGCGAGCCTTCCCGTCGCCCTCGGCACGCCCACCGCCATGACCGAGGAGTTCACCACCGCCCACCGCACCCGCTACGGGTTCACCATGGACAAGCCCCTGGTCGTCGAGACCGTCTCCGTCGAGGCGGCCGGGAGGGCGGGAGAGCGGGCCGCCCCGCCGCCGGACGAGGACACCGGCCGCTCCGGGCCGGCGCGCCCCGTCGCCACCGTCCGCGTGTTCACCGGCGGCCGGTGGCGGGACGCCGGTCTCCACCGGCGCCGGGACCTGCGCGGCTCCGACACCGTGGACGGCCCCGCCGTCGTCACCGAGGAGGACTCCACCACCGTCGTGGACCCCGGCTGGCGCGCCACCGCGGCGGCCTCCGGCCACCTGACGCTGCGCCGGGTGAGCCCGCGCCCCGCCAGGACCGCCGTCGGCACCCGGGTCGACCCCGTCATGCTGGAGGTCTTCAACAACCTCTTCATGTCGGTCGCCGAACAGATGGGCGTGCGGCTGCGCAACACGGCGCACTCCGTCAACATCAAGGAGCGCCTCGACTTCTCCTGCGCCGTGTTCGCCCCGGACGGCGGACTCGTCGCCAACGCCCCGCACATCCCCGTGCACCTCGGCTCCATGGGGGAGACCGTCAAGGAAGTGCTGCGCCGCAACGGGGACTCCCTGCGCCCCGGGGACGTGTACGCCGTCAACGACCCGTACCACGGCGGCACCCACCTGCCGGACGTCACCGTCGTGACACCCGTGTTCGACGACGAGCCGGCCGGACGGGACGGCGGGGCCCCGCGCCTGCGCTTCCTGGTCGCCTCGCGCGGCCACCACGCGGAGATCGGCGGCATCACACCCGGCTCCATGCCCGCCTTCAGCCGCACGATCGACGAGGAGGGGGTGCTGTTCGACAACTGGCCCCTGGTACGCGGCGGGACGTTCCGCGAACAGGAGACCCGAGAGCTGCTCACCACGGCCGCGTACCCCTCACGCGACCCGGACAGCAACCTCGCCGACCTGCGCGCCCAGATCGCCGCCAACGAGAAGGGCATCGCGGAACTGCGCCGCGCCGTCGAGGAGTTCGGGCCGGACGTCGTCCAGGCCTACATGCGCCACGTCCAGGACAACGCCGAGGAGTCCGTACGCCGGATCGTGTCCCGGCTGGGCGACGGCTCCTGCCGCTACGAGACGGACGACGGGTCCGTCATCGCGGTGGAGGTCACCGTGGACCGCGAACGCCGCTCCGCCGTCATCGACTTCACCGGCACATCCGCGCAGCTGCCCGGCAACTTCAACGCCCCCACCTCCGTGGTCATGGCCGCCGTCCTCTACGTCTTCCGGACCCTGGTCACCGACGACCTCCCGCTCAACAGCGGTTGCCTCACCCCCCTGGACGTACGCGTCCCGGAGGGGTCCATGCTGGCCCCCGTCTTCCCGGCGGCGACCGTCGCCGGGAACGTGGAGACCTCCCAGGCCGTCACCGGCGCCCTGTACGCCGCGCTCGGCGTCCAGGCCGAGGGGTCGGGCACGATGAACAACCTCACCTTCGGCAACGACCGCGTCCAGTACTACGAGACCGTGGCCAGCGGCTCCGGAGCGGGCGACGGATTCGACGGCACCGACGCCGTACAGACCCACATGACCAACTCCCGGCTCACCGACCCCGAGATCCTGGAATGGCGCTACCCGGTGCTGCTGGAGAGCTTCCGCGTACGGGAGGGCAGCGGCGGGGCGGGCCGGTGGCACGGCGGGTGCGGGGTCGAACGCCGCATCCGCTTCCTCGAACCCGTCACCGTGGCCCTGCTGTCGGGGCACCGCCGCGTGCCGCCGTACGGCATGGCCGGGGGCGGGCCCGGGGCGCTCGGGGAGCAATGGGTCGAGCGGGCCGGGGGCGGGCCCGTCACCCCCCTGAAGGGCTGCGACACCGCCGAACTGGACACCGGTGACGTCCTGGTGCTGCGGACCCCGGGCGGAGGCGGGTACGGGGGCGCGTAGCCCGTCGCTTCCGCACCGTTTCGACCGTTGTCGGTGCGAGGACCTAATCTGTGCAACGTGACTTCGCCTGCCGACACCCACACCGCTGCGCCGCAGCTCAGCGCGGGGCCGCGGCCCGCCCCGGGCCCGGCCGCCGACGAGGGGCTCTCACGTCGGCTGCGCGCGCTCGCCTGCACCGCCCCGCTGCACGACCTCGACGCGCGCAAGGCGAATCTGGCCGGCGCCTACACGGTGTACGCGATGGCCGAAGTCGCCCTGGCCGCCATCGACCTCGTCACCCTCAACATGGACTTCGACACCGGGGCCGACCACGACCAGATAGTGGCCAGACTGCTGCCCAGGATCGCCGCCCAGGCACCGGACCGCTCCGACACCGAGCACGAGCGCGTCGCCCGCTGGGTCCTGGAGAACCTGATCAACGTCGGCAGTGTGGACCGGGGCTTCCGCGCGGTGTACGGCACCTTCGGACCCGACGGCGTCTACATCCGCCGGGACTACGACTTCAAGCTCGTCGAGGAGGTCCCCGGACACGGCGGCAGCGTCTACCTCCGCACCACCGACGAAGCGGTCAACGTCCTGGTCGGCGCCCTGGACACCGATGTCACCAGCGCCCAGATCGCCGCCGAGGTGAAGTTGGAGGTCCTCATCAGCCGGGGCCGCCTCGCCGACGCCCAGCTCGCCGCCGAACAGGCCCGCTACCGCACCGTCCAGTACGCGGAGACGCTCCGCAGGACCCTGGAGGCGACCCGGCGCAACGTCCGCGCCGTCGACTGGCTCAACGCCGTCCCCGACATGATCGCCGAAGCGCTCGACCACGTCGCCGACCGCTACCGCCACGAGAACGCGATCCTCACCAACATCCGCAAGGCCAGGGACGAGGCGGAGGAGCCCGAGCACAAGCGGCGCGCCGCCGAACTCGTCGACATCGTGAAGGACTGCATCCGCCGCCACACCCAGCTCCAGTCCCGGCTGCTGGAGGCCGGCCCGCTCTTCCGCGCCGAACAGGACCGCCAGGCCTTCGCCCCGCCCACCGCGCACGCGGGCCTCGACCTGTACGGACAGCTCCTCGCCCCCCTGCTGCCGCTCCCCGTCGACCAGGCCACCCGGGCCACCGACGCCTTCTTCACCCACGGCACCGGACTGCGCACCCCCGTCTCCGTGCGCGTCGGCGACCTCGTCGAGATGCTGCTCACCCCCCCGGTCGAACGGGAACACCTGGGCGCCGAGATGCCCGAGCCCGACCTCATCGCCACCCCCGACGACAGCAGGTTCAGCGAGGAGCAGCTCGCCCACGCCATGGAGCTGCTCGACCTGGACCACGACGTGCCCCGCCGGCTCTCCGGACTGCTGGCCGAGGCCCGGCTCCGCGACCCCGACCTGCCCTACCTGGTCGCCCTGCTCGCGGTCCACGCGGCGAGCCCGCCGGTCGGCACCGCCTACCGCCAGGGCGAGCGCAGACTGCTCTTCGCGGTCGACGACGGCACACCGCTCGACGACCACGAGTTCGGCGGCGCCGACCTGATAGTGGGCACCGCCCTGCTGGACGCCGCGGGCATGGCCGCCGACCGCAAGGACGCCTCGTGAGCGCGCCCGGTCCAGGCCACCGCCGCCGGCCGCACCGAGAGAGCGGCACCACCCGTACCGAGGAGCCACCGCAGTGACCGAGCCGTACGCCGAGCCCACCGACGCGTGGGGGGACCCGCAGCCCGCGTACCCGGCGGAGACCGTCCCGCAGACCGCACCCACGGCCGTCACCCCCGCGGACGCGGCCGACGCCGCCCGGCTGGTCTCCTACGGACTCCAGCCCAAGCTGATGCCGGCCCGCGACGCCGAGTACGCCGGACTCCTGCGCCGCTACCGCGAGGAGCCCCCCTTCGCCCGGCTCGCCGACGCCGTCGCCACCGGACTCGGCCTCGTCGTCCTGGAGGTATCCACCCGCGCCGGAATGGCCGTCACCGCGGCCGAGGACTCCGTCTTCGCCGTACGCATGGGCGACTACGCCCGGCGGGCCTCCTCCGACACCGCCGACCGCTTCCTGCACGGGCTGGCCCACCTCGCCGTCGCCGCCATGGCCTTCCCCCGGCCCGAGGACCTCGCCGACGACGCCTACATCGGCCGCATCACGGTCAACGGGGTGGACGCCTTCGTCCGCCAGGCCTGCCACCGGCTGGAGGAGCGCGCCGAGCGGGAGGGCGACAACACCGACCCGGCCACCGACAGCCCCGGCCTGGAATCGGGCTGGCGCGTCTACGCCCGCCGCAGCTCCACCGGAGCCACGAAGGACGCCAGACGGCTCGCCGGATCCACCACCGGCATCATCGGCAAGGCCGCCGCCTTCCTCGCCGACTCCGGCTTCCTCCAGCGCACCGGCGACGACGCGGGCGGCACCTACCGCACCACCGCCCGCTACCAGCTCCAGGTCCGCGACATGGCGGGCGGTGCCGCCATGGCCGAACTGCTGGAGCTCGGCGTCGTCCCCGTCACCGACGGGTCGGCCACCCTGCTGCCCCCGCCCGACGCGGACGGCCTGGAGCTGGCCGCCGACGCCGGTCTGCCCTTCCACTCCTGACCCGCCCCCGCCGAACCGCCCCGCGTACGCCGACGGCGCCGTTGCCGTCCGCTGCCTGAACGACGAGAGTCCGCCGCCATGTACGAGTTGTCCCGGGTCCGCCTCTACTCCATCGGACCCGCCGGCGCGCGCTACGCCGACACCGTGCTCGATCTGCGCGGGGTCGGGGAACCTGTCCCCGACCCCGCCCCGGCGCAGGCGGAGTTCTTCGAGGAGGAGCCGGCCGGACCGCCCCGGCGCCCGGCACCCGCGGGCGTGCTCTTCCTGGAGAACGGCGGCGGCAAGTCCGTCCTGCTCAAGCTGATCTTCTCGGTGATGCTGCCCGGCCACCGCAACACCCTGGGCGGCGCCAGCTCCGGCGTCCTGCGCAAGTTCCTGCTCGCCGACGACTGCGGACACGTCGCCCTGGAGTGGCAGCACACGCTCACCGGCGAGTGCGTCGTCGTCGGCAAGGTCAGCGAGTGGCGCGGACGCCAGGTCTCCAACGACCCGCGCAAGTTCGCCGAGGCCTGGTACTCCTTCCGCCCCGGCCCCGGACTCAGCCTCGACAACCTGCCCGTCGCCGAGGCCACCTCGGTGGGCCGCCCGGCCGAGGGCGCCTCCGGGGCCCAGGGCAGGCGCCGCACCATGAAGGGCTTCCGTGACGCCCTGACGGACGCCGGCAAGTTCTACCAGCACCTCGACGTGTACTGGGAGGAGATCCACGACCGCTGGAACGAACACCTCGGCGACCTCGGCCTGGACCCCGAACTCTTCCGCTACCAGCGCGAGATGAACGCCGACGAGGGCGAGGCGGCCGGCCTCTTCGCGGTCAAGAAGGACTCCGACTTCACCGACCTGCTGCTGCGGGCCGTCACCGACACCCGCGACACCGACGGCCTCGCCGACCTCGTCAGCGGCTTCGGCAACAAGCTCGGCCGACGCGCCGAACTCACCGCCGAGCGCGACTTCACCGCCGGATCCGTCGATCTGCTGGGCCGGATCGTCGAGGCCACCGCGACCAGGGCCCGCAGCCGCGACGTCCACACCGCCGCCGAACGCCGCGCCCGCACCCTCGCCCGCAGGCTCTTCGCCCGCGCCACCGAGGAACGCGGCCGCACCGCGGAACTCGCCGAGCAGGTCACCGCCGCCGCCCACACCGTCACCTCGGCCGACACCGCCCGCGGCCACCGCGACCTGGTCGCCGCCGAACTCGCCTACCGGCACGCCTCACTCGCCCTCGCGGCGGCGGAGAAGGGCGCGGCCGCCCAGCGCCGCGAGCTGGGTGACGCCCGCACCCTGCACGCCGCCTGGCAGGCCGCCGAAGCGGTCCTGCGCCACCGGGCCGCCGCCGACCGCTCCGCCAGGGTCGCCGTCGCCATCCGCGAGGCCGAACGGGACGCCGCCCCCGCGCTCGCCGCCCGCGCCACCGCCGCCGCCGACCTCGTACGCGCCCTGCACACCGCCGCCGAGCGGGGCGAGCGCGTGGCCGAGGAGGAAGAGGAGCGCTCGGCCACCCTCCAGACGACCGGCGAGGTGGCCCACCGCGACGCCACCACCGCCGCCACCGAGGCGCAGCGCGCCCGCAGCGAGGCCGGACACCTCCGTCAGCGCCTCACCGAGGTCGAACAGGAGACCGCCGAGGCCGTCCGGGCCGGCTGGCTCGACGACACCGCGCCCGACGCCGACCCCGCGCGCGCGGCCCTCGCCGCGAACGACGCGGAGCAGGCCGCGGTCGCCGCCTGGGACACCGCGAGGGACGCGGCCAGGACCACCGCCGACCACGCGAGGGAGTCGGCGGCGGCCGAGAGCCGCGCCGAACTCGCCGCCGCCCGCGCCGCCGACGCCGCCCGCGCCGCCGAGCAGTCCTACGAGGCCGAACGCAGGGCCGCCGACTCGATCGCCGCAGACCCGCGCCTCGCGGACCTGCTGGGCACGCCGGTGGGCGGGGGCGTACCCCACCCGCGCAGGGCGGCCGGCGAGGAGGCACCCGCCGCACCGGGGAGCGCGCAGCCGCTCACCGCCGAGGAACTCGACCACAGCGCCGACGAACTGCGCGAACTGCTCGACCAGGGCGTCGCCGGCGCCGAACGCAGGCTCTTCGACCTGCGCACCGCGGCCGCCGACGACTCCCGCATCCTCGGCGCCCTCGGCGACGGCGGACTGCTGCCGCCGGGCCCCGACGTCCTCGCCACCGTCGAATACCTCGGCGAACACGGCATCCCGGCCCTGCCGGGCTGGCGCTACCTCGCCCAGGCCGTCCCACCCGCCGACCACGCGGCCGTACTCGCGGCCCGCCCCGAGCTGGTCGACGGCGTCGTCATCACCGACCCCGACGCGCACACCCGCGCCCGCGAGGTGCTCGGCACCGCCGCCCTGCTGCCCCGCTCCGCCGTGGCCGTCGGGACCACCGCCGCCCTCCTCGCCCCCGTCCCGGCCGGCGGCGCCCTGGACGGGGACGGCGTCTTCCTGGTCCCGCCGAACCCGGCGATGCACGACGAACACGCCGCCGACGAGGAGCGGCAGGAGCTCAGGGCCCGCGCGGCCGCGCGCGACGAGGACATCAGGACCCTCGCGGCCCGGCTCGGCGCCGACCGCGCCCTCGCGGCCCGGATCGGCTCCTGGCGCGCCGACTGCCCGCCCGGCATGCTCACCGAGCTGCGGGAGGCCGCCCACACCGCGCGTACGGCCGCCGAGAGCGCCCAGGGCACGCTCGCCGAGGCCCGCACCGTCCGGGCCGAGGCCGACGAGGCCGCGGCCGACGCCGCACGGGTCCGCGACGAGCGGCAGGAGGCCGCCCAGCGCGCCCGCCGCACCGCCGACGCGCTCGCCGGCCTCGCCCACCGCCTCCGCGACCGGGCCGCCTGGCAGGCCAGGCTCCGGGAACTCACCGACGAGGCGGCCGAGTCCGAGGCGCGCGCCGCCGCGTGCCTGGACCGGGCCCGCGCCGCCGACGAGGACCGCAGGGCCGCCCAGCGGGCGGCGGACGACGCCCACCGCACGGCCCGCGCCCTGCGCGCCGAACGCGCCGAGATCGCGGGCGCCCCGGAGTCCCTTCCGGAACCCTCCGCCGACGGCGCCCGGACCTCGCTGCCCGCCCTGCGCGAGGCCTACCGGGCCGCCTCCCAGCTGTACGAGAAGGTCGGCGTCGGCGCCGACCTGCGCGCCGAACAGGCCCGCGCGGAGAGCGACGAGAGCGCCGCCCTGGCCGAGCTGGACCGCCTCACCAACAAGGTCCGCACCCGCGCCGCCACCCTCCTGGAAGGCACCGACGGAGCCGACGGCCCGTCCCGGCAGGCCGCGGCGGCCCGCGCCGAGTCCCTCGTCCACCTGCTGGAGACCCGGGCCTCCACGGCCAGCGAGCAACTGGGCCGGCTGCGCGGCGAAGCCGAGCGGCTCGCCCCGGCCGACGGCGAACCCCACCACACCGAGCTGCCCGACGACCTCGTCCCGGTCGACGCGGACCAGGCGCAGAACCTCCTGCGCGCCGCGACCGCCGAACTCGCCTGTGCCACCGACGCCCTGGACACCGCCCGCGCCGCCCACGCCCAGTTCCTCCGCGCCCACCGCACCGCGGAGGAGTCGGCCGGCGGCTTCGAGGAGACCGCCGCGCTCCTGCGCGACCTGCTCAGGGACCACGCGCCCGACGAGGAGACCGAGACACCCGAGCCCTACCCCGGGACCCTCGACGAGGCCAGGCAGTCCGCCGCCGAGGCACGGCGCTCCCTGCGCGGCTGTGCCGCCGACCTCTCGGCGGCCGAGTCCTCCGTGCGCGAGGCGAGCGACGTCCTCGTACGGCACGCCAACTCCACCCGCTACGAACAGGTCCGCACCCCGGCCCGCCAGCAGATCCGGGAACTCCCGGCCGCCGCCCTGCCGGACCACGCCGAGAAGTGGGCCGCCGCCTTCGCCCCCCGGCTCCGGGTGCTCACCGACGAACTGACCCAGCTGGAGCGCAACCGCGACTCGATCGTCGACCGGCTCCGGGGCCTGGTGGAGTCCGCGCTCGCCACCCTGCGCTCCGCCCAGCGGCTCTCCCGGCTGCCCGAAGGGCTGGGGGAGTGGTCGGGGCAGGAGTTCCTCCGTATCCGCTTCGAGGAACCCGACCAGGCCACCCTCACCGAACGGCTCGGCGAGGTCATCGACGCGGCCACGCACGCCGCCCTCAAGAAGAACTCCGACCTGCGCAGGGACGGCATGTCCCTGCTGCTGCGCGGAGTCGAGGCGGCGCTGCGGCCCAAGGGCATCGCGGTCGAGATCCTCAAGCCGGACGCGGTGCTCCGCGCCCAGCGGGTGCCCGTGGGACAGATGGGAGACGTCTTCTCCGGCGGCCAGCTGCTCACCGCGGCCATCGCGCTGTACTGCACCATGGCCGCCCTGCGCGGCAACGACCGGGGCCGCGACCGGCACCGCCACGCCGGGACCCTCTTCCTCGACAACCCCATCGGCCGCGCCAACGCCACCTACCTGCTGGAGCTCCAGCGCGCCGTCGCCGACGCGCTCGGCGTCCAGCTGCTGTACACGACGGGGCTCTTCGACACCACGGCGCTCGCCGAGTTCCCCCTCGTCATCCGGCTGCGCAACGACGCGGACCTGCGGGCGGGGCTCAAGTACATCAGCGTCGAGGAACACCTGCGGCCGGGCCTTCCGCAGCAGGACCCCGGAGGGGAGACGGTCCACGGGGAGATCACCGCGACCCGGATGTTCAAGCGGGCCGCCCCGGCCGACGGGACGCCGGACGCGGTGCCCGTCCCGGAGACCCGCCCGGCGACCGGCACCCGCCCGTCACCGGACCCGCTGGGACGCTGAGCCTCCCGGCGGCACGGCCGGCCGTGCCGCCGCGGGCCCCGGTCAGGCCGGGGAGAGGCCGCCGCGTCCCGGTCAGGCCTGGGAGAGACCGCCCGCGCCCCGGCGGCGTATTCGCGCGTCCCGGCGGGCCTGGGACCGGGCCGCGCTCCGGGCCCTGCGCCGCTCGCGCCGCATACGGCGCGCCGTGCTGCTCGGCACGGAGACCACGCCGTGCCGCTGGTTCCACACCTGCCGGGTCACCCACACGTCCAGCACCGACCAGGTGGCGACCACCGTGCTGGCCACCCCGCTGAGCACCATGGGGAAGGCCAGCCACGAGCCCGCCAGCGTGCACAGGAAGGCCACCACGGCCTGGACCAGCGTCACCGACATGATGAGCACCGCCCGCACCGCGGCCGTACGCACCGGATCCGGCATCCGCCGCCGTGTCGCGGGCTCTTCCACCCACAGCCGCTGCCTGGGAATCCGGGCGCCGCCCGCCGCCGCGGCCGCCGCCGGCACACCCCGTTGTTCATCCGTCCTCACGGACCCTCAACTCCCCTCCGCCGTACGACCCAAGGGGTGGCTGCCCGGTGTGTGCCCGGTCCACGCCGGCGGACCACACCGGCGTGCGCACCATCCCCCGTACGGTCGTCTGCCCCCGTACAGCTGGACGAACGCCGGTGCGTGAAGATTCCCGCCGAACGCCCTCAATCAGACCCGAAAGCCTACAGAACGAAGACTTCCAGCCAACCGCCCGGGGTGCGCATGTGCGCCGTGGCCCCGCTGCCCGTGTCACACTTCGCGAACTTCTTCGCCGGTTATACCAGGACAACTGGTGATCAACACCGGAAAGAGGGGCTGAAATTCGACCGGACGCGTCTTCGAGTTGTCCGCGTGTCAGTAGTAGGCTCGCGCCGTTTGTTGACGGAAGACCGATGGACGTCCGGCGGGATCACCGCCGAAGGACCGGAAACACCGACACGACCACCCCCGCGGCGCGGGGTCGAGCTGGGGGAGGCCATGCGCTTTCGCGGGAAGTCCATCCGCAGGAAGATCGTGGCGCTGCTCCTGGTGCCGCTCGTCTCCCTCACCGGACTGTGGGTCTTCGCCACCTACATCACCGGTCGCGAGGCCCGCGATCTGCTGGGCGCCGGTTCCATCATGGAGAACCTCGGCCATCCGCTGGAGGAGACCGTCCGCGCCGTCCAGGGCGAGCGCCGGCAGACCCTGGTCTTCCTGGCCGACCCCCGGGCCTCCGACGCCCTGCCGGTCCTCCTGCGCCAACGCGCCGCGACCGACCGGTCCGTGGCCGACGTCAGAAGCAGCGCGGGCCGCGACGGCGTACGCGACGCGCTCAGCCCGGAGGCCGAAGCACAGCTCGACGCGGTCCTGCGCGAGGTCGACGGCCTGGAGGCGCTGCGGTCCTCCGTCGAGCGGCGCACCATCGACCGGACCCGCGCCCTGGACTTCTACAACGGCCTCGTGGACCCCTGCTACCGCTTCCTCAACGGCCTCCACACGATGGAGAACGTCACGACGGACAAGGAGTTCCGGGCCCTGGTCGGGGTCTCGCGGGCCCGCGAGATGCTCTCCCGCGAGGACGCGCTGGTCGCGTCCGGACTGATCGCGGGCCGGCTCGGCGCCCCCGAACTGCGCGCCGTCTCCGACCTCGCCGCCAACCGCCGGCTCCTCTACGACGTCAACCTGGAGCTGCTGCCCGAGGCCGAGCGGGCCCGCATGGACCAGTACTGGTCCGGCCCCGACACCGAACCGCTGCGCACGACCGAGCAGAAGCTCATCGCCGCCGGCCCGTTCAAGAAGCCCGGGACCCTCGACGCGCAGCGGTGGCAGCAGGTGGCCCCACCGGTCCTGGACCACCTGGCCGACGACAACACCCAGATGGCCAACCGCTTCCAGGACCGCGCCGAGCCCGCCGGGTACCGGATCCTGATCCAGGCCGGGGTGGCCGGTGTCCTCGGCTTCCTCGCCCTGATCGTCTCGGTCTTCGTCTCCGTACGCGTGGGCCGCGCCCTGATCCGTGACCTCTCCCGGCTGCGCAAGGACGCCCACGAGGTGTCCGGCGTCCGGCTGCCCAGCGTGATGCGGAGGCTGGCCGCGGGCGAGCAGGTGGACGTGGAGACCGAGGCCCCGCAGCTGAGTTACGGCAAGGACGAGGTCGGCCAGGTCGGCCAGGCGCTCAACACGCTCCAGCGGGCCGCCGTCGAGGCCGCCGTCAAACAGGCCGACATGCGCCGCGGCGTCTCCGAGGTCTTCGTCAACCTCGCCCGCCGCAACCAGGTGCTGCTGCACCGGCAGCTGACGCTCCTGGACGCCATGGAGCGCCGTACCGAGAACGGCGACGAACTCGCCGACCTCTTCCGCCTCGACCACCTCACCACCCGCATGCGCCGCCACGCCGAGGGCCTCGTGATCCTCTCCGGAGCGGCCCCGTCCCGGCAGTGGCGCAAGCCCATCCAGCTGATGGACGTGGTGCGGGCGGCGGTCGCCGAGGTGGAGGACTACGAGCGCGTCGAGGTCAGGCGGCTGCCCCGCATCGGCGTGGGCGGCCCCGCCGTGGCCGACCTGACCCACCTCATCGCCGAACTGCTGGAGAACGCCACCGTGTTCTCGCCCCCGCACACCGCGGTCCAGGTGCACGGCGAACGCGTGGCCAACGGCTTCACCCTCGAAATCCACGACCGCGGCCTCGGCATGGCCCCCGAGGTCCTGCTCGACGCCAACCTGCGGCTCGCCGAGACCCCCGACTTCGAGCTGTCCGACACCGACCGCCTCGGACTCTTCGTGGTCAGCCGGCTCGCCCAGCGGCAGAACGTGCGGGTCTCGCTTCAGACCTCGCCCTACGGCGGCACCACCGCCGTCGTCTTCATCCCGGGGCAACTGCTCACCGACGCCCCCGACACCCACGGCACCGGCTTCCGCCTCGACCGCAGGGCCGAGAAGGCGATCGGCGGCGGACCGGGCGACGGCACCGCCGCCCGGCGCCCCGCCGACACCGGCCGGCCCCCCGGACTGGCCCCGGTGCCCACCGCCACCGTCGCGCTGGACGGCCCGGTCGAGCTGGAGGGCCCGGTGGGCGCGCTGGAGCTCGCCGACGACCCCGCCCTGGCCCGTGACCTCGATCCGGCGCTCGGGCCCGTCCTGGACGGCGTGTCCGACCTGGAGGACACGGAGAGCGAGCGCGGTGGCATCTTCCGCGCCCGCGGGCTGCGCCGGAACGCGGAGCGTGAACAGCACCAGCAGGCGTCGGACCCTTCCGAGGGCCGCACGGCCGACGTCCGCCCCATGCGCCCCGCCGGGTCCGTCCCGCTGCCCCGGCGCAAGCCGCCGACGCTGGTCACCGACCGCGGCCGCCGGGTGCCGGAGACGGGCCGTTCGCACCCCGCGCCCTCCGAGGACCGCGCCGCGGACCGGAAGGCGGCGGACCGGAAGCCGGAGGAGCGGCCGGACACCCCGGCACCCGACGCGGCCCCGGACGGCGCGCCGGGCACCATCGGCGGCCTGCCGCGCAGGATCCGGCAGGCCAGCATCGCCCCACAGCTCCGGGAGGCCTCCGCAGAGCGGACTCCCGGCCACGACCCCGCGGACAGGGCCGACGAGTTCGGACGGGACGCGGACGACGTACGCAACCGCATGGCCTCGATCCAACGCGGCTGGCAGCGTGGCCGTCGGCAGAACGCCGAGGACACGGCCGGCCCCGGCGAGACAGCACCAGGAACCACTCCGGGAGGGGACGGTCGATGACCGCACCGAACGCCGCAGCAACCGACGCCGCACGCCAGGGCTCCAGCCAGCTCAACTGGCTCCTTGACGAACTGGTCGAGCGGGTATCGAGCATCCGCAAGGCGCTGGTGCTCTCCAGCGACGGCCTCGCCACCGGCACGTCGCAGGACCTGAGCCGCGAGGACAGCGAACACCTGGCGGCCGTCGCCTCCGGTTTCCACAGCCTCGCCAAGGGGGTGGGCCGCCACTTCGAGGCGGGCCGGGTCCGCCAGACCGTCGTCGAACTCGACGAGGCGTTCCTCTTCGTGACGGCGGCCGGTGACGGCAGCTGTCTCGCCGTCCTGGCGGACTCCGACTCGGACGTCGGACAGGTGGCGTACGAGATGACCCTGATGGTCAAGCGGGTGGGCGCCCACCTGGCCAACGCGCCCAGAGCGACCGGTATGTCCGCCGGAGGGTGAGGAGATGGCATGAGCGCCGACTCCGCCCGGGACACCCCGGGACCGCCCCGCGGCTCCGCCGACGAGGACTCCTCACGCTGGTACGACGCCGAGGCCGGACCGGTGGTCCGCCCCTACGCCATGACCCGGGGGCGTACCAGCAGCGCGTCCCGTCACCGTCTCGACCTGATCGCGATCGTCGTCCCGGAACCCGCGGCCGACGATCCCGGCCGGGACCAGACGCTCTCCCCGGAACACGTGGAGATCGTCGAACTGTGCAGCGACATGCCCCAGTCGATCGCCGAGCTCGCCTCCGGACTGGACCTCCCCGTCGGGGTGGTCCGCGTCCTGGTCGGTGACCTCGTCGAGGAGGAGCTGGTGCATGTCACCCGTCCCGTTCCGCCGGCCGAGCTGCCGGACGTGAACATTCTTCGCGAGGTGATCAATGGCCTTCGGGCGCTCTAGCCGCAGCAGGCGGCCCGTGGAGCCCGTTACCCTGAAAATCCTGGTGGCGGGCGGCTTCGGTGTGGGCAAGACGACCCTGGTGGGGGCGGTCAGCGAGATCCGGCCGCTGCGTACGGAGGAGAGGCTGAGCGAGGCCGGCCGGCCGGTCGACGACCTCGGCGGTGTCGAGGGCAAGAGCACCACCACGGTGGCCATGGACTTCGGGCGGATCACCCTGCGCGAGGACCTGGTGCTCTACCTGTTCGGGACCCCCGGGCAGGACCGTTTCTGGTTCCTCTGGGACGAGCTGGCCCAGGGGGCCCTGGGAGCGGTCGTCCTGGCCGACACCCGGCGGCTGGAGGACTCCTTCGCGGCCGTGGACTACTTCGAGCGGCGCGGCATCCCCTTCACCGTCGCGGTCAACCTCTTCGAGGGCGCCCAGCGCTTCCCCGCAGAGACGGTCCGGGCGGCACTCGACCTCGACCCGGGGGTCCCGGTCCTCCTGTGCGACGCCCGCGAACGCGCGTCCGTACGGGACGTGCTCGTGGCCGTCGTCGAGCACGCGATGGCGCGCGCCGGCCGGCCCAGACAACCGGAACCGGCCAGGACCTGAGCACCGCCGACCGCGCGGGAGCGCGGCCCGCACCCCCGCCGACCGGGGTACGGGCCGCGCGTACGGGTGACCCGGCAGGGAGTCTTCACCCGGGGTGACGGTCCGTCAACCCTGTGCGCGCGGGCGGCCTCAGCGGTTCTCGGCGAGCCACGCGGCGGCGGTCTCGGCCAGCTCCCGGTCCCGCCCGGCGAGCATCATCCGGATCATCCGCACATCACCGCGCAGCGACCAGGCGGGGTGCCCGAACGTCGCCGGGTTGTTCCCCTCGATGAGGAAGTGGGCCGGCCACGCGGTCCCGTAACCGATCAGCGGCAGGGCGGCCGCGTACCGCTTCCTGCCCCGGGCGAGTCCGTACGCGGTGACGGCGAGACCGGTCAGGGTGCCGGTCAGATGGACCCACCGGGTCGCCGCCTTCGCGTGCATCGCGACGTAGTAGGGCCAGAACTCTTCATACGATCCGAACGTCCGCTGTGGCATGGGGGCACCGTAACGGCTCCACCGGCAACCGGGCACGGCCCTTCCGCGTCCGAGAGGAGGAGCGGGCGTCCGGAGCCCACGGGGGTGGTCACGTCCGCCCGCTCCGCCGGGCGTCAGCGGCCGCCGAGGGACCGCCTGGAGACCGGGAAGTCGAAGTAGGTGTCCGGGAAGGTCTCCGGCTGGTACGTGAAGTGCCACCACTCCTCGGGCAGGTTCACGAACCCCACGTCGGTCAGCGTCTTCTTCAGGAACTGCCGGTTGGCGCGCTGAACCCCGCGCACCCGCGGATCGTCGGTGTGCGACAGCGTGTCGAAGCAGTCGAAACCCGTACCCATGTCCACCGAGTTGTCCGGGAAGCGCTCACCCTCCGGCGCGAAGCACGGCACCGGCTCCTCGCCCGGCACGTACGGCCGGGTCGGCGCCGCGGGCAGCTTCACCAGGGTGAGATCGACCGTGCCGCCCCGGCTGTGCCCGGACCTCTCCGCGATGTAACCGTCCTCGAACAGCCGCGACTTGTCGACCAGCGGGTAGAACTCACCCTTCATGACCTGGTCGTCGGGATCCTTCGCCCAGCGCACGAAGTGGTCCACCGCCCGCTGCGGCCGGTAGCAGTCGTACACCTTCAGCGAGTACCCCTGGCGCAGCAGCCGCCGCTGTGCCGTGCGCAGCGCACGGGCCGCGGGGCGGGTCAGGAGGCAGACGGGCTGCCGGTAGCCGTCCACCCGCTCTCCCATGAAGGTGTGCGCGGTGGCGTACCGCATCTCCGTGAGGACCGTCGGATCGACGGACCGCAGATCGACGAACTCCCTCGGCGCCGTGGGGCCGGGCTCCGCCTGTGCCGGGGGAGCGGCGGCGGTCACGGCGAGGAGGGAGACGGCGACGGCCGCCGGGGCGCGTAACGTACGGGCGATTCCTGTCATGGGCACATCGTCCACCGCTCCGGGCTCCGGGAGAAGGGTGACCGGATACAGTCCGCCCGTGAAGGACTCCCACTGCGGCGGCTGCGGAACCCCTTACCCCGCCGACGCCCGTTCCCCCGCCGGCCCCTGGCCCCGCACGTGCGCCGCCTGCGGCCACACGGCCTACCGCAACCCGCTCCCGGTCGCCGTCGCCCTGCTGCCCGTCACCGGCCCGGACACCACGGGCCTCGTCGTCATCACCCGCGACATCCCGCCGCGGCGCGGAGGCGTCGCCCTGCCCGGCGGATACATCGACCACACCGAGGACTGGCGGCACGCCGTCGTACGCGAACTCCACGAGGAGACGGGCATCCGGGCCGACGAGAGGGACGTACGCCTCGCCGACGCCCTCAGCTCCCCGGACGGCCACCTGCTCCTCGTCGGCCTGCTCCCGTCCCGCCCCGAGGCAGACCTCCCGCCCTCCGTCCCCACCGACGAGACCCGCGGACACCACGTGCTGCGCGCCCCCGGGGAACTGGCCTTCCCCCTGCACACCGAGGCCGTGCGCGACTGGTTCGCCGGCCGCTACCGCTGACCCGGCCCCGCCGCCCCCGCGCACCCGCACCGGCCCGGGAATCCCGCCCCGGGCGCGGCCGGGGCCCAGGACCCTGGTGCGAAGGACGATCACATGGCATCGTCCGTAACTGCCGCTCACGCGCACACCCCGCCCGTGCGCGCGAGACGCACACCCCGCCCGTGCGCGCGAGACGCACACCCCGCGTACCCCGAGAAAGGCCAGGGAGCCGCCCCATGACCCCAGCAGCCAGCGAAGCCCCCCTCTGGCAGCCCGATCCCGAGCGCGTCGAGGCCGCGGCCGTCACCCGCTTCCAGCGCTGGGCGGCGCCACGGTACGGAGCCCCCGCCGACGGCGGCTACGCGGCCCTGCACCGCTGGTCGGTCGAGGAGCTGGACACCTTCTGGCAAGCCGTCGCCGACTGGTTCGGCATCCGCTTCTCCACCCCGTACGAGACCGTCATCGGCGACCGCTCCATGCCCGGCGCCCAGTGGTTCCCCGGCGCCACCCTCAACTACGCCGAACACGCCCTGCGCACCGCCGACGACCCCCTGCGCGCCGACGCGCCCGCCCTGATCCACGTCGACGAGACCCACACCCAGGTGCCGGTCAGCTGGAGCGAACTCCGGCACCAGGTCGGTGCGCTGGCCGCCGGACTCCGCGCCCTCGGCGTCACCCCGGGCGACCGGGTCAGCGGCTACCTCCCCAACATCCCCCAGGCGGTCGTCGCCTTCCTCGCGACCGCGGCCGTCGGCGGAGTCTGGACCTCCTGCGCCCCCGACTTCGGCGCCCGCGGCGTCCTCGACCGCTTCCAGCAGGTCGAACCCGTCGTGCTGTTCACCGTCGACGGCTACCGCTACGGCGGCAAGGAGCACGACCGCACCGGCACCGTCGCCGAGCTCCGCCGCGAACTGCCCACCGTGCGCGCGGTCGTCCACATCCCGCTCCTGGGCACGGAAGCACCCGAGGGCGCACTGGAGTGGTCCCAGCTCACCGCCGGCGACACCGAACCCGTCTTCGAGCAGGTCCCCTTCGACCACCCCCTCTGGGTGCTCTACTCCTCCGGCACCACCGGACTCCCCAAGGCGATCGTGCAGTCCCAGGGCGGCATCCTCCTGGAACACTGCAAACAGCTCGGCCTGCACTGCGACCTCGGCCCCGAGGACCGCTTCTTCTGGTACACCTCCACCGGCTGGATGATGTGGAACTTCCTCGTCTCCGGCCTGCTCACCGGCAGCACGGTCGTCCTCTACGACGGCAGCCCCGGCTTCCCCGACATCAGCGCCCAGTGGCGGGTCGCCGAACAGACCGGCGCGACCCTGTTCGGCACCTCCGCCGCCTACGTCATGGCCTGCCGCAAGGCGGACGTCCATCCCGGCCGCGACCACGACCTCAGCCGGGTCCAGTGCGTCGCCACCACCGGCTCGCCCCTGCCGCCCGACGGCTTCCGGTGGCTCCACGACGCGGTCGCCGAGGACCTCTGGATCGCGTCCGTCAGTGGCGGCACCGACGTGTGCAGCTGCTTCGCGGGCGCCGTCCCCACCCTCCCCGTCCACATCGGCGAACTCCAGGCACCCTGCCTCGGCACCGACCTCCAGGCCTGGGACCCCGACGGACGGCCACTGACCGGCGAGGTCGGCGAACTCGTCGTCGCCGCCCCCATGCCCTCCATGCCGATCCGCTTCTGGAACGACCCCGACGGCAGCCGCTACCACGACAGCTACTTCGACGTGTACCCCGGCGTCTGGCGCCACGGGGACTGGATCACCCTCACCGAGCGGGGCTCGGTCGTCATCCACGGGCGCTCCGACTCCACCCTCAACCGGCAGGGCGTACGCATGGGCTCCGCCGACATCTACGAGGCGGTCGAACGGCTCCCCGAGATCCGCGAATCCCTCGTCATCGGCGTCGAGGAACCGGACGGCGGCTACTGGATGCCCCTCTTCGTCCACCTCGCCGAAGGGGCCACCCTCGACGACGGCCTGCGCGAGCGCGTCAAGCGGACCATCCGCGAGAACCTCTCCCCACGCCACGTCCCCGACGAGGTCATCGAGGTCCCCGGCATCCCGCACACCCTCACCGGCAAACGCGTCGAGGTCCCCGTCAAGCGCCTCCTCCAGGGCACCGCCCTCTCCAAGGCCGTCAACACCGGCTCCATCGACAACCTCGAACTGCTCCACTTCTACGAGGAACTCGCCCGCGAGCGCCGCTGACCGACCCGTTGTCAGTCCCCCTGCCTACGCTGAGTGAGCATCGATCAACCATGCGCAGGGGGACACATGACGCACACCAGGAAGCACCGCGGCACCGGGCACGGCCGGAACACCACACCGGCCCGCCACAGGTCAGGCACGTCCGCGCGGCGCGCGCTGCGCCGCGAAACACCCAGCACCGTCGGCCTCCTGGTGGACGCCGAGGACTTCGCGGCCATGCGCCGCTACCGCAGCTTCACCTTCGACGACCACACCGCCTATCTCAGGGAGGTCGAAGGGCTCCTCAGGGCGTTCGCCGCGCGCGGCGAGCACACGACCGTCGCGCTCTTCGACCCCCAGGACTACGCGGAGTTCTGCGCCGGAGCGGGCCTCGACCCCGACCTGCGCGGGAGCCGCAGCCGCTTCACCGCGGAAGTCGCCGCCACCGGCGCCACCGTGGCGTACACGGGCCAGCCCATCGACGCCTTGATCCCGCTCCTGGTCTCCGCGGCCGTCCGCCGGGCGACCTGGGAGTACGCCACGATGCTCCTCGCCGGCCTCGGGGACTGCCGGGACTGCGGACAGGACATCGGCCGCGCCGCCTTCGACCGGGCGTCCCACCTGCTGGCACGACTGCTGGAGGCGGCCGGGCCGGGCACCCACCACCTGGTGTGCACCACCCCCGCCAAGGACGAGCGGCTCCTCGCGGTCCTGCGCACCACCCGGGGCGCCGACGACGGCCCCGACCGGCTCGAACCGTCCGAAGGCGCCGAATTCGCCGGCGTCCTCGCCGTGGGCGTCGCGCTGGAGACCCGGGGCGGTGTCGTCCTGCGCACCACCACACCGGACACCCGGGACCGCGTGTACGGCTGGCGACTGGTCCGCGGAAGCCTCGTCCCGCTCAGCGCGGGGGAGGTCTTCGACGCCTACTGCACGGACGCGGACACCGGCGAACCCGTCCCGCCCGAACCGGACGTCGAGTACCACACGGGCTTCGACCTCGGCACCGACGAACCGGAGGCGCACCACTGACCGGACCGGCAGGCGGAAGGGGCCCCGCCGGCACCGGCGGGACCCCTTCGCTCACCCACTGGTCACCGACCGCCGTTCACCGGCGGCCGTGACGCCTCACTCGCCCGACAGCACCGCCTGAGCGGCCAGCCGCGCCTCTTCGGCGGAGTCGGCGGCACGCGCGGCCGAGGCCGCGCGCTCGCACTGCGCGAGCGTGTGCTTCGCCAGCGTCGCCCGCACATACGGAATGGACGCGGCACCCATCGACAGGGAGGTGACCCCCAGACCGGTCAGCACACAGGCCAGCAGCGGATCCGAGGCGGCCTCACCGCAGACACCGCAGCTCTTGCCCTCCGCGGCGGCGGCCTCGGCCGACAGCGCGACGAGGTCCAGCAGCGCCGGCTGCCACGGGTCCTGGAGCCGCGACACCGCACCGACCTGACGGTCGGCGGCGAAGGTGTACTGCGCCAGGTCGTTGGTGCCCAGCGACAGGAACTCCACCTCCTGGAGGATGGAACGCGCCCGCAGCGCGGCGGACGGGATCTCCACCATCGCACCGAACTTCGCCCGCAGGCCCGCCTCGCGGCAGGCGTCGGCGAACGCCTTGGCGTCGGCCCGGTCGGCCACCATGGGCGCCATGACCTCCAGATACACCGGAAGCCCCTCGGCGGCCTTGGACAGGGCGGTCAACTGCGTCCGCAGGACGTCGGGGTGGTCCAGCAGGCTGCGCAGCCCGCGGACCCCGAGCGCCGGGTTCGGCTCGTCGGCGGGGGTCAGGAAGTCAAGGGGCTTGTCGGCACCCGCGTCCAGCACCCGTACGACCACGCGCCCCTCGGGGAACGCCTCCAGCACGGCCCGGTAGGCCGCCATCTGCTTCTCCTCGGACGGCGCCCGCGAGCTGTCGTCCAGGAACAGGAACTCCGTACGGAACAGCCCGACACCCTCGGCGCCGGCCTCCAGCGCCGCGGGGACGTCACCGGGGCCGCCGACGTTGGCGAGCAACGGCACCTTGTGCCCGTCGGAGGTCGCCCCGGGCCCGGTCACGCCGGACAGCGCGGCCTTGCGCGCCGCGGCGGCACCGCGCATCTCCTCCTGCCGGCCCACGGAGGGTTCGACGAAGACCTCCCCGGTACTG
Organism: Streptomyces halstedii; assembly: GCA_000720535.1. Taxonomy (GTDB): domain Bacteria; phylum Actinomycetota; class Actinomycetes; order Streptomycetales; family Streptomycetaceae; genus Streptomyces; species Streptomyces halstedii. Next base: position 348,370 of record JOAZ01000007.1, read on the forward strand.
CCGTCCACCGCGACGACGGTGCCCTCGGTGATCTCACCCGCACCGGGAAGAGCCACCACGGCGGGCACCCCGAGCGCCCGCGCGAGGATCGCGCTGTGGCTGGTGGGCCCGCCCTCCTCGGTCACGAAGCCGAGGACCAGCGAGGGATCGAGCAGCGCCGTGTCGGCCGGTGCCAGGTCACGCGCGATCAGCACGTACGGCTCGTCGCTGTCCGGCACGCCGGGCATCGGCACCCCGAGCAGCCGCGCCACGATGCGGTTGCGTACGTCGTCGAGGTCGGCGACACGACCCGCCAGGTACTCCCCGGCGTTGGCGAGCAGCGCCCGGTACGCCGCGAAGGCGTCGTACACGCCGCGCTCGGCGGTGCTGCCGACGGCGATGCGCCGCTCCACATCGGCGATGAGTTCGGGATCCTGCGCCATCATGGCCTGGGCCTCCAGCACGTGCTGTGCCTCGCCGCCGGCCAGATTGCCCCGCGCGATCAGATCGGCCGCCACGGCTTCCACGGCCTGGCGGGCACGCCCCTGTTCGCGCTCGGCCTCGTTCGCGGGAATCTGTTTGGCCGGTGGTTCGAGCACAGCCGTACCCATGTGCCGAACTTCGCCGATCGCCACACCGTGGCTCACGCCGACGCCTCGCAGCGTTGTCTCCATTTCACCGTCTCCGATTTGTGCGGCGGTCCTACCGCCGCGGTGGGTGCCCAACTGGCTGTCGCCTGGCTGTCGCTCCGTCCGGCGCGCGCTACCGCGCCGGGGGAGTCACTGCCAGCCGAACAGCGTCTCGCCGGCCTTCACCTCGCCGCTCTCGCGTACGTCGGAGAGCGAGTCGGCGGTCGCCTCAAGGGCCACGACCGGGCAGACGGGCGACTTGCCGGCGGCCTCGACCCCGGCCGGGTCCCAGCGCACGACGGCCTGCCCCCGGGTCACCGTGTCCCCCTTGTTGACGAGCAGTTCGAAGCCCTCGCCGTTGAGCTGCACCGTGTCGATGCCGAGGTGGGTCAGGACGCCGTGGCCCTGGTCGTCCACGACGACGAAGGCGTGCGGGTGCAGGGAGACGACGATCCCGTCGACCGGAGAGACGGCCTCGGACGGCTCCCGCAGGGGGTCGATCGCGGTACCGGGACCCACCATCGCGCCGGAGAAGACCGGGTCGGGCACCTCGGCGAGTCCGATGGCACGACCGGCAAGAGGTGAGGTCACTGTGGTCATGGGGGGCCTCCCAGGGGGTGGAGATACATATGGGCCGCCGCCGCAGCGGATGGAGGACGGCGTACTCGTCAGCAGCGTAAGTCATACGAAGTCCCGGTTCGGCCCGAGACCTACCGCTTGACGGGCCTGGCAACGCACCCCAAACGATTTGCCTCGACTCACAGGGACCTGTACTGTCGTTTCCCTGCCTGGCCCCAACCCGACTCGTGAGTCGGGGGCCGGCAGCGACTCCCAAGCCCAGACTGTAACTCTGATCCTTACCCCTGCATGTCCGCAGGGGGTGTGGTCAAAGCGATAGCGAAAAGGCTGATAGAGTCTGGCTCGCCGGAAAGGGAAACGCGAAAGCGAAGAACTGGAAAGCGGAAGAACGCGAGACCCGCTTCGACCGGGAATCGGACACGAAAGAGTCTGATAGAGTC